>NZ_RXHS01000012.1 GCF_004138125.1 Seramator thermalis
TTTCCTGACATAATTCCTTCGTTGTTAGTAGTTAATAACCTACGAAGTAAATAAAAACCATCAGAAAATCAACAGTGAAGAGGGGTCAACATGCTCCGGAATACGGATGCCGCCGCTCGCAAATTTTTATATTGTTTTCTTTCAGAGGGGTCAATAACCGCCGGAATGACAGTTAAAATGTATCTGTTTACCCTGGTTTCCCGGGGGGTCAGTATGCCCGGAATGGGGGGTCAGTATGCTCCGGAATATCCACTAAGATTGATAATCCGAAAGCAATAGATCCGCCAACAATATATAATAGGCGAATGATACGATTCTTTTTTATTTGCAATGATTGCTGTTGTGCAAGCACGATTTCTGCAATCTTGTCTTCTTTTTGAGGATAAGGTGGTTGCATTATAATTATTTGTACAGGATTATAAAAAATGTGTAAAAATAGCTGTGATTAGTTTTCGCAAAAGTACATGAAAAAAGAGATATTTCCAAGCGTGCTGTCTTTCAGGAGTCGGTATAATTTCAATTCCTTCTGGTGCGATTAAGAGAGTATTTCTATTCGGTTTGTCTGGAGATTATAAGAGATTTCAATTCCTTCTGGTGCGATTAAGAGCTTTTTGTTTTGATGAAGAGCATGCTTATGCATCTGGATTTCAATTCCTTCTGGTGCGATTAAGAGAGATTGGTGGAATTAATGGTAAGGGCCTAAATGGATTATTTCAATTCCTTCTGGTGCGATTAAGAGGCTATCATAAGAGGTTTACCAGGTAAAATACTTTCATTTCAATTCCTTCTGGTGCGATTATGAGTGCCGTGTAATTCGTCATAAATTCCGAATAGCTCCATTTCAATTCCTTCTGGTGCGATTATGAGGAGTTAACGGGTACGTAGAAGGCCTGCATAGCCCTTTATTTCAATTCCTTCTGGTGCGATTATGAGGATGCGGTAAATATGATATCCGGGTTGTCTGAAGGTAATTTCGATTCCTTCTGGTGCGATTAAGAGGTGAGCATCACTTTGTACCAATTGTTGGAGAGGCAGATTTCAATTCCTTCTGGTGCGATTAAGAGAAATTCAGCTATATGTCTGCTATTAATTTCGAAAAACATTTCAATTCCTTCTGGTGCGATTAAGAGCAGCAAATCGGAACAAACATTCAGAATTTATGACAGATTTCAATTCCTTCTGGTGCGATTAAGAGTGGAATATTACAAGAACATACTCTGTGTAGAAGCATCCGTTTCAATTCCTTCTGGTGCGATTAAGAGGACTTCGGTTTAGGCGGTGCAAGTTTTCAACAATTTGTATTTCAATTCCTTCTGGTGCGATTAAGAGCCGTTGAAAACGACTGAAAATAAGGCTGAAAATCAGCCCGAAAACACAAAATAAACTTCATTTTTGAAGTAGGAAAGTTGTCGATAGGCAAAAATATAAAAATTTCCGACTATCGACAACTCCTAATATATGTTGATTTTCAGTATGTCAATGATCGCTGTTCCTGTCAATTGCTCCCGCAACCGTGAGAAAACCCCTTATTCGACAACACGGTTAGAGAAAATTATCGGTGCTACTTCGCTCTTTCCCAATAATTTGCTTGTCGAGAAACTTTTCTGTCCGACTCGAAAAAATAATCAACGAATCTTCTTCCGGTTTCATTATTTTTTCTGCCAATATAATCAATTCTTTCAATTTAACCTCGGAAATATCGCCTTCGAAAACCGAATTCTGTATCCAATTCAACTAGTTGCGGCACAATTTCAGCATTTTTCCTACTCGTTTTTCACCTACGTCGTATACCAAATCAAGATGGATTTTCATTATCAGTTTGTTCGTTAAACAAGTCAACATAGGATTGATGTGGAAACAGCAAGGGATTATTGATCAGCATCAATAATTGGTTGAGTTGAAAAATGAAAGATAATAAATTATTGTCTTTTACGGTAAATTGCTTTTGGAGGCTTGTCTTTTTTAGGGCGTCAATCCCTGTTAACTCTTCTTCACAAATATCTTCTGGTTGATGAAAATTTAAATTTATGAAAGCCTTATACAAATTGTCCACTGTATCATAAAATTTTATATTTAATTTGCTTTCACCCTTAATTGCACATAATTCAATATCAAAATCTCTGTTTTCAGCCTTCTGATCCGGATTTTGCTCCGACAAATAACAAAGGATTTTAATTGGACGAGTTGATTTTTGAGTTAACACAGATTCATTAATAGCAATACTGTTTGCCAATCGTGCAATTGAATTATTAGACGTTTTTAATTGATTTATGGTTTCAACCCAAGCGGTTAAGTTTTTATCATCCAATGTAAAGCTTTTGCACTGAATCACTACGGCAACTGCTTCTATGGGAATAAAACAAATCTCACCATAGTTAAAAATATACGGAGTGTACTGTTCGTCAAAAATTACCAAATCAACTTCGGCTGAAGTGTTTCCATTGGAATCCATAATGAAAACGCCTTGCTTTATTGAGAATTTGTGCGGAATGATTTGTTTAAAAAGCGACATCCAGATTGTTTCCCGGTATGTGCCGGTAGTTAATTGGTGATTAGGGGTTTCAAGCAGGAGTTGACTTACAATTGAACGTTCCAATTCGTCATAATTGCTTTTTATACTTGAAATAATGCATTTCATTTCCATGGTTATATTTTTTTATTAAAGTTGAAAATGCCACTATTATAATATATCTCATATATTTGGTTTTCAATTAATTGTGTTGAATTATCACGTTCGAATGTTTTAATTCCTGCCACGTCAACCTTTTCTTCTTTACCTTCCATGATGATCAACATTTTCGCATGCGGTTTTTTCTTTTCAAGAAGCTTTGCTTTAATCGGATTACCCAAATAGCATTCCTCTTTTGTATAAGAAGGTAGATTTGACGGATAATCATTTATGTCATCAATAATTTTTACGAGTCCTAAGGGCATACCATCAATATAGGAAACAGAAATAGGGAAGTTTTCTTTTGATGCAACTAAGTTGGAATTGAGTCTATCGAATGTTTTATGAAATAGATAGTTTATTACTTTATTTTTAAAAACATCAAATTGCATGTTTTTTTGGAGCAGATAAATAATCGAAGTGGCAAGAATTCCTTTATTACTTCCAAGCAAAAGTAAAGCTTCATTGTCATTTAAACTAAATGGAGGATATTTAATAGAAAATATTTCTTCAACAGCTTGTTTAATTATAAGCGTATAACGGTTTAAAATATTGAATAATTCTTTCAGATTTTGTTGAGATTCATTCTTAAAAAGGTTAGCCAAAAAATTTCCCTTGTTTAAACCTTGCCAATCCAAGGAAGAGGTTTTAATTTTTAGCTCAAATGATACCGTCTTTTGATCATCCGGCTTAACATACTCCTGCAGATTGAGTGTCCAATCATCAATTCCCTGTGTAAGTGTTTTTCTTTTCAGTTCGTCTACAGCTATTTGAGAAATATCAAAATAGGAAGAATCCGTTATGACTAAATTGCTTGACGGCTGTTTTAATATTCCGTCCCAAATACCAAGGAAAGAATTTTCGATAGGTCGGAAATTCTTTGAGATATTTTTAATAAAATCTTCTTTCTTTTCATCTGCTCTCAATGCCGAAATTTTTTCAATATAACCATTAAGTTCTTTTTTTCCTTCTACTGTAGATGACAGCCAATAAAAGAAAAGAGCATTTTTAATAGCACCTTTGATAGACGATCCTGGAATATAAGAAGAATCATTAACTTTGATAATTGTTTTTAAATTAATCAGCTTGCTCGCTGCTCCCTTATAATTAACAGCATACTCTTTGGTGATATTTTTTAATTTTTGTTCGTCTTTTATGATAGATTTTATGAGATTTAATGAGTAATCTTTTATTTTAGAATAGTCGCATAAAGCTATATTTTCATATTCTGCCGATAATCGATTGTCGTTAGCCAATAATT
Organism: Seramator thermalis; assembly: GCF_004138125.1. Lineage (GTDB taxonomy): Bacteria > Bacteroidota > Bacteroidia > Bacteroidales > Dysgonomonadaceae > Seramator > Seramator thermalis. The sequence continues at coordinate 3,930 of NZ_RXHS01000012.1, forward strand.
GAAGAAATTTTTCAGGGTCTATATAATGAACTTTCCCATTATCAACAAAATAATCTGATAATGGTGACAATTCGTTCCCATCGTTAATGGCCAATGGCGACAAAACCTTCAAGTTTAATTTGTAAGTTTTATTTATATTCATTTCTTACTGATTTATAAACTGTACATTTGCGGAATATTCATTGAAATGCATTTACCATATCTTATTTGTTCAGTGCCCAATTCTACGTTTTCTCCAACTACGTTTTGTGAAAATATTGATCCTTCGTTTATCATTCTTACTTTTCTAAATGGGCCTTTTTCTGAATTCCGACCGCCTCTGATGGATGTGTTCAATGCCGAAAAATTGCTCAATTCTTCATCGTTTTTAGGAATTACTTTACTCAATGTCATTTGAAATTTATCGATATCAAGAGATGTGAAATAAGGTGGTATATATTCAGTTTCTCTTATGCCATCAATAAACCCACAACCAGAACTTCTTTCGCCCCCTACGCCATTATATGCAAGCAATTGGGTTGCCAATTCAAAATTGGCACACTGCGATTTGTCTTTTATATTATATAAAAAATAAAAATGGACTTTTAATCCATAACAGGAAAGATCACTGATTTGGAGCGATGTTACAACAAATGGATGACCCGCATTTTTGTTTGAGAGATGTATATTTACGTTGGGCGTCGATATTTTATTATAGAAAGCGATATTAATTTCTTCTTTAAAAGGAAAGTTACCATGCGACAGGACATAGTCGTTTATTTCTTTATACTCTATTGGATGCATTACGATCGAATTGTTCAATTTCCAGTTTTCAGGTTTAATTTCCAAGGTTTTGTACGTTATAAATTTTATTTTTTTTATTCCTTTTATTTTATCGTAATTGTTCAGATCAATGGTGGATGTTGCCGTGACCGGTTTGGGTATAAAAAATAAATACTTATCTGGATCATCCGAGGATAATTCCGTTTTTTCAATGCAATAAAATGCCGAAGAAATTAAAATATTGCCATTATTGAAAGCTCCAATAAAGCTTTCTATTTCCGGTTGAGGTTTTATTTGTGATAAATTGCTAACTAAAGCGCTAAAGAGTACATCAGAATGCAGATACTCATCGGTATCGGCCAAGGCTGTATCGCTATCCACAGAAATATTACCAAAATGAAAGCGGCTGTTGGGTTTAATGTTCACTATTTTGATTTTCATTTTCACAGCATTTAAATGTGTATGCAATCTCTCCTTTCTCTTTTATGCAAATTGTTTCATCTTCCGGCATTAATTTTTTATATGTGATTTTGAAATTTTTCAATTTAACTTTGCCATTTCCTCGGCTTCCTCCTCCTCCCAAATAATCATCAGTAAGCAACTGAAAAGCCAAGTCAAGAAGTTGCAACTGTTGTAGAGCTTCTTCTTTGTCATAAACATCGAGATACATATCCAGTGAAAAAACTGTTCCCGGGAGCACTCTTTCTATTGGGCGCGGATTAGCTACGCCGGTAACCCGGTGAATTGAGTTTTCCATTTTTTCTTCTGTAAATTTTTTATTTTCCTCTTCTCCTTTTTTTAAGAAAGCATCTCTCACTTTTAATAAAGCTTCGCCCTTGCGGTTGTTTCTGTTTTCAGCTGTTTGTTCTGTTTGTTTTGTTTGATCAGCATCTCCCTGTCTTTTGCTTTCGCCTGCACCATAGCCAAAAAGTGGTGCGATATGTTTATATATCGGTTGTATTTTTTCTTTTTCTAACTTATCGTTCGATGAGTTAGAAATTTCAATGTCTCTTTCTACCGAATCGCTGCCGGCTGCTCGAGCAAGGAGCGACCTGAGTTTTCCCTTTAATGAACTGCCCGGTATAAAGGGTATCCCTTGATGTGTTTTTATGACCGGATTATCTAAAGCTCCAATTTCGATTCCCGCCTTATTGCCACCTATGGCAAGCCCTGTTTGCACAATAATTTCTCCTGAAATTATTATTTTGCCTGATAATTTTGTTGTGTCCATATTTTTATTCGTTTTAATCTTTTGCAAAATACTTATGGTAAGCCAGAATGGTTTCCACTAACTTTTGCAGTTGTTTATAATCGCTCTCATCTCTCATTTCATCCGTAAGTAGAATGAGTTGCTCGATAAATTTTTTGGCATCATTCTTATTAATTCTTCCCGCGAAGTACATGAGTTTAGGTTTAAGCAGTTTCATCTTATCATTTGAATCACAATCTTTAAAAGTATCGAAAATGTTTCTCATTTGAGTTTTTGTGATACTATTTTTTAGATATTTTTTTACGTACTCTTCTAATTCTTTTAGATAGAATTCATTGTATTCATTTGTGTCATCTTTTCTTTTAAAGACGAGATCGACATTTTCAGTTAGTATGTTTAAGGAGATTTTAGTATTATTATCCTCCTTTTTTTCTTTCTGACTCTTCATATTTTCATTCTTATTCATATGCTAATTTTGACTTGGTTAATAATTCTGTTATTCTGGCTATTGTAGGATAAATGGCAATATTTAAATCAGCTTCGTGGTTCAAAAGTCTGTTCTTCATCGCTTCGTAATAGGGATCAAAAAGTAACTCTGCAATATAATTTAATGTTTCGTCATTTTTACTGATGTAATACTTCAACTTATATATGTTGTCGAAGTTTACACCATTGTTGTTATTCAAAGCATTAAATCCTTTGGCACTTTTGGTTATTTTGTTCAGATAAGCTCTATCAATATTATTCTGTTGCATATATGATGCAAGTTTAGCACTTGTATCCAACAGCACTTCATAATCCTTCCATGAAAATACTTGATCAAAAAGGACAATTTTATTCTTTCCGCTTTTCTTGGCTTTTGATAAAGCGTTTTCTGCCATTTCTGCAAACAATTTTACCGGACAAGTCGGATCAACAATAACTATCCCGGCAGATAATGTTACATCTTCTTCCTTTTTTATAAATTCATTTCTCCACCTGTTTTGTTCATCATGGAATTTTTCTTGAAGCCTTTTTATGAAAGGTAATACAGCATCCCACGCTCCAATTATAAAGCAATCGTCGCCACCGGCAAATACGGGATAAATATTTGCCTTGAATACTTCTTTATCTTCTTTGTCATCTTCATCCAATTTACGCCATTTCAATGTTTCTTTACTAAAGATGGTATATAAACTTTCTTTAAAAAAATTATTGAGTGCTTCGGATAATTTCTCGCCTTCTGTTTCATTTCCAATATTTCCAAATAGTTGTCCCAGGTTGTCCACATCCAACTTGGCGACTCCTATTTTGTTTGTTCCGGTACGATGTGCTGCAAAATCTCCGAAAGCATCAAAATCAATCAGATTATTATCTTCTAAAATAAAATTGTCCGGATAGTCATATTGATGATTTAGACGATATTTTTTATAGCTTTCTTTTTCTTTATAATCTTCCCAAAACGGCAACTTGTTTGTTATTATATTTTCAAAATTGGTCACATAAAAAACTTCCTTTTCCCCAAAAAGCGAAATAAAAAAATAATTATGTTTAACCATTTCATTTGTGATAGCCTTATATATATCCGAATTGGTGTTTACGCCAATTTCTTTTGATTGCAAATTAGATATTGTTTCATCGTCTAGGGAATAAGGGGTAAAAGCAGAAGAATAGGAGATGAAAATTTGTAATTGGTCTTTAATGGATTGCTCGCGCAGATTTATCCATGTTGCCCCAAAATCTTGTTTATCTGCTTTTACAAAAGAAAGGGTAATATAGAATTTTTCATATTTTAAAGCTTTGTGAAAATCATCTCTTATCTTATTCATTATGTTATTGGCAACAAAGTCATCTTCAGCATCAAACCAAATATAAAAACTTCCGCCACCCTCATAAAAAATAGTGCCGTTTACATCAAATGATTTCAGTTCTGTCAAAATTTTTTCGCATGCTACAGAGCCTATTTCTTCTATAAGAAAAGATTTTGCTTTCAGCGATTTTGCTGCTCCGTTATTTTGGACATCAAAAATATATTTTTGAATACCATTGATATCCCCCTTCAAAAGATATTTTTGTTTGATTTTTTCTTTCTCCATGTATTTAATTTTTTTTATTCCCGGTTACTTGTTTTTTCAATGGTTATTTCTTGTAACATATATCCTTTTAGTTTTCCTGTTTGTTATTTTCTTTTGTTGTTTCCACCATCCCAAACCCCAGGCTGTTTTTGCTGCCGATGCCGCAATCGTAACAGATTTTCATCAATTCGACGGGTGCCGTGAGCTGAAAATTGCAACCGAAAGCACGGATTTTGCTTTCCTGCGGCGTGTCGGCTTTGATGGTCACCAGCGATGAGCGGGGTTGATTGGTCACCTTGAAGTCGAAAACAGCATCATGATTGGGAAAATCGTTGCCGGTGAAAGCTTTGTATTTGTCGAGCAAATTTTGTCGGATGAGTTCCTTCGCCATTGGGTGATCCGGAGCAACATATTCGTCGGTTCCGTTTTCGCGCTTCAGCGTCAGGCACATCGGCGAAAGTGTCCTGAACGACATTTGTTCGGTAAACAGTGGCAAGGACAGCATTTCGATGCTTTGCACCCTGCAGCGGATACGGGCTTGCCGGTTTCCCAACTCAAATTGCTGTTCTCTGAAAACGCCCTGAATAAATTCCTGCGTACTGCGTTCGGGCAAAAAAGAAAGATACCATTCGGCCGAGTCCGAAAGGATTTTCAGAAAACTTCCCTCCATGCGATATTGGGGTATTTGCAACCTCGAAAAGGAAAACAGCTTGAATATCTTTTTATCTGACACAAAACCATTGTCATGCAGCCATTCGGCGAATGCCTGATTGGTGCCGGCAAGTATTTTGTATATCACCGCCGACAGTTCATATTGGTAATTGAAAGGTAATCGATTGCCAAATGTGTGTTTATCGATGCTTAAATATAATTTGAATCTCATTCCGTGTTTTCTGAACGATATAAAGTTATTTATCTTCTTTTGCAAATGTATTGAAATATATTTAAACGGAAAAAAGAAAACATAAAAAAACGATAGAAGAATTTTGTCTCTGGGTGAAATAGCGTCGGTAGATAAACATTGAGGTTGCTTCATGAATGACGGATGATCCGTTCATTTCCGAGTTTTACCTTTCTTTCATTTCTTCCCCATTTATTTGTTCCCGCCAATTTATCAACAGCCATTCTACGCTATAGCTCCGAGGCAACTCCATAGCAACTCCATAGCAACTCCAAGTCAACCCTTACTCAGCTTCATGGCAAATAGACGAATGATGATGCATGGAATGCTCACCCTTCAGCTATTGTTGTTCATCTCTGTAATATCAGTATTTCCCAAGGAGTTTTCGGGGTTTGTCTTCTTTTTCGATTGAGTTCAGTGGATGTCGGCACTCAAAATAAGGCAATCATTCTTTTGACCAGAAAGGGGTTCAAAAGTGTCCGAGCGATTTTTTATCTGCCTTATTCGATTTTTTTCAGCACGATCGGATTTGGAGATACGGTTGTAGTCGTCTGATTGAAAACGGTATCCATCACTGTGGTGTCGGCATATAGAGTGTTGAGCGGGATGACATGAATTTCCCACAATCCGGCGCGAAGTCCCTGAAAATAGAACGAACCATCGGATGCGGCAAACGTGCTGAGGGTATCGGTCAGATATCCGATTTGCACCATAGGAACAGCTTCCACCGGCGAAATCGTGCCCTTCAACATTCCGCCATCCAGTTGGGTGTAAGCTCTGACGTAAGGAACAAAAACAAAATCGTCCGCGTTGTTTTTGTAGATGGATTGAGCAAGGTTAAAGTCGAGCAGAATATCGGTGATCACGTTCGGAGTAAGCGGAATGTCCGCGGCTACCACTACCCCATCCTGATATTCGGTTGCCAAATCTACAGGCAGTTGTTGCTGATCGGAGAGCAAACTGTATTTATCGACAATATGAAGCGTGCTCGCCAATTTGATGCGAATTTGAGTAATTGTTCCGGCAGAAAAATACTGATCGGCAATCCGTATTGTCTCACCTTTCAGATATTTCAACAGGTTGTAAGTACCACCGACATATTCCAGCGGAATCCATTCGTCTTGCGATTGTCCGGTCGAATCGGTCAACATCACTTCGATAGAAGTTATTTGGAGATTGGCTTCCGAAAGCGGTATCGACGATGATTCGGTGAGACTGATGCGCAAGCGCGCCGAATTTTCGACAAAACTGTCTTCGGTGCACGAAATCAGCAACAGCAAACATCCTGCAAAAGCAATGGAAACGGCCTTATTTATCATTCGTGGAATAATCATACTGCAAAGATAACCGTTTAGCACAAACGTGGGTGTCAAAATATTGAAAATATTGCAGCCCGGATGTGTGATGATGAGGAATTGTGTGATTGAGCAACTTGAGTAAGTAAGTTGTCGTGTCACGAATTATTCGGGGACAGTCCTTTATGTCCGATTTTCGAGCACACGATCCATTTCTTTTGTCCGTCATTTAAGGTGGCAGCAAACACATAACGATTGCCTCCCTCTTTGATTCCCGTTTTTTTGCGTATTTCAGCCACTGAATCGGGATAATTGCGAACGCCGATATTGGCTTGAGGATTGCTCGAAACAAAATTTCGGAGATGATGCTTATTGGGCGAAAAAACGTCTTCAACGTCAAAAACACGTCCGGGAAAATCGTTTTTCAACTCATCCGAAGTGTATAAATGGGTATTCGGATGAAGTTTTAGCACATCATGGCGTGAGGCCACAATATCGAAAGCTCCCGCTTTCAGGATAGCAGCATTGGGCTCGTAGAGATAAGTTCCGAGAGTTTGCGCATAATTTGCCGGCGACATTTTCTCTTGCGTGGAGAAAGAAAATATTTCGGACTGACCGTTTTTTTTGAGATTCACCGCCACATATCGGCATGGTGCTTCTGTTGCTGTCGTCTCCAACACGAAAAGCAATTCCCGGCACTCGTTATCCACTGCCACTACATGCACTTCGCTTACGTTTGCCAACGATTTCACGGCCAATCCGATATCGAGCATGGGCGAATATTTAATCAGGATGCGGGGAGAAGCGGAAGCAAGCATAGGCATCAGTTCACTGACGTTTGGTTGGCAATCTTCGATACGGAAGATTTTTCGTCCGGTGCTATCTCTTCGCGATGGATCAAGGTAGATGAGATCGGCTTGCGGATTTCGGCTGAGATAATCTCCGGCAGATGTGTTTTCGATGGTTACATTTTCAATACCCAATACTCCGAAATTGTAGGCCGCAACGCGACATAATTCTTCATTCGATTCCACATACACACCTTCGTCAAAATGAGCCAACATCGCAACAAAATCGACGCCCAATCCGCCCGTGAGATCAATCAATCTGCCATGACTGCCGGACAGCAGCGAAGCTTTGTATGCAGCTGTGGTTTCCGATGAAGCCTGCTCCATCGATACATGCTGTGGATACACGATTTGCGGATTTGCATACCACGAAGGAATTTTGTTCTTCGCTGTTTTGCGTCCCGCAATCTGCGACAACAGAAACGGTGCATCTTTCCCCTCGAACAAGGACTTTCGCAGAGCCAAGTCGCGGATATCATCCCGCTCGTGCTCCTCAATAAACCGAAGTTCTTCGGCCGATAGACCGATAATTTCTTTCATCGAACCCCCTTGTTTCATCGAATCATTTGGCTACAAACTCTATAGGAAACAAACAACCCGCCGGTGGCGGGTTGTTCAGTCAACTAAAATTCTATTTTATGGTCGATTTTCTTGTCTATCCAAGCTACGCCTTTCAGGCTTCAGCTTTGGGAAGTACCGATACAAACGAACGATTGTCGCGTTTTTTGCGGAAAACTACCACACCGTCGATCAATGCATAAAGCGTATGATCTTTCCCTATTCCCACGTTTTGTCCGGGATGATGAATGGTTCCACGCTGACGAACCAAAATGTTGCCGGCTTTGGCAGATTGACCACCAAATACTTTTACGCCCAATCGTTTACTTTCCGATTCGCGACCGTTCTTCGAACTACCTACACCTTTTTTGTGTGCCATTTTCTTACGATTTTAACTGATTAAGCAATAATTTCTTTCACTCTCACCTCCGAAAACTGTTGACGATGTCCGTTCAGTTTGCGGTAGCCTTTTCTTCTTTTTTTCTTGAAAATGAGAACTTTGTCTCCTTTTACATGCGAAATCACTTCCAACACCACTTTTGCCCCTTCCACCGTGGGTGAACCAATGGTTATTTGGCCGTCGTTGTCGATGAGCATCACTTTCTCGAATTCTACTTCACTGCCACGTTCGGCATTCAAACGGTGTACAAATAATTTTTGATCAGCTTCTACCTTAAATTGCTGACCTTGAATATCTACAATTGCGTACATTGTATAAAAATAACTTTCGTTACGTGCCTGAGGCGAACGACTTCATGTCGTTTCTTAAAAAGCCTATTGGCAAAATGAGGTGCAAAATTACGGATTTATTGCTTTAAAACAAAATATTGAAAGGGATTTTTTTCGAACTTAATCGGAACAGAAAACAATTTTTAAAATGTTCTTCGATGTCCGATAATCTAAAAACTATTTTCCCGGCAAATTGTTGAATTTGATGTAGATTGAATAAAAAAAACCGATAGTTTATGTCAGATATAGCAAATACAAATTCTTCGTCAAGCGGGAAAATGGTTGCCATTGTCAGCTATCTTACCATCATTGGATGGATTATCGCCTATGTGCTGCATACCAATAATCGAACAAATCTGGGTGCTTTTCATCTTCGGCAATCGGCCTTTTTGTTTATTGTTGGAGCATTGACATCTTTTTTTGGAACAATATTTGGAGGAAACGGATTTCTCGGAGGCTTATTTAATTTGGCTTTCGGATTGATAGGTATCGTGCTGTTTATATTTTTCGTCATGGGCATTATAAGAGCAGCCAACGGCGAGGAGAAACCTTTGCCTATAGTAGGATTGGCTGCCCAGAAATGGTTGTCGGGACTAAAGTAATCCATTTGATTTTTCCATGTCAAAATAGGCATTTCCAATATTTTCGATAATGTGGGATGCGATAAAACTTCGCGGATATATAGATTTTTCCGTAATATCGGCCGTCAATCCGTGCAGAAACACTCCTACCCGCGCAGCATCAATCGGTTTGTAGCCTTGCGCAAGCAAACTCGTGATCATTCCCGTAAGCACGTCTCCACTTCCGGCCGTTGCCAAGGCGGGCGTTCCGGTGCTGTTGACATGCAGTGTTTCGGCGTCTATCACCAGCGAGTAAGCACCTTTCACCACCACTATTACATCGTGTTGCCGCGCAAACTGCCGTGTTTTGTCGATTTTCTCGAAATCATCTCTCCATTCGCCAATCAGTCTCGAAAGCTCTTTCGGATGAGGAGTCAGAATGCTTTTAGGAGGCAACAGTTCAATCCATTCCGGATGCATCGAAAGAATATTCAGTCCGTCGGCATCGACAACTAAGGGTGTACTGTTTTTCTGCAAAAATCGATGTAAAGCGAGTTGTGTTTCTTCGTGCTTTCCCATGCCGATTCCGATTCCAATAGCATCAGGATGCAAATCGAACGCGATATCCGAAATATAATTATCCGTCTTGTCTTCTATCGCCATCGCTTCCGGAAAATTGGACTGAAGAGCCAACGTTGAACATTTGGGCACAAATGCCGTCACCAAACCACAACCGGTTCGCAAAGCCGCTTTTGTTGCCAAACATACTGCTCCTGTCTTACCTAAGCTCCCTCCCACAATAAGTGCATGACCTTCTGTCCCTTTATGAGCAAATTTCGACAAAGGTTTGAGTAAACCGCGAATACATTTTTTTTCTTCGAAAAATATATCGGTTTCCGCTTCAGCGATGGCCGATTCATCCAATCCGATATTCACAATGGAAACGTTTCCGGTGAAATGGTGATTGTCCGGCAAAAACAAAGCCAATTTCGGAATTTGAAAAGTAACTGTTTCCAAAGCGTGTACGGCAAACGATGTTTTGCGGTCCAAAAACAGGCCACTCGGCACATCAATACTCAATACGGGCTTACCGCTTGCATTGATTCTGCGAATCACTTCGGCTGCAATACCCGCCGGTTCACGCGACAGACCAGTGCCAAAAATTCCATCTACGACCACTTCATACGCACTCATATCCGGAATATCGGCCTCTGTAACAATCTTTGCGTTCGAAATATTTTCGGCTTTCACTCTACGCACATTATGGGCACAATCTTCCGAATATTTCGTACCGTATTCCACAATAAATGCCTTTACCCTATATCCGGACTGATGCAGCAAACGTGCCACCACAAGCCCGTCGCCGCCATTATTACCCATTCCGGCAACAATCAATACGGAAGTATTCTTATCCGGAAAAAGCTCTACGAAACGATTATAAAATGCGCGAGCAGCACGTTTCATAAGTTCGAGTGAAGGGATACCTTGTCGTGAGATGGTTTCGGCATCGATATGTCGGATTTGTTCGGATGTGAGTATTTTCATCGATAATAAGCGATTTTTATGCGAAGATAGCAAAAATGACGACATATTGTTTTCCGCAATCGAAAAAGAGATAAGAATGAAAAAAGCAGACGCAATACAACAAATAGGTTCTACGTTTGAAATGAATCGTCATATTCATACACCAATTTAAGGCAGCACTCCTTCTCTGACGTGTTTAGGGAACCATTTAGGCCTTTTTCGTCTCCGAATAACGACTTTTTTTAGTCGAAATTAGGGTTAACTCATAAAAAGAACTATCAATTTTTATTTAATATCACACTCTTTTCAATTCGTAAATATGTTCACGTTTATTTACATTTAGATATAGTCGTTAAGTTGAAACGGCAGTTTTATATCACTTTTCACACTTTGTAACGCGACGAGTAGGTTTTGACCGGAGAAAAAGGTCACTCCTCATTTTGCGGACCTACTTTTGACCGCGAACAAAATGTACTTTCCGAAATGACGAACGACATTTGACCGCTGATAAAGGTCACTTTTCACCTTGAGGTACGACCTTTTACCCTCTTTGTCGTTCACTTCGTTAACAAATTATGGGATGTTTCTCCATTTTTGATAACTATTTTTAAGGAGGAGTGGCTTTTGACCGCGGTCAAAACCCGTTCCTCGGGGCGACGAGTGAGTTATGTCTGCGAACAAAGGTCGTTGCTTTTAACGCCGAATAACCTTTTTCGGGTGAAAAAGGTCGTTCCTCATTTTGCGGAGTGAGTTGTTTCGATAGTAAAAGGTCGTTCCGCACGATGAGGAGCAGGCAATTCGGCAAAAACAGGCCACTCTGCATCCTGCGGAGAGGGTGTTTTACCGGTAAAAAGTCGTTCCTCAGCGTGGAAAGTAGGTTTTGTCTGTGCACAAAAGCCGTTCCTCGTGATAACAAGTCGTAATTTTCGGCAGAAAATTATCGTTCCTTTAACAGTCCGGTAACCTTTTCGAATAGCGATTGGTCGTTCCGCAAAAGGGAGACCATATAATGCAGCAGAATAATGGTCGTTCGGTAATAAAAGGAGTGAGTATTACCACAGAAAAAAAAGCATTCATCAGTCGCGAAATTTCTGTCAAAATAGAAGGAAATAAACAAAACATAGAAATTCTCCGAATCGCTTTCCCCGCCCAAGATTTTCTGCAACATCAAACGGCTTGCGGAACGCACAAAAAAAAGAGCATTCCTTTTGGGAATACCCTTACTTGTGAATCGAACTATGTGCGCAGGATGAGACTCGAACTCACACGCCGTAACCGGCACTACCCCCTCAAAGTAGCGTGTATACCAATTTCACCACCTGCGCAATAAATAAGTGCCCGGAACAGGACTCGAACCTGCACGTCGTAACCGACACTAGTCCCTGAAACTAGCGCGTCTACCAATTCCGCCATCCGGGCGTTCAATGTTTCGGTAAAAATTGCGACCGCTGCCGCCCTTTCCTGTTCCCCCGAAAGCGGGACTAAAGTGTCTCACGAACCTTAGCGGGCGCAAAGTTACAACATTTTTCGAAAAACGCAAATGTTTTTTTGCAATCGAATTCGAAACATTTTTTCATTGGATTTGTCTCCGACATCTACCTTGAATAAGGTTGTTATTCCGAGAATAAAACTAAACATTCGTTGAAATATGGGTATATTTTTAGTGTGTTGACAATCGATGGAATGTATATCAATGGAAGGGGAAGGCTAATTTATCGTTGTCTCCGGCTTTTATGGAGATAACCTGAATGAGATAAAAAATGCCGGACAAAACTATTCCGGCAATTTCTCGAATATAATAGGAACGAACCGTTTTATCGACTCTGATTTTCTCTGCTCATAAAATCGAGAACAGGCGTGATATCAAAATAGAGGCCATCTATTCCAAACCGATTTTCGGCCAGCGACAAATAGTGAAAATGGTCTGTGAGCTTATTTTGCCCACCGTATTTATACCCGAACATGTTTAACAAATCGTATTCGTGCGAAACTTTGATGACATAAAAAGCGGTTTTTTTAGTAATTCCGTCGCCCGAACTCAATACAGCATCCATAATAGCCTTGCGTTGGCCGGCAAGTTTTTTATATTCGTCCACGTTGTTCTTCTGGGCATACACAAGCAATTTGGCATTGATGGCACGAATATTGAAAGGATCTTCTGCCAAAAGAGCATCGGCATCTTTTTCGATTTGTCGATAATCGACTTCCGACAATTGTGTTTTCGATAGAGATTCCATCAAACTGTTGTTATAGGACGATGTATCGTTGGGATTGTATGTCGGCTGAAAAACATAACCATAGTACAGGTGACGCACCTCATCGATTGTGAATGTAGAATCACCCCCAGAGTATCGTTCCATCAATACAGGGTAATAATACGGGGAAGACGAATCTTTGACGTTCTTCTCTATCGCTTTATAATCAATTGCCTTAAAATCTTGAGCAAAAGCCGAAAGCACTACCGAAATAAAGAAAAAAAGGATTGTAAATTTTTTCATGTTCTAATGTTTTGATAAATAATCTCCAGCAAAATTATTCCTATTATTCCATTTCAACAAACAAAATCATTTAAGAATCCTTAATCATTAAAGTGAAAATCGTTTCCCTTCTCGGATAAATTGTTGGTATTTTTTTTCGTTAAAGGCATAGTAGTGCGCCCCACGTTTGGAAGACGTTTTGTCTTTGATATTCAACTTGTCGAGAATCTGCATGGAAGCAATCTTTTTTCGAAAATTTCTTTTATCGATAGGTGTCTGATAGATAGCTTCATACAAATCTTGCAAAGCCGGAAGTGTGAACTTTTTATCGAAAAAATTGAAAATAATAGGTTGCATCGACGTTTTGTAACGAAGTAGCGTAAGGGCGTCTTCTACCATCCGGTTATGATCGAAGATCAATTTGGGCAATTGCTGAATCTTAACCCAACGTGCATCAAATTTTCTTGCAAGACTCGTGTCGAATTCCTCAAGTCGAACCAACGCATAAAAAGCCACAGAAACAACTCTTCCCCCTGTATCTCGATTCACATCGCCGTAGGCTTTCACTTGCTCCATATAAATTCCCTTTTGTTGGGTATATCTGTAAAGCACTTTTTCGGCCGCCTGATCCAAACTTTCGTTTTCTTCCATAAATCCGCCCATGAGCGACCACTGTCCGCCTTGTGGTTCTACGGGACGACGTGTAAGCAATATATGAAGATCTTTGTCTTTAAAACCAAAAATAATGCAGTCAACTGCAACAAAAAACGTACTATTGTCGGAATAATAAGTGCTGATCATGTTTTCGGGGTTGAATTTTATCGAAAGAAGTTGGAAGCTATTTCGAACCTCCAACTTCTGATATTAAAAAACGGGAAAAGCAGTTTCTACAGCTTTCGGGCTCCGTCACTGATTACTACCTCATACACTTTGGGTTCGTGTCCAAACTTTTCGTTGAATTTTGATATTGCGTCGGCGATAAATGTGTCGTGCAACTCATCTTTCACCAAATTGATGGTGCATCCGCCAAAACCGCCACCCATCACACGCGAGCCGGTTACTTTATTTTCTTTGGCTACATCGTTCAGAAAATCGAGTTCTTCGCAACTCACCTCATATAATTTACTCATTCCGTAATGCGTCTCATACATTTTCTGACCAACCGTTTCGTAATCGCCTTGCTGCAAAGCGTCACTCACGTCAAGAACCCGTTGCGTTTCTTCGATTACATACTTTGCCCGCATGTAGTCTTCTTCCGATATTTGGTTTTTTACCTCGTCGAGCATATCCATGTTCGCATCCCGCAGAAATTCAACTTCGGGATGATTTTTGCGAATGGTAGCAGCTGCGTGTTCGCACGATTCACGGCGTTTGTTGTAGGCCGATGATGCAAGCTCATGTTTTACTGCCGTGTCCAACAAAACGAGTTTGTACCCTTTTGGATCAAACGGAAAATATGCATGTTCCATCGTTTTGCAATCGAGGCGTACGAGATGTCCCTTTTTCCCGAAAATGGAAGCAAACTGATCCATAATCCCGCACTTGACACCCACATAATTATGTTCGGTGGACTGACCGATGCGGGCAAGTTCGAATTTATCGATTCCCAGATTCAGCATCTCATTCAATGCATAGGCAAAAACGCTCTCGAGGGCTGCCGAAGACGACATACCGGCACCAAGCGGAACATCTCCCGAAAAAACCGTATCAAATCCTTTGACACGGCCTCCACGTTTGATGATTTCGCGGCAAACTCCAAAAATATATTTTGCCCATCCTTCACTCGGTGCATCTTCTTCGTTCAACCCGAAAGACGAGTTTTCGTTCAAATCGATTGCGTAAGCATTCACTTTATCCGTTCCGTTTAACCGAATGGCTGCGGTCATCCCTTTGTCGATTGCGCCGGGAAAAACAAAACTACCATTGTAATCGGTATGTTCGCCAATCAGATTGATCCTGCCGGGCGAGGTGTAAACTTCCGGCGACTGATCGCCGAATTTTTCTTGAAAAATCTGAATTATTTCGTTTTTACTCATGTTAAATCAATTATACTTGCTGGTCTATTTAGTTGGAATATCCGTATTTACATTTTTCGATCCGACAGTTGCATAAAAGAACAAGTAAGCCAAACCGGCAACAACTACCCAATAGCTCGGTAAATATCCGGCAACGTCGGCAATCCAGCCTTGCAATGCCGGTAAAATGCCGCCACCGCAAACCAATACCATGAAAATACCCGAGGCAGCGGCCAAATATTTGCCCAATCCTTCTACGGCCAAGTTGAAAATGCTTCCCCACATAATGGATGTGCATAAGCCAACAAGCACAAGGAACGCAGCATTAATGGGAACATTGAGCAGTCCAAATGACGTTACGCCTTCTACACTCTTCAACACTGGAAGAGCAACTTCTTTAGATGTAGGCAAAAACATAGCCAACAGCACCAGAATAATTCCCACAAAGGAAGTTACGGTAAGCATTGTTTTACTCGAAACTTTTCCGCCGATGGAAGCTCCAACCAAACGACCAATTAACATCAAAAACCAATATGTGCCGGCAACAAAACCAGCAGTGGTCGGATTTAAAGGATTGGGGAGATTTGTATCTACCAAAAAATAATTCATGATGCCGGGAGTTCCGACCTCAACGCCAACATACACAAAAATTCCGATTGCGCCCAATACAAAATGACGAAACTTTAAGGCTCCGGATATTAGCTGACCTAACGGTTCGGAAGTTGTTTCGGCATTTGGTTCGGGTATTTTTACAAAAGCAAGCACAACAAAAACAACCGCAAAAACAGCCATTGCCGTGTACATGAACGGGAAGATATCACGAATATTGGTGTCTTTAGAAATTTCGCCAATCAACATTCCGACAACCATCGGAGTAACAGTAGCCATTACGGAATTAAATGATCCGCCCACCTGAATTAATTGATTGCCTTTGTTGCCGCCACCACCTAATGTATTCAACATTGGGTTAACTACAACGTTCAACAAACACATCGAAAATCCGGCGACCAAAGCCCCTATCAGATAAACACCGAATGCCGAATTACCTGCATAACCGGACAATAACTGGATTCCAACGCCTATAAATCCGACTGCAACAGCAACTAAAGCCGTCTTTTTGTAACCGATTTTTTGCAATAAAATTCCGCTCGGAATTCCCATTACTGCATAAGCGATAAAGTTTGCAGCATTACCCAAAATTCCCATGAAATTGGATAAGTTGAATTGTGCCTTGAGTACAATTCCCATCGGCGCTGCCAAATTGGTAACAAAAGAGATCATGCCAAACAGAATGATCATCATGATGATCGCTACCAAATTTCCCTGTTGTTTATTCTCTGCCATAAAAGTGATAAATTTAAAATTGTTATTGGAATTTGATTGAAGTTATTTAACTAAAAACTTATAAGTAGTCTTTGATTCAAAAATATCGCCGGGTCTCAAAATGATGGACGGATATTCGGGATGATGAATGCTGTCGGGATAATGTTGTGTTTCGAAACAAACTGCCGATCGCGCCGGATAGCGCTGCCCTTTTTTGCCGACAAGATTTCCGGTCATCCAATTGCCCGTGTACATCTGAACTCCGGGTTGTGAAGTGTACATTTCCATCACAATCCCTGTTTTGGGAGATTGGAGCATTCCGGCGTACACATAATCGTCGGGATGTTGCTTGTTGAGGATGAAATTATGGTCGTATCCATTACCAAAAACCAGCTGCTGAAAATCGTCGTTTATCCGCTCACCAATTGTATGCACTTCGGTGAAATCCATGGGCGTTCCACGCACCGGTTCGGGCTTACCGTAGGGAATGGCCGTTTCATCGGTCGGGAGATAGGTATCAGCCATCAACCGCAGTAAATGATCGCCTATCGTCGGATCGCCGGCCCCGGACAGGTTGAAATAAGAGTGGTTGGTGAGATTGAGAATGGTTGCTTGATCTGTTTCGGCACGATAATCGATTTCAACTGCGTTCTCGTCGGTGAGCGTATAAGTTACCGTAACACTCAAATTTCCGGGAAATCCTTCTTCTCCATCGGGCGAAAGATAGTGAAGCCGAATGCGACTATTCTCGATGTCGAGAACATCCCATACTACGGCATTGAATCCTTTGATGCCCCCATGCAGGTTATTGGGTCCGTTGTTGATTGCAAGTGTATATTCCTTGCCATCGAGCGTAAACTTACCTTTGGCTATGCGATTGGCGGTGCGTCCGCAGACAGCCCCAAAATAAGCCTCCTCGGATGTCAGATAATCATCGATAGAATCGTGACCCGTTACTACATCCACAAAGTTTCCGCCCCTATCGGGAACGATTAATGCGACTATTTTTGCACCATAATTAGTTATGGCAAGTTCGCATCCGTTGCTGTTGGTGAGAACGTATAATCCGGTTTGCTTGCCGTCAACATTTTTTGCGAATGCTTCTTGTAACAAACCGGATCTACTTTCTCGTTTTGGTATAAACATATTTCTCAGGTGAATAAATAAAAGATGTTGATGAAGATTGGACATTCATTAAAATTCGTGTAAAAGTAACACAAAACTCCGAATGATTGTCACTAAAAAAATATGTTATAAAACACAAAAATGAACTTTTTCCGACATTTTTTTGATTCACTCAGTGTCATTTTTTTGATCAGCTTCTGATTTTTTCTGTTTGCGGAGCTTTAATAATCGATTAAATTGATATCATTCAACAATTTATCCCTGTCAACATCAGTTTGTGGATGCATTATCAATTTATGGATCGTATCAATAGAGGTTACAATTACGTCAACTCCTATTTTCGAACATTCCACGACAGATTCCGGATCAAAAACACGCGAAACGATAATTTGTGGATGACCGGGCAGAGTGTTATAGATATTCTGAAGCTCTTTGATAGAAGAAAGAGTCTTCGAAAACGAACTTCCGACAAAGGCAATATCCGGAGTAACATAGGTAGCCTCAGCTTTTGCCGCTAAAAGTGCTTGTCCCATCGAATGTATGAAGGTGCAGTTGGTTTTTATTCCTTCCGCTTTCAAAAACTTGATAGCTTTTATCCCTTCCGGCATCATCGGAATATTGATAACTATTTGACCACTGATGGCTGCCAAAAATTTTGCTTGTTTAATAATGCGATCGTAATCGGTAGCTACGATATCAACACAAAGGTCGGCACCCAATGCAATCTTACAGATCGATTTGTAATGAGCGATGGTCTTCTCTCTGTTGTTTATTCCTTCTTCAACTAAGAATTTCGGATGAGTGATTACTCCATCGAGCAACTCCAAATCGTGTGCTTTCTTTATCTCGTTGAGATTTGCAGATTCGAGAAAAAATTTCATGAAAATGAAGTTTAGAAAAGTTGAAACTGTTATTTTGAATCTTTTTGCTTCTTGGTAATAAGTACCTTGTCGATCTTGTTTCCATCCACGTCCACTATTTCGAATTCGGTATTGTCGTAAACAAATTTATCGCCTACCTGTGGAATTTTATTGATGTTCGACAAAACGAAACCCGCTATTGTGGAATAATCGATTGTTTCGAAATCGATGATGAAATCGTCGAGAAAAAGCGTCAATATTTCGAGTGGAGCTTCACCGTTGACCAGAGCCGAGTGATCGTTGCGCATAAAAATATCGGGTTCTTCGTTTTCATTTTCATCCACGAGTGTTCCAACGAGGTTCTCGAAGATATCGTGAAGCGTGATAATTCCGTCAAGACTTCCATATTCATCAACCACAACTGCAAAAGACTTATGCTTATCTCTGAAGGTTTCGAGTACTTTTTGAGCGCGCAACGAAGACGGGAAAATCAGAGGCTCCTGCACCAACTCATTGAGCGAGAAATCGTGATTTGCATAATAAGCAATCAAAAACTCTTTGATGGAAATAATACCCACAAAATCGTCGAGTTTTCCATTGCATGCCAAAACCTTGCTGTGCCTGCATTTCAACAAATCGGCTACAATTTGTTCTTTTTTTTGCAAGACATTCACCCACTCCACATCGGTGCGATGCGTCATCAAATGACGGGCTCGCTTGTCGGAAAAATAGAAAACCTGCTCGTGAATGATATTTTCTTCCCTTTCGATCACACCTTCTTTGGAAGCAGTCTTGAGCATGGCTCTCAACTCCATTTCCGACAGAGTGCCGCTTACGGGTTTCAATCCGATTAATTTGTTGAAAAGACTGGTAGAAGTAGCCAGCAACCGCACGAAAGGATAAAAAACAATACTGACGACATGAACCGGCCGCGAAACAAAAATCGAGACTTTTTCGGGATTGTTGAGCGCAATGGTTTTTGGTACCAATTCTCCGATTACGATCGAAACATAGGTAATCAGAAAAACTACCAGAATAATGGATATGGTGGATGCATAAGGAGCACTCCATGCAAATTGCCGGAAGAATGGCTCAACATATACCGAAAGAGTCGAACCTCCGTAGGCTCCGTTGACGATTCCGATCAATGTGATGCCGACCTGAACTGCAGAAAGAAAGTTGTCGGGATCGGCTTTTAGCTTTAATGCCGTTTCGGCACCGCTATTTCCCTTTTTTCTCTCCGATTCGAGTTTGGTTTTACTGCTCGACACAACGGCTATCTCCGACAAGGCAAAAAAACCGTTCAGAACAATCAGCAACAATATGATCAGGACTTCTATCATTCGTTAATATTTTCTCGAAACAGATTGCGATTTATCAATGCAAAGTTTATTACCAAAGCGGCGAAGGATAAACTCCGTCATCCACCAATTGCTGCAATTTTGCAACCACTCCCGGACGATCTTCGGCATAGGTTACGCCAAACCATTTGGACGGGGTGTCGAGCACTTTCACCTTTGCCGTGTTGTTTACGATCAGTTCATTAACAACCAGTGGAATAAAAAACTCGGCTTTCGGATTTTGAATGTTCTTTTTGAGAAATTCGACGAAATATTTTTCGGAATATTCAAAATAATCGGGAGTGAAGCCCCACATATTCATCGAAACCGGCGTATTGTCGGGAATGCTTATCCACTGGTCATTCTCATCCTTATATTTCACTTCGCCATCGATGCGCATCACTTGTGTGCGCTCAACCACGCCTGTGAGATTGCCTTCGGCATCGGTTTCGCAAATGCCGCGGGCTACCGTTCCGCTTTCCGACAAAGTGTTGCCGACCCGATAACCGATCATGCAATATTGATTGCGAGTGTTGTCCAATTTCGAAAGATAATCGGCCAACACCTTATAACTTTCGCGTCCGTAAAAATCATCGGCATTGATTACGGCAAACGGTTCGTGAATAACATCTTTGCCCATCATCACGGCATGGTTTGTGCCCCACGGCTTTTCGCGACCTTCGGGCACCGAAAAACCTACCGGGAGATTGTCCAAATCCTGAAAAACCAATTCCACGGGGATTTTGTGTTCGTATTTTTTCACGATTTTTTCCCTGAAATCTTTTTCGAAAGATTTCCTGATCACAAACACCAATTTACCGAATCCTGCATGTACGGCATCGTAAATCGAATAATCCATAATGGTTTCACCACTCGGTCCCACTCCATCCAACTGTTTCAGTCCGCCGTACCGACTTCCCATTCCTGCTGCTAATACAAATAATGTAGGTTTCATTGTTTCTAAAAAATTTATCGATCTGCACGCAAAAATAGGAATTTTTATGCCGAATGGCTAACATAAATGTCCAAAATATTGTGAGAAAAAAATTGCACATTTTATTCCAAGACATATTCACGTACCACACAATACGTTATCGCAAACTCATCGGAATAATTATCTTATTGAGCGAGCATGAAAAAGGTTGACAAGCACGCTTGCCAACCTTTTTCGCTTAAAATCCCGTTGCTGCCGGACGATACAATCGTGCGGCAGGAGAGGACTATCAACGCCGAAGCTTAATCGAAAGTGAAAAGTCGAGGAAAATTATTCCCAATTCAAAATCACTTTACCGCATTGGCCGGACTCCATGACATCAAACCCTTTCTGAAAATCATCGATCGAGAAACGATGAGTGATTATAGGAGTGAGGTCGATGCCCGAAATGAGCATTTGCTCCATTTTATACCATGTTTCCCACATTTCGCGACCATAGATACCTTTCAAGGTAAGAGCTTTGAAAATAATGGTGTTCCAATCGACCGATGTGGAATTGGGCAGAATGCCGAGCAGAGCTATTTTAGAACCATTGTACATGTGACTGATCATATCGCGAAACGCGGCAGGAGCTCCGGACATTTCGAGCCCGACGTCGAAGCCGCGCATTTTCAGGTCTTTCACGGCTTGACCAACAGTTTCTCCTTTGGACAAATTGACGGTGACGGTAGCTCCCATTTTTTTTGCAATATTCAGTCGGTATTCACTCATGTCGCTTACCACAATATAACGTGCTCCCGCAAAGCGACAGATAGCAGTGGCCATATTACCGATTAACCCGGCTCCGGTGATGAGCACATCTTCGCCAATCACCGGAAATGAAAGTGCCGTGTGTGTGGCATTGCCAAACGGATCCATGATGGAGGCTATTTCGTCGGGGATGCGAGGATCGAGCTTCACTATATTGGATGCGGGGAGCGACAGATATTCCGCAAAGGCGCCATCGCGATTGACTCCCACCCCAATGGTATTTTCGCAAACGTGTAATTTTCCGCGACGACAGTTACGGCAATGTCCACAGGCGATATGGCCTTCACCCGTTACTCGATCGCCTATCTTGAGATTGGTGACGCCACTGCCCATTTCCACTATTTCGCCCACATATTCGTGTCCGATGGTCATGGGGGTATGGATGGTCTGTTGTGCCCATTCGTTCCATTCATAAATATGCAGATCCGTTCCGCATATTGCGGTTTTTTTTATTTTGATGAGAACATCGTTCACACCAATGGATGGGACCAGCACTTCTTCCATCCAAATTCCCTTTTCGGGGCGTAGTTTTACTAAGGCTTTCATAATTTCTTATTTAAACATGAAGGTTTTAAGAATACGTTATGTTTGCGAATTGACGATAAGTTTTTCTTTTTCCCTTAATTTCTTAATGGTTCAATTCTTTTTTCTAAAACATGAAGGCATTAAGAGAACATTAAGTTTTCGAATCGGCGATTAAAAGTACCCTTTCTTTTCTGTTGCTTATCAATATGGTTTTCTTTTAAATTACTCCTAATTTTTGTCCAACTTTAACGAAGGCTTGAATAGCTTTGTCGAGATGTTCGCGTTTGTGCCCTGCCGAAAGCTGAACACGAATGCGGGCTTCGCCTTTGGGAACAACCGGATAGCAGAATCCCGTTACGTAGATGCCTTCTTTCAAAAGTTCGGAAGCAAAATCTTGCGACAGCTTTGCGTCGTAAAGCATTACTGCACAGATGGCCGATTGAGTGGGCTTGATATCGAAACGGGCTTCTTTCATTTTGCCTACAAAATATTCGACATTTTCATGCAAACGGTTTTGCAATTCGTTCGACGATTCGAGCAAATCGAATGCCTTGACGCCTGCTGCTGCTACCATCGGCGGAATGGAGTTGGAAAACAGATAGGGCCGAGAACTTTGACGCAGCATTTCGATGATTTCGCGGCGGCCGGTCGTAAAACCACCGATAGCTCCGCCGAAAGCTTTTCCGAGAGTTCCGGTGATAATATCTACTTTGCCCATCACATCATACAATTCACTTACGCCATGTCCGGTTTTGCCCACAACTCCTGCAGAATGGCTTTCGTCCACCATGACGAGTGCATCGTATTTTTCGGCCAATTCCAAAATTTTGTCGAGTGGAGCCACGTTCCCATCCATCGAAAACACACCATCCGTAGCGATGATACGAAAACGCTGAGACTGTGCTTCTTTCAACTTTTCCTCCAAATCGGCCATATCGGCATTGGCATAGCGATAGCGTTTGGCTTTCGAAAGTCTGACTCCATCGATGATGGAAGCATGATTGAGAGCATCGGAAATAATAGCATCCTCTTCCTTGAACAGAGGCTCGAAAAGGCCTCCATTGGCATCGAAACAGGAAGCATACAGAATGGCATCTTCCGTTTTGAAAAAACGACTGATGGCCTTTTCCAATTCTTTGTGATAATCCTGCGTTCCACAAATGAAGCGCACTGATGACATTCCATAGCCACGTTCGTCGAGCGCTTTTTTGGCTGCTTCGATGAGCTGCGGATTATCGGAGAGGCCAAGATAGTTGTTGGCACAAAAGTTGAGTACTTGCTGCCCTGACTGCACTTTGATTTCGGCTCTTTGCGGGGTAACGATGATTCGCTCGTCCTTGTAGAGTCCGGCTTCTCTGATGGACGCCAACTCATCCTGAAGGTGTTTTAGCATTTTTCCAAACATAGTTCTTTCGATTAAAGTTGTATAAATATTATCGTTATAAAAAAATTACCCGTATTTGAATTTCTAATACGGTATTATTCGTTGCCTTCCAAAAGGGAAGGAGGAATACTTTTTTTGGGCGAAATTCCCAATTCTTTCAATTTTTGAGTTTGCAGCACCAGATTGTCATTCCCTGTAGAAAGTTGTTTATAAGCATCCTTATAAGCACTCTGAGCCTGATCGAGATTCTTGCCGATTTTTTCGAGATTGGCTATGAATCCCACAAATTTGTCATAAAGTTTGGCCCCGCGTTCGGCAATTTCCATCGCATTGCGATTATGGTATTCGCGTTTCCACAAATCTACAATGAGTTTGAGCGCAGCAATCAGGTTTGTGGGGCTTATCAACAGAATTTTTTTGTCGTAGGCATACTGCCATATTTCGCTGTCGTGCTGCAAAGCCAGCATATAAGCCGGTTCATTGGGAATGAACATCATCACGAAATCGAGCGTTGCAGCGTAATCCTGATAGTTTTTCCGACTTAGTTCGTCGATATGCTTTCTCACAGAAATCAGATGCTCCTTGATATACTTTTTCTGTTCGTCAGGATCATCCGTTCCCATATAATTCATAAAAGCCGAAAGCGAAACTTTCGAGTCGATGATAACCTTGCGATCGTCGGGATAAGAAATCACGACATCGGGTTGCATGCGTGATCCATCTTCGTTCACCAAATATTTACCATCCGAATCTTTCAGATATTCCTGTATAAAATATTCGCGTCCTTCGGTAAGTCCGGATTTTTCGAGAATGTTCTCGAGAATCATTTCGCCCCAATTGCCCTGAATTTTAGCATTGCCTTTCAGTGCTTTGGTGAGATTGTTGGCTTCGGCGCTCAAACGATCGTTAAGTTCGCGAAGATTTTTAACTTCCTGTCCGAGAGAGAATCGTTCTTTCGACTCGGTAACATATACCTCCTCAACTTTCTTTCTGAAGGATTCGATGTTTTCGCCCAACGGTTTAAGAATGGTATCAAGGTTTTCGCGATTGAGTTTGGTGAACTTTTCAGACTTTTCCTCGAGAATTTTTGAAGCAATATTTTCGAATTCGATGTTGAATTGCTTGCGCAATTCTTCTATTTCCGATTTTTGTGTTTCCAGCTTTTCGAGTAAAGCCTTGTTGTTTGCCTGAAACGATGCCAACGTTTTGTGCGTTTCGTTCACTTCGTCGGTTTTGGCTTTTAGCTCTATTTTGTGCTGATTGATTTCTTCCTGTAATTGTTTGATATGAGTGTCGGCTGCATTAAAATTTGCAGACAAAACCGATAAATCGCGCTCTTTTTGCTGAAGTTGTTGCTGAGCAAAGTCCAATCGTTCTTTGGCTTTCGAAATTTCTTCTTTGAGTAATGTTTCGTTATTTAGAAATGCATTGACTTTTTCTTTCAGAACTACATTCTCGGTTGTCAGCGCAGAATTTGACTGCGACAAGCGATCGAAATCGCTCTTTGCTACCGTTTTTGTTTTGGATATAAGTGTGGCAATAATCCATGAAATAATTCCGCCAACTACAAAACCCGTTATAAGGTATATCAAATTCATTGCAAAGCTAATTATTTCATATCAAGAGCAGTAAAAAAACAATACGCAAGTTTTTTATTTCACCTTCTTAAGTGTATGTCCCATCTTATTTTTTTTGGTTTCCATATAAAACTTGTTGTATTTGTTCGGCTCAACTTCGATGGGAACATTTTCGGTAACCTCGAGGCCGTAAGATTCCAGTCCGATTCGTTTGACAGGGTTGTTGGACATGAGCCGCATTTTCTTTACTCCTACACTTCTCAGTATCTGTGCGCCGACGCCATAATCTCTCTCATCGGCTTTAAATCCCAAATGCAAATTAGCTTCTACGGTATCCAATCCGTTTTCCTGAAGTTTGTAGGCAGCAGCTTTAGCCATCAAGCCGATGCCGCGACCTTCCTGATTGAGATAAACCAGCACGCCTTTACCGGCTTCCTCGATCATCTGAAGAGCTTTGTGCAGCTGGTCGCCACATTCGCATCTGTAAGATCCGAAAATATCGCCTGTGATGCAGGATGAATGCACGCGTACCAAAATAGGTTCATCTTCTTTCCACGAACCTTTAATCAATGCAACATGCTCTTGCCCTGTGGCTTTCTGCAAAAAAGGAATCATCATAAAATCGCCGTATTTTGTCGGCAAATGCACCTCTTCGCCCCGCTCGATAAGCGATTCGGTTTGCAATCTGTATTTGATGAGATCGGCGACCGAAATGATTTTCAGATTGAATTCGCGGGCCATTTCCATCAATTGCGGCAAACGAGCCATCGAACCATCTTCGTTTTTGATTTCGGCAAGTACTCCTGCCGGATACAGACCTGCAAGGCGAGCCAAATCGATGGCAGCTTCGGTATGTCCTGCTCGACGCAAAACACCCTTATTTTGAGCACGAAGGGGAAAAATATGGCCGGGACGGCCAAGATCTTCGGGTTTGGTTTCGGGACGAGTGAGCGCCAACACAGTTTCAGCACGATCGTGCGCCGAAATTCCGGTAGTGCAACCGTGTGTGAGCAAATCCACCGAAACCGTGAAAGGAGTGGAATGCAACGACGTATTGTGCGTTACCATCATTGGAAGTTCCAACTCTTCGGCGCGATCAATGGTAATAGGGGCACAAATGAGTCCGCGGGCATGCGTTTCGAGAAAATTGATTTTTTCGGGAGTAATGCACTCGGCAGCCAAAATCAAATCGCCTTCGTTTTCGCGATCTTCGTCATCGACGACAATCACGAAATTTCCCTTTTTTATTTCTTCTATTGCTTCTTCTATTGTATTAAGCTGAAATTCTTTCATATATAGTTTAGTAAAATTTATATTGCTCGGTGAAATAAACTTGCTTCTTCCACAATTTTGGCAAGTTCGGAATTTAATGCTCTGATGCGGTACAAATCGTTCATAATTCGGCGTTCGAATAGACAAGAAAATAATTTAAATAAAATTCCTATCGGAAAAAAATACAGGCAAAATCTTGCCATTCGCGACCCTGCAACAAATGGTCGCTGATTGTTGATAAGCACCGGATATTCTTCAGCCTTGCGAAGAATTTCAAGATTTCGAGAATTTGAAACCGAATTTAAAATCGTTTCCATTTTATTTTTTATCGACTGTAACGCTTTATCGTATTCCGAATCCATCCAATAGGTTTTATAGCCCAATCTCCTGTATTTCGCCAAATAGTCATCCACTTCGTGCGACAAATCGTTCAATTGATCATTCAGTTCGTGATAGGGCAGTTTGTCGATTACCACCTCTTTTATCGGATAATTTCGCTTTTCGCGAATGAAAAATATCTTTTTGAAAAACATTGTGTAGGTGTCCGGATTCAGGATCACCGAATCGTTCATTGCCTTGTAGGTCAGAAAGATACCCAAAGGAAGCAAGACCATCGAGCTGAACCACATGCCCATCCAGTGTGCCCAAACACCATCGCGTGCCATTTTATAACCAACGTTGTCCAAAATATAGTATATAATGAACAGAATAACGGAAATCACTATAGGCATTCCCAATCCGCCTTTGCGAACAATCGATCCAAGTGGCGCACCGATGAAAAAGAACACAAGACAAGCGAACGGCAAGGTAAATTTTCGATGCCATTCTATCCAATGTCGATTGATGATGCGCTGAGTGGAAGTTTTAGACATAGATCGAAACATGAAATCGTTCCCGTTATTTTCGGCTTTAGCATAAGCGTTTTGCAAGATTGCGTTGCGTGTTTGCAAATCTTTCGAAGCAAAAATCGAATCGGGATGCAGGGAAACATTCAATTTCTCGGCCTTTCGAATGATGGAATCCTTTTGTTCGGGAGGATAACTGTTGCGGAAAGAAAGATAGGCATAATTCTTCATCATATTGCGATCGATCACGTTCACGCTGTCCAATTCATATTTCATGGAGTCGATGGAATGCTTGAGTTGAGACAAATTTTTAGACACATAATTACTTGAGGCGTTTCCCTCGATAGTAGCATCGTCAATACGATTGAAATTTGCATCAAATTCTATCAGCATCTGCTTTTTCGAAAAAATTTCGCGACGATAGGGCACAAACTCCCGTTGCATAGAAGGTGATCCACTCTGAAAATTATCGAACTGTTGCCCGTGATACATGGTGAAAACAAGCGAAAGTTTGTCTTCAGACATTTTCATTTCTGCCGAATCGCAAATAATTACCACCATTTGATCTACACTGCTTTTGGAAACGTCGTAAATCATAACGTCATAGAGCATGCCTGTATCGCGATTCTTTTCGCCGACAAAAATATTATATCCGTCAATTCCCTTATAGAATACGCCCTCCGGAATATCGAGTTCGGGCGATTTTTGTCGAATAGAAATGAGGAGCGAATAAAATTTGGTTTGTATCGTGGGCATGGCATTGTTTTGGAAGAAAAAAGCACCCACGCTAACGAACGTGATCAGTACAATAAGCGGAGTCATGGTTCGGAAAAGCGATATGCCCGCCGATTTGATGGCAAGCAACTGCAAATCTTCACCCATATTGCCAAAGGTCATCAATGATGCCAGCAAAATCGATAAAGGCAATGCAAGCGGAATTAAGTTGAGGGCGGCATACCAAAACATTTCAGCCAGCACTTTCAATTCCAACCCCTTCCCTACCATATCCGAAACATATTTCCACAAAAATTGCATCAATACCAGAAAAAGGCAGATTGCAAAAGTCATCAAAAAAAGTGGAAGAAAAGTTTGCAGGAGGTAGCTGTCTAAACGTTTTATATGAATTTTTTTGATCATCAATTCAAAACAAAATGCTCCGGTTATTTTCGAATGCAAAGATAATAAATTCGGACGGACAATGATATGATGAAGATGGCAAAAAGAAAAATCGACAGACAACGTTGATGCATTGCCTGTCGATTTTTTGTTCGTTGGAATAAATCTGATCAGATCCCCAATTTTCGTTTTAGTTCGTCAACCTGCTTTTCCCATAAGGTGATTGCATCGTTTTTTTCCTCAGTTGTAGCGAAATCTGTGATTTCGAGTGTTAATCCTCCGGAAAGTTCGAGCTTATGGATCGCAAATTCGAAATATGCCATATCCTGTTCTTCGTCGAGCCATCGAAATCGGATGACATTCATGGGTTTCGAGAATTGAACCAACGCAATATCTTCGGATTTACTCCATCGAAAAAGATACTGATTGTTTTCCTCATCAAAAGAAACTTCGTCGGCAAACCATTCCGAAAGTCCGTCGGGCATGCTGATCATCCTCCACAAACTATTTTGGCTGGCATTCCCCATCACAAATTCGATATGAAATTTTTCTTTTTCCATTCTTTTTCCTTTGGCCGCTCAATGTACGAATTTTTTTTGGAATATTAGCCAAAGGCAACTGTCATTTTATAATCGTTTCCAACGAAATAGAAATAAAATGAGACCGAAACTGTTTCAGAATCGGCCTCAACGAAAGTATTCATAAAAATTGCGTTTTTTTATTTCGCCGGTATGTATTCCACAAACGCTTCGATGGCTTCGTAGGAAGCAAGACCCAATTTGCAGTAAGTGTCGGCCGTAGCGCGATTGCGTTCTTCCGAACGCTGCCAGAACAATCGTTCGTCGTCGCCCAAAAATGGGGCACTTTCCATCTGCGACTGGTGCTTGAGAATGGCATTCCGCTTTTGGCGAAGCTCTTCGGGCGAGAGCGGAACGGCCATTTCGATATGATCAA
The DNA here is from genome assembly GCF_004138125.1 of Seramator thermalis. GTDB lineage: Bacteria > Bacteroidota > Bacteroidia > Bacteroidales > Dysgonomonadaceae > Seramator > Seramator thermalis. Next base: position 32,928 of record NZ_RXHS01000012.1, read on the forward strand.
TCTCCCACTCCATCCACGCACCACGATACATCCAAATGCGGCAATCTTCGAACCATGATTCGTCTTTCAGTAAATCGACAGCTGCCAGCACAGCATCGAGACAAACCTTGTGTGTGCCATGAGGATCGGCCAAATCGCCTGCAACATATATTTGATTCGGTTTGATGGTTTCGATGAAATCTTTGACGATCATTACATCCTTTTCCGAAATCGGATTTTTCTTAATCTGTCCCGTTTCATAGAAAGGGAGATCGAGAAAATGTACATTCCGGTCAGGCAATCCGATATAGCGGTCGGCAGTACGAGCTTCCTCGCGACGAATCTGTCCTTTTATGAACAAAACGTCCGGCGTATCCAAATCGTCCTTGGTTTTTTCGTACATCAAATAATTCCTTATCTGATTGTACTTCTCGAGAATCCGCGTGTTTTCGGGATCAAATTTTTTACGTACGCTATTGATGACCGAAATATATCGAATAACCTCTTCGTCGCCTACGGCAATATTTCCGGAAGTTTCATATGCAACATGCACTTCGTGCCCCTGATTTACCAGCCGCTGAAAAGTTCCTCCCATCGAAATCACATCATCATCGGGATGCGGGCTGAAAATAATAACCCTTTTGGGATAAGGCTTTGCTCTCTCGGGACGATAGGTGTCATCGGCATCGGGCTTTCCACCCGGCCAGCCGGTGATGGTGTGCTGCAAATCGTTAAATATTTTGATATTAACATTATAAGCCGAACCATAAATCGTCAAAAGTTCGCTTAATCCGTAATCGTTGTAATCTTTGTTGGTAAGTTTCAAAATCGGTTTGTCCACCATCTCGCATAACCATACAATAGCCCTGCGAATGAGTTTACTATTCCATTCGCAACTGGTAACAAGCCAGGGATGACTGATTCGGGTAAGATCGGAAGCCGAAGACAAATCGATGACAACTTCGGCGTCGGGATGAGTTTGCAAGATAGAAGCAGGCATCGAATCTTCCACGCTTCCCTCGACCATCTCCTTGATGCTTTTGGCTTTTTGTTCGCCCCAGGCTATCAGCGTGATATGTTTTGCTTTCATCATGTCGGCAATACCCATTGTGATAGCACTCACAGGAACTCTATCAAGAGAACCGAAAACATTGACCGCATCACTGCGCGAATCGCCATCGAGCATCACCAATCGAGTGGACGAATGGGGATTGCTTCCGGGCATATTGAATCCGATATTGCCTTTGCTGCCAAGTCCCAACAGCAGATAATCCATTCCGCCCACTCGTTCGAGATCGTCATCAAACTTTCGACAGCTCTCCATAATCATTTCCTTTTCGACAGAAGAATCGGGCGAAAAGATATTGCGAGGATCAATATCGATATGATCCAAAAAAGACTCTTTCAGCATGCCAAGGTTACTCGACGATACTTCCGAAAGCGGATAATATTCGTATGTATTGAAAACAACCAGATTACGAAAACTTACTTTGTTTTCGCGATGCTGCCTCACCAATTCGGCATAGATATGCTGGGGAGATGCACCTCCCGAAATGCCCATTACGAAATTTTGATTATGCTGCTGCTTTTCGAGCATTCGACGAACAATGTCATCAGCAATTTTTTGAGACGCCTGCAATAAATCCTCGTAAATAACGGTCGGAATTTTCTCGAAACGCGTCAACGTAAATTTCTCAAAATCGTTTTGTGGATTGTAATACCGATTTGGAATTCGTTCGAGTGTGATTTTTGAACTTAAATCTAATCTCATTATCGTGACTTTTTGATATTTGCAATAAAAATTTTCCGGTTAAATGATGGCTTCCTTCAGATACATTTCACTGAAAGCAAAAGTACAAAAAAATACTTCTCAAACGACTTTAATTCGCTTCTAAATTTTGCCTGAAAAACCAATAAAAAAACATTTGGAAACAGCTTGAAACAAGCAAAAATATAACAAGACGCAAGTACGACGCAAATACGAGGCAAATACGACGCAAGTGTGGAACGAACATGACCGAAAAAAAGATGCCGAAAAATGCGATGAAATGAGCGAATTTTTGAATTTTTTCGGGCACTCTCTCCACTGACAATTATGTCCATAAATTTTATATCAAATCGACAACCGTGATGCCGGAACCCCCGAATTGCACATGTTCATCGCCGAAACGGGCGACGCCGTTCACCGTTCGCAAATAATCGCGAATAATCTGACGCAAAGCGCCCGTGCCCGTCCCGTGAAGAATGCGGACGCGCGAAATATTTAATTGAATGGCATCGTCGATGAAATACATAACGGCCTGCAACGCTTCGTCACCCCGCATTCCTCTGACGTCGATATCGGGTTTGAAATTCAATTTCTTTTCGTACATCAAATCGCGCGTATTCGACGATTTTTTTTGTTCTTTCTTCAGTTGATTGTTGCTGACACGTTCGAGCTTTTCCAATCCGACCGAAGATTTGATCATGCCGAAAGCCACTACAGCCTTTTTGTCGTTTATTTCGAGAATTTCGCCCAACGTGGTTTGACCTTTCATGCGCACCACATCGCCAGTGGCAAGAGGAATTGAGGCCAATTCGGCAGCACGCACCGGTTTTTTCGGCCGATGCAAAACCTTTTTGTCCATTTTGGACACATCGGCATGATTAAGGTCGGAAGCTGCAACCTTTTCCTTAAACTCATTGAGAGTCTGACGTGCCTGCTTCGTCTTTTCCTTTTCGGCCTGTGTTTCACGAATTTGGCGAATGGTCTGCTCAATTTTTACGTTAGTTTCCGACAATAGCTTTTCGGCTTCTTCTTTGGCTTGCGCCAAAATCAGTTTTTTTTGTGTATTTATTTCGTCCAAACTCGATTGGTACTTTTCGGAAAGCTCTTCCATTCGTTTGCGTTCGCGACGAATTTCATCGCGTTTGCGCTCCCAATATCGTTTGTCGCGCGAAATATCCTGTAAATATTTGTCCATATTGATATAATCGCTTCCGACAATTTCGGAAGCTTCGGCGATCACCTCTTCGGGCAAACCAATTTTTCGGGCAATTTCCACCGCAAACGAACTTCCCGGATTTCCGATGGACAATTGAAACAGAGGCTGCATCTCGTGTCTGTCGTAGAGCATCGCCCCGTTGATGACGCCTTCGTGCTCGTTGGCATAATGCTTCAGATTCTGATAATGCGTGGTGATGACGCCAAACGCCTTGCGTTCGTTGAAACGATGCAGCAACGATTGCGCAATGGCTGCACCGATTTGTGGTTCGGTTCCGCTGCCAAATTCATCGATCAGCAGCAGCGACTGTTCATTGCAGTTTTTCAGAAAAAACTTCATATTGTTCAGGTGCGAACTATAGGTCGAAAGGTCGTTTTCGATAGATTGTTCGTCGCCGATATCGATAAAGATGTCGCGAAAAATACCTACCTGCGAATTTTCTTTCAGCGGAATCAACAAGCCGCATTGCACCATATACTGGAGCAATCCTGCAGTTTTGAGACAAACCGATTTGCCGCCGGCATTGGGACCCGAAATAATCAAAATCCGATTTGTTTCGTCGAGGGTGATATCGAGCGGAACGACTTTTCGATTTTGTTTCTGAAACGACAGATAGAGCAACGGATGGACGGCTTGTACCCAATCCATCAAAGGCCTGTTTTCTAACGGGGGTTTGATGGCATTGATTTGTAGAGCGAACCGGGCTTTTGCACGAATGAAATCTATTTCGGCCAGAAAATCGTACGAAACCGACAAATCGGGCAAAAACGGGCGCAAATAGTTTGCGAATTCCGTTAAAATACGAATAATTTCGCGTCGTTCCTCGCTTTCGAGTTCACGAATGCGGTTATTGGCTTCCACCACTTCCGAAGGTTCTATATAAACCGTCTTTCCGGAAGCCGACTCGTCATGCACGATACCTTTTATTTTTCGTTTGAAGGCAGGGTTTACGGGGATCACCAATCGTCCGTCGCGCATGCTCGGCGATACATCTTTTTCGACCAGTCCCTCCGATTGCGCATTGCGCAAAATTGCATTCAGTGTTTTGGAAATACTTCCCATGGTAGAAGTGAGCTGACGACGAATGTCGGCCAGTTCTTTCGAAGCATTATCGCGGATTTGACCGAAAGCATCCAAAATCCCATCAATTTTTTTGATCATGTCGGGATAAACGACCACATTTTCGGTTAATGCCCGTAATTCGGGATAACGAGGCGCCTTTTCGTCGTCGCGACGCAAAAAAGCCACAATAGCATGAATGGTTTGCAACGAACGACGCAATTCGAACAGCGTTTGCTGCTCGATCCAAGAACCCTCGATGCGCATGCGCTTCAACATGGGGCGCACATCAAAAAAATTGTCGGAAGGAAAAGCATCTTCTTCCTGCAAAATGCGGACAAACTCCTCAGTCTGCGTCAACCATCGTTGGATTTCGTCAAATGAAGAAGAAAACGACATGTTCTCGGTGCGCTCTTTGCCCAGCGTACTTAAGCACTGATCGATAATATAGTGCCGAATTTTTTGAAATTCGATTTTTTGTTCGAAATTTTCGGGGTATGTCACGTTCCTTCGCCTGTATTATAAATTCGGCTACAAAATTACATCAATTAATTCGATTTCTCTTCTTCGCTATGATGAAGACTCTCTTTTCGAAAGTTCAGAAATGGTACTTGTTTTCTTTGGTGTATGGATTCGACGATTATTTCGGACAATGGCAAGAAAATAACCATCACGGAAAAAGATTTAAGAGTATTCTTTTTGGAATAAATCTCGATTTTCTATTAATGATCAAGAGTTGTCCTATTTTTTGAAAAAATTAATCCGCACGAAAAAAATGAAAACTATTTTGAGGTCCCGTCGTATGCCCATTTCAAATAAACGGCGCCCCAAGTGAATCCTGCACCAAAAGCAGTAAGAATGATATTGTCTCCTTTTTTCAGTTTCGGCTCCCATTCCCACAAACAAAGGGGGATAGTTCCGGCGCTTGTATTGCCATATTTTTCGATGTTGATCATTACTTTATCGCGTGACAATCCTGTGCGGTCGATAGCAGCATCGATGATTCGCATATTGGCTTGATGAGGAACAAACCAATCGACGTCGTCTTTGGAGAGATTGTTTTTTTGCATAATTTCGACGGAGACATCAGCCATATTCTTCACAGCATATTTAAAAACAGTTTTTCCGTCTTGACGAACAGTATGTTCCTTTTTTTCGACGGTTTCGTGTGTGGCAGGAAATTTACTTCCGCCTGCTTTCATTTGCAATGGCTCATACCCCACGCCGTCGGTGTGTAATATAGTGTCAATAATGCCAACATCTTCGGAAGAAGGTTCGATAAGAACAGCACCCACTGCATCGCCAAACAACGGACATGTATTACGATCGGAGTAGTTGGTTATGGCCGACATTTTGTCTCCGGCCAGGAGGATAACTTTTTTATATCGTCCGGACAGAATAAGACCATTACAAACCTCGAGTCCAAAAATAAATCCGGAGCATGCAGCCTCCATATCGAAACAGAACGCATTTTTTATGCCGTTTGCTTCGGCAACGATCGAAGCAGTCGATGGAAAAATATGGTCGGGTGTGGATGTAGCAAATATCAGAGCATCAATTTCTTCGGCTCGAGTATTTGTTTTGCGAAGCAATTCGGCCACAGCAGGCGAACCAAGTTCAGACACTCCCTTATTTTCGCCCTTCAATATCCGACGTTCCTTAATTCCTACTCGCGTAGTAATCCATTCGTCATTCGTATCTACCATCGTGCTTATCTCATCGTTGGTGAGAATATAATCAGGAACGCAGGCCGAAATTCCTGTTATAACAGCGTTTATTTTTTCCATCTGTACAAAAATTATTCTAAAAAAAGCCCCGAAAAAACGTAAATGCGCTTTCTCAGGGTTTTATTACCGTAAGCTGTTTGAGGAAGAGTTATTAAGCAGTAGCCGTTTTGTCGATAGCTAATTTTCCTCTGTAGTAACCACACTCACCGCACACGGTGTGATAAATGTGCCATGCTCCACAATTGGGGCAAATTGCCATTGTAGGCAATTTTGCGTGGTCGTGCGAACGTCTTTTTCCCTGTCTTGCTGACGATTGTCTTCGTTTAGGATGTGCCATATCGTTGTTGTATTATTTATGAATTGTTTAATTGTAATTTTCGTCAAAGTTAATGTCTTTCAGTACGTCCCAGCGAGGATCGCCGGTTTCTGCAGTATCCTCAATATCGGTACTCTTACCATCATCAAAATCTTCCGTATCTTCCACATCGTCGGGATCGTTACTATCCACGGCACGATGCTTCTGCAACTTTTTCGACATAATTCGGTTGCATTTGCCCGGTTCGTGAATGTGTTTCATCGGAATATCAAGAGCGATAAATTCGTAAAGAAACCAAGCAATATTTATTTCTCCTTCCTCTTCCGGTATGATAATAATTTCATCGCTTTCTTCGGAATATTCTTTGCCAAATTTTACGATAAAATGATTGTCCGACTCAATTTCCTGATCCATTTCATCGAGACAACGATCACAAGGAATTTGAACAATCCCATGAACATGAAATTTGAAATCGAACGTGGAAGACACTCTCTTGACAGAGAGTTCTACTTTCACGTTTCCTTTTTTTACCTCGTCGCCGTCAATGGCTTCGAAATATTTTCTATCCAACTGATACTCATAATTATGAGTCCCTGCAGAAAGATTTTTAAGGGGAATATTATATAAGCTGAATTTAGTCACCTTTTTTTCTCAAAATAAAGCGGTGCAAAGATAATAATTTTTTTCTTCACACCGTTTATATCTGCACTATTTTATTTTACCTTGCCCCAAAACGTTTAAACCTTGTATTCTTCGGCAGCCCGGAGGACGATCTGCTGCATCCTGTCGAAATTTTCTTCGAGACTTTCGAGCAAACGAAATTGTGCTTTGGTTCGAATTAAATTGTGATTGCCATATTCAATTTTATAATAGGTATCGCCGTTGAGATAATCGGTAAGGAAACGAACGATTTGCATGTAGGTGAGCAGTTTAGCGCCGAAAGCAAGGTTATCGATTTCGATATCTGTAAGGAACGAAATGGCATTTTTCAGATAGCCTTTGGCGTAATTTTCGAAAATTTCGAGATTCACGCCCACTTTGTCGAGATTTTTATCGTCTTCGGCACCGGTATTAGCTCCTGTGCGAATAAAATCGCCAAAATCGGAGAGAACATATCCGGGCATTACCGTATCCAGATCAACCACGCATAATACCTGACCGTCGTTGTCGAACAAAATATTATTGACCTTTGTGTCGCAATGATTTATTCGTTTCGGAAGTTTTCCTTCGCGATGAAGACGTTCGGGCAAGCACATTTCATAAGCCCGACTTTCAATTTCTTTAATCAGATCGTCCACTTCCATCACGCGTCCCACTCTGTCGCGATTGACTGCTTGTCGAAACTCTTCGAGGCGAAATTCCATATTATGAAAATCAGGAATAGTTTCATGCAACGGATCTCCCGGAAGATCGGATAACATCAATTGAAAATCGCCAAAAGCGATTCCGGCTCTATAGGCTAAGCCGGGATTGATTTCGTCGTAGCTTTTGCTATCGCGAATAAAAATCGTCATTCTCCAAAAATTGCCATCTGCATCTTCAAAATATAATTTCCCTTCAAGTGTCGGAACAAGAGTCAACACTTTGCGATCGATATCCGTTTCGCCACGTTCGATCAATTTTTGGCGAATGTGCATGGTCACACGCAAAATATTGCTCTGCAATGCGGGAACATCTTTAAAAATGGAATGATTGATGCGTTGCAGCACATACTCGTTATTGCCGTTTGTCACCTTAAATGAATCGTTGATGTGGCCGGCACCGAGAGGTTTTATTTCGATATTTTCCGAAAGAGGTACGAAATATGAAACAATGTTCTTCAGTTTTTGAACGTTTGGCATAAAATTACAATATTTTTTAGTTGTTATTTAATGTGGTTTTCTCATTCCATTTCGAGTTGTCCGAAAAATTGGGGGACATGGAAGTTTGGCTTTGGAGTAGAAATAGGGCTCCATGTCAAAAAATGCGGCTCATTAGTTAAGTCGCCACATTTATAAAAGTTGGCTCTTAATATTTTTTGTGAAAGAGATTCTTTAGGCGCAAAACGCAATAGATTTTTCGGAATTTCGAGATACAGTGACCAGTCGCTTACCTGATTCCCATTTTTTTCGTAGCGATGAATAACGCTTGCATGACGAAAAACCGATGCCATTTCGTCGGTCGAAAATTTGATCGATTCTTCACGACTTTGATGGAGCGATGCCAACAAAACGCCATTGGCATTGCATTCGAAATTGCAATATAAAGTTGATTCGTTATCTCGCTGTACGAAAAATTCTACACAACTATCCTGCCATACAGGATCAAAATCATGTGTACAAACTGTTCGCAGCTTTTCTCCAAAAACATTATAAAGCAAAAACAATCGCTCTCCATCATGGGCTGCATGTACCGTTGCTTGGAGAAACTTGGGGAAATCTTCTCTCCAATTGACGTTGTCAATGTGTGCTTCGACGCCTACTTCGTTAAGATATTTTATTCGGTCGAAAACATTATTTTGATCGGCAATGTGTTGATTGGGCACTTTCAGAGTTTTCATCGAGTACAGAATGTTGGCTTAATGATTTGTATATGGCACAAAGTTAATGAATAAAAACAAAAACGGAAACCTTTATAATCAAGGAATCCGTTTATAAAAAAATTCGTCAACGATTTTATCTGTTGCGAGTACTCATTTTCCGGATTTCGGAGTTTAACGAATCCGCTTGAAGTAGTTTTTCGAGCGAGAGGTGCATTTTGTAACACCAATAATGATCGGGGTTTGCAGGAACATTGATTCGCTCGGCTTGATCATTCGGATTGCGTAATGCTTCGTCAATCGACATCCAATCCTGCCAGGGAAGAATTACCCACATTGCAGTAGAATCGAGGTGTTTCTGCAAAATCATTTTGCACAAATCGGGAGTACATTCTTCGGGAGCCGGACCTTGAAGATGAAGCACAGAGTTGAAATAGGTCTGTGTAACCTCCCTGTTTTCTTTCCACCAGGCTCGAATTGGCGACATATCATGAGTAGATGTTGTGCATACCGACAAATAAGGCAATTGAGCCAAATCTGAAAACCGAACATGCGGATTTTTTGGCATTCGCTGAATTTCCAAACTCAAAATCTTCAATTCATTCATCACCGAAGGCACACAATCCGGAACCATTCCCAAATCTTCCCCACATGCCAGCATGGAAGTGGAGGAAATGAGTTCGGGCAATTTTTTCATCGCCTGTTCACGCCAAAAATAATTGTGGCGGCGATAAAAAAAATCGTCATACAAGCGGTTGAAGGCATTTTTTGTATTATCGTCCAAATAACGGAACGAATAAGTGTATTGCGCCGTGATGCGCGGATGAAATTTGTTGAATTCTATTCTGTCTCTCACAAACAACACTTCGGCACACAAGGCCATCAACCCGTCGCGAATGCGTTTGTTTTTGGTGGTATCGACATTGGGAAAAAGATTTTTTATTTTCAACTGAGAATTACACTCCTCACGGAGCCTAAAACTACCCTCACCTACTGCTTGCAGATAATTCATTTTCACTTCTTCGGCGAATTCTCCGAAAAAATCGGAGAGAAACTCTTCACGAATGAAGGGTTTAGTCATCCTGTCTTCGTCGAAAGGAATTCCTGCACGCCTAATTTCTTCGGGATAATAAGGTAGTGCCGGGCTGAAATGGCCAAGCAATCCGTTGACTGCATCGATAGGAATTTCCCAAATTCGGAAGAAGCCTAATATGTGATCGATTCGATATGCATCGAAATAGTCAGACATCTTGATAAAACGTTTTTTCCACCAATCGAAATGTTCTTCTTCCATCTCTCGCCAATTGTAGGTGGGGAATCCCCAATTCTGTCCCTCGACGGCAAAATCGTCGGGAGGAGCACCCGTTTGTGTATCCATATTGAACAGACGAGCATTGGTCCACGCATCCACACTGTTGCGATTGATTCCGATCGGGATATCGCCTTTCAACGCAACGCCTTTCAAATGTGCATATTCTTTGACTTGCGTAAGTTGCCGATGAAGCAAAAATTGAATGAAATTATTGAAATCGAATTCATTTTTCGCCTCCAAATCCGAATCGAGGAGCAGTTGTAAATTGTTTGGGTCATATTCCGCAAAACTCCCCCATTCGGCAAAACGGACAGTATGATATTTATCTCTCAGATAACAATAACAACTGTATGCGAAAAGCCATTCTTTGTTGTTTTCGTAAAATTTTCCGTATTCGTTCGAGACGGATATTTTTTGGAATTCTTGAGCGAATAACTCCCGGTAGTATCTAAACTTTAAGTTTAAAACTGCTTCGTAATCCACTCTATCTAATCCATTTAAAACTTTTGCCTCTCGTAGGTAACTCTCATTTTCAGATTTGTCGCGAAGCGGATGTTCCTTCATTCCGAGGTAGAGGGGATGCAGTGCATGAACAGATATGGCACTATATGGATAAGAATCTCTCCATGTTTTGGTTGCGGTGGTGTCATTAATCGGCAAAATCTGAATAATGTGCATTCCCGTCATTGCAGCCCAGTCAATCATTTTTTTCAGGTCGAGAAAATCTCCTATTCCGAAACTATCGTTCGAACGAAGGGAGAACACCGGAATGGCAACTCCCGTTCCTTTGTAATTGTAAAACGAATACCTGAACGCAATGGAGTTTTCGACATATACTTCTTTAAAAGACAAATCTGAAGGGAATTTTCGATTCTCTCCGTCTTCCCATTTTACAACCTCATTGTCCGATTGGCGAACAATCACAAATTTATATTCTTGAGAATTCTTAAGCCCTGCCGCATTCAACAGCAATTGCCATTGTCCGTCGCCCACAAAAGTGAAAGGAACAGATTTTTTCAAATCCCAATTACCCAACGTTTCGCCTTCGCCCGAAATCACCAACAGCTGATTTTTTTCGACATACGGACAAACTACATTTAATAAAACACTTTCGGTAGAAATTTGAGGAATAAACGTTTGTTTGGTACGAAAAAAAACACTTTCGGTAAAAACCGACGAATAAAGATATTGATGATAAGGCACGTCTCTCCAATGATCTACAATATCAAAACTCAGGTTCGGAGCCAAATGTACACATCGAGGTAGTCCCCACTCGTGTCTCACAGAGGTCTTTCCTTCTCTGATGAAATAATAATATTCGATGGATGAAATGTCGGAAACGCACAATGTTGAAGTCCAAATGTTACCTTCGACAGGGATCAATTCCAAAGCCTTTCGTTCATCGAAATTTCCAAGCTCTGGAGTTGAACCGCAAATACACACTTGCTGTCCCCAAGTCGTGCCATACTCAATCTGAAAAGTTAACCACGTCATTCGATTAAATATTAGATAAATGATACTGTCTAATCGCGGCACTAAACATTTTCCGGATTATCTACGAGATTAAATTGGGCAAAACTACATAATTTTCTGTCCGATAACTTCGTTATAAGACAGCAGTTAACTTTTAAATTTATGCAAACGATTGCAAAATTTGTAATCGTTAGGACAAGAATAATAAAAGCATTAGTTGAGCAGTAATTACCCTTAAAAACATTGTCAATGGATATACCGTAGCATAGCCTACAGCGGGAATATCATTTCCTGCCGTTTGATTGGCGAAAGACAATGCGGGTGGATCGGTCATGCTTCCGGCGATTAATCCCATCAGCGTGAAATAGTTGATTTTGAAAACTTTTCTTGCGATTATACCAACAATCAGAAGTGGAACCACAGTAATAATCATACCATATCCAATCCAACGATAACCACCATTAACTACCGTATCGACAAACCCTTCTCCGGCTCCCAAACCGACGCATGCAAGAAACAAAGCAATTCCAATTTCGCGCAGCATCAGATTTGCACTCATGGTGGTGTAAGTAACCAATTTGTATTTCGGGCCGAATTTACTAATCAAAATTGCAACAATCAACGGACCTCCTGCAAGCCCGAGCTTGACAGGTTGAGGAATTCCGGGAAACATAAAAGGGACGCTCCCCAACAAAACGCCCAAAGCTATTCCGATAAAAATGCTGATCAGATTGGGTTCACGAAGACGTTTGAGCGAATTGCCCAAAACTTTTTCAACATTCGCAATAGCCTCTTCCGAACCAACCACCGTTACTCGGTCACCTAATTGTAAGGGCAATCTTGCGTCCGCAATCAAATCGATTCCGGCCCTATTCACACGCGTGATATTCACGCCATACAACGATCTCAATCTCAAGCTGCCAATTGTCCTCCCGTTGATTTCCGATTTTGTTATGCTGATACGACGTGAAACCAACTGCGAATCAAGTTTGTCCCAGTCGGAACGATCCATATCTATTCTTTTTCCTATCAGAGCCTCAATGGTATCGATATTTTTCAAATTAGAAACTACCAATAATTTGTCATTTTCACACAAGACGGTTTCGGGTTGAGGGACAACGAGCTTGCCGGTTTGGGCATGCAATACACGGGAAACGACAAATTTTTTTTCAATCAACTTATTAATATCTTCGATGCTTTTCCCAAAAATTGCGGGGTTTAATACCTGCAACGAAAACATTTGAGCTTCGTTGAGTTTCGAATTATCAGAACTTTGAAAAGATTTATTTTCATGTTCAAAATTTACTTTAAAAATAACTCTTATCAGTATGATTGTGAGTATTATACCTACAACTCCCAGCGGATAGGCAACCGCATATCCCATTGCGATAGATGGGTCGTTGGTTCCCGTGATATCAAAATAGGTTTGTTGCGCAGCACCGAGCCCCGGAGTATTGGTTACAGCGCCCGACATGATACCGACCATCGTCGAAATGGGAGTTCCTGTCACCAGATGAAGTACAAAAGCAGTAACAGCTCCTATCAGCACGATAGATGCGGCAAGCAAATTAAGAGTGATACCGCCTTGTTTGAAAGATGAAAAAAAGCTCGGTCCTACTTGCATACCGATGGAATAGACAAAAAGAATCAATCCAAACTCTTTCATAAAATGAAGCACGGGCTCTTCTATTTGCAATCCGAAATGGCCAAAAAAGATTCCTGTGAATAAAATCCAAGTCGTTCCGAGCGAAATGCCGAAAATTTTCACTTTCCCGAGCATGATCCCAATGGAAATTACCAAAGCAAAAACAAGTACAGAATGCGCAATACCTGTTCCTGCAAATAAATCGATCAACCATTGCATAATTTCTAAAATAAGATTTTTTTTCGATAATGAGTACGGCTGTAAACCTAAAACAAGTACTACCGCACGCGACGTATTTCAGCCGACAAAAGTAAGAGTTATCTTGCTATTAAGCAAAAAAAGTGAAATAATTACGGAAAAATTTCTTTATTTTATGCAGACAACCGATGCCCAATGAGTGTCTTCGGCAAAATGAGAAAAATGCAGACCATACTCTTCGCAACGACTGCGAATAGCAGGAATATCGTCAGTATAAAATCCGCTCATAACAATTACGCCCCCATCATTCAACACACTCGAATAGATCGGAATATCCTGCAAAAGAACATTTCGATTGATGTTGGCAAAAATGACGTCGAATGTTTCTTTGCCCAATAGCTCTGCTCCTCCGAGTTCAACTCGAATATTGGGCACATTGTTGAGCTTGACATTTTCCAAAGCATTGTTAAAAGCCCACTCGTCGATATCGATTGCCACAACCGGGTTGGCATTGCGACAAGCGGCAAGAATTGCCAAAACGGCAGTACCACAACCCATGTCAAGCACCGATTTGTTCTCAAGGTTCATATCCAGGATCTGACGCAGGATGAGGCCGGTGGTTTGGTGGTGACCGGTACCAAACGCCATTTTCGGATCGATGAGAATACGATATTCGTATATTCCTTTGGGTTGGTGAAATGAGCTTTGTATCAGACAACGGTTATCGATAACGATTGGCTCAAAGTAGTTTTTCTCCCATTCTTCGTTCCAATCCCTATCTTCCATTTCGACTACCGAATATTCGAATTCTCCATCTAAATCGAAATTCGAAATAACATTTTTCAACTTGTCATCACTGAAGAGAGATATCGGAATATAGGCTTCCAGGCCGTTTTCTGCAGGGATAAAACTATCGTATCCAATTTCTGACAATCTATAAGCCAGAACGTCTTTTACCATGTCATTATCCGGAATACAACGAATAAAAACTTGCACGTATTTCATAATGTAGATGATTTTGGTGGCAAAAATACAAAATTCCGGGATAATTTTGTGAAAAGTTATTTAGATAGACATTCATCTGTTTAGATTTGTTACAAAAATGTTTTGTTTTAGGTTCATATAAGCCGAAATATTTTTTTTATTTCTATTTTTATCGGCGTAAAAACAAAAAAATGAAGAAGACGACGATTGTATTCCTTTTATTTTCCCTTCTGTTGAATTCGGCATTCGCACAAAAAAGCGAGCAAACACTCATCGAAGAGGGCATTGAACTTCATGACAAGGGACAGTATCAAGATGCTATCAAAAAGTATAGTGAAGCTTTAAAAATCAATCCGAAATCAACTATTGCCACTTACGAAATGGCTTTGTCGTACCTCAAACTGAAAAAGTATAAGGATGCTTCCAAATATAGCAGTATCGTTATAAATTCCAATGACAAATCGCTTTCGGTAGGAGCTTATTGTGTTAAAAGTGAGGCTCTGGCCGAGATGGGAGATGTGGATAAAGCGATAGATTGGCTCAAAGAGGGTTTAGCAAAGAATGGGGACGATTATTTGCTGCACTTCAATTTGGCTATCAACTACTACAAAAAAAATGATCTCGAAAATACCCTCACGCATGTCAAAAAATCTATCGATTACAACAAAAGTGCTGGCAGTCCGTTTCTATTATATGCTTATGCCCTTAAAGACAGTGGATTGTGGGTACAAAGCATCCTTGCCACGCAAATGTTTTTGTTACTCGAGCCGGATAGTCCGCGATCAAAAAACGCGTTTCAAGAATTGCTTCAAACTATGCTCATAACTTCCACAACCGACACACCCGTCGAACGATCCTTCATTCAGCAACAACTCTACCGAAATAAATCGCAAAACATATCCTCCGGCAACATCCCGCCGCTCTCCATAGAACAGGGGTTAAATAGAAATTTGGTTTACCATGCCATCACTTCAACTATCGATTCCTTAGACAAAATATCGCCGGAACCCGACATTTTTATGACATTTGCCGAAGTAAACAAGTCCATTCTCAACATATTGGATCAGGAAAGCAGAAGAAATACCGAGCAAAATGTCTTTTGGAATTTCTATGTGCCTTTTTTTGCCGAAATACTTAAATCGGATTATTACCTTACCTTTTGTCGCTACATCAGTGTCTCTCATATACCCGAATCGCTCGAATGGTGGAACAACAATCAAACGGAAGCCGAAAAATTCAAACAATGGTTCGAAGAAGGTGATGTTCGGCAAAAAAAAGAGCCATAAAACAAAAATGAATTATCTTTGTAGGTAATTGCAATTAAAGATGGGGAAAAAACTATATTCCGACGAAGAATTACTCAGCCTGCTACGCGAACCCGACACAATACGTGAAGGGTTTGCCAAGCTCGTGTCCGAATACAGCGAGCAACTATATTGGCAAATACGCAAAATGGTTCTCTCGCACGACGATGCTAACGACATTCTTCAGGAAGTTTTCATAAAAGCTTGGTCGAGTATCGACAATTTCAGAGGCGAAGCCAAGTTGTCAACCTGGCTTTACCGAATAGCCATTAACGAAAGCATCACCTTCATCAACAAAATGCGGGCGCAAAACAATATTTCGATTGACGAAGACGATTCGTTTTTGATAAATCAACTCGAAGGAGACCAATATTTCGATGGCGACGAAACACAAAAACTTTTGCAAAAAGCCGTTCTCACTCTTCCCGAAAAACAACGGCTCGTATTTCAGATGAAATATTTCGACGAAATGAAATACGAAGAAATGTCCGAAATTCTGGGAACATCGGTTGGAGCACTCAAAGCATCCTATCATCATGCAGTTAAAAAAATAGAAAATTTTTTCGACCAAACAGATTAAACCATTCACTGCAAATGCAGTCTATCCATAAGGATCGAGAAAAAGGAGTAGGAATGAAAACAAACAGCAAAAAATTAGAAGAAATTAGGAAAGAGAACCCTTTTAGAGTACCCGAAAATTATTTCGAACACTTCAATCAAGAAATAATGAATCGCTTGCCCGAAAAGGACTTTTTTGTTCCACGAACAGTTTCGCTTTGGGACAAGGCGAAACCGTGGGTTTATATGGCTGCCATGTTTTTAGGGCTCTATTTCACTATCCAGTTTCTCACCACAAGAACGGGAACACAACAAACTCCGTCAGCCGCAATTCAGGAACCTCTCATTGCGCCGGAAGCCAACCAATACTGGTCGAATGCGAGCGTCAGTGAAGACGAATTTTATCAATACCTCGAAGATCAACTTGTGGAAGATAACTATTACGATTACATCTACGAGGAGATGTCCACCGCTACAAATATGTAACGAAACATTAAAAAAACGATTTTCAACGATATGAAAAAGACAATTATATTTTTACTTTCGGCTATCACGTTGAGTATTTTTTCATTTTCTCTTCGAGCTCAAGATCGAAAAATGAACGTTGAGGATTTCGAAAAAAGAAAGCAAGCTTACGTGAAAGAAAAAGCAGCACTTACTGACGAAGAAGCTCAACGATATTTTCCGTTAAACAGCGAACTAAACCGGAAAAAATTCGAGTTAAACCGACAATACCGCCAAAAATTGGAAAAAGCACGTAAAAACAACCAGAAAATGAGTGACGAAGAATATCGTCAAATCATCGAAAACGATGTGGAACTTAAAATGAAAGAGGCAGAGCTTGAAAAAGAATATTCAGCTAAATTTGACAAGGTACTCTCGCCCGAAAAACTTTTTAAAGCGCAACAAGCCGAAAAAACATTTATACAACAGGAAGTTGCCCGCTTTCGACAACAGGAAAAATCGAAAGGAAAAAACAAATGAGAACTGTACCAACCGATTGATGAAATACTCAATCGGTTTTTTTTGTAATAAACCCGAAGCTAATTATCAATCGAAATAGTTCTTGTTTTTTGATTTAAGCAATGTTGTCGGTATTTTCCCGGTGTGAGGCCTGTTTTTTCCTTAAAAGTACGGTAGAAAGAACTTGTGCCGTTGAAACCCGACACACTCGCAATGTCTTCCAAAGAAATTTCTTCATTCGAATTTTCTATCAATAATTTAGCATTTTTTACGCGGTAATCATTTATCAGTTCGCAAAAAGTGGTATTCATTTCATCGTTAATCGCTCGGGAAAGGTACGATCGGTTGGTGCCCAGCATAAGAGCTACGTCGGAAAGACGCAGGTCGGGATTATTGTATATTTGCTTCTCCTCCAAAAGTTTTTGCAACCCTTTGTTTAATCTGGATCGTTCTTTGACCGACAATTCGGGAGCAATTTTCCTTGTTTTTTGCTCTATTTTTTGGTCGTTCGTTTTGACCTCTTGTATGAAATGCTGAATAGAAAATTTCTGTTTATACCCCACATAACCTACACCAAACAGAAAAATGGAGTGAGTGATGGAAGGAATGGCCAATAAGATGGGATGAACAATAAAATAATCTTTTTCGATGATACTTGAAGCCGAAGAGATAAAGGATGCAAATAACATTAATATCATCATCCATTTTATCGGGGTCAAATCCTTTCCTTCGATATCGGAATAGTAGCGTTTGATTTCAGCATGAAATTCACGTATCAGTTTCAGTCCGAAATACACCGATAAAATTGCCTGCAAAACAAAAATTACCTGAAACAATTTCAATCGGAACATCTGCAGTCTGACAAGCAGAGTATAAGGAGGAAGATATCCCGGTTCATCGTACATGATGCCGTGAATAAAAGTTTCGATTTCTTGTGGCGACATCAACAGGTAAATAATTGCCGAATACGATGCTGTCAGAAAAGCAGGAATCAGCACCCGGCTGCGATGCCAGTCAATTTCCACATCCGTGGTCAATGTCCTGATGTACCAATAATATAATGGGTAACTAGCCAAAGAAGTAAATACCCAAATGCTGTCCACTAACGTATAAAGTTCGTATTCTTTGTTGAAAAAAAGCCAATGCGCCGTGTAATTGACGATCATTACGCCGAAGAAAACGGTGAGAAACCGCTTCGAGTTATTTTGCTTTGATTCAAGAAGTAAAATTATGAACCAGAACAAGTTAACGAAAACAGGCATTATCGTGAAGAAACTATAGAGCATAATACGAGATTTCTTAGTTAGATTCAGAAATATATGAAAATTTTTATTTAACAAAAACTATAAATTCATAAATTTAGTTATAACACTTATTATTATTAAAACATTATAAATTACAGCTTTTTTCCTATTTTTTTATTCACTTTCACTGCAAAAAAGATTTTTACGAATTGAGAATTTATTTTTACGAATTGAGAAGTTATGAGTAGTTACAATATTTAATTTTATTATCAAAAATTTACTTACAGTGAAAAGATTTGGAAAATCTTGAAAGCAAAAAGAGTCTAATATGAATAGCATAAATCAAATATGGATACAAGCTGCTTTTATTTTCATTTTAATGTTTGTCGTATACTCAGAGTCAAATTATAATGGAAGAGGAAAAGCAGGAAAAAATGATTTTCAAAAGACAAATCAAAGCTTCACATTTTTTTCTGAAAGAACTGAAAACTATAACGTTGAAGATAAAAAGCCATCAAACAACACTACCGATACTTTCGATAAATTTTCGAACCTAAAAACGAAAAATCGTCAACAATATCTGATGGTTGTGCTTGCAGCAATCATGTCCGGAATATCGGCGAGATTTATATTTATAAAAAAATACCGATATAAAAAGAAAAAAGATGAGAAGGATCATGCAGAGGAATCTTCTTTTGATTTCTGCATGAACCTTTCGAACGAATTAAAAACATCAATCACCATCATACATGAACTTGTCGATTCTTTGAAAAACAACATAGAAAATGACAATAAGGTTCGAGCTCAAATCAATCTCGACATTATTTCGAGAGAAACAGAAAATTTACAGTTACACTGCGATGAAATACTCTCTTCACTATCTTTGAAGCAAGAAAATCATTATATACAAATAGTTCATGATGACATTGTTTCGTTTATAGCTAAATTTTTTGATACGCTCATCGAGCGTAATTCTTGGAATAAAAATATTGAACTTCGTTTTTTACCGTCAGAATATGATATCTGGATGGACTTTTCGCCGGATTACATGCGTATAATCTTACAAAATATTATTCAAGATGCACTAGAAAGATGTGAATCGCACAATCGCATCGAAATCAGAATAAGCAAAAATGAATCGGAAAACTTATCTTCTATCTATATTTCGGATAACGCCAAAGCGGGTTTAGGCGAAGGCAGGGTGATTACAAAATTACGAGAATTTGCTAAAAAAAATGATTCCGTGATCATGGATAACTCTAATATCAAACTATTTCTGGCAAAACAACTGATTGAAAAATTGGGAGGGTTACTTCAAGTGAAAAGCCTTTCGAATGAAGGTACGACTATCGAATTGTCACTGCCTATCAAACATCACGCACAATTATCTAAAATCAATGTGATCGATATGGACGATTATCGTAAAATTCCCATTTTTGAGGAAATTCGAAAACCGCAAGTACTGGTAATAGCCGAAAATCTTCAAAAATTCAGATACCTGACTTCTACACTCAACCATTATTTCGACCTGGTATTAGCAAATAACGAGACAGAGGCCTTTAAACTCATTGACATGAGACAGCCCTGTTGTATCATCTGCGAAATGCATACATCAAACATTGACGGAATCACTATTACTAAGAAAATCAAAGAATCCAAATCTACATATATAATTCCTGTAATTTTAATATCGACTCAATCTTCATCAGAAAATCGGCAAAATGCTTTCAAGAGTGGAGCCGATGCATTTATGAGCCAGCCTTTTTCGAACGAGGAATTAGTAATTTTAATCGAAAAGCTGATCAACAATCGTAAACAAATTAACTATAAAGCTAACTTTAAAGAAGGAGATCGGTATTCTTTTAAACTTTCCGATAATATCTCGAAAAAAACTGACAACCAATTCATTGAACAAATTACTAATATTATTTATCGAGAATGTGGCAAATCGGGCAATCTTTTGGCACTTCTTTCGTCCGAAATATGTTTGAGCCAATCTCAACTCAATCGGAGAATAAAAGCAGAAACAGGGTTTTCAACAAGCTGCTATGTGTTGAAAGTTAGATTAAATAAGTCTAAAATGATGCTTGCGAAATCGTCGAAGCCGATTGGAGAAATTGCAGTGGAATGCGGATTCAACGATTTCGCCTATTTTTCTCATACTTTCAAAAAAGAATTTGGAATGACCCCCACTTGCTATCAACGACTCCCCAATGGCACCAACTGAGTTTGTATTTTTCCCCTAAAGGACGCTCGATTATTTATTTAATAATTGTCCAATTTTTTCGTAAGCAAACTGCCCTAATTTACAAAAAAGAGCAATTTTTTTACAACAAAAAATGAAGTATCATTTGTTTTGATAAAAACCTGAATATCTAATTATTAACCAACGAAATTACTCATTGGACAACAATTTAACCTGTGTTAATGCTGATTATACAAAAATCATTGCTTTTTTAGGACAAACATTCCCCTTCTTTCCCATCTATTTTTGAGACAAATAATTAGAAGTATGGAGAAAATAACTTTTACAATTTTTTGTTTCTTTCTCGGTTCTCTTTTTGCTTTTCAAAGAAATGGGATGGCTAATAATATAGTGAGTGAAATTAGCGATACCGTGAAAGTTACTGCCACAGGGAAAGGCAACCTCGTGAAAATTGATTCACTTTGTTTTGAAGGAGAATTTAATACCATCATAGAAGGAGAGGTAATAAAAGGTGAAATCCGACAGAAAGGTGAAAGCAACAATATTGAAATTAAATCAGAAATCAACAAACGACAAAAACAAAATGTCGAAATCACACAAACAGGAAAAAGGAATAATGTAAAGATTAACTCAAAATGAATGTCGCAACCACAAAGTTGGCGCAGAAGGCGGCGCACGGAATTCTTTGGTTTTACCTATGCTGCGGTAGGTCAAAACTATTGGTACTTAATCTATATTTAGATTAATTTAGTAAAAAAAATTATTTAATTATCAAACAATTAAAAACATCAATCATGAAAAAAGTAGTATTAGTTTTAACAATGGTTTTTGCTGCAGGTATAACATTTGCACAAAATACCTCGACAGTAACTCAAACAGGAGATGGGAATGGCACAACTGTTTCTCAATCCGGCGATATCAATGGCGCAACCGTTGATCAGGTGGGCGATCGCAATGCAGCCAATCAAACGCAAGCAGGGCAGAATAACACAGCAGCCATTCTTCAAGCAGGTGGAGGTTCAACCGATACCAAAACTTACGATAATTTGGCAACTCAGGTACAAAACGGAACAAATCATTCTGCTTCCATCAATCAGCAAGAAAAAGGGAGTAACGAAGCTTATCAGGAACAATCAGGTGAACATCAAACGGCCACCATTTTCCAGCGTAATCCGTGGGGATCGGCAACCAATGGGAACTACAATTCGCAAATACAAAGTGGAAAAGATAACGTAGCCCAAGCTAATTCTTGGAATGGTGGAAATGAGGGTAGACAAATGCAAACTGGAGAGCGTAATTATTCACTTCTTTCTCAAGCTCAAAGTGGCAACTCGGCAACGCACACTCAGACAGGAAATGACAATTATGCTGTTTCATCCCAAGGGAGCGGGGGCAGTTCTGTAGGAATAACGCAGACGGGTAATAATAATATCGCCACTACTTCTCAAACCGGAAACGGGAATAGTCTGGAAATGCTTCAGCAAGGAAACAGAAACAATTCCGGAGTTATTCCTTATTGGAATGGAGAAAGAGGAGTTCGACAGGTCGGTACTAATAATAATGTAAATTTCGCTCAAGTAGGAGAAGACAATAATCATTATGTTGCGCAAGAAGGAGATGGTAATGGGACTTTTGTTGATGTTAACGGAAACAACAATATGGGAACCATTTTCCAATCGGGAGATAATAATGATGCGGCTCTTTATCAGAGTGGAAACCTAAACCAAGGAATTATTGAACAAGAAGGTATGGGAAACGCAGCAAGTGTTGACCAGCAAGGTGGCAATCAATATGCAAACGTTTTTCAAAGCGGAAACAATAATGGAGCAAATGTTCTTCAGTATACTGACAATTTTGGGCCGCAGACAGCTGTTGTTATTCAACAAGGCGATGAAAATGCCGCCGCAGTTGAGCAGCGTCAAACAGGAGGAGGAAACAATACGCCCGCTGACGTTACTTTTGTTCAACAAGTTGGTAATAATAACGAAAGTGTTCAATATGAGAATGCCCCAGGATACAATTCAGGACAAACCGTAAGAGCATATCAGACAGGCAACTCCAATTATGTAAGCCAATCAATCTTCAGCGGTTATACAGAATTATTTTACGTAAATCAACAAGGTAATGAAAATGTTGCAACTCAAGAGGCTTACGGAGGCGGGTATAATTACGGTAATATTAATCAACTAGGTAACAAGAATGAAGCACTTCAAATTGTGAGAGGTACTAACAATGGTTACATGGCTGCCGATATTTTGATCAATCAGTCCGGAAACGAAAATGTTGCATCTCAGGATTTTACCGGTTCAGGATTTAACCATAAAAATAACGGCGTAATTAATCAAATTGACAATTTAAATGAAGCCGCACAATTAGCAAACGGTCGTTCATTGGATTTGAGAATTCGTCAAGAAGGCAATAACAACCAGGCAAGTCAAGATGCATCGGGCGACAACTACAGTTTGGGCGTAGGTTTGATTACCACAACTCAAACAGGTGAAGAAAACCTTGCTTCACAATTTGCATCGGGTAATGGAATTTTGGGTACTATTTTGCAAACTGGAGATTTGAATCAAGCGTCAATGTCTCAAACCGGCGATTTGAATGTAGCAACAATCAATCAACTTGGAAATGGCAATATGGCAGCAGTTACTCAGGTAAGATAACAAAAATTACCATCAAATCGTTGGGTGACTCCTCGCTCGAGAAATGTGATGGTCGAGCTTCCGGGGAGGAATTTCCGGAAGCTCTTTTTCTCAACATCCTGCTTTAAAGAACTAAACTTATTGAAAAAAATGGACAGAAAAGATAAATTGTGTAGTAGTCTTTCTATTAAAATAGTAGCCATTTCTCTCATAATATTATTTATTACTACATGTTTTCGAATGGCAGGTCAGTCCGCAAGAAAAGAAACTCAAAAAGAATTACTTATGATTTGTTTTTTGCTTTCGGATATTCGACAATTAAATGACATAAATCAAATCGTAATAAAAACTTCGGACTGGCAACTGTCTGATGGCAATTATGTTAAGCAGGTTGAGAATGGAGAAGGAAATAAGGTTTCCATAAACCAAACTCGAGGATCGAATAATAAAGTAAAAGTTAGTCAAAATGGCAATGACAATACGATCAGTTATGATATACTCTATTCGGATTGTCTGATTTCCTCAAAATGGGGCATTTTACAAGCAGGAAGTGAAAATTATGGAGAGATTTATCAATGGGGTTCATTACAACATGTAGATCTTTGTCAATATGGTTATGGGAACGACGTCTCAATTGAACAAAATGGAAATCCTAATGGAATAATGTTAGGGAACGGTTTTACCAATTCTGCCGGTATTAGACAGATCGGTTATGGAAATAAAGCAACAGTCACTCAGATTTATCCATAAAAAAATGAAAAAATCGATATTTCTTTTTGCGTACTTGATTATTTCGGGAATTGTTTTCGTTGGGAAAGCCCAGGTAAACGAAATAAACTATTTCAACCATTCTTTTACCGATACAAGAGGCTTTAGCGATAATGTTTCGTCTATTAATCAGCAAGATCAAATTTCGATAAATACCATCTATCAAACTCAACAGATAGAAAATCAGAGCACATATATCAAACAGATTGGAACAGAATTAAAAACAATGCTTCGGCAAGAAAATGGAGGTAATACGGCTACGATAAAGTCATTTGGCCAAAATATCACACAAATTGTCGTCCAATTAGGAAGTGGAAACACAACAAATAGTTTAATGATAAATGCGACTCCGAATTCACGTGAAGCTCATCTCTATCAAGAGGGAATGAATAATAACATTATTTTATGGGTGAATTCATTATACCAATGTGAAAAAACAGAATCGGCTCCAATTACGATAATGCAGAAAGGAAATGATCTTAGAGTTTCTGCATTAATCACTTATGATGCTCTACCAGTAACGATACATCAATTCAGCGGTTTTGCAGGAGGCATGGAAGTACAGATTCATACAGAAAAAGGATTTTCCGTTTTCTCAACAAAAAAATAGTCGTATGAAATGTTGGTGTCTTATAGTAGTTTGGATGTTGTCAACTTTTTTGGCAGTTGCTCAAAAGCAAGATACCGTCAAAACGATTAAAGATGTTCCTGAAAGTTTACAAAAAATGGTCGAAAAAATGACGTCTCAAAAAGAGAAAAAAAACAATGATGCCGAGCTTGAAATTGACGGGTTGGTGATAGATGCCACACGCACAAAAAGCGGTAAAGAGTTTTACAATCTATTTTACAATCAATGGTCTGCCCCATCTCACGCACGCAATTATTCAATTTTTATAATTGAAAAACCTTTTCGACTAATAAACACACTCATTGAGATAAAAATTAACGAAACAACAGTGTATCGTGCATTGCTTCAACCTCGTACCGCATACATAGAGCAAATTGCCCTGCAAGCAGTGGAACAAACCGCTTTTTACCTGGCTAATTATGAGGAAATCATGCGGCAGCTTGAAGGTGAAGATCAATCGGGAAGTGGAATTTATTAATTTATTAAAATTATTTATTATGGAAACAAACAAAAAAACAACAAAGAAAATTTTGATGGGTTTATTCATGCTACTTGTTGTGTTTCAAGTGAAAGCCCAAGATTTTGTATATACACCTAAGAATCCGGCATTCGGAGGAAACACTTTTAATTATCAGTGGTTGCTGAGTGCGGCTCAGGCGCAGGATACTTATAAATCTCCAGATCAAAAAACAACAAGCAGCTATATGTATGGAGCTGATCCCGTAAAAGATTTTGCGGAAAGCTTGAATAGACAAATACTTAGCAATCTTTCACGTGAAATAGTCAAGCGTCAATTTGGGGAAAACGCCTTACAGTCGGGTACTTATGTAGTTGGAGACTATCAAATTGAAATCGGGGATGCCTCTAACGGATTAAACATTACTATTGTGGACAATGCGTCCGGAGCTACCACAACAGTTTCTGTACCATATTTTTAACTAAATAAAAAAGAGGAGTCATGCAACAAAAATTGATAAGAAAAATAACAATGATAGTGTTAACGGGTTTTCTGGTTTCATGTAGTCCTTGGTTCTATCAACCTACGGAAGATCGTAGGGCTGAACTGGGACCTGAAACACCTCTTAAAAAAGAAATGCTAAAATTGCCCGAACCAAAAGAAAAAATTGTTATAGCGGTTTATAAATTTTCTGATCAAACCGGACAATATAAATCTTCGGAAACTGTGGCTAACTGGTCAACAGCGGTAACTCAAGGAGCAACCAATATACTGATACGAGCCTTGGAAGAATCTGGATGGTTTGTCCCCATTGAAAGAGAAAATATCAGTAACCTGCTGAATGAACGTAAAATAATTCGTTCGAGTCGGGAACAATACGAAGGCAATACGAATATTCTATTGCCCCCATTGCTATTTGCAGGAGTGCTTATCGAAGGCGGAATCGTATCTTATGAAAGTAATATTTTAACCGGAGGATCAGGAGTAAGATATTTCGGAACTGATCTGTCAGCTCAATATCGAGAAGATCGTGTAAGTATCTATTTGAGAGCAGTCTCAACAAGTAATGGTAAGATATTGAAAACCGTTTATACATCTAATTCAATACTATCTCAAGAAGTTTCAATGGGAGTATTTCGATATGTAAAATATAAAAGATTATTGGAAGCAGAAACTGGTTTTACTTACAACGAACCTACCGACATGGCAATTACCGAAGCTATTGAAAAGGCTGTTTATAGTCTTATAATAGAAGGTATTATAGATAATTTGTGGGAAGCTAAAAATTCAGAAGATAAAAATTCGCTTGTTGTTAAGCAATATATAAAAGAAAAAGAAGAAAACAGAGAGAAAGATTTGTTAGGCAGAAAATATGATAAGCCATATCGCGCTAAAGGAGTTTTTTCTTTGTTGGGGAAAGGACAATGGTATAATGGAGACTATTCTGGCAGCCATTTGCGTAGCGGAGGTGAATTAAATTTCGGAATTGCACTAAAACCCTCTCTTTATCTTGAAACAGGAATCGGACCCCAAACATTGAATATTAAAGGTGTTTATCAAGGAACAGAGTTCAACGGAAATATAGGGTTCAGGTATATAGCCAATACTCATGAAAAATTCTCTCCTTTCATAAAAACCGGAATTGGAACTTTATACAACTTTGGAGAAAATGTTGGAATGTCGGAAAAAAAATTAATGCCATACATCATGGCTGAAGGCGGGATTGAATGGCTTCTTAGTAAAAAATTTTCCTTGACAGGAGGGATCGTTTATAATCAGTTTTTATATGACACTTTTGATAATTCAAAACTTGGTAGCTACAATGATAGCTTCTTCGGTTTCAATTTTGGGATGCATATTTATTTTTAAAAATTAAACAAATGAAAGCAATAAAATTACAAGTTTTTCTTTTCTTGATGGTAATGATATTCACAAGTTGTGAAGATGATAAAGTAGACATCGGAAAATATGGCTCTTTATCAGGAATCATTTTAAATGGAGCAGATTATTCACCTTTGTCAGGCGTTTTAATTTCCACGAGTCCATCAAGCTCTGCAGTAATTACGGATGCAGAAGGCAAATTCAATCTTGAAAAAGTATTACAAGGTGAGGTTGCAATTACAGCTCGCAAAAAAGATTTCTTGAGTAGCAGCATTAATGTTGCAGTCTATGAAGGAGAAAATACCCCGATAACCTTATATCTATTGAAAGACGAAAAAAACGTGGGAAGTGTTACCATTTATGACCCGGTTCCCGGGAATGGTGCTGTTGATCAACTGACGGCTTTCTCTCTTAAATGGAGTGTAGAACAACAAAATAAAGACAAACAATTGGTATATACCGTATATTATTTCGAATCAGGCTCAATTGTTCAGAAAGTTGCGGGTGAAAATCTCACTTTAAAAGAAGTCTCAATTGACAATTTAAATTATTCTACCATCTATTATTGGTATGTAGTAGCCAAATATGAAGGCAGCATTGTGGCTAACAGTCCTACATGGTCTTTTAAAACTCGAAAGTCAGAATAAAAAATAATCGCATCCACTATGATGGCGCAGAAGGCGATATACGGATTCCCTTGATTTCCTCCATGCTGCGATGGGTAGCAGAATCAAGGATATTTAACTTAATTTAATATAAGTTAATTTGTTAAAATTTAATTCATCTAATTTGTCAAACAATTAAAAAAACAAAATTTTATGAAAAAGACAGGTTTTCTTTTTGTAGCAATATTTGCTTGCAGCGTGATAATGGGACAAAACATCGCCACAACAACACAAACAGGCAATAACAACAATGCTACTGTAATTCAATTAGGGAATTTAAACAACTCAACGATTTCATCGGTGGGAGATGAAAATGAGGTAACGGTCAAATTAAACGGCAATGAAAACTCCTCTGCTGTTTCTCAGCAAGGCAACGGTAATTCAGTGGATCTTAAAGTAGGATTTCAAACCAATCCAACTTACCCTTCCAATGAAAATATTGCTACCATATCTCAAATTGGCAATTCAAATACTGTTAAGTCCGGATTAACCTGGGGCGATCAAAACAAAGATGAAATTTTGCAGAATGGGAACAATAATTACTTTGAGATTGGTGTAAAATACGGAAACTTAAATGAAATTTCCGAAATAACGACCGGGAATGGAAACCGTACACGTTTTGATGTACCTGCCGGGTGGGGAACATTTTCGGATGGAAATAAATTAAGTATTACCAAAACAGGCAATACAAATTATGTATCGGGTAAACTTGAGGGAGATTTGAATATGGTAACTATAAATCAGACAGGCGATTTAAATAGAGTAGGAACGAGTTGGTATACGCTTGATGGGGTTTCTATTACAGGAAGTAGTAATACTGTAAATATTTCTCAAGATGGAACTGCGAACCAAAATCTTAATACGATTCTGGGTAATGAAAACATGATCGGCATCAGTCAATTCGGCATTGGTAATATGTGTTCAACAATGGTTACAGGAAATTTAAATACAATATCCGTAGTACAGGATAATCGATGAGAAAACGATAAAACATTGGAAGAGGAGTAAAATCTCCTCTTCTTTAGAATCAATTTTTAGTATTTCTTGCTCATAATGCTTTTATCTTTTCAAATATCTATAAGTGAAAGAAATCATTTATATTGATGTTAAAGAATGTATTTTATGTTTTGCTTATGGCAAACAAAAGATCGTTTCGGCTCAGGAATCGGGAGATTTTTTGATTGTGTATATTATGGAATATAGACCCGAAGAGTTGAATTTCGTGGAGTTAGTATTAAAAAATTATCGTAATTCAAAAACCGTTGAAGATTTATCCATTCGCTGTGGTTATCTCTCAACCAAGACCTTTACCCGCCATTTCAAAAAAAATTTCGATATGTCCCCAAAACAATGGATGATGGAAATGAAAGAAAATGAAGTGCGCTATTACTTGAAAAACACGGATTATACCTTAACCAAAATTGCCGCTCTGTTGGGATTTGCCAACGTTTCTCATTTGTGGAATTTTTGCATCAAAATGACAGGAATGCCGCCGAATAAAATTAGAGAAGATCAGTTTGACCAGCCAACTGAAGAAAAGATATAGCTCAGTTAGTTCCTATTCATCGATTCTTTTTTCTGAATATAAATCTGATCGCGAGGCAACAATCGTTTCAGATTTGCCACGTTATAAAGCGTTACTGCCTGTGTTACCGATGTATATTCCATATAATGAGGAATGCTCATGTTGTAAAGATCACGATTGGTATGCCAAATCTCCAGATAACTGAAATTGGTGCCAAGAGGATCGGTATTTTTAAAAGTAATAGTTGGAACACCATTCATTGCAAAATAGGCGTGATCGCTTCCACCTTCATTCAACGGTATTTCTCGAGCCGGTAGTGAATCCTTTTCCACCGTAAAGGGGATTTGAGGATCATAATTTTCCAAGCCTTCGGTACATTTTCTGATATCTTCATACCAATTTTCCGGCACAGTCAGTCCGGATGCAGCAAGCGGACCACCATCCCGATTAAAGTAGTTCGAAATATGAGGCAATCGATCTTTATGATGTTCCACCCAAAATTTCGATCCCAAAAGGCCAAATTCCTCACCCGCCCAAAAACAGAACAGGATGGTTCTGTCGGGTTTGTTGCCACCTGCCGCCATAATCAGGCGTGCCATTTCCAGATTGGGCGCTACACCGCTTCCGCAATCCACTGCACCACTTCCGACATCATAAGCATCGAGATGACAGCCTGACATTACATACTCTTCCGGATGTTTTACTCCACGAATGTAACCGATCACATTGTGATACTTCACCGGTCCCGGCTTGAAATGATTCCGAATATCGAATTCGAGCATCACAAATTCGCGTCGTTCCACTTTATCCCGAATCTTTTTATACTGTTCTTCATCCAATTTAATGTCGGGTAAATCGGGTAAATGGTCGAATGACATTTTCGACAGATTTTTCCGATCGTAAAGTGCCGTGAGTGGCACAGGAGCAGCTTGAATTATGCCCAAAATGCCGGCTTCTTTCATTTCTTTGTAAAAAAGTGCCGGCTCCATAATTTTGTCTGAATCGTTTTTGGCATTCTCATTATGTTTGATGACTTCTGCTCTTAACGAATCACCACTGTCACTATAGTCAATTGGCCAACCTTTACTTTTGCCTTCTATCAGCACCCAAGCGCCTTCGAGCTTTCCCTTCATTCGTTCGAATTCTCTTCGGGACTTTGGTTCGATGAGCACCGGCCCACGTTGTAATCCTTTCGTGCCGGAAGTATAACTCGGTGTAACGAAATTGAGCGTCATACTTTCATCGCCATACATTCTGCCAAACCAGGGCCCTCTATTAAAACCGACGGGCACCTCTCCCACTTCTTCAAGTTCTACTTCCAATCCCCAGCTTTTCAAAAGTCCTGCCACCCAGTTTTCTGCATTCGTATAGGCATCCGATCCGATTAGCCTGCCACCGATACGGTTTGTCAGTATGTCGAGATGTTGCATCGTACGATTGTCTGTTCTGCCCAATTCCATGATTTTGCGCGAAACGTTGTTTTGTGCAAAAGTTATGCTTGCAATAGATAATAAAAATAAGAACAGTAATTTTTGCAAAGATTTCATTGATTTAAACGGATTTGTGAAATTCATAAAAGCGAGAAAACAGGTTATTTTTCGGGGACATACAGCCAAAGAAAATGAGCATTTTCGGCAGCAATTTCTTTCCACGAATCGACATTGAATTGAAATGCTGCAACCGAAGCCGTAGGCAAATGATCGAGGCGAACGCCAAAATGGTTGATTAAGTCGGTCAATCCCGGATTGTGCCCGACGAGTATGCAACTTATTATTTCGTCACCGATATTTCCCAACAAATGTCTTAACCACAATGATGTAGCCATATATAATTCGCCGTCGGTTCGAATGTTTTCGAGAGAATACGAAACTTTTTCCGCAACGATACGTGCTGTTTCCCAAGCTCGCGGAGCCGACGAAGAGTAAATCAGATCCGGTGTTCCCTCGCGAACGGCAATGGTGTTTCCCGTCATTTCGGCTTGCAATCGTCCGCTAATGGCAAGTTTTCGGTCGAAATCTCTTTCATCGATATTGCGTGGTTCGGCTTTTCCGTGTCGAAGAATTAGAAGGGTTTTCATCAGTTTTGTAATTAATCGGTGAAATTACTAAAAATTTATCGAATCTCTCCCGACTATTCAACACATCACCCTGAAAATTTTTTCAAAAGACTTTATCGAAAAATGCTGAATTTGATCTTGAATAGTTATTTCAGATATCATATATGATTCTATTTCGGCGTGTTATACATGATATCGGGGTTGTTTTTGATCTGTTCAATACTACATTCGTCCTACCGTTTATCTCTATTCCATCCATAATCTTCCTACGCTATAGCTCCGACGCAACTCCCAGTCTCCTCCCAGTCAACTCCAAGGCAACCCCCAGTTAACGCTTTCACTACTCCCCTGAAAATTCATTGACAAAATAACATTCGGATATAAATCATCACTTCGCTTCTTCCGATTTGATTGACGAAGTATTTGTTTCAACGGACAATTCCAATGCTTTCCATAGCGTATCGTTGGGAACAGGTGCAACGACATGGATTTGCTGCTTCGAAACAGGATGCACAAAAGAAATGGTGCGGGCGTGCAAACTGATGCTTCCATCGGGATTGGAACGTTCAGCCCCATATTTCAAATCACCTTTGATGGGGCAACCTATTTTTGCCAATTGGCAACGAATTTGATGATGACGGCCGGTTTCGAGATCAACTTCAAGCAGAAAATATTTTTGCGAGGCTGCTCTTAACTTATAATGAAGAATCGCTTTTTTTGTATTCGGCTTTTCCGAATCGTAGGCTGTCGATTTGTTGGTCTTTTCGTTTTTTATCAGGTAATGGATCAAAGTATCTTCTTCCTTGGGCGGTCGATTTTTGACAACAGCCCAATAAGTTTTATCCACTTCGCCATTGCGAAACATCTCATTCAGGCGCGAAAGGGCTTTGCTCGTTTTGGCAAAAACCACAACCCCACTTGTCGGCCGATCGAGACGGTGTGTAACGCCACAAAAAACATTTCCCGGTTTGTGGTATTTTTCTTTCAGATATTCCTTAATCGATTCCGAAAGCGGTTTATCGCCTGTTTTGTCGCCCTGTACAATTTCAGAAGGCGCTTTATTGACGATGATAAGATGATTGTCTTCGTAGAGTACGTCCATGATTTGCAAATAACAAATAAAATGAGGCACAAAGATAATCGATGTGCCTCATGCGAACGAATTATTTATCGAGATTATTGATTACATATTCATTCCGCCACATACATGAATAACTTGTCCACTCACATACGAAGATAATTCGGATGCAAGGAAAAGAGCAACATTCGCAACATCTTCGGGCGTTCCGCCACGCTTCAGCGGGATTTGTTTTGCCCATTCGTTGCGAACTTCTTCCGAAAGTTGGCCTGTCATGTCGGTAATGATAAATCCGGGAGCAATACAGTTGGCACGAATACCGCGTGAGCCAAGTTCTTTTGCAATAGATTTTGCCAATCCGATCATACCGGCTTTAGAAGCAGAATAATTGGCCTGACCAGCATTTCCCGAAACGCCTACCACAGAGCTCATGTTGATGATGCTGCCCGATTTTTGGCGCATCATGATAGGAGTTATTGCATGAATGAAATTGAATGCCGATTTCAAGTTCACGTTAATCACCATATCCCATTGCTGTTCGGTCATACGCATCATCAGTCCGTCACGTGTGATTCCTGCATTGTTCACCAGAACATCGATCCTTCCGAAATCATTCATTACTTCAGCAACCACTTTTTCGGTGTCCGCAAAATCGGCTGCATTCGAAGCATATCCCTTCACTTTTACGCCGAAGGCGGCTATTTCGCTTTCGGTAGCTTTTGCAATGTCGTCGATTGCCAAATCGGTAAATGCTACGTTAGCTCCTTCCGAAGCATATTTCAGAGCAATGGCTTTTCCGATTCCTCGTGCTGCTCCGGTAATCAACGCTGTTTTTCCTTCCAATAATTTCATTGTCTTGTTTATAATAAATTTAAAATGTAGATTTATTTTTGTAAAGTCCTCGAAAAATAAACCTCGAAATGAGCGCCTTGTCTTCCTCGTTTTGGGAATTGAGATTCAGTACGCCACGAATAATAGGCACTTCCAATCCTTTAAACGAAAAGTGGAGCAATGCGGCTGTTCGCGGAATATCGCTTACTTCGAAAATTCCTTCATCACATCCGTCCTTCAAAATAATTTCGAGATATTGAATATCTTTCAAATCAAATTCCTTACGCACATTTTCTACACGCCAGATGTCGCGAAAAAAACCTGCCCGCAAATTGCCATTTCTGCGTACTACTTCTTTCACAGCACTCAATCGAGTGAAAGCAAACAACATAATTTTTTCGTCGGCCGGTAGTTTTTGCTTTATCACTTCATCCAGTTTTTTATACAGCTCCTGGAATTCTGATTCTACTACAGCTTTATAAATTTCATTTTTACTGTTGAAGTACGTATAAAGTGTGCGACGACCACGCTTGGATGCCTCGGCAATATCGTTCATGGTGGTGTTTTCGACCCCATTTTTAGCGAACAATTGTCGAGCTACCTCAATCAGACTTCGTTTTGTTTTCGATGTAGGTGCCACAAAAAATGCACAATTTATGATTATGTGTGCAAAATTAGCATAAAGTTTTCATTTCTGAAAGAATATGCTTTAAAAAAATCCCGACAAAAGAACATCATTATTTTTTCTGAAGATCACTCGTTTTGAAAAATTTGAGACGCATTTGTCTTATCCGTAAAGAAATATTTGCCGCACTTGTTTTGGATATACCAAAAATCGCTTTATTTTTGCAAGAAAAAATGAAAAACTTTCTTACCAAAAGTTCATCTTAAACTATTCGAAGATTTACGTGATGACTATTTCTATGTGAAATAAAAAACTATAATCACCTATTTTTCCGAACAATTAAGGGTAACACAACAAGTCGTGTAAAAACAGTAATACTCAAAAAAATAATATGGAAAAGACTAAAAAATTCATTCTTCCCGAATCGGAAATTCCTACGCAGTGGTACAATATTGTAGCCGAAATGCAAAACAAACCGAAACCCATGATAAATCCGCAAACCAAGGAGCCAATCAAGGCCGAAGATTTGTTTCCACTTTTTGCCGAAGAACTTTCGCGTCAGGAAGTGAATACGACCGATGCATGGATTGATATTCCCGAAGAGGTGCGCGACAAATACAAGATTTATCGCCCTACTCCACTCGTTCGCGCCTATGGACTGGAAAAAGCCCTCGATACACCGGCTCATATCTATTTCAAAAACGAAAGTGTGAGTCCGGTAGGTTCACATAAACTCAATTCGGCATTGCCTCAGGCTTATTATAACAAATTGGACGGCACAACCAATCTCACCACCGAAACCGGCGCCGGACAATGGGGTACGGCTCTTGCGCTTGCCTGCAAGATGTTCGGTTTG
Organism: Seramator thermalis; assembly: GCF_004138125.1. Classification (GTDB taxonomy): domain Bacteria; phylum Bacteroidota; class Bacteroidia; order Bacteroidales; family Dysgonomonadaceae; genus Seramator; species Seramator thermalis. Next base: position 67,413 of record NZ_RXHS01000012.1, read on the forward strand.
GAACTCGCCGTTTATATGGTGAAAATCAGCTATGAGCAAAAGCCTTATCGCCGCTCACTCATGCAAACCTGGGGTGCACAAGTGATAGCATCGCCGAGCATGTCCACCAAAGCCGGTCGCAAAATCATAACGGATAATCCTACTTATCAGGGAAGTTTGGGAACTGCTATTTCCGAAGCCATCGAACTGGCTATGCAGACACCGCATTGCAAATATGCACTGGGCAGCGTGCTCAATCATGTGTCACTTCATCAAACCATCATCGGATTGGAAGCCGAAAAGCAAATGGAAATGGCGGGCGAATATCCTGACGTAATCATCGGATGTTTTGGCGGCGGATCCAATTTCTCGGGAATTTCGTTTCCATTTCTCCGCCATAAACTGAAGGGTGAAAAAAACACGCGTTTTGTTGCGGCCGAACCAACATCCTGTCCAAAACTCACACGTGGAAGCTTTCAATACGATTTTGGCGACGAAATTGGTTATACGCCGCTTATCCCGATGTTCACGCTTGGGCACAATTTCGCTCCGGCAAACATCCACGCCGGCGGATTGCGTTATCACGGAGCCGGAAGCATCGTAAGCCAACTGCTCATCGATAATCTTATCGAAGCAGTGGATATCGAACAGCTCGACACATTCGAGGCCGGAATTCTTTTTGCCCGCACCGAAGGGATCATCCCTGCTCCCGAATCCACTCATGCGATTGCCGCTGCTATCAACGAAGCATTGAAAGCCAAAGAAGAAGGTTCAAAGAAAGTAATCCTTTTCAATCTTTCCGGACACGGGTTGATTGATATGAGTGCTTACGACCAGTATTTGGCCGGCGACTTGATCAATCACGAAGTGAGTGACGAAGAGATTGCTAAAAACCTGGAAATGTTGGCATAACTTCGTGTCAAATAATAGGACGAAGAAATCTGTCGTTTTTTATTTTGAAAAAATGCCGATAAAATTTGTTTTTCCCGATTTAAGGTTTTATCTTTGGAGTACCAAAAGCGTTGAATGAGTTATTGCCGCATTGGTCGATTGGGAAACTCATCAATAATATTCTAAAGACCGAGACAAGTTTTCGTTATCAATGGCGGGCCGCGCCTTCGGGTATTCCGATTGATCGGAACGGCGGATTACAAAGATAGCGAGACACTCAAATCCTGTAATAAGGAGTTTCGTCTTATTCCACCAGTGCGGCTCCCTATAAAAAGCAGATGGAGAAGAGATTGATTCTTTCACCGTCTGCTTTTCCATTATTTATTAAAGCAAAAAACTTATGAAACGATACTGGGAATTGTTTGTGGTTTTTTTTAAAATTGGCGCTTTCACATTTGGAGGTGGCTATGCCATGATACCCCTCATTCGCAACGAGGTGGTTTCAAAGAAAACTTGGCTTGACGACAATGAGTTTATGGACATGTTGGCTATTGCTCAATCCATGCCGGGCCCAATCTCTCTAAACACGGCGTTGTTCGTAGGAAATAAACGGCTCGGATTTAAAGGAAGTTTGTTTTCCGCTGCCGGTATTATATTGCCTTCGTTCATCGTTATATTGTTTCTTGCAATCGTTTTTACCCAATTTAAAGAAAATCCTTACATCGAACGTATTTTCAAAGGCATTCGACCCGCTGTTGTTGCTCTCATAGCCGCACCGCTACTTGGACTTGGAAAATCGGCCGGCGTAACTCGAAAGAACATCTGGATTCCGGCCGCGGTAGCCATCTGTGTTTGGCTTTTACATATATCGCCCATATATATCGTAATGGTATGCATCGCGTTGGGCTTACTGCATTTTGCTCGAATCAAACGCACTCTCCGATAATATGCAACTGATCGAATTGTATCTGAGCCTTTTTATTTCATTTTTCAAAATCGGATTGTTCGGTTTTGGAGGAGGCTATGCCATGTTGCCTTTGATCCAACACGAAATAGTGGATGCCCATCATTGGATTTCGGTAGCCGATTTTACGGATATCGTAGCCATTTCGCAAACCACTCCGGGACCTATTGCTTTCAACTCGGCCACCTATATCGGTTACGCGAGTGTTACAAATCTCGGATTTTCGAATTTTCAGGGAATTATCGGGTCGGCCATTAGTACATTGGCCGTCAGTCTTCCATCGATTATCATCATGACCATCGTCTGTGCTTTTTTTGCCCGACTTAGCAACAACGAATGGATGCGCGCTTCGCTCTCGGTTTTGAAACCGGGGGTCATCGGATTGATTGCTGCTGCAGCGCTAATGCTGATTAACAACTACAATTTCATCGATTATAAAAGCTGGATTATTTTCGCAGCAGTTTTTATAGCTTCCCTCAAAAAAATCGATCCAATTTTGCTTATTGTCTTTTCGGGAATTGCGGGACTTGTGCTTTACTGATGCAATGGCCGATATGCGATTTCAGGATTGCACTTTCTGGTAAGCCAATCGTTCCGATCCATCGGCTAAATAAATTATGCCGCAATAAGTGAATCCATACGATTGCAGGATATGCTGCATGATATGATTGTCGCGATGCGTATCTACTCTTACATTCGAAATCCGATTGAAACACCAGTCAAAAACACAACGTGCAACGCCTTTTTCTTCACCGCCGGAAGCCATGCGATGAACAGTGCCATAAGGCGCTTCGTTAAGCCACTTGCCGTCATATATTTTCCGATAAGTAGGATCTTCACCGATAATGAAACAAAACGTCGCCACAATAAGTCCATTTTCGTTTTCACAAACAAAACTGTGCCCTGCTGCTATTTCGTCACGAATAAAAGCTTCATTCGGATATCCGTTGACCCACTGCTGATGATTACTCTGCGAACGCATGAAATTGCGCGCAATATCATAAAGCCGCATTACCCGATCGAGATCGAGAATCGTTGTGCAACGTATGTTTGTAATCATAGCTTGCAGTTATATTGCTATTTCATGAAATATCGGAACTAAAAACTTTATTTGCCCGACTTTTTCGGGGTTGTTTTTTTCGTTCCGGTTTGTTTTTTGGTAGATTTTCCCGTTGTCTTATCCTTCTTATCCTTATCGTTTCCGGCTTCGGCAATAATCGCACGACAATCATCGAGCGTCAATTCTGACGGATTCATTTTCTTGGGAATCTTGTAATTCTCTTTTTGGAACGAAATGTAAGGGCCATAACGACCGTTTAATACCTGCAATTCGGGTTCTTCGGGAAATGTTTTGATAATTTTTTCGCGATCTTTCTGTTCTTTGGCTTCGATAAGAGCAATCGCCTCTTCGGCTGTAATTTTGAGCGGATCCATTTCCTTCGGAAGGGACACATACTTGCCATCATGCTTCACATAGGGGCCGAAACGTCCCACTCCGACAGTCATTTCCTTCCCTCGAAATTCACCTAAATGACGGGGCAATTCGAAAAGCTTCAAGGCCTCTTCAAGCGTGATGGTCTCGATGGAGTGACCATTTTGCAGAGAAGCAAAAATCGGCTTCTCCTCTTCGTCGGATGTCCCGATTTGTGCAAGGGGGCCGAAGCGACCAATTTTGACGGACACTTGTCGTCCCGATTTGGGATCTGTACCCAAAATGCGTTCGCCCACCTTGTGTTCGGAACGCATATTCAAGGTATCCTCTACAATCGGATGAAATTCTTTATAAAAATCGGATATCGATTTGTTCCACTTTGCCTTACCTTCGGCAATCTGATCGAAATCCTTTTCCACTTCGGCCGTGAAATTGTAATCGACAATCGAGGGAAAATATTCCACCAGAAAATCATTCACTACCATGCCGATATCTGTCGGCACAAGTTTTCCCTTATCGATTGCCGTTTTCTCCTTTTTAACGACATCCTGAATTTTCCCGTTTTTGAGTGTCAATATATTATATGTTCGAGGCTCTTCTTCCACGTTCCTTTTTTCCACATATCCGCGATTGAGAATGGTGGAAATGGTAGGAGCATACGTGGATGGGCGTCCTATTCCCAATTCTTCCATCTTGCGCACAAGCGAAGCTTCCGTGTATCGTGGCGGATGCTGTGTGAAACGCTCAGTGGCATTGGTTTCGTTCATGACAAGTGCTTCTCCTTTTTTCATCGGTGCAAGCAAGCCACTTTCATTGTCAGCCTCCTCGTCGTCGGTGCCTTCGGTATAAACACGCAGAAAACCGTCGAATTTCACCACTTCACCGGTTGCTACAAATTTACCGTCGGCATTCGAAATATCGATGTTGGCCGTCGTCTTTTCGAGTTCGGCATCAGCCATTTGTGAAGCAATCGTACGTTTCCGGATAAGGTCGTAAAGACGTTTCTCCTGCGCCGTTCCTTCGATATCCTGTTGGTTGAGATAGGTTGGGCGAATGGCCTCGTGCGCCTCTTGTGCACCTTTAGACTTGGTCGTGAACTGCCGCGTTTTTACATAACGGTCGCCATATAATTCTTTGATTTCGGATTTTGCCGAATTGAGTGCCAATGTCGAAAGATTGACCGAATCGGTACGCATATAGGTTATTTTTCCCGATTCGTAAAGTCGTTGTGCCACCATCATGGTTTGAGCAACCGAAAAGCCGAGTTTTCTCGAAGCTTCTTGTTGCAGGGTGGATGTTGTGAAAGGTGGTGCAGGTGAACGTTTGACCGGTTTGGTAACGATGTCGCCAACGGTAAAGGTTGACGATTTCAATTTCTCGAGCAACGCCAGCGCTTCTTCCTTTGTTTTCAGGCGTTTATTGTATTCGGCTTTTATTTCGTAAGTTTGTCCGCCTTCTTCCTTGGTGAAAACGGCGACAATGCGATAGGTAGCTTCCGATTTGAAATTCTGTATTTCACGCTCTCGCTCCACTATCAGCCTCACGGCAACCGATTGCACCCTGCCTGCCGACAGCGCCGGTTTGATCTTGCGCCATAGCACTGGCGACAGTTCGAACCCTACAATACGGTCGAGCACACGGCGTGCTTGTTGGGCATCCACCAAATTCTGATCGATTTGACGTGGATTTTCGATTGCGGCAAGAATGGCCGGTTTGGTAATTTCGTGGAAAACAATGCGCTTCGTATCCTTATTTTTCAATCCCAACACTTCGTACAAATGCCACGAAATGGCTTCTCCTTCACGGTCTTCATCGGATGCGAGCCATACAGTGTCGGCATTTTTGGCCGCTTCTTTCAGTTCGGAAACCACCTTTTTTTTATCGGCGGGAATTTCGTATATTGGTGTGAATTGATGTTCGATGTCAATGCTGAAATCTTTTTTCTTCAAATCGCGAATGTGTCCGTAACTCGACATGACGTGAAAATCTTTTCCTAAAAATTTTTCGATAGTCTTTGCTTTTGCGGGGGATTCTACGATTACCAAATTTTTTGCCATTCGATTCCTTTTTCTTTTTTACAAGTAGTTTATGCTGCTTTCGGGTGCAAAAGTAGTAATTTTGGGTTATTCGCACCTAATTTTTCGATAATTAAGTAAAATATTCGATTTCAAAGCTATTCATTTGTCGGGCTCAGCACTTCCACACCATAAATGGCCGACAGATCTGACAAAAGCTTCTGTGAAAGCGATCTGCGAATGCGTAATTGCATGCGGCAATCTTCGGCAAATTGCTGTTCCCACTGAACTTCGTCAAATTGTTTGAGGACGCGCATCACCTCGTTCAGCAAGTCGTAGCCGAAACGGATGTGCAGCACGTCGTCCACCGTTTTCTGCACAATCTGTGCATTGGCTATAGCCGAAGCGGCTGCCTCACGATATGCCTTGATGAGTCCGGAAGTTCCAAGAAGCGTACCGCCAAAATATCGAACCACAATAATCAGAACATCCGTTAATTCTGCCGAATTGATTTGACCCAGAATGGGTCGGCCTGCCGTTCCGGACGGTTCTCCGTCATCGTTCGATCGATAATCGGTACGCTCCCGGCCCAGCATATATGCCCAACAAACGTGACGCGCATCGTAATATTTTTTTCGAACCGATTCGATCATTTGCTTTGCTTCATCTGCCGATTCCACATGATAGGCAAACGACAAAAATTTGCTTTTCTTTTCGGTTACGATGGCTTCGCCCGACTGATCGATGGTGAGATAAGTATCTGTCATTGACTTTTGAATGGTCTCTGCATGTTGCATTCCGAACAACAAAAGTACAAAATTAATTGCCGGATTAAGATTCGCAGAATTGGCGATTAAGGTTAATTCGGTCATATTTTTTCGATAAAGCCATCCAAAGAATCAGCGTTTTCATTATTTTTAGGGCTGAAAATACAGAATGCATCAACAAATTCATATCCATGAATCGATTTATTTTTATCATTCCCGCAATTTTCCTGCTATTTCAAAGTTGCGAAAGCAAGAAAAACGGAATTATCATGACTGTCAATGGCCCAATTTCTTCCTCTAAAATGGGTCTAACACTCACACACGAGCATGTGTTGGTCGATTTCGTCGGCGCAGATAGTTTTAGCGTTTCCATGTATAACAAAAACGAGGTTATCGACAAAGTTCTTCCATTTCTGCAAGAAATTAAAGATTTGGGATGCACGACCTTTATGGAATGCACGCCCGAATTTTTAGGACGGGATCCGCTGCTTCTTAAAACATTGTCGGATAAAAGCGGACTGAATATTATCACGAACACGGGATATTACGGAGCCGGAAATAATAAGTTCGTTCCCTCGTCTCTTCAGAAAAAATCTGCAGAGGAATTGTCCGATATTTGGGTTGCCGAATGGCAGAACGGCATTGACGAAAGTGGCATTAAACCGGGTTTTATAAAGATCGGAGTCGATGGCGATTCGCTTTCGTCGTTTCATCAAACGCTCATCAAAGCTGCCGGCCTGACACATCTGAAAACCGGTTTGGTGATTGCTTCTCATACGGGACCGTATATCCTTGCTTTTCAGCAGATAGAAATTCTCGAAAGCATAGGCGTATCGCCCGATGCATTTATCTGGGTGCATGCACAAAACGAGACGGACAGGTCGAAATTGGCTGGAGCAGCCTCGAAAGGTGCATGGATCAGTTTGGATAATATATCTACGGACAATATCGATGAAGTTTTATCCACCATCCGGTATTTGGATGAACGTGGCTGTTTTCATCGGATACTGCTTTCGCACGATGCAGGGTGGTTCGATCCCGCAAAACCCGATGGCGGTGATTTCAGAGGATTCACCACGCTATTCACCAAACTTGTTCCCCTGATGCGTGAACAAGGGTTTTCGGAAGAAAAAATAAACCTTCTTTTGGTGGAAAACCCTGCAAGAGCTTTTGAAGTAAGGGTAAGGAAAATTGAAAATCAAAACACCTTCTGAATATTTATTTTTATTACTTTCGTGGAATTTTACGAAATAAAACATTTCAATTTCCCACGTGAAAGACAATAACAAGGCTATTCTTTACGTTTCCATAACCGTTCTGAGTTGGGCCACCGTAGCATCGGCGTTTAAACTGGCTCTATCGAGCCTTACTTATTACGAATTGCTTCTGATTGCCTCCTTCACGGCGTTGATCGCATTCGCAATTATTCTCACCTTTCGAAAGAGATGGTTTTTGCTTCGCTCGGTCAATAGAGGACAATGGAGAATGTTTGCCATTGCAGGGATGCTCAACCCTACAATGTATTATCTGGTTTTGTTCAAATCATACGAATTGCTTCCGGCTCAGATTGCGCAACCCATCAATTATATGTGGCCGGTGGTGCTTTCGGTAATGCTGGCCATTTTCGCGCGACAGCGCATCCCCGCTTTCAAATTTGCCGGTATGGCGATTTCATTAGCCGGAGTTGCGGTAATTTCTGTAGGTCCGGGACAATTAACGGGAGTCGGCCTTTCGGTGCTCGGTCTTACGTTAGGCATTGGGAGTGCTTTTGTGTGGGCAACCTACTGGCTTATAAACAGGATGAATGCCGAAACCGATCAGATCATGAGTTTATTTCTCAATTTCTTTTTCGGAACTATCTATTTGTTGATGATTGCGCCGTTTATGAAAATCGAAATTTCTTCGTTGCAGGGTGTTTTAGCTGCGGTATATTCAGGGCTTTTCGAAATGACCATCCCTTTCATTTTTTTCGGAATAGCATTGAAGAAAACCGACAATCCTGCACTCATCAATCATTTGTGCTATCTTTCTCCGTTTCTGTCGCTTTTTATAATACACTTGATTTTAGGCGAAAGCATTTACCCCACAACATATATCGGCTTAGCTCTCATCGTAGGAGGACTTCTTTTCAATGAATATATCGGGAAGAGAATGAGCAAAAAAATCTAAAACCGACGCTTCTCGAACCAAAAATGTAAAATCCGATATCAATCGGGCTGTTCTTCCGGTTGTGAATGCAATATGAGATAAGCATTTATGCGCATTCTAACATTTTCCCTCATATTCATCCAAAACAAATTGTAATCAAACACATGAAGGTTTTTTAATTGAAAACACAAAATATCAATATTCATCCTTCGAATGATTGATACCCAACAGCTTCACTATCTCGACAACCACAATCGGGACAAGAGACAATCCGAAAATATAAATCCAGTGGATATCGTCCATAGGAACAATACCGAAAATCTTCATCACTCCCGGAATCAATAGAATTGCAAACATGAGAGCCGCCGCAATGGCACTTGCTCCAATGAGTACCGGGTTGTGCAGTGGATTGGAAGTAAATGTTGATCGTTTGTTTGAATGCAAATTGCGCACATGAAAAAGTTGAGCGAAGCCCAGAACTGCAAATGCCATCGTTTGTCCCAATTGCTGTCCCCCATCGCGAAATCCGATTAAGTAGGCAAAAAGGGTAATGATGCCGATAGTTATTCCTTGATAAATAATTCGCCACGACATTCCTTTGGTGAAAAATCCTTTTTTCGGATCTCGCGGACGTCGTGTCATAATATCTTTTTCGGCCGGATCCATGCTCAGCGCCAAAGCAGGAAGACTGTCGGTAACCAAATTGATCCACAGAATAAGAATAGGTGTGAGCGGATTACCCAAATTCAGAATCGAAGCAATAAAGATAGCCAGCACTTCGCCGACATTCGATGAAAGCAGATACTGTATTGCTTTCAGGATATTGTCGTAAATGCGACGTCCTTCTTCCACGGCGCCCACGATGGTGGCAAAATTATCGTCGGTTAGGACGACATCTGAAGCATCTTTGGCTACTTCTGTCCCTACAATTCCCATTGCAACCCCGATATCGGCTTGTTTCAACGCAGGCGCATCGTTTACTCCATCGCCTGTCATGGCCACTATTTCACCATTGGCCTGCCATGCTTTCACTATTCGTACCTTATGTTCGGGTGCAACTCTTGCATATACCGAAAGGTTATACACGTTTTGAGTCAGTTCTTCATCACTCATCGCATCCAGATCATTTCCCGTCACAGCTTTATCGCCCGCCGAATAAATTCCGATTTCTTCCGCAATTGCCATAGCCGTCACCTTGTGGTCGCCTGTGATCATCACCGGGCGTATGCCGGCCGTTTTGCACCGCTTCACGGCTTCAACTACTTCGGGACGAGCCGGATCAATCATTCCTAACAAACCGACGAAGATCAAATCATTTTCTATTGTATCCACATTAACCTCTTTGGGAAGAGCATCAATATCTTTGTAAGCCACACCCAATACCCTCAGAGCCGATTTGGCCATGCCGATATTCTTTTCGCGAATATTTTCTTTATCTTCTTCTGAGATAGGACGTACCTCACCTTGAATAAGAATCCGCGTACACACCTCCAAAACTTCGTCAGTTCCTCCTTTAACATTCACACGAAGCGTATGATCGTTCAGTTTGTTAATCGTTGTCATACGCTTGCGTTCAGAGTCAAAAGGCACTTCTCCCACACGAGGAAATTGCTTCTCTTTTTCGTTTTTATTCATTTTGAGTTGCAGCGCCACATCCACAATAGCGGTTTCGGTAGGATCACCCGAATTTTGATGAGTACCGTCAGGCAACATCTTCAGATGGGCATCAGTGCATAAAAGAGAAGAAATTAGCAATGTTTGTGTATCATCGTCAATATCTTCGGGTGAGTGGAGATTTCTGAAATCAATTCGATTGCCTCCCGCCCATCCTTCTACTACGGTCATTTTGTTTTGTGTCAGCGTCCCCGTTTTATCCGAGCAAATAACAGTTGCGCTCCCCAATGTTTCTACTGAAGGAAGTGTACGAACGATTGCATTGAGTTTTACCATGCGTTGAACACCAATGGCAAGCACAATGGTGGAAACAATTTGTAAACCTTCAGGAATGGCTGCAACTGCTAAACTGACAGCCATCATGAACATCTCGAGCCAGTCGTGTCCATAAATAACGCCTACGGCAAAAATCACCACACAGATTCCAATCGCAACATAACCCAAAATTCGGCCAAGCTGCTGCAATCGTTTTGCCATTGGGGTTTCGGTTTCTCCTGCATTTTGCAGCATTTGGGCAATCTTTCCCACTTCGGTTTCCATTGCCGTGCTCACTACAACCCCTTTTCCTCTTCCGTAGGTTACAATACTTGTCGAATAAGCCATATTCTTCCGATCACCGAGTGGAATATCTCCTCCTTCGAGTGTCATTGTATCCTTCTCTACCGCAACGGATTCCCCCGTGAGAGCCGACTCTTGAATCTTCAAATTCACTGCTTCAATCAGCCTCATGTCTGCAGGAACAATATCTCCCGTATCCAAAACCACGATGTCTCCCGGCACAACTTCAGTCGATGGAATTTCGGTCACTTCACCATTTCTCAGCACCTTCGTATGCGGCGCACTCATTTTATTCAAAGCTTCGAGCGACGATTGAGCTTTTCTTTCCTCAACCACACCGATAATCGCATTGACGATCAGGATAGCAAGAATTACCCATGTATCGATAAGACCCTCGCCATTGGTCATTCCGACAATACCTGAAATAATGGCTGCAACCAGTAAGATAACCACCATACTGCTCTTAAACTGCTCCAGAAAAATGTCCCAAAGCGATTTTTGTTGGGTAGCCTTCAATATATTCGGACCAAATTTTTCTTTTCGTTTTTCTACTTCTTCTTCCGAAAGCCCAACTTCCGGCGCAACAGAAAAGTTCTTGAGTATTTCTTCGATGGATTGATTGTAAAAACTCGTCATTTTTCAAACATTTATGCTCTAAGACAAAACACCTATTTTTTTTATTCATAGTTTAACAAACGAAATTTCGAAATGTTTTTGAAGGTAAAGTATATTTGAGACAACAGCATTATCATCATCAAACAACAAATACTGTTTCAATCTATCATGCAATCACTTCCCTCATCACTCTATTCGATATTATTAGCTGAGGAGTGGATAAATTTTCGAACAATATGTTCTACAACATAATTATTTAACATCGATGCAATTTTCACAATTAAGCCTGTTTTTGCTAACTTTCGGCCGATATAATCGTGTTCGACTTTGCGGCAAATCACAAAGCAAAGTCGTTTTAATTTTGCATAATTCTTGAAATATTAAATCATTCTTCTCATCATGAAAGTTTATAAAACGAAAGACATTAAAAACATTGCCATTATTGGCAGTTCGGGATCAGGTAAAACCACCCTCGCTGAGGCTATCCTCTTCGAGAGTGGAGTTATAAAACGCAGAGGATCGGTTGAGGCCGGCAACACGGTATGCGATTATTTCCCGGTAGAAAAGGAGTACGGTTATTCGGTGTTTTCCACTCTATTCAGTATCGAATGGAAAGATAAGATGATGAATTTCATCGACTGCCCGGGATCGGACGATTTCGTGGGGGGAGTTATTTCTGCATTGCACGTAACAGATACTGCTCTAATGGTGATTCATGCAGGTAATGGCGTGGAAGTTGGTACAATCAACCAATTTCGTTATACCGATTCGTTGCACAAACCTCTCGTGTTCCTTATTAACCAAATGGACAACGAAAAAGCAGACTACGACAATACCCTCAACAGCCTGAAGGAAATGTATGGGAACAAAGTAATACCCATTCAATATCCTATCGGAAGCGGAAGCCATTTCGCAGCCATAGTAGATGTATTAAAACAAAAAATGTATAAATGGAATCCCGGAGATACTGCTCCCGCCGTGCTTGACATACCATCGGAGGAAAAAGAAAAAGCCGACGAGTTGTATCGTCAATTGCTTGAAGCTGCTGCCGAAAACGACGAAACCTTAATGGAAAAATATTTCGATCAGGGCACCTTGAGCGAAGAGGAAATGCGCGACGGGATTCAGAAAGGGCTCACAAGCAGGAGCATTTTCCCGGTTTTTTGTGCTTCGTCGGCCAAAAACATGGCAGTACACCGCCTGATGAATTTCTTAAGTATGGTTGCACCTTCACCCGATCAGATGCCTGCACCCGTAGATAACGCCGGCAACGAAGTGAAACCCGACCCTACAGCACCTACCAGCTTATTTTTCTTTAAAACTACAGTAGAACCACACATTGGCGAAGTTTCTTATTTTAAGGTCATGAGCGGCACTGTGAAAGAGGGAGATGATCTCACCAACGCCAATCGAGGATCCAAGGAGCGACTTGCTCAAATACAAACCGTTGCAGGACAAATTCGAAATAGAGCAGAAGAATTACAGGCCGGCAACATCGGCGCTGCGGTAAAACTTAAGGACGTTAGGACTGGAAACACTCTTAATGCAAAAGGCGTCGATCATATTTTCGATTTTATAAAATATCCGGAACCACGTTATCGCCGCGCAATACGGCCGGTGAACGAAGCAAATGCCGAAAAACTAAGCGAAGTTCTTACGCGCATGCGCGAAGAAGATCCGACCTGGATCGTGGAAAATTCGAAAGAACTCAAACAAACCATTGTTTCGGGACAGGGCGAATTTCACCTCAAAACGCTCAAATGGCGTATCGAAAACAACGACAAAATCGAGATCGAATTTATCGAACCAAGAATTCCTTATCGCGAAACCATCACAAAAGCTGCACGTGCCGACTATCGACACAAAAAACAATCGGGAGGCGCAGGTCAGTTTGGCGAAGTGCATCTTATTGTCGAACCCTACTCCGAAGGAATGCCAATGCCCGATATATATAGATTCAACGGACAAGAATATAAAGTTCAGGCTCGGGATGTTCAGGAAATCGATCTCGACTGGGGCGGAAAACTGGTTTTCGTCAACAGCATTGTCGGCGGAGCTATCGATGCACGATTTCTTCCTGCTATTCTCAAAGGCATCATGGGGCGCATGGAACAAGGCCCCCTCACCGGATCGTATGCCCGTGATGTGCGCGTTATCGTGTACGATGGTAAAATGCACCCTGTGGATTCCAACGAAATATCCTTTATGCTGGCAGGTCGTAACGCTTTTAGTATCGCCTTCAAAAATGCAGGTCCCAAAATTCTTGAACCCATTTATGATGTTACAGTCTCCGTGCCATCCGAATATTTGGGAGATGTGATGAGCGATTTGCAGGGTCGCAGGGCTCTAATCATGGGAATGGAAAGCGAAAAAGGATTTGAGAAACTTAAAGCAAAAGTTCCCTTGAAAGAAATGAGTTCCTACTCTACCACACTTAGCTCACTGACAGGCGGTAGAGCATCATTCACGATGAAGTTTGCAAGCTACGAACTTGTTCCTTCGGATGTGCAAGAAAAATTGCTCAAAGAATACGAGGCTCAAGAAAAAGAAGAGTAATCATTACGCCCTTTTATCCATACACAAAACCATTTTTATTTTTTGCGAGAGCTGCCTCCGGCAGCTCTCATTTATTTTAATCACGCAATAAATTAACCGACGAGAAATACTTCGCATCTGTTGGTTAAATTGGAACAAAAATTCGTCGAAAAAAATATTTTGTGTTACATTTGTGGAAAATGACAAATACAAACCCATAATACTCTGTCGATGAAAAAGATATATCTGATCTACTTAATGCTTTCAACTACACTCACTATTTTTGCTCAAAACATGGAAGGCTCTTATCGTAATGGAAACGATCTGTTGAAATTCGAAGGCAACCGACTACTATTCGATATGGAAGAAGTCGGGGGGTTATCCAATCAGATAGGAAATGGAACATACCGACAAATAAATAATTATATCATCGTCGATACCGACGAATACAATGGCGAAAAAACCACTGTAGAAAGATTGCCTCAATCGAAAAAAGATACCATATCAGTCACCGTAGCAGATTATCACAACAATCCTCTATCCGGTGTGTTGGTGGAATCGCTTACTGAGTCGGGAAAACTCATCATGAGTGCAACTACCCGAAACGACGGACGATTACTTTTCCTGCCAAACGGCAAAATGAAAAAATTTCGTATTTTCGAAATGGGATTCGACGATATTGAATTTGACATTCAACCCAACGAAGACTATCATGTTAAAATGTCGGATCAGAAAAGTGTCGAAAACAAAACCGTAGTCTTCAGACTTAGAGAAATAGACGAAGAAACGATTGGAGTCATGTTACTCTCCACCGATTTCAAACAAGGCAAAGACCTGCAAAAATCGCTCGATAAGCTGTATCAAAGTGCGCTCAAGAAAAACTTTCTGGAAAAACGCATGAAGAAATGAAGAGAAATTGGCACTTTTAATTTGATATTATTTATCAATTACCTTAATTCGGCAATTCAGTTTTAAATTTAAAGAAGCATAGCGTTGATAAAAAAACAAAGTAAATCTTACACGAAGATAAAATTAAACTTATAGGTCAAAAAGTAGGCTGAAAACTTCCGAAAGGTCGAATATGATTAGGTTTAATCCGTTAAGTTAACACTGCTGACGAAACCATAAAGCTCCTTGAAGATGTAACAGCACCTAATGGTGGACGTTGGTCCAATTTAACATGAATGAACTTAAACGAAGAAAAGCAAGTCTGAAAAACGGTAACGAATGTTTGACAGACAATGGACTGAATACGAATTACAATCTACTAGACTTTTGGCGCTGGAGCGTATCTGACCTTTTGAGTAATGCCACACGTGGAAGACTTGCCGAATTTATTGTAGGAACGGCCATTGGAATAAACTCTGAAAATTTGAGAGATGAATGGGATGCTTACGACTTGATTACAGATGACGGAATAAAAATAGAAGTCAAATCTGCCGCATACATCCAAAGCTGGGATCAAAAAAGGTTTTCGACTATTTCGTTTTCAATCAAACCGACCAAATATTGGGATGCTGAAACGAATATTTACCGTGACGAACCAAAACGACATGCTGACGTTTATGTATTCTGTCTCTTGAAGCATAAGGACAAAAATACCATTGACCCGTTAAAATTGGAACAATGGGATTTTTATGTTTTGCCCACTTATCGTCTTGATAATTACCAAAGAAGCCAAAGTTCGATTACAATAAATTCGCTGGAAAAACTGACCAACCCCAAAAAGTACAGTGAACTAAAAGACGAGATAACAAAAGCCTATGAAGAACAAAAAACTACACGCAGGAATGGATAAAAAAGGAAAACGGCGATCTCAAAGTTTAAACCTTTCCAAAACTTTTAACGAAGCCAACAAAAAATCCCGGTTTTCATCAACAATCTTATGAATCTTGACCATTATTTTTACACTATTTCCGGTTTTTTCATTTATTTCCTAAGATTTGTTTAATTTCCTCGTAATTGATTACTTCTTTCTCTAAAAGAAGTGTAGCCATTTTTTCTAACAGAAGTTTTTTCTCGTTCAGCAGTTCCTTTGCTTCTTCGTAGCATGAATTGATTAGTTCGGTCGTTTCCTCATCGATTATTTTTTCGACGTATTCCGATCGGCGTTCGATACCGGGTGCATGTCCCAAAAAACCGGACTCAGACTTGCTTACCAGGGAAATATTCGGTAATTTTTTGCTCATCCCGTACACCACGATCATGTTTCGTGCCAGCTGTGTGGCTCGTTCCAAATCGTTGGAAGCTCCTGTGGATATTTCTCCGAAGGTGATTTCTTCGGCTGCTCGACCTCCAAGCAACCCTTTTATTTTGCCCCTCAGTTCGCTTTCGGTCATCAGATATCGATCTTCCAGAGGCATTTGCATGGTATAGCCTAATGCTCCGATTCCTCTGGGAACGATGGAAACCTTTTGCACTTCATCGGCTCCCGGTGTAAAGTAGCCAACTATGGCATGGCCACTTTCATGATAAGCAACTATTTTCCGTTCTTTCTCGTTAATCAATTTGTTCTTTTTCTCCAAACCTGCAATTACCCTTTCGATAGCTGCTTCAAAATCTCCCATGGTAACCGCATCTCTGTTTTTCCTGACAGCCAGAATAGCAGCTTCGTTGCATACGTTGGCAATTTCTGCGCCCGCAAAACCGGGAGTTTGTGCAGCTAACCGCTTCAGATCGACATCGGATGCTAATTTAATATTGGCGGTATGTACTTTAAAAATCGCTTCGCGTCCTTTCATGTCGGGTTTATCAACAACGATCTGCCGATCGAAACGACCCGGTCTTAAAAGAGCAGGATCGAGAACCTCAGGACGATTGGTCGCTCCTATAATGATTACACCCACGCTCGAATCGAAACCATCCATCTCCACAAGCAGTTGATTCAGGGTGTTTTCCCGTTCATCATATCCTCCTCCGTAAACGGCTGCGGCCCGGCTTTTGCCTATGGCATCGATTTCATCGATAAAAATGATGCAGGGAGCATGAGCCTTGGCTTCCGTAAAAAGATCGCGTACTCTTGCCGCTCCCACCCCTACAAACATTTCCACAAAATCGGAACCGCTTATGCTGAAAAACGGGACATCCGCTTCGCCTGCAACGGCCTTTGCCAACAACGTTTTTCCGGTACCCGGAGGACCGACAAGTAAAACCCCCTTCGGCAGTTTACCTCCTAAGCGGGTGTATTTTGAAGGATTCTTCAGAAAATCGACCAGTTCTTTTACTTCTTCCACCGCTTCATCTATTCCCGCTACGTCTTTAAAGGTAATCGGATTTTCGGGCTTTTCGGCCATAATACGGGCTTTGTTTTTCCCGATTTCCAACATGGGATTTTTGGCTCCCATCTTTCTGAAAATGTATCCCCAGACAGCTATGAGAAAAATGAAAGGCAGAATCCAGTTCAGAAAAAAATTTTCCAACGTTTTATCTTCGAAATGACCTTTAAAGTCGACGCCGCATTCCCTGAGTTCCGCTAAGAGGTATTCTTCATTCATATGAGGTATGCGGTTGACAACAAATTGTTTCCGCACTTGCTGTTCAACACTCGGAATACGTATCCTCCAAGGTGCGGTGGGTGCTTCTGTAATATTCCTCGAAATGCTGTCCTCAGTATTAAGATAACCGATTATTTTTTTATCGAGGAAAACAATCCTTTGGACTTTACCTGCACGAATGGAATCGAGAAATTGACTGTAAGTCAGTTCCTTTGTCCCTTGGGTATTTGGGAAAAATATCCATTGCAATCCCATAAATACCAGTAAAGCGGAAAGCCAATAAATCCATGAATATTTTTCGCGTGGTGTCATCTTAATGAGCTGTTTTGAAATGGAACTTAAGCGAGATTAACGATGGATTTGAAATCTGAGGCTAAAGTTAACTTTTTCATATCGTATCAAATATAGAATCTTTTGAATATCTTTAGAGACTATCATTGCACAAAGATAGCCAAAATGAAATTATTCGGTAATTTTTTACTCTAATAAATCGTGTTAGCAAGAAAACGTCTGTATATATTACTCAAAAAGTACCACAACCACACATTTCAATGGAAAAGTATACCGGTCAGCAACAAGAATGGATAGCATCCGTTCATAAAAATGATAAGCATGTATACAAAACAGGAAATAATCATCAGGAGTTATCGTGAGGGAAAAAGTCAGAGACAAATATCGCGAGAACTACAAATAAGTCGCAAGACGGTAAGAAAGTATCTCAGAGAACATGAAGAGGCACTGCAAACGGCCGTGAGTGAAGCAGCAGGTCGGACAATCAATTTATCGAGAGCACCAATCTATAAGAAGGCACAACCACGCCCAAAAATAAGATTAACCCGTGAGGTGGAGGCCGTCATAGAGGAGTTACTTGAAAAGAACGAACAAAAGAAGCAGCAAGGGAGAGGAGACATCACGCAGATAGAGCTCGCGCATCAGATCACTCAGATCCACACTACATCCTTCTTTTTTGCGGGGTGTGACCTGTACATGTCCTTTGTCGTTGATGGAGAAATAACCGTTTCCCCAGCCGTTGATATTATACAACTCTTCCGAATCTTCAATGCGCCATTTTCTCATTCCAACAAACAGTATTTAAAGGTGATAATTGATGATGAATTAATAACCTGCAAAATAAAGCAATAATTTCGGGTTACGGAGCCGGTGGGAGAAAAATGATGCTGAAAACCTCCTTTTCCAGTCTGAAAAAGAGTGTATAACTTTTTTTAACGGAATAAGGGCAACATTTTATCTGCTTCATGCATCTATGAACAGTAAATATATATCATTTCAAACAGAATCATTATGAGAACAAAAATCCATACACTGCTATTAGCGGGCATCGCCGGTTTGTCTTTGGCTTCGTCATGCGATAAAAACAACGGCGATAGCGATACACAGGATTTGCCGGACCCCATTCAAATCAGTCTGCGGTCAGCCGAAAAGGAGATGGTTCAATCGGATCAGTCGTTCGCATTTGACTTTTTCGCCAATGTGTTCGATGAAGAGTCTGTTGCCGAAGACCTTAATTTCATGGTGTCGCCGCTCAGCCTGAGCATGGCACTGGCCATGACCTGGAACGGAGCTGCTGGTGAAACCAAATCGGCCATGCAGCAGACACTGAAAATGGGAGATTATGCCGAAGAAGAGCTAATAAACAGTTATTACAAAAAGCTGAAAGAGGCTTTGTTAAAAACGGATCCCACCACCAAACTTTCGATTGCCAATGCTATTTTCACCAATCAGTCGGTGTTGATCAATCCCGATTTTATCCGTACCAACCAATCCTATTATGATGCCACGGTGCAGCCTGTCGATTTTTCCGGTACCGCTGCCACGGGTATCATTAACCAATGGGCATCGGATCATACAAACGGATTGATTAAGGAAGTGATTGACAAGACCAACGCCTACGATCTGATGTATCTGCTCAATGCCATCTATTTCAAGGGGATATGGACAAGGGAATTTGACGCAAAAAATACCTCCCGGTTGCCATTCACCCGTGAAGACGGAACCATACAGCAGGTTGATATGATGAGACAAATGGCGACGTTTAACTATACAGAAGATCAGCTTCTGCAGATGGTACAACTACCCTATGGCAACCAGGCGTTCAGCATGATGGTGTTACTACCCCGGCAGGGGAAGAGGCTGCAGGAGGTGGTGGCTGCAACACGGCAAACTGACTACTGGAACGGCCTGAAATCGGGATTGCATGAAGCCGAAGTGGATCTGTTCCTGCCGAAATTCAAGACGGAGTACAGTAAGAAATTGAACGATGTGCTCTCGAAGATGGGTATGGAGATTGCCTTTACCGATGCTGCCGATTTCTCCGGAATGACGGATCATCCTGCTAAAATTGCTTTCGTGAAGCAGGATACCTATATCAGTACCGACGAGTCGGGCACAGAGGCGGCAGCCGTCACGACCGTAGGCATGGAACTGACATCAATGCCAGCTGAACCGCAAAGAGTGGTCTTCAACGCCGACAAGCCGTTCATTTATATCATTCAGGAGAACTCCACGGGAGCAATCCTGTTTATGGGTGCAGTGAAAAACTTGAACGATTAAGGACTCCCTATTCATTTTTGAGTCCAGTTTAAAAACACATTTAATTTAAAGCTCGCATCGCTGGCATATTTAACCTGAGAACGTCCTTCGAATAAAAATATTCCAGGCAAAGCCAACTAGCGAAAAAATTACGTACAAAAATTGCTGATTTTCGCAATAAATGGTTTGTTATTAACATAATATTATATAAAGCAGTAGGCATTGGCGGATCAAACCCGTCTGTAAGCGCTTTTTTGGCCACGTACCGGTATATTCTTCCAAAATTGATGGCAATCATGGCATTAACCGCGAATAAAGTTGTTTTAAATATCCCTCTTACTTTTGTTTTCCCGTTATTGGTCCTGGTCTTAAACTCTTTCATGAGCGCCTCCACGTTTGGCCGGATCTTTCTTCGCTGCGCGGGGATGTTCAGGATATTGTTGTTGCGCTTGTTTTTCAGGTAGTCTTCATGTTTAAAACAATATCTTCCTTTGTTTTTAACCATCGGGCATTTTTCTTTTAACGAGCATCCCCGGCATACCGCCAGGTCGAACCGAACTTTATGACGTTGTTTGGTGGGCGTGGACAGCACTTGTTGACCGGGACATTTCACCAAGTAGCCAGCCGGCGATTGGCCGGTTTGTGCAATGATTATATCCACCTCACATTCACGGCCTCTCACGGCAGTGGTCACCTGCGTGATCCCCAATTCTTCAAATTTCTTGTCGTTCGCTTCACTGCCATAACCTCCATCGGTATGCATTTCCTTTAACTCCGGGGTTTTCTCCATGATCGGATCGATCCGCTCGTTTAATACCAGGCTGTCATCGGTGTTGTTGGGGGCCACTGCAATGTCGGTAACCAGTTGGATGGGGTTGTCCGGGTGCCCCGTCTCAGTTGCGTTAATCACGTATCCTTTGCCGGACTGTTCCCGCTTTTTACGATAAGTGGCATCCGGGTCATCGGGCGATTGCAGCATCCCGCTGTGTAATTCCTCCGTAGGCCTTGGGTTGATTTCTTGTTCCACCACCACGAAATGTTCCCGGTAAACCCGCTCGAAATTGATCAATTCCTGGCTGCCCTGGTAGCGCTGGTTTTCTTTTATTTGGTTGTGCACCGTGTAATACACCTGCCCCAGCTTTTCCAGTTCATGGGGCAAGTCCTTCGATTTTAGAGCGTAAACGTATTTCTGGCTTCCCTTCTCCAGGTAAGCCTGCAACTGCTCACCGATGGCCTGTTTGTCTGTTTCAGAAAGTTTTTTCCCCAGGCGAAGCAATACTTCGATCAATAACTGTACCCCGGAGTATTTCCGGATGTTGGAAGAAACCATCGTGGAATCGGTTCGTTGAATGTCGGTCTTCAGGGACAACTCTCGGATTTGTTCGGCGGTTAACCTATCAAAAACCGGTTCAATTAAATTCACCCCGATTTGTTGTTCATATTCACCCGGCCGGTTCTGAAAATTAAACAGGGTGGCCCCGGAAAAGGGTACCTCTTCAATGCTTACCGGGCCCAAGGCTGTTTTAAAACGCAGATCGAACAGGATGCTTTCCATCAACTCATCATAGCTCAACCCTTTGAGTTCCTTTAATACCAGTGCGGATACCAAAATATTAATGGGCACGTTCGGACGGCTTGCCTTTTCAGAAAACAAGGGTTGAAAATCCTGTTCCCGGATATTTCTGAATATCAAATGGTGAAACCATTTCTCTTTTGAACCGGCAAGTAAATCCCGCTGCTTTTTACAAAGCTCGTTCTCGAAACTGAATAATGCCGGCTGGTTGTTTAATTTAAACATGTTGTTTCCTTTTATTTGTTCAGACATAAAGGTACAACTTATTTCGTTGATATCCAAATATTTGCGTTCAACATGAAACATTTTTACCGTTGACTATCAGATACTTACAAAATTGTTGATAATTTTTTAACTAACTGATATTAAACGAAATAGTACCACCGGTTATGAACAGTTATAACCACCAATTTTGCTCATTACCTTTTTAGACTGGACTCATACATCCTACGCAAGTCTTTATAACCGTTGCGATCAACGGCGATTCCATTATTAACCCACAACGCAGCAATTCCGAGTTAAATGCCTTATCGATTTGGAATTTATTTTAAAAAAATGTTTGGAGGGGTACGGATTTTTCTCACAAATGGTTTTTGTTCAAATCCCCCACCTCTTTACCTCATTCATCTTCCCCGTCATCTCCCACTTATCTCTATCTTTCCTACGCTATAGCTCCGACATAGCTCCGAGGCAACTCCATGTCAACTCCAAGTTAACTCCAAGTTAACTCCAAGTTAACTCCATAGCAACTATCAAGCAACTATCAAGCAACTATCAAGCAACTATTACTTTCCAAAAAGTTAATGAAATTAAATAAATAAAGATAATGCGTTCATCGGCACTATCTTTGTCTTATAGGTAACCAATCGATAAAATTGAAAAAAATAATGGCTAAATTCGAATCAAGCACTTTTGGTGAAATGTCCGGACGATTAGGCAAAGTAGTTGCGGTAAAACGCAACGGGAAAAACTTCCTGCGCGAATATACCGTTCCGGCCAACCCTCAAACGCTCAAACAACAGGCAAATCGTATGAAATTCACGTTTGTCAATCGCAGCCTGACACCATTGCGCCAAGTCATCAAACGAGGCTATCTCGACACTCAGGCTTTTCCAAAAGTTTGCAGTAAGGTACTGAAAACGGCCGTCGAAGGTGAATATCCCGATTTCGCCATCGATTTTTCGAAGCTGCAACCGGCGGATGGCACTTTGCCGCCGGTGGGAACGATTACGGCTGAAACCCGAAAAAGCACATCCGAAGTTACTGTCAAATGGCAAATCGCACCTGAAGGGCAATTGCAAGGGAATGCAGACGACAAAATCTCGCTGGTGTTTTTTGATGAAGCAACAGGATCATGTTTTTTTCACGAAAATATCGGTTCTCGCTCCGACCAAATGGTTACCGTATTGTTACCCGAAGCAAACAAAGAAAATCCTATCCACTGTTGGGCTTATTTATCTACAAACAACGGCAACATGAATTCTTCGAGTGTATATATAGGGCAATTGAAATGGTAAAACCAAATCCATACCAACTCCATACCAACTCCAAGTAGAATTCTGTGATATTATAAGCTAAAATATCGACTGAATGATTTCAATAGTTCGGTAAATATTCAATTAACTAATTAATATTCAATGTTTTATATAACAAAGTTTAACATAAAAAATAAGGTTAAGTAGCTGATTATCAGTATCTTTATAGTAATTCCAAACACTGTAAAG
>NZ_RXHS01000013.1 GCF_004138125.1 Seramator thermalis
TCCCTGTGTTATAGGGTATTAGTCCGTCTTTCAACGGGTTATCCCCTTGTAGTAGGCAGGTTGCATACGCGTTACTCACCCGTGCGCCGGTCGCCACCCGTGTATTGCTACACCGTGCTGCCCCTCGACTTGCATGTGTTAGGCCTGTCGCTAGCGTTCATCCTGAGCCAGGATCAAACTCTTCGTTGTATATTGTTTTTTTGTTCCCTTGAACTTGCCATCTTTCGGCTTCTGTTCACTCTTAAAAAAAACCTTACCCCTTTACGAGTCAATCCACTTAAATTCGGCTCCTTCTTGTCACGACTTCTTTTCCTTTATATTCCGTCGTTCCTTCGTTTCTAATTGAACGGGTACCAATCTCTCTTGTATCTTCCGATACAAGCCTTGTATACTGCTTTGTCTTAAAAAAAAACGTGTATGGAATGTTTTCAAAGATCTTCTTATCTCTCCTTCAGAACTCCGGATTAATCCGTTCGTCCTCAAAAGCGGGTGCAAAGATAGATACTATTTCCTTTCGGTCCAAATATTTTTTCGATCTTTTTTTTGAAAAAAAAATTTTGAATGAAATGATTTTGAATTTCAATTCATTAGGATCTATCAGTCTTTCTAATCCTGTTCGTTGTCTCTTCAACGAACACCCGATTTTTTATCGGAAAGGGCTACAAAGATAATGCTTTTATATGATACCAAACAAACTTTTCGAAATATTTTTTCGGATACCTTCAATTTAAATTTTAAAAATGGCTAATACCATAAAAATCAACAGGAAAATAAATTGAGGATTTTTCAAGTTGCGACTATAGGAAACGAAAATCATAAAAATTCCATTCGTATAGCAATCCTATTTATAATAAATGAGTGCGGGGTATTCTCTGAATGATGAATAAAAACGAATTTTGGCAAGTCTGTACGTCGATTGAAAATTATCATGTAAATTTGCAATGACTAAACAAATCTATATAGAATAATGAAAAAAGGACTATTTATGCTTACAACCATTTTTCTGCTTGCCGGCTGTAATGGCGGGAAAAAAGCAGAAACACAGCCTGCTACAACGGATGACGGCATCGATTCGACATTTGAATATCGGGTAGATCGGTTTGCCGATATTGAAATTCTTCGATATCCCGTACCCGGATTCAATAGTTTGTCGTTGCAACAAAAGGTACTTATCTACTATCTTTCCCAAGCGGCACTTGAAGGACGTGATATTCTCTGGGATCAGCACAATCGCTATAATTTGACAATTCGTCGGGTATGCGAAGGGGTTTATGAAAACTATATGGGCGACAAATCTACCGAAGACTGGAAAAATTTTGAGACCTATCTCAAACAAATTTGGATGGCCAACGGCATTCATCACCATTACTCGGAAGACAAAATATTGCCGAAATTTTCGAAAGAATATTTCTCAACTATCGTCAAATCGGTTGATCCGGGGCGAATGCCTTTCCGTGATGGGATGGCTGCCGATGAAACATTGACGGAAATTGTGCCTGTGATGTTCGATCCCAACATTATGCCCAAGCGAATGAATCAGGCTGCCGGAGTAGATTTGATAAAAACATCGGCGGTGAATTTTTACGAAGGTGTAACGCAAAAGGAAGTGGAGAATTTTTACAACAAGATGAAAAATCCCAACGATGCTACGCCTGTTTCTTACGGACTCAACAGCAAAGTGGTGAAAAAAGATGGTGTCGTTGCCGAACAAGTTTGGAAACAAGGTGGAATGTATGATAAAGCCATTACTCGAATTATCGGCTGGCTCGAAAAAGCAGCGGGCGTTGCCGAAAACGAACAGCAAAAGGCAGTCATCAATACCCTTATTGATTTTTACAAAACAGGTGATCTGAAAACATTTGACGATTATTCCATCAAATGGGTGTCGGATACAAGTTCGTACGTTGATTTTGTGAACGGATTTATCGAAACTTACGCCGATCCGCTTGGGATGAAAGGTTCGTGGGAATCGATTGTAAATTTCAAAAACATCGAAGCAACCAAACGCACCGAAACTATCAGCGCAAATGCACAATGGTTTGAAGACAATTCACCAATCGATCCAAGATTCAAAAAATCGGAAGTGAAAGGTGTCTCGGCAAAAGTTATCACTGCCGCCATACTCGGTGGCGATTGCTACCCGGCAACGCCAATCGGAATTAACTTGCCAAATTCCAATTGGATACGTGCTCAACATGGCTCGAAATCGGTTACCATCGAAAATATCACATATGCTTACGACAAGGCTGCCGAAGGCAACGGATTCAACGAAGAATTTATGTGGAGCGACGACGAAAGAACTCTTTCGAAAAAATATGGTTCACTGACAGACAATTTACACACAGACTTGCACGAATGTCTTGGTCACGGGTCGGGCAAGCTCCTTCCCGGCGTGGATGGCGATGCTCTGAAAGCCTACGGCTCTACATTGGAAGAGGCCCGTGCCGATTTATTTGCACTCTATTATCTGGGGGATCCCAAATTGGTGGAATTGAAATTGCTTCCCGACAACGAAGCCTATAAAAGCGAGTATTATGAATATATGATGAATGGTGCCATGACACAGCTCACACGCATCAAACCGGGAAAAACGATAGAAGAGGCTCACATGCGCAACCGTGCGCTCATCGCCAATTGGGTGATGGAAAAAGGGAAGGCCGATAGTGTAGTTGTATTCAAACAAAAAGAGGATAAAACATACGTTGTCGTAAACGACTACGACAAATTACGAGATTTATTCGGAAAATTGTTGGCCGAAGTACAGCGTATTAAATCGGAAGGTGATTATGAAGCAGGAAAAAAACTTGTGGAAACCTACGGAGTGAAAGTCGATCCGAAACTCCACAAAGAAGTTCTTGCTCGATACGAAAAACTGAATCTTGCACCCTACAAAGGCTTCGTGAATCCGGTTTACAAACCCGTAACCGATGCTAATGGCAAAATCACCGACATTACTATTTCCTACGACGAAAACTACATTGATCAGCAATTGCGTTACTCGCGTCAGTATTCGGTATTGCCTCTCAAAAATTAACGATCGACAAGCATCCAATATACTCGGATAAGCGTTTTGGATCATCTGAAACGCTTATTTTATTGATGCCTCATCAAAAAACAAATTCATAAAACGGAAAAATGACTTATCAGGAAACGCTCGATTATCTCTATCGCCAGATGCCCGAATATCAACGTATCGGCCATTTGGCTTACAAACCAGGCCTCGGCAACAGTCTCCTGCTCGACGAACTGTTTGGCCATCCTCATCGCAAATTCAAAACCATTCACGTTGGCGGAACAAACGGAAAAGGCTCTATCTCCCATCTGTTGGCAGCTGTTCTCCGGCAATCCGGCTACAACGTAGGACTATATACTTCTCCGCATTTGATAGATTTTCGAGAGCGCATTCGTGTCAATGGTGAAATGATTGACAAACAATACGTGATTGACTTTGTGGAAAAATACAGAAGTGAATTCGAACCCGTGATGCCTTCGTTCTTTGAGCTGAGCATGGAAATGGCTTTTCTGTATTTTACAGAGCAAAAAGTGGATGTAGCCGTGATTGAAGTAGGCCTGGGCGGACGATTGGACAGTACAAATATTATTTCGCCCGACTTGAGTATCATTACCAACATCGGATTTGATCACATGAAATATTTGGGCAACACCTTGCCCAAAATCGCAGACGAAAAAGCCGGAATCATCAAGCCGCACACGCCGGTGGTGATTGGCGAGATAGAGCAGGATGACGTGCAGAAAGTATTTGTAGATAAAGCCAAGTCGGTGGAAGCGAAAATCATTTTTGCCGAAAAGGCAATGCCCGACTACAGCGCACAACCGAATAATGGCAAATGGCTCATACAAAGCAATATATATAGAAATCTGACTAACGAACTGGGCGGATTTGCGCAGGAGAAAAATTCGAAAACAGTGCTTGTGGCCATCGAAGAATTGAGAACACTGGGATATAATATTCCAACCGAAGCTGTTTACAAGGGATTCGAAAACGTAACCCGTCTGACCGGACTAATGGGGCGCTGGCAAGTTTTGCAGGAAAAACCGAAAGTGATTTGCGATACAGGACACAATGCTCATGGCATTCGCTATGTTGCCCGCCAACTCGAAACGGAAAAATATCATCAGCTGCGAATAGTTATCGGAATGTCCAACGATAAAGATGTAGATGCAGTGCTGTCGCTATTGCCCAAGCATGCAACCTGCTATTTCACTCGAGCTTCAGTGGACAGAGCTCTCGACGAAAAAATACTCGCGACCAAAGCTTCCGGCTTCGGATTGAAGGGTGATGCGTTTCACACTGTGGCCGATGCCGTTGCAGCAGCAAAAAATGATTCCGCCGACAACGATCTTATCTTTATCGGCGGAAGCAATTTTGTAGTAGCCGATGCACTTCCCCTATTTTTCCCCTCAATAGAGTAGAACTATTCGGAAAGCATAATTTTGCTGAGCATCGGGATCTTTATACAAATCCGATTCCTTTATAAAGAAAGCAACCGTACTCGGGTTCCCGAGTTGATAGTCGCAACTGATGGTTTCAGTGAAAATATTTCCGTTGCCGTCACTCCATGTTTCTACATAAGGCAAAAGTTTCTGCACTTCGCCGGAGTCTTGTGTTCTCAAAAACAAATAAGCAAGCTGTGCCCCTTCTTCGTAAATATTCGAGGTGAGTTCGGGCAAACTTTTGACGGCCTCCCACTGCGATTTGTTATCGTTCCATATCCAATCCTCCTTACTTACGGCGATATTCACAATTGTCCATTGTCCCTCCAACGAATTGTTGATCATTTGCTGCACTTCATAGTCGGTCAACGTATCATCCGTGGAACAGCCAAATCCTAAAAATAGTCCCGCAATTGCCAATGTGGCATTCATTAACTTTCTTTTCATATTCGATCTTATTAATATTATGATTTTCTGACAACAAGAATCAACAATAGTTTAATGAGTGCAAACTTTTTGAAACGAATGTTCAAGACTTGCTCTCACTTTGACTTTATACTTATAATACTTCTTATATCCTGCCGGATAGCAAATTTTCGATATCGCGAAAATACTATTCTTCCATCAATTTACTCGGCGTAATATTAAATTGCTGTGTGAAGCAACGAGTAAAATATTTCGGATCGTTGAATCCAACTTCATAAGCAATATCCGAAATGGTCTTATTGTTGGTTCCCTTGTTGTGAAGAATGAGATTGTAAGCCAAATTCAGCCGATAAATGCGAATAAATTGTCCGGCAGATTTTCCACTCAACGCATTAAGTTTCTTATTCAACAAAGATTTGCTGACATTCATTGCTTCCACAAAATCGCCAACATCAAATGACGGATTTTGATAATTTTGTTTCATAATTTCGAGCACCTTATCCATGAATTTTTTGTCTTTCGACTCTTCACTCAATTCGAGTACCGAAGTATCCATTTCGTTTGTCATTCGTTTTTGATACCGATCTCTTGCTTTCAGCATATTTTGTATGCGCGCCAACAGAACATCTTCGTTGAAAGGTTTTACTAAATAAGAATCTACCCCAAGACGATAACTTTCAGTTCGAGTTTTATCTGACGATTTGGCCGTAAGCATCAAAAATGGAATATGCGAAAGCTCAATATTCTCTTTCACCCTCTTCGATAATTCCAAACCATCCATAACAGGCATCATCAAATCGCTGATAATAAAATCAATGTCGTGTTTTTGCAAAATAGTCAGTGCTTCTTCACCGTTAGCCGCTTCTATGGTATTATAGTATGGATTCAGAATCGAAGAAATGTATCTTCCCATATCGATATTGTCTTCCACAATTAGGAAGGTGAGTTTGTCCGTGCTCCATTCTTTGTAATTTTTTTTGTCATTCGCAGCGTCATTCTGATTGACGGAAATTGACTGACTTGACACAGATTCGGACGAACTTGGATTTGTCCTATGCAACGGCAAAACAATTCTAAAAGTGCTTCCTCCTGTTTTATTGTTCTTTGCCCAAATATTTCCCCCAAGCATTTCTATGATTTGCTTGCACAAATATAATCCTATGCCCGTTCCACTTTGCCCATGAACAGGATAACGTAAATGATTCCGACTTTGATAAAAACGTTTGAATATTTGATCCAAATCTTCCTCCGGGATGCCCATTCCCGAATCTTTTACGCCAATATATAATTTTTCGTATTGCG
The DNA here is from genome assembly GCF_004138125.1 of Seramator thermalis. GTDB lineage: Bacteria > Bacteroidota > Bacteroidia > Bacteroidales > Dysgonomonadaceae > Seramator > Seramator thermalis. The sequence goes on from NZ_RXHS01000013.1 coordinate 6,184, forward strand.
AGTTTGATTTATCTTTGAATGATTTGACGTATAGGGTTATTAATCGGCCGTCAGGCGTATATTTTATGGCATTCGACAACAAATTTGTAAGTATTTTGTGCAAAGCTTCTTCATCGTAAAAAAATTCAGGTTCCGGCAAATCACACACTATCCTCAATTCGAGATTCCGTTCGTTCAACTGAAATGCAAACTGTTCACAAAGCGATTTCAAGAAAAATTCGAAATTTCCACGCTGATAATTTATTTCCGTCCTTTTGGATTCAATTTTCTGAAAATCCATCAATTGATTGATCAGCGAAAGCAAATATTTCGAATTACGCTCCGCAAAATTAAGCTGCTCGATGACGTATGGGTTTGTACTCAACCGCAAGGCTCGTTCGACGGGGCCGGTAATCAAAGTAATCGGAGTACGAAATTCGTGAGACAAATTGGTAAAGAAATCCAATCGTTCCTGATTCATTTTCTGCACTTTTCGCGACATATCAACAATCTGTTGTTTTTGACGTAAGATTTCCTCTTTTTGTTGATTGAGGGCAACATTTTGTTGCGCCAATTCAAATTTTTGCTTTGTCAGTATTTCATTTTGATTTTCAAGTTGTTGGGTTCTGTCTTCTACTATTTTCTCCATTTTTTTGTGCTGCTCTTCATACGACCGGATACGCCAAAAATACCACGACAAAATCAGAAAAATCACAAAAGCGATAATCATCGATTTAAACCAGAATGTCTTATAAAAAAAGGGTTTTATTCGAATTTCAAATTGTGTTATCTCGCCATAATCTTTCCGGTTTTTGGGCGTATATTTCACCTGAAAAGTATATTTGCCGGCCGGCAAATTCATATATGCCACAGAATGCTCGTTTTTAGGCAGCTCAATCCAATTTTCATCATAACCCGAAAGTCGATAAGAATAAACATAATTATATATTGAAGAGTAATTTAATGCCGAAAAACTTATCTTGAACGATCTTTCTTTTTCGTGGATCGCCATACGATCGCTGATCGAAATATCCGAATCGATAAATTTTCCGGGAAAAACCGGTTGATTATTTACGATCAGATTTGTCAAGGTTACCTTATATTTTTTTACGTTCGAAAAAATAGATGTTGCATCAATGCCGATTAACCCATCCACAGTGCCAAAATATAACGTTCCATCGCTGCTTTTACAATATGCATTCCAATAAAACTGATTACTGCCCAATCCGTCTTCTTTGTATAAATTTGAAAATTGGAAATTTTTGCGGTCAAGAAAAGACAATCCGTTATTCGTGCTAATCCACAAATTACCCGAATCGTCTTCCACAATGCCTTTCACATTGTTGCTTACCAAGCCGTCGGCCATTGTATAAGCTTTGAACGAAACCTCGCCCTGATTGTCGATTATACGTTTATACAAGCCAAAGCCATCGCTTCCCAGCCATAAAATGCCTTTGCTGTCAAGATAAATGCAGGTAATTTTATCGATTAATCGCGACTGAGGATCGTCCAATTTATATTTGTAGTGCTTATACGAGAAATAATTATCGCTGCCGCGATTCAAATTTATTGCATAAACACCTTCGGCGCAACCAATCCATAATTGGTTTTTTTCATCAATCGCCGAACCAACAATACCACTGATGGCATTTGACGATTGGTCGCCAAACGGAACTTTCAACGTTTCTGTATTCAAGTCGTAGAAATATAATCCTTGATTCGTTCCCAGCCACATGCCCCGATTGAGTTTGTCATACTGAAGCGCACCGACAAAATCAATCAAAAAACCTGCTTCGCTCGAAGAATTCAGGTATTTGGAGGCGGGTTTCGCCGGATTTTTTCTATCCAGTAACGTAACACCGTTTCCCCATGTCCCCACCCAAAGGCGATCTTTATCGTCGATACTCAATGCACTTACCGAATTATGGCTCAAGTGCGCAGACGAAGTCGTTGTAAAATGTTCGAAAAATTTTTCTCCACGCTTTTTCAGATTCAAGCCCCCTTCAACAGTTCCCACCCACAAATTTCCATCCTGATCTTCCAAAATCGAGTTTACAGGATTCTTGGAAATGCTGCCGGGCATATTTTCTTGATGCGTATAAATTTTCACGAAACTATTTCGAGGCGAGATTTTATTCACTCCACCGGTTTCCGTTCCTACCCAAAGAACATCTCCCGACGAATACAGACAGTTCACAAAATTACTGTTCAACATGATTTTAGTCGTGATTTTGTCCTGACAGATGCGCTCAAATTGATCGGTTGACGGCTGATAAATATTTATGCCGTTAAATGTTGAGGCAATCAGTATTTTGGAAGGAGTAACACACAAATCGGTTATAAAGTCCTGCGATATCGATCGCTCATCAGCCTCGTCATGTACGTATATTTTTACGGCATCTTCGTTTTTATAATATCGGCATAAACCTCTGTCTGTTGCAATCCATACTTCATTTTCTTTCAACAGGATTTTATTAATCCTTGTATTGCGCCGAAAAATCAGTTTTTGAGAAACCGATTGTGTTCTTATCAAATGCCTGCCGTTGTCAACATACGTTTTTAAAATTTCGTCATTTACACCTATCCAAATATTTCCATCACCATCGATATCGGACAAAGCAATATATCTCACGGGCTGATTGTCTATTTTCAGTTTGAAAACCGTTTCGATTTCACCATCTGCATTCAAATCAATCTTATATAACGTATTTATCGAAAATAACCAAAAATCGCCTTTCGAATCTTTCTCCAGATTAAGAATAGGTTGCTTTAAAAAAGAAAAATCAAAATCGCTATTCTTAAACAAATCCACAAGTTTCTGTTCGGCAAACGACAACACATCCAATCCACCATCCGAAGCAATCCACAGTCTTCCAAAATCATCCTCGCATACCCTGTGCACAAAGTTTCCTTTCAAATTGACGGGAAAACTGTTCATGGAATAATGAACAAATTCATAACCGTCAAATCGCGAAAGGCCGCCTCCGGTAGCAAACCAGACAAATCCGAGTCTGTCTTGATAAATATCGTCAACATAATTGTGCATCAATCCATCATCCATTTCAATATAATCGAGTAGGAAATCATCGGAAGTGAAATTTTGAGCCAAGCACAAAAACGAGGACAACAAAAGCAATAACGTTAAAGTAAAATAAGGCCGCATGTTCAACATATGAAATCGAAGGTGTTTGCACAAAATTAGAATAAAAAAAGAATTGACTGAAAGCATAAATCATGTTTTTAAGCAAAAACGCAATTTATCCACCATGTGTGTTCATATCTCCTCCTGTAATAAGTAAACAAGCCGTTTATTTGCCATATTATAATTTTTGCATGATGAAAAAGACATTTTGTTATTCAAAGTTAGCAGTTTTATTTCTTTTCTTGACAATGGCCTTTTCGTGCCGTCAAAAACAAACATTGTCGTTGCCCGCGAATCAGCTTAATCCCTGGAACGACGATTATTCTTCCGTCTCGGATATGGGCGATTATCTAAAATGGGGTACCTACAATGTGCACGATCCTTCATTCAAACAATTTGGTGAATATTTCTACATGTATTCAACCGATGCCATCTATCGCGAAAACAGGAAGAAAGCTGCAGAATTAAATGTCCCGATCGGCTATATTCAAATGCGACGATCAAAAGATCTGGTCCATTGGGATTTTCTCGGATGGGCTTTCCCGAAAATTCCACAGGAAGCCATAGATTGGGTACGCACCAACAACAATGGCAAAGGTGCCACAAACATTTGGGCCCCATACATCACAAAACATGGCGAAACATATCGATTGTACTATTGCGTGTCGGCTTTCGGCAAAAAAACTTCGTACATCGGACTTGCCGAATCTCGGTCTCCCGAAGGACCCTGGACACAAAAAGGATGCGTCGTAAAGACAAATAATGAGTCGCCCATGAATGCTATCGATCCGACTATTGTCGAAGATTCTGAAACAGGAAAATCTTGGATGATTTACGGTTCGTTTTTTGGTGGTTTATATTGTGTCGAAATCGATCCGACATCCGGATTAACCAAAAACAAGAACGATATGGGGCATCTCGTCGCCCGACGAGCCAATTATAAAAAGGATAATCTCGAAGCTGCCGAAATTATTTACAACCCCGATTTGAAGGAATATTTTCTGTTTGTCTCTTACGATGCACTCATGACAACCTACAACATTCGAGTAGGAAAATCGAAACATCCCGAAGGCCCTTATTTTGACTATTTCGGGAAAAATATGGCAGACACTACCGACAATTTTCCGATTCTTATTGCCCCTTACAAATTCGAAAATCATTCAGGATGGGCAGGAACAGGACATTGCAGTGTCATCCGCACCGATAAGGGAAAATATTTCACGGCTCACCAGGGCCGCTTATCTCCAAGAAACGAATTGATGGTACTGCATGTTCGCGAAACATTTTTCACTCCTGACGGTTGGCCGGTCGTGTCTCCCGAACGCTATGCGGGTGAAATTTCAGCCAAAATTTCAAAAAAAAATATTCCGGGCCGTTGGGAAATAATCAGGGTTCATGAGCCTTTGCTGAATCGTAGTCTCGAAGCCGGTCAAGTACTTTGGGGTGAAGGAGAAACGATAAAAGGAGAAGTCAATGTTTCAAAATCTTACTTTTTCGGTAAAGACGAAAAAATAAATCACGAAGGAAGTTGGAATTTTGATGAAAAAAAACAACTTTTATCAATCGAAATCGAAGGGGACAGCATTGATAATTTGATTATTTTTGCCGGACACGATTGGGAAAAACAAGCAAATACGCTTATGTTTACCGGATTGGACTGCGACGGAAGAGCAGTTTGGGGAAAAAGAATTGAATAAAAATCATAAATATAACTCTCATGAAAAAAAATCTTTTTTTGGCACTCATTATTTGTTGTGGAATCACTTCTTTTATTTCCACAAACGCACAAATCAATCAATTTGTGATACAAACGAATAAAATCGGTTCCGAAATTCAGCCCACAATGTACGGCTTATTTTTCGAAGATATCAATTATGCCGCCGATGGCGGACTGTATGCCGAATTGATTAAAAATCGTTCTTTCGAATTTCCTGACAATTTTATGGGTTGGAAAATATTTGGCAAAGTAAGCTTGAAATACGACGGCCCATTCGAGAAAAATCCACACTATGTCCGGCTCGAATATCCGGGACATGATCACAAACGCACCGGATTGCAAAACGAAGGATATTTTGGTATAGGTGTGGAACAAGGAAAAGAATATCGTTTCTCGGTTTGGGCTCGTGTTGCTAATGACGCATCCAAAATACGCATTCAGTTAATCGACGAATCATCGATGAAGGAACAACAAGCCGTTGCTTCTCAAGATTTGATTATCGATTCCAAAGAATGGAAAAAATACCAACTTATCCTGAAGCCGTCCGAAACGGTTTCAAAAGGACAATTACGAATCTTTCTCGAATCGAAAAATCCGATCGATCTCGAACACATTTCTTTATTTCCTGTAGATACTTGGAAGGGACACGAAAATGGATTAAGAAAGGACTTAGCCCAAGCGCTTTACGATATTCATCCCGGCGTTTTGCGTTTTCCGGGCGGATGCATTGTTGAAGGAACGGATTTGAATACCCGTTATAATTGGAAAAACAGCATCGGGCCGGTAGAAAACCGTCCTCTCAACGAAAATCGTTGGCAGTATACCTTTCCTCACCGATTCTTTCCCGATTATTTTCAAAGTTACGGTTTGGGTTTTTACGAATATTTCATCCTTGCCGAAGAAATTGGGGCCGAACCTTTACCGGTTTTGAGCTGTGGATTGGCATGTCAATTTCAAAATAACGATTCGAGTGCACATGTACCCGTTTGTGATTTGGGAAGCTACATCCAGGATGCTCTCGATTTGATAGAATTTGCCAATGGCGACGTTCATACCAAATGGGGAAAAATCCGTTCCGAAATGGGACATCCCCAACCTTTTAATCTAAAATTTATAGCCGTGGGTAACGAACAATGGGGCAAAGAATACGTTGACAGACTGCAGCCTTTTGTTGAAGCTATTCGCAAAGCATACCCAAATATTAATATTATTGGAGGCTCCGGTCCCGGATCGGAAGGCGATCAGTTCGATTATTTATGGCCTCAAATGAAAAAATTGAAAGTCGATTTGGTGGACGAACATTTTTATCGTCCCGAGAACTGGTTTCTTTCTCAAGGAGCTCGATACGATTCGTATGATCGAAAAGGCCCAAAAGTTTTTGCAGGCGAATATGCTTGCCACGGAACAGGGAAAAAATGGAACCATTTCTACACTTCATTGCTCGAAGCAGCCTTCATGACGGGCATGGAACGCAATGCCGACGTTGTACATATGGCCACCTATGCTCCTCTGTTTGCGCACGTGGATGGTTGGCAATGGCGTCCCGACATGATTTGGTTCGATAACTTGCGTAGCGTGAAAACCGTTAGCTATTACGTTCAACAACTCTATTCACAGCACAAAGGCACAAATGTTCTTCCTATGACAATGAACAACAAACCCATATGTGGTGCACCCGATCAAAATGGGTTATTCGCAAGTTCTGTATGGGACAAGAATACTAATGAAATCATTGTGAAAATTGTAAATACGTCTTCCCAGCCGCAACAAATCGATCTTTCTTTTCCCGCATTGAAAAAGAAAGAAACGCTTTCCGGAGGAAAACTCATCACGTTATCGTCCGATAATCTTGATGGAGAAAACACACTCGACAATCCATTGGCTATCGTGCCTAAATATTCCGAGTTCGATTTTGCGGGTAATCATCTCAATATTAATGTCAATCCGTACACATTTGTCATATACTCCTTCAAATTCCATAAGTAACCGATATGAATAAATCAACCATCGTAGCTGTTTTTGTATCACTTTTCGCGACCTCAATATTTGCAGTTGAAAAAGACACTACTTTTGTTGCTCAGGGCAATCCTGTCGTTCGATACAAATATACGGCCGACCCTGCAGCACTTGTGCATGACGGCAAAATATATATTTATGCCGGTCACGACCAATGCCCGCCGCCCGAAAATCGATATGTAATAAACGAATGGTGCGTATTTTCGTCTTCCGACATGAAAACATGGACAGAGCACCCCACCCCACTCAAAGCCACCGATTTCGGTTGGGCAAAAGGCGATGCATGGGCAAGCCAGGTAATCGAACGAAATGGTAAATTTTATTGGTACGCCACAGTAGAACATAAAACCATTCACGGAAAATCAATCGGAGTTGCCGTTTCCGATTCGCCGATCGGGCCTTTCAAAGATGCTCGTGGATCGGCTCTCATCACAAACGATATGACAACAATCACACACATTTCGTGGGACGATATCGACCCGACAGTCTTTATTGATGACGACGGACAAGCATATCTCTTTTGGGGAAATACCCAATGCTACTATGCCAAACTCAAAGAAAACATGACAGAACTCGACGGACCAATCATGCCCGTTTCACTGCCGCGTTTCACCGAGGCTCCTTGGATTCACAAAAAGGGCGATTGGTATTATCTCTCCTTCGCATCAGAATTTCCCGAAAAGACTTGCTATGCAATGAGTAAAAATATCAACGGACCTTGGGAATATAAAGGAATCCTCAACGAATTGGCCGGCAACTGCAATACCAACCACCAGGCGATCATCGAGTTCAAGGGCAATTGGTATTTTATTTACCACAATGGAGGAGCTAATGTCAACGGAGGAAGTTTTCGCCGATCGATTTGCATCGATCGTCTGTACTATGGGAGCGACGAGACGATGAAGCGAGTGAGAATGACTTCCGAAGGAATCTGAACAATGGCAAAATACTTGTCTGAAAGAAGTACCATTTGTCAAACCTCTTCTGTTTACGTCTCTATTTTCTGAAAAGAAAGTACTACCTTTGCACCCAATTCATAAAAAACGGAAAAATAAGAACGATATGAATTTTGTAGAGGAACTTCGTTGGCGTGGCATGATTCAGGATATTATGCCGGGGACAGAAGAACAATTGATGAAAGAACGCACTGCCGGATATCTTGGAATAGATCCGACGGCAGATTCACTGCACATCGGACATTTAGTGGGCGTGATGATGTTAAAACATTTTCAGCGTGCGGGCCACACTCCGATTGCATTGGTGGGAGGCGCAACCGGCATGATCGGAGATCCTTCGATGAAATCGGCAGAACGAAATCTGCTGGATGAGGCCACGCTCCGACATAACCAGGAAGCCATCAAAAAGCAGCTGGCCAAATTTCTCGATTTCGATGGCAATGTTCCCAACAAGGCGATCATGGTGAACAACTACGATTGGATGAAAGACTACACTTTTCTGAATTTCATTCGCGACATTGGAAAGCATATCACCGTTAATTATATGATGGCAAAAGATTCGGTCAAAAAACGTCTGAGCGGCGAATCGAGTGAAGGAATGTCATTTACCGAATTCTCTTATCAGCTTTTGCAAGCTTACGATTTTCTTTATTTATATCGCGAAAAAGGTTGCCGTTTGCAAATGGGCGGTTCCGACCAGTGGGGCAACATCACTACAGGAACAGAACTGATACGACGCAAAGAAGGCGGCGAAGCTTTTGCACTTACCTGTCCGCTTATCACAAAAGCAGACGGCGGAAAATTCGGAAAAACCGAAAGTGGCAATGTGTGGCTCGATCGCCGATACACTTCTCCTTACAAATTCTATCAGTTTTGGATTAACGTCAGCGATGACGATGCCGAAAAATATATCAAAATATTTACGGCACTTTCAAAAGAAGAAATTGATTCGCTCGTCGCACAACAAAAGGAAACGCCTCATCTTCGACCGCTACAAAGGCGATTGGCTGAAGAAATCACCATAATGGTTCATTCACGCGAAGATTATGAATCGGCTATCGATGCCTCGCAGATTCTTTTCGGTAAATCTACATCAGAAACGCTCCGATCGATTGACGAGGAGACCTTTTTGCAAGTATTCGAGGGAGTTCCGCAATTTCATGTCTCGAAAGAAAAACTGGCAGGAGGCGTCAAAGCCGTTGACTTACTCACAGAAATTGCACCCGTTTTCCCGTCTAAAGGCGAGATGCGCAAAACTTTACAGGCCGGTGGAGTTCTAATAAATAAGGAGCGCCTCGACAATGCCGATAAAATTATTGATGCTGCAGCGCTGATCGGTGGAAAATATATCGTGGCACAACGCGGCAAAAAATCATATTTTCTGCTCGTAGCCGAATAAGAATCTCAGATAACCCATGGTACGGGAATCTCAACAAAAAAATCCCTGTATATTTGGCCGATTACGATAAATATTATACTTTTGCACTGCTTTTCACGAAGCAATAAGGATTGTCCCATGGTGTAATGGTAGCACATCTGATTTTGGTTCAGCCAGTCCAAGTTCGAATCTTGGTGGGACAACAACATAGGAGCAAGTAGTGATTGAAGCTACTTGCTCCTATTTTTTTCGGGTAATCTTTTGTTTCAAACAAAGATACTCGTAATCATCACAAAAGCTAATCCGCAAAGTGCGATTACCGATTCCATGATGGTCCAACTTTGCAAAGTTTGCTTTTCGTTCATCCCCAAATATTTCCCTACCAGCCAAAAACCACTGTCGTTGACATGCGAAAGCATAGTTGCTCCCGATGAAATGGCTATAACAATCAAAGCTCGCTGAGGATCACTCAACCCAAACTGTTCTATCACGGGAGCTACGATACCTGCTGCCGTAATCATGGCTACCGTTGCCGAGCCTTGCGTAACACGCACAACAGCTGCAAGCAGCCATGACAGCACCAAAGGAGGCAAGGGTGAACCGGCCATCGATTCGGCCATCATTTGCCCTATTCCGCTATCCACAAGCACTTGTTTAAGCACTCCGCCTGCTCCGGTTACAAGAATGATAATTCCGGCAGGTCCGAGGGCCTTGTTGCTCAAGTCGAGAATGGTTTTCTTATCCATTCCACGTCTGATTCCCAAAAAATACATAGCCGCAAGGGTAGCAATAATAAGAGCAGAAAACGGATGTCCCACAAATTCCAAAGCATCAGTCAATACGGATTTTTCAACCATACCCGACGAAACAGCTACTCCTGTAAATGTATTCAATAAAATCAACAACAAGGGAATTGCAACTATCCAAACAATGAGTCTGAAAGAAGGAAAATCGCCCGAATCTGTATCCGGTGAGGTTACATTCATTTCGGGAGGTACTTCCAAATAAATTTTTTTTGCGATAAATTTCCCAAAAACAGGTCCCGAAATTGCAACAGTCGGTAAACCCAGCAATATTCCAAACAAAATAATCCATCCGAGCGGTACATCAACTATATTGGCTACGGCAACCGGACCGGGCGTTGGTGGCACAAAACTATGAGCAACAGCTAAACCTGCAAGAAGGGGGATTGCATAATAAAGTAGCGACTTCCCGGTATCGCGAGAAAGAGAATAAACAATTGGAACAAGAATAATGAACCCAACATCGAAAAAAACCGGGATGGCAACAATGAAACCTGTAAGTGTAAGCGCCCACGGTGTACGATCTTTCCCAAATTTTTTGATCAGGTAATGAGCAAGCGATTCAGCTCCACCCGAACTTTCGAGAATTTGTCCGAAAATAGCTCCAAGGCCGACAACTGTCGCCACGAAACCAAGCGTGCCGGCCATACCTTCTTGAATGGACTTTGTGATGGAACTCAGCGGCATTCCTGCAGCAATCCCAACAAAAATGGCTGTGATGAGCAACGCTATAAAAGCACTGATTTTCAGCTTCAACACCATGAAAAGCAGCAATGCCACAGCCAAAACAACAATTATAGACAAAAATATGGGAGACATGGTAAACGAGTTTATTAATTCAGCGGGTAAAATTAGAATTAAGTAACAAATAATAAAAGATTAATCAGATTTTTGTAATAAACAATCTGTATAAAAAAGTTGTTTTTTACTCTCCCCCGACAACTGAAACATGATAATTATTGGTTCAGAAAAAAGAGAAAGGAGTCCATATCTCGAACTCCTTTCATATTTCATAATTTATCCAACGATTCACTAAATTCTCGTCTCAAAATCCAATTTTGCTTTTTTTCATTGCTATCAAATATTGTAACGAGAATTATAGAATAAACATCGGCATAAATTTATTTTTTTAATTGAATATATATCTCAATCCTAATTGCAATTTCCACGTCTCACCATAATAGTAATTTGTTGTGAAAGTTTGAGTCGGATATACATTATTACCGTCTTTATCTTTTATTTTCACAAAAGAAAATGTAGGTACGTTCGATGCATCTTTTCCTTCATATTTGAGAATGGCTCCGCCATTGGCCGACGACATATTTTTAGAAATACCCCATTCACTATTAAGCAAATTGCCAAAGTTGAGAATATCTACCGTAAATTGTAACGTATTGGCCGAATTCCCTGCTTTTACCTTGAAATCTTGAGCAAACCTCAAATCGAAATTATGTACCCACGGAGCCATAACAGAATTAGCTCCTGCATATTCTCCTTTATGCTTTTTCAGATATTTATCCTGACTCATAAATTTGAAAAATGCATCTTCATCCTCCGTCGTCTTAAATTTTATATCACCTTTAGCCTTTGGGATATAAATCAGATCAGTATTATATGTATCGCCATTCATATCGTTTGAGTATGTAAAGCTATATTCTCTCGGAGACGCGCCTGAATAAAAAATACTGATTGACGATGCCAAATGATCATTGGCATAAGGAATACGATAAGAAACAGACCCGATAACCTTGTGAGGAACTACATACTGCGAACGTTGAAGAGAAGGAAGATGTGGCCCGTTGATAGCCAAAAGGCCACCATAAGCCGAACCGGCATTACTTCCAGGCATTCCTGTAATTTCTCTCGATTCGGTAATAGTATAAGCCGCCATCAAATTCAGCCTTTTAACGGGTTCAGCCGTTACGGTGATATTTCCGATAGCGCCCCAACCATCAGTATTATTGCTTAACACAAAAGCGTTTCTCGATTGATATCGGTAATTTGCGGGATAAATATATCTGTTATCGGGCCCCGAAAAACGTTGCCAAGTTTCGTCCACAGGTTTTAAACTGTAATTCTTAAGCATTACGCTGTAGATACTTTTAGTAAAGATGCCTTCTACGGTCACGGCCATTGGGAATGAAAATGGCAACTGATAATCAACGGCCAACGAAGTTTTAAATATCTGAGGCATTCTGAAATCCGGATCAATTCCTGCTATTTCGCTCGGAAGTGCTCCATCTTCGGGTGAAATTGTTTTTTTCAATCCCAATTTGTCAATCATTTCATTGACATCGGTAATCATCGGTCCGGCCAAAGTTGCCAAGATTGGATCAGACTTGTCTATCATCCCATTTTTGTAGGTTGTAACTGCTCTGAAACTCCCCTGCACCATGCCCGAGTTGGTAGGCATATTGGTAAAAAATACCAAAGGTAACCTTCCGGTAAACACACCTAAACCTCCACGGAGTTTCAAGGACTGATCACCTTTCAGATCCCAAGTGAAACCGACACGGGGGGAAAGAAGTACTTTGGCATCAGGCCATTTGCCGGTATCTATTTTTTTCCCGCCAAAATCCAAATCATAAATGGCATTGTTGCGAATAAGATTATCAACGTAAGTAATATAATCGGCACGAAGTCCATAAGTTACTTTTGCATTCTCAGAAACACTGAATTCATCCTGCACATAAGCCCCAAACTGATGAAAAGCAACTTCTGCGGCAGGTTTTTCCTCACCATTGTAACCATAAGTAAGTGCAAAATCAATAGGAGCTGCTTGATTCAGAAAATCGTCAATACTTGCATATCTATAATAGCCCGTGCCATTTCGCATGTAGGCATTATTAGCCATCTGATATTCGTAACTTAATCCTGCAGTAATTTTATGATTGTTTAAATAGTAGGTGAAGTTATCGATTGCAGTGATCACCTCATTATTAACTCCATTATTCCATGTAAAGAGTTCATATCCTGCCGAAATATATGGTTCTACGATAGGAACCCCATTTGCATCTCGTCCGGCAAGAATATCGATAAATGGGAACTTGGCAGAATTAGAACCTCTTACATCTTCTATTTTGGAGTAAGTCGTGATAAACTGATTTGAAATCTTATCTGAGAAGCGACTGTTTAATTCACCCGAGAATGTATTCACAATGTTGTCCATCGAATACAGAGAATTGGAGAAGGCCATTCCGTACTGAGAAATACGGTCATAACCCGTTATTCTGTTCCTGTATCCGGCATCCGTAGAATTCCCGTTAGTAGGATTCCATGCTTCGTTTTTTGTATAATTATAGCGTAAACTGAGTTTGTTTTTAGTATTAATGTTCCAGTCGATGCGGGCTAACAGTTTCATATTGGTTTCATCTCCGGGATAATCTGTATAAGATCCCGGATCGTAACCATAATTTTCGAGGAGATGATTTTTTACTCTCTCCATATCTGCGACACTTACACGCGAAAGAGACTTATCGGGATCGGCAACTCCGTTTGGAGAAGGACGCCAAGTGACTACTTGGCCCGGCCTTTTTTCATACTCACCATTAACAAAAAAGAACAATTTGTTTTTGATGATGGGACCGCCCAATGTCATACCATAAATTTCTTTCGATTCTTCGGCTCTTTCTCCAAAATCTATATCACCAATTTTGTTTCCTCTCAAATCCTGATTATAATAGTAAGTATATGCCGATCCTTTAAAAGTGTTTGTTCCCGATTTCGTAATAGCATTGATGCCTCCACCGATAAAGTTGGTTTGACGAACATCATACGGAGCAACAACAACCTGAACTTCTTCGATTGCATCCAACGAGATTGGATTTCCACCTCCCGGCAAGCGATCGCTTAACCCAAAATTATTGTTGAAATTAGCACCATCGATGGTGAAGTTTGTACTGCGTCCGTCTCCGGCAGCAATACTCATCCCCGAAGCATAAGGCGATAATTTGGCAATGTCTGTTATGCTTCTGGTCATCTTTGGCATATTTTCGATTTGTGAAGTCGAAACATTGGTGGATGCACCCGTTTTTTCGCTCGAAAACCGAGTTCGCTGAGCTGATACCACTACTTCGCCAAGCGTAACCGCCTCTTCGCGGAGTTCTACATTCAGGGCATAAGTTTCGCCCAACGAAAGGGTAATATTTTCAGTGACAAATTTTCCGTAACCAATGTAAGAAATTTCAACCCTGTAAGGACCCCCTACACGCATACCGTTCAACGAAAAACGGCCTTCGGTATTGGTTACTGTACCATACGTAGTCCCGGAAGGAACGTGAGTTGCAACAACGGTTGCTCCAATTACCGGACCTTCTTTGTCGGTAACACGCCCACTCATGCTCGAAGTGGTCACCTGTGCATGTACCTGCAGTGCCGCAACGATCGTCAAAACAAGCGTTGCTGCAAAAAATCTGATCTTTTTAATCATAATAGCCAATTATTAATTAGAAATTTTAAATTAAGCGCTACAAAAGTACAATAAAAAATTGTAAAAAGCGTTACGAAATTGTTACGTTTTATCGACACTTATGTAAAAAAAATAGTTCGATATTTGAATGTTAATTAAAAGCATTTAATGCCTCCAAAATAAGTTATTAAACAAGCCACAAACCTATATTGTTCCCGTAAACAAAAAAAAGCGCAGAACATTCGAGATGGATCTCTTTGTCCTACGCTTTCGTCTGTTTTATCAGAGGTTATGCAATTACATCATTCCTCCCATTCCGCCTCCACCCATTGGCATTTGTGGAGCGGGATTTTCTTCTTTCTTGTCGGTAATCACACATTCTGTCGTGAGGAACATTCCTGCAATGGAAGCTGCATTTTCCAAAGCAACACGAGCTACCTTCGCCGGATCTATGACACCTGTTTGATATAAGTTTTCATATTTATCGGTGCGAGCATTGTAGCCAAAATCGTCCTTCCCTTCGCGAACTTTCTGTACAACCACGGCACCTTCTTTACCGCTATTGAGGACAATTTGACGAAGAGGTTCTTCAATTGCACGTTTCACAATTTCGATGCCGGTAGTTTCGTCATCATTCTCGCCTTTCAATCCCTCGAGTTCTTCGATGGCACGAATATAAGCCACGCCACCTCCGGGAACTGTTCCTTCTTCCACAGCTGCGCGGGTTGCAGAAAGTGCGTCTTCTACACGATCTTTCTTTTCCTTCATTTCAACTTCCGAAGGAGCACCTACATAAAGCACGGCAACACCACCGGCCAATTTGGCAAGACGTTCCTGCAATTTTTCGCGATCGTAGTCCGAAGTAGTTTTATCGATTTGTGCACGAATTTGTCCGATACGGCTTTCGATGGCTGCTTTGTCTCCTTCACCGTTTACGATGGTTGTAGTATCCTTGTCGATCGTAATTTTTTCGGCACTACCCAACATGTCGATCGTTGCATTTTCGAGCATCAATCCCTTTTCGTCCGAAATAACCGTACCGCCTGTCAAGATGGCAATATCCTCGAGCATTTCTTTTCGACGGTCGCCGAATCCCGGAGCTTTTACGGCAGCTACTTTCAACGATCCGCGCAAGCGGTTAACGACCAAAGTAGTAAGAGCCTCGGAATCGATATCTTCGGCAATGATAAGGAACGGACGTCCGGTCTGAACTTCTTTTTCGAGAATAGGAAGCAGATCTTTGATCGCCGATATTTTTTTGTCGTGAATCAGGATAAGAGGATTTTCAAACTCTACTTCCATACTTTCGGTATTGGTTACGAAATAGGGCGAGATGTATCCGCGATCGAACTGCATACCTTCAACTACATCTACATAAGTTTCGGTTCCTTTTGATTCCTCAACGGTAATGACGCCTTCTTTGCCGACTTTCTGCATGGCTTCGGCAATAAGTTTACCGATAGTTTCATCGCCATTTGCAGAGATTTTTGCTACATTTTCAATTTTTTTCAGATCGTCTCCGATTTCAACAGCCTGTTTTTTGATGCTTTCTACTACTTTTGAAACAGCTTTGTCGATTCCGCGTTTCAAATCCATCGGGTTGGCGCCGGCAGTTACGTTTTTCAAGCCAACACCTATAATAGATTGTGCCAATACGGTAGCGGTAGTTGTACCGTCTCCGGCATCATCGTTTGTTTTCGAAGCAACTTCTTTAACCAATTGTGCCCCCATATTGCTGAACGGATCATCCAGCTCTATTTCTTTTGCAACTGTTACACCGTCCTTAGTGATTTGGGGCGCACCGTATTTTTTGTCGAGAATCACGTTCCTTCCCTTTGGGCCTAATGTTACTTTCACTGCATCGGCCAGCGCGTCAACACCTTTTTTGAGAAGATCGCGCGCATCCATTTCGAATTTAATTTCTTTTGCCATATTATTTTTTGTTTGTTGATTGTTAAACTAGTTGATTTATATTTTCGAATTTTCCATATTCATTATTCGAAAATATCAAGCGAAGATTGCTAAAATGTCAGATTGACGCATGATGAGATATTTTTCGCCATCGATCTCGATTTCGGTGCCTGCGTACTTTCCGTACAAAACCTTGTCACCTTCTTTTACTACCATTTCTTCGTCTTTTGTACCGTTTCCAACGGCAATTACGTCACCTTTCAAAGGTTTTTCTTTTGCTGAATCCGGAATAATGATTCCACTTACTGTTTTTTCTTCTGCGGCAGCCGGTTTAACCAACACTCTATCTGCCAATGGTCTAATATTCATACGCTTCAAAAAAATTAAAGTTTATACTATTATTGAATGAATTAATTTTTAAATCGACATTTCCTATATTGCGAATTTTGTGCCAAACTTATCGGAATAGATCCTTTTTTATTCAATATCATTTTATATTCTTACCAACTGACATATTTTCAGATTTAAGTTGTCATGTTTTGTGTTTTTCTGTCGAACGAAACAGATAGAACATTAAATCTATAATAAACAGAAGAATAAACCTGTGTAAATGTTTGATTCGTATATAAAACACAGGCCTTTTAGAATCAGGAAAATCTATAGGAGAATCTACGAAGAAAATTTTTTACGGGTAATTTAACTTTAGTTTCAGTAGTTTTCCATCCATTGCGGAGACATAAATTTCATTGTTGTCGGCCGGCAATATCATATTGATTAAAGCATCGGAAATACGGTATTTCCAAAGATAAGAGCCATTGTCAGCCCGATATGCATAAATCAACCCTTTATCGGTGGGAGCGAGGACCACTCCTTTTTTTTCGACCACCGCCGTTGGAGCTAATTCATAACCCATATTCTCTCCGGAGGAAATCCAATTAACATTTCTGAAAGGGACGGTTGCGTCCAAAGCGATGATTCTGCCTTCCATTGTTTTGGCATAAACGGTATTTCCGTTTTCGGAAATACCAATCGATTCCCGAACACGGTTTACAGGGTCAGAATATCTCCAAATGACCTTCCCTGTCTTTTTATCAAGAACGGTCATATAACGGTCGGGTGAAACCAGATAAATTCTTCCATGCGATTCTGTCGGCCACACCTGTGCGGGCGAAAACATTCTATTGGCCTGACCGCTACTCCACTTCCATTTAAGCCACCCATTGTGTGAATCAAGAGCGTAGAATTCGTTGCCCCAACTTCCAAAGAATACCTTTCCGTCATTGACAAGTGGGCGAGTAACTACGAAATTTCGAACACTGTCAAAATCCCATGCCAAATGTCCATTGTCAACACGCCATGCTCGACAATGGCCATCACCTCCTGCCACAATCACCTTGTTTTCGACACATACAGGGGAAGAAACAATTGCTTTATCCGTTTTTAATTTATGCAGCAATTTTCCGCTTCGGACATTCAAACCATAAATGCACGAATCTGTAGAAGCACACCATACTACACCTTTATATACAGTGGGAGTAGAATAAATTTTTCCCTTGGTTTGGTACGACCACACGTTTCTCCCGTTTGAAGTATTCGCAGCCTTTATTTCTCCACCCGTATTGGTATAAATAATCAGATTGTCTTCTACAGTCATGCCTCCCCCGATATCGCTTTTTTCCTCTATACTCCATACTTTTTCCACAAAAGGATTTTCCTCATTTAACGAATAATCGGGTCGAGGAGGATCTACAATCCACTTTGGCCGCTCTGTAGTCGAGTAAAGTACCCAAGGCAACAAAGTTTCTCCCGAAACAAGACGTTCTTGAAGAATAATCGAATCAGAAGAGACCGTAATAATATTGTATCCGCCATAAGTATCGTTTGCCCTTAAATTGGAGCGACACATCGCAGCATTCGCCCCTTCAAAATTCAAAGATCTGTTTGCGTGACCATGTCCGCAAAGCAGTAGTTTAACATTGTAAGGACGTAAAGCATCCAACACCTCAAACCAATTATTCAACGAATGATCCATCGGATAGTGATTTATATAAACGATGGGGGTTTCTACATTGGTTTCACGAAGTCGATCGTGCAACCATGCGATATTTTCACGCGGAATCTGACCCGGCCCCATACGCATATTTGGTCCGGAAGCTAAACCGAGAAACTTGTATCCGCCATATTCAAATCCGAAGGTTTCGCTACCGAAAATCTGTTTAAAGCTGTTCGTTCCGCTTTCCGACCAATTAGAATCGTGGTTGCCGGGAATTACATAATATGGTTTTCTCAATGCCGAAAGGAGCTTTTTGGCTGTCATCAATTCTTCATCGGTTCCAAATTCGGTAACATCACCCGATACTATCACAAATGCAATATCCGACTGCATATTGATATCGTTAATCGTTCGCGAAAGGTCTTCCTCACTCGTCGAACTTCCGATATGAGTGTCGGTGACCAATGCAAATCTGAAAGGTAAATCGGACGATTGAGCGAAAATACCGACCCCGACAATCAAAAAAACTTGCAAGAGAAAAAGCTTATTCATTTTTGTCGGATGGTTGAATTAAAATATTCATCGAAGAATAAGGCCTGAAATTTTATCGCATTTCTCCAATAATTCCAGTCGTGCTGACCCGGACGTGAAATAAAATCATGTGGAATATTTTGATACAACAATTTTTCATGCAATTTTTTATTCACTTCGTAAAAGAAATCTTCTGTACCGCAATCAATAATAATTTTGAGTGAATTGGGTGTAAGCAGATGAAGCTGATTGATTACGGAATTTTCTTCCCACCTTCGGGGAAATTCGCGTTGCGCGCCCAATCGCTTAGCGATATCCCAATTCTGAGGAAACGGCCGTATATCTACCCCTCCGCTCATACTTCCACAAGCACCGAACACATCCTGATGTCTGAATGCCAAATAAAGTGCGCCATGTCCTCCCATACTCAGTCCGGTGATTGCTCTTCCTTCGCGGGTAGGATGTGTTCGATAATTTTTATCGATCCACTCAACCAGTTCTTTCGAAATATAGGTTTCGTATCGAAATGTCGAATCGACGGGGCTATCAAAATACCAGCTCCCAAAACCACCATCAGGGCACACCACCATCATCTGATGAGTATCGGCTATCAGCCCGGCTTCGGGCGAACGTCCCCAATCGGCATAGCTGCCACTGTAGCCGTGGAGCAAATACAAAACCGGATATGGATGATCTGTTTGTGAGTATGTATCGGGCACGATAACCACTGCCTTGATACTTTTGTTCATGGCATTGCTGTGAGTAAATACAGTGTCGATTTTAGCTCCAAAGGCCGTCGAACAGGTAGTCAATAAAAAAGAAAAAAGAAAAAAGAGATTGATTCGTTTCATGACAATGTCTTTATAAAGAAGTAAAAATACAAAACCTGTACAAAATCTTCATAACATTCCGAAACTTTTTCTTACTTTTGGATCATAAAAAAACAAAGAGTATTCGCTAAAAACGCTTTTAACAAGAAAATATGGAAATTCAATTCAAAATAGACAATCATCAGCAAGGGTCTTTTTTCATAGAGGAAAGCGGCAATCAAATTGCAGAACTCGATTTCGCAATCAACGGCGACGTGATCAATGCTTACCACACAGGCGTGAGAAAAGAATACGAGGGACAAGGTATTGCCGGTAAACTTTTCGACAAACTTGTGTCTTACGCACGCGAACATGGCTATAAAATCATTCCGACGTGCTCTTACATTCTGGCAAAATTTCGACGACATCCCGAACTTTTCGACGACATTTGGGTTCATAGCCAAGATGAACCGTCAGGAGATGCATGCGGAGTGAAACCACGATAATTTTCTCATAAATAATATGATTATAGCAGCTTCTCTTCTGAAAATAGCTTCCGAAGTCAATATCGAAACCATCAGTGCAATTGCACTCGGTATCGGATTAAGTGCTTCCACCGGCTTCAGGGTATTTCTCCCATTATTGGTTGTGGGACTGGCCTCTCATTTCGGATTTCTCGTTCTCGACGATGCATTTGTATGGATGGGATCTACTCCCGCACTACTTTGCTTTGGAGTAGCTGCAATAGGTGAAGTACTGACTTATTACATTCCTTTTATCGACAACGTGATGGATAGCATCGAAATGCCTTTGTCGATAGCCGCAGGGACACTTTTGATGACATCGGTTTTTCCGTCCGACAGTGAGTGGATGAAATGGGTTATGGGATTTATCATTGGAGGAGGTGCTGCTGCTACCATCCAGAGTGGAAGTGCAATCTCGAGACTGATGTCGAGTAAGATTACTGCAGGCACCGGAAATTGGGTCTTTTCAACGACCGAAGGAATATCGGCAGTCATTCTTTCCGCATTGGCCATCTTTGCTCCGGTTTTCGTAGCAATTTTAATGGTCGTGCTCATTGTGGTAATCCTCCGAATTGTATATTACAAACTTCTCCGCAAAAAGAAAAGGCAGACCAATCGAGAAGTAGAAGATATGGAGTAGGCACCCATTCGTCATCCATTGCTCATTTTGCAGAAATTAGCAAAATATAAGTCACTTGAAGTAAGATAAGCTTCACAGACAATCTGAAAGCTTGTCGTTACCCGGATTATGAGTCGCATTGCCATCGCAAGAATTTAAACCCCGGAGACTTGTTCTAAACCAAACGAGTTCAGAAATAATGAACTTCGACATTTTTTTATTCTGATAATCGGCAAACATCCACAAGGCAATGGAAGGCGATAAAGCAAAAAAGTGAATCCGACGATCCACTTTTTTTAAATAACCACAGTCAAATACGAAAACTTATTTCAACGGGAAACTAACATTCAAATGTTTATTACTGCGAATATATGTAGAGACGACGTCGTAAGAAAGAGATGATTGTCCTCCGGCAGCAGAAATTATCTGAAAAGAACGCGGATACAATATGATTTGTTTCGTTGCATTGCCTTCCGATAAAACCAGCTCGAAATAAAGATCACTGTTATTCCGGATTTCGTAATAATTTATTGTGTCTCCGTTGTCTTTTTTCTCCGTAAAATGAGAAGGCATTAATTGAACGCAAGCATCGAAAAGATTCCGTACATGCTCTTCCTTTCCGGCCAAAATTTTGCTTGCCCAAGCAACGGTTCGACCTTCATCAAGAGCTTCACGGATAGATTCGGGAGTTCTGTCTTTTGCCATCACCAGCGTCATAGTTCTGTGCACATATTCTTTACTGCGATCGTAATCATGATCGATCAGATTGTGAATATCGGAAGTCCCCATCACGGTCAGGTCTTTATCCACACACCAGTCAAGAGCTTTCAGATGAACTCCGAACCCGTTAATTACCTCAATGCCGTGCAAGGCATTATTTTTATAAAGATCGTCTATCAATGGAAGCCATTCATAAGATCCCTCAATATTGGGTTGCCATCCGGGATGGTTCCAAAAGATAAAAGCATTTTGTTCGGCTGCTTTCATCAGAGCGTCTCTATCGAACTCTTTTTTTCTATCTTCGATAAACGGAGACGAATCTTTAATAAAAATAGCATTAAAGTGTCCCGGAGGTGTATTGCGGGTAATCTCTGATCCTTTAACCAGGATGAGATTATTTTTTGGCGCCACATTTTTCAGCAACTCATGTGCACGATTATGATCGGTATTTACATCTGCCTTGTGGGGTTGATATTCGATATGATCGGTAATGGCGAAAGCATCCAATCCATCCTCCCAAACTTCTTGATTGCGAATGGTGGGCCACACCAGCCCGTCGGAAAAAACTGTATGCATGTGAAAATCACATTTCAGCACTTTATATCCGTTCACATCGGGGATGATGATATTTTCGCGCAATACAGGGCGACGATTTTCATCGAGATATATCATCCCATCGGTATTGGGTCGTTGTCCGAAAGCCAAAACAGACAACAGTAAAAATCCGGCAAGTAAAAATTTTTTCTGATTCATAGCGCATAAAATTAATTAGGATTGTTGATAAGTTTAATTGTGGATATATAATTAGGTAAAAAAAGCGATTCTTATCGCAAATTTAATGTTTATTTTATTTTTGCCAAATAAGTAGAATATTAAAATCGTCTCCCCCCATATTTTCTTTTGCAGCCAGATAATTATTCATGTTGTTTCGCTGAAGTATAGCGGGATATTTAAAACGTCTTGGCATCACATTACCGGTAGGCACACCATCTCCAACGGGCATTATCGGTAAACCCGTCCGATTGTATTTAAGTCCGGAGGTTTCATCAAACAGAAGATTTGCCGAATCCGGGTCCTGAAGAATTGTTTTGTACACTTCTATCTGCTTATCGAATTTCGAAGTAAAAATTCGTTCGTCACCCCTTGTTGCTTCGCTCATAGGATTATCTCCGAAACTATCCACCAAAATACTGTACATCCAACTCTTGAGAGTTTTAGCAATAGCACGATAGTTAGGTTCGTTGAGAGCTACGGCCTGTTTTTCCATCTCACGTATATTATTGAGCCACCGATAATAAACATTCCAATGGCCATCTCCTGCCGCATCGGTAATGTAATACCAACCCAATCCTCCTGTATTGTTTGTTGTTACGACACTCTGCATTAAGTGAAACGTAAAACCGTTATATCTGCTCCAGTTATAGCTGCCTACTTCATATAAAACAGGGTTCAGAAAAACGCCGGGATTGGATTCCTGCATTCGTGTAGGATCTGTATTCAAATCGTCAAAATTAGAACAAGAAACAAATCAAGTCATGCTCTTTTGATAGTTTTCCGGCTATCCTTTCGATACATAATTATTTCAACAAATCGGGCCTGAGTCGTTTCGTTCTTTCGAGCGACTGCTCCATCCGCCATTCGGCGATGTTGCGTTCGTGTCCCGATAGCAACACGTCGGGTACACGCCAACCTTTGTATTCGGCAGGACGGGTGTAAACAGGGGGAGCCAGCAATCCGTCCTGAAACGAATCGGAAAGTGCCGACTGTTCATCGCCAATAGCTCCGGGAATCACGCGCACCACTGCATCGGCTATCATGGCAGCCACAAGTTCTCCACCGGTAAGCACAAAATCGCCGATAGATATTTCGCGCGTGATAAGATGTTCGCGAACGCGATAATCCACGCCCTTGTAATGTCCGCACAAGATGATGATGTTTTGCTTGAGTGATAGTTCGTTGGCCGTTGCCTGCGTAAACTGTTCGCCGTCAGGAGTAGTGAAAATGACTTCATCGTAATCGCGTTGCGATTTCAACTCACTTATAGCGCGATCGATAGGCTCTATCTGCATCACCATACCGGCTTCACCTCCGAAAGGATAATCATCCACCCGGTGATGACGAATGTCGGTGGAATAGTCGCGAAGATTATGCAGACCAAATTCCACAAGCCCTTTTTGCCGGGCACGCTTCAATATAGAGGTATTGAGTGCCCCTTCTATCATTTCCGGAAGAACTGTAAGTATATCAATGCGCATCATAAAAAAATCGTATCCTTGAAACCGAGTCAAAGATACGATTTTTTATACCATCAAACAAGCATCTAACTTCCGGTAGTTGTCGTGGTTTGAGTAGCACCCGCGCCCTGACTATTGGCTCCGTCATTCTTCAGATCGTCATTGGTGATGGTGCGCTGTACTTTTTTGATAGACGATTTCAGCTCACCAAAACGATATGAAACTCTCAAATTGAGCGACCGCATGGGCTGTATCATCTGCATTTGTTGCCGGAAGCCTTCACCTGTTGTCGTACTCTTAAACTTTATGTGTTCCGAAAATGGGTTTGAAACGGAAAGGTTGACATCCAATTTTTTGTTCAGGAAACTTTTGAGAACGTTGAACGAATAGAAATAATAAGCCGATTGTTCGGTCTGCAACTGAATGCGATCGGAGAAAATACCCGCATTGGCTCCAATTCTGAAATCATGAGGCAAGGTCAGTGTCAGTCCGCCAAAGCCATGTCCGGCAAAACCGCTGTTTTTCAAATCACTGTTTGTTGAACTTTCGATATTCGTATAGTTGAAATTAGTATTTACATACATCCTCAAAACCTGCGTTGGTGTCCAACTGACATAAAGATTCAGACCAATGCTCTGGTTTTTCCCTATATTGGCGTAGGTATTATTGGTAACACTATCTTTCAAAAAACTGTATGAGGTAATGGCATTTTTGGTATAAGCATAGTTGAGTGAAGCATTCAAATTCACTTTTTGTGAAAAAGAGCCGAAAGTAAGATTAAAATTATGAGTCTGTTCCGAATCCAATTTGGGATTTCCATAAGTGATATTGACAGGATTTAAATCATCAACGTAAGGATTCAAATACCAAATTCCGGGTCGCGAAATACGTTTGTTATATCCCACTCTTAGCGTTTGCGTCATGGCGAGCTGATATGAAAGCGTGAGCGAAGGCACCAAATCGAAAAAATTGTTTTGAATGGTATCATTAGCGCTCATAAAATGAATGTTCTGATCGGTATATTCGCCCCGTAGGCCGGCTTTAACACCAAACTTGCCGGTCTTGTAACCGTAGCCCACGTATCCTGCCAGGATCCCTTGTGTGTGGTCGAGATCGTTTTTTCGACTTACGTCGTTTTTCCATTCCTCGGCATCTACGTCATAAAAAGTATTGTCGCCACGGCTGTTATTGTCTCTGTAGATATATTTTAATCCGGTTTCGATGCTGTGTTTGTTGGTCAAAGGATTGGTATAGTCGATTTGTCCGGTATGTTCCGAACCACCGGCCTTGTTCTTGCTCCTTTGCCGATAACCTTCGGGATAAAAATAGTTCCCGGTAACATCGTAGTAATGGGTTTCGAAATCGCGATCGGAGGGATTTTCTTCGTAACGATACGACATCGTCAGTAGCTCGTCTTTCTTTTTGAAAGTACGTTGATAATCGGCTGAAACGTTTATCCCGCCAAACTCCGAAGTGGAAGACGACTCGGAGTTGTAGCCGTAATTCTGATTGCCGACTGATTGAGCATTCGTGTAGCCATCGGAAGTAAATTTTCCGCCAAATCGCGAAACAGATACGTTGAACAAGTTCAGCGTGTCGAGTTCGTAACTCAATCCGAGATTGAAGTAAAGGTGATTTCCATTGACCGAAGTCTTCCCATTTTGCGTCAGATTGTTTACCGGATTCGGATCGAAATCTTCGCGTACGAAGGACGATTCGGACTCGGGTCGTTTGAAATGATTGTATCCTGCGTAACCGTTAAATCCAAATTTCCCGTATTTAAGTGCCGCATTTCCATTGAGTCCATAACCTCCGTAGGTGTCGGTATTTGCACCAACCGAACCGGAGTAACCATCGTCGGAACGCTTATCGGTAATAATGTTGATAATTCCCCCCACTCCTTCGGCATCATATTTTGCGCCCGGCTCGGTGATTACCTCAATGTCCTTCACATTATTGGCCGGCATGCTTTTGAGCACTTGCGAAGGATTGCTCGAAATCATGTTCGAAGGTTTACCGTTGAGGTAAATCTTGTAGTTGCTCGAACCTTTCAACTGTATATTATCTTCACCATCTACCGTAACCATAGGCACTTTGCGAAGCATGTCGAGCACGTTGGAGGTAGTTGCCTCGGGATCATCTTTGGCACTATAAACAAGCTTATCGATATCTACTTTCACCAACGGTTTTTGCGCTACTACACTAATCTCGTCAAGTTGTGTTGAGCTTTCGGTGAGTAATATAGTACCCAAATCTATCGAAGAATTTTCCTCTTTAATCTCGATTTGTTGCTGAAGCGATTTCATACCTACAAATTGAAATGTGAGGATATATTTTCCGGATGATAAAGCGGTAGAAAAATTACCTTTTTCGTCTGTGGCAAGTTTTTTGATAATGGACTGAGGAGCATTCGCTTTGGCAATCGAAACAGTAGCATATGGAAGTGGTTCTTTTTCGGTGGGTCCCACGAGTTTTCCTTTGAGTGTAGGCAGTGATTCGGCGAACAGGGAAAAAGAAAACAATGAAATAAAAATAAACAACAATGTTCGTTTCATAAATTCGTTTAAATTTTGGCAGGTACAATATTACTTCTCAAAATTACTAAAAAGAAGTAAGGTGAATACAGCATTGTTAAATAATTACACTTTATTACGAATATGTTTATTGGATTATCTTTTTTTAAAAATTTACTGTTGCTCCAAAATATTTTTGTTTCAAAATAGTATCAGCAGCAGGTTTTCAGTGTGTCAAGGCATGAAATATCGCCAAAGTGTTAAGATATTGCAGAATGAGGTGATATGTTGACAATTTTTGTCTGTCATCAATGCTACACGCTAAGTCACAAAAACATAACAAACCCGTAATTCAAACGTCCAGAACGGCGGTTATTTACTATTTTTGTTTCGCAAAATATGAGCGATGTGAATAAACCCTCAAAATTGATCAAATGATTCAAATTCTACTTAGCATAATTTCGGGAGTAGCAGTGGGATACGCAGTGCGAAGGTCAGCTTTTACGAAATACGTGAGTCGTGTCATCCAAATCATCATTCTATTGCTGCTGTTTTTTTTGGGTGTTTCGGTGGGAAGCAACAAAGAAGTGGTGAATAATTTCGGAACTATAGGCCTCGATGCATTTGTCATTGCAGCTCTTGCCACGTTGGGAAGTTTGATTGGCGCAAGGATGGTTTACAAGCTATTTTTCGAACGTAAAAAAAACGATGTATGAAAGATTCGCTACTCTACCTTGCCATATTTACCATCGGATTGGTGCTCGCATTATGGGGTGTTTTGCCCGACGTTCTGCTTTCGGCAAGCATATCGAAGTGGATACTCTATGGCCTTCTCTTTTTTGTGGGAATACAAATCGGTTCGAGTAAAGGAGCCTTTTGGGCTATACGATCTATAGGCCGCCGCATCGTGTGGGTGCCCGTTGCCACCACACTCGGGACATTTGCAGCAGCTGCCATCGCATCACTCATCCTGCCATTGCGAAGTTTAACCGATTGTTTGAGTGTTGGCGCCGGTTTTGCCTACTATTCGCTTTCGAGCATACTCATATCGGGGTATCGGGGAGCCGAGCTTGGTACAATTGCACTTCTGGCCAATATATTTCGAGAATTTATGGTGCTCGTTTTTGCCCCGTGGATGGTGAAACATTTTGGACCGTTATCGCCTATTTGCGCCGGAGGCGCCACCACGATGGATACCACACTACCCGTCATCACCCGTTATTCGGGCACCGATTACGTGGTTGTAGCACTGTTTCACGGAATGATCATCGATTTTTCCGTGCCTTTGTGGGTGAGTTTTTTCGCAGGGTTAGGATGAAAATGACGATATGGAATAACTCTTTCGTGATCAAATTCAAGAAAATAAATGAATAATCGTTGATCCCGATATTTACTTCGAACCATTTGCTTTTTCACGCATAGTCTCTCTTATTTCATCCAGTTTTTCCAAGATTGCTTTGTTTGAAACGGTGATTCTATAATTCATCACGATAATTTTTATGGATACCAACAACACCCCTGCCTCGACGAGTATATCGTGCGTCAATCCTTTGACAAACAATGCTATCGTGAAAAGAAGAAATGTAACTATTATAACGATTAAGTCAATCGTAGATAAATATTTTCTCATACATTTTGTGAATTTGTTCATTTTTTAAATTTTCAGCTCGTTAATGTACCGATAATCAAGCATGATTAAGCTAATGTGGTTTTAAGCAGTTTGATCTTAAATTATAACAAAATGAGAAACTGTCTCTTACGCCTCGCAAAGATAAATAATCTTGCTTAATTGACTCCATTTTCCGGCAAAATTCAATCACCTGACACAGCAATTGATATTATCACAAAATATGTATTTTGGGCACAAAGTAGTGTCATGCGCACCAAATTTCTATATACCCATAGAAATGATAACCGGTTTTTCCGCAACTTTTCGGACTCTTTAATCGTTATAAACCGGTTACAAAAAAAAACCGATAAATG
This sequence comes from Seramator thermalis, assembly GCF_004138125.1. Taxonomy (GTDB): domain Bacteria; phylum Bacteroidota; class Bacteroidia; order Bacteroidales; family Dysgonomonadaceae; genus Seramator; species Seramator thermalis. The sequence goes on from NZ_RXHS01000013.1 coordinate 34,420, forward strand.
CAGACAATCTTAATCACCGGTGGAACAGGTGTGATTGGTCGAGAGCTTAGTGCAAAATTAAGAAGCAAAGGATATCGGGTTGCCATTTTAAGCCGAACGACCAAGAAAAATGCCGATATTCCACATTACTATTGGGATATTCCTCAAAAAATGATTGAAAAAGAGGCCATCGAAACGGCAGATTACATTATTCACTTGGCCGGAGCAAATATCGGAGACAAAAGATGGTCGAAACAGAGAAGGAAACTTATCATCGACAGTCGTGTTGAATCGGCCAATCTGCTTCTCGATAAAATTTCGGAAGCGCGCAAAAAACCGAAAGCTTTTATATCGGCATCGGCCATCGGATATTATGGAACGACGACCTCCGATAAAATTTTCTGCGAAACGGATCCTCCAGCCAACGACTTTCTGGGAGAAACCTGCCGACTATGGGAACAAGCGGCCGACAATTTCGAAAAAATGGGAATAAGAACCGTAAAAATCCGAACCGGGATTGTACTGTCAAAACAAGGAGGCGTATTGACCAAAATGTTGATTCCAACAAAGTTGGGCATAGGTTCGGCAATTGGCAGTGGGCGACAGTATATGCCTTGGATACATATCGATGACTTGTGCCGCATCTACGTCAAAGCCATTGAAGACACCCAAATGAATGGTGCATACAACGCTGTCGCACCTGAGCAGCCGACCAACAAAGATTTTATCCGAACATTGGCGCATGTTCTGAGAAAACCATTTTGGGCGCCGGCTATTCCGTCATTGGCAATGAAAATAATATTCGGCCGGATGTCTTCCCTTCTTTTGGAGGGAAGCAGAGTGTCGTCCGATAAAATCATAGCTTCGGGATACAACTTTCTTTTTCCATCCCTCGAAAGCGCATTGACAGATTTACTTGTGAAAAAATAAGCAATCAATCCCGTTTCGATATTCTCCTATTATATAGATGACCCTTCTATTCCCAAAGAAGTGCCCGGTAACACACAAGAATGACTACATTTTCGGAGAAAAACCCATCGTCATCACTCGCAGAAAACTACATCAGCGGAAAAAGTTGTGGTTTCTACACTTCGTGATGATGCAAATCCGTAGAAAATCGTTAAATAATGAGGCTGATTTAACACTCCTGTTACTCAAATTCCATCATCTTCACTCAAAGATGACACGTTCGGCGAGGAATGACCCCCCGTTTTCACTGCGAAATGACACGATTGACCTGTCGTGACCTGTTATCTTGGAGTGAAGAAAGCATGTCCGTCGCAAAAAGTCATGGTTTCTACGTTGCAGATTACATGTTTTAGCCAAAAAATACCTATAGAATGTTAACATAAAAGGCAATTTGGCTCGAAAAAGTACCTTTCAGGAATGTAGACGGGGCAATCGGCGGACAAAATTGCTCCGTCTACTTTGTAGAAAGTATGTTCGTCGGACAAAGTTGTACTTTCTGCACTTCAAGATAGGGCAATTTGGCGCCGAATCCCTATAGAATGTTAACAAGATTGGACGTTTTCATTCACATTTGCGAAATCTACAAAGTAGATATAACATTCTTTAAGTCGAACGTGGTTTCTACAAAGTAGAAAACAGGTCCGTCGGAGTCAAACGCGTTTTCTACATTTCTGACGGGGCAATTTTGTTGCCGAATCGATGAATTTTTACTTCAGAAACATGCAGATAATTTGCTGATATACATATATTAATGTCATCCTGAAAGCTTATGAAAGTAATTTGCCCGATTTTATTAACAAAACATCACAATTGCGAAAGTGAAAGAATGTGAACATGGTTGGAGATTGGAGGTTGGGGAATGGAGGTTGGAATTAGTCGATAATTTACCGATTCGATGATTTATTGATTTACCGATGAATTCTATATGCAACTATTCGGGCAGCACAGGGGTTATGATATTCTGAGGACGAAGCCAACTTCGCGTCTTTGCGCCTTCGTGGCAAATAAAAGTTCTGCCTTTCAGGCAGGTTTCTGACGAGGATCCATGACGCAGAATGAATTCTGAGGTTATGAAAATTCGGCTTTTCAAGCCAAAAACACTCTCGAAGACAGAAATATCCATCACAGTCGAAGTTTTCAATTCACCGTCTCACTTTTGCCTGAAAGGCAATAACTTTCATAACCGCAGGTCATCGACCTGCGGACAAAGACGTCCCTGCAATTGCTGCCTGAAAGGCAGAACTCTTGCCGTTGTACAAATAAATATCCACAACGGCAAAAAAAGAACAAACAAAACGAAAACTCGTAATTTAAAATTCTTATTTCTCTACTTCCCATTTCTCTACTTCTTGTTAATTCTCAATTGTCAATTATCCATTATCACTTACATCATAACACCTCCCCGCCTTCGGCGGTACCCCTCTTATCTTAAGAGGGGAGTCGGTCACACTTGCCATATAACTGTCCCCTTAAGATAAGGGGACAAGTGCTGCCGCCAGGCAGCACAGGGGTTATGATATACCTCTCACTTCTGACTTCTTCACTTCTTCCTTAATAGCGCAAATTTCCGAACTTGAAGAGTTGCGGTATTTCTCTTCTTTCATTTTTCCCTCATTATCAATTATTAATCAACCGTGGGTTGGCCAAAAACGCCATTAATAAAACCAGCTATGTCTAAACGACAATATTTTTACTTTTATACATAAAAAATCATATAGTACCATAAATATTAATTCTTTTTCAAAGAAAAATGCCAAATTTTATTTGATAATTATAGTCTATATACTATCTTTGAAATCGATATAAGATTTGTCACCGATTATTACCAATAATAATGATCACAGCTTAAGAAAAAATCGCATTCAATTATTAAAAATCAAATACATAACAATTTTAACAGGGAGGAAATACTATGTGGACAATAACACCAAGCATTATTGAAAACGAACGGCCGGTGGACCGATTTGCTCTGCACTATGTCCCGCAAACCCATTGGCGCATTTGGCATGCCATTTGGTTTTGGGCGATGGGCATCGGAAGCGGAGTTTTTTGTTTAAGGCAGTTTTTAGGGTTCAGCGGAGGCGGACTATTTTTGGGAATGAATGCCATTGATATCGTCGGATTGGTTTTGGTCGGCATCGGTGGAATTATTCTGATTCTCGATTTGGGAAAGCCTTTCCGATTTTTAAATTCATTACTCAAGCCTAAAAATGCATGGATTTCGCGAGGAGCCATTTCGGACTTTGTATTTCTCGGAATTGGCGTTCTTTACGTCCTTCCCGGTCTGATTCCTTCGCTCCCCTGGTCGGATGCGGTATTTTCAGAAGCCGATGCTTTCAGTCGGATTCTCATCGTTCTGGCCATTTTCTTTGCTTTCATCATTATGATTTATCCCGGATTTGTGCTTTATTATTCTAAAAACATTCCTTTTTGGAACAGCATTCTAACGCCGGTATTGTTTTTTGAATTAGCTCTTACCAGCAGCTTCGGATTGTTGGGATTGATGGGAGCTTTGAATGGAGATTATCTTCCCGAAATTTTCTACATTTCGTTTATTACAACTCTTGTGGTGACGCTTGCAACGACTGTTCTTTATATTTTTGAACGAAAAAGTGTCGGGAATCCGTGCATCGAAGAATCCATTCGTTGTTTGTTGAAAGGGAAAGCCGCCGGATGGTTTTGGCTTTCGCAAATAATAGGGATCGTTGTTCCTATTCTGTTGTTGGCAACAAGAAGTGATGAATTTACCGTTCTGCTTTGGAGCGGCATCTGCACCATACTGGGGAGTTTTATGTTCCGATACAGTCAATTGATTGCCGGTTATCGCGTTTCACCTTTAATTTAATAATAGAATAAAAAGACTGATATGAGTACAGAAATAAAAAAATTCTCGGCATGCGTTCCCAATTGTTGGATGAACTGCCGATTATATGCTCACGTTCGAGACGGAAAACTGGTTCAGACATCGGCCGCTCCTTTTCCCGATCCTTCCTACAATCGTATTTGCCTGCGAGGATTATCACACCCTCAGCGTGTCAACAGCAAAGACCGTATCCTTCACCCGATGAAACGAGTGGGCAAACGTGGCGAAAACAAATTCGAACAAATTACTTGGGACGAAGCCATCGATATTTTGGCCGACAATTTAAATAAAATCAAAGAAAAATACGGGTCAAAAGCCGTTGCATTTTTACCCTGGTCGGGTAGCTATGCAGCCATAAATGGCGGTATGCCCGGCGCCATCAAACGCTTTGCCAACCTTTTTGAAGGAACTGTCGTGGTAGATGGTGTCGATTTCGGAATGCCCACAGGTATGTCGCAAGTCGTGGCCAATATGGCCGGCGGAATGGCGTCCCTTTTTTTGGGTCCCGAACCGAAAGATTTGAGCTATGCCAAAACCATCATCTTTTGGGGTACAAACATTACCGACTCACAAGTGCACAACTGGCACTTCGTGCTCGATGCAATGGAGAATGGGGCAAAACTGATTTGCATTGATCCCCGTTACAGCGAAACGGCTGCCAAATCGCACGAGTGGGTTCGCGTTCGTCCGGGATCTGATTCCATTTTGGCTTTATCGATGATTCAGGTAATTATCGAAGAGAACCTGATTGATCGAGATTATTGCATTAAACACACCGTTGCACCCTTCCTTGTTCGTCAGGACAACGGACTTTTCCTGCGTCAAAGCGATATCGACGGAAGCGATAATGCCGGATATCTGACAATGGATGCCGATTCGAATAAACTTATAGCATTGGAAACGGTTGCAAATCCTGCCTTATTGGGCACTTTCGACGTTACCCTGCATGACGGATCAAAATTGCAGGTGAAAACGGCTTTGCAAATGCTGAAAGATGAAGCGGACAAATACAAACCGGCTGAAGCCGAAAGATTGACACTTGTCCCTGCCGATAAAATTGTAGAAATTGCTCGAATTTATGCAACAAATACCCCTTCAACCATCTATACAGGATTTGGGGTTGATCGATGGGATAATGCGGACCAAGTTGGTCGAGGCATTGCAACATTGGGTGTCATCACCGGTCAAATAGCCAAAAAAGGAGCCTCTCCTCTCGGTGCAATGGGACAAAGTGCTTTACAGTTTACCATATCGGATGCCGTAATGGGCCCGTGGACTTCACCTTCAGGCACAATGGCCGAATTGTTGAATTTCGTATTGCTGCAACAGGCTATTCTTACCGGAAAAGTAAATATGTGGGAGCCCAAAGATCCGGCCAATCCTCTTGCCGGACCAACCGGTAAAGAGCCGGTTCCGAAAGATTGGCCTATCAAAGGTTTGATCTTGACTACCGGCAATATGGTGAGCAATCATGCCGAACAAAAAGTTACCATCGATGAGATGTTCAGCGAAGATAAACTCGATTTTATTTGCTGCATCGATATGTTCATGACCGATACGGCTCGACAGGCCGATTTGTTCCTTCCTTGCACCAGCTGGTTCGAAAACGACGATATCGTAGGCGGACTTCATCCTTACGTCATGCGCATGGAGAAAGCCATTGAACCGATGGGTGAAAGTAAAGGCGATTGGGATATTTTCAAGCTGTTAGCTCAAAAAATGGGTTGGGGCGAATATTTCAAGGGAGATGCAAAAGATCAAATCGATGGAATCCTCGATGTATTGGGCAATCTTTTTGGAGATCATAAAGATAGGATATTAAAAGAGTTTAAGGAAAACGGAATAGCCCGGCTTTCCGATCCGAATGCGCTTCCATTTGCTGATGGCGTATTCTATACGCGAACAGGCAGGGCCGAATTTTATTCGGAAGGTGTGGCAACTGTATTCCCCAAAAGTATGCCTGCATTGCAGTTGCCTGTCAACGAAGGTCATAATCCATTGCCTCATTTTGTGCCACCAGCAGAAGCATGGATTGATAATCCGCTGATAAAAAAATATCCGCTCGCCTTAGCTACACTCCATACAAAATGGCGTGTGCATACTACTTTTTATGACGTTCCGGCATTACGGGAAATGGATCCCGAACCAGTGGTCTATCTCAATCAAAAGGAATCGAGTAAAAGAGGGCTTAAAGATGGCGATTACGTTACCGTATTCAACGACCGTGGTCATTGCGTTGTACGACTCGTGGTGGACGATTCCATCAACGACGGAGGTGCAGCAATTCCCAAAGGTTGGCAGCGTCATCAATTCAAAGAAGGTGGATACCAGGAATTAACTAAAAATCATATCAATACGGTTCACTACGGCATGTCGTTTTTCGATGCCTTGGTAGAAGTGAAAAAATGGGAAGGGAAATAAATTATGGCAAATAAAAATAAGAAAAAACATTGGGGAATGGTGATTGACCTGACCCGCTGTGTGGGATGTCAGACCTGTGCGGTTGCTTGTAAGATAAAAAACAATTTGGCGGATGGTTTGTGGTGGAACAGGGTAATCACAGTGGGCGGCAACCACATTGATACCGCGGGGGGTACATACACTCACCCCATGCGCTATTCCATCCCGTTGAATTGTCAGAATTGCGAAAACCCGATATGTGTTGATGTTTGCCCGACAGGAGCTTCTTATCAGAGAGAAGAAGACAATCTTGTTCTGATCGATTACGACAAGTGTATTGGATGTCGGGCTTGCGTTGAAGCATGTCCGTATGGTGTACGTCTGCCAAACCTTAAAGAGCCCCAATATGAGCATTACGATGTTCAACTCGGTTCGGATGAGGTCACGCCAAGATATCAGGGTGTAGTGGAAAAATGTACGTTTTGTGTGGAACGTATCGATCAGGGATTGAATCCTTTCTGCATTGATGTTTGTCCGGAACGTGCACGTTATTTTGGCGATTTAAACGATGAGGACAGTGATGTTTCGAAACTCATCCGCGAGAATCCGGTTGAAACACTTCATCCGGAATTGGGAACGAAACCGAGCGTTTACTTCATTCCGCCAAACAAGAAAAAAACAACGCGTACAGGATTGGATTACATAAAATGAATTGTGTACCGGATTGAACGATCGATCAATTGTTCTCATTCAAATTTTTTGATTGATCCTCGAAGAGAGCGTATGGTATATCTTCACGATTTACCATACGTATCTTTCGATTATAATATCGGTCATCCTTTTAGTCCTCTTATACAAGTGAATGATCCTTATAAAATAGAAATCAAATTCTGGATTTCATACAACGGGAAATCGCTTCTCGGCAAAGGAAGGATGCAGCTGCTTCGACAAATCGATCGATATGGCTCGCTTCGACAAGCAGCCGAAGAACTCAATCTTTCTTATCGAAAAGCATATTACATGATCTATTCGATGAACAAAACTGCCGAACAACCAATAGTGGAAATGAAACGGGGCGGAAAAAACGGAGGTTTGTCAGAATTGACACCTTACGGGAAATGGTTAATTCTGGAATTTGATAAAATTGAAAAACAATTAGATCAATTTATTCATTCCATCAACTTGACAACAGAATAATATTTTTTTACTTTTCGTTATTCATATCAGGAATAACGAATCACAACAACGAAATAATGAGGAGAGCAAATTTAACTTTACTGTTTACTTGTTTAATCTTGCGTGTCTTAAACGCAGAAGAGATAGATACAACTAAAATCTCGAATACCTTTCAACTGGGTGAAATCATTGTACTTGCACCGAGAACAAACAATACAGTCAGCCAAACTCTGAATCTGCAAATGAACAATATAAATGTGAGTGAAGCTTTGAGATCTGTTCCGTCGGTGATTTTCGCCAACATGGGAGGGCGCTTCGAGCCAACAATTATCGTTCGGGGATTCGATATCAGAGGTATTCCCGTTTTCGTGGATGGTATTCCGCTGCAAATGCCTTACGACGGAGATATCGATTTGGGGCAACTCTCCACGTTCGATTATTCTCAAGTCTCGCTTACGAAAGGAATCGCACCGATGTCGCTCGGGCCCAACACCATCGGAGGAAGCATCAACCTTGTAAGTTTTCAACCTACCGACAAAGTGGATGTGCAAGCTATAACCGGATGGGGGAGCGGCAACACTTACGAATATGGGATAAATGCCGGAAGCAGAGGGGAAAAGTTCTTTGTGCAGGGGAGTTATTACGAACGCCACACCGACTATTTTATGCTATCGCATAGCTACCAACCTACAACCTATCAGTCTGACAGAAAGAGGGATAATTCTTATTCGGATTTCCGGAAAGTAAATCTGAAAATCGGATACATTGCTGCACCGGATCAGGAGTTCACCCTCAACTATCAATATCAGAACAATGCAAAAGGAAATCCGCCATACAGTGGTATCGATGACAAGCAATCGACCCGATTTTGGCAATGGCCCGTATGGGAAAGACAAAGTTTGTATTTCATTTCGAAAAACAAAATAAACGCAAACAACGATATCAAGACAAGTATTTACACAGACAAATTTTACAATGTGATGAAAAGCTACGACGACCAATCGTACACCACGCAGAGTAAGAAATATGCCTTTACAAGCATATACAATGATCGAAATTTAGGTGGAAATGTGATTCTGTCAAATACGTCCGTAACAAACAATCAACTGAATTTTTCGGTTCAGATCAATCGAAACGAACACAAATCGCACAACGAAGGGAATCCGCAGCTGACCAACAGCGATTTTGTGTGGAGTGCGGGATTGGACGATCGGTATTTGATAAACGAAAAATGGTCATTGACCGGAGGATTGTCTTATGCTCGACAAAAAAGTCTGAAAGAAGAAGATCAAGTTACAGATGAAGGAATTACCGAATTTCCCCAAAATTCGCATCAGGCAGTGAACGCGCAACTATCGGCCAACTGGATAGCTACCCAACAATTTTCGATGTCGGCTTACGTAGCTCGAAAAACTCGGTTTGCCACGCTCAAAGAACGCTATTCGTACAAGATGGGACAAGGACTCCCGAACCCCGATCTGCAACCCGAGAAAGCCACACATATCGATATTTCGCTCCAATACGGAGTGTCAAAAAACTTGTCGTTCAACAGTTCAATGTACTATATTCGTCTGCACGATGTCATTCAATCCGTAGATGGCATAGAGGGAAATCTGACTCAGATACAAAATGCCGGAGAAGCCCGCTTCAGTGGATTTGATGTGAGTTTGCACTATTTGATTCTGAAAAATTTGGATTTAACAACCTCCTACTCTTTTATCATTCAAAAAAACAAGACAAATCCTGAATTGCGATTCACGGATGTTCCCAAACACAAAGCATGGAGCAATCTGTCGTACCAACCGACAAATTGGGCAAAAGTAAGCCTTACTCACGAATACTATTCCCGCCGATACAGCCGTTCCTACGGCATCACGGCCGACGAATTTCATCTGTTCAATCTGCAGGGTTCACTTTCTTGGAAACAATTCACTCTTTATACAGGGATAAAAAACCTTTTCGACACAAACTATGCTTATGCCGAAGGGTATCCCGAAGCAGGAAGAAATTATTTTACGAAACTTGTATTCGAACTAAATTAAAAACGCTATTCCATACGCAAACAAATGCCAACAAAAACAACTCTGAATGAACAATGGATCAAAGCATCCATCATCGGTTCGATGTGGGCTTCGGTTGAGATCGTGTGGGGCAGTTTTCTGCATAACCTCAGGGTGCCACTCAGCGGACACATCCTGACCGCCATTGGATTGATCATTCTTATATCGGCAAGCTACCGATGGAAAGAAAAGGGTTTGTTTTGGCGTGCAGGCATTATCTGTGCCTTGCTGAAAACAATGTCGCCAAGTGCAGTGATTTTTGGACCAATGATTGCCATCTTGTGCGAAGCATTGTTGCTCGAGGCATCAGTCAGATTGTTAGGGAAAAACCGAATTGGACTGATAATCGGTGCCATTCTGGCTATGTCGTGGAATTTGGTGCAAGCTATCTTCAGCAAAATAATCGCTTACGGATACAATCTGGTAAAACTTTACGAAAGCATCATGTTGTATGCCCAAAAACAATTACACACCGACATTGATCTGGTTTGGGCTCCTATCGTTTTGTTGCTGGTCGTGTATGTTTTGTTGGGTTTAGGTACTGCCATTGCCGGTATCTTCATCGGGCAACGCCTCGAATCGTCCGATTTGAAACCACAGATGTTTGCAGAAAAAAACAATAACAATCTTCCATTCGCAGCCAAATATTCTCAATTTCCTTTCGCGACCGCATGGTTGATTTTCGACATATTGGCAATCGTTGCCGTACTTACAACAGCCAATTTTATACCCCTCGAATTTTGGTTTGGTTTGAGCATTGCCATCGTTGCAAGCTGGATAATGCATTATAAATCAGCTTTGCGCCGACTGGCGCAACCCCGTTTGTGGATTTCGTTTTTCATCATCACGGTGATTGCAGCCGTATCCTTTTCGCGGTTTCAAGGCAATATATCGCTATGGGAAGGAGCACTGATAGGACTCGAAATGAATGTACGGGCAATAGTAGTCGTTATCGGTTTTTCAGTTATTGGGACTGAACTCTATAGCCCGAAAGTCAAAAAAATATTCCAACGAGAATCTCTCGTTTCTCTTTATACAGCGCTCGACTTGTCCGTTGAAAGCTTACCGAATATGATCACTTTGGTACCTAACTTGAAAAAGATTTTTAGTAATCCCATCGACATTGTTCGTAATTTTTTGTCGTATGCCGAGTACAGAATGCATGAAATAGAAGCTCGACAACACCAACTTGCATCCATAGCAATCGTGACAGGGGAAAAAGGAAGCGGCAAAACCCGTTTTATGAGCGAAACTGCAACTGAACTGAAAAAACGAGGCTTTGATGTAGGGGGTGTTTATACAAGAAAAATTATCGATAACGGGGAGATTACAGCCTATAGTGCCGTAAATATATCAAACTGCGAAGAACGGTCTTTTTTGAAAAAAAACAGTGAAGATTTGGGATTGAGAATCGGTGCCTTTTCCATTGACCCTGAAGGATTAGAGTTTGGGCGAAAAGCTATTGCACATGCTTCACAGGCAAACTTATTGATGATTGACGAGATAGGAAAATTAGAACTCGATGGAGGTGGTTGGTACGACGAATTAAGGTCACTTCCGCTCGAAAAGGAGCTGTTTATTATATTGTCCGTACGCCTTGAATTTTTATATGACGTCATCCATAAATGGAATCTGTATCCTTCGGTGATTTACAACGTATCCGAATCCAAACCCGAAAAATTGATAAGCGAGATTGAGTCTTATTTTGAATATGAAAAGTAAAATTGCCCGTTTTTGAACTGTAATCGGTTGATCCACTCTAACTGGACATCACGACTCTGATCGAAATAAAAAATTTTATCGGCAATATGTAAATATTGATCTACCTCTTTTGGGGGTCCCCAAGTAGGTATTCGCATCATCATCACGAAAATTCCGGGAACAATCACATCGCGTAGTCCGCGACTTTCGCACACCAATGGTTGTCCATGATCGTATTTCGCGCGAAACTCTTCAAAAGCCCGTTGTAGATATCCTTCAGTTGCACGAACATACACCACTTTATGCGCTCCGGATTGAAGCATCAGGGAAGTATCTTTTGAAGAATCATCATCCGCCTCTTCCATAATGGAATATCCGGAAAATTCGCTTTCACTTCGATGATTGCCATGCATTTCCTTCTCGGCAGGATGAATGCGCGTAAGTTTGAAAGCAGTTACCTCAAAATCGGAGGAGAACTTTCGAATTACATCGCAAGCTAAAGTGGTTTTGCCGGAATGTCGTGAATTGCCGCCAACAAGAAACAGATTAGGAACAGAAAGCATTTGATGAATTGTTTTTTAAAGTTTTTTATCTTCTATATATTGGAGGGCAAACTTATAATCATCGAGAGTATTTATATTGAAAAACAAATGACGATCATAAAACGTACTCCTATTGTCAATTTCTACAGCAGCATAGCCTAATCGATCAACGGCATCGTGCATCTTGTAGCAGCCCTTTTCTATCAATTCGGCAAAGGTTTCCGCACAACTTTTTCGATAAATTGCACAAAGAGGTTCAATTCTATTTCCGTCATGCACCGGCAGGGCACATGAAGAGTTCCCGATATGTTGCAATAATAAAACAAACAAAGCTGATGGAACAAATGGCGTATCGCACGACAAAAAAACATTAAATTCCGTTACAGATTGCCGAAGGCATGAATAGATTCCACCCATTGGGCCGATATCGCGAAATACATCTTTCACGACAGGATGCGAAAATTGAGCGTACGCAGAATCATTGGCACTGATCATTGTTTGCTCGGCGACTTCATCAAGCGTTTCGAGAGCATGCAGCACCAAAGGTTTTCGATCGAGTAACAGCATACCCTTATCGGTGCCCATTCGTGAGCTCTTACCCCCTGTCAAAATAAAACCACTGATATCCTTTCTATTCATAATAATGTTCTATTATTTCGATAAACTCCGAAATACTGCAAAAATACGTGATAATTTTGAATCGTGCACAGCCAATTTGATTTAATGATTTAACGACAGGGGAATGATGAGGGGAAACTTTTCCTCTCGGACGTCGATATAAATGTCATAATGAAAGCTTGCCGACAGAATAAATTTCCCGGTAAAAATCAATCAGAATAGAATTTTACTTATTTTTGCTGCCGAAAATCAATCTAAATACTTTTATCAAAAAACTCATGCCTCAGTCCAATGCTAACACTGTCGATTTCCAAAACCTGGAAATCGCTTTCGCCAATCAATCAAACTCCGACCTGCGACAAACTCACCAACTCTTCAGAGTGATGAACAATGCCGCTCTTGTGAAGACAGGTAAATATCTCGTCAATTTCGCTTTTGCTCTTCATCTTCCGGTGAAAAAGATTATCGAGAACACGATCTACCGGCATTTCGTAGGAGGAACGTCCATCGAAGATTGCGCCCAAACCATTCGAAAACTGGCTCAACGAAACGTAGGTACTATTCTCGATTATGCACTCGAGGGCGAAGAAGACGATGCTATATTCGATGCCACCACCAACGAAGTAATACGTACGATTGAGTATGCTCACATCCATCGGGAGGTTCCTTTCAGCGCATTCAAAATCACCGGAATCGGACGTTTCCATTTATTGGAGAAAGTAAGCGAGGGTAACAAATTGACGTCCGACGAGAAATCGGAATTTCAACGTATCATAGACCGAGTGGACGCTATATTCAAACGCGGGTTCGAATTGAATGTTCCTATTCTGATTGATGCCGAAGAGACCTGGATTCAACCTGTACTTGATAATTTGGTGATAGAAATGATGCGTAAATACAACAAAGAAAAAGCTATCGTGCAAAACACCTACCAAATGTATCGAACGGATTCGATTGAGCGGTTGATGCATCACCACAAAATAGCACTTGATGAAGGGTTTAAATTCGGGCTGAAAATCGTTCGGGGAGCATATATGGAAAAAGAAAGAGCACGTGCCGCCGCAATGGGCTACCCCTCGCCCATCCAACCGGACAAAGCCTCCACAGATCGGGATTTCAATAAAATTATTCACTACTTTGTGGAAAATGTCGATACAATCGACTTTATGGTGGCCACACATAACGAAGAAAGCACTCAACTCCTCGCATCTCTCATCGACTCGAAAGGACTCGAGAGAAACCATCCTTCCATCTATTTTTCACAACTCTACGGGATGAGCGATAATCTCACCTACAATCTGGCGGCAAATGGCTTCAACGTCGTGAAATATGTCCCCTATGGCGAAGTGAAAACAATGATGCCATACCTGTTTAGGAGGGCCGAAGAAAATTCGTCGGTGAAAGGACAAACGAGTCGTGAACTGAAACTAATCGAACAAGAGATTCGACGACGCAAACAGAATAAAAACAAATAAGGATGGAGTATCGGGATAGTTGCTCGGCTATTTTTTCTTCATACTTTATCGAGATGCTTGGCGGGCAGCGGCAGACCTAAGAGATGCCGTTTTGATCTTCGCAATCGGGATCATCATTGTGTTTCCCTTTTTCATTCCCCTCAATGTAGCCGCAGGGGATGCAATTTTTTGATGACGGGCGCTTGTATTGCCATTTTTTTTGTATATTTGTAAGTTATTATAATTTGTACCGTTGCGTTATCTATTGCAATTGATTATGCAAATATACGTCGCACTATCGACATAAAAAATATTTGGATGCATTATCGACGTATTTAATATTGTTTAAATATATGGGGAATAAAACAAATTATTCCGATTGGGAACAAACAACTATTAATGAGCGCATTAAGTACATTGTTGATCATTTTTTTAAGGGCAATACAACGCAGATGGCGAAAGCTGTTTTTGTAAAACAATCTACTCTTAGGGATATTGTTGGTGAGCGAAATAGCACTCCGTCTTTCGATACAATAAAGCAAATTGTCGATTCTGCGTCCCTTAATATTAATCCGGAATGGCTCCTTACAGGGAAGGGTGAAATATTAAAATCTGACAATTCTGTAAAAATATTTGTCCCCGAAGATCTACCCAAGCAGGTTGGCAGGTTGTACCGTGCCCCAATTTATGAATCATATCCGGTAAGCGCAGGACTTCACGGATTGGCTGCAATCAGAGACGATAAGCCCGACGGATACGCATACACCACCATGCCGGGAGTTACTTTCTTTCCGGTTATCGGATGCAGTTTCGAGCCGATTATCTATGCCGGCGAATATATAGGGGTGGTTAAGCTGAATTCATGGGATAGAGTGGATACCGAGAAGATCTATTTCATCATCACCAAAGAAGAGAGGATGCTCAAAAGATTAAAGGTCGACAAAGACAGGGAAGACATATTGTGGTGTGTGTCTCCGAATTTTAGCGAGTTCAGCATTTTAAAATCGGATATCATTGAAATTAATCATGTATTCTTTTATGGTAAAATGATTTAAAAGCATTGATGAGTAAACAATAATAAAATATTACATTATTTAAATCTACAAAATATGACATTACTTAAATCTACAACTTACATCATCTTAAGCGTTGTCATCTTGGCAGCAGCTTGGTTGTTCTTTGGCTGGATAATTCCATTTATAATGAACCTTAGTTGGTTTTGGCTTTTTATTATTTTTAGTATAGGTGTAGGCTTATTAATCCCCCTGATTGGCATCCTTCCGGGTTTACTTGCATTGTTAGTTTCAAAACTAAGATCCGGGAATATCGTCGAAACTATTTTAGTCGTATTAATCGCACTTTATTTTTTAATATCGTCTGTAGCTACACCTTGGATTCAGGGAGCATCAGCCAATTTTAAATGGACAGTAACAGCCTTAGCTCATAATTTTATGGTAATAGGCGTTTATTGGGGAGTTACGCTTTCCCTACTTCTAAAAAAGATGAGTAACGGCTGATTATTTTAAAAAAGTAAACTTATTTAAAAAGTAAACTTATTATGTTTAATTTATTCAAAAAGAAAAGATTGCCGGAAGGAACTAATACTGTTTCCGCCTTTACGGATGATGAATTTCATAAGTTATACAGTTTAAAGTATTCTGCTTTTATTGATTATATAATTAAAGGTGGAGTTAATCGCGAAGCATATATGCAGCGGGTTTCTGGTTTTATATGTGAATATTTCCCGGAACCTATATCTGATATAGAAGGGATATTTAGATGGATAGAGTCAGCTTCAAAAGATGGAGTTATCTTTAACGTTGATAATAAAACTGAATATGTTAGGGGGAAAACAAAAGAGATTTTTGCGAATTTATTATCACGAATGAAACAATCAAAGTATCTATTTAATGACCCTGTTGTCACGAATGAAATCGAAGAGGCTGTTTTTATGTGCATATCATTCGAAGTCTTTTTTAATCACATGACTTCAATAAAGTAAATCATATGCTGCTCGTTGAATCAATAAAGCGGTATGCCGGCAGGCTCAAAACCGACAAGGCATTGCTAAGCTATCTCGACACTGAAGACTTGGTTGCCAAGTATGATCCTGGCGTGACGGTGGATGACGTTACGGATGAATGGCTTTCTGGGTTTAAAGGGTATGCAGGGGGAAGGCATGTAAGGAACGTGAGGAAGGTGCTGAATCAGCGAATGTAATCCAGAACCTTCCTGTTCGCCTGATCAACTTTTTTCAGATTAAAGTTCACGTACACTGATGTCACTCTCGATCCATACTCATGGCCCAGCGCTTCGGAGATAATATCCCTCGTGATGTCTATACCTGCGGCTATCGATGCCCAGGTGTGTCGTGCATGATAAGTTGTCAGGTCCTGGCAGATAATCCCTGCGTCGTCCCTCATCATCTTCAACGCATAGTTTATACCCCTTTTAAAACCGTCGTAGTTTTTATACATCCTCAAGAAGGATACGAGCAGTTCGTCATCTGGATATCTGTCGATGATCGCTTGTGCTTCCGGTTCAATCTTGACAGAATAATGCTTGCCGGTCTTCATCCTGGTATATTCCAACCGTCCGTTCTTGACGCTTGTTTTTTTTGCGTGTAGGAGATCAGTCAGATTAATGCCGATAAGGTAGAAGGATAATATGAAACAATCGCTGAACGGCTTCCATTTGCCCTGATAGTCTCTCACACGTCTCAAGTCCTCAACGGATAGATCCCGGTGCTTGGTTTTTTCTTTGAGTATTTTGAATTTCCTGAAAGGGTAGTTCCGGGTATATTCTCTGTCGATTGCGAAGTTGATCACTGCCCGTATGTTTCTCATGTGGATTGCTTTCGTATTTACGGCCAGATCCAGTGAATCGTAAAATCGCTGCAACCATGTTACCGTGATATCATCCAGGAGTGGATCATCCGTAATTTTTCTCATGGTCTCATCGTACAATCGCTTCGTATTCCCGTGTTTCGTATCGATAAATTCCCGGAAGACGCTTCGTAAAGTGTGTGTAGGTAATACGTCCTTGCTCAGATATGAACGGAGCTGAGCATCTGTTAGCGATAGTAGGACTCCATCCAATTCGAGAGACAACAGGATCTTGTCTATTTGCATCTTTTTGTTATTGATTGCCGCATCTTCGCCCTACTGTTCGCACCCTTAGTGATTTGCCTTCCTTTCCATTCAGATGCCAGACAGGAGATCCCGGTATTAATCATGAACCTTGATCGATGAGTTATCATAATTTTAATTGGATATTCACCGTTATCTTTACGTCTTCTTTTATCTAAATACAATATTGAACTTGCCATATAGTTATTTATTTGACACAATATTTGACACACAAATTTGCATATAAAAACGGCAAATAACGGTAAAAACCCGATATGTTATTCAACATACGGAACATAAAAAAGGCCCATGCATTACCGCAAGAGCCTTATTTTCAATTGTCGGGATGACTGGATTCGAACCAGCGACCACACGCCCCCCAGACGCGTACTCTAAACCGGACTGAGCTACATCCCGAAAATGAGAGTGCAAATGTATCGCTTTATTTTTATTTCGACAAATTTTTGCCATTTTTTTGCCCGTAAACGTAATTTAGGACTTTCGCATGCCGAAGATTGAATTTTTATTTATTAATTTGCAAGGATAAACATTTCTTTTTTTAGTATTACATTTTAATCGAATGACATTTTCAGCAAAACAAATCGCCGATTTTCTTCACGGAGAAATCGAAGGTAATCCCGAAGTAGTAGTAGAAACGTTCGCAAAAATAGAAGAAGGTAAACCCGGCTCAATTACCTTTTTAGCCAATCCCAAATACACGCCTTATATTTACGAGACTAAGGCCGACATAGTGCTTGTAAACAAGGATTTTGTGCCTGAGAAACCCATCAAGGCAACTTTGATAAAAGTTCCGGATTCTTATGCCGCTTTGGCATTATTACTCGAAATGGCCAATAAAAACACTCCTGAAAAAACAGGAATTGCCTCAAACTGTTCAATAGATCCGTCGGCCAAAATTGGAGAGAAAGCATACATCGGCGCTTTTGCGGTGATCGAAGAAAAAGTTGTGATCGGAAACAATTGCAAGATATACCCTCAGGTTTATGTAGGTGATAATGTTACCATTGGCGACAATACCATCTTATATCCCGGTGTGAAAATTTATAGGGATTGTGTCATTGGCAGCAACTGCATTATTCACTCAGGTGCCGTGATTGGAGCAGACGGATTTGGATTCAGTCGCGAGAAGGAAGGATATCGCAAAATTCCACAAACAGGCAATGTGATTATCGAAGATAACGTTGAAATTGGAGCAAATACAACTATCGATCGGGCAGTTATGGGGTCAACCATCATTCATCGCGGTGTAAAACTGGATAATCTGATTCAAATTGCGCACAATTGTGAAATCGGGCAAAATACGGCAATGGCAGCTCAAGTGGGTATTGCCGGCTCTACCAAAGTTGGCGAAAACTGTGTATTTGGAGGACAAGTGGGATTGGGTGGACATATTACCATTGGAAATAACGTACAAATCGGAGCACAATCAGGAATCATTAGCAACATAAAGGACGGCTCCGAAATCATTGGTTCTCCTGCGATGCCGGTCAAGAGCTTTTTCCGATCGAGTCTGATTATTCCCAAATTGCCCGACATGTATCGACAATTAAACGCTTTGGAAAAAGAAATTGAGTCGTTGAAAAAGCAACTCAAAAATCAAGAATAACTCTCATTTTCTTTTTATTTGCCATCATCAGTAAGGATCTCAACAAAATTAACCAATTTTGTTGTATCTTTGCGCGAAATTTAATTCGCATTCATTAAATTACGAACGATAGTGAAACAGAGAACGCTTAAAAACAGTTTCAGCTTGCAAGGGCAAGGACTTCACACAGGATTAAACATAAAAATTACTTTCAACCCGGCGCCCGTCGATCATGGTTATAAAATTCGCCGCACCGATTTAGAAAATCAACCTTTAATCAATGCGCTTGCCGATAATGTAGTAGGCACGCAGCGAGGAACCGTTATCGGGTGTGGCAACGCAACCGTCAGCACGGTTGAGCATGGCCTTTCGGCACTTTATGCTCTCGGCATCGACAACTGCCTGATAGAAGTAAATGCTTCGGAGTTTCCGATATTAGACGGTAGTTCTATCGAATACGTAACTGCAATAAAAAACGCCGGTATCGTTGAACAAGAAAAAGATAAGGATTTTTACATCGTTCGCAAAAAAATGGTAGTCTCGGATCCGGAAACCGGATCAAAAATTATTCTTTTGCCTGACGATAGTTTTTGCATCAACTCGTTTATTGAGTTCGAATCGAAATATATTCCCAACCAATCTGCATCTATCGAAAACATGGCCGACTACGAAAAAGATATCGCACCGGCCCGCACATTCGTGTTCGTGCGCGAAATCCAGCAACTTCACAAAGCAGGTTTAATAAAGGGTGGAAATCTGGATAATGCCATCGTGATTTATGAACGTGAATTACCACAGCACGAACTCGATGAATTGGCTGATCTGCTCAAAGTTGATCGGCACAATGCCAAGGAATTGGGCTATCTCAACCATCGGGCACTTTTATTTCCCAATGAACCTGCCCGTCATAAAATTCTCGATATTATCGGCGATATGTCCCTGATAGGGAAACCCTTTCGAGGAAGAATCATTGCCACCAAACCGGGACACGGCATCAACAACAAAGCTGCACGCGCAATTAGAAAGGATATTCGTCTGAACGAAGTGCAGCCCCCTATATACGATCCCTGCATCGAACCTGTTTTGGATATCAATCGGATCAGGGAAATCATGCCCCATCGATATCCCTTTTTGTTGGTTGATAAAATCGTCGAAAAAACAAATCGCTACATTGTCGGCATCAAAAATGTGACTACAAATGAACCATTCTTTGTTGGCCATTTTCCTCAAGAACCCGTTATGCCGGGTGTTCTTCAGATAGAAGCTATGGCCCAGGTGGGAGGGTTATTCGTCCTGTCAGACCTAGAGGAGGCCGAGCGTTATTCGACTTATTTTTTGAAAATAGACAATGTGAAATTCAGACACAAAGTGGTTCCCGGCGACACATTGATTATTCGTGTTGAGCTGACAAGCGAACTTCGAAGAGGTATTGCAACTATGCGAGGAATTGTCTTCATTGGCGACAAAGTTGTTTCTGAAGCCGATTTTACTGCGCAAATAATTAAGAACAAATAACCGAATTTGTTATTACCCTTATGAACAGCATTTCACCCTTAGCCTATGTACATCCCGAAGCCAAAATCGGCGATCGAGTTGTAATCGATCCGTTTGCTTACGTTGATCGAAACGTTGAAATCGGGGATGGCACGCATCTTATGACACATTCGACGATACTTTATGGCGCACGCATCGGCGAAAATTGCAAAATTTTCCCTCATGCAACTATTGCTGCTATTCCTCAGGATCTAAAGTTTCATGGCGAAGAAACGGTTGCCATTATCGGAAACAATACGACTATACGCGAATGTGCAACTGTCAACAGAGGTACCGCTTCGAAAGGTTTTACCAAAGTAGGCGATGATTGTTTGATCATGGCCTACAGCCATGTTGCACACGATTGCATTCTCAAGGATCATATAATTATTGGCAACGCGACACAGCTTGCAGGTGAAATAGAAGTGGACGATTATGCAACTATCAGTGGAGGTGCACTTATTCATCAATTTACGAGAATTGGTGCTCATGTCATGATTCAAGGAGGATCGAAAATCCCCAAAGATATCCCCCCCTATATTATGGTAGGACGAGAACCAATCACTTATGTCGGATTAAACGTCGTTGGATTGCGTCGAAGAGGATTCACGAGCGATCAAATCAATGCCATACAGGAAATCTATCGCACCATTTACCTCTCCGGCCTTAATGTTTCGCAGGCATTGGATCGCATCGAAAGCGAAATGCCTGTTTCCTACGAAAGAGATCATATTCTCAACTTCGTGCGCAACTCGTCGCGTGGGATTGTTCGTGGTAATTTAGACTAATCCAAATTTTATGGCCAACATTGTTTTTCCTGCCGAATGGCATCATCAAAGTGGCATACAGCTCACCTGGCCGCACGCAAACACCGACTGGTACAACATGCTTGAAGAAGTTACGCAATGCTTTGTGTCAATTGGAAAAGAAATCTTGAAGCACGAAAAATTGCTAATCGTTTGTCCCGAAGAAGACGAAGTTATCAAATATTTTACCAAAGAAGAGCAAAAACGAATCATCGTTGCGGAGCTCAAAAGCAATGATACTTGGGCTCGTGATCATGGCGCAATCTCAGTTTTTATCGATAACAAACCTACTTTACTCGACTTCAAGTTCAACGGGTGGGGTCTTAAATATCCGGCCGATCTCGATAATCAAATTACGCGACTATTATACGATTTGGATGTTTTCAGACCTGAAGTGGGCTATATAAGTCATTTAAATTTTATCCTCGAAGGGGGCTCCATAGAGTCGGACGGAAAAGGGACAATACTTACTACTTCCGAGTGCCTTACTTCTCCCAATCGGAATCAACCTTTGAGTTTGGACGACTTGGAACAGACTCTGACAAAATGGCTGGGAGCTCGTCGTGTACTGTTTCTCGATCATGGATATCTGGCCGGCGACGATACCGATCACCATATCGACACCCTCGCACGATTCTGCAACGAACAGACAATAGCGTATGTAAAATGCGAAGACAAAAACGACGAACATTATGATGAATTGAAAGCAATGGAGATAGAGCTTAAAAATTTCACGACAGTCGAAAATAAGCCCTATCATTTGATTCCGTTGCCAATGGCTGATGCCATGTATGATGACGGGTTCAGATTACCGGCAACTTATGCTAATTTTTTGATCATCAACGATGCCGTACTAATGCCCTGTTATCAATCGCCCAAAGACGAAATTGCCAAAAAGCAGTTGCAAAAAGCTTTCCCTGATCGTGAAATCGTGGGTATCGACTGCCGTGTTCTAATCAAACAACATGGCTCACTCCATTGTGTAACCATGCAGTTTCCTCAAGGATTTTTGTAATACATCCGACAAACGTACACCTAACTTCTTTTCATGCCAACAATATGAAAACGGGAATCATTCAACAATCCAATACAGCAAATATTGAAGACAATATATCACGTTTGCAGTCGAAAATCCGCTTATTAGCCGATGAAGGGGCCGAGCTTGTGATATTGCAGGAACTTCACAACGGATTGTATTTCTGTCAAACAGAAGATGTTGCTGTTTTCGATCAAGCCGAAACAATTCCCGGACCGTCATCCGGAATTTTCGGAAAGCTCGCCCGAGAAACCGGATTGGTGATTGTACTTTCGCTTTTCGAAAAAAGAGCTGCGGGATTATATCACAACACAGCTGTCGTCATCGAAAAAGATGGCAGCATTGCAGGGATATATCGCAAAATGCACATACCCGATGATCCTGCGTATTACGAAAAATTCTATTTTACACCCGGGGATTTGGGATTCCATCCGATACAAACCTCAGTCGGCAAACTCGGCGTTTTGGTATGCTGGGATCAGTGGTATCCCGAAGCTGCTCGCCTGATGGCGTTGGCCGGTGCCGATGTTCTTATTTATCCTACTGCCATTGGGTGGGAATCGATGGATACAGAAGACGAAAAACAACGCCAACTGGATGCATGGATAACCGTACAACGAGGTCATGCCGTGGCAAACGGTATCCCTGTGATAGCAGTCAATAGAACAGGATTTGAAGCTGACCCTTCGAAACAAACGAAGGGTATTACCTTTTGGGGCAATAGTTTTGCATGCGGACCACAAGGCGAAATACTCTATCAGGCACCTTTCGATCAGGAAATCACTCAAATTATCGATATCGATATCCGGCGGACCGAGAATGTCCGCCGCTGGTGGCCATTTATGCGTGATCGACGTATCGATGCCTACGACGAAATTACCAAACGCTTCAGAGACTAATATAAACAAATACCTATATATTAGAAGCTTATAGTCCCGTAAAATTCCTAATACCGCACTTCTTACACTTGGCAATCCTCCAATATCATTTTTCTAAAAGTTAAAAATCTGCGTTACATCGTTTTTTTTGTAAAAAAAAAGTAACTTGCAATCATTTTAGCATAATATTTGTATTTCTACAATTTAAGAGATTAAGAATTGAGTAAAAAACGTTAGTCTGTCATTTCACATGCGGAAACTAACAGAGTTTTTTGTCTCACAAAATTTTGGAAAATGAATGCTCCCAATTTAGATTTAGTGGAAGAAACCAAAGTGGCTTTCGATGTGGAAGCCATCAACGAAATTATTGATAATATATATCATTATCTCAGTAAACATAAAGAATATCTGAATGGCCTGAACGTTTTTCCTGTACCCGACGGTGATACGGGATTAAACATGGTGCTTACAATGCAGGGAGCTATTGCTCATATACAGAAAAGCGAAGAAACTTATATTCATTCCGGTGAATATCTTGAAGACTTTGCAGAACAAATGCTTCTCAATAGCCGAGGGTGTTCGGGGGTGATTCTTTCGTTGTTTACACAAGGATTTACACAAATAACGGCTAACAACGATTTTTCTAAAGAGAACATCTATCGGGCAATCGAAAACGGATATCAAAATGCTTATAACGGTACGGAAAATCCCCGGGAAGGCACGATGTTGACATTGATGAGAGCTTTGAAGGAAAAGTATGCCGAACTGATGCCTCTGTATGATAATCCGTTAACCATTATCCAGCAATCTATCCCTTATTTGAAAGAAGTGCTGAATCAGACTCCCGAAATGCTCCCCGTACTCAAACAAGCAGGAGTAGTTGATTCGGGTGGTGCCGGTTTTGTTGTATTGCTGGAAGGGATTAACAAAGAATTGAGTCAATATGTTGATAATGGCATTCCGTTGCATAACCTATTGAAAACAGCCCATGCCATTCAAAAATTGCTCAAGAAACGTCTGAAAAAAGCGCATAAAGATCAAACAGCCTTATCAATTCTGAATTTGGATTTTTCACGAATTCGGAATAGCAGACTCGCTGAAGCATTTCAAAATGCAAAGGTTGCTCTAAGCAATTTTCATCTCAATCACAACGGCAACGGAAAAACAATAAGTAGAGAAAAAATAATCGGAGATCTTCAGGAGATTGACAATTCATGGAATCCCGAAATAAAGGACAAATTCTGTACCGAATTTGTTCTCGAAACTGATCAAATAAAGAATAAAGATAAATTAAAAGAAAAAATCGGACATTATGGCGACAGCCTGATCATTGTCAACAGCAACAACAAATACAAAGTTCACATCCACACCAACAAGCCAAATGATGTTTTCGAAGAGGTGTCACGCTACGGAACACTACTTTTTACAAAAGTGGACGATATGAAAAAGCAGCATAAAAACTTTCTAAGCGACGATGTTGTGGATTACGAAAGAGATAAAAGCATCTTTTGTATTGTATCCGGTAAAGGATTTGCCGATATTCTGAAAAATTTGGGGGCCGACGATATACTTTGTTACGGCAAAAACAAACCATCTGTAAATCAATTAGTAAAAGGGCTCAATAATTTAAAGGCGAAAAACGTAATTGCAGCTTCTGACGACAGTGATATCCTGATGGCATTAAAATATGCCGCTTCGCTTTGCAAGGCAAATGTACATATCGTAGAATCTGATAACCCGATTTCGCTTATCAGCATTATGATGAGTATTTCGAAGGATTATGATATTCAGACTACCTTCGAAACAGCGATGAACAATCTCGAAAACATTCGATTTTGCGGTATCGCTCAATCATCACGTGATGTACTTGCCGAAGACGGAACACAGGTGCACAAAGGCGATTTTTTTGCCGTTTACAAAAAGAAAATTGTGCTGTCGAATCCGAGTAAAAATCAACTTTTGACAAATGTCATCGAAAAAATTGTTTCCAATAATAATAATTTGGTAACTCTATACAAAGGTGCAAACATCAAGAACGACGAACAGTTGATAAAACTATTGAAGGATAAATTTCCGTCACTTGATTTTGAAGAATATTACGGAGGACAACTCAATTACTTGTACTACATAACTTTTGAATAAAACGTGAATAAAATGAGCAGGAAAATTTTTATCATTGTAGGCGACAATTTAGGTTTGTCGAGACAACAAATCAACTACGATGCCCTCGAAATTGTGAAATTTCCCGTTTTTGTAGGCGAAACCGAATATCGCCAAAGCGAAGAATACTCCGCAAGTTGGTTGATATCGAAATATGAAAACGAGAAAGTTGTTGCAAAATCATCCACACTGATTCATAACGAAATAGCAGAAATTGTTGAAAGGAATAGGGCAAATTACGATCTGTTTATTCATGTTGTAATGAGCAGCGGATTGTCTGCAGCCTCATTCAGAGTTGCCGAGAATGTGAAAAAGCAATTCGAAAATATTGTTCCCATAATCAATGTAGATACAAAACAAGCAATCAATGGTGTGGGTAATATTGTACTGGGAATCATCGATTTAATCAAGACACAACCCGATCTGAGTATCGAAGAGCTTGAAAAAGCTTGCCAACAAATTGTGGAAAACACTTTCAGCTGGTTTGTATTTTCAGATCTCGAATATCTTTATCGCGGTGGTCGTATTGGCAAAGCTCAATCACTGATGGGCAGCGTGCTTCACATCATCCCATTGTTGGGGTTAATGGGCGACGAAAAAGAAGGTATCGTACTTGCTCAAGGCAAAGCCAGAACTTTCAGGCAGATTAACGACATGATAATCAATCAGATTAAAGCCAAAATGCAGGAAAAATCGGTTACGACTATCAAACGGGCCATTACTCTGCAAGGATATGGAGATAAAAACAAAGAAGCCATTGCCGAATTTATGGAAAAAATAAAAACCCTTCCCTGCAGCGAAATCATTCATGGCGAAGGAGGTTTGGTGGATGCCGTTTATTGCGGGCCGGGCGCTTATGGAATATCCATTCTTTTGTAATACGGTAAAAACTCAAAAATGAACTCATTCATTTTATACATTGAGTGCCTGATTTCGGGATACTTGATCGGATCGATCTTATTTGCTTCTTTGATTACGAAATTGGCTACGAATCAAAATATTCGTGAATTGGGAAATGGGAATCCGGGGGCTTATAATGTGTTTCGAAATGTCAACAAATTTTTGGGCATCCTCTCCGGACTGCTCGATGTTTCGAAATCTTTTGTTCCAATGCTGATTGCAAGCCGTTTTTTGCAAACTACAGACACTATAGCACTCGGATGTATCGGCATTGGATCCGTTATCGGGCATGGTTATCCCCTCTATTATCGGTTCAAAGGTGGACGAGCAGCATCCACACTTTTAGGAATGTATCTGTTTTTTATACCGATTGAATTGTTGATCGCTCTCATTATCGATGCACTCATAGTTTTAGGCATTATCAAAAAGCAATATGGCATTTGGGGACCTTCCATTTTGATCGCATTGAGCGGAATCCTTTGTCTTTTTTTCCCGCACGAAACAAACATTAAGGTAATTGTGTGGATTGGAGCACTCGTCACGTTATATTTCAATCGGGATAAGCTTTTCGGCAAAAAGGAAAACCCTCAACCCGAAGTTTCAAAAACTGCTTGAATTTGAAGATTTTCCGACAATGTGAAATACAAAACGATCATCAAACAAAACGGCTTTAAGAATTTGATTCTCAAAGCCGTTTTTAGTTTTTGTATCCGATTGCATAAACGCGATCAAATACTCAATTTTTTGTCGAGATTTTGTTTCAAGACAGTCAAAAAATCCTTAGTATTGAGGTATTTATCGGGAGTTGCGTTTTTACCATACACGAGCAGGGCGAGATCTTTAGTCATTTGCCCGCTTTCTACGGTTTCCACACAGACATGTTCAAGTTTTTGGCAAAAGTCTATCAGTGGCTGATTGTCATCGAGTTTGCCACGATGCATCAAGCCCTGCGTCCATGCAAAAATAGAAGCAATCGGGTTTGTTGATGTTTCTTTTCCTTGCTGATGTTGACGATAATGGCGCGTAACTGTTCCATGGGCAGCCTCCGCTTCCACCGTTTTGCCATCAGGCGTAACCAATACGGACGACATCATGCCGAGCGAACCAAATCCTTGGGCCACTGTATCAGACTGAACATCGCCATCGTAATTTTTGCATGCCCAAACAAATCCTCCGTGCCATTTCATGGCCGATGCTACCATATCGTCGATCAAACGGTGTTCGTAGGTTATTCCTGCTTTTTGAAATTCGCTTTTGAACTCATTCTCATAAACCTCAGCAAAAATGTCCTTGAAACGACCGTCGTAAGCTTTCAAAATCGTATTCTTGGTGGAAAGATATAGCGGATATTTTTTCGATAAAGCCATCTGAAACGACGAACGAGCAAAACCATAAATAGACTCGTCCGTATTGTACATCGTCAGGGCAACACCGTCACCTTCGAAGTTGTAAACATCCCACGATTGGGTTTCTCCGGTATCGGAGGTAAAAGTCATCCGCAGCGTACCCTTACCTTTAATGATTTTGTCAGTAGCACGATACTGATCGCCAAAAGCATGACGTCCGATAATAATCGGTTCGGTCCAACCCTGTACATAACGCGGAATGTTGCGACAAATGATCGGCTCTCGAAAAACAGTCCCTCCCACTATATTACGAATGGTTCCATTAGGCGATTTCCACATTTGTTTCAAGCCAAATTCTTTCACCCTTGCTTCATCGGGAGTGATTGTAGCACACTTGATACCTACATTATATCGTTTAATGGCTTCGGCTGCTTCCACGGTAACCTGATCGTCGGTGGCATCGCGATTTTCGATACTCAAATCATAATATTTGATATCGAGATCGAGATATGGCAAGATCAATTGTTGTTTGATAAATGCCCAAATGATGCGCGTCATTTCATCGCCATCAAGTTCTACAACAGGGTTCTTTACTTTAATTTTATCCATGCAAATGATTTTTTCGGTGACAATTCCTATTCTAACGATTACTCATCGGTATATAATCTTGTTTTTCTCGCACATTCCTGTATGCAGGGCGGATGATGCGTTTGCTGCTGAAATTCATCTCTTCGATGCGATGAGCCGACCATCCAACGATGCGTGCCATTGCGAACAAAGGAGTGAACACTTCGGGAGGCAGCCCCAATGCATCATAAACAAATCCTGAATAGAAATCGACATTGATACAAGTGCGAGATTTGGCTCCTTGCTTCTTATAATCGAGAAATACTTCTACGCTGCGATCGGCAATAATTTCCATAAACTCGAATTCTTCTTCTCTGCCTTTTTCTTTGGCCAATTCTCGAGCCATCTCTTTGAGTAAAAGAGCACGCGGATCGCTGATTGTATAAACGGCATGCCCTATCCCGTAGATCAAGCCGGAACGATCGAAGGCTTGTTTATTGAGAAGTTTGAGGAGATAATTGTCTATCTGACCGACATCTTTCCACTCGCTAATATTTTTCTTCATGTCATTGAGCATACCTCGAACCATTATATTAGCTCCACCGTGAAGAGGGCCTTTCAGTGAACCGATACCGGCTGCAATAGCCGAATAAGTATCCGTTTCGGTGGAACTCGTGACCCGCACCGAAAAAGTAGAGTTATTGCCTCCGCCATGTTCGGCATGAAGCATCAACGCCAAATCTAAGATTTTTACATCTAATTCGGAATAGGCATCGCGTCCATTCATCATGAAAAGGAAATTTTCAGCAATCGAACGATCTTCGTAAGGATGTCGTATATGCATGGACCGCCCCAATTGGTCATGGCGCAAAACCTGGTAAGCATAAGCGATGATGGTGGGAAACTTGGCAATGAGATTGATCGATTGCCGTATAAGATTGTCGGGTGAAATATCGTCGGGATTCTCGTCATACGTATAAAGTTCCAAGACGCTTCGTGCAAGAATATTCATAATGTTTTTGCCGGTTAGGCTCAGAATGCTCATCGTTGTTCTGTGATTTAAGGGCATCGTATGCCACAAAACTTCGGAAAAAGCATTCAACTCTTCTTTATTCGGAAGTTTGCCTGCGAGAAGCAAAAAGGCAGTTTCTTCAAAGCCTAAACGATTTTCTTTCTGCA
Organism: Seramator thermalis; assembly: GCF_004138125.1. Lineage (GTDB taxonomy): Bacteria > Bacteroidota > Bacteroidia > Bacteroidales > Dysgonomonadaceae > Seramator > Seramator thermalis. The sequence continues at coordinate 63,321 of NZ_RXHS01000013.1, forward strand.
CACCGTGCACCAAGTCTTCGACATCCATTCCACGATAATAAAGTTTACCCGGAATCGGTTTAAGAGTCCCATCTTCCTGACGTTCGTATCCAACTACATCCCCCACGCGTGTAAGTCCGGCCAATACACCGGAATGATCTTCGTTGCGAAGTCCACGTTTTACACCCATTTTCACAAAAAGATCTTTGTCGATATTGCTCGTTTCGACAATTCTATCTGACAAAAGTTTAATCAATTCATTGTTATCCATATACTATAATTTTTATCAATTGTTTCATACGATAGGGACTTGCAAAGCTATGTGCCCACTTCAAGTTGTCCTACTTGATTGTTATTCTATAAATTTTCAATTATTTTCTCAGAAAATTCGCTGGTGGACAATACTGTGCCATTTTTCATAAATTTGGAAAGATCGAAAGTTGCAAAACCGTTCGAAAACAAATACTCCATCGACTTGGTAATCAATCTTCCCGCTTCATCCCATCCCAAATATTCAAGCATCATAGCACCGGAGAGCAACATGGAGGATGGATTTGCAAGGTTTTTCCCTGCTATATCGGGAGCAGTGCCATGCGTCGCCTCAAAAATGGCATGACCGGTCAAATAGTTAATGTTTGCACCGGGTGCTATCCCAATCCCTCCAACCATAGCAGCCATCTGATCCGATATATAATCACCATTTAAATTGAGCGTTGCGATGACAGAGTAATCCTCCGGCTTTAAAAGCGTATTTTGAAGAAAAGCATCGGCTATAACGTCTTTTACAAAAATTTTTCCGGCGGATATTCCCTCCTCATAATATCTGATAGCGGCATCTACGCCCTGTTCGTTTTCAATTTTTTTGAATTTGTTGGCCGTAAAAACCTTTTCCGGAAATTCTCTTTCGGCAAGTGCATAACCCCATTTTTTGAAACCACCTTCGGTATATTTCATAATGTTGCCTTTGTGGACAAGTGTTACGGATGGCAGGTTATGATCGAGGGCATACCGGATTGCGGCTCTCACCAATCTCTCAGTTCCTTCTATCGATACCGGTTTCACACCAATAGCTGTTGTTTCGGGAAAACGAATATTGACAACATTCATTTCTTCTTTGAGAAATTTCAAAACTTTCCGCAATTCTGGAGTTCCTGCATCCCATTCTATTCCGGAGTAAATGTCTTCGGTATTCTCTCGAAAAATGGTAACATGTACTCTCTCGGGATGAAGCAATGGCGTAGCGACACCTTCGAACCACCTAACCGGACGTTGACAAACATACAAATCGAGTTCTTGACGCAGCGCTACATTGAGCGATCGAATACCTTCTCCCACCGGAGTGGTGAGTGGGCCTTTTATTCCGACCAGATGCGTTCGAAAAGCTTCTATCGTTTCTTGTGGTAGCCGGTACCCGGTTTTATTGAAAGCTTTTTCGCCGGCGAGTACTTCTTTCCAATGAATTTTTCGATTGCCTTCGAAAGCCTTTTCTACCGCTTTATCGATAATATTGAGAACGCATGCTGTTATTTCTTTTCCTATCCCATCTCCTTCGATGTACGGAATGATCGGATCGTTGGGCACAATGAGGGTTTCTTCTTTTTTGGTTATTCGTTGCATAAAAATGAGATGAACAATCTTTCGATATTTCGCTAATGAATGAAAGAAAATACTTTTTTTGAAATTACAATAACAATTCAAACCCTCATAACACAAACTTATAAAAATATGTCATATTTGTTTTTTCATTGCATTCAAAGCACTTCCTGCCTTAAACCATTCTATTTGTTGATGATTATAGGTATGTGAGGCTTCAAACCTGTCTTTTGTACCGTCCGGATGAAGCAGTTCGATAATCAGGTTTTTACCGGGAGCAAATTCGGTTAATCCGAGTATGCTGATTTTGTCACGTTCCTGAACCTTTTCGTAATCGTCTTTATTAACAAAGGTGAGCGCAAGCATTCCCTGTTTTTTTAGATTTGTTTCATGGATTCGGGCAAACGATTTCACGAGGATTGCTTTCACATTTAGGTGACGTGGTTCCATAGCTGCATGTTCACGACTCGAACCCTCGCCATAGTTTTCTTCGGCAACTATGACCGATCCTACGCCTTTTGACTTGAACTTTCTGGCTAACGCAGGTACCGGCATGTATTGCAACGTATCCGGGTCGAGCACTGCATTGGTTTGATCGTTAAAAGCATTCACGGCTCCTATGAGCATATTGTCAGAAATATTGTCGAGATGTCCACGAAACTTGAGCCACGGTCCGGCCATCGAAATGTGATCGGTAGTACATTTCCCTTTCACTTTAATCAAAAGCGGAAGATTAATAAAATCTTTACCGTCCCATGCAGGAAAAGGAATAAGTTTCTGCAATCGTTGCGATTTTGGATCAATATTTATTTCAATCGAGCTTCCATCTTCAGCGGGTTGCATATATCCCGGATCTTTCACGTCGAAACCTTTTGCAGGCAATTCAAAACCCATTGGTTCATTAAGTTTCACTTGTTCACCTTTGCGGTTTTCGAGAGTATCTTTTAGCGGATTGAAACACAAATTGCCTGCAATTGTGAGAGCAGCCACCAATTCGGGAGAAGCAACAAAAGCATGTGTGTTTGGGTTGCCGTCATTGCGTTTTGCAAAGTTGCGATTGAAAGAGGTGACGATGGAATTGGGACGATCCGTTTTTTCATCGGTGCGTTTCCACTGACCGATACACGGGCCACAAGCATTGGCCATTATCACAGCACCTTCTTCTTCAAATTCTTTTAAAATCCCGTCACGTTCGGCCGTATAACGGACTTGCTCCGAACCGGGATTGATAATGAATTGCGACTTGACACCCAAGTCTTTGCTTTTGGCATCACGCACGACAGATGCTGCACGGGTGAGATCTTCGTAGGAAGAGTTGGTGCATGAGCCAATCAAACCGGCTTCTATTTTTTCGGGATAATGATTTTCTCGGACAGCTTTGGCAAATTCGGAAATCGGATAAGCCGCATCGGGAGTAAACGGCCCATTAATATAGGGTTCAAGCTCAGATAGGTTTATTTCGATCACCTGATCGTAATAATTATAGGGATTGGAAACGACTTCAGGATCAGGTCGAAGATATTCGCCAATTTTGCGGGCTTCGTCCGCAACTTCCTTTCTGCCGGTAACCTCAAGATAAGCCGCAGACTTTTCGTCGAATGGGAAAATTGATGTCGTGGCACCTACTTCGGCTCCCATATTGCAGATAGTTGCCTTTCCTGTTGCAGAAAGCGTAGCCGTGCCATCTCCAAAATATTCGATAATGGCATTTGTTCCGCCTTTCACGGTAAGAATTCCTGCAAGTTTCAATATCACATCTTTTGGCGAAGCCCATCCCGATAGTTTTCCGGTGAGTTTTACGCCAATAAGTCGAGGCATTTTGAGTTCCCAGGGCAAACCGGCCATAACATCCACGGCATCTGCACCACCTACTCCAATGGCAATCATTCCTAAACCGCCGGCATTGGGTGTGTGGGAATCGGTTCCAATCATCATCCCGCCCGGGAAAGCATAGTTTTCGAGCACAACCTGATGGATAATCCCGGCTCCCGGTTTCCAAAATCCGATGCCGTATTTATTCGATACATCGCGCAAAAAATCGTAAACTTCTTTATTGGTAATCTTTGCCGTTTCCAAGTCCGATTCTGCATTTTTGTAAGCCTGAATCAGATGATCACAATGAACTGTTGACGGTACGGCAACTTTGGTTCTTCCCGAATTCATTAGTTGCAACAACGCCATTTGAGCCGTAGCATCTTGCATGGCGACCCTGTCGGGAGCAAAATCCACATAATCAGATGCCCGTTTATATTCCTTTACCTCAACACCCGGTGAAAGATGTGCAAAAAGTATTTTTTCGGAAAGCGTCAACGGACGATTCACGACTTGCTTTGCATGTCGAATTTTTTGAGGAAGATTCGCATATACATTGCGAATCATGTCAAGATCGAAAATCATAACAAATATGGTATTTTTATTGAATATGCACTGAAAACTTTGTTTGGCTGTAATTTCAATTTGAACAACCTTATAACTAAAATGTTCGTTTCCTTTCTGAAAATAATATTCCGATGAGCTTTACCCACTAACTTTTTCGGATGTTAAATTTACTCATAAATATTGAAACAAATATCTTTTTTCAAGAAAAACTTTATTCTAATAAAATAATGAGCACAGCGCCCATGATCATGATAGCCGTTCCGAGTAATTTTTTTCGAATATTTCGTTCTTTGAAAAACGCATATCCAAGCCCTACGGAAACAATTCCCGACAATTGGAATAACGCCAGCGCATAACCTACCGGCATGTGTGCAAACGAATAGTTGGTTGCCATTTGCATGATACCCATGCATGAAACCAATGCCAAATAGATCGGAATATTTCTTTTATACATGACCTTGAGCTGTTTTTTAGGATCGACCCGATATAAAAAAAGGAAACAAAATGAAAACAAGGCATTAAAAAAGCACCAAACTACAAACGAAATAGTTGGCGAAGACAATAGAATGATTTTTTTGATGAAAATTGCCTCAATAGCAGTCAAAAGCATTGCATAAATTCGGAATTTGATTTCGGGACGTTTCAGCACCCGCCACGAAAATCGCTCCGGGAGTGTGTCGAGAATGAAATAGCTCCCATAAATGATCAATCCCATGCCAAGCACGCCCCATAAGTTGGGAAATTCGCCAAGTAAGGGGATTCCCAGCAAAAGACTGACCACAGACTTGTAGGAATTTATCGGCCCTAAAAGCGAAATATCACCTTTTTCGACTGCTTTTATCAGATATCCGTTTCCTAAAGCACCAACAAGCCCACCTGCGACACAATAAATCCAAAATATCGGGGCAAAACTGCTCCAGGGTATTTTGCCCAGAAAAGGGATGCAAAGAATGCTTAGAGTGAAAAAACCCACAAAATTTACCCAAAGAGGATTTTGTCGAGATGCGGTAAGTTTTTTCTGAAAAACATTAGCAAACGGATTTGATAATATCCGAAGAAGTAATGCTATGAAGAGAGTCATTGTAAATGATTTTTGCAAAATTAGACAAAGAAGGAATAAGACGTTCGGCATTTACATTATTTTTCGTAATTTCGGCCCGACAAATCACACTGAATCTAATTTTATCGCCGAAAAAATGAACAATGACGAACCAAAAACAACAGAATTGCCCGAAAATGCTTACAGGGAACTCAAAGAAGGGGAAGAATACCAACCGGTGATGCCTGCCGACAAGCCTGTGGCCGAAACGACGCCCTACGCCATCGGTATGGGATTACTCATGGCCGTTATATTTTCGGCCGCCGCAGCTTATTCGGGTCTTAAAATCGGGCAAGTATTCGAAGCAGCCATTCCCATTTCCATCATTGCCGTTGGAGCATCGGCAGCATTCCGCAAGAAAAATGCTTTGGGACAAAATGTCATCATCCAGTCTATAGGTGCTTCTTCCGGGGTGATTGTGGCCGGCGCAGTTTTCACCATTCCCGGTCTTTATATTTTACAAGCGAAATACCCCGAAATACAAATTAATTTCTGGCAAATTTTCTTTTCGTCGCTGCTTGGAGGTTTTCTTGGAATACTTTTTCTGATTCCGTTTCGAAAATATTTCGTAAAGGACATGCACGGCAAACTACCTTTCCCCGAAGCCACCGCAACTACCGAAATATTAATGACAGGCGAAAAAGGTGGGAATCAGGCCAAACTGCTTGTAACAAGCGGTCTTATCGGCGGGCTATTCGACTTTTGCTTCTCGGCTTTTCGCCTCTGGAGCGAAGAAATTACCACACGAATCATTCCTGCCGGTGCAATGCTGGCCGAAAAATTCAAAATGGTTTTAAAATTCAATGTAAGTGCTCTTATCTTCAGTTTCGGATATCTGGTAGGATTACGTTACGCCTTGATTATCACGGTCGGATCACTTCTATCCTGGTTGGTTTTCATTCCATTGGTAAACGAAATTGGAGCTTTGTCGGCTACGCTTTCAGGTGGAGTCAATCCATTTACCTCTATGTCTGCCGAAACCATCTTTGCCACCTATGTTCGTCCCATCGGGATAGGCGCCATTGCCATGGCGGGAATTATCGGCATCATCAATTCGGCCGGCGTAATCGGCAATGCATTCAAATTGGCGGTTGGGACGAAAAATGTCACGCAACAAAACGAAAAAACAACACAACGCACACAACGCGATCTGAAAATGTCGTTCGTGATGTTATTCTTATTTCTCACTCTCATTGCAGTTTTCATATTTCTCCTGATAGGAGTTAAAGTGACACTCGTGCAGGCCATCGTTGCCTTGATTACAATCACCGTGATTTCATTCCTGTTTACTACCGTCGCCGCAAATGCAATTGCGATTGTCGGATCGAATCCGGTTTCGGGAATGACACTCATGACCTTGATCCTTTCATCGGTAATTTTAACAGCCGTTGGGCTGAACGGATGGCAGGGCATGGTGAGCGGACTCATTATCGGAGGTGTTGTGTGCACAGCCCTGTCAATGGCCGGTGGCTTCGTCACCGATCTGAAGATTGGTTACTGGATCGGATCGACGCCCGCCAAACAGGAATCTTTCAAGTTTTTGGGAACGCTGGTCTCAGCCGCAACGGTTGGAGCCGTGATTTTTATTCTGAACGAAGCCTACGGATTTGTAGCAACTCCCGAACATACCAACCCGATGGTGGCACCGCAAGCCAACGCTATGGCAGCAATTATCGAACCATTAATGTCGGGAACCGGCGTTAGTTGGATGTTGCTGGGTATTGGTGCCATTATTGCCGTTTTGGTTAACTGGCTTGGCGTTTCGCCACTTGCCTTTGCTTTAGGCATGTTTATCCCACTGCCGTTGAATTTGCCCTTGGTTGTAGGAGGCTTGCTCAATCATTGGATCAATCGTAGTTCAAAAGATAAAGAATTAAACAACGCACGTCATCAGCGAGCCATCCTTATCTCTTCCGGATTTATAGCAGGAGCGGCATTGTTCGGAGTAATAGGAGCTTTGATTATTTTCTTTACCGGAGATGGCGAAGCTCTTAACTTGCACTTATGGGACAATCCTTCGGGAACAGGAGCACAAATCACGGCATTATGCGCTTTTTTGGCATTGCTGGGATATTTCGTGTGGGAATCGATGCAGGCGGAGAAGGAATGATTTAAATATCGTATATTATTAAACACATTATAAACGGTTAGATTATTTTAAAAATGAAAAAAACGATTTTTTTGATTTCTGTGATAGCGATCTCTTTTTCATGTACACAAACACCGAAAGAAACAGCCGCCGAAAATAAATTGGATTATACACAATACGTCGATCCATTCATCGGAACTGCATTTACCGGACATACATTTCCCGGTGCAACGTATCCTTTAGGAATGATTCAGGCAGGACCGGAAACAGGTAATTATTCTTGGGAATACTGTTCGGGATATGTTTATGGAGATTCGTTGATTTATGGTTTTTCGCAAACACGACTAAACGGAACGGGGTGTATCGATCTAGGCGATTTGCTCATGCAGCCTTTTGCAGGAGAAAAACGTTCGGATTTGCGAAGCAAATACGATTTGATCAGCGAAAAGGCTTCACCCGGATATTATGCAGTAAACTTGACCGATAATGATGTGCGTGTGGAAATCACAACTTCACCCCATGTTGCCTTCCACAAATACACTTTTGCCAAAGGCAAAAAAGCAAATGTACTGGCCGATTTTCAAAGCGGACTTGTGTGGACTCGACAACATTTGCCGACCAGCGTTATCGAAAATGAAGTGAATTTCGAGAACGACCACACAATTACAGGAATGACACGTCGTCGCGAATGGGTAGATCGCACCTATTTTTTCGTAATCGAATTCGATAAACCGATTCTCACTCAGGAAAAACTGCCTAAGCAGGATCAACGAGAAAAGGCTCCCCGCTACATCTTAACCTTCGATATGAAAAACGATACGACATTGAATATGAAAATCGCCCTATCATCCACAAGCATCGAAGGGGCAAAAGCAAATCTGAAGGCTGAAGTTTCGGGTTGGAATTTCGATGCAACTCGCGAAAATGCAAAAAATGAATGGAACAAATATTTGTCGCGCATCCAAATAGAAGGAACCGACGCCCAAAAAACCAATTTCTATACTGCATTGTACCACTTATTTATTCAACCCAACAATATCGCAGATGTGGATGGCAGATATGTTGGTCCCAACCGACAAATTTCGCAATCATCGGGAGGTAAGTTCTATTCGACATGGTCGCAATGGGATATTTTTCGGGCAGCATTTCCTCTCTATACAATCGTAAGTCCGGAATTGATTCCTGAATTCATAAACTCGATGCTCGATTACAGCGAACAGCAAGGTCATTTGCCCGTGTGGGCCTTGTGGGGTCAGGAAACATACACGATGATTGGCAGCCACTCGGTTCCGATGGTTGTTGACACTTACCTGAAAGGATTTAAAGGATTTGATGCAGAACGGGCATTTAACGAAGTAAAAAAATCACTTACAATAAATACACCGGACTACAATTGGAGATTGTATGATCGATATGGGTATTTCCCATTCGACTCCGTACGTGTTGAATCGGTTTCGAGCACGCTCGAATGTGGATTCGACGATTATTGCGCAGCCATGATGGCCCGGCAACTCGGCAAAACTGCCGATTTCGATTTCTTCAACAAACGTGCTCAATATTATAAAAACCTTTACGATCCGTCTGTCGGATACATGCGCGGACGCGACAGCAAAGGAAATTGGCGGACACCATTCGATCCGCTGATGCTTGCACATGGCGATTCGGACGTGGGTGGTGATTATACCGAAGGTAATGCCGCACAATATACCTGGCATGTTCTCCAGGATATTCCGGGACTTCTCTCGCTGATGGGAGATAAAAAAATGGCTGTCGAAAGGCTTGATTCTCTGTTTTATACTACGGCCAAATCAACCAATACACTTTCCGACGTTACCGGACTTATCGGACAATATGCGCATGGTAACGAACCCAGTCATCATATTGCTTACCTTTATACTTATTTGGATGAATCGTATAAGACGCAAGAACTGGTTCGACAAATTTGTACCGACTTCTACAAAAACAAACCCGATGGTCTGATCGGCAATGACGACTGTGGCCAAATGTCGGCATGGTTCATTCTCTCTTCTCTCGGGTTTTATCCTGTCAATCCTGCCGGCGGAGAATTTGTTATCGGCGCTCCCCAGTTGACTTCGGCGAAAATAAATGTCGGAAATGGCAAAACATTTTCGATGGAAGCAAAAAATTTGTCTATCGACAATAAATATGTCGAAAAAATAGAACTAAACGGCAAACCCTACGATAAAAAAACGATCAACTATAAAGACATTATGAATGGAGCTTCGCTGATATTTTATATGTCGGCTACCCCAAAAAAATAACAGAACGAAAAACTTTCTGCAAATAGCTGTCACTGAAAATGGGTGGCAGCTGTTTTCTATTCTGTTCTGCGAATTATATTATTAACTATGCGACCGCTCAAAAATTTACCCGAAGGGTATGTTCTCGTTCGAGAAATCGATGCACTCAAAAACAAACATGACTTCAACCGAATTAATCTTTACGCATTCATTGTTTTCGGAGCAATGATGCTGATGCTTATCGAAACGCCTTTCTCAATTCCTCATTTGACGGATACATGGTTCGATATAGTTCTTTTTGGGATATCGATTAGCGTCGCAATCGTGATATACATGGTTTTGCACGAAGTTGTTCACGGGATTTTCATTTGTCTGACGAGTGGTGAAAAACCCTCTTTTGGAGTAAAACTCCCTTATGCTTTCGCCGCTTCGTCCATGTATTTCGACAAACGCAGTTATATTATTATTGCTTTAGCTCCGATTGTTTTGTTCGGAATATTGTTGTGCCAGATCAATATAATCGTACCGGCGGAATGGTTTTGGTTTGTATATATCCTCCAAATGATCAACCTTTCCGGTTCGATGGGCGATATATATGTTTCCGGCGTTGTATTGCGCTTACCGCCCGATACGCTTGCTTATGACACGGGTACGCAGATGCGATTTTATTCAAAACAAATTTAGTTTGATGTTCACGGAAATAACGCAAAAAGGAACATGAGGGTGTCTCAAAAGGGCACTTTCTTTTTTAGATTAAGCAGCTAAATCAAAGGCTAAATTTTGATTTGAGGTTATTCTGTTTTTAATTTTTTGAAATGATCGAAACATAACGATAAATATAAAGGT
>NZ_RXHS01000014.1 GCF_004138125.1 Seramator thermalis
AACGATTTATTTGCGTGTCCGGCATAAAGCCGAACAGAAGATTAAATGATAAACTTGTTAAAGAACTCGTCGAGTTTGCAGCAATTGCTGCATGATTCGTATATTAAATAATTAACGAACTATTGATAGACAAAATATTAATATCAACAATCAATATAATGTGAATTTGAATGAAGGGCTTATGCCAATTCTTATTATTTCTGTTACAAAGTAAATCTGATATTAAACTCAAACAAAGAGAGATAATAAAATTACAATTTATGTGGTTCTGCTCATCTTTAGGAAAGAAAGATAAAAGATCAATATCGAGTCTCCTGATTTTAATCCATACGTTCAAAAGTGTATTTATGATTTATAGTAAATAAAAAAACTTGCTCATTTATAAATGAATTTACCGGTAAAAAATATAAAACCTTTTACTGTAGCAACAATTGTTACCATAACTTTTTCTGCGGCCGGAGAACAATCGATTTTTGCTGCCAATCCCAAACAAGGGAAAGAGCAATCCATGAATGTACTGTTTCTTATTTCGGATGACATGCGGGCTGAGATGAATGTATTGGGAAGCCCAATGGCACAAACACCAAATCTCGACAAACTTGCCAAAGATGGCGTTTGCTTTGAACGGGCCTATTGTCAATACCCTCTTTCCTGTCCGTCACGATCTTCCATTCTTACCGGACGTCGGCCAACGACGAGTGGATTATACACGAATAGGGAATGGTTTGGCGCGAGTTATCCCGATTGGATAAGTCTTCCCAACTATTTTCGCCTTCACGGATATGAAACCCTGCGTAGTGGAAAAATATTTCACGAGGGAATAGACGATACGAAAGCATGGACGGAAGGTGGAGAACAGCGGATCTACAACAACCCCGTCAATGCCAATCCTCCCTCCGCTTTAACGCCTGATGAATGGCGCGCCCATTTTCAGAGAAGGAAGCCTAATCCATCAGATGTCATTTCTAATCCTCGTTCAGATCGGTGGGAAGCTGTAGAAGGTGAAGCAGCACGGCAACTTGGCGATACTCGTGTAGCCGACAAAGCGATTGCATATATTCGACAGAGCAAAAAATCAGGGAAACCCTTTTTCATCACCTGCGGTTTTTCAAAACCACACTCACCTTTGATTGCGCCAAAAGAATTTTTTGATTTGTACGATGTAAACAACATACCGCTTCCTCCCGATTTTGCTTCGTTGCCTATGGTTCCCATAGGATTTCCTGCCGGCTCTATTCGGCCCACTAATGCCGATTTGTTTATCAATCGCATTGCATCACCTGAAGAAGCTCGGCAAATGATTCGTGCTTATTTGGCTTGTATCAGTTATGTAGACTGGAATGTCGGGCGTGTGATTTCAGAATTGGAAAAACAGGGATTAAAAGAAAACACGATTATCGTGTTTTGGAGCGATCACGGTTATCAGCTTGGGGAAAAGGGGAAATGGTCAAAAGCCGGTTCGTTGTGGGAACAAGGTACAAATGTTCCTTTCATTATTTTCGATCCGAGGGCAAAAGGTAATGGGCAAGCTTCGCCTCGCATTGTGGAACTTTTGGATATTTATCCGACGCTTGTCGATTTGTCTGGGCTACCTCAGCCAGAAGGACTTGAGGGGACAAGCTTAAGACCTCTGTTGGACAATCCTCTATCTGCATGGGATAAACCGGCGTACACTGTATGGAATGAACACGGGAAAGGCATCACAGGAGTTGTTGTTCGCACAGAACAATGGCGATATGCTGAATTTTTCGGAGCAGGTGCAGGTGCCTTTCTCACCGATCCTATTCATGATCCTGATGAATTCGTCAATCTTGTTTATGATCCCGAATTCAGTGAAGTGGTAAAGCAATTGCATCAACTCGCTTCTGCGTATGTAGCGGGAAAAACCGAATTGCCACCCATACAACAATAGAAAACGCAATAATGAAGAACCTTTATAAATCTCCTCCAAATGAAAAAAATTTTTATTCTTTTTTTACTTCCGGCATTTATCTCTATATATGCCCAGGATGCACGCGAATTGTTATACAATTTTGAAATATCGAAACCCGATCATGCTGATAAACCGAAAATTCAAGGTTTTGCAAAAGAACGCATCCAAGAAAAACTTAACAGGGGTGTGATAGCTATTGCCGACGAAAGCAACAAAAACGTATATATGAGTTGGCGTTTGTTACAAACGGATCCTGCAGATATTGCTTTTGATGTGTACCGTAGCTCAGGGAATCGCTCTGTAAAACTGAATAGCAAACCCATCTCGACAACCACAGATTTTCTCTACCGAAATGCTACTGTAAAAGGAGACGAGTCCTATTGGGTTGTTCCCATCCTGAAAGGGAAGAAAGGTGAAGCTTCCGAATGTGTAACCGCCATCAGTCGACCCTCACCCGGGAAACCTCCTTATGTTTCTATTCCTCTGCAAGAAGGCGTTGTACCCGGTCGGAGGAGGTTGGGTATAGGTGACTTGAATGGTGATGGTCAATTCGACTTTGTTCTGATTCAACCTAATGTAAGTAAGGATCCCGGTTTTAAGCCGGATTCATCGCAGGTTACCTACAAAATAGAAGCCTATTTGCATGATGGCACCTTCCTTTGGCGTAATGATCTTGGGGATGGCATCGAACCCGGCGTGTGGTATTCGCCATTTATCGTTTACGACCTCGACGGCGACGGCAAAGCCGAAGTAGCCGTAAAGACAGCACCACGCGGCATAAGAGACGCAGATGGTGCTGTTTACAAAGGAGAAGAGTGGATATCGATATGGGATGGCATGACCGGCAAAGAAATCACCAAAGCTGATTGGCCCGAAAGATCTCCAAGATTGGGTGATTATAATCGTCAAAACCGCAATCAGCTCGGAGTGGCCTATCTCGACGGCAAAACACCTTGTCTGATTGTGGCAAGGGGTACCTACAAAGCCATGTTTGTGGATGCATATCAATTCAAAGAGGGTAAATTAACCAAATTATGGCATTGGGATGGTGATGAAGAAAATCCGGTGGTAAGGAGTCAGGGTGCTCATACCATGCTGGTTGCCGATGTCGATGAAGACGGTAGAGACGAAATCATTCTTGGCTCGGCTGTCTTGGATGATAACGGTACCCTTCTATGGTCGGCAGGACTTGGCCATCCCGACAAGGTTTTTGTTACGGATATTGACCCGTCGCTTCCGGGCATGGAAATTTTTCTTGCCGTTGAAGCTTTGCACGACAAAGACGGATTAGGTATTTGCCTGCGCGATGCCAAAACAGGTACACTCATTTGGAAAATCGGTCGTCCTACCGTTCATGTGGGGTCAGGAATGGTGGCAGATGTCGATCCTGCGCTACATGGATTGGAATTTTTTGCTGCAGAAGATCCAAAAGGACATCGGGCGATGGGCATTACAGGCAACAACAACCGCTATCTGTTTGATGCCAAAGGAAATTTGTATGGCACCGGAGAAGATGTTCCTCCAACCGGCGATTGGGTATGGTGGGATGCCGACAAATTACGCGAATATATTCGTCCAGAGGGACAAGGTAAGGGTTTTTCTGTGACCACCTATCACTATAAAGGTGAAGACGAAATTGTTCAAAAGGGTTTTGAAGGCAATGTGGTCTTGGTTGCTGATCTCTATGGTGACTGGAGAGAAGAGATTGTTACCGCTCTTCCGGGAGAATTACGAATTTACAGTACGACTATTCCGGCAAAAGACCGGAGAGTTACTTTATTACAAGACAATACCTATCGTCAAACTATAACTACCCATACAATGGGATACCAACAACCGGCCGTGCCTTCCTATTATCTTGGGGAGTAAAAAAATTAAAGCCAAAGAAAATTAGCTCTGTAACTTATTTTGCATCTAAATTCTTGAAAAAATCAAATTGAATATTTTTACTTTATGTTGAACTAAAAAAAGATAGCTAAAATTAAAATTAATTTTTTAAAATGTCGAAAAAATGAAAAACAGTAGAAAAACAGGAAGACATCCAAGCTCGATAAAGGCTTTTATGTCGAAAAAAATGATCATTTGTTTTTTGGCAATGATTCCGCTATTTGTTTTTTCTCAAACGAAAACAATTATGGGAAATATTGTCGATTCAAATGGGCAGCCAATTATCGGGGCAACAGTGATGGTGAAAGGGACATCTTCGGGGACTGTTTCCGATATGGACGGGAACTTTACATTAAGCGATGTGCCAGAAGATGCCGTTTTGCAAATCTCTTATATCGGTTATGCTACCCAGGAAATTCCGGTGGCAGGAAAAACGTCATTTGGAGTTGTTTTACAGGAAGAAGCACAAGCATTAGAAGAATTGGTGGTTGTAGGTTATGGGGTTCAGAAAAAAAGTGACGTTACGGGAGCAATGGTTCGTGTCGGAGAAAAAGAAATTAAGGCTATGCCTGTTCAAAATGCCCTTCAGGCGATGCAGGGCAAAACAGCCGGCGTGGATATTACTTCTAATGAACGACCAGGGGAAATAGGTTCGATAAGAATACGAGGCGAAAGATCATTAAATGCATCAAATAGTCCGTTGTACGTTGTTGATGGAGTGCCATTGCAAGGTACCGGCATTGAAAGTTTGAATCCGAATGATATTGAAGCGATTGATGTATTAAAAGATGCTTCGGCAACAGCGATATATGGTTCCAGGGCAGCCAATGGTGTTGTTCTTGTTACTACTAAAAGAGGTAAAACCGGTAAGTTTTCATTAAATTACGATGGTACCCTTTCTATTGAAAATTTACATGATAGAATGGATATGATGAATTCGGAGCAATGGATTGATTATAGTAGAAGAGCAAAAATAAAATCGGGTACTTATAATGGATCTTCAACCATTTCATATGAAAATGATAAAGTCGTTTATGGTACAGATCCATATGCATGGGCGCAATTTGAAAAAGGATGGGTGAATGGAATATGGGATGGCAGTTTGGTCCCAACTTACGATTGGACATCTCACGGTAAACAAACAGCATTAACGAATCAACATACCTTGAGCGCTAGTGGAGGAACAGATAAAATTCAAGCCTACCTCTCTTTTGGTTATCTCAATCAAGAAGGTACACAGCCGGGTGAAGCTTATCAACGTTATAATGCAAATGCCAGTATTGATGTGAAACCTACTGATTGGATTAAGTTAGGTGGAAATATGAATGTCAGTTGGGGCGATCAGGATTATGGCTATAATTTTCGAAAAAGCGCTACCGGCGCGAGTGATATTTACTCGGCATTGAAAGGAATGTTGCCGTGGACAGTTCCATATACACCCGATGGAGAATATATTAGGAATCCGGGAGCTGATGTTAATATTATCAACCCAATTCGCGAAGCGACATTAACCGTTAATCAACGCCAAAATTTGAGAGCTATAGGAAGTTTTTATTCAGAATTTTATTTTGGAAATATATTTAAGCCTTTGGATGGACTGAGATATAGAATTCAATTTGGGCCTGATTTTCGCTTTGGACGAACAGGTATCGCCGATCCAGCTGAATCTATCAATGGGGATGGGAATAATGTAGCTCAATATTCAACTGATATTAAAAGATCATGGACGCTTGATAATTTGCTTTATTATGATAAAACTTTTGGGAAACATTCTTTGGGATTAACATTGTTGCAAAGTGCTTCCGATTTCCATAACGAAGGTTCAAATATGAAAGCATTTGTGAGTACTGCCAAAGAGCTTTGGTATAATATTTCTTCTAAGGGTGATATCCAAAGTTATGATACTTATCTTACCGACAATCAGATGTTGTCATATATGATCCGTATGAACTATAGTTTTTCGGATAAGTATTTATTAACTGCGTCAGGAAGATGGGATGGAGCATCGCAATTAGCAGAAGGGCATAAATGGGATTTTTTCCCTTCGGTGGCGTTAGGTTGGCGAATGGAACAAGAAGATTTTTTAAAAGATATGGATTGGATAAGCCAGATGAAGTTAAGATTGGGTGTTGGTACAACAGGAAACTCTGCAATTTCTGCTTATGCAACTAAGGGAGCCGTAACTCCTGTGTTTTATCATTTTGGAAGTGAAATATCGACTGGAATAATTGCTTCTGATCCTTCAGCAAAAGACCCTGTAGTAATGGCTAACCCGGATTTAGGTTGGGAAAAGACAACTCAATATAATTTGGGACTCGATTTTTCATTTATAAAGGGGAGGATTAATGGAACTGTTGATTTGTATAAATCTAATACTTCAGATCTTTTGATGGCAAAGAGCATTCCTTCATTAACCGGATATACACGAACATGGGCAAATATCGGAAAAACAAAAAATAGAGGTATTGATGTTACTTTAAATACAGTTAATATTCAATCCAGAAATTTCTCATGGACAAGCACATTAACTTATTCTGCAGATAGAAGTGAGATCGTAGAGCTTGCGGATGGTAAAACTGAAGATTTAAGTAATTTATGGTTTATAGGACAACCTATTGGTGTTTATTATGATTATGTATATGATGGTATTTGGAAAACGAGTGAAAAAGATCAGGCTGCTAAATATGGGCGTGAACCCGGAATGATAAAAGTGAAAGATATAAGTGGCCCTGATGGTGTTCCAGATGGCGTGATTGATGCAAATTATGATAGACAAATAGTCGGCAAACGACGTCCTGATTGGTCTGGAGGATTTATGAATACACTTAATTATAAGAATTGGGAATTATCTTTCTTCTTATATGGCCGGTTTGGATTTACGGTTGAAACCGGAGCAGAAACTTTATCTGGACGTTTTGCAATGCGAAATCTTGATTATTGGATCGAAGGTGTCAATGAAGATGCGGAATATTATGCACCTGGTGTTGGAGGTGAAAGTGGTGATACCTATAAAAGTTCTATGAATTATCATGATGGATCGTTTATTAAATTAAGAAATGTTTCATTAGGATATAACTTGAATTCTAAACAAGTTAAATCTATCGGACTTAACAGTTTAAAACTCTATGTTCAGTGTATGAATCCAGGGTTGTTGTATTCTAAAATCGATTATATAGATCCGGATTTAGGAGGATCAACTTATAATAGTAGTTTTGTTTTTGGAGTTAATATCGGATTTTAAAACTGTAAAATAATTATGAAAAATAAATATCAAATACGTAATATTACATTTTTAGCCCTTATAATTTTTTCGATCCAATCCTGTAAAGATTTTTTAAATGAGGATTTGATAACTACTCAAAGCACACAGTCTTTTGAGACAAAAGAGGGCCTCGATCAATTATCTATCGGCATATACCAAAATTTGGAATTCCATTTTAATTATGAATGGGCATATACCATTTGGGAATACGGTACAGATGAAATGGCGGTAGGAAATGACGGTACATTTGAATATTACAACAGCTATACCTCTGCCTTTAATTCGGCAAGTTCAAATGGAATGACTAACTTATGGGATAATATGTATTCCGGAATTTCCTCTGCTAATACATTAATAAAGAATGTTCCTCTTTATTATGACAAAACAAGCAGCACGTATAATACCCGTTTGGGAGAAGGTTATTTTATGCGTGGATTTAATTACTTTCGTCTTGTTCAGCAATTCGGAGGAGTTCCTTTAATCCTGGAACCTGTAGAAGGTGCAAAAACCGATTTTGAAAGAAATTCTTCAGAGGAAGTATATGAACAAATAATTAATGATTTGACGAATGCTTATAATTTATTACCGAGTCAGGTTACTCAAATTGGCCGCCTCTCAAAATGGGCTGCAGCTCATTTCTTGGCTAAAGCATATTTATTTAGGGCGAGTGAAATCAACGATTCGTGGAATGGGCAGTATAAAGAATCGGATTTAAATAATGTAATCAAATATAGTAAAGAAGTTATTGATGCACATCCACTTTGTTCTGATTTCGTTCAGCTTTGGAACTTTACAAAACCAAATGGCCCTAACGAATCGGTGTCAGAGGTTATTTTGGCTTCTCAATTTTCGGATGATACCAATTCACAAGGTCGATATGGCAATCAGGTACATCTTTATTATCCTTCCATTTATCAAAATCTACCTGGCTTGAAACGAGATATTTCAGGTGACCGCGAATTTTCGAGAATGAGAACAACAAATTACTCTTTGGATGTATTTGATAGGGTTAATGATTCGCGTTTTTGGAAAAGTTTCATAACTACTTATCGTTGCAATAACCCTTCTGGGGCGCCTACCTGGGGGAATTACGCTCCTACGGGAAAACTCCCGACAGACAAAAAATTTGTTGGAGGAGATATAGCTGTTAAATACATTGTGAATGATGCGGGAGATGCAAGATACACAGCAACGAATATCAACTATATGGCACCCACAATGTTTGTAAGATATTTTGCCAACGAGCCACAATCCTATTTGAATGCTCATGGCAATTATGGTTCTTATTCTACGAAAAGTAGATATGTGGCGCTTAGCAAATTTAGGGATGGGTCACGAACAAGTGTTGCCTCTCAATTTGGACAGCGTGATGGGATTTTGGCTCGTTCTGCAGAGGATTATCTGATGATTGCAGAGGCCTATATTAGGCTTGATAAAAGCGATTTGGCATTGCCATTTATTAATGAATTAAGAAAAAGAGCCGGTTTTGATGCAGGAGAGGATAGGAGTAAAAATGTTGATGGTGGTCAAGCTTATTTGAATAATCCGAACATTACCGTGAAAGGAGATGGCGGAAGTGGATTAAATAATGGATTCGCGGTCTATTCTGATAAAAATACTTATTATGAGTCAAATAATTTAGCAAATGTAATCTCTACAAGCACAAAAGATGCAATGCAATTTGCAACTGTAAGCGATATATTAAATTCAAAGAAAGAATTCTATGATGTGCTTGGCGCAACAACGGATAAAGAGAAACTGTTGATTTTCATTATGAATGAAAGATCAAGAGAATTGATGGGTGAATTGATACGTTGGCCTGATTTGGCAAGAACGAAACAATTGGAGAAACGTTTTAAGGCATTTAATGATGGTTCACTTATTACAGGCTCAAGTTTTAATGCTGAAAAGCATTATCTAAGGCCACTTCCTCAATCATTTTTGGATGCAATTACTAAAAATGGTGTCGCCTTAACTTCAGATGAAAAGCAAGCGATGCAAAATCCTGGTTGGTAAAATTTGAATTTTATTTATATCTTGATTTTGTCAAATTATGTATCCGATGAGTTAATCGAACTTTTTAGGGTTTTCTTGATGTGGATATTTTCTGCAATGTAACAATGTGAAAAGGATCGAGAATAACTCATCGGATATTTTCTGAAGATTATTATACTTGAAATACTTTATGTGTAGATATTTGTGATAAGATATATTCATTATTAGATAAATGATGAAAAAATATGCTGATTTATTTGTTTTTGTGCTCTCGTTTTCTCTGCTATTGCTACTTTCAAAACAATTAGTTGCAAATACGTCTTCTCCTTTCAAAACTATAAAAATTGCCTGCATAGGGAATAGTATCACTGCAGGTGCGGGGGCAAGTGATCCAATCAAGAAAGGATATGTCGGTGTTTTATCCGCAATGATGGGTGCGGGTTACGATGTCGAAAATTTTGGCGTAAGTGGAGCAACAGCATGTAAAAATACGCATAAGCCTTATGTTGATACTCCGGCATTTCAGAAAGCCAAAGATTTTCTGCCCGACATTGTTACGATTGCATTAGGAACGAATGATTCTCAACCTAAAGTTTGGAATACAGGAGATTTTTCTAAAAATTTCGAAAAAGATCTTGCCTCGATTTGTGATGAATTTATTCAATTGCCTTCAAAGCCAACCGTTTATTTGTGCCTGCCAATACCCATCATGCCGAACAATCGATGGCCACATCAGCCAGATGTGCTTGTCAATGAAATTATTCCGTTGATAAAAAAAGTTGCTGAAGAAAAAGGCTTAAAAACCATTGATCTGTATTCCCCTTTGATCGATAACCCCCAATATTATGAGGATATGTTGCATCCAAACGATGTGGGACATCGCGTAATCGCCGAACAAATCTATCGAACATTGAAACCCGGATACGATTTTTCAAAATTAAAAAGAGAAAAATTAAACCGAGGTTTGGTGGCAATTAGAGAAGACGACAAAACAGTGAACATCAGCTGGAGATACTTATCTTCCGATTTATCGACAACTACCTTTAATATTTACAGAAACGGCAAAAAAATAAATGTAACCCCCATTGCTCAATCTACTTACTTTAAGGATACCAATGCTCCAAAAGGAGTGTTGACATATGAAGTCCGACCGGTTGAATACGGTATAGAATCAGCAAAAGAAAAATTTTCTTACACATTAAAAGATACAAACTCAATCGGCTATTTAAATATCCCCCTCAATATTCCTCCGGAAGGGATAACTCCGAATGGTCAAAGCTATTCCTATCAAGCCAATGATGCAAGCGTTGGGGATGTAGATGGAGATGGCGAATACGAAATCATCCTCAAATGGGAACCTACCAATGCTCACGACAATGCCCACGATGGATACACGGGAAACGTATATATCGATTGTTACAAACTGAACGGCCGGCAACTTTGGCGAATCGATCTCGGGAAAAATATCCGTGCAGGAGCACATTATACGCAATTCATGGTTTTTGATCTGGATGGAGATCTTAAAGCTGAGGTGGTGATGAAAACGGCTGACGGAACCATTGACGGAGAAGGTAACGTTATCGGGAACGAAAAAGCAGACTACCGCAACAAAAATGGAAGAATACTGGAAGGTCCGGAATTCCTGACCGTCTTTGAAGGGAGTACAGGCAAAGCTTTACAAACCATAGACTATATACCACAAAGAGGCCGATTGGAAGATTGGGGCGACTCCGAAGGCAACCGATCCGACCGCTTTCTGGCTTGTGTGGCTTACCTCGATGGCGAATACCCGAGTGTGGTAATGTGCCGAGGCTATTACACGCGTACCGTACTGGCTGCTTTTGACTGGAAAAACAAAAAATTGACCAACCGATGGGTTTTCGATTCGAACACCAAGGGCAACGAAGCTTATGCCGGTCAGGGGAATCACAATTTACGCGTCGGAGATATCGATGGCGACGGATACGATGAGATTGTGCATGGTGCATGTGCCATTGACCATAACGGACAAGGTTTGTATTCTACAGGATTAGGACATGGAGACGCTCTGCATCTGACGGCTTTCGATCCTTCGAGCAAAAAGCTCCAGGTGTGGGATTGTCATGAAAACAGAAAAGACGGATCAACATTTCGTGATGCAGAAACCGGTAATATAATCTTTCAGGTACCAAGCAATACCGACGTAGGGCGCTGTATGGCTGCCGATATCGATCATATCCACAAAGGCGTAGAAATGTGGTCACTTGATTCGCACGGCATAAGGAACATAAAAGGTGAAGTAATCAATCCCTCTCTGAAAGGTGTTTCCATAAATATGGCTTGTTGGTGGGACGGTGATTTGACGAGAGAGTTGCTCGATGGAACCCGCATAACGAAATATGATTACTTAAACGGAGACTCCGATCTTCTTTTCGACTGTGAAGCGTGTCTGAAAAACAATGGTACAAAATCTAATCCGTGTTTCTGTGCCGATATATTGGGCGATTGGAGAGAGGAAGTCATCTGGAGAACAAAGGACAATAAAAATCTTCGCATCTATATTACCCCTTACGAAACTCCCTATAAGTTTTATTCGTTGATGGAAGATCCCATTTATCGAATAAGTGCCGCAACACAGAATGTAGCTTATAACCAACCGACACAAGCCGGTTATTATTTCGGGAGCGATCTCGGTAAGATTTTTCCACAAAAAGAAATCCGGACAACAGAGGATAAAATTTTGCTCGATGCCGGAATGGATTACGATTCCTACAAATGGTCGAATGGAGAAACTTCAAGAATGACCATCCTCGATAAAAAATCCGAGACATGCGGGAAACCAATCGAAATAGAATTGGAAGTTACCTACAAAGGTGGTAAATTTAATGACCAAATCAACGTTACTTTTTTAAATAAATAAACATGAAGAAAAGAGCTCCTATCGTGTTCTATATTTTAGTATGCACCCTTGCTGTTGTACCTGTTTATGCTCAAAAAAAGCAGACAAAACAAACCGATGCGGATGTACCACTGCATCTCATGCAACCCAAATACCCAATCCCGTACGGTATACCCGATCAAAAAGAGATAAAAAACGATTTGGACAAAATTTTAGGTTATTTGGAAACGACTACTCCTGCACAAATCGTCGATGCAAAAACTGGAAAAGCGATAATGGATACTTCGGAATTCGATCAAAATACAGCGCTAAAAAAAGGAGATTTCCGAATCACAAGCTACGAATGGGGTGTAACCTATGCCGCTATGCTTTCAGCCGCTGAAATAACCAACGATAAGCGCTATGAAAAGTATGTTTACGATCGTTTCAATTTTTTTGCTGACGTTTTCCCTGTCTTTAAAAAGCTATTTAACGATTACGGACTCATCGATCCACAAATGCGTCAGATGGTAAAGCCCAAAGCCTTGGACGATGCCGGAGCTATGTGTGCTGCAATGATAAAGGCGCAGCGAATGGATCAAAATTTAAATCTTCGCCCGATTATCGATAATTACATGAATTACATCATGTATAGCGAATATCGTTTGTTCGATGGCACTTTTGCGCGTAAGCGGCCACAAATGAATACGGTATGGCTCGATGATATGTTTATGTCGATACCTGCGCTTGCACAAATGGGCGCTTTAACAGGAGACAATACATATTTCAATGAAGCTGCAAAACAGATACAGCTTTTTGCTACCAAAATGTTTGTCAAGGACAAAAATCTATTTCGACATGGATGGGTTGAATCTGCTCCGGAACATCCTTCATTTTTTTGGGGAAGAGCCAATGGATGGGCATTACTTACCTTGGTAGAAACACTCGATATTTTGCCGGAGAACCATCCTCAACGAAATTTTATTCTCAATCTGATGAAAAAGCATATTCAAGGATTGGCAGCTTGTCAATCAGGCGACGGATTTTGGCATCAGTTGCTCGATCGATCCAATTCTTATCTTGAAACTTCATCAACAGCTATTTATACCTATTGCATCGCCCATGCAATCAACAAAGGATGGATAGACGCGATTTCTTATGGTCCGGTTGCTATTTTGGGATGGAATGCAGTTTCGACTAAAATAAACGATAAAGGCCAAGTTGAAGGAACTTGCGTAGGAACCGGCATGGGATTTGATCCCGCTTTCTATTATTATCGGCCTGTGAGTGAATATGCTGCGCATGGTTATGGGCCGGTAATATGGGCCGGATCGGAAATAATCAAATTAATCAATACGCAATTTCCTAAAATGAACGATAGTGCGGTACAGTTTTATACTGCAAAACAATTCACTGATTCCCCGATTTTTAGTGTAGGAGATCCATCACGTCCTAATGAAATAATAGCCGGGAATTCCCGAAAAAATGAAAATCCGGTTGTTTTTCTTATTGGCGATTCGACCATGAAAAACGGTAGAGGAAAAGGCGACAACGGCCAATGGGGTTGGGGCAGTTTCTTTGAACAGTTTTTTGATACAACTCGCATTTCCGTTGAAAATCATGCACTGGGAGGCAGAAGCAGCCGTACTTTTTACACAGAGGGATTATGGGATAAAGTATTGCTCGGCATACAATCTGGCGATTTTGTATTTATCCAGTTTGGACACAACGATGGAGGTTCTCTCAACACAGGAAGAGCAAGAGCATCATTAAAAGGTATCGGAGAAGAATCGCAAACCGTTATCATGGAAAAGACAGGCGGACCGGAAGAAGTATATACGTTTGGACATTATCTCCGAATTTACATCCGTCAAACAAAAGCTCGTGGAGGAATCCCCATCGTACTTTCTCCTACCCCCAACAACAAATGGGATGGTGGAAAAATGGCACGAAACGAGACTTATCGTCAATGGGCAAAAGAAGTTGCAGAGCAAGAAGGAGCTTATTTTATCGATATGAACGACCTGATCGCAAAAAAATATGAAGCACTGGGTCCCGAAAAAGCGAAAGATCTATTTAAAGACAGCGTGCACACTTCGCGTGAAGGAGCCATCTTGAATTGCGAAGCACTCATTGAAGGCATTCGCAATATTCCCGAACTTTCTTTAAACCAATACATCAAATAAAAACCTAAAACGAATCATTAAAATAAAACGAATTATGAAACGAGAAGCTTTTAAAATGTATCTGAAACCCGGCTACGAAGCCGAATACGAAAGAAGACACCGTGAAATCTGGCCGGAAGTAAAACAGTTATTAAAAGAATCCGGGGTATCGGATTATTCCATTTACTGGGATAAAGATACCAACATCTTGTTCGCGGTTCAAAAAGTCTCGGGAGAGGCTTCCTCTCAGGATTTGGGAGATAACCCCATCATTCAGAAATGGTGGGCATATATGGCCGACATCATGGAAACCAACCCTGATAATTCGCCCGTTTCTATCCCCTTGAAAGAAGTATTTCATATGGATTGACACTAATAACAAAGAAAAAAGGAGAAACATGAAAGATTCGCATCATCCAAAAATTTATTTTCAACTGCTTTTCATTGTCTTTTTGCTAACAACCATGAAAGCGGGAGCAATCGAATATAAATTCAATTTCGGTGCTGCCGACAAAAAAGGGTATTGGAACATAAAGCATTCCACCGTTTATGGCCCTACATCTCCTTTTGGATATGATATGAATACTGTTCCTAAAGACAATGACCCCTATTTTTTCTCGGTCACATTACCCGAAGGAAACTATAAGATAACGGTAGTTCTCGGAAATAAAAAAGAAACAACCAATACTACCATTCGAGCAGAATCACGGCGGTTGATGCTTGAAAATGTGAAAACCTCACGGGGAAAATTTGTCACCCGTTCGTTCATCGTAAACATCCGCAACACAAAAATTGGAAATGACGATTCCGTGAGAATCAAAAAGCGGGAAATCGGGAAACTAAATTGGGATGACAAACTTACGCTGGAAATCAATGGGGAAAAGCCCGGCTTGGTAGAAATGGTCATCGAAGATGTGAATGTTCCCACACTTTTCCTTGCCGGAAATTCGACAGTGGTTGATCAGGATGAAGAGCCATGGTGTGGATGGGGACAGATATTGCCGCGTTTTTTAAAGCCAAAGATAGCCGTAGCCAATTATGCCGAATCGGGAGAAGCTGCCAACACCTTTATTTCCTCAAAACGATTGGCCAAATTGCTCACAAAAATGGGGAAAGGCGATTATCTATTCATCGAATTCGGCCATAACGATCAAAAACAAAAAGGGCAAGATATAGGTCCTTACACGAGTTTCAAGAAAAGTTTGAAATACTTTATCGATGAATGTCGAAAAAAAGGCGGCATTCCCGTTTTAATAACACCGGTTAATCGACGCAGTTTCGACGAAAACGGCAAAATAATCAACACCCTGGGAGATTATCCCGATGCCATGCGTCAGTTGGCAAAGGAGGAAAACGTCATGCTGGTGGATCTAAATCGGATAACCAAAACATTGTATGAAGCATGGGGACCCGAAGAATCAATAAAAGCTTTCGTGCATTATCCTGCAGGAACATTTCCAAATCAAATCCAACCCTTAGCAGACAATACCCATTTCAATACATACGGCGGGTACGAAATCTGCAAATGTGTACTTAAAGGGTTGATCGACAACAATTCACCATTAAAAAAATACATCGTAAAAGAGGTGTGGACATTTGATCCGGCTCATCCCGATGATATAAACAACTTTTTTATTCCTCCTTCTCCTTTTTATTCATTAGTAAAACCCGATGGAAATTAAAAACAATCAAAAGATGAATATGAAAAAAAATTTAATGCTTGCCTGTTTATTTTTTATTTTTTTATCTCCTATTTTCGCACAGCAAATAACTGACGAAGAGGCCATAAGAAAAATAGCCGAAAACATATTGGCTCAACCCGTTACACAGTTTGTGGGAGTCGATAATGGCGTTATCTACAACAGCACGGAAGAAATTCCCGACGGCGTTGAGGTCAAATTCAGAAGTCCGCTTGCGGAATGGCACTATTCCAACGGTGTATTGGATATGGCCATGATACGGTTAGGCAAATACCTCAATGAGCAAAAATACATCGATTATGCCAAAAACCACGTCGCATTCGGCTTTAAGAATTATGAATATTTCAAAAACACCTTCAAAAACGATCGGAAGCACTGGCACTGGCCTTTCGGACAACTCTGGAACATGAAAGAGCTGGACGATTGCGGTGCGATGGGGGCCGCCGTAATCGAGGTATATCAATTAGAAAAAAAGAAAGAGTACCAAAATTATATCGATAAAGCAGCCGACCATATTATGAACAAACAGGATCGGTTGCCTGATGGCACGCTTTGTCGCACATTTCCACGTAAGATGACCGTTTGGGCCGATGATGCGTATATGGGAACCTCCTTTCTAACACGGATGGGGAAATTGACCGACGATATCAACTATTTCGATGAGTCCGCACGCCAATTGTTCAATATCGACAACTATTTGTGGTGTCCCGAAAAACAACTCTACTATCATTGCTATTATACCGATTTTGAAAGAAACGGCGTTGCATTCTGGGGAAGAGCAAACGGTTGGATTATAGTATCTCTTGCCGATCTGATCGAAGCCATGCCTGAAAACCATCCTAAACGTAAGGGACTCATCCAACTTCTCGAAAAACAAATTGTCGGTACGTCACGATGGCAAAACGCAAATGGCATGTGGAATCAGTTGTTGGATAAAAGTGATTCATACGACGAATCATCCATTACCGCCATGTATGTGTACGGCATCGCCAAAGCCATCAACAACAACTGGATCGATCCATGCTACGCAAGTATTGCCAAAGCGGCATGGAGAACGTTAAAAAATAATGAAATAACTTCTGACGGTCGCTTTACCAACGTTTGTGTGGGCACAGGCATCAGCGATGATTTGCCATTTTATTTTAACCGTCCGGTCGGCGATAACGAAAAGCACGGCCTCGGACTAATCATTAATGCCGGAATTGAAATGATGAAACTCAACCAAAGCAAAAAATAATGAAAATAAGGACTCCTTTGTTTATCGTTTTTTTGGTATTTACCCGTCTTGTTTTCGGCTTCAACATATCCAATCTCGAATGGGCTAAAGATGTGGGAGCACGTACCATACCGCAAGGTGTAGCCGTTTTTAGTACAACGGACTTTGGAGCGGTTCCGGATGGGATCACCTTGAACACCAAAGCCATACAAGCTGCCATAGATGCATGTGAAGAAGCAGGTGGCGGAATAGTTACCTTCTCACCGGGCAACTACCATACAGGAGCCATTTACCTGAAAAATAATGTTCATCTTCATATTCCTCAAGGTGTTACATTACTGGGAAGCCAACAGCTGGAAGACTACCCCGATATTCCGACACGTGTAGCAGGAATAGAAATGGAATGGCCTTCGGCATTGATAAACGTTATCGGTAAAAAAAATGTCATGATTTCGGGTAAGGGAGAAATTGATGGAAGAGGAAAACCGTTTTGGGATTCGTATTGGGAAATGAGAAAAATATATGAAGCAAAAGGATTAAGATGGATTGTAGACTATGACTGTAAACGGCCACGAACAGTTCTCGTATCTGAATCGGAAGATGTGACCATCAAGGATCTGACATTTAAACGAGCCGGTTTCTGGACAATTCATCTTCTTTATTCCCAATACTGTTCAATAGATGGTGCTGTTATCCGTAACAATATTGATGGTCACGGTCCAAGCACAGACGGTATCGACATCGATTCTTCATCGCGTATTTTGGTGGAAAATTGCGATATCGACTGCAACGATGATAATTTTTGTCTCAAAGCCGGCAGAGATGCCGACGGTCTGCGTATAAACCGCCCAACGGAATACGTTGTGATCCGTAACTGCATCTCACGGGCTGGAGGCGGACTCTTAACCTGCGGTAGCGAAACCTCCGGAGGTATCCGATATGTATTGGCCCACAACCTCAAAGCACAAGGGACAACAGTAGGCATTCGATTCAAATCGGCGATGACGCGTGGCGGAACTGTTCACCATATCTATCTTAAAAATATTGTGATGCAAGAGGTGGGCACTGCCATCGAAGCTACATTAAATTGGAATCCTTCCTACAGTTATTCCACATTACCGGAAGAATTCGAAGGGAAAGAACTGCCGATTCACTGGCAAAAAATGCTGCAAAAAGTTGAACCTCCGGAATTAGGCATCCCTCACTTTAATCATATTTACCTTTCCGATATTAAAGCCCACAACGCAAAACGAGCATTTCATGTTGAAGGAAGTGAGGTTTCGTTGATTGAGAATTTTAATGTGGAAAACATCGCGATTCATGCACAAACTGCGGGGAAAATTGAGTATGCCGGAAACTGGAACACAAAGAATGTAGCGATAGTGACTGCCGATCGTCTTCCCATAACCATTTCCAACTGCGAGAACGTCTCCTTTGCCACAAACGGAAAAACCGAATCGGGTTACATTTATCCACTCAAAAAACAGAATCATATTTCCATTCTAGCCGCAGAATTTCCCGATTTTATTTTTCACCTGCCCGAGATGGCCGGAAACCTCAAATTCGGTATCGTAAAAGATGACGAGAGCAAATGGATAAAAGATGCGGAGCAGATAAAAAGCGATTTGAAGGACCTTGTGCTGACGTATCGCATTGCCGATCCTTTTCTGAACAAAGGCGAAATAACATGTAAAGCCATCCCTCTGAAAAACACCAACGGCATTTTGATCGAAGTATCGGCAAATCGCTTACCTGAAAACGTTCACCTTTTTTACACCTTCGGCGGAGCTTACGGTAAAGTGCTCACACAGGATGAGCCTCATGCTCTGTTGCCAAGGTACTGCAAAGACAATGTATTCAATGTGGAACGGACCTCCTTTACGCTTTATTACGGTGAAAGCGGAAATTTGAAAGTTCTTCAAGGGATACTGCCTTTAACAGCCGAAATCCGCATATCCGATGCCAATAGACAAACGTCACCATTGGCATTGCACAATTCGGGGAAAAAAACAGATGCTCCCGTTCTTACAGCAATAATCCCTTTGGAAAACAACAAAAAAGAGTATTTTTGCATTTACCGGCAAAATGCAAAGGCAGATTACAATTATTTTATACTGCCTGAACTTTTTGAAAAAGAATCAAAAGGAACACGATGAAAACAAGATACTTAACTTCAATCATATTATTATTCTTCCTTACTCACGGCTTATCGGCATCGTTTTATAACGTAAAGGATTTTGGAGCCAGGGGCAACGGTAAAACACCGGATTCGCACGCCATAAACGACGCCATCGAAAAAGCCGCATCTGCCGGAGGAGGAACCGTTTACTTCCCGGCAGGAACCTACCTGAGCTATTCCATCCGACTGAAAAGTAACATTACCTTGTTTTTCGACAATGGCGCGGTTCTTTTGGCAGCATACCCCGAAAAAAATAGGGGATATGATGCGCCCGAACCGAATGAATTTTCCGCCTATCAGGACTTTGGACACAGCCACTGGCAAAACAGCCTCATATGGGGAATCGGACTGGAAAACATTACCATAACCGGAACCGGATTAATCAATGGAGAAGGTTTAAGCCGCGAAGAAAGTCGCCTTCCCGGTGTGGGAAATAAGGCCATAAGTCTGAAGTTATGTAAAAACGTAACCATCAGCAATATCTCCCTGTTGCGTTGCGGCCATTTTGCACTGTTGGCTACAGGGGTTGACAATCTGACCATCCACAACGTGAAAGTCGATACCAACCGCGATGGGTTCGATATCGACTGTTGCCGCAATGTCCGCATTTCCGATTGTTCCGTAAATTCTCCATGGGACGATGCTATTGTACTTAAAAGCAGTTATGCCCTGGGTTTTTTCAGGGATACTGAAAATGTAACCATTACCAATTGTTTTGTGAGTGGATACGACAGGGGTACCATGCTCGACGGTACATTTCTCAGGGAAGAACCCCAAGCCCCCGATCACGATTTCGTGACCGGAAGAATTAAATTCGGTACAGAATCGAGCGGAGGATTTAAAAACATCACCATCACCAACTGCATTTTCGAAAGATGCAGAGGTTTGGCGCTGGAAACCGTAGATGGAGGTAGCCTTGAAGATGTCACTATCTCAAACATCACCATGCGCGATATCGTAAATGCTCCCATTTTTTTGCGTCTGGGTGCTCGTCTTAGAAGTCCCGAAGGGACGCCGCCCGGAAAAATGTCCCGAATCACCATCAGCAATCTCAATATTTATAATGCCGATTCGCGTTTTTCCTCTATCATCAGCGGCATTCCCGGCCATTACATCGATGACGTAACGTTGAATAATATCCGCATCGTCTATCAAGGAGGAGGTACAAAAGAGGAGGCAGAAATTATCCCTCCCGAAAACGAAAACCAATACCCCGAACCTTCCATGTTTGGCTCCATTCCGGCATCGGGATTCTTCATTCGCCACACACGTAACATTAAGTTGAACAACGTTGCCGTCAAATTCTTAAATCCGGATTACCGTCCATTGATTTGGGCTTCGGATGTGCAAGGGCTGAAAATTCACGATTTGGATACCGACATGGAAGCAGGTGTAGAAACATTTAAACTGACGAATGTCGATCATTTCGAAATGCACCATTGCGAAAAACTTGTTACAAAATAAAAACGTCTTTTCTCATGCGGAATCTTTTTATTCTATTGACCTCACTATTGTGTTCAATCCATTTATGCGCAAAAGACATCTATATGTTTTCCTACTTTATCGGCAACGGCGAAGATGGACTCCATCTGGCCTACAGTTATGATGGACTGAAATGGGAAGCCTTGAACAACAATCAGTCAGTTTTGAAGCCTACTGTAGGTAAAGACAAATTAATGCGCGATCCGAGCATTGCACAAGGAAAAGACGGAATTTTCCATTTAGTATGGACTACGGGCTGGTGGGATAAACATATCGGATATGCTTCGTCGGAAGATCTGGTCAACTGGTCTGAACAAAAATTAATTCCTGTGATGTATCACGAACCCGAAACCAAAAATTGCTGGGCTCCGGAAGTTTTCTATGACCGAAAAGACGATCTGTTTTATATTATCTGGGCATCGACAGTGCCCGGCAAATTTCCGGAAATTCCCACATCGGAAAGCGAAAAAGGGCTGAACCACCGACTCTATTTCGTCACCACAAAAGATTTTAAGACGTTCAGCGAAACAAAACTCTTCTTTGATCCGGGGTTTAGTGTCATTGACGGGGCAATAGTAAAGAACGGTAAATCGTATTGGCTGATAGTTAAAAATGAAAATTCAGCCCCACCTGAAAAAAATCTCCGAATCACCTTTACAAATGATTTAAAAAAGGGTTTCCCCACACAGGTATCGGAAAACATCTCGGGCAAATCGTGGGCAGAAGGACCATCCCCAATAAAAATCGGAAAATATGTGTACGTCTATTTCGATAAATACAGGGAAGGAAAATATGGTGCTATCCGTTCTATTGACGGAAAGCTTTGGGAAGATGTTTCCGATTTGGTAAGCTTTCCTCAAGGAACCCGCCACGGCACAGCTTTTAAGATAACCACGAAAGAATTTGAAACAATAAAAACCGCTTTGGGAAAATGATACCCTTTAAAAAACTTGTACCGGGTTTTTTAGGATTATCTTCAGTAATCCTCTCTGCCGGTGCACAATCGCAACAAAAAGACAAACGGCCGA
This sequence comes from Seramator thermalis, assembly GCF_004138125.1. Lineage (GTDB taxonomy): Bacteria > Bacteroidota > Bacteroidia > Bacteroidales > Dysgonomonadaceae > Seramator > Seramator thermalis. The sequence continues at coordinate 21,705 of NZ_RXHS01000014.1, forward strand.
ACATTATTTTCATCCTTGCCGACGATATGGGCTATGGTGATTTAGGATGTTATGGTAATAAAGTGATAAAAACCCCCAATATCGATAAACTGGCTGACGAAGGTATCCGCTTTACGCAATGCTATGCCGGTTCAGCTCTCAGTTCCCCTTCACGATGTTCGTTGCTTACAGGAAAACATACCGGCCATACCACCATACGGGATAATTTTTGTCAACAAGGCGGTTTACCGGGATTAAAAAACGGAAATCCTATACGACGTATGCATCTCTTGCCGCAAGACAGCACCATTGGAACTATTTTAAGTGCAGCGGGATATAAAACCTGTGTGATCAACAAATGGCATCTCGATGGTTTCAATCCCGGAGCAGGACCGCTCGATCGCGGATTCGACGAGTTTTACGGATGGCTGGTAAGTTACGAAACCTCTAACACACCCTATTATTATCCCGAATTAAGATTCCAAAACCGGGAATTAACGGTGATTCCCGAAAACGAAAACAATGCAAGAGGGATTCACAACAGTGATTTATCAATAAGAGAATCCATCGATTTTATCGAAAGGAATAAGCAACATCCTTTCTTCCTTTATCTGGCCTTCGATGTTCCTCACGAACCTTACATAATCAACAGTACCAAACCCTACGACTCTTTACCGTTGTCGGAAACAGCCAAATTATATGCTGCTCTGATCACCCATACCGATAAAGCCATCGGTCAATTGATCGATTATTTGGAAAAGAACAATTTAAGAGACAATACCCTCATTATTTTTACCTCAGATAATGGTGGAGCAATTCAAGCACCTCTTGAAGAACTCAATTGCAATGCCGGCCTGAAAGGTCATAAAGCCTTATTGTATGAAGGCGGAATAAAAGTACCATTCATCGTGAATTTTCCGAAAGAAATCAAAGGAAACCAAGTAAAAGACAATCTGATCTACTTCCCTGACATCATGCCGACACTGGCAGATTATACCCAAGCCAAACTTCCAAAACATACCGACGGTATCAGTATAAAACCTTTATTGGAAGGAAAAGAGCAAATCACGGATAATCGCATTCTTTACTGGGAATTTCCGGGAAAACAGGTGGCTGTGCGAAAAGGCAAATGGAAAGCGGTATCGGTTAAAAAGAACCACAAATTGGAACTATACGATATAGAAAAAGATCCATACGAAAAAACCAATTTGGCCGAAAAATACCCGGAAATTATAAAAGAGCTCGAAAGAGAAATCAAGAAAGCTCATACTCCTTCTCCTTATTGGCTTATTGAAGGAGAAGAAAATGAGAGTAACTAAAAAACAGTATAAAAATGAAGAAAAAATACATTAATCTACTTTTCCCTATTCTGATAACGATTCTACATTTGGTTAATTGTTCCATTATCGTTGCCCAAAATACGACGTTAGACTTGTCAGGGATCTGGCAATTCCAAATCGACAGAAACGACGTTGGCGTAAAAGAACAATGGTTCTCGAAAAAACTCGTCGACAAAATAACCCTACCCGGATCGATGAACGAAAACCGCAAAGGCGACGATGTAACCTTACATACGCAATGGACAGCAAGCATTTACGATAGCTCCTTTTTTTACAACCCCCGTTTGGAAAAGTATCGCGATCCCGATAACTTAAAACTCCCATTTTGGCTGACACCCGTGAAATATTACGTTGGGGTGGCATGGTATCAAAAAGAGGTGACTATCCCCGCGAATTGGAAAGGGAAACGCATCGTTCTTTTCCTGGAAAGACCGCATATTGAAACCCGCGTCTGGGCAAACAACAAAGAGATAGGGATGCAAAATTCCTTAAGTGTTCCACATGTTTACGATCTCACCTCCTATCTTAAACCCGGGAAGAACACGCTTTCTGTACGTGTCGACAACCGCATAAAAGATATCGACGTGGGAAAAGATTCTCATAGCATTACCGATCAAACCCAAGGCAATTGGAACGGTATTGTGGGTAGAATAGAACTGCAGGCCACACCTAAATCGTACATTGACGATATCCAGGTTTTCCCTGATGTGAAAAACAAGAAAGTCCTGGTCAAACTGCTTTTGCGTGGCAACTCTTCGGGAATTCTCACCCTGGAAGCAAACAGCTTCAATTCAGACACGCCCCACAGTGTTGTACCCGTAACCCGGAATTATAAGATCAATAAAGACAGTTTACGACTGGATGTCGAATTGCCGATGGGAGAAGAAATGCAAACCTGGGATGAATTTCATCCTACACTTTATCAATTGAAAATCACGATGAAATCCGGTAAAAACGAAACAGATGTGAAAGAAACCTATTTCGGTATGCGGGATTTTACCATCAAAGATACCTATTTCTATGTAAACGATAGAAAAATCGTATTGCGCGGCACGGTGGAAAATTGCGTATTCCCCCTTACGGGATACCCTGCAATGGATGTAGAATCCTGGGAAAGGATTTTCCGCATTTGCCGCAATTTCGGACTAAATCATATGCGCTTTCATTCCTATTGTCCGCCAAAGGCAGCTTTTATTGCAGCAGATCTTGTTGGTTTTTATTTACAACCCGAAGGTCCTTCTTGGCCTAATCACGGAACTTCTCTTGGCGACGGAAGGCCTGTGGATAAATATCTCGAAGAAGAAGCCAAAAGAATTGTAAAAGATTATGGGAATCACCCTTCTTTTTGCATGTTTGCCATCGGCAACGAGCCACGCGGGCGCTGGGTGCCGTGGGTAAGTCGATTTGTGGACTACTGGAAAGCCGTAGACCCCCGAAGAGTGTACACCGGCGCATCCGTAGGAAACAGTTGGGCATGGCAACCCAAAAGCCAGTTTCACGTGAAAGCCGGTGCACGAGGTTTGGCTTGGGACCGCCGTCCCGAAACCAACTCCGATTATTTGGCAAACATCGACACCGTAAAACAGCCTTATGTTGCTCACGAAATGGGGCAATGGTGCGTTTTCCCCGATTTTACCGAAATCAGAAAATATACCGGTGTAATGAAGGCGCGCAACTTCGAATTGTTTCAGGAAGATTTGTTTGATCGGGGAATGGGCACGTTGGCACCCGATTTTCTTCGTGCATCGGGAAAACTTCAGGCTTTATGTTATAAACATGAAATAGAAAAAATGCTGCGAACACCCAAATATGCAGGATTCCAACTGTTGAGTTTGAACGATTATCCCGGCCAGGGGACAGCCCTGGTAGGCTTACTCAATGCTTTTTGGGAAGAGAAAGGGTACATCACAGCCGAAGAATTTCGCCATTTCTGTGCGCCAACTGTACTTTTATCGCGTATGGACAAATTCGTTTTCAAAAATAACGAGACTTTCAAAGCCCGTGTGGAAGTCGCCCATTTCGGCGAACATCCCTTAAAAAACATGAAGGCCGTATGGAGAATAAAAGATCCTTACGGAAAAATCATTTCAAAAGGTTCGCTTTCGGAGAAAGATATTACTATCGGCAACTGTCAATCGTTGGGCGAAGTTTCGTACTCTCTACACGGTCTGACAAAAGCTCAGAAATTAAATTTCGAAGTCAAATTTCAAGGAACCGACATCACCAACAACTGGGATTTTTGGGTATATCCCGAAACTCTCCCCGAGGTGGACACTTCATCAATTTACATTTGCACGCAAATCGACAATACCGCACGATCGGTACTCGATAAAGGCGGCTCTGTTCTTTTACAATTAGCAGGGAAAGTAACACAAGGAAGCGATGTGGTACAATACATGACACCTGTTTTCTGGAATACGTCGTGGTTCAAGATGCGTCCACCTCACACTGTGGGTACACTAATCAATGATTTTCATCCTGTCTTTAAAGATTTCCCCACCGATTTCTATACCGGTCTTCAATGGTGGGAACTAATCCATAAAGCGCAAGTGATGGAACTAACCGATTTCCCGAAATCGTTCCAACCCATCGTACAACCCATAGACACTTGGTTTATCAACCGAAAATTGGGAATGCTTTTCGAAGCAAAAGCAGGTAACGGAAAAATTATGGTATGCAGTGCCGATATTGAAAACAATCTCGAAGAAAGACCGGTAGCCCAACAGCTTCGTTATTCCATTTTGAAATACATGAACTCGCACTTGTTTCACCCGGAAAACGATATTGACCTTTCCCTTATTGAAAATTTGTACACAAAACAAGGAGAAAGATTGGAGGTGAAAACTCTGGATGCTCCCGATGAATTAAAAAAGAATGTGAAATAAAAAGATTTTTAAACCATGAACAAAAAAGGAATTGCTTTATTTTTCTTCGTCATGACAACATTGTTGGCTCTCGCGGCTGACGATGATACAAAATGGCCGCAACAGACAATAGAATGCAAGCCATGGACACGGTGGTGGTGGTTTGGAAGCGCAGTTGACGAAAAAAATCTCACGTACAACATCGGGAAGCTGGGAGAAGCCGGCATCGGCGGTGTAGAAATCACGCCGATTTACGGAGTAAAAGGGTATGAAGACAAATACATTCCCTATTTGTCGTCCAAATGGATGAATATGCTTTCATACACCCATAATCAAGCTCAAAAATGGGGAATGCAGGTCGATATGAACAACGGCACGGGATGGCCGTTCGGAGGTCCCGACGTTACGCTCGACAATGCGGCATGCAAAGCAATTTTTCAGGAATACCACGTTTCGGGGAATAAAGAAATAAACCTGAAAATACGTGTAAATGATCAAAAACAGCAAAGCATTGCAAGGCTTTCTCGCCTTATGGCTTATTCCGATAAAGGAGAAAAGCTCGATTTAACTATGTTGGTAGACCAAGACGGTATATTGAAATGGAAGGCTCCGATGGGAGAATGGCGCCTGCTCGCCTTGTTTGAAGGAAGAACGCTTCAACAGGTAAAACGTGCCGCACTCGGTGGCGAAGGATATGTGATGGACCATCTGGATGCCGATGCCGTAAAAAATTATCTCCAAAAATTCGAAAACGCATTTACAGCCAATCAAACTCCTTATCCTCATACGTTTTTTAATGATTCGTACGAAGTTTATGGGGCAAATTGGAGCCCAACATTGTTGAACGAATTTTACAAACGAAGAGGATACAAGTTGGAGGACCATTTCCCTGAATTACTCGATAAAGGAAAAACCGACCATTCGCGACGCGTCATATCTGATTATCGGGAAACATTAGGAGAGATGTTGGAAGAAAATTTCACCCAACAGTGGACAAATTGGGCTCATGCACACGGTGCAATTACACGAAATCAAGCGCATGGTTCGCCGGCAAACCTGATTGATCTGTATGCAACCGTAGATATTCCCGAATGCGAGATTTTCGGTATTTCGGATTTTGATATCCCCGGCTTGCGAAAAGACAGCCTTATTAAAAAAAACGACGGTGATCCGGTAACGCTGAAATTCGCCAGTTCTGCCGCCCATATTGCAGGGAAAAAATTCACTTCTGCCGAAACATTCACCTGGCTGACCGAGCATTTTCGCACATCGTTATCGCAATGCAAACCCGAAATAGACCAAATGTTTACTTCCGGCGTGAATCACACCTTCTTTCACGGAACACCGTATTCTCCACAAGAAGCACCATGGCCTGGATGGCGTTTTTATGCCACCATTAATATGTCGCCCACAAATCCTTTTTGGAACAATGTGCCGGCATTTTTTTCCTATATTACGCGCGTACAGTCTTTTTTGCAGTACGGCAAACCCGATAACGATCTGCTCTTGTATTTTCCAGTTTACGATATCTGGTATGAACAACAAGACGATTATTACCTGGCTTTTTCGATACACGATATGAAAAAGCGCCTTCCAAAGTTTTATGAAACGGTGGAAAAAATAAGAGAAAGCGGCAGGGATGTCGATTATATTTCCGACAAGTTTATTCTGTCTTCAAGGGTAGAAAACGGTCTGATTAAAACTGCGGGCGGTACAACCTACAAGGCACTGGTGATACCGGCAGCAAAGTTTTTACCTTTAGAAACGCTCGAAAAGTTATACCAATTGGCATCCAAAGGTGCAACCATTATATTTATCGACCAATACCCCCATGATGTGCCGGGATTAAAAGATTTGGAGGTACGAAAAAATAGGCTACACAAAGTGATGCAAGAATTTCCTCACGTCGATTTTGACGAAACCCGAATTGACCAACTGGGGAAGGGTAACATCATCACCGGCAAAAATTACAACGAATTATTCGAAGCAGCCGGCATAGCAGGCGAAAATTTCATCACCCAATTCAATGGTCAGTGCATTCGCCGGAAAAACGAAAGCGGTTATCACTATTTTTTTACTATGCTTACCAATAACCCCATTGACGGATGGGTACAACTGGGAGTAAAAGCAACATCGGCCCAATTTTTCGATCCTTTGAACGGCACTTCCGGAAAAGCCCGGATAAGAGACAATAACGGCAAAACCGAAGTTTATATGCAGTTGCAACCCGGACAATCAATGATATTAAAAACGTTTACAGATAAGGATATAACTATTCCATCATGGAATTATTATCAACCTTCGGACGAAAAAATAGAGCTCAAAAACGGATGGAGACTCTCCTTTGTCGAAAGTGAACCTGCCATTGAAGGGTCTTTCGATATTGATACGCTGGGGTCGTGGACAAACCTGATGAACGAGAATGCCCGAAAAAACACGGGAACAGCACGATACAGTATAACATTCCATATTGACAACCTCTCGGCTGACGAATATTGGCTCTGTCTAGGTGATGTAAGAGAAAGCGCTCGTGTGCTTGTAAACAACATGCAAGTGGATACGCTCGTAGCCGTTCCGTTCAAAACTACTGTTGGAAAATACCTGAAAGAAGGAGAAAACACCCTTGAAATAGAAGTTACCAATCTGCCCGCCAACCGTATTGCCGATTACGACAGAAGGGGCATTGTATGGCGTATTTTTCACGACATCAATATTGTGGACGTTAACTACCAAAAAACGCTTTACGATAAATGGGATGTCGTTCCTTCGGGTTTGCTTGGACCTGTGATAATAGAGGGTGTTCGCATAAAAAATAATTTTTAAATACTACCACCCTTCGCCAATTATTACGGCATATTCACATGATTATAAAATACAAAAACACATAAAAAAATGAGAATCAAGGTATTTATTCTATTTATTTCTTATTTGATATGCAATCAAAGCTTATCGTTTTCTCAAACGAAAGCATCGTATCCTCAACGCTTTTTCGATCCGGGAAAATTGACAGAAGTGGGAGTTTATTACTACCCCGAACATTGGGATGAATCGCAATGGGAAAGAGATTTTGCAAACATGAAAGCTCTGGGGTTCGATTTTGTTCACCTGGCCGAATTTGCCTGGGCTCATCTCGAACCTGAGGAAGGTATTTACACGTTCGAATGGCTCGACAAAGCCGTTTCGCTAGCCGATACATATGGAATGAAAGTCATCATGTGCACATCTACTGCAACCCCTCCTGTCTGGCTGTTGCGCAAGCATCCCGATATTGCCATCATGAAAGAAAACGGCATGAGGCTTGATCACGGTGCACGTCAGCATCCTTCTTTTTCAAGCACCTTCTACCGTGAGTATTCTTTAAAAATGATAGAAAAGCTGGCACAACATTACGGACCGGATAAACGCATCATGGGGTGGCAATTGGACAATGAACCTCGTCCTGCCGCAGATTATAGCGAGGTTGCACAACAACGCTTCCGCGATTGGCTGAAAACCCGCTATAAAACAATAGACAAACTAAACAAAGCTTGGGGTACAGCATTCTGGAGCCAGGTATATAACGATTTTTCTCAAATCAATATTCCGCAATTATCCGTCCGATTCATGAATCCTCACCAAATACTCGATTATCAGCGGTTCATCACCGACGAAACGGTAAGTTTTCTCGATGATCAGGCGCGCACAATCCGAAAATACGCCTCACCCGATCAATGGATTACAAGCAATTACATTCCGGAATATGGTGACGGACATTTGCGTGCAAGTAAAGAACAGGATTTCCCGACCTATACCCGTTACCAGGTTTTTGGTGAAAACCTGGGGATCGGACCACGCGGCTACCGCCTCAGTCACGTTGAACGCATCGCCATGGCTAACGACTTCTTCCGACCGGTTCGAAATCTCTACGGTGTGATGGAATTGCAACCCGGTCAGGTAAATTGGGGTCAAATTAATCCTCAGCCACTTCCCGGTGCCGTTCGATTGTGGTTGTGGCATGTATTTGCCGGCGGCAGCAAATTTACCTGCACTTACCGCTTTAGAGCTCCCATTTATGGTATCGAAATGTACCACTATGGTATAGTGGATACCGACGGTATCACACCAACACGAGGAGGATTGGAATTCAAAAAATTCATCGAAGAAATCAAACTGTTACGCAAAGCTTATAATCCAAAAGCCAAAAATAATGCCGCATATGAAGCACGACGCACGGCCATTCTTTACCATCATGAAAATACATGGGACATGCAGCGAAACAAGCAGACAACCCAATGGAACACGATCAACCATGTGTCCAAATACTACGATGCATTGAAAAGTTTCGGTTGCCCTGTCGATTTTATCGAAGAACAAACCGACTTCAACAATTATAAAATAATCATAGCTCCTGCCTATCAACTGATAGATTCTTCTCTCGTAAAAAAATGGACAGCATATGTCGAACAAGGCGGGAACCTGATATTATCGTGCAGAACAGGCCATAAAAACCGGAACGGACAGTTATGGGAAGCACCTTTTGCCGCACCCATCTATGAATTGATCGGCAGTAAAATCGATTTTTATGACCTTCCCTTACCGGAAACTCCCAATCATGTACTTTTCGGCAATATTGCCTATCCGTGGACAAGCTGGGGAGAAATTTTATTGCCGGACAACGGAACAGAAATATGGGGAACATACGAAGATGATTTTTATAAAGGAAGTACGGCTATCACTTTTCGCCGGTTGGGAAAAGGCACGGTGACCTATGTTAGCGTAGATTCACAAGAAGGGAAAATGGAAAAAGAAGTACTGAAAAAACTCTATTCCCGCCTTTCCATTCCGGTATTGGACTTACCCGACGGCTTGCATATCGAGTATAGAGACGGTTTCGGCATAGCTGTCAATTATGCGGATAAAACATATACATTACCTGTTCCCGAGAATGTAAAATACTTGATCGGTGATAAAACAATACCCACCGCAGGCGTATCGGTTTGGGTCGAAAACTAAAAGAGAGGCATCTAAGATGTGCCTCTCTTTTTAGTTGCCTCCCCAATTATCCCCCTTGTTTCACCAGATATTCTGCAATTTGCACGGCGTTGAGAGCCGCACCTTTCCTGATCTGATCGGAAACCGTCCAAAACGTAAGTCCGTTAGGATTGGAAATGTCTTTGCGAATGCGACCTACATATACCGGATCTTTACCGGCAATGTCGAGGGGCATCGGGTATTCTTTCTTTTCGGGATTATCCATCAAAACAACACCATCAGCTTTTGCGAATGCTTCGCGCGCTTCTTCTACCGAAACGGGACGCTCGGTTTCGATCCATGTGGCTTCGGAATGAGCCCGCATAACAGGAACACGTACACAGGTAGCACTTACTTCGACGTCGGAGTGCATAATTTTGCGGGTTTCGTTATACATTTTCAACTCTTCCTTGGTATAGCCGTTTTCGGTGAAAACATCCACTTGCGGAATCAGATTGTAAGCAAGTTGATAAAAGAATTTCGAAACTGTCGGCTTTTCGCCATTCACGATTTGTTTATATTGCGTTTCGAGTTCTTTCATTGCTTGCGCTCCGGCTCCAGAAGCGGCCTGATAAGTTGCTACGTGCACGCGTTTGATATGAGTGATGTCTTCGATGGCTTTGAGCGCTACTACCATTTGAATCGTTGTGCAATTTGGATTGGCAATAATTCCGCGAGGACGATTCAATGCATCTTCCGGATTCACTTCGGGCACAACCAATGGGACATCGTCATACATGCGGAATGCACTCGAATTATCGATCATGATGGTGCCATATTTTGTAATAGTTTCGGCAAATTCGAGCGATGTGCCGCCACCTACAGAAACAAGTGCAATATCGATGCCTTTGAAATCGGCGTTATGTTTCAGTTCTTTTACCGTTATCGATTTTCCGCGAAAGGAATATGTCGTTCCTGCACTACGTGACGAACCGAATAAAACGAGTTCGTCAACCGGGAAATTACGTTCTTCGAGTACTCGGAGCAATTCTTGACCTACGGCTCCACTCGTACCAACAATAGCTACTTTCATTTCTTTGGAATATTATGCTGTTTAAAATTTATATCGTTTATTGTTTGTTGAGAAACTTCCTGAAAGAGTGGATATACGACGCAAAAAGTGGAAATCCTTGCCCGTTCCATCTAAAACAATCAGTTTCGCAAAGATATGTATTTGATTTGAAAGTGAAGGCGGATTTAAATTTATTTTATGGCAATTTTTTTTACCACTTTTTCCACTTTCACAATGTAATATCCTTTGGAGAGTGAGAGGAAATATTCTCCATAACCGGCTTTGGCGCGTATGGTGGACACTTTAGTGCCTACGATACTGTAAATTTCGATGATAGTGTCCTTAGGAAGATTTTCTATAATAAGACGATTTTCGCGTATATAAATCTTGAGGGATTCTTCGTAAGCTTCATACAAAACCATCTGCGAAGTTTTTGCAAAACTTCGTGATCCAATTCCCGACATAAGGGTAATAATCAATATTGAAAGAAGAAATCCCCTCATTTTTCATCTTTACAGCGTAAAGGTATATATTTATCGGAATTTGTTACCGATAATGTGTAAAAAATACTCATTTAATAAAAAAATCACAATACTTGCTACAATTGAATGATCAATCCTTCGTTGGCCAGTTCGGTATTCGTGAAAACGGACATTGCTTCGTTGAGCAAAATGTCGTTTTCCTGATAACGCGACGAAAAATGTCCGACGATTAGTTTTTTTACATGGGCAGCCTTTGCGATTTCTGCCGCTTCACGTGCAGTGGAATGATAAGTTTCATGAGCACGGACAGTTTCGTTTTCGGCAAAGGTGGCTTCGTGATACAAAACGTCCACACCCTCGATGTAAGGAATCATTTCGGGATTGTAAGCCGTGTCGGAGCAATAGGCATATTTTCGTGGCGGAGCTGCAGGAAAAGTGAGTGTGTGATTGGGAATTAATGTCCCGTCGGCGAGGTAAAAATCTTCACCCTCTTTAATGGCTTTGATCTGGGTGATGGGAATATGATAAAAATCAATCATTTCGCGTTTGATATGAAGTGGCCGTTCCTTTTCTTCGAAAAGAAATCCGCATGTTGCAATCCGGTGCTTCAGCGGAAAAGAGGAAATGCGGATGGAATTGTTTTCGAAAATCGTTTCGAATTTATCCGGATGTAGGGCAATGATGTTTATCTTGAACGATAAATGCGGATTAAAATAACTCAGAATGGGTTTAAAAAATGTTTCGATTTCTTTTGGTGCATAAATGTTCAGATCGCCGGTTCGCCCCAGTAAATCGAGTGTCGAAATCAATCCCGGAAGTCCGAAAACATGATCGCCATGCAAATGCGAAATGAAAATGCTGTGCAACTTACCGATATGTGTTTTGAACTTTCGCATTTGCAATTGTGTGCCTTCGCCACAATCAATCATAAAGAGTTTTTGATTTAGTCTCACAAGTTGCGACGAAGGGTTGTGCAACGTTGTCGGCAGAGCCGACCCACATCCAAGTATGGTTATTTCAAACGGATTCATTAGCGGATACCGATAAGTTTGTGAGTCTGGAGGCTTAATGCCCATTGAGGATTATCCAATATTAATCGGATACAGTAATTGACATTTTCCGGTATGATATGATCTCCTTCGAAAATGGGGCTGAGCAAATATTTTTTTGCTTTCGGTAAAATCTGAATATCCGGTAGGACGTCTCCTTTTTTTATCGGAAATCGAAGTTCGTCCACTTCGGGGATCAGTTTTTTTATCTTTTCGAAATTTTTCTTTGGGCTACACGTGATATAATCGATTCCGGTGGGCACGCTGTGTGTTCCGTTGGTTTCAATGGCTTGCATATAACCCTTGCTTTTGAAAAAAGCTGTAATCTCATCTGTCAACTGCAACGTTGGCTCTCCTCCGGTCCATATAATCCACTTGCACGGATGAACCGATATTCGATTAAGTATTTCTTCTACCGAAATGATTTCGCCGAATGCAAAATCTGTGTCGCAAAAATCGCAAGTGAGATTGCATCCGGACAGCCTGACAAAGATGGATGCTTCGCCCGTGCGTCCACCTTCTCCTTGCAGAGAATAGAATATTTCGTTAACTTTAAGGTTCATATATGGCGTTTGTTTTGGGCGTTTCGCTCACCTCTACTGCATAAAGCTCGGGGAATTGCGGTTTAAAAACATCGTAAAGCAGTTTTGCCAGATTTTCGGCTGACGAATTCAGGGGATTTAAAATATCGTTCAGATTTCTATGATCAAGGTTTTCGTCGATGTATTTTTTTACAGATTTCAGGTCATTGTAATCGCGAACGAACCCTGTTTCCGATAATGTTTCGCTTTTCAGGTGGATCGTAACCACATAATTATGTCCGTGCAACCGCGAGCAAGGGTGTGCGTCAGGCAGCCCATGCAACGAATGTGCAGCAGAAAACGAGAATTGTTTGCTTATTTTATACATGATTTTTTGTTTTTAAACAACCCAAATGCAAAGAAATTTTTATCGAGGAATATTCAAATAAGTGTAAACCGGATAATGGTCAGAATATTTGATTTTTCCGACAGTTGTTTGGTACGATTGTATGTTTTGGCTGTGAAAAATATAATCGATTCGAAACAAAAATAAATCTTCGTGATAGGTGATGCCTGGCCCAAAGCCATTGGAGACGTATGCATCTTTTAAATTCCCTTTCATGTGACTGTAGGCGTATGAGATGGGCGTATCGTTGAAGTCGCCGCAAATAATGGTTCCGGCTGCTTTTTGCCGATCGATGTATTTCCGCACCTCTTTTACTTGTTCTGCGCGTTTGCGAAATCCTCTGCCCATCCGTGCTCGAATATTCGTGGCAACGGCATCGAGGTCAGCCGATTCTTTATTTTGCAGAAAATCGCTGTAGAGTTTTTTGTCTTCGGCCATGATTCTGTTGGATTCCAGGTGTACGTTGGCGACCGTATAGATCGAATCACCAATCAGAATCGAATAAATCGCAGCTCCATTGTATGACGAGTCAAATGCAATTTCTTGCGTCTTTTTTATCGGAAATTTCGAGAAGCAGGCAAGTCCATAGATGTGATACATCCCCGAAGATTCCAGTCCCGTTACGGAACGATAGGGATATGCTTTTAAGATGCGATTTACTTCTTTTTGGGAAATAATCGATTGTCCGGTTTTGCTTACCATGTATTCTTGCAGGCACACGATATCGGCATCGGTTTTGGCGATGTATTCGAGCAGTGGGTGCTCGCTTTGCCCCTTTCTGTTTTCGTTTCGAAAACCTTCCACGTTATAGGTGAGTATTTTTACGGCTGTTGCGGGCGCTTTTTTAGGGAATGGATGTAATGGAAAAAAAGTAGTAACAGGCTTGAAACAAATAACTATAGTAATAAGCGATACCAAAGCCAACCGCCATTTCGAAAAAAGGAGCCAAAAGAAAAAGTAGAGTAGGTTGATATAGAATATGAAGCCGAAAGCCAATCCGATATACGAAAAAAAATTTGTTTTCAACGGAGATACATGCCAGGCAAGTGGCGAACAAAACAGAAGAGCAATTGCTATGATGTTCGTCGCAAAGATGATGTATTTTACCACATCGCGAAAAGCTATTCTCTTATTTTTTGCTGGCATCGAACAACTTCTTTTTTTCGTCGGCCGAAAGGCTGCTGTAGCCTGAATGTTTCAGTTTGTCGAGAATACGGTCTATCTCTTCCTGTTCCTGATGTTTTCGATAATTATAATCCATGTCCGATTCCGCTCGTCGATGAGATACTTTCAGTTTGGTCCTCTTGGGTTTCTTTTTAAATAGATTGGCTATGTGATCCATCATTTTTCCGATGCCCTTTGTAATATCTTTTCCTCTCCGATACCTTACAGCAAACAAATAGCCGGCAATGGCTCCGCCGATATGTGCAAGATGTCCACCCGGATTGGATAAATCGTCGAGCGAAATAAAGTCGAGAACAAATACGAAAATGGCGATATATACAATTTTGATTCTTCCCAACAAAAAGAGATGTAGTTGCACGTCGGGTCTGTAAAAAGCAGCGGCCATCACGATTGCCATCACTGCTGCCGAAGCTCCTATCATCCAGCTGTTTCCCAAATCCAAATAATAAGGGATGAGGTTGAAAGCTAAAATGTATAAGAGTGCTCCCGACAAGCCTCCTAATAAATAAACGCTCCCTAAATGCCGGCCGCTGAAGTATTCGAGAAAGATCTTACCAAACCAGTAGAGCCACAGCATGTTGAAAAGAATGTGCCAAAATCCTTCGTGAACAAACATGTAAGTGAACGGCGTCCAAAAACGCCGAAGAAGTATTTCCGGCTGCGACGGCACCGCTATAAACTGCAACAGATTGAAGGTTTCTATTTTGAATAGCGTAAAAAATATTCCTAATATTTTAATTATCAGAAATATTCCTACGTTTATAAATATCAACCTAATCAGGATATCTCCGGTTTTGTATTGGTATTTGATGCGATCAATAATATCTGCCATATCCCCGATCTTTTTTCTTCCAATAGAGTATTGCAAAAATACCAAAAATCATCCCTCCCAAATGCGCAAAGTGGGCTACGTTGTCGCCCGAAAAGTTTGAAATCCCGAAAAAGAGTTCGATAGCGCCATAACCCATTACAAACCATTTTGCCTTGATCGGAAATGGGAAAGGAATGATGAACAACTCTGCGTTGGGGAACAACATGCCGAATGCAAGCAAAATACCGAATACGGCTCCTGATGCGCCAATTGTAACAGTATTCATCAATAAGTTAAGACTGCCCTGAGCCATATTCGTAAAGTTCATGTTCTCGTGTAGCAGTTGATACCCATGAGTATAGACCTGCGAAATAGCTTCGTCCGCCATTCCCTGTTTCACCGCCTGCACTCGAAGATAAACTACCAGCATTTGCGTGATGGCGGCTCCAAGCCCGGTAATGAAGTAAAAACCCAAAAATCGTTTCGAGCCCCATATTTGTTCCAATGTGCGTCCGAACATAAATACGGCGAACATGTTCGAAAAAACATGCATAAACGAATTGGGGTCGTGAAGAAACATGTATGTTATAGGTTGCCAGAATCTGAATCCTTCGGATTCGAAATAATAAAGTCCAAAATAATCTGAGAGGTCTATTCCTCTACGAATAAGGATTACTTGGGCCAGCCATACCAATACATTGATGATGATAATATTTTTCGTAACCATCGGGATCATACCCGCAAAGCTTGATCGTGAATCGTTCATTCTTTTTTCTGTTATTCTACGGGCACAAAAATACGCATATTCCCTCGAATTGTGGTTTTTTTGCCCTTTAAACGACTTTTATTTAAGAAAAATCAATACTTTTTGTAAAATTTCTTGATAGTTATAGATTTATGATATATATTTGGCGAAAAAATAGGCTATGCCTTCGTTTTACTATGTTTAATTTTTTTATTTACGTTTTCTTATGAACAAATCAGAATTAATTGATGCTATCGCCCAACAGTCGGGGCTAAGCAAAGTGGACTCGAAAAAGGCATTGGATGCCACCTTGGATGCCATTTCAAGTGAAGTTAAAAAAGGTGGAAAAGTTGTATTGGTAGGATTCGGAACTTTTTCTGTTTCTGAAAGAAGTGCAAGAAAAGGTATTAACCCTCGCACGAAAAAAGCCATTAATATCCCGGCTAAAAAAACAGCTAAATTCAAACCGGGATCGACCTTGGCCAGTTTGTAATATCCTCTTGCGACGACAACGAAAAAGGGAATGAAATTATCGAATTTCATTCCTTTTTTATGGAATTGTTTTTCGATGTGCAAATTCAGTTAGATTTTTTTCTCCTGCTAAAATAAAATTGTAACTTTGCATCACCAAAAAGACTCCGTAGCTCAGTTGGTAGAGCAATTGACTCTTAATCAATGGGTCGAGGGTTCGAGCCCCTCCGGGGTCACCTGATAAAGCGCTTAAATATAGATATTTAGGCGTTTATTTTTTGTAATAAGATACATAAATTTCAGCCGTTTTTTTCTGTTTTTCAGTTGGTTTTCGATGAAAAGGTAAACCGAGAGTTAAACCAAAAAACAGCATGAATGCAACAGTTAAAGTACTATGTTACAAGTCTAAAACATTAGCCAGCGGAGAAAATCCCTTAATGATTAGAGTATCTAAAAACGGAAAAAAAACTTACAAAAGTCTCGGAATTTCAATAAATCCTATTTACTGGGATTTTAAGGAGAACAAGCCGAAACGCAATTGTCCTGATAGGGAACAGATTGAAAATCTCATCATCGAAAAACTCAAAGTATTCAACCAAACCATTTTAGAATTAAACGCAACGCAAAAAGAGTACACCTCTGATTCGCTGATTAACAAAGTCGAAAAACCATTTGAATTAAAAACAGTTGATACCATTTTTAAAGAGCAGATAAACATTCTGGAAAAAACTCAAAACTTAGGTTCATTGCATCTATACAGATACACTTACAAATCATTGAAGGCATTCAATGGTCATCTCAATTTTTACTTTTCCGATATTGATGTTATTTGGCTAAAAAAGTTTGAGAATAGTTTAAAGAATAAAAATCTATCCGATAATTCAATTGGAATTATTTACCGAACTTTGCGAA
Source organism: Seramator thermalis (assembly GCF_004138125.1). Taxonomy (GTDB): domain Bacteria; phylum Bacteroidota; class Bacteroidia; order Bacteroidales; family Dysgonomonadaceae; genus Seramator; species Seramator thermalis. Next base: position 38,492 of record NZ_RXHS01000014.1, read on the forward strand.
CTGTTTATAATATAGCCATCGAAGAGAAATGTGTAAATCCGCAATTATATCCTTTCCGCACTTTTAAGGTTTCCAAATTGCATAAGGATACAGCAAAAAGAGCCTTAACAAAATCCGACATCAAACGAATTATCAGCTATCAAGCAAGCACCGAAAGAGAACAATTATCCCTCGACATTTTCATATTTTCCTATCTCACAGGCGGAATAAACTTTGTCGATATTGCTTCACTTACAAAAGACAATATTATTAATAATCAACTTGTTTACACACGTAAAAAGACAGGTAAACTCATAAAACTACCCTTGCATCCTACTGCATATAAATTGATAGAGAAATACCATAATCCCGAAACGCCCTATCTTTTTCCCATATTGTCCCCATTTCATAAAACCGAACAGCAAAAAGCAAACAGAGTACACAAAATAATCGGGAAAACGAATAAGGATTTAAAAAACATAGGAGAATCGTTAAAACTTCCTATTACGCTGACTACCTATGTAGCCCGACACTCCTTTGCTACCGTTTTAAAACGCAGTGGAGTTAAAACATCTGTGATTAGTGAATCTTTAGGTCATAGCTCCGAAAGAGTTACTCAATATTATTTGGATAGTTTTGAGAATGATAAACTAAGTGAAACTATAAATTATTTATTATAAAATTGGTTGTATCTCTCAATAATTTATACTTTTGCAAGAATAGGGAGAATTTTTGAAAATGGGCATATAAAGACTTTTATTTTTGAAAATTTTCCCCTTATTCATACTAAAAGAGAAAATAGAAATATGAGTAACATCTTTAATTTAAGTGAAGCTAAATACATCGCAATCAATGAAAACGAGTATCTGATTGATGTATTTGAAAGAGAGGGTTTTGAATTAGATGCAATACCCGCAAATTGCATTTTTCATAAAACTCTCCCGGGTTTAGGAGCTACTTATAGTGAAATTAAAGCAAAAAGAAACTCTGTAATAATTGAGCCGAATGTACCTGTTATCAAGGGTAAAACAGATAAAAATGATAAATTATTAGGTGTTTATGAGGGTGTTACGGATAATAAAATTAAAAAATATCTGCTCAATAAAGATGTAAAATATAAAAAAGTACTTTGTACACCCGAAAGTTACTCAAAGGTTCGTAAAGTAGCCAATAAGAATAATATCAATTTATTTGAGAACTATTTTTGTTTATTTGATGAATGCGAGAAAGTTATCCAAGACATAGATTATCGGGAACAAATTTCATCGCCGATGGAAGACTTTTTTTTATATAATAGCAAGGCTTTTTTATCAGCAACACCATTACAAGCAAGACATCCAAAATTTGAGGAGCAAAATTTCTATCTGCTTGAAATACAACCATCCTTTGATTACAAAAAAAAGATAACACTTATCACAACTAATGATTTTTATAGTTCGGTTGCAGATTTCTTTGAAAAGTTTAAAGGTAGTCCATGTGTTTGTGTATTCTTTAATTCAACATCGGGAATTCATAAATTAATCAAACAATTAGAAAGTAACGGAATAGAAGATTACAAAGTGTTCTGTTCTCCAAAGAGCGTTTTTAAATCTAAAGGTAAGCAAGACCCGATGAAAAATATCTATCCCGATTTAGATTTACCTTTAGCAAGATACAATTTTTTCACTTCTCGTTTTTTTTCCGCAGTTGATATTTTGTCACCTGCAAAACCCGATATTTTGATATTAACCGATTTGGATGAAGCTGAACATACAAAAATTGATCCTTTTACTAATAGCATTCAAATATACGGACGATTCCGTAATTCTTATGAAGACGGTAAAAAATTCAACTCTCTCACTCACATTTCAACTTATGGAATTAAAGATCCGATTTTAGATGAATCAGAAATACGAGAATATATAGATAAAGCCGAATTAGGATTTGAAGATCAGCAATTAAGATTAATGCATACAGATAGCATTATACAAAGGGAGGGAATTGAACAAAAAAAATCGGGACGATATTTGGCTGAAACCGAAGCACAATCAAAAGCAGTTTATAACAAATTCTTAGATAAAGACGGTAAATTAAACTATTTCAAGATAGATAATTTCTATGATGAAAACCGAGTGAAGGCATACTATGCAGCACCCAATAATTTACATGAAGCCTATCAAAGGACAAGTCATTTTATTATAAATCATGAAAATGCGTTATTTGTTATTAGTAGTCCAAAAATAACGGATTTTTCAAAAATCAAAAATACGGTAGAAAGACGAAAGTTTTTAGTTGAGCAATTAGAGTTAATACATACGAGTGATTTGCCTGATAGTCAAAAAGAGTCCGCAATAGCTTATTTTTACAGAGAAGAAGATCGAAAGAGGTTGGAAGAGGTTGAGTACAATATTAGTGCTTACCATATACTCGGGAAAAAGCCAATGGAAGATTGCGAATATCAAAAAGGTGCGATAGACAAACTACTAAAGGAACACGAAGAAAAGCTAAATGAAGAAAAAATGTTCTCAAAAACTGTTTGTGATGAAATTCTTGCTCGATTTGGTGAAAATCAAGAGCATCATATCGATAAGCTTACGGAAGGGTTCAGAGAAATTTTTACAAAAAATGGCATTACTACCAATATAATGCATGGAGATAAAATAAAAATACCTATAATAGAACGGTACTACAAATTAAAGCAGCATAAATCAGGGGGTAATCATACAGGTTTGATACAATTATTTGATTTCCAACCCGATAAAGAGCACGAGTGATTAAGAGAACTCCACTCCCACACACAGTTTGTATTAACAAACTGAAAAACAAGGTTTTATGCATTATTTATATTTCCTTTTATGATACGAGAAAATAGTAACAGGGAGTATATAATTTCGTCAAATTTATGTACAGCGGTAAAAAAATAAAAACAATTCTGTAAACGCTATTGCATCACCAATGTGTCAATGATTTTCACGGAAAAATAAAAAACAAAAAGTACAGATATATTTGTAAAACAATGACAGCAATATAACTGATTAATTTAATACCTAACTCGGGGGAAATGGAAAATTTGACACTATTCAAAAGATTGTGTAAATGAAAAAGGAAAATGATTCTTATAGTTTTTTCTTTTTCGTCCACGATTAAAACAAAATCTTAGAATAACCGGTAGCCTTTATTACCTCCCATAGCTCCGCTTTTTCCGATCCGTAAAGCTCTACTGTCCATAGAGCCTTTCTTTTATGTCCTTTGCCTTTTTCATTCCCCATATTTCAGCCTCGCATTATCTCTAATCCCGCGTACCAAATAATTTTGTTGATCAGCAATTTACCTCCATAAGATTTTGTACCTTTGTAATAATAAATAGATTACCAACACATTAGATGATCCCATTATAAATGTAAAAACGATGACAAAATGGCTGAAAATATACAGAAATCGACTATCGATAACCTTCAAAATGTTTCAAAAATCCTGACTAAATTTGTTTCACGAATCAAAAACGCTGATTCAAGCGTAGAAATGAAAAAGCATTCAAATGTTTCTGAAATTGCGAAACTTGCACGACCTAAAAATCTCCTTCAAAACCTTTGCTGACAAAAAGCAGATGTCAATAATTTTAATACTCAAAATTTCAATACATTGACGCCATTGAATTATTATCTGAGTTTGAACCAGAATAATTTATTCATGCCACAAATTTTCTATTGTACAAATAACAAATTCAACTTTCGCAAGTAAAATAACTTGGTGACTTAAAGAAAAAAAGCAGCATATTTTTTTTTGGTAAAATCAATGACAATTACATTCAGAACTGTCTGAAATTAAATCTTGGACAATATGGCATAAGAACAGGCATCAACCTGTTTTTATTTTGACCTTTCTGCCGGATTTTCCGATTTTCAAACGCATAATTTGCATATCAAGTTCTCCCGCTAACTTCATTTCATAGATTTGCGTCGCAACTCCCCAGATAATCAGACGGATTTTTATATTCGGAAACACCGAAAACATAAAGAGAGAAAAAAGAAAAAAAATCCGTTCCTCACACGATTCAGATAAATCATTTATAAACCATAAAATTTATTTTATGAGTAAAAAAATTATTGAACCAAAAGACTCAGACGAATACCTGAGCGATTTTATGACCGAACTCCCGACTAATTGCCTGTTCGATAAAGGCAAAACAGGCTGTGGTGGAACCACCATTGCCATACTAAACGAGATAGACACAATTATTGCTATGCCCTATGTCAATACGATAAAAAACAAAACAGAGCAGCACCCCGATTTATTGGGCATATATCAGGGAGTTACAGATCAAGAAATTTTAGATTACATGCAAAACCACCCGAAGAAAAAAATCGCAGTAACTTATGACAAATTGGAACACCTGATCTATCTACTTGAACAAAACGGGTACGAACCATACAGCCGGTTTTATTTGTTGGTCGATGAGTGGCATATTTTATTCAACAGTTATGCCTTTAGGAATGAAGCCGTGAAAAAAGTATTGTTTCATAGTCGCAAATTCGAAAAAGTAACTTATATGACTGCTACACCCATCGAAGATGAATTTATTCTGAACGAACTCAAAGATCTGCCTATTGTTGAAGTGTCATGGCCCAATACGGTAAAAGTAAATATCAAACCGGTTATTACTGCCAGACCAATAAATGAGGTTTGCAGACTGATAACCGATGCACTTACAGGCAAAATGTTCGGTAACCTGCATTTCTTTGTGAACAGCGTTGATTTTATTGCCGAAGCAATTTCAAAATCAAATTTAAAACCCGATCAGGTCCGTGTTATCTGTTCCAACAACACTTCACCCGGTAGAGGCCGCAAAAGCAATCAAAATAAGTTAGGGATCGAATATCAGATTGCTACGACAACAGACCCTGTAAAACAAATCAATTTTTATACTTCCACATGCTTTGAGGGTTGCGATATCTACGATGAAAACGGAAGAACTTACATTGTCAGCGATAAAAACAAATCACATACGCTACTGGATATTTCAACATTAATCATTCAAATATGCGGACGCATTCGCGATTCACACTATAAAACAGAAATAACCCATATTTTTTCAGAAACCCGATACAACAATTTTACTTCTTACGAAGAGTTCAAAGCATTCTCACAAAAAGAAATCGAAACAACAAAAAAGTGGATCGATGAAGTGAATAACATGAGCGAAGAAAGTCGTAAAAAAAACATATCAATTATTGAAAAAGGCAACAAAGCAGGATTGAACGAACAATATATTTATAAAAAAGAAGATAAACTGTTTTTTGATGAAAACTTGGTTAAGTTAGACATTGTAAACTTCAAAATTACACACAGCCTTTATGCTTCAAGAATAACACTTAAAAATGAGTATGGCAAATATGGATTTAATGTTTTATCCGAAGATGTTATGGTTTACACAGACAAACTCATGACAAACAAGAAAGCAAAAATTTCATTCAAAGACTTATTCGACGAATATGTCAGACTCAAAAAAGATATTCCCATGTTTCATTTTGGAAACATAGATGAACGAATCTCGCTGATTGAAAAAGAAAAACCTTTGGTAAAAATTGCCTACGACACGTTAGGAGCCGACAAAGTCGAAGGATTAAAATACAATGTTACAAATATAAAAAGAACGATACTTAAATATCAAGGAAATAAATCAAATGATGCTAAAATTATTGAATGTCTGAATGATATTGGCATTAAGGAAGGCAGCACAATGCGTGTAAGTGAATGTAAAAAAAAGCTGCAAAAAATATATTCAGACCTTGCCCTTTACGAGGAATACAATAAAATAAAAGCAGCCAAAGCCACAGATCTGTCACAATGGTTTGAAATAAAACGCCATACAATTAAAGAAAAAGGTAAATCAACTGATTGCATCACTATAATAAAAAGCAAAATGACATATTAAGATAAATTAAGGTAAAAAAAGAGTAAATCAGGCACAAAAATATTTCCAATTTTGATTTCTATAATAAAAAAATTAAGTACATTTGCAAAGAAATATACAAAGCGTTGTATTTCAAATACTTTTATCAATTAATATAAAAGCGTTTTAGATATTGCCCAGACTGTCAAAATCTACCAAATTTTACAAAAGTATCGGGGTAATAGCAACAAACGCTCCACGTCAATACGGCGTGGGGCTGTTGCTTTATACGATACTTTGGGCTTTGGTAGAGCCTGACAGTCGGTAAAGTCTAACAGTTCCCACGCTTTTTTATTTTTAAATTTTAATGCCGAACTTGGGGAACGGGGAGGAGGGAGGTTTTATTATGGGATTTACTAAATTTAATAACAGTATTTTGAAAAGTGTTTGCATTGTGTTGGTTGTATCAAGCGTAATGTTTGAGTCTTGCAATGAATCCAAGAGCAATTCGAGAAATAGCGAAGAAGCAATTCCCGAGAGACCAATTAAAACAGAAGAACAGATAGCCGCAGAAAATTTACAATATGAGAAAGACGAAGCTGAAGTAAAAAGTAAAATAGAAAATAAACTAAGTAAATTAAACTACAAAGCTATTTCGTCTCCACATATAAGACTTTTCCAAGGTGGTGCAGAAACCAATACACCAGTAAAAAAAGTAACGAACAACTTTGAATATGATGCTGAATCCAATACTATGACAAATTCAGAAGAATTAGGAGATAAGGTGTTTTCTATGGAAATTTTGTTTAAAAAATATTCAGAATACGAAATTACGAGTGTGCGTTTAATTGATGAAGCTAATATGTTATATTGGGATTTAGAATAATTTTAAATAGAGACTATGATTACGAAAAACATTATACCATTTAAAGATGACGAAATACTAACTTTTTACAATTTGGTTTATTACGTTGAGAAAGAGATTAAGCAGCAAAAACCAAGGGGATTCAATGTTCAAGATAGAAAATTCAAAAAATTCTGCTCTACTCACAACATTGTTATTACTAAAATGAACTCTGCAACAATCGAACAAGAAAAACAAAACCTAAGTGTCAATCACATTTATTTTACAAACAATAAGAACAACCACATTGCAAGTATTTTAGTACATCTTAGAAATGCTATTTGCCATATACAGATTGAAGACAAAAATAAATATATCGAATTCTATGACATATACAACAAGAGACTCGGAATGATAGCTTCACTTGAAAAAAAGCTATTTACAGACTTTATAAATTCGATGAAAGATACTCGAAAAATAAATTATTTATGACGCAAAAAAATATCGATTCGTTCTATTATTCATATTCTTGCTAAACATTTCATCCATAAATGCAACTCCAAAAATATATAAATTAAAAGCCACTTATAGCAAGATGACTGAATGTTATCATCTGAAGAATGGATTTGTGTTCAGATATACTCCAAAAGAGATTCCGTTCAATGAAGATTCTTTTATTTTGGATTTGAACCGAAAAGTCTTCAAGTGGACAGACAATAAAGGTTCATCTGAGAACAAAATGTACGAAGTTCAAGACATATCTTCGGGATGTACTTTCATAACAAAACACCATTACGGAAGGTTGATTAAAACATCTGATAACATCGCAATTCTTGGAATCATTATTTCTGCAAATGATGATTGGTATTATTTTGAATACAAATGTATAATATATTAAATCATGAATTTATGAAAAAAATATTCAATCACTATGTAGTTTTTCAAAAGCTAAAACCAAAGCTAATATTAGGCGCTTTGGTGCTTATGTTCGTATTAAGCGGCTGTTCTGATTTGATTGAAGGCGGGCTATATGTAGGGTATGGCATAACGACCATTCTTTTTACTATTCTCAAATGGCTGCTGATTATTGGAGGAATTGTCTTTGTCATTGCATTTATTGTAGGCCTTTTTAATAAAAAATAAATTCGGTTTATTCTTAAAAATTGATGAAAAAAATTGCACGCCCGTTTTCCGTATTATTCATTTTTAGGTAAAACTATAGATCACTTTCGCACATCAAGAGGACAGGGAGTGCAGAAAATTTCTTATAAAAAACAAAAAGTTCTGTATAATAAAATAATAAAAACATTAGTAAAACATTGTGCAGCAGTGCAATTTATTAGTTATTAAACGAAAAGCGTTTTAGATTTTGACCGCCGGTAAAGTCTAACAGTTCCGACGCTTTTTTATTGTCTAATACCGAACTTGGGGGACGGAGAGGGAAAATAAAATTTTATTAAAATGAATTGGTATATTAAAGTTTTACAGAACTACGCAAATTTTAAAGGACGTGCGCGTAGAAGAGAGTATTGGATGTTTGCATTAATGAATTTTGTTTTTACCCTTTGTGCTATTTTTGTTGATAATGTATCAGGTTTAACATTCGAAGACCTGAATTATGGAATTTTTTCTGTCCTTTATTCACTATTTGTTTTCATTCCATCATTATCAGTAAGCGTAAGAAGACTACATGATGTTGGCAAAAGTGGCTGGATGATTCTTGTCAGCTTAATTCCATTAGTTGGTGCAATATGGTTAATTATATTATTTTGCACCGACAGTGAGCCAAATACAAATATTTATGGATTAAATCCCAAAGAATAGATATTAGATATGTTTAAAAATTACTATCAAATTCTCGACTTATCTCCAGATGCAACTAAAGAAGAAGTAAGAAAAGCATACAAATTGTTTGCATCAAAATTCCATCCTGACAAAAATGGGAATGATTCTTTTTTCAATGCTCGTTTTTTAGAGGTTCAAGAAGCTTACGAAGTTTTATCTGATGATGACAAAAGGAAAGAATATGATGAGCAATATTTTCAGGAAAGAGATAATGAGGAAAATAAAAATGATTTTTACAATGAGCCGTCAGTTAAACTTGTTGTAAATAAAAATGCTGTAAAATTTGGTGAAACAGTTGAATTTGCATGGGAAACTGAAAATATTTCAGAATTGATTATTGTTGGACATGGAGCCTACCCTGCAAATGGTTCTGCAATATTTACTCCAACGGAAAGTACTAATTACGTTTTTCTTTTTTCAAATCATAAAAATACCATAAAGAAAGAAATTACAATTAATGTTATAAAAAGCACTACACCGATATATTTACTATTGTTTTTTATACCATTACTAATTTTTATATTATGGATATATAATAATAATAATAATAATAATAGTCATCAGGATTTTATTGATAAATATATAGCAGATTCAATAGCCGAGATTAATCAATACAGGGAGAACGCTATTCTGGATTCTATAAGGGCTGCTGAATGTCTGGATTCTATAAGGGCTGCTGAATATTATGCTGATTCCGAAGATAATTCTTCAATTCAGTCAAGTTCAGATATTGCACAAATAATTAATACTTTTATCACGAATAATGATGATGGAGCTGTTCCTTGGAGTATTTATAATAGTAACGATAAAATACGACGTTATGACAGTAATTTAATTGACGGAGATATACTTCCATTTAAAATTAGATTTACTTCTATATTGACGATTGATGGAAAACCCATTTTTAAAAACGAAATTGGAGATGACGGGGAATGGGGTATTAGTTTACATGGAGCAAGAGTAGGAGCTTTTGTTTTACAAATCGAGACATTCCTTATATACAAAGATCCAAACGAGATTCTTCAATATTTAAATCAAAAGTTGTATTTACAGGAACTCTCTTCCCAAAATAATGATAATAATTCGGATTTTTCAGGTATATATAAAGTCAAAGGATCATATTTAAACTGCTGTTATTCAATGGGAGCAACAGGCTGTGGTTCTATTGTTATTTATGTATCAAAAGATTTAGATGATATAAAAAATTTGCATTTATAACTCGAACTCAGCTTACTAAACTTTCATAATTAAATGAAATCTCAAAAAGATAAATAATGAAATTCAAAAAAATTCTATCGTTCATATTGTTGCTATCACTATGTACAATATTAGCGCAAGCAAGTAATATTTCCTCAAAAAGAGTAACAACAATAACCGTCCAAAGTGCAGAATACACATATCATTACACACTAAAATACGATTCTCAAAATAGAATCACAACAGCCATTCCCGATAATTCCGAAATATTTGGGACAACCCATTTTGAGTACGATACAAATACGTTCCGTATCAGCAAAGGCGACCAGTTTGTTTCTTGTTCATTAAACGAGCAAGGTTACATTAAGGTTGCAGAGGATGGCGGTTTTCCTGTTACATTTTTCGGTAATATGTTTTATAACGAAAAAGGACAATTATCTTCCATCGAAAACGAGAACGGAAAGATGTTGTTTACGTGGAAAAATGACGACATGGTGCAAATGAATTATGAAGGCCAACAGATTGATGTTACCTACACAACGCTCGAAAACAAAAATAAATTTGGATTATTCTTAAAAATCGACGATATAAATTGCACGCTTGTTTATCCATATTACGCACGGTTAGGCAAAGCTACCAAACATCTACCTGCAAGTATTGGACAAGGAGAACAGAAAATTTCTTATCAATATAAAACAGACAATGAAGGATTTGTAATAGAAATAGCAATGATCTATCCAAATAACGGCAAAACCGTCTTTTACAGATTTGCCTATGATTAGAAGGAGAAGATATTGTGACGAAATTCAAGTTTAGAAGTGTCTTAACTCTCTATTTTCAGAGTAGGGAAAATTTTCAAAAATGGTCTATATAACGAGGATTTATTTGAATTTTTTCCCCATTCACCGAATAACGAGGTGAAACAGCAATTTAAATGAATTGGTAATAAGGTGTTCGTCAATCGCTTGCTTTGTTCGCAAAAACATAGCCGCAAGGGTATAACAAGCAGCTTAAAAAAATCTCCACACCTCGCTTCGCTTCAGGTAGTATTTTTTTCGCTGCCCTTGCCGGCTAACGCATGCACACTTGCCCATTGCGCTCCGTCTCACTCCGCTTCGCTACGTTTGGTGCTCATGGTCGCGTGCATGCTTGTTTTGCTACACACGCTCGCTCAATCCTCACCCGTGGCTACTCCTGCCCCCTAAAACCCCAAATAGGTCAAATCATTTTCTATCAGGGGGCAGCCGCCACTCATTGTTTCTGCTCGCCTGCTGGTCGCTCGGGCTAATCGGGCTGTCACAGTTTTTGCCTCTTTTTCGTCGCTTGTGCCCACCCTTTCTATCGTTTGTGCCGTGTGTTCCTCATTCGCTTCGCCTCATTCTTCGGTTATGCTCATTCGTTTCACACAGCACCCATTTTTTATTCCCGAGCAAGAGCCTTCTTTCGCTCTTTCGTTACGTTCCGTTTCGTTCATTTTGCCGTTGAGCAATCCTTTGCCATCTTTGTTGCACGTAATTCCATCTCATCGCATTTCCACAATATCATCATCAATTCCTCCTCAAACGGCAATTCTCTACACTCCACTTCACGTAATCGCTCATTCAGGCACTTGCCTTTCCCTGCACAAGCTCCGTTTGCAAAAAACTGCGCCAGCCCTGCCGCACGCGGCAGCATTCCGCTGCCCTCACTTCGTTGCGGGCTTCCTGCTGCCTGCGCCCTCGCTCCACTCGCTTACGGCTCGCGCCTCTCCCTTCGGCTTCGCTAAAAAAAGCACTCCACTTCGTTCCGCTGCTTTTTCACTCGCCTTCGGTCGGCTCAAGGCTGCATTACCAATTCTCCTTATAATAGTTATAAATGAAAACACCGCAAAAATAATGTGGCTTTTCCTGTTTTGTAAAGGTCAAGCCTTACGGTTTTTGCAAAAATCTCCACACTTTCAGGTAGTATTTTCGCAAAAAACCTTGACAAAACAACAAGCCACCATTGTGCTATACGCTAAGTTTTGCATTTATTCCTCACCCCTTCCATTTAAAAGCATAAAATTGAAAAACACCCATGTATCGTCTATCGTTATGTAAACCGCTTATTTCAAGAATGGGGAAAAAAATTGAAAATGGTCTATATATAGGCATAATATTTTAAAATTCTCCTCTCACATATTTTATCCTACTAATTTCAACGCGGATCATACCTGTTTAAAAAAATATTTTTATATAGCAGACAATCAACCTATTTCCACTGTTCCTCTCCTATTAAAGAGAAAAAAATCATTTTTTAGGAGAAATATCACCTGAATAACGAAATAAGTTTTCTGAAAAAATATATTAGTAGTTCACAGTAACTTACTAAAATATAAATTCAATAATCATTTGCATTTTCAATCTTTTTCTGTAACTTTACGAATAAGAACAAAGAGGAGAGCAACCCTTTAATGTTCCAATTATAAACAACTTAATTATTAACAAAATCTCGATTTATCCAACAAAGGTAAACCAATAAGCAAACCGAAAATAACGGTTCAAAAAAACAGTCGAAACAAATATCTATAAAGTGCAGTAGCTCAGTTGGTAGCATTAAAAAACGCAGTTTTTTGATGCCTTGAGAGCAATTGACTCTTAATCAATGGGTCGAGGGTTCGAGCCCCTCCGGGGTCACAAGCGTTGCCTTAGGCGGCGCTTTTTTTGTATCAAAAGTTTGGAAAACAAAAAAAGAAAAAAGACCACCTCGCTCGAGATGGCCTCTTTTGTCTTCGGTTAATCGGGTACAGGTATTAAGGTAAAAAAGATTGTTTTAGGTTATCGCTGCAAAGATAAACGGCTCACCGCAAAAAAACAAATAAAAAAACATATTATAAAACATACTTTTAGAATATATTTTGTCTTTTATCTCAATACGTTTTGTCTTGATTGGACTTAATGTTCTGTAATTAAAGAGTTTATAGTCGTTTAGTAAAAGCCGGTACTTTCCGGTTCCGATGAATTCCCGAATTAAATTTTATCAAAAAAGCATTACAAACTTCGAGAGCTTTCTCAAACCGTTTCTGATCGAGAAATGCTATCGTTCACCAACTGCTTTTCCCCACCACGAAATGCCATTCTCAACCAAAAATATCCGACTATCATCGACAGAAATGAAGCAATCAGTACCGAAAGTTTCGATGTATCTTGTATTGCCTTATCGTCAAAGGCTAATGTAGAAACAAAAATGGACATTGTAAATCCTATCCCGGCCAAAATACTCACACCCATGAATTGTAGCCATCTCGATGAGCTCATGGTGGGTAATATCCGACTTTTTGTCAATCCGAATATAGCGAGAGAAATTCCAAGTGGTTTCCCTACAAATAGACCAAGAAAGACCCCCAGAGATAGGGTAGAGGTCAAACCGGCTAATGCGGACGTGGTAATAAAGATACTTGTATTGGCTAAAGCAAAAAGAGGCAAAATCACAAAGTTAACCGGCAGATGCAGTTTCCTTTCGTAAACTCGAATGGTGTCGATGGGCAGTAGCATGGCAATCACAACGCCCGCAAATGTCGAATGTATTCCCGAGCGGTACATACAATACCATGTGACGATTGAGAGTATTAATATAAGCCTCTTCCCAAGTTTTGATTTGTAGTAGCGTATAAGAAAGAAAATAGCGAGCACGGAAACAATAACTCCCGTCAACCAAATAAGATTGAGGTTGGACGCATAAAAAAAAGCTATGATTAAGATTGCACAAAGATCGTCGATAATGGCGAGCGCGGTTAGGAAAATCTTCAGAGAATGTGGCACCGATTTACCCAGTAAACTGAGTATTCCTAACGAAAAAGCAATGTCGGTGGCTGTCGGGATTGCCCACCCTGCCTGATACGGAGATTGGGCATTCACGATTAAAAAAATGAGTGCCGGAAACAAAACACCGCTCATTGCTGCAACAACCGGGAGAAGCATTCGCCTTGGCGAAGATAGTTCGCCTGCTACCACTTCTCGTTTTATCTCCATTCCTACCTGAAAAAAGAAGATGGCCATCAATGCATCGTTGATGAAATGGAGTAGCGTGTGTGGTAGATGAAGCTCGTGAGCTAAGGGAATTTCGAATTCCCATAGCGAATTGTAAAATTCCCCCACACCCGATATGTTGGTGAGAATGAGAGATAAAAGCGTGCAAAAAAGTAAGATAATCCCGACAGAGTAGCTTTCGTGAAAAAATTTTTTAAACGAAAACTTCTTTTTGTTCGTTTGATGATGAATGGTTTGGGTCGTCATCAGCCTTCTTTTTTTATTAAGATTCAGCTTTAAGCAAGAAATTGAAATCGTCTTCGCCCGAAAGTTCTATCGGATCTTCTTTATATTTAAATATTCTCGCAGGCCGATTTCCGACAAGCGACAAATCGTCATCCTCCAGCCAAAGCATCGTACCTTCGCGCAACCCAACGACATAAATATCAGGGTTTACCGTTATAAATTCGTTGATACGCACTTCGCGAGTTTCTCCGGCGTAATTGGTCGGATGTTCGTCCAGGTAGTGGGGGTTGATCTGAAACGGGACGAGATTGAGCGTTTTAAACTTTTTGGGTTCTACTATGGGCATATCATTCGTTGTCCTGAGCGTCGGGCAAGCTACATTCGATCCGGCACTCCAGCCGATGTAGGGAATTCCGTGTCGCACTTTTCGACGAATTACTTTCATCAACTTTTTGTCCTGAAGTGTTTTCACAAGTTGCCATGTGTTCCCTCCTCCCACCACAATGGCGTCGGCATTTTCTATAGCTTCTGCGGTGTTGTTGAACTTGTGAATGGATGTTACGTGATGACCGATTTCTTCAAATTTGTCATTTACTTTTTTCTCGTATTCGTCGTATGAAAAGGTGACGGCTGCATAGGGGATAAAAATGGCATTCTTGGGCTTATCTCCCAGAAAATTTTTGATATGTGGTTTTGCATGTTCCAGATATCCTTCACCCGGATTCGTTGAATTGCTTATCAGTAAAATTCTCATGATCGCTTCATTCTTTTGAAATGAGTGCAAAAATAATCAAATTTCCTCAAAAATACTTACTTTTGTCGATTTAATTGCTTTTATGACTTCTCAATAAAATCAATATGATGGAGAAAGAGATTAAGCTGAAAGAGATTCGGGCGAAATTGCGCAAGTCGATGGACGGCGTCGTTTCGACCAGTATGCGTGAAAAGGGATTGAAATATCGGTTGAACTTTGGGGTGAATTTGCCGACTCTGAGGCAGATAGCAAACAATTACGATTGCGATCCAATATTATCGGAAATGCTTTGGAAGGAAGATGTTCGCGAATTGAAGATATTGGCTACATTGCTGTATCCAATCGACGATTTTTCGGAAGAAAATGCCCGGAAATGGTGCCGTGAAATTCCTAATCAGGAAATCAGACAACAGGTGTGCATGAATTTATTTCAAAATCTTCCTTACGCTCATGATTTGGTGAATCATTGGGTTTCGTCGGATAACGAAAGCATACGCACAACAGCCTATTGGCTTTTTGCCCGATTAATGATTATTCATTCGGTGCAAATTCCGGACATTGATTGCACCACCTTGGTTCGAAATGCTGTCAATGATCTCTCTTCTTCTGATTTTTTTTTGCGTCAAAGTGCTGTAAATGCGCTTAAATATGCCGGAAGGTTGTCGAGTGAACTGTCGAGAGAGATTCTGGAAAAAGTAAAAATTATGGCCGATTCGGGAATTCCTGCACTGCAAGAGGTGTATAGCTTATTGAAATTTGAGTTCGACAACAACTAATTTTTAAAATTTCGATTGACAAAAAAAATAATCACAAGCAAATTAAGTATCAAAAATCCTCCCATAATTGCGACGTATATTCCTTTCCAGTGAGGTAACGTGAAGTAGAGGAATAGTGTGGCTATAGCTATTATACCAAGTAGTATCCAAAGAATTAAAAGAATAATTTTTCGTCCTTTCATCGTTTTATGCTTGTTTTGATAGGAAAGTATTGTTGGTTGAGTAATTTTTTTATTTTGTCCTGAGGTCTCTGCTACTGCTCTCGCCTTGTTGTTTTTGCAACCAAGCAAGAATATCTTCCCAAACTTCGGGTGATATGGTTTGTTCAATTTTTGCATATTCATCCACATATCCCGTTGTGCATTCCTGAAACAGATGATTGAGTTTCGGATACGATTTTGTTTCGAAACTTTTGTTGTTGCCATTCGTCAATGCGTTTCGGATAGCGTTTAAGTTTTTTTCGGCAAGTACCTGTGTGTCCATTTCACCATTTATGGCAAAAACAGGGCATTTTGTTTTTTCCCAATATTCGGCAGGATCGATAGAAAGGAAACTTCGGTAACCCGGCATTACAAGAGCATTATAGTTGTTGCGGACGAAGACATCTTTTTTCATTTTCATCTTCACAAGAATTGGGAGCTGTTCCCACAATACCCCGAGTTGATTTCTTAGGGTCGTGCGTTCGTTCTCCGTTCCGTGCCATTCCATTATTCCCTGCAAAATTTCACGGTTGAGCTCCAATAATTTGTCGATGGTCTCGGGTTCTATCTTCTGAGCCTGCATGCTCACCCTGTTTTGGTCCTGAACGATTTCCAATCCCTTAACGCCGGGTCCTGCCATCGACACAACCGAGCGAATATTCGGATTTTGAGAAGCAAGCATAGCCGCTATCACTCCTCCTTCACTGTGTCCTATAACGTGGATATTTGCGGGGTCGATATCTTTTCTCGATTTTGCAAAATCGACCACCGCGGCGGCATCATTTGCAAAATCTCTTATCGTTGCTTTGTTGTACTCGCCGGTGGATTTTCCAACTCCTCGTTTGTCGTATCTAATTACGGCAAAACCGTTTCGGGTGAGAAAATCGGATAATACCAAGAATGGCTTGTGTCCGAAGATAGTTTCGTCGCGATCGTTCGGACCGCTTCCCGAAATGAGAATGATGGCAGGGTGGTGTCTGTCGCCATAGGGTTTCGATAATGTTCCACTAAGCGTTATATTGTCTTTTTTCAGAGCTATTATCACCTCCTCGTTCGTGTAAGGATAAGGTTCGACTGGTGTTTGCGGACGATTGAATTGTACTTTTTCAGCTTTTTTCAAAATCAACGGGAATGAAATTCCGCCCTGATTGAAACTTCCGACAATGGAATCGCCCGCCAAAATGCCTTGATAGTAAATTCCCAATCCCGTGGCAACGATTTCGAGTTTATTATCTGCAAAGGTAGTTCTCGTTGTGGGTAATCCGAAAGCCCCCTGATCGGGACTATCCATTGTGGATGTGTAACTCGAATCTTGTTGCGTGATATTGAACACAACTTGTAGTTTTGTGTTGGATACGTTCAAAACGCCGCTCCAAGAGCCAATAATATTTTGGGCAAATAGTATGTTTGCGAAAAATATTGCGATTGTCAACGTGAAAAACTTTCTCATAGAATTGCGAATAGATTAATTTTTTTTTCTGTAAGTTTTCTTTCCGGATCATTTGCGACGCCGCTTAGTTTACTACAAATTCTACATTGCAAAAGTGCGAAAAAACTTTGTATTGAAGTGCATCCGACTTTTGTATTTTTTACCCTTTCCCGATACGTTCGTTTTTTTTGACTTCTATTCTTGTGCTTTCAGATTCGTGAATTGGCTATCTGTTTGATTTTCAAATGTTTTGAGTTGCATCCATTTTCGGGAATTGTTTTCAAAACCTTTGCAAGTGTTTTTTGCATGTTTGCGTCGTATTTGCGTCGTATTTGCGTCGTACTTGGTTCGAATCAACTCCGTTCGAAGGAGCATTCGCGAAACTACGATTCGAAACCGATCGAATGGTCATCGAACTTGTATCGAACACTGAACAAACTTCGTAGTATGGCTTTTTGTTTATTTTCCTTTTGACGATTTAGTTATGAAGCCTGTTTTTCTCGGATAGTGAAACAGTTTTTTGCCGCACAAAGCGTTTCACTCAGCTCAACACACATATTTTGTGGATAGATTCGCCCCAATTATTCATGATGATAAGGTTCTCCACTCAAAATCGTCATTGCCCGATAAAGTTGTTCGGTGAAGATGAGTCTGACCATTTCATGCGTAAAAGTCATTTTCGAGAGCGATAGTTTTTCGTCGGCTCGAACATAGACTTCGTCCGAAAATCCGTAAGGACCACCTATCACAAAAACTATACGCTTAGCGATTGTTTGTATTTTTTTCCCGATAAATTGAGCAAAATCTCGTGAGGTTAATTCCTTGCCTTTCTCATCGAGAAGTATCACGTAATCTCCCGGTTGTATCGATTTCAGTATTTTGTTTCCCTCCAAAACTTTCTGCTCGTTCTCCGACAAATTTTTCACATTTTTGACGTCTTCGATTATTTCCTTTTCGAAGGGTATATAGTGCACAATCCTTTTTTCATACTTGTCAAGAAGTTGTGATAAAGTTTTGTCGTCCATTTTCCCCATTTGTTTATTTCACTCTAAAAATGTACCGGTATTTCAATCCAAAAGTATACCATTTTAAAATAAATTCCAAGTTAGTTTCCTACTTTTTGGAGGTACCTCCAAAAAGTAGGAAACGGGCGCTCTTATTTTCACTACTGTTTTCATTTTCCGCCCATCATTTCTCTGGTTTGTTTCATTCTGTACGATTCCCCGTTCATATCTATCAGATAAGCCTTGTGGGTTAATCTGTCAACAAGGGCGGCCGTCAGTACGGGATCACCGAAGATTTCTTCCCAGCGGTCGAAGCCCAGATTTGTGGTAATGATGGTCGATTTTCTGCCCGTCCTCAAAGAGAGGTGATTAAAGAGCAGCTCCGCTCCCTGTTTATCGAAGGAAACATAACCGAATTCATCGCAAATGACCAGGTCATATTTTTCAAATTGTGCTTCTACCTGTCTTAAGGTTCGCCCGGCGTGTGATTCACGCAGTTGGGTCAATAATCGGTGAACGGTGGTGAAGAGTACTTTATATCCCTGTATGCAGGCTTTCAGTCCCAGTCCTATTGCGATATGGGTTTTACCCGTACCGGGATTGCCGGCAAGGATTACGTTTTGGGCGGAGGCTATAAAATCCAATCTCTCCAGTATCGGCAGTTTCTCTTGGGCGGCCGGCGGTAACTGGCTGCGCTCCAGGTCGGAAAGATACATCTTGGAAGGGAATTGGGCATTTCTTATCTGTGCCTTTTTCCGATTTTCCAGCCGTAATTCATATTCCCGCTCCATAAGCTTTACCAGATAGTCTTCATAGTTAAGTCTCTCCCTGGCCGCTTCTATGGCCAGTTCTTTGTAGTCTCGCCGGAAAGCAGGCAAGCGAAGCTCCTTACTGTATGTGGTGATTTGTTGGTTGATGGTGTCCATTGTAATTGGTTTGATGCATTAACCGTGTGATGTCGGCAAGTTGTTCTTTGGCTTTCATACTGATTTTATCTTCTGATTCCCTGCTCGGGGTTACCGTAGGGGTGTTCCCCACGAGGGCTCGAAGCTTCTCAACACTTACTCCATCGGGTGAGGTGCCCAGCAATCGCCTGAGGGATTCCTCCAGCTTTTCTTCACTTACCTTCTGTTCTCGACAGTAAGAAAGCAGTTCGATAAATTCGCGGGGTTCATCCCGGAAGAAGTTCCGATACAACGCTCCAAGATAATGGTTGTCGGCAAGAGCCTGACTCCCGGCCAGTGCTCCCGGCTTTTTCTTAAAGGTTGCCAGGTAATGTTCGATATCGATATTCCAGCTATGCTTCTCGTAACTTCTCACATGAGTAGCTACCCGTCGGTTTTCAAAATAGATCTGCAACTCTCGGCTATGCACGCTGACTTCTACAAATTCTCCCACCAGATGATCCGGCACCGAGTAGCGGTTGGTTCGATAGGAGATGGTAGCATATTTATCTACCCGCGATTGCACCTGTTCACTGCAGATCATCCCTGCTGCGGGATGCTTGACCAAGAGGGCTTTTTCTTCCGAAAACAGCTCCTCGGCACTCTTCCCCGTTCCTTGCTGTCGGATACCGTTCAACCTCTTTAAAGTTGTTTCAAGCCACTGCTGCGCTTCAGGGATATCGGCAAAGGAATCTCTATTGGAAAAGGCTTTGCGTCGGACATATTCTACGCTGCGCTCTACATGCCCTTTTTCATTCCCTCGATACAGGTTGCAAAACCGATGGCTGAACTGATAATGTCCCCGTAAACGTAGCAATGCTTCGGTGGGCTCTTTTTCGTGACGTCCCACAAACCGGGCTACCGCTACGCGCATGTTGTCATAAACCATCTCCCGGTAAACGCCTCCGATGGTTTGAAAAAACCGCACATGGGATTCCAGGAAAGCAAGTGTATCTTGCCGTTCGTAGATAAAAGCATACCGGTAATTGCTGAAGGCGGGGGTAAAAACGGCAAGTTGTAACGATCTCCGTTTTCCCGATATCTCGAGTTTGATTTCTCCCCAGTCAAACTCGCATATTTCTCCCGGCCGATATACTTGGCGGATATAGGCTTCCTCCCTGTTTTGACGGTTTTCCTTTTGACTAATATAATTACACACTGTGGTGTAACCTATTTCATAGCCCTGACCTTGAAGTGCTTCGAGTATGTCTTTCTTTTTGAGCAGCTGCTTTCCCTGCCCTTGCTGCTTCTTTTGTTCGTTCTTTTCAAGCAACTCCTCTATAGCAGACTCTACCTCACGGGTTAGTTTTATTTTTGTGCGTGGTTGTGCCTTCTTATAGATTGGTGCTCTCGATAAATTGATTGTCCGACCTGCTGCTTCACTCACGGCCGTTTGCAGTGCCTCTTCATGTTCTCTGAGATACTTTCTTACCGTCTTGCGACTTATTTGTAGTTCTCGCGATATTTGTCTCTGACTTTTTCCCTCACGATAACTCCTGATGATTATTTCCTGTTTTGTATACATGCTTATCATTTTTTATGAACGGATGCTATCCGTTCTTGTTGCTGACCGGTATACTTTTCCATTGAAATGTGGGGTACTTTTTGAGTAATATATACACCCATTACTGTCAGACAAATTTTCATTTCGCGTCTTGCTGCTGTTTTCTCATACAAAATTATGCTGAAAAAGACAAATGTAATAGTTTATTTTATAATTTTGCAAATTATTCCAATATTAAAAATTTAACAATCTCGTTGTTTTATTGTTTATACTGAAAGGCTTAGGTGGAAATAACATTTGATATGGAGGTTAACGAACTAACAGACAAACTTATAGAATTGGCTTTTGCTGAAGATATTGGTGACGGCGATCATACTACACTATGCAGTATTCCTGATTCGGCTATCGGGAAAGCAAGGTTGCTGATCAAAGAAGAAGGTGTACTTGCCGGAGTTGAAATAGCCGAAACCGTTTTTCATAAATTTGATCCACAACTGCACTTGGAAATTTTTATTCGAGACGGGGCTGTCGTACAACCCGGCGATGTGGCTTTTACGGTTGAAGGTAAGACCCGTTCACTGTTGCAAACAGAGCGATTGGTGCTCAACCTCATGCAGCGTATGAGTGGTATTGCTACTACTACTCGCAAGTATGTGAATTTGTTGGAAGGCACTAAAACGCAAGTGTTGGATACGCGCAAAACTACTCCCGGAATGAGAATGCTCGAAAAGCAGGCTGTAAAGATAGGCGGAGGAGAGAATCACCGTATTGGCCTTTTCGATATGATTTTATTGAAAGACAATCATATAGATTTTGCAGGGGGGATTGAAAATGCTGTATCGCGAGCGCAAGCCTATTTAAAAGAAAAAAACAAAAAACTAAAAATAGAAGTTGAGGTTCGCAATTTAGATGAACTTCGTCGGGTGCTGGCCGTAGGAGGAGTCGATCGCATTATGCTCGATAATTTTTCGATCGAAAATACGCGTGAAGCAGTGAAGATTGTTGATGGGCGTGTCGAGATCGAATCCTCGGGAGGTATCACCGAAAAAACCATTCGCAGCTATGCCGAGTGTGGCGTTGATTATATCTCGGTGGGTGCGCTCACTCATTCGGTCAAAAGCCTCGATATGAGCCTGAAAGCCTTGTAAAAATTATGGAAGAAAGCATACAAAAACAGCTCAATTTAGATAAGCGGTATATGCGCATGGCGCTTATATGGGCCGAAAATTCTTATTGCAAACGACGCCAGGTAGGAGCTATTCTGGTGAAAGATAAGATGATTATTTCTGATGGATACAATGGGACTCCATCGGGGTTCGAGAATGTGTGTGAGGACGAAAATAATATGACAAAACCTTACGTGCTTCACGCTGAGGCCAATGCAATAACAAAAGTGGCTCGCTCCAATAATAGTAGCGAAGGTGCTACGCTGTATGTAACTTCGTCTCCGTGTATCGAATGCGCGAAACTCATCATTCAGGCCGGAATAAAACGTGTTGTTTATGCCGATTCTTATCGTTTGAGCGATGGACTGGATTTGTTGAAAAGAGCTAATATTGAAACTGTTTCGATCGTGATCGATAAGTAAAAGAATATAAATACATGGATCCTGAAAAGAAAACAAAAACATGGGTGCCTCTGTGGATTGCTTTGAGCATCGCTGCGGGTATATTTATTGGCAATCGTTTTGCAGCTTTCGATAGTGCGAGTAATGTAAAAGGTGTAGGAAAACTTGAAGCAATTCTCGATTATATACGTCAATCGTATGTCGATACAGTTGACATCAATCAACTTATCGAAGAGGCTCTCCCCAATATCGTTCAAGAACTCGATCCGCATTCGGCCTATATTTCGGCGGCCGATATGAAAAAAGTAAATGAAGATTTGGAAGGACATTTTTCGGGTATCGGGGTTAGTTTTTATGTTCTCAAAGATACGATAACGGTTACCAGCCTTGTGGCAGGTGGCCCGTCGGAAGCCGCGGGAATTCTCCCGGGAGATCGTATTGTCAAGGTAAACGATTCGGTGGTGGCCGGCAAAAAAATCACCAACGATCAAGTCCTTAAAATGTTGCGTGGCAGCAAAGGGTCCAAAGTAACGCTGGGCATTGTTCGTCCTCCCAAGCGTACTTATACCGAAGTTACGGTGACGCGTGATGATATTCCCATGAACAGTATTCCGGCTGCTTTTATGTTGACCGACGATATCGGATATATAAAAGTAGGAACATTTGCATTTAATACATTCAGTGAGTTTATTTCGGCTATCTCTAAGCTCAAAAGTGAGGGCGCCGCTTCATTTGTTATCGATCTGAGGGGAAATGTGGGTGGTTCGCTCGAAACGGTGGTGGCGATGGTAAACGAGTTTCTCGATAGAGGCGATTTGATTGTTTATGCTGAAGGACGGAGTTTTCCACGAACCGATCATTATGCAAATGGATCGGGGACATGTAAGAACGATCAAATTGTTGTACTTATCGACGAGATGAGTGCATCGGCCAGCGAAATATTTGCAGGGGCCATTCAGGATCACGATCGCGGACTTGTTATCGGACGCCGTTCGTTTGGTAAAGGACTTGTTCAAAGCCAACGGGATTTCTATGACGGATCCGCCATTCGTTTGACCGTTGCCCGTTATTATACTCCCTCGGGACGCTCCATTCAGCGCCGGTACGAGAAAGGTAAATACGATGAGTATGAAATGGATGCTATCAATCGTTATTTGCAAGGCGATTATGTGAATGTTGATACTGCTTCAAACTCCAATCTGATTCCGTTCAAAACGGAGTCGGGACGGGTTGTTTATGGTGGAGACGGCATTATGCCCGACATTTTTATTCCTCGCGATACCACGGGAATAAATCCATATTTCAACATGCTTGTCAATAACGATTTGGTGCAGGAATATGCTATGTTGTACAGCGACGAAAACAGATCTAAACTGAGCGGGTTTGACAGTTGGTTCGAACTTTATCGGTATCTGCAAAAACAGCCGCTGTTAGAAAATCTGGTTAGTTATGCCGATTACAAAGGCATACGTCGCAGGCCCTATTATATCGAGGAGTCGAGGCAATTGCTCGAATCGCAGTTGTATGCTTATGTCATCAGAAACTTTTGGGGCGAAGAAGGATTTTATTCCGTTTTGGTGGAAAAGGATAATGTCGTGAAAAAGGCTATCGAATTGATAACTTCCGGAAAAGCTTTGCCTGATGCTGTAGCTAATGGTCTTTACGAACTTTCTCACTAATTTGCAGACAAGTGTGGTTCATGTCATTTTTTTGATTCTGGCTCATCGGTATATTGGGCTAAAAAGCAATGTCGTATGAAAATTGGTGGCTCGAAACATGTATTGCGAAAGGAAATTGTGGAAGCGAAAAAACAATTCTCCGCCGAACAATTACGCGATTTTTCCAATGAAGTGATTCAGACACTCGAATTGACATCCTTATTTCAACAGGCACAAAACGTTCTTTCATATTACAGTTTGGGCGACGAGGTGGATACGCATAAGCTTATGAGTGATTATGCTCATTCCAAACGATTCGTTTTACCTGTGGTGAGAGGCGAAGACCTTTTGCTAAAAGAATTTCGATTGGGGCAAAAAATGAAGAAAGGTGCTTTAGGTATTTCTGAACCTGAGGGAGGTGATGAATTTGTCGATTTCGACTCAATCGATTTAATTATTGTTCCGGGCGTCGCTTTCGATAGAAAGCTCAATCGACTTGGAAGAGGAAAGGGGTATTACGATAGACTGTTATCTCAGTTGAAGTCTCCCAAAATCGGTATATGTTTTGATTTTCAGTTGTTGGAGAGTATCCCTGTTGAGGATTGGGATATCAAAATGGATATGATTGTTGCTCAAAACGAGATTGTTATCGGATAATTTATTTTTTAATATCGAGCTGAATATCACACAATTGGCGATAATAACCATTTTTTTTGTATAAATCGTCATGTGTGCCTTCTTCAACAATTTCACCGTTGCTGACTACAAAAATCCTATCTGCGTTTTTTACCGTTGATAAGCGGTGAGCTATGGTAATGGTCGTACGATTTTTGACAAGTCTGTCGAGTGCTTCCTGAACCAATTTTTCCGATGCTGTGTCTAATGCCGATGTTGCTTCATCCAAAATTAAGATTTCGGGATCTTTCAATACGGCTCGTGCAATGCTAATGCGTTGTCGCTGTCCGCCCGACAATTTACTACCCCTGTCACCAATATTGGTTTGATAACCATGCTCGGTAGCCATAATAAAATCGTGCGCGTTGGCAATCCTGGCGGCTGCTTCAACCTGTGCAAGAGTAGCATTTTGGGTACCGAAAGCGATATTGTTGAAAAAAGTGTCGTTAAAGAGTATGGCTTCCTGATTGACATATCCCATATGTGATCGCAGATCGTAAAGCGTGACATCCTCGATATTGATATCGTCGATAAAAATTCCCCCGCGCTGCACGCTATAGAATCTCAATAGCAAATCGACCAAGGTCGATTTTCCCGATCCCGATTCTCCGACAAGAGCAATTGTCTTTCCTTTGGGAATGGACAAATCAATATTTTTTAGCACCCAATTATCTTGTTCGTATGCAAACCACACCTGTCGATAACTGATTTCACGTGTGAATCGTATTTTTTTAGGGGCAGCGTTATTGTTCCTTTCGCTTTCGGCACCCAAAATTTTATCGATACGTTGCATCGACGCCAAACCGCGTTGCACGGCATAGGCTGATTTCGAAAACTCTTTTGCCGGATTGATGATGCTGTAAAAGATAGTGAGATAATAAATAAAGGTAGGGGCATCGACCAATCCTGAGCCTTTCAAAATGAGCGAACCTCCAAACCATAGTACGACAGCAATCGTAAGCGTTCCCAGAAATTCGCTCATCGGATGTGCAAGATATTGACGTCTGGCTATTCTGTTCGACATGCGTCGAAACTCGTTGCTGCCTTTGTGAAATCGGTTCGAAATGGCTTTTTCGGCATTAAACGCCTTTATAACGCGTAAGCCGCCCAGCGTTTCCTCTACCTGCGACATTAATTCTCCCCACTTATTTTGAGCTTCGTAAGAAGTCCTTTTCAGTGTTTTCCCCACCGTTCCCATTACATACCCCATAACGGGTAATAGAATCAATACAAAAATGGTAAGTTGCCAGCTCAAAGCAATCATTGTCGCCAAATAGATGATGATGAGGACGGGATTTTTAAACAACATATCGAGCGAGCTCATCACCGAATTTTCTACCTCATTGACGTCTCCCGAAATACGGGCAAGAATATCGCCTTTTCTCTCTTCCGAAAAAAAGCCGATCGGAAGTGTCAGAATTTTATCGTTGATTCTGTTTCTGATGTCTCTTACCACTCCTGTTCGTATGGGAACAGTAAAATATGATCCTAAATATGCGGTTCCTGTCTTCAAAAAAGTCATTATCACCAGCACAATTGACAAAATCATCAATGTGTTGCTACTTCCATATGTCTCAATCAATTGTGAAAGATACCAGTATCCGTTGTTCATCGTTATATCGATGAGCGACGATTCTTTCGCATTCCAAGGAATAAATTCGTACGTCCGAGTGTTTATTTTAAACAAAACCTGGAGTATGGGAATGATCGTCATTAAAGAAAACACATTCAATAATGCCGTCAAAATATTGAATAGAAATGACAGTATGACTTCCTTTTTATAGGGGGGGAGAAATCGATTTAATATTTTAATAATACCTTTCATATATCCTGTTAAAAAATCGGCCGCAAGGTAAGCAAAAAATATGATTCCTGATCAATTTCGTTACAGGAAAACAATCAAATCCTCTTTATTCCGAAAAAATCTTTCAAAAAATATACCTGCTAAATAGTCAGACAATCAATCAACTAATGCATAGTCGATTTTTTCTCCACAAAAAAAATGAAAAAAGATTGGTAGAATATTTGGACCGAAAGGAAATAGTATCTATCTTTGCACCCGCTTTTGAGGACGAACGGATTAATCCGGAGTTCGAAAGGAGAGAAAAGAAGATCTTTGAAAACATTCCATACACGTTTTTTTTAAGACAAAGCAGTATACAAGGCTTGTATCGGAAGATACAAGAGAGATTGGTACCCGTTCAATTAGAAACGAAGGAACGACGGAATATAAAGGAAAAGAAGTCGTGACAAGAAGGAGCCGAATTTAAGTGGATTGACTCGTAAAGGGGTAAGGTTTTTTTTAAGAGTGAACAGAAGCCGAAAGATGGCAAGTTCAAGGGAACAAAAAAAACAATATACAACGAAGAGTTTGATCCTGGCTCAGGATGAACGCTAGCGACAGGCCTAACACATGCAAGTCGAGGGGCAGCACGGTGTAGCAATACACGGGTGGCGACCGGCGCACGGGTGAGTAACGCGTATGCAACCTGCCTACTACAAGGGGATAACCCGTTGAAAGACGGACTAATACCCTATAACACAGGGG
>NZ_RXHS01000015.1 GCF_004138125.1 Seramator thermalis
CTGCTTTTCTTCTTCCCCGTTAAGCATATACGCTTTAGTATCCATTACCCTTTTGATGGATTGATAGGTCAGAATATCGTTGTCCAGCGCATAGCGGCATACCCGCTCAAAAATTACCGGATCTGTCTTTCGTTGAAGGCTTAACAGTCCATCGCATCTTTTATACTGCACCTCGGGTATCTCTGCCCTTTCAAAAATAACGGCAAACAGCTCAGCCAACAGCTCAGAGTGTTTCCCCGCTTGCCTGATATAGAACTCAGGGCTACGGTCATGATAGAAGTTGTGGCCGGAACCCATATGCGCTTTGACGACAGTATATCCAAATCCGATAGTGCGTAGGTGGGTAGCCACATATACTCCCCGGATATAAATGCGAACCAAACTTCGGGTATAGATGACATCCGCCTCTTCCCCGATATGCGGATAAGGAACGGAATAATAATGTTTGTCACGGGCAAGATAGATGCAGTTGTTTTGAGCTACCCTGAGTTTCGCATAATATTTTATCTCAAAATCTTTTTCCGGAAGTGCTTTCAATAAAGGTTTTTCTTCTGCCAGAAACTTCTCTTCCCGACAATATCCCTTTTGCTGCTGACGAGTTTGATTGTGTTCACGCGTTTTATCGGCTAAAGCCCGGTTTATCTCTTCAAGAGAAAAGAAGGTATGATGGCGAAGCTTGGCATAAACGCGCCTGTACACAATTTTTACCTCGTTTTCAACAGAGGCCTTGTCCTGAGGTTTTCTCACTCGAGCGGGCAAAACTGCGAATCCGTAATGATTGGCAAAATCATCCATCACCCTGTTCAGTTCGGGTTCATACCGGTCTGTTTTAATCACCGAAGCCTTCAGATTGTCTGTAACTACTATTTTGGGAGAGCCTCCCAGATGTTTTAAACAACAGGAAAGAGCATAAAGAAAATCATCGGTGCTTTGCGAGGGAACGGCCATCACAAAAGCATAGTCTGAATATGGGAGACAGGCTACAAACACCTGCGTTTGTATTACTTCTCCACTCTCTCGGTTGATATACGAGACAGTGTCTCCGGCAAAATCCACAAATAGTTTTTCACCCGCATGGTGCTGCAATATGCTTCCCGGTTTGCGTGCTTTGATAATCTGTCCTAAATGAAAACAGAACTGGGAATAACCGTAACCATCCGGATGGCTTTCCCTGTATTCCTCCCAAAGTAGATAGCGTGTCACATGCGGTTTTTTGAGCTCTTCTTCCCAGTAAGAAATCATGCCCTTAAACTCTTCGAAACGATCCTGCTTGTAAGCGGGATTGCCGGCGAAAAGCTTACTCTCCAAAACCGGTTCATCCAGAGCCAATAGCTCTTCAATGCCGGATTCTTGCTCTTTAATCTTACGCACATAGGTATTGACTGTCCTCTTGTATAACCCCAAATCGCCGGCTATCTTTCGGTTCGAAACCCCTTGTGCGTGCAAGCGAAGTACTTGTTTTACCTTACTCATGTTAATTATTATTCCTGCCATACGATTATGTGATTAATTGAAATATCACACAATCTTATGAAAAAGAATCAACAAGCGGGTGGGTATGCGCCGGAATCGGCACGGAGCTGAAAAGGGAAAAAGAAAAAACGTAATATACTTTTTATAAGCATGTTATACTCGGGAAAATGGGTGCATATGCTCCGGAAAAGTATGTATTTTTCCACTACCTTGCATTGTTGGGTGCATATGCGCCGGAATCGTTAGCTCGACGCCTTGTATTCCCTTTTTTTGCTCTCTTTTTTTACAATATGTAAGCCATTTATATGGGATATGTGACAAAATGGTTGATTATCGAAGAATTTTCTATCTTATTAAATCACCGGATTTTGTCCGAAAAGTGGGTGGGCATGCTCCGGATTATCCAGTTGCTTGGTCGATATTAAAGTTTTGTTCTACGATGCTATAGCACAAGGTTGATTTTGCACGGGTAACGAAAAATGCTCCGGCGCTGTTTATTCGATATAATGCCTCAAAATCGACATAAGCCTTGTCCATCAGGTAAATGGCATCTGCATAAAACGGAATTTCATCCAACGCATTGCTGTCGTGATATTTACCGTCGGTAATCAGGATAAATTCCGGTATACTGCCACGCAAATCGAGCAGTGTGTGCATTTTTATGGCACCGCGTGAATATTTGCCTTCTGCCCAAGTAAAAAGATTGATGCTTATGGATATGGTCGTTGAGTCCAACGCAAATATCTCGTTGTCAATATCAATGCCCGGTACAGGAGAGTCGGCATAAAGAGGACGGACAAGGCGTATGAGGTAATTGCCGAAATCGGCAAAAATCCGCCAGTCACGCTGCTCGTTGGCTCGCGAAAGCGTTGTGTGGGCAACGTATTTCTTCATGCCCAAGTGATAAAGTTTGCCTTTGTGCGCTTTTAGACACAGACAGATTGAGCGAAGCGATTCCAAAGAGGTTAACTGTCCGAAAAAAAGTTGTACAAAGTGATTCCAGCAATCGAGTTCATGAATGTGGTAATCCCCCTTGTAACGCTTGACGCATTTGTTGAATTCATATTTGCTCACAAACTCCAACACTTGTGAAAATACATATTTGCCTGAATACATAATAATTTTGAGTTTAGATAATTAAAAACTGCAAAATTATTACTTTTCAAATCAAGTCGTAAAATCAAAAATCGCTTATAATGTATTTAATATTAATTACTTACAAAAATATTTTGAAAATTAACGCACCAGCAGTATAAGCAGATGAAAAAAATTACAACCTATTTATTAATCTTTCTGGGGTTATTGTCATGCTCAAAAAGTCATAATACAATAAATGAAATATTTAAACACAATATATCCCTCCAACATAAAAAGATAATTTATGACGAAGACTACCTGATTGGTAGTTCCGGAAAAATGCTTATTATTGATTCTATTTTGATTACTTTAGACTATAATAACGAACGAATGTTCCATGTATTTGATATAAAAAATAATAAATATATCAATAATCTCGGCGTGAAAGGACAGGGTCCGAACGAATTTCTACACCCTTATTCTTTGATCTATCATTCCCATATTGACTTTCTGTCATACGATCTGTTAGATAATTCCCTAAAAAAAATACGTATTGATTCGTTAATGAATGGAACAATATCTTACGAAAAAATGATTTCTTTTAACTCTATATCCAATTCGATAGTTATTCCTACAAAATACAACAACTATATAGGATTCGGGCAATATGAGTCAAACATGTTTAAATTAATCGATTCGGATGGAAAAGATATTGGATTATTTATGGATTTTCCAACTGATAAAGAGACGAAAACAATCGATCACAGAAATATTGCTCTCGGTTATCAAGGATCACTTGCCATCAATATGGATAGAGATAAGCTTGTATATGCTTCTTTATATGGGACTATCTTAGGCATTTACAATATAAAAGAGAACTCGATCAATCAGGAGTTTTTATTAGTTTATGATTATCCCCAATTTACAGTACAAAATGAAGGAGGAGGAATGTCAAGTCCTATAACCAAAGATGGTATCTGCGCATTCAGGGACATCTATGCAACAGACAAGTATATCTATTCGTTATATTCCGGCAAAACAATTTCTAAGTTAGGGGAAAAGGCTTTTGAAGCCCAAAATATCTATGTTTTCGATTGGGAAGGAAACCCTGTCATACACTATCGTCTTGATGCCTCAATTAATAATATGGCTGTTCTTTCAAACAATAAAAGAATATATGCTATTTCTAACCTGCCGGAACCGACTTTAATCGAATTTGAGATCGATTTGTAATAGTATCTTCTAATAGTCTGGAATTACTAACTTTGCCGGGACAAAAAGTTAAGCATAAAAAGCTTATTTTTGTCAAGGTATGAGACAACAAAGAACACATTATGACAAGACATTTAAAGATAATGCTGTCAAACTAAGTCTCGAGCGGAAGAATGTTTCCGGGCTCGCACTCGAATTGGGCATATCACCCACACTATTGTATCGCCGGCGCAAAAAGTACCAAGAGCGAGGGGAAAACAGTTTTCCCGGCAATGGAGTCCGTTCTCGTGAAGGAGAAGAAGCCGGAAGGGTTGTAGAGTTGGAAAGGCGTCTCAAAGAGGCTGAAACAGAACGTGACATATTAAAAAAAGCTTTAGGCATCATCTCCACGAGCGATCGTTGTCCCCGGGTTTAAAGTTCAGCATGGACGGTAAAAGAGGAGCGATCGATAATATCTTCATTGAAAGATTCCGGCGAAACATCAAATACGAAAAAATCTATCTCGAACCGTCTGATCATGGTTTGGAATTATATCACAAATATACACGCCAAATTAAAGAAAGTTCTTTGACAAATTTTCAATTAGCCCAAACCTTTCATACTTCTCCTGCTACCATAGGGAAACGTGTAAAGACAAAAGCCCACGTCCTCATCAGATCGCATATGCTTTAAATGAACCGGAAGAAAGTTTGGCCGTCTTCATCAGGAAAACTACCCCGTTACCTTTGGATGAAGTATGGGGGATGCTTTTCGTCTATAATCCGCAAATTGCAAGAAGTTCCGTTTATAGAACATTTTATAGAAACCATGTCAATCGGGTTCCGCCGGCAGGAAAGGGAAAAAGCCGAAAAGTTTAAGGAATATGAACCGGGCTGTCTTCACGTGGATGTGACCTATTTGCCTGCGTTCGCTTGATGGAAGACATGGCGGAGTGAGAAAAAGAACAGGGCGTAAAACTCCTTTTCGGGCCGTCGAAAAACCTGTGGTGAGCAAAGCCGAACCATGGTTCGTGTTAAAACATTAAATTTCTAAACAAAATCCTTTCATATTTAAAAACAAAATTTTATATTTGCATCCGAATAAAAGTCCAAGTTTTCACAAACAACTTTGTGAAACTTGACAGGTAATGGATAAATATTTCCACACCGAAGATAACCGGAAGTGGGTATTTACCGAAACGGTTGCAGAAAACGGAAGCCGGAAAACCTTTACTTTAAGGAAACCGGCTGACATATCCAATCACCCGCCATTTGAAAATCAAAATGGATGCAAATCCATTTGATGCCAAGAGGTATGAATATTTTGGAAAAAGGCAGTCTGCAAGACTGCGGTTTGCTCTCACGTAACGTGTAACTTTATCGGACAGAGGCTTGTAAAAGTCAACGAACCGGTTTAATTTCGTGAGAATTAAATTTTGTAACACTTGAACCGTATGCGGGGAAACTCGCACGTACAGTTCTTAAAGGGGAAAGCGGGGGTAACCCCGCTGACCTACGTAATACAAATCAAGAAGAAAAGATTCAGCCGTCTTTAAAGCAGAGGTTGCATTAGCAGCAATTAAAGAACGGAAGATCCTATTTGAATTAAGTGCCCGTTATGGTATTTACCCCACTGTAATAGATCAGGGAACCAAGTTATGAATTTAAAACTACTGAACAATGAAAGCAAGTAAATTATTATTATTAGGTTTTTTTATAAGTGCATTCGCAATGCTTTCTCTCTTTACTTCATGTACTGATGATGAGTTTGAATCTTACAATGAAGTACTTGTAATTGCATCAGAAATAGTTGTAAAAAGTGATGGAAATGCATATTGGGTAAAAAGAAATGGAAGTGACACATGGGAAATGATGCATGCAGAGATTGCAAATTTCCACCATGAAAGAGGGAACGAATATGTAGTTGAAGTGAGCGTAAAAAAAATTAAGGATCCAGGACCAGACCAATCTAATCACTATTATACTCTTATAAAAATCATATCAAAAGAAAAAAAGGATTCGGAAGTTCCTCTTTTTACAACAGATTTTTCATTTTTTCAATGATCGTAGTCCGGCTGTAATTTATGTTGTCTTCTTTTAATCCTTTCCTGATGTAGTTGACAATTTGGTATGCCATTATTCCGAGCTAAATATGTGGCTCTATGTATTCATCCTTTTGATGGTGGATTGGACGTACTTTTAAATCGGTTTTTAAACATCTGAATACAGCCTCCACGCCTCTTGTCATGTTGTACACATCCCATACCTCTGAGTAGGAATGGCGGCCGGACCTTGGTGGGGGGCCTTAGTATCTGTCGGATTTTGGGCGGCATCAGAAATAATGTGTTGATATTATGAATAATATTCTCTATTCTATTATTTGGTTAGCAATCTCTTTGATTCCTCCGTTTATTGTATATTTCGTAACACGTAAGTCTAAAGGAAGACAAACATCGAATAAAACTACGAAAATATATCTGTTGATATTTATTTTTGCTATAATAGCATCAACTTTGATTTATTCATTGTTTGATACTCTTTACTTATCTTTAATCATACTGTTTATATTGGGAGTATTGGCTCTAATCTATCTAATTCATAATCAGAATAGTATTAAAGATGAACATCATGAGAGTGAAGATAAGGAATAGAGGGGGTATTGGTAGATACTGGTTCCCGCATCGATCCTCATCCCCTCAGACCTGCTAGCGAAGGCACCCATTTCAAGTATCTTTTCCTTGACCAGGTTCTTGCGTAACTTGACGCACATGATCACCGGTTGCTTGCGCAGGAATTGGGTATAGCCCCCTTTCTGTTATATCTTTGGCGGAAAGAGTTCCGACAGAAAGGGGAATCCGATTTCCCCGGAAATGGAGTCCGGTCACTGAGTGAAGATGCCAAAAGGATAATTGAGCCGGAAAAACATCCGGGAGAGGTTGAAACGGAGCGTCACATATTAACTATGGGTCTCTGTGTTGAAGATTGTTTTTACTTTGGAACGGGCTTCCTTTTGTATTTCTTGTCCGATAGCAGGCAATGATTCGGATTTCATGTAAGCCGTATTGTTTTCTATAACAGTCAGTGTATCGGATATCTTGATCAATTGATTAAGATCATGAGAAGAAATAAGAATAAAAGCATCCCTTTTTTTCCACTCGTTCAATAATTCTGAAAGGATAGCTGACGACGTGATATCCAGTCCGTTTTCGACAATTTCCCGAATGTGGAAGAAGTCCTTATTTTCGGATCGAGAGCCACGGGAAATTATCGTGAGGGATCGGATATCGATTTGGCTATAATCGGTTCGAACATCACTTTCGACGAAATATTGGAGATTTCATCTCGAATCGACGATCTGGGATTGCTTTACAACGTGGATGTATTGAATTACGATCAACAAAAGGGAACTTCAATAGGCAATGAAATAGACAAATACGGAAAAACCTTTTATCGAAAAAAAGCCAATCGGATCGCCATATCACGTTAATCTTGATTCTTTTGACTCGTCGTTAAATGAATCAAATGTCGTTATCGCACAAGTGAGGGCATCATTGTTTTCTTCTCCTGAATGCGAGTCAAAAAATTATCATTAAACCTTCAAGATGCCTCCAACTCGATGGGTAACGACATACTTGCAATGGCTAAACCCAATCGGTTAATTCTTTGCCGAATCGGCGCGAGCTTATACGAAATCAGAACCGATAACCTACCGAGAAAGAACCGCGAATGAAAGCCCACGGACCATCGATCTTTATATTTGCAGAATGTTCGTCTACGCTTACCTCGCTTTTAATCATTGGAATATCTTCCAGCCCATCTTCAATGTCCTGTTTTAGTGTTTGTTGATCTTCTGGCGAAATAGTTTCGTCCGTTATGCCCGTAAAATCACCCGAACTTTTCCCGCCATGAACGCCCAGAATAGACCAATCCAGGACAATGTTCTTTTTGGAGCCCACCAACCACTGACATCCCAGTAGGATTCCACCACTATGGGTATTGAGTGAGCCATCCACATCAATAGTGCGTTCGTCATCATTGTCATCGGTAAAAGTCGTCGAAAGTTGATAAAGTGTAAATCGTTCGTATCGGTAATAGGGCGCTATATAAAATCCGCCCCCATAGCCTGATGCCAAATAAAAACGAACTTCGGGAGTAAACGAAAATGTTCCCAATCGAATGCTTTTTGCAGATTCATCATCGGTGAATTGCCCGATATAGGGCACTCCTCCCTTTGGCATGACATTGTAACTCAAAAGCACACTAACTCTTTTACTGAGGATTCGTTCGGCATAAAAGGAATAATTTCTAACGGCCGCTCCCAACAAATTGAACTTAACGATAGTTTGGCCATCCAGAAAACCGTAAGACAAATAATCAGGTTTGAGTGACGTGCTGTTCTGCGAAAACAGGGAAAACGACAGAAATATCGTTAGCCCCAGGACAATACTTCTTTTCATAAGGCCTCGAATTTAGTTTTAATCCGAAGCAAATTTATATAATTTTTCTCAACAAAAAAATAAATTAGCATTTATTTATCGCATAGAGTAGAAATAAGTATGATATTTAATAATTAACGTATTACAAATATTTCTTTCGTCGAACTTGGGGGAAATTTCAGACCTGAATTTTATGTTTATTATAGTTTTATTTTTATTTTTTTTGCTCCCGACTCATTGTTAAAAGCATCCAGAGCCGTCACCACGTAAGTGTATTTTTTCTTCCCTCCTTCGTAAGGAAATAAATAAAAATTATCAGGGGTCACTTTCACGATATTTTCGGCCCGACGGATATCGACCTTTTCGCCATCGCGAAAGCGATAAACGACATAATTCTTAGCCTTTTCGGGATTGGTGGGGTCATTTTCGCGATCCCAAGCCAAAAAGTGCATGTCTTCGGTGTAAACTTCTTTCAGGTTTTTCACTTTTTTGGGTTTCCCGTCGAACATGTGTGTATAAGCCGGCAACAGCGCTTTGGCTCGATGTATTTCGGTTTTCAACAAACTTGTTACCCCATCGGCATTATCCAATATCAAATATCCATACCAATAGCAATTCCCGTTTACAAACGACATTTCACGCGATTGACGAATTTTGGTTGGTAATTCGTTTTTGTCCATGCTTCGCTTTAAGTCCTGCCCGATGTATAATTGTTTGCCACTGTTGTTTGCATTCCACCAATGAAGCAAAGTGGTATAATCGGCCGCCCGATGTCCAATTTCCCAATAAAGTTGGGGCATGTTGTAGTCGATCCATCCTTTTTCTGCCCAAAGTTTGACGTCAGCATAAAGATCATCGTAATTCTGTAAGCCGTTGGTTTCGCTTCCCGAACCGTCGGGGGTACTTTTTTTGTTGCGGTAAATTCCAAACGGACTTACGCCAAATCGCACCCAAGGCTTAGTGGCGGCAATCGCGTATTTTATTTCTTGAATCAATAAATTCACATTGTTCCTGCGCCAATCATCGCGCTGAGTAGCCGAAAATCCTTGCTTGGCCGCATACATCGAGAAACTTCGATCGTCCGGAAACGGCTGTCCGGCAATAGGATATGGATAAAAGTAGTCATCCATGTGAATGGCATCTACATTATAGCGCGAAACGATGTCGCGCACAACATCGCAGATGAAAGCCCTGTTTTCGGGCAAACCTGGATCGAAAAACAATTGCGTGCCATATTGAATAAATCGTTCGGGATATTTCCAATAAATATGATTGGGCGCAAGTTGTGTGCTCATGCTCGTTTTCACACGATAAGGATTAAG
This sequence comes from Seramator thermalis, assembly GCF_004138125.1. Lineage (GTDB taxonomy): Bacteria > Bacteroidota > Bacteroidia > Bacteroidales > Dysgonomonadaceae > Seramator > Seramator thermalis. The sequence goes on from NZ_RXHS01000015.1 coordinate 9,499, forward strand.
CCATGCATGAAGCTCCATCCCTCGCTTGTGGCACTCTTCGATCATCACGGCAAGAGGGTCGAAAGAAGGATCGTCGGGTGCTTGTCCCTGACGTCCGGTAAGGAATCGGCTCCACGGCTCGAGATTCGATTTGTAAAAAGCATCGGCCTCCGGTCTCACCTGAAAAATTACGGCATTGATACCGGCCTCATCCAGTCTGCGAACCATGTCGGCGATATATTGCTTCATGGCCGCGCTGTTCATCTGTTGATATCGAGTCTGGCCTACTGTTTGAATCCACGTGCCTCGAAATTCTCTTTTGGGAGTTGGATCGGCCACACGAACGAGAGTGGGCTTTTTTGACCCGCAAGCGGAGATAAAGGCCAGGAAAACGAAGATAACGACAAATCTAAAAACGGTACGTATTGAATTCATTGCAATGAAATTACGATTAAACGGGAGTGAAAATAGGATGCTCGTCATCCAGCAAATGCTCGGGCGTATATTGCTGAGGATAGATTACCACTCTATTATAATTGGGAAAATTATTCTCGAGACGTGTTGGTAAATCGTCTAAAATGGAGAGATAAGATATATAGCCCGGATGAGCGGATACCACGATAAGCAAATCATCCGGCTTTATGAAACTCTTGCATTCCAGCGGATCGGCCCAATCGGTAAATGTCTGAAAAGTAAACAAATTTTTAATGTTTTTCTGGTTCGATATTATTTTGTGCGTATTGGGGTGTCCGAGGTGAAGAACAGGTGCCGAAAGTTCTTGTGATAAAGTTGCGATTTTATTGACCCACACTTCAAACCCGTATTCTCTTTCGGCAAGCGGTGGGGAAATTACCACAATCCGATTATGGGTTATTAACGGTTTTTCCAAATGACAAATAAACAAGTTTTTATCGAGCTTCTTTATTGTCGTTTCTACTTTGTCTCCAATCCATCTTTCGAACAGTCCCATCTTACCCGGCCAACCCATAAACACAATATCGGCCATTGTTTCGCGAGCTGTTCGCACAATGCCGTCAGGAATATTATGATCAATTGTTGTAATGATGTCCACTTTTAATTCGGCCGCAATTGCCGAATTAACCGATTCCTGCAATTCTCTTCTAAAATTGATGATATTTTTTTCAGCTTCGATATTATTAGACACAACTCCGAGTAACGAAATGGGATTTTCCGACTTTTTATCCTTGATAAAAAAAGCAAAATCGATTAAATGCCCTATATTGGGAGGATTGGCAATGGAAACCAATATTTTCTCCTGCGCAAATGTCCCCATAAATGATTTCGTAAGCTGACCATTATTTTGTTGCAATGCAATCTCGCGAGCCGCTTTTTGTGTTACTACCGAAGACACGACACATGTTAGCAAAATCAAGATAATGGTTCCGTTGAGTATGTAATCATCCAATATTCCGGCATGAAAACCCGTAATAATAATAGCCAGGGTGGCTGCAGCATGAGAGCTGCTCAGTCCGAAAATCAGGTTACGCTGGGAGGCCGAATAATGAAATATTTTTTGAGTAAAAAAAGCCGCGACATACTTACCGATAAGCGCCACCAATGTTAATACCAGAGCCACCTTGATTGTGTTCCATCCATCCATTACAACACTCAGATTCACGATCATGCCTACCGAAATAAGAAAGATAGGGATGAACAATGCATTGCCGAAAAAATCGATTCGATTCATCAAAGCAGAAGAGTGAGGTATAAGTTGATTCAATGCAAGACCGGCAGCAAACGCTCCGATAATGGCCTCCAAACCTCCCATTTCAGCCAAAAAGCCACAAAGAAAAAGTATGAAAAGAACGAAAATATAATGAGAATATTTATCGTCTCCGATTTTTTGAAAAAACCATCGGGCAAGCTTCGGAATAAATAAAAAAACAATTACCGAGAAAACCGCGAGTGAAACAATCAATCGCAGCCAAAAAGAAAATGGTAACCCGCTCTGTCCTCCGGTGGTGACAATTGTCAGAATAATTAAAACTACGACATCCGTAAAAATAGTCCCTCCAACGGTGATGGCAACCGCCTGATTTTTGGAAACTCCCATCCGACTAACGATAGGATAGGACAATAACGTATGTGTGGAAAACATGCTGGCCGTGAGAAAACTGGTCAAAGACTCGTATCCCAAACCAAATCTGCATACCGGATAGCCGATCAAAAGAGGAAACATAAAAGTTAGCGCCCCAAAAAGAAGACTTTTGTTTTGATGTATTCTGAAATCGTTAAAATCCAACTCCAATCCTGCCGTAAACATGATATACATCAGGCCGATAGTCGAAAACATCTGCATAGTTGCATCGTTGGATATTAAATTTAATCCGAATGGGCCGATAATGATACCCGCGAAAATCAATCCGATAATACTCGGTACGCGTATCCGGTTTAAAATGATGGTTACTAACAAAACAATGGTCAACAAAACCAGAAACACAATAACAGGATTGGATAATGGTAATGAAAATTCATGCGAAAAACTGCTTAGTAATATTGTTCCCATATCCAATCAAAATTTGTGGCGATTATAATCTATAAAAGTATAAAAGGAAAATCTGCTTAACATGTTCACAAAAATAATTATTTTTTTGTTTTCATCCCGAAAGATGCTTCTTTAAAAGTCACCAAAACAGACAAAAACAAAATTGCCTCCTTTATTCAACTTTAGAATTAACCGAATAAACAGCTCAAAACCGTATTTGATAAAAAATCATTACTTTTGCAAGTTATTTTCGCAGCTTATGAATTCCAATCAAATCGAAATAAAAGGTGCACGCGTCAACAACCTCAAAAATATTGACGTAAACATCCCTCGCAATACACTCACCGTTATTACCGGCCTTTCGGGTTCCGGAAAATCTTCGCTCGCTTTCGATACTCTTTATGCAGAAGGTCAACGACGTTATGTAGAAAGTCTCTCGGCTTATGCCCGACAGTTTCTCGGACGAATGAACAAACCCGAATGCGACTATATTCACGGCATTCCGCCGGCAATTGCCATCGAACAAAAAGTTACCACCCGAAACCCGCGATCTACTGTTGGCACTTCAACAGAAATTTACGAATATCTCCGACTCCTTTTTGCACGCATCGGGAAAACAATCTCACCGGTTTCCGGTGTCGAAGTCAAAAGACATTTCGTTTCCGACGTTGTGGACAAAATGCTCGAATATCGCCCGGGAACGCGAATGGCAGTTCTCTCGCCCATTCAGTTGCACAACAACCGAACGCTTGCCGAACAACTCGAAATCCTGATGAAAGAAGGCTTTTCGCGCGTAGATGTCGGAGAACAGTTTTATCGTATTGACGAGCTTCTCGCGCAAAAGGAATTACCTTCCAAAGAAGATATTTTATTGGTTATCGATCGACTTTCGTGCTCATCGGACAAAGCAACCGTCAACCGGCTTTCCGATTCGGTAGAAACTGCATTTCTTGAAGGCAATGGTGAATGTGTAGTCCGATTTTGGACCGAAAACGGCATCGAATCGTTCGTCTTTTCCAATCGCTTCGAAGCGGATGGCATGACGTTCGAAGAGCCTACCGATTTGATGTTCAATTTCAACAGCCCGATCGGGGCCTGCCCCAAGTGTGAAGGCTTTGGTAAGGTAATCGGCATCGACGAAAATCTGGTGATTCCCGACAAAAGCCTTTCGGTTCAGGAAGAATGCGTGCAATGCTGGAAAGGCGAAAAAATGAGCGAGTGGCAGAAAGAATTCGTCCGCAATGCCTACAAGGCCGATTTTCCGATTCACAGGGCATATTATGACCTCACCGATAGCGAGAAGGACATCCTGTGGAATGGTCGGCACGACTTGGGCATCTATGGCATCAACGATTTTTTCGAAATGCTCGAGCAGAATCTTTACAAGATACAATATCGCGTCATGCTGGCCCGCTATCGGGGGAAAACCGATTGTCCCGTGTGCAAAGGTTCGCGACTTAAGCCCGAAGCGCTTTACGTGAAAGTGGGCGGTCATTCCATTGCCGATTTGGTACTCATGCCGGTAACCGAACTAAAGGAATTTTTCAACCATCTCGAATTGAGTGATACCGACAAAGCTATTGCGGAACGATTGCTGACGGAGATTCACAATCGTCTGCAGTTTTTAATCGACGTAGGATTAGGTTACCTCACGCTCAATCGTCTTTCCAATACCCTGTCGGGTGGCGAAAGCCAACGCATCAATTTGGCTTCGTCACTGGGCAGCAGCCTGGTGGGATCACTCTATATTCTCGACGAGCCGAGCATCGGATTGCACTCACGGGATACTCATCTGCTGATCAACGTATTGCGCGATTTGCAACAATTGGGCAATACCGTAGTCGTGGTTGAGCACGACGAAGAAATCATTCGCGCAGCCGATTACATCATTGATATCGGGCCCCGAGCCGGACGATTGGGGGGTGAAATAATGTATCAGGGAAAAGTATCGGAAATCGAACGAAACACCGACAGCTACACCGTGAAATATCTGACTGGTGAAGAGCAAATCGAAGTGCCACACAATCGTCGCAAATGGAACAACTACATCGAAGTGCGTGGCGCACGTCAAAACAATTTGAAAAATATTACCGTTAAATTTCCACTGAATGTAATGACCGTCGTTACCGGCGTCAGCGGTTCGGGAAAATCGTCGCTCGTAAACGATGTGTTATATAATGCCTTGCAATATCATTACAAGGGGACATCACTCGAGAATGTAGAATTTAACGGAATCGGCGGCGATTTGAGGCTAATTAAAAATGTTGAATACGTCGATCAAAATCCCATCGGACGTTCTTCACGGTCGAATCCCGTAACTTATATCAAAGCCTACGACGAAATCCGAAAACTATTCGCCGCACAGCCTCTTGCAAAACAGATGAATTTTTCGCCGGCCTATTTTTCTTTCAACGTCGAAGGCGGGCGGTGCGAAGAATGCAAAGGAGAAGGCACTATTACCGTAGAAATGCAGTTCATGGCCGATATCAAGCTCGAATGTGAATCGTGCCACGGAAAACGATTTTCGCAGGAAGTGCTCGATGTGGAATATCATGGCGTTAACATCTACGATGTGCTGGAAATGACCGTAAATCAGGCTATCGAATTTTTTGGCGCACAAAAAGGGGCTACCGAAAAGAAAATCGTAAAACGATTGAAGCCGCTGCAAGATGTCGGACTCGGATATATTAAGCTGGGACAATCGTCGTCAACTTTATCGGGTGGCGAAAATCAGCGTGTGAAACTTGCCTATTACCTCGGGGAAGAAAAAAGTGAGGCAACTCTATTTATCTTCGATGAACCGACAACCGGCTTGCACTTTCACGACATAAAAACGCTGCTTCGTGCTTTCAATGCACTTATCGAACGTGGCCATACCGTGCTCGTCATCGAACACAACATGGAAGTGATCAAATGTGCCGACCATATCATCGACATCGGCCCCGAAGGCGGAAAGGCCGGAGGTTATATCGTTTGTGAGGGAACGCCCGAAAGAGTTGCCTCCTGCCCCGAATCATATACCGGTCAGTTTCTCAAAGAGAAACTGTCGATAAAATGATCGGAAAACACAAGCTACGTACTACCAAGAAATTTGATCGGATTCGGGAAATCCTTGTCAAAAACTAAACGTATTGGAGCCCGATTCGAAATCCGATAGCGAAAATAAACCTGCGCCCAATACCACAAAAAACAAAATAAAATAAAGAACCAAGATAATGGCGGACCACAGCAGTGATGCTTTTGCCCAACTCACCTTATTCGGATTATGGTTGCCTTCGCTGAATGCCCAAATAAACAGAAAAACAATATTGACAACCGGAACGAGCATAATCAGGTAAGTGATGATCCAATCCTTCACTTTCATTACCGGAGCATTGTTCGACTCCTTTCCTCCTTCAGAATTCGAATTAACGGGTTGTTGGTACGCCGGTGCTGCCGTAGTTTCCTGCACTGTATTTGTCGCGGGATAACCCTGCTCTGCAAACAGAGATTGCAGCTCGGCCACCTCGTCGGCACGCATCCATTGTGTCATGCCCTGCGTCCACACAAGCGTTTCCTTGCGGATATGTTCATTTCGAAGCTCTTCGGGTGTGTAGGTTCCCTTTTGTTTGCCATCGATGTCGATATAAAAGTAATGATTCATAATACGTTATATTAATTGTTATTTATATTGAGCAGGAGTAACCGTTATATCGTGAACGACATTTTGTAGGGAATCCCTATAAAAATATCGAAGCGTAACATCATTATCCCGGAATATGCGCAAATCGGGACTTGATGCCACTTGTGAACGAATATTTTCAGAAATAGTCTGTTTCAGTTCTCTGAAAAGCGAATCGGCATTCGTGGTATTCAAAATAGTATAATAATAACAAAATTCGTTATCCTTTGTCACAGAAGCGCTGTCAAAACGCGTGAAGCGATCGAGCATCACAGGCGTTGAACCATTCAGATTCGAAGCCATTTCGTTCAGCTTATGGTTAAGCTCCCTGTTTTTGGAAGTACATCCCCAAAAAGAAATCAAATATGGCAGCGATATGAGGGAAAAAAGCAATAATAATCTTTTCATAAGAATGCGAATAAGTTTACAAATTTAAAAAAGTTTTAAAAGCCAAAGAGGAAATATTCGGATTATTTTTCAAGGTTCTTTTTGAAATAGTGTGGGTAGATAAAAATAAAGGTTACTTCATAAATTACAGATGGCTCGCTTATTTCAATATTTATTACTCAAATTCCGCTCTTCCTTTTCCATTATCCTTATCAATTCTCAATTCCCCTCATAAACTGTCCCCTTAAGATAAGGGGACAAGTGCTGCCTGCAGGCAGTGCAGGGGTTATGTATGATACTACACTTTAATTGCAAAAATCTAACTTCGCGTCTTAGTGTCTTCGTGGCAAATATTAGCCACTAAGGTTCAAAAAAATCAATGGATAATTGATAATGCACAATGGATAATTCCCCGATTCAATGATTCTCTGTAATTCGCAATTCGTAATTCCCATTTCTCTACTTCTCCACTTCTTCCAAATTATCAATTGTTCGAATGGGACTATCGCCGTATTTGCGTCGTATTTGCGTCGTACTTCGCTCTTGTTGACCTTGTACAAACTCCAAAAAGAAAATTTTTCAAACTTGAAGCTGAAAAACAGTAAGTTGTTGCTTTCTACCATCCCACCTCCGGATCTAATAGATTTCAGTAACCGGCAATGAGCCCTTCCCATTTAGATTGACCAATATTGATGTGATGACACGTATTTTTACCGGTAACTCTTTATTGCCTGTAAATTGATTCACAAGCATTTAAAAAACATTGGCAGGATGTCTCACGACATTCTGCCAAACTTGTTAACCTTAAATCTAATACTATTATGAAAAAACCACGATGCAAATATAAAAAAGAAATAAAAACGCAGCAAATAATTTCAATAAAAAATAAATTTTTTTCGAAATATATCATTTTGTAAGTTGCGTGGCTAAATTGCAGGCAAACCCATACCCGTAATTTTACGATATAAATCGAGAGCATAAACATCGGTCATACCGGAAACATAATCCACCATGGCCTGAATTTTTCCATACAGTGATGAGGCAGCAGTTTCGTATTGTTCCGGTATGCGGTCAAGCAAAATACGCGAATAGGCATGATTCGGAGTGAGTGCAGCATCGATAAATTTTTCAAGCAAAAAGCCGATGATTCGATATCCGGCAATTTCGACGTCCAATACCTCTTTCGATCGGTAGATGGACGAGACGGCAAATTGCGAACATTCGGCATAAGCCTCTTTGGTTTTTGATGAGATCCGCTTAATAAGAGAGCCTTCGAATTCGCCGGATAGCAATAAATGTTCATTTTCGAGAAAAACATCCACACACTCATTCACCAATTCGCCGATAACGCTTGCCCGCAAATATGCAATCTGCTCGTTGACGTCGCTCACGCGAGCCAGCGTCTGCATTCGCCTTTCTTTGCGAGGCTCATCAAAAAAATTCAGAAACAATTCGATCGCCTTCTCGGTAGTTACCAAATGCAGTTTGTGGGCATCCTCGATGTCCATCACCTGATAACAAATATCGTCAGCCGCTTCCACCAGAAAAACCAACGGGAAACGTGCAAATTTAAGCGGCTGTTCATTCACTGTTGCAATGCCAAGATCGCCGGCAATAGTGCTATAATCGGATTCTTCGGAAGCAAAAAAACCGAATTTGTTTTTTCCGCCACTCAGTTCCGACGAAAAAGGATATTTAACTATGGATGCTATGGTAGAATAAGTGAGGGCAAATCCCCCTTCTCGCCGTCCTCTGAACTGATGAATGAGTAAACGCAAAGCGTTGGCATTGCCTTCGAAACACGTGAAATCCGACCAACGGCTACCTTCCTTTTCGATTTGCGCTTGCAATGACTTTCCTTTTCCTTCCGAAAAAAATGTGGATATCGCCTGCTCTCCCGAATGGCCAAAAGGAGGGTTTCCCAAATCGTGAGCCAAACAGGCAGCCGAAACAATCGAAGCAATTTCTTCGAAATGTGCAGGCGAATCGGGATATCTTCGGCGCAATTCTCGACCTACAATTTCGCCCAACGAACGTCCTACGCTCGAAACCTCCAAACTGTGCGTCAATCTGTTGTGCACAAAAATACTACCCGGCAAGGGGAAAACCTGTGTTTTGTTTTGAAGGCGACGAAATGGCGACGAAAAAATCAATCGATCATAATCGCGCTGATATTCCGTGCGATCATGCGTCTTTTCGTCGTGGTACGATTCCATGCCGAAACGCTTAGTGGATAATAGCTGCTCCCAATTCATCGTGTTGTTTTCTTCATTGTCGCAAATATACGACATTTAATTGGTGAATAATACTTTCGAAACAGCTTTCTATCTACTTGTTTAGCCGCTGCGTTATTTAAACTAATTATAAATAATTGATCAAACAGGGAATGATTCTCGGAAAAAATATGCAACTTTGCATTTCGAAATAACAAAAGAGATTAACCACACATAAATCATATATAATAGATGCGTCTTTCCGAACTACATACGGGAGAAACAGCATACATTCTGAAGGTTAATGGGAATGGTGCATTCCGAAAGCGTCTGCAGGAAATGGGATTTGTTCGTGGGCAAGAAGTCAAGGCGATTCTTAATGCCCCACTCAAAGATCCTATCAAATACGAAATCATGGATTATGAGGTTTCGCTTCGCAGAAGCGAAGCGGTCATGATCGAAACAACCATGCTCCGGGAGGAAGTTGAGCAAAAGAAAAAACAATGGCAATCGGATGCGGAAATCGATACGGACGAAGGCTTTACATCCCGCACCGGCGAATCATCCGAATCGATTATCCAGGAAAATCGGCAGCATAAAGTGCCCAAAAACATTAAAGTTGCCCTGGTAGGCAATCCCAACAGCGGAAAAACGTCTATCTTCAATTTGGTCTCGGGAGCACACGAACATGTGGGCAACTATAGCGGAGTAACGGTAGATGCCAAAGAGGGCACACTGCACCATCAGGGATATACTTTCACATTGGTAGATTTGCCGGGAACGTATTCGCTTGCCGGCTACACGCCCGAAGAATTGTATGTGAGAAGATATATCGTGGAAGAACAACCCGACATTGTCATCAATGTGGTAGCTGCATCGGCAATCGAACGAAGTCTGTATCTCACCACCGAATTGATCGATATGGAAGTGCCAATGGTGATTGCGCTCAACATGTACGACGAACTCGAACAAAGTGGTCGGAAATTCGACTACAGGTCGCTAGCCACAATGATCGGGACACCAATCATTCCCACCGTTGGTAAAAAGGGACTTGGAATTCCTCAACTGCTCAACGAAGTGATTCGTTTTTTTGCCTCAACCCAACAGCAAAATGCATCTCATCCCCACATCCCCTACGGAAGAGTATTGGAACGTGCCATCGAAATTATGGAACGAGAGTTTCAGCACATCGATATCACTCCTTTCAGACTTCCCTTGCGATATATTTGCATCAAACTGCTTGAGGGAGATAGCGAAATCGAACGCATCATCCGCCAATTACCCAATCATCAGAATATTTTCGCACGTCGCGATAAGGAACGCGCCTATATAGAGAAATTACTGCATGAGGATGCCGAATCGGCATTCACCAATGCCCGATACGGATTTATTGCCGGAGGCCTTGAGGAAACTTTGAGCGAAAGGCGTTATTTTTCGGAAACTACCCGCAAAATCGATGCGATTGTTACGAATAAATACTTGGGATTTCCGCTGTTTTTCCTCTTTATGTGGATCATGTTCGAGGCCACCTTCAAACTGGGAGAATATCCAATGCAGGGAATCGAATGGCTGGTGGAAATAATCGGCAATTTCGTGCGAAGGAATATGGCGGACGGACCATTGAAAGATCTCATTGTGGACGGAATTATCGGCGGTGTTGGGGGCGTAATCGTTTTCCTTCCGAATATTGTGATTCTCTATCTTTTTATCGCTTTCATGGAAGATTCGGGATACATGTCTCGCGCTTCCTTCATCATGGATAAAGTGATGCACAAAATGGGATTGCACGGCAAGTCGTTCATCCCGCTCATCATGGGCTTTGGATGCAATGTGCCGGCCATTATGTCCACACGAACCATCGAAAGCCGAAGCAGCCGAATGATCACGATGCTCATCGTGCCTTTCATGTCGTGCAGCGCACGTTTGCCGGTATATCTGGTTTTCGTCGGAATATTTTTCAGTAAATACGCGAGTCTTGTACTTTTAGGATTATATGTTACCGGGATTTTGCTGGCTGTTTTATCGGCACGTCTTTTCCGAAAAACGCTTTTCACGGAAGAGGATACGCCATTTGTAATGGAACTTCCACCCTATCGAATGCCCACGCTCAAATCCATTATCATCCACATGTGGGACAGGTCGAACCAATATCTTAAAAAAATGGGGGGGCCTATTCTTCTTGCTTCAATCGTTATCTGGTTTCTGGGTTATTTTCCACGAAACATGCAGCGCGAGGCAGCTTTCGATCTACAGATCGAAACAGTAAAAAGAAGTTTTACTCAAAACCGCATCGATGAACAAGCTAAAAACACGATGATTGCCGATATCGAACATATCCGAATGACCCAACATCAGGAGAATTCGCTCATCGGACAAATCGGCAAATTTATCGAACCGGTTATGCGCCCATTGGGATTCGATTGGAAAATTTCGGTAAGTCTGCTTTCGGGAATGGCAGCCAAAGAGATTGTCGTAAGCACGTTAGGCGTTCTTTACGCCGGCAACGATGATAATCAGACTTCATTGCAAGAGCGGTTAAAGGCCGAAACATATCCCGACGGTAGGCCTGTTTTCACTCCATTGGTAGTGATCGGATTTCTGCTCTTCGTGCTCATTTATTTTCCGTGCATCGCAACCATTGCCGCTATCAAAGAAGAATCGGGTTCGTGGAAATGGGCTGCATTCAGCATTTTCTATTCCACAGGCTTGGCTTGGATGGTGGCCCTGCTGGTGCATCAAATCGGATTGCTTGTGGCGTCATAAACTTTCAGAAAAAAAAATTGTTTTAGTAGCATGGATATACAGTTGATTATTGTTTTCATTATCGGCATAGCCGTTGCAGTAAAATTGGGATACGAAATCTATAAATTTTTCTTCGTGAAAAAAGACTCCCCCTATTGCAACGGATGCACCATGTGCAAAATACCTGATACAAAGACGAAAGCATAAAACTCCGGCTTCACGTCTGTTTATCGCATCAACTTCGTCAATACTTCGATATTTTTATCGGAATCAGGTTTTTTGCCTTCTACCGTGTATAAATAGGCAGTGCGCGAGGCATATTTTTCGTAAACTTTGTGTTTCACGATTTTCAAAGTCGAATTCACCATACCGTTATGCTCGGTAAAAGGTTCTTCCAAAACGGCAAAGGCCGACGGAATCCAGCGTTCGGGAAAAATTCCACCGAATTTTCCATCCTTCAGATATTGGTCTATTTCATTTTCGATAATCCGTGCAGCTTCAATCGGATCATGCGTAATCTTCTTCAATTGTTCGACGTTGGGAACAACAAGCGCCGTAGTATAAGGACTTTGGTTGTTATAAAGCACAATCTGCTCTATATATGGCGATTGAGCCATAATGGATTCTTCGATACCCTCCGGCGAAAACTTCTCGCCATCACTCCCGATCAGCAGCGATTTGGTGCGTCCAAGTACAAACAGGAAGCCGTCTTCATCCAGATATCCCATATCGCCCGTTCGCAACCATCCATTCACAATCGTTTCTTTGGTAGCTTCGGGATTTTTCCAGTAGCCTTTCATTACGTTTCCTCCGCGAATGACAATTTCGCCTCGCTCCCCGATAGGAAGTTCATGAAAATCATCGTCCACTATTTTGATATCCATGTGCGGCACGGGTTTGCCCGATGATCCCATTTTGTGCTCGTACGGCGTGTTCGACGAAATCACTGGAGTAGCTTCCGACAAACCATATCCCTGATACATGGGAATGCCGATGGCATAAAAAAAACGCTGCAATTCGATATCGAGCAAAGCACCGCCTCCGATGAAGAAATCCATATTGCCGGCAAACGATGCGCGCACCTTCGAGAAGATGAGCTTGTCGTAGAACTTAAGCATCGGTTTTTGCCAAAAAGGCGCTCCTTCGCCCTTATTATATCCTTCCTTGTTGTATGCGTAAGCAAGTTTCAAAGCTCTTCTGAAAAGCTTTTCGGTGGTTGCTCCTTTTTTTTGGATTCCTGCTTCGATGCTTTTTCTGAAATTGGCAGCCAATGAAGGCACACTCAAAAGGATGTGCGGGTTGACAGCCTGAAGACTTTTCGGAACATTTCGAAGCACTTCCATAGCCGTTTTCCCCATCGCAACCGATGCTACTGAAGCTCCACTTTTCATAAAAATATAAATTCCGGCTGTATGGCCGAAAGAGTGATCCCATGGCAGGATGAGCAATGTCCGGTAATACGAAGGGATCCCGTGCAGCAGTTCCAACGACTGCTCCACATTGCAGGTATAATTTCCGTGCGACAGCATGATACCTTTCGGATTTGCGGTGGTGCCCGAAGTATAGGAAATATTGGCCAGCGTGTCGGAGGTTACCAATTTTGCCCGTTCCCTAACTATATTCGGATTTTCCCGAAGATGTTCTCTTCCGGCCTCAACCACCTCATCGAAGAAAATCTCGTCCGATTCCAATTTATCAACGGGATCGAGAAGAATATACCGTTTCACGGTTTGTAGCTTGTCTTTCAAAGGACGCAATTTCGCAATCTGCTGATCGGAAGCAAGCACCATACAACATTCCGAATGATTGATCCGAAAAGTGATATCCTGTTCCGTTTCGAGTTTCACCGAAAGAGGTACGCTTGTTGCAGCAGCCGAAAGTATTCCCAATTCGCCGATCACCCAATTATTTTTCCCTTCCGAAATCAATGCCACACGATCCTCCGGTTGCAAACCCATCGAAATAAGTCCGCCAGCAAAAAGCCGTACCTTCTCATGCACCTCGCTGTAGGTCATCGAAATATAATCTACGCCCTTGCGCGCTTCATACAAATAAGGATTATTTCCGTATTTGGCAACGGCCTCATCGAACATTTGCAAAATCGTTTGGCTCATAATTTTTGAAAAAATGATATTCGACAAAACTACAATTTTTTTTGAAATTATATGACGACGGCAAACATTCGAGTTTTATTCTTCACATTTTTTGTTGGTAAACCTTTTGAACTCGGCGTTTGTTATAGGTATCTTTGCAGTCTGTTATTATGAATATTGTAAGGAAAATCCGGCAAGACAACACCAATGATCCTCACCTTTTAGGCAAAGGCGACATCAAAAAACTACTTGTACAATACTCGCTTCCGGCCATTTTGGGAATGGTCATTACTTCCCTCTATCATATTGTTGACAGTATATTTATAGGACACGGCATTGGAGCACTTGCATTATCGGGGCTTGCCGTAACTTTTCCTATAATGAACATTCTCGCTGCCTTTTCAACCCTCATCGGAGTGGGTGGAGCCACGCTTACCTCAATTCGACTCGGAGAGAGGGATGAAGCGGGAGCACGAAGTATTTTGGGCCATGTTACAATCCTGAATGCTGCAAACTCAATATTGTTGTGTAGCATCACATACATTTTTCTCGATCCAATCCTCACCTTGTTTGGGGCTAATGATCTGTTGCTACCCTATGCTCGCGACTTCATGTCGGTATATTTGATTGGAACTCCGGTTGTTTTTGTGTTTATTGCGCTCAACAACATAATGCGAGTAACCGGATATCCACAAAAAGCAATGCTTTCGTCATTCATAACAGTCATCGTGAATATTATTCTTGCACCTATATTCATATTCGTTCTAGGGTGGGGTATGAAAGGCACGGCTTTAGCCACTGTCCTATCACAACTAGTAGGGCTGATATGGGTTTTATCGCATTTTCTCAATAAAAAAAGCTTCATTCATTACACCAAACAATCTCATAAACTTTCTATCAAGACTATTTCGGCGATGCTTGCCATCGGACTTTCTCCGTTTCTCATCAATCTCACATCGAGCCTCATTGTTTCCATAATCAATATCGAATTGATGAGATACGGCGGTGAGATGGCAGTTGGAGCTTATGGAATCATCAATCGCGCCATCACATTGTTTATCATGATTGTTATCGGACTGACGATGGGTATGCAACCTTTGGTGGGGTATAACTTTGGCGCCGGCAAGATGGATCGCGTCTTTCGTACGTTAAAATATGCAGCCATAGGCGGTGCGGCCATCACTACGACAGGATTTCTGCTTTCCCAAATTATTCCGGCATATATAGTCCGATTATTTACCACCGATGAAGAATTACTAATGATTTCTACTCGCGGACTACAAATTATCACAGCCGTATTTCCGTTAGTTGGAGCACAAGTGGTTATCACCAATTTTTTTCAATCTGTAGGAAAAGCAAAAATTTCGGTATTTCTTTCCCTTACCCGACAATTGATATTCTTATTGCCATTCCTGCTTCTGCTCCCACCCGTTTTTGGGTTGGATGGTGTTTTCGGTAGTCTTCCCGCCGCTGACGTCGTGGCATTTGTAGTCACATTCTTTACATTTATCCATCAGACAAAGAAAATGGAAAAAGAATATGGCATCAAGGTATTGAGAAAAACAAAAGCCGATAAAAAATCGGATGATAAGAGGCAACAATCAATCGATGCATCATAAAAAAACCTCCCGGAAAAAATCAGGAAGGCATTGATATGTGCGGCTGAAGGGACTCGAACCCCCACGACTTTCGTCACCAGATCCTAAGTCTGGCGCGGCTACCAATTACGCCACAGCCGCAAATGCAGATACAAAGTTAACACTTTATTTTATTCGACCTTAAATATCGAGCAAATTCTACAAAAAAACATTATCGCTCCCTTCATTTATTTTCATCATCCAAATGAAAACTACGCGTTATAACCTTTTCGATCACAGCAGGATAGAATTCATATTCGAGTTTGTGAACCTTTTCGGCAACTTCGTGATAAGTATCCTCCGGCGACAGCAAACACGTCGCCTGAAATATGATATCGCCCTCGTCGTAATTTTCATTTATATAATGTATGGTGATACCTGATTCTGTTTCACCCGATTCTATCACGGCCCGGTGCACCCGATCTCCGTACATACCTTTTCCTCCGTGTTTCGGCAAAAGAGCCGGATGAATATTCACAATTTTGTGAGGAAAAGCATCGAGCAGCAAAGGAGGAATTTTCAACATAAATCCGGCCAAAACGATGAAATCGATATTATATCGTCTGAGAAGTTCCAACACCGAACAACCCTTTTCGAATTCCGACTTGGAGAAAGAAAACGATTCGATTCCAAAAGCTTTTGCCCGTTCGTGAACATAAGCATGTGGATTGTTTGATACTACCACTCCAACTTCAATCGAAGGGTGATTCTTAAAATACCGAATAATATTTTCGGCATTTGACCCGTTTCCCGAAGCAAAAATAGCTATCCTAACCATTGAAAAAAAAGTCGTTTTATGCACAAAAAAATCAAAAATGTGCACTTTTTGCGAATTTAGTGGACAAAAGTTTGCGCATTTCCAGAAAATTTGACTTACTTTGCACTCACAAAATTAAGCATAAATTTTTAATTCATTAATTAATAACAAAATTATGTCTGAAGTATCACAAAGAGTAAAATCGATCATCGTCGACAAATTAGGTGTTGAAGAGTCAGAAGTAACTGAAAATGCAAGCTTCACCAACGATCTTGGAGCAGATTCTCTTGACACTGTGGAATTAATTATGGAATTCGAAAAAGAATTCAACATCTCAATTCCCGACGATCAAGCAGAAAAAATTTCTACTGTTGGCGATGCAATCGCTTACGTAGAACAACATGCGAAATAATCCATCGATACATGTTTATGGAATTAAAGAGAGTAGTGGTAACGGGTCTGGGAGCCGTTACCCCACTTGGTAACGACGTGGAAACAACGTGGGAAAATGCCATAGCGGGGAAGAGCGGAGCCGGACCTATTACTCAGTTTGACGCATCGCTATTCAAAACCCAGTTCGCTTGCGAAGTGAAAAACTTCGATCCAAGCGAGTTATTCGACCGAAAAGAAGCGAGAAAATACGACCGTTACTCACAATTAGCCATCAAAGCAGCAAAAGAAGCGATGGAAGATTCGGAACTCGATCTCGAAAATGAAGATAAAGATCGTATCGGCGTTATTTTTTCGGCGGGAATAGGTGGAATAAAAACATTCGAAGAAGAAGTTGGAGCATATTATCTCGATAAAGAAAGAGGTCCTCGTTTTAACCCGTTTTTCATTCCGAAAATGATAGCAGATATAGCCGCAGGGCATATTTCTATGATTTACGGACTGAGGGGGCCAAATTACGCCACTGTATCGGCTTGTGCTTCATCAACAAATGCAATAGCAGATGCCTGCAATCTCATACGTTTAGGAAAAGCGAATGTTATCGTTTCTGGTGGAGCCGAAGCGACAATCAGTCCATCGGCGGTGGGCGGTTTTGGAGCCATGCACGCGCTATCCACCCGAAATGAATCTCCACAAACCGCATCTCGGCCATTCAGTGCCAGTCGCGATGGTTTTGTAATAGGCGAAGGAGGAGCCTGTCTTATTCTCGAAGAACTTAATCATGCACTGGCTCGAGGAGCACACATATACGCCGAAATCGCAGGGAGTGGTATGTCGGCTGACGCCTACCATCTCACGGCATCACATCCCGAAGGGTTGGGAGCGAAGCTTGTTATGCGAAATGCGCTGCAAGATGCAGAAATGCGGCCGGAAGACATTGACTACATCAATGTACATGGCACTTCGACGCCAGTTGGAGATATCTCGGAGGTCAAAGCTATCCTTGATGTTTTTGGAGAACATGCTTATAAACTAAATATTAGTTCAACAAAATCGATGACAGGTCACTTGCTCGGAGCAGCAGGAGCTATCGAAGCATTATTGACAATTCTTGCCATTCGCAATCAAATAGTTCCCCCGACCATCAATCACGAAGAAGGAGACAATGATCCCGAAATCGATTATAATCTTAATTTCACATTCAACAAAGCTCAAAAAAGAAAGATAAGAGCTGCGTTATCTAATACTTTTGGCTTTGGAGGGCACAATGCAAGTGTGATCCTCAAGCAATACGAATAAAACAAAGTGTTAAGACGAACAATCAAAAGAATAAAGGTTCTTCCCTATAAAAAGAAAGAACCTTATCTTAGTTTTAGCAAAGTACTCGGCTTCTGTCCGGACCGAATCGAATTATATCAGGAAGCCGTGACTCACCGCTCGTCATCTGTTAGATCTTCCAAAGGACGTTGGGTTAACAACGAACGTCTCGAATTTCTGGGCGACGCGATTTTGGATGCAATCGTGGCGGATATTCTATATAAGGAATTCGAATACAAAAAAGAAGGCTTCTTGACGAGTATGCGTTCGAGAATTGTGCAACGCGAAACTTTGAATAAACTTGCGGTAGAGCTCGGATTGGACAAGTTGATCGTTTCATCGACACGAAACTTGGCACACAATACCAATATTTATGGAGATGCGCTCGAAGCTATCATCGGTGCAATTTATCTTGATCAGGGGTATCGGGTGGCTAAAAGTTTTGTGTTCGAAACTATGATCAAGCAACACCTAACGATGGAAAAAGTTATCAAACGCGAAGTAGATTTCAAGTCGCGATTGATTGAATGGGGACAAAAAAACAAAATTGAAGTGAGCTTCAATCTCGTTGATTCTTTTTATGATGAACAGAATAACCCGATTTTCAAATCGACTGCCGTTGTGGGAGGTCTTGAAATTGGTAACGGTACAGGCTATTCGAAAAAAGAATCTCACCAGTTGGCGGCGAAAGAAGCAATCCAAAAAATGCGCGAAGATCGATCCTTACAGCAAACTATTCTGGATAGTACCCGTAATTATCAAATACAAGGTAACAACCCATCAGGAAGTACCAACGAACCAAATTTCGACGAACTACAGGAAGAACAATACGCCGAAGAAAATATGTAATAACAACATCATCACGAAATAAAGAAAAACGTTTCAAACGCATATATCCATTTACGGTATGCATTATTTGAAACGTTTTTTGATGCAGTTTCAAATGCCAAAAGAAATCCCCATGCGTTGACCCTGCAGCACGAGTGGCGTATCGGGAGACACCAATCGAAGTTTTCCCGCGACATCTTTTAGCGCAACATCGGTAATTTTGTTATCGATTTTGGAAACCATCCTGCCAAATTTGCGCTCATATATCAAATCGGCAGCATGACCACCCAACAACGTTCCCAAATTGCGGTCGTAGGACGTAGGTGAACCTCCCCTCTGTATATATCCGAGCACCGTTTCACGTGTTTCGAACCCTGTTACCTCCTCTATTTTCCGTGCAAAATATAATGCAGGACGCTCTTTGCCGGGCACTTCTATACCTTCGGCAACAGCAACAATGGAATATGCCTTGCCTGCTTCCATTCGTTGATTTATTTTCTCGATGACAACCTTCATATTGTAACCTAATTCGGGAAGCAAAATAATATCTGCTCCACCGGCCATTCCGGCGTAAAGAGTAATCCATCCGGCATGATGCCCCATCAGTTCGATCACCATCACTCGACGATGAGAGCTTGCCGTAGAATGCAATCTGTCGATAGCTTCGGTGGCAATACTTACCGCCGAATCGAAACCGAATGTAACATCTGTCCCATACACATCATTATCGATGGTTTTAGGGACTCCGATTACATTCAATCCTATTTCCGAAAGCATCCATGAAGTACGTTGAGTTCCGTTTCCGCCTATACAGACAAGACAATCCAAACCCAACTCGTGGTATGCGTTTTTGATTTGCTGACGGTCTTTTTCGTCGGGAGACGAAACAAGTTTTCTGAAAGTTTTCTCTCGCGTTGTACCTAATATGGTTCCGCCTAAATTTAAAATTCCCGACAACGATTTATCACTCAAGGAAACAAAGTCTTTTTCGAGCAAACCGGTAAATCCGTTCAAAATGCCAATCACTTCCATATCATAATGATTGATGGCTGTTTTCCCAACACCACGAATAGTGGCATTGATACCGGGCGCGTCTCCTCCCGAAGTGAGAATTCCTATTTTCATCCAAATGTATTTAATGAGTTATCGGATACAAAGAAAACAAAAATGTATTGAAACGACTGAAGATTTCAACAATTATTTTTTTTCAGGCTTTTGTGTTATTTTCTGAAAAACATAAAAGGCAGCTCTATCCGAAGCACCCGGATCTCCCAAAATCTGACGCATTTCGGCATAGTTTTGGAGCATTGTGTTGCGGTATTGTTGAACATTGAGAAGGCGATGAAGTTCTTGGCGGATATTTGTCTCGGTGAAACGGACGGCAAACAATTCCTTAACAACTTCACGACCACAAATCAGATTGACGAGTGAAATAAAGGGAGTGTGAAGTACATGTTTAAATCCCCAATACGCGAGTTGAGGGACAGGTGTTCGATAACATACAATCTGTGGCACATTAAGCAGAGCCGTTTCAAGCGTGGCAGTACCCGACGTTACCAATGCTGCTTCGGATTGAGCAAGAATTCTGTATGTCTGACCAAATAAAACTTTCACCGGTTGATTTTCGATAAAAGTGTCGTAAAAAGTCGATTCTATTCCGGGCGCTCCGGCAATCAAAAACTGATAGCCCTCGAAACTTTTTACCGCTCTAAGCATCATCGGCAGATTGCCGGAAATCTCCTGTTTGCGACTTCCAGCCAACAAAACAATAATGGGCTTGCTCTCGAGCCGATTAGCCTCAATAAATTCGGCAAATGTTTCGTTCTGATGATCACGTCCGGCAATTGCATCTACCGTGGGATTGCCCACATAATGTACGCGGTAATTATGTTTGCGAAAAAAGTCCACTTCAAAAGGCAGTATGCAAAGCATTTCATCGACATATTTTTTGAAAGACTTCACACGATACTCTTTCCAAGCCCAAACCTTAGGTGATATATAATAATGAACCGGTATTCGCAAGTGATCGTGAACATACTTGGCAATTTTCAGATTAAATCCCGGATAATCGACAAGAATCACTACATCGGGACGAAATTCGGCAATATCTTTCTTGCACAACTCCATGTTTTTCATGATAACCGGAAGGTGTGTGATCACGGGAATAAAGCCCATATAAGCCAATTCGCGATAATGCTTCACCGGCACGCCACCCTGAGCCTGCATCAAATCGCCTCCAAAAAACCGAAAATCGGCATTTGCATCAAGATTTTTAAGCGATTTCATCAGATTGGATGCATGCAAATCGCCCGATGCTTCACCGGCTATCAAATAGTATTTCATCCTTTAGTTATACTGAAATATCTGTAAAAGTACTACCACTGCCATTTTTTTAATTCGGGAATGAAATCGTGAGCTGTCATATCTATTTTGACAGGTACTATGGCAGCATAACCATTTGCCAGTGCCCACTCATCAGAATTATCGTTGTCTTCTTCCCAGTTTTCAAAATTTCCTGTCATCCAGAACACATCGCGGCCTGAGCCGTCTTTACTTTTAAAATACTCATTTACCCATTTGCCCTGTGTTTGCGAAGTAATTTTTATTCCTTTCACGTTGCCTGCAGGGACATTTACGTTAAGACAAATACCTGAAGGTAGTCCTTCTATAAGTACTCTCTGTGCAATTTTTCGAGCAATTTCGCCGGCCTTAGAAAAATCGGAATCGGGTTGAAACTCGCAAAGTGAAACGGCAATGGAAGGTACCTGGAAAACACATCCTTCGATTGCAGCACCTACAGTGCCGGAATACAGAACACTGATACCGGCATTCGAGCCGTGATTGATACCCGATACCACCAAATCGGGTTTTCGATCCAGAAATTCGTTGAGCGCAAGCTTAACACAGTCAACCGGTGTTCCGGTACAAATATATGCTTTCAAATCCTCCTCCTGTTTCACTAATCGGCAACGCAAAGCTGTACTCACGGTGATGGCACTCGACATTCCCGACTGCGATTTATCGGGTGAAAAAACTACGATTTCGCCTAAGCCTTTCAATGAATCGACGAGCGATTGAATTCCTTTTGCATGATAACCGTCGTCATTCGTCACAAGGATGAGCGGTTTTCGGGTTTCAGTCATTAATTTATCGTTTTGATTGTATAAGCAACAAAAATAACAAAAATCGTTCATTCGCTCGTTATCTTCGTTACACACAAAACGAGTTATTGCGAAAACTTAACCATAATTTAACAAGAAATGGTTATCTTTACGCGTTCTAAATAAGTATTGTTGTTATGAAAAGATTAAGCATTCTCATTTGTGCCGTAGCACTCGGTTTTTTTGCAATGGGGCAAACGCCCAAACCGGTAAAAAACGTGATCGTCATGATTCCTGATGGCACTTCCATCGGAGTATATTCTGCCGCTCGATGGTATAAGTTTTATACCCAAAACAATGGAAGTCTCAATATCGATCCGTTCGTTTCGGGTACTGTCACCACTTTTTCGTCAAATGCTCCTATTGGGGATTCGGCTCCTACAGGTTCGGCTTATGCGACAGGTATTCTGCAGCAGAGCGGCAACATCGCCATTCATCCCGAAGTGAGCAAAAACGATTTATATCCGGTTGATCCGGAACGACAATTTCAACCGGCTGCAACTATTCTCGAAGCCTCGAAAATAGAAAAAGGAAAAGCCGTCGGGTTGGTGGTTACCTGCGAATTTCCGCATGCTACTCCTGCAGATTTTTCTGCACATTACTATGATCGTGGCAATTACAATGCAATTGCGCCACAAATAGCTTATCAAAATCTTGATGTAATGTTTGGCGGCGGTACAGGAATTTTGACTGACGACATCAAACAGCATTTTGCCGATAATGGCACTACTCTCATCCGGGACGATAAAAATGCACTATTGAATTATCAAGGCAATGGCAAAATATGGGCACTTTTCGGCAAAAAAGCGCTGCCCTACGACATCGATCGAAATCCCGAAAAAATTCCCTCTCTTTCCGAAATGACAGGAAAAGCGCTCGAGGTACTTTCGAAAAACGAAAATGGATTTTTCCTTATGGTCGAGGGCAGTCAGGTAGATTGGGCCGCACACGCCAACGATCCGATCGCCATTATTACCGAATTCCTTGCTTTTGATGAAGCTGTGGGTAAAGTGATGGATTTTGCAAAGCAAAATGGAGAAACGGCCGTTGTCGTATTATCCGATCATGGCAACAGCGGGTTCACCATCGGAAGCTCACGCTGTCCGGGATACGACAAATTATCGATTGACAAGTTATTCTCTGCGGTTACAAAATATAAATTATCGGCTAACGGTTTGGAATCGATTCTTGTAAACACCAAACCGGCAAACATCAAATCGGAATTCAAGAAATACACCGATATCGATCTCACGGACGAAGAAGTGGAAACATTGCTATCGTCGAAAAACTACAAAGAAAGTGATTATACCAAAGTTGGCTCGAGTGAAAACATGGTTCGTCATATCGTGGACATTCTCGTGTCCCGTACATGTTTCGGGTTTACGACCGGAGGACACACGGGTGAAGAAGTACTTCTTTCGAGTTATCATCCGCAGGGAGACATTCTGAAAGGACATGTGATGAATATCGACGTAAACAAATATCTACAGCAAGTAAGCGGATTGGACAAACCATTATCGGAGCTTACTGATCAGCTCTTTGCAAAGCACACAGACGTATTCGCAGGCATGAAAGTTTCGATAGACAAAACGAACCCATCTTTTCCGATTCTGAAAGTAACCAAGGGGAAGAATACACTCGAGATAAAAGCATTTTCGTCGGTTGCCAAACTCAATGGTAAGCCACTCGACTTGAGATCTGTTGCGGTTTATATCGATAAAAACGATACATTTTATCTCCCGAAAGATCTATCAAACAAGCTATAAGACGAGAAGCTGTTTCAACAAACATGTCTCATCATAAAGGCTGTCTCAAACGGGCAGCCTTTTTTAATTCGATATGAAGAACCACTATGTTAATCACATGTAGAACAAACAATGAGGATACCACTCCTGACAGTACCAAGCTTTACCGAAAATAAGGCTCAGAGACGGTTTGTTCTCTTCTCGAAAAATGGTCAACCATCGTTACCGTTAAAAGAGAATTATTCCTACTCTTTCGAAATATTGCCCTGAAACGAAATCGGTTGACGGTTTGGATCGGTAACATCGAGTTTTGCGGAACCATTGTCCCAGATATCGAAATTCAGCAAAATCTCTCGATCGGTATCCTTTGTTTTGATTTCAACCTGCCAATTTCCGTCTTTTTTCCCCTCTTTCACCCGATAATCGAATTTGGTGCTGGTGAAATTGATGCCGCCCCGGCTCGGATCCATCGGAGCTACGTAAGCACGTCCGTAATAGGGCAGATACGCCTTTACCGTGTCCTGCGAAACTTTCACGGTGTAATACGGACTTAAATAAATGGACTTATACCCCATCGGATAGGCATAGGTGGCATTAAACGTGAAATTGAAATCCTGAATTTGCTGTCTGATTTTGGCAGCAGCGGCCTCTTTTTGAGCAGCGTTTTGTGCACTCCCGCAACTTGCAAGAAAACCTGCAAATAAGATGATTGCAGTTATCATCAACTTAAATCTTCTCCTCATAAGCAATCTCCTCCTTCAGTTTGTCCCTTATATCCGTAAAACGCTTGACATAAGTATTTTGTTTAGAAAGGAGAAAATTCGGTGAGGCAGTTTACGAGATAGTAGTAAATCAAAATCAAAAGGAGAACAAAAAAAGAAAAGATCTCGCGATTGGACGTTGTGATGGAATAGAGATGCGAGAGGATCAGCGATTCGAAAGCAAGTATGATGTAAATCCACATGACTGACTGTTCGCCATACAGCGCAAGAAAAAGGAGCGACAGACCAATAACAACAAATATAAACGAGATGGTTTTTTGAGTGATAACCTTGTCATGCCTGATATATTTGAAATCCATTATCAGAAATGCAATCAAAAAAATCAGACTTGTGCCGATAAAACCCCATTGTGGTAAAGTAAATGCGGGAATAGTATGGAAATCGAACCGGGCAAAATAAAGGAAAGGAGCAATAAATCCCTGCAAATTGTCGCCAAAAACAAAAACCGCAAATACGATCCAATATACCAAAATCAATCCCCAAAGCGAAGCAAGCAACATTTTGAAATTGAATCCACCCATTCGAGAATATCCGATCCACCAAATAGGGATAAAAAACAACGTATATATTTCAAAAACACTTGCCAATGCAAGTAAAACAGTTCCCTGAAAAACAAAATTCCGAGAATTGGTACGCTGATGTGTTTCCAATAACGGAAAAAATGCCCATAAAACAAATATAGCGCCTATATAATAAGAGTTCATCATCAAGAAGATCGGATGAACGCTAAAAAGGATGAGAGGAAACACAAACGGCAAAGCGGTTCGCGCTCGAATAACGCCGAAATGGAGATTGATTTGAGAAATAAATCCCGCAATCAAAAACACACACACGGTAGATGAGATAAAAGAAACCCATTCATTCTCGAAGTAAGGAGCTAAGTATGACCAAACAAAACCGGTTTCTGCGAAACGATAATTGGGGATTCCCTTATAAGAAAAAAGAAGAAAACGAAAAACAATCACCAAGATCGACGCTATAAGGGGCGTAAATCGAGCTTCAACAATATAGGACTTAAAGATTTTTTTAATCGTACTCATATCTGCTCAAATCCAAACCTATATCCTTGCGATAATATTTTTTTTCGAAATCGATAACGGCTGCATTCGCGTAAGAGGCGGCAAGCGCCTGCTGCATCGTATCGCCCAACGACGTAATGGCAAGTACACGCCCTCCGGCGGTTACGATATTTTCGCCTTCACGTTTCGTGCCTGCATGAAAAACAATGCTGCCTTCTACGTCATTCAATCCGGTGATCACTTTTCCCTTTTCGTAGGAATCGGGGTAACCGCCCGAAGCCAAAATGACCGTCGCAGCCCGACGGGGATCGATGTCGAGCGAGCAACGATCGAGTGTTTCGGTAGCAACGCCCTGCAGCAGCATCAACAAGTCCGATTTAATTCGCGGAATCACCACTTCCGTCTCCGGATCGCCCATGCGGCAGTTATACTCGATAACATAGGGTTCACCTTTGACATTGATCAGGCCCAAAAAGATAAATCCTTTATAATCGATTTTTTCGTTCTGCAATCCTCGAATCGTGGGGATAATCATGCGTTGCTCCACTTTTTGCATAAATACTTCGTCGGCAAAAGCAACCGGCGAAACAGCCCCCATGCCTCCGGTATTGGGGCCTGTATCTCCTTCGCCAATTCGTTTGTAATCTTTGGCTACAGGCAAAATTTTATACGATTTGCCATCCGTCAGCACAAAAACGGAGCATTCGATGCCCGTAAGAAATTCCTCGATTACCACCTTATGGCTTGCATCGCCAAATTTTCCCGTAAGCATCTCCCACAACAATCGCTTGGCCTCGTTGAGATCGTCGATAATCAGTACGCCTTTGCCGGCAGCCAAACCATCCGCTTTGAGCACATAAGGCGACGACAACGATTCGAGAAAACGATTGCCATCCTCGATATTTTCGAGGGTGACCGAACGATGACGCGCAGTGGGAATGCCATGACGAGCCATAAACTCCTTGGCAAAATCCTTGCTTCCTTCCAACTGCGCCCCTTTTCTCGAAGGCCCGATTACCGAAATGTGGCAAATATCTTCATCTTTGGCAAAATAGTCGTAAATTCCCTGAACCAAAGGATCTTCGGGGCCGACAACGACCATATCGATATCGTTTTCGAGCGAAAACTTTTTGATGGCTGCAAAATCTGTAAC
Source organism: Seramator thermalis (assembly GCF_004138125.1). Classification (GTDB taxonomy): domain Bacteria; phylum Bacteroidota; class Bacteroidia; order Bacteroidales; family Dysgonomonadaceae; genus Seramator; species Seramator thermalis. The sequence goes on from NZ_RXHS01000015.1 coordinate 35,869, forward strand.
CGAAATCGGAACATTCTGTCCCACCGTAGCCGTACCGGCATTGCCCGGTGCAATATAGAGATGCGTAAGCTCCCTGCTCTGCCTGATTTTCCACGCAAGGGCGTGCTCTCTTCCTCCCGAACCCAAAAGCAATACGTTCATATCAATCGAATGTGGTTGTTGAGTTTAAAAACGAGCACAAAACTACGAAAAATAACCCGAAAAAGGATATTTTGAGGCAAAGAACTCGGCAAACCCTTAATTTCTTTATGCTTAAAATGGTTGTTCAGCCATTCAGAAATGAAGATTATTCAGGGGAAAAAGTTGTCCTATCGCCACATCATTAAATCATTAAATCATTAAATCATTAAATCATTAAATCATTAAATCATTAAATCATTAAATCATTAAATCCTCCGATCCGCACGTCGATTGAAAATTATCATCTACATTTGCAAAAAATAAACCCCAAAACAGTTATGGCTGCAAACAGAATCACTTCTCTCTTTCGCATAAAATATCCGATCATTCAGGGCGGAATGGTATGGTGCAGCGGTTGGAGACTTGCCTCGGCCGTGAGTAACGCCGGAGGCTTGGGATTAATTGGTGCGGGATCGATGCATCCCGAAACACTGAGAGAACACATCGGCAAATGCAAAAATGCCACCGACAAGCCTTTCGGTGTAAATATCCCGCTGATGTATCCCGAAATCGAAAAAATCATCGAAATCGTTATCGACGAAAAAGTTCCCATCGTTTTCACCTCTGCCGGAAATCCAAAAACATGGACTGCAAAACTGAAATCGGAAGGAATAATTGTTGCACATGTAGTTTCGAGCAGCCTTTTTGCCCGGAAGTGCGCCGAAGCGGGGGTTGATGCCGTAGTGGCCGAAGGATTCGAAGCCGGCGGACATAACGGACGCGAGGAAACCACCACCATGACACTTGTACCGCAAGTGCGTTCGGCAGTGGATTTGCCGCTTATCGCGGCAGGAGGCATTGGTTCGGGAGCTGCTATGGCTGCCGCATTCGCACTCGGCGCCGAAGGCGTGCAGGTGGGAACACGCTTTGCCCTCACCGTCGAGAGTTCGGCAAGCGAAGCATTCAAACAAAAATGCATATCGATAAGCGAAGGCGACACGATGCTTGCCCTCAAAAAAATTGCCCCTACCCGATTGATCCGAAACGAATTTTACGAAAAGGTTAAGGAAATGGAAGATCGCGGAGCTTCGAAAGAGGAACTGCAAACCCTGTTGGGACACGGACGAGCAAAAAAAGGCATCTTCGAAGGCGATCTCGATGAAGGTGAGTTGGAAATCGGACAGATTGCTTCGAGCATTCGCCAAATTGTGCCGGCAGCACAGGTGGTAAGCGAAATGATCGAAGATTTTAATCGAACCGTCGAAAGACTCAAAAACCTGTCATTCTGATAGACATCCATACTACCGATAATTCATACAACACAATGAAAAGTATCTGCAACTATCTCGTTTGGGCGACAATTCTTTTGCTCGCCACTGCAAGCGCAAACGCACAAGAGACAAAACAATTCACCCTCGAAGAATTAATTCCCGGTGGAAAAGATTTTTATAACTTTTACCCTCGCCTCCCGATGCACTATCAATGGCAAGGCGACAGGCTGATTTCCATCAAAAACGATTCGGTGTGGGTGACGGAAAATCCACAAAAACCGGGTAAACAATCATTCCTTTTCTCTTACGATCATCTTCAGCAGACACTTCCCAAAGAACAACGGGGAGAGATATACCACGTAAACTTTCCCGAAACGCAGGAGCAGATTGTTACCTTCTACGGATCGAAAGGCATAGGACTGTATGACCTGAAAGACAAAAAGGCGGTCGGTTTTTTTGCCTTTCCCGAAAAGAGCGAAAATCATCAACTTTCGGTTTACAACACGTTTTTGGCCTACACCATCGACAACAATCTATATGTGCTCGATCGTACGGGTAAACAAACTGCCGTCTCCAACGAAACCGACAAAGGCATCGTTTACGGCCAAACCGTGCATCGCAACGAATTCGGCATCGACGAGGGCATTTTCTGGTCGCCAAAAGGCAACAAACTTGCCTTCTATCGCATGGACGAAACCATGGTTGCCAATTACCCGCTGGTGGATATTTCGGCACGCATCGCCCAACTCAAGAACATTAAATATCCGATGGCCGGCATGACGAGCCACGAAGTTACCATCGGTGTTTTCGACCCAAATACTCAAACCACCGTATATCTGAACACGCGCGGCCCGAAAGATCACTATCTGACAAATGTCGCGTGGAACCCTGACGAGCAATTCATCTATGTAGCGGAACTCAATCGCGAACAAAATCACCTGCAACTCAACCGCTACAATGCAACGACAGGCGATTTCGACAAAACGCTTTTCGAAGAAACAGATTCGCGATATGTGGAACCACAACATCCGGTGATGTTTGTACCAAATCATCCCGACCGTTTCGTATGGCAAAGCCGACGCGACGGATACAACCACCTCTATCTCTATGATATTTCGGGCAAATTGCTCAAACAACTCACTCATGGCGAATGGGAAGTTACCGAGGTAACAGGTTTTGATGCAAAAGGGGAAAATCTGTTTTTCGAATCTACCCGCCCCACTCCGATGGATCGTCATTTATACGCCATCCATCTGAACAGCGGTCAAATGCAACAATTGACGACCGAATCGGGAATACACAGTGGCACAATCAGCATTTCGGGGAAATATCTCATCGACCGGTTTTCGTCAAGCAACAATCCCGGAAAGATTGCCTTGATCGATATTAAAAACAGCAAGACTACATTACTGAATTCGGTTAACAATCCTTTTCAAGATTACAACATCCCTACGGTAGAGTCAGGAACAATAAAAGCTGCCGACAACGAAACCGACCTGTATTACCGCCTTGTCAAGCCTTACGATTTCGATCCGTCGAAAAAATATCCCACCATCATTTATGTGTACGGCGGGCCACATTCGCAAATGGTTCAAAACCGATGGCGATACGGATCGGGCGGATGGGAAATGTATATGGCACAGCGGGGCTATCTGGTTTTTGTGATGGACAATCGGGGCACTTCCTATCGTGGCGACGAATTCGAAAAAGCAACTTTCCGGCATTTGGGCGTAGAGGAAGCCGAAGATCAGATGAAAGGGGTAGAATTTCTGAAATCGCTGCCTTATGTGGACACCAATCGCCTGGGTATTCACGGCTGGAGCTTCGGCGGATTCATGACGATCAACATGCTGCTGCGCAATCCCGATGTGTTCAAGGCAGGTGTTGCCGGCGGACCGGTGATCGATTGGAAATATTACGAAGTGATGTACGGCGAACGCTATATGGACACGCCGCAAGAAAATCCGGACGGATATCGCGAAAGCAGCCTGCTCAATAAAGCCGATCAACTGAAATCGCGTCTATTGATTATTCATGGCGATGAAGACCCTACCGTTGTTTGGCAAAACAGCCTGCAGTTTCTGAAATCGTGCATCCAAAACGGCACGCATCCTGATTACTTCGTCTATCCCGGTCACGGGCACAACATGATGGGACACGACCGCGTTCATCTGCACGAACATATTACCCGATATTTTGACGATTTTTGCAAGTGAATATTCAAATGCAAAGAGGCGAAAAAGGTCATTTCGAAATGATAGAAAAACGTGCAATCGATCGAACAAAACGAACAAAATATGGCTTAAATTTTATTCGAACCATGTACGACGCAAATACGACGCAAATACGACGATAGTCCCTTTCGAACAATTGATAATTTGGAAGAAGTGGAGAAGTTAGAAGTTAGAAGTTAGAAGTCAGAAGTGAAGAAATATCATAACCCCTGCATTGCCTGACGGCAGCGCTTGTCCCCTTATCTTAAGGGGACTGTTTGATGGTGTAATCCCATAATTGAGAATTTAAGAAAGAAGTGAAGAAGTCGGAAGTGAAGAAATATCATAACCCCTGTGCTGCCTGACGGCAGCACTTGTCCCCTTATCTTAAGGGGACGGTTAAGATGGGTGTGATCCCAAAACGACACCCCTCTTAAGATAAGAGGGGTACTGCCGAAGGCGGGGAGGTGTTATGATGTGATGGAGAATTGAGAATTTAAGAAGTTAGAAATGGGAATTTTAAATTACAAATTTTCGTCTTGTTTGTTCTTTTTTTGCCGGTATGGATATTCATTTGTACAGCGGCAATAGTTCTGCCTTTCAGGCAGAGAGATTGTAGGGACGTCTTCGTCCGCAGGTCGGTGACCTGCGGTTATGAATGTTTTTGCCTTTCAGGCAACGATGAGTTCGTGCATTGAAAACTTTTTGGGCTTGAAAAGCCGGATTTTCACAAGGAATTGCAGGTTACCGATTACGGAGAATTATCGAATCGGGAAATTATGCATTATACATTGTCAATTGAAGAAAGAAGTGAAGAAGTCGGAAGTGGAGGAATATCATAACCCCTGTGCTGCCTGACGGCACGCTCGCTGCGCAGATCGGGTGCCCCGATGAGGAGATGAGGTCGGGATAGTACCGGAGAATGGTTAATGAGAAAAGAAATGAGGGAGGGAACGGGTTATCCGTGATTCATGATGCAACCTCAATTTTTATCTACCCACACTATTCACATAGAGCCGAATTTTTTTTCTCAAGCTATGCATAAATCGGAAATTATCACGTATATTTGAACCATATCATTTCATTGTAGAAATAGACCTCAATAACCATTTAATAAATCATTTTATGAACCATCATCTGATTACTTCATCACACGGATCACTTCTCAGAGGTATTATTGCCCTGATTATTGGCGGATTGGCTGTTTTTATGCCGGATATTACCTTACAGAGTTTCGTTATCTGCATCGGGATACTGATTTTGATCAGCGGATTGATTTCTCTTGTTTTTTCTATTCGCAGTGAAGAAAAAAGCGCTAAAAACATTCTCATGGCCGATGCCGTATTCAATCTCATTTTCGGATTACTGTTTGTACTGTTGCCAACAACAATGGTCAATATTTTTGTCATTGCCATGGGCATCGGATTTCTGTTAATCGGCATCATTCAACTCATCGGCACATTGAGCATCCGACGCGACTACGGCTGGTCGTGGATTTATTTCGCTATTTCCATGCTGATGATCATTGCAGGAATCATCCTGTTTACCAACCCTTTCACCAGCGCCGAGGCCATTCTCATCTTCATCGGCATATTTTTGCTGATCTATGGTGTCTCGGAAGTGTATATGGCATGGAAATTAAGCAGAAAACCGACGGTCTGAGATGATAATCAAATCGAGTAAGGAAAAGCAAAGACAGCAATCAAAGCAATACAAACCATGATAACGAACAAAATAATCGGAAAAATAAGAATCTCCGACGTCATTAAAGCCGCTCTTTTGCTGACCTTAATCGTCGGGGTTTCCTTAACCGGCTGCAAAACGGCCAGAAAAGCCGCAAGCCCGGCACAACAGCTGCCCAACGTAAAACTGGTGAAAAACAACGCCGAAGAAGAAAAAGATTCGGTGGAATACGAACTGATCGTGCTCGATCCGAAATTCGAATCGTGGTTGGCTACCCAACCTCCTGCGACTTTTTACTCGCAGCAATATTACGAAACCTGGAACCAACAGTACGTGACCGAATGGAATCACCGCCACAATAACCCGTTGCGCTACGGTAGTTTTTACGAAACGTATATCGACTATGATCCCCACATCGATTACGGCCTCGAACTCAACTACCGGTTGTATTCCTATTTCCGGTTCATAGAAGACGAATACGGCATCGTCCTCGTTCCGCGAGCCCGATAATGAAAGTTTCTATTGATTCTTTGGATTTAGGATTTAATATGCATCGATTATGACGGCAAAACGTAAGGGTCAGACAAGAAGTATTCCGTTCAGATCAATTAAACGTACTTATTTTAGATGATGAAAAACCTTTTACGGAGGAACTGAATGAGTTTTTCCAACATTCGGGTTATAAATCCTTTAAAGCAAATACATGGGAAGAGGCGCAGAAAATTCCGGAAACGGAGAAAATTGACTTGTTGATACGGGATGTACGGCTGCCCAAGGTTAACGGACTTGATGTATTAAAAGAAGTAAAGAGAAATTTAGAAGTTAGAAATGGGAATTATAAATTGAGAATTGCTAATTACAAAGAAATAGAGAAATGGGAAGTGGAGAAATAAGAATTTCAAATTACGAATTTTCGTTTTGTTTGTTCTTTTTTCTGCCGGTGTGGATATTTATTTGTACAGCGGCAAGAGTTCTGCCTTTCAGGCAGCAATGGTAGGGATGTCTTTGTCCGCAGGTCGTGACCTGCGGTTATGAAGGTTATTGCCTTTCAGGCAAAAGTGAGCCGGTGAATTGAAACTTCGACCGTGATGGATATTTCTGTATTCGAGGGTGTTTTTGGCTTGAAAAGCCGAGTTTTCACAAGGAATTGCAGGTTACCAATTTCGAATTACGAATTTCCATTCCGGTAGTTCTGGATGTAAGGTGGTAAATCGTCAAACAGAAAAATATCATAACCCCTGTGCTGCCCGGCGGCACGCTCTTTGCGCAGATCGGGTGCCCCGATGATGAGATGAGGTCGGGAAAGTAAGGGAGAAATTGATAAAATGCATAATGTAGAAGGGATGAAAGGGAGGAGGCTCTGTAAAACGGCTTTTGCCACGATTTGCGAAAGCAAAGAGGGTAGTAAGTCGGCGACCGATTCGGAAAAAGCAGGCATTTGTTCGGAATTGAAATCCTCCATATCCTCAATATCCTCAGTTGAGGATATTGAGGATATGGCAGATTTTGGGACAGAGCCCCATTCGTTCAAGTTCAGCGTCATCGAACTTGGATGCAAGACCAAATACAGGGAACAAACTCCTGTAGTTTCCATCAGAAGTTTGCGAACATGCGTTAAGCAGGGCAGCAACGCTTTTTCTGCCGGTTTATCGAACGTGAGCCTTCCGCCGACCGTATGAAAGCCGATTTTCTCCGCCGCTTTACTGATTCCCAACATCGACACGCCTTCCCGCCCGATAAAACAGTCGTCGCGCAAATGCTCCAATGCGTATCGCTTGCCGTAATGCTCTGCAATCATGCAGATACATGCCGGGCCGCAGTCCATCGCGTCGGGTTGTAAAGTGAATGGGAAGGGCATAAGTGTTTTAAAAAGTTTAGGAACTTTTACCGATAATGAATTTAGAAGTTTAAATTCATTTTTATCAGAACCTCACGGGGTCTCATGGTACGTATGGTACGTGATTTATAGAAATCTACGACATTCTCAAAAATATAATGAGTCTGATTTGTTATATTTCTTATTTCCACGCCGATATCCATCGTTTTAAATCTATATAAGACATTAAAATTCGCGAAATAGTAATTCAACTCTTTCGTACGAAAAAGGTCTTGTTTTATACCAACTTGTATATTTGAATAAGGAAAAATGTACATAGATAGCGAGTGTTGAAAATAGGATGTTGAGAAATTATTCGTTCCTTTATCGTTCCCTGCGAGTATACTATTTATATAGCTGAATTCATATTCATTATTGAACCATTTTCGGGGTTGAATTGTCACGCGTAAATTTACTGAATAGGATTTATTGGAAAAATCAGTTTGCCGGTTTTGTACTATATACGTATACTTACTTCCTTTATAAAATCCATTCAGAAAGAGTTTTGTGTTCCACCAGCCAAACATCTTGGATCCGTTTATTCCAAACAGGGGAGAATACGTGTGATTTTTAGAAAACAGTGTTTCGTTTTGTTGGAACAAGTCGTCAATAAAAAAAGTTTTGTTTATTATCTGACGTTCCATGATGGAATAACCGGCTAACCCTTCCATGAAAAAACCTTTTACAGGGTTTCTGTATGTAAGTGATAATACATATCTATGAGAAAGGCTTTGTGTTGGTTTTCCGGTGAAAGAGTTCAGGTTCCTGTAATTGATAAATATTGTTTGTGGATATAATGTTCGAATGTCTGCAATATTATCCGTCACTTGACCCTTTAAGGATAGCGTCAACCAATTCGAGGGGTAATATTTTATCCCTGCAGATGGTAACAAATGAACGAAAGTGTACCCGCGGCGTAACGAATCCTTATTATCTATTGTTACAGATGAATGTTTTAGTAATAAATTGAAATAATAATCCATCTTATCGGATTTGTACCCTATTTGTGTTTCAACATACGAAGAGATGTTTTTGAAAGCCGCATAGTTTTCGTGATCCAAGATATCTATTAATGCCGGTGGATGCAAGAGAGAGTTTAACCTCTGGGAGGTAAAATCAAGTCCTATATTATTTTTTATCTGATACTTGTTTCGTTGAAAGGTATATGATACCTGATTGGAAGTAGTCATATTTTTAAATGCATATTCTTGTGTATAAGAATGCGTTTTAGATGCATCTCCTATCTGAAACGCTGCATCGTGCGATAAAATAGCGAGCTGAGAAAGTGAGGTCGCTTCCAGACGTCCTTTTTTTCGAGGAACAACTATCCTAAAATCGTTTCGCAACAATTGCTGTGGTGAATTATATTTTTCATCAACTTCGTGACCAGAAGTAATAATTCGATTGTTTTGTACATTCCATAAAACAGTAGAAGACCATTTATTTCTCAAATAAAAGTTGTCTGCATTATGTGTGTAAGAGAGCTCTCCGTCCAGCTTGTTTTGGGAACTATTATTCTTTTTTGATTCCTGAATAATCAATGTAGAATCTACATCCAGAACAGCTGACTGTTCCGAATCCAACTGTTGCCTTTCTCTGTAATTCAAGTAACTAATTTGATACCTTATATTTTTATCTTCAGAAAGTTTCCATATCTGGTTGGATGTGATAAGGTGCGAGGCATTCAATTGGTATTTCTTTTTATCCATAGGAAGAGAGGATATTATGCCTGGTTGAAACAATCCTCTCTCCACTTTTGGCATTCGTGCATCTATGATAATCTCGGAAATAGTTGCCGGAGAAGAGAGTTCGGAAACTATATCCTCTCCGGTGTTATTGTTTTTGTACATGCTTAGATTTTGCGAATTTTTATCAAAAGACATAGCCATCAGCCTGTTATCCCAAAGAGTAAGTGGCAGTCCAATGCCAAAATCAGCCGAGAAAAGCCATCGCCGTTTTGCTTCTTCGTTTAGAACCAAGTTTATCGCAGCCTGTTCACTAAATGTTTTACCCCTCAAGCTTTTTACTGGTTCATGCTGTTGCAAAACCTCTACATTTTCCACATAATCAGCTTTCAGATTATTAGAAGCAAGTTTATATTTTTCATCAAGCAAGTCAACGCCTTCAATATAAAACTTGTTGATTGGCTCTCCTTGAAAATATATACTACCATCATCAGTTACTCTGATACCCGGCATGTTGCGTAAAACATCGGCGATACTTCTATCTTGAGTCATTTTAAACCGGGCTACGTTATAGATTAGCGTATCTCCCTGCTCCTTTATGGGGTGCGATACTATTTTCACTTCAGGTAATTGTATTTCGGTCGGTGTTAAAGTAACAATTGTATTTGATTTAAAGTCACGTAATACCTGTTTTTGCTCCAAGTAGCCCAGAAAAGAAAATACGATGTATTGCCCTTCCACAATGCTTTTTTTCTTTAATTCAATGTTAAAAGTGCCTTTTTCATCAGAATAAACATAATCTATGATGGCATCGTTTAAGTCAAGAATATATACAGATGCCCCGCTAATCCCTATTTTAGTGTTAGAATCAATAATCCGTCCTTTAAGATTTATAGTTTGGGACAAACATAAATTCAGAAAGGATAAATTGAAAAGGAGAAGTAACTCCCAACGTTTAGGCATAGATAAAAACTATTTACTTAACTCTATTGGAAGATAAGCATCTGAACGAATACCTTCTTTGCTTCTCTCCCCTGGCGTAGAAATGCCTTCAATTTTAACGCCAAGACTTTGGGCTATAAAATTGAGAGGATCGGTTATGAAGGAGTATTGAATTTTCAGAAAATCATTTTTCGATATTTTTTGGAATCCTTTAACGTCGTAAATGATATTTTCGGGAGTCAATAGTTGTTCAAATCCTGTAGCTTCAAAGACATAATGATTTTTTGTATCGTGTAACTTCAGGATCAGGCCTGGTAACCCACTAAATTTGTAGGGCCCATACTTAATCGGGATCTCGGTTGTAAACCAAGCTTCGTAATTTCGTCCCATGTAAGAACATGTGGCTTTTTGGCAATTATATTTCAAAATCAACTTCTTTTCGGAAGTGATAGTCCATTGGATTGGCAATAAATCTTCTTCGTAATAATAGTTGTTTCTTCGTCCAACTAATTCATCCTGGTACGTTATCTTTCCATTTGGATAATTCGTATACACCTTGTAGTTATTCACTCCTTTGGGAGATTCTTTAATTTTGTTCATATCGAAACTCCCGCTTTCCGTCATTTTTCTTGTATATGCATCTTTTTCATCTTTCCGTGAACTGTAAAAAACAACCGAATTTTCACCAATATCCAGATTCATAACGTCTGTAGATAAATAACTCATATCAAGTGTATCTTTTAAAGTTGTAGTTTTGTATTGGCATCGATACAAGGCTTTATCAATAACCTTTTGCGAGAAAACAGTTTGAGAAATCGGGGTTGTCACAACTATTATAGCAATAGCTATATATAAATCATTTTTCTTCATAATGATATAATATTAAATTAAATGAGTTGTATAAAGAAAGAAGGATAAGTTCTTAATTTATAAGCCTTATCCTTCTTAAATATAAAATTACGGGCAAAGACTTTCCAGCGCGTTTACGGTATTAATAACATCTTCCATTGTTTCACATCCTCCTACGTTATAAGTTGCTCCACAAGAAGTTGTAACATAAAAAGCATTCGCAGCAAAAGCAATAAATGATAATGCTGCAATCAGAATCGTTTTCTTTATATTAAACTTTTTCATACAATATATGATATTATATTTTAAACATAATGAAATATTACAGTTTATTTTCTATACAGCTTAAAACTGCACCGCCATATTCGCTACTTTTTTACTTTCCGGCGGCTTCCGGTAAGATCCGTTATACCCAAACCCGTGGGCGTTTGAAATTACCGTGTTTTTGTTATCTTTGCAGCGCCTCTCAGTCCCTTCCGGGTTCTTCCGTCAACCGACGGAAGTGAAGTTTCGATTCTGATGGATGGACTTGCTCCTTGCAAGGGAGGCTTCCACTCTTCCCCTCTCGTGTCCCCGGCACCGAGAGGGGAGATGTGGATTACGGCACTGACTGCTTTCTTTCCTTTTGGTTTCTATATTATTCTATTTAAAGACTCGCATACAGTCCTATTTTTCAAGCAATCCGTCATAAGTTCCGTTTTCCAACATAATGCACAAGGCATAACTGCCGGCAGGCAATATTGATAGGTCGAACATGCATGCACCCGAATTGTCTATTTGAAACGATTGTTGCACAGACCCTCCTTGTCCTGTGACCTCAACCCATGCTATTCCCGAATAATTTTCGATTTCGATCGTCAAAAAACTATCGTCGACAAAGGCATTAACTATTGAAGCGGTGGCAGATCGCGTGCCTCCGGTTCTTTTCTCAAGTTCTATTTTGTGATTGGTGCTTGCCATGCTCCCGCCATCCAAGATAACAAATGAGCACAGTCCCGAAACGACGATAATAGAAAATGCGGTTAAAATAAAGTTTCGTTTCATGCCATTCCTTTTTATTTGTTTTTCTCAAACAAAGTAAAAGTAATTTCTGATGCGCGTCAATACCTCGCAACAATTTTTACCTGTTTTGAGCCTTAAAACACTTAATATGTGCGCAGTAACCAAATCTATTTTTACCTCGAAAAGTGCCGAAAAAGCTATTTGAAAAGCGATATCAGGTTGTCGAAATGATCAAAAGAAGACTGACATTATCTATTTTTTCGTTTTATCTCCATCCGACCGATTGCAGGAATTTGGTCACCAGCGGCACATCCGACAAAACGATTTTTCCTTGCAGTTCACTTTCGGGGATAAGTTTTTCCCATCGTGTTTTTTCATCAAAGGCGATACGGATTTTTCTCAAAGATGGATTGGATGAAAGAGGCAGCGGCCGAATTTCCGATACTCGACCCTGCATACTTCCCGCAACGGCATCGTCGATCAATACCTTATCCCCTTCCTCTATTTTCGCCAAAGAAACGGCTGCAATTTCTGCTGTTCCATAAACCCGTGCCTGTTCCGGCAGGACGACAAAAAGCGTATCGCCCCTTTCTACATAATCATCGTTCTTTGCGTTCAGAATGATTTCTCCTCTGAACGCTTTCTCTGAATTTGTATTGACGGAATCAGACCATTCTTTTATCGAAACAAACGTATTTTTGTCCGCCCGAACATATTCGGCTTGCGGAATCACTTTCACCCGGATGCGAACGGGGATTGTTTCCCGGTAAGGAATAAAAGTCGCAATCAAGAATAGAACCAACAGCGCTAACCCGATCATTAGCGTACCGTAGCGTATCCATACGGAAGGAATCTGTCCGATGATGTTCCTCACTTTCTCGCTGCGAAGCTCGATATTTTTCTTTTCTTCCATCACGATCAATTTCCCAGTTCAAGTTGATTTCTCACCAATTCGTAATACTTGCCTTTCCCCCTTGTCAGGTCGGTATGCGAACCGGTCTCGACAATTCTTCCGCCGTCGAGCACAACAATTTGATCGGCATTTTTTACTGTGCTTAATCGATGAGCCACCACAACAACCGTTTTTCCTTCATAAAAATCGGAAAGATTTTCTACGATGGCTTTTTCGTTGTTGGCATCCAACGAATTGGTTGCCTCGTCGAGAAGGACAATTCGCGGATTCTTATACACAACGCGCGCAATGAGGATGCGTTGTCGTTGTCCCTGACTGATACCCTGTCCGTCCTGACCGATCTTCGTGTTGTATCCCAACGGAAGCTCCTCGATATACTCCGCAATATTGGCTACACGGGCAGCATGGCGCAACTGTTTCAGATCGATTTCATCGTCCGATACGGCAATGTTGCGGGCAATCGTGTCCGAAAACAGATATCCTTCCTGCATTACCGCACCACACTGACTGCGCCACCACGACAAGCTGAACTCCGATAAATTTTCCTTCCCCACATAAATATTCCCTTCGTTGGGATTATAGAAACCGAGTAACAATTTTATCAACGTGGTTTTTCCGCTGCCGCTGGCTCCCACAATTGCCGTTACCTTGTTCTGAGGAATCGTCAGATTGATGTTGTTCAGCACGTAGTCAGGTCGCGCTCCATCGTATTTGAAACAAAGATCTTGGATCCGTATCCCGCAATCGCCGTCCGAAAGCGTCGCTATATGGCGGTTTTCGTCTTCTTCGTTCTGTTGGGTATGGATTTCGTTCATGCGGTCGAGGCTGATGCTCACATCCTGCCATTGATAGATAAAACCCATAAGCTGTTCCACCGGACTGTTCAATTGTCCGATGATATACTGAACGGACAACATCATGCCCAAAGTCAGATTGCCGTTGATTACGGCCGTAGCAGCGAGGACGGTTACCAGCATATTTTTCAGCTCGTTGATGAAGATGCCGCCTGCTTCCTGGTTTTGCCGGAGATTGAGCGATTGCATGTTTACGTCGAACAGGTCGGCCTGCACATCTTCCCATTCCCAGCGTTTGCGCTGTTCGCAGCCTTGCAGTTTGATTTCCTGCATGCCGGTAATCAGTTGATATACCACATTGCGGTTGAGACCTTGCTGCTCGAACATCTTATAATCCAACACACGTCTTTTTTTCAGAAAGATCATGATCCATGCGCCATAGAGGATGCTGCCGACAATAAATACGAGGAAGATGGGAACGTTGTAGATAAACAGGACAATGGAGAAGATAATGAAGGTGAATACCGAAAAAATAACGGAAATCGTCTGGTTGGTCAGGAAATTTTCGATGCGACGATGGTCTTCGATACGTTGCAGCAAATCGCCCGTAAGTTTGGTGTCGAAAAATTTCATCGGCAGTTTCATCAGCTTGATGAAGAAATCGGATATGAGCGAAACATTGATGCGGGTGCTGATGTGCAGCAGAATTTTGCGCCGGATGAAATCGATCGCCGTGCGGCTGAACAACAGCATCATCTCGGCAAGGAGCACCAGCCAGATAAAATGAATATCTTTGCCGCTGATGCCGGTGTCCACGATGGCCTGTGTGAGAAACGGGAAAATAAGCTGCAGGATGCTGCCGATGAACAATCCCAATATCAACTGCCCGAAAAAACGCTTGTATTTCAACAGGTAACTACCGAGAAATTTTACGCGGTTTTTCGAGCGTAGTTGATCGCCTTCCTGTTCATAGAACAATTGGGTCGGTTCCAAAAGCAAAGCCACCCCTTTTTCTTCGCCACCCGTTTGTGTGCTGACCCAGTGGTCGCAGAACTCTTCCTGGGTATAGGTGATCAATCCTTTTCCGGGATCGGCAACATATACTTCATACCCTTTCCTTTTTTTCTTGATATCGTAAACCACCACAAAGTGATCCTGATTCCAATGCACGATGCAGGGCAGTAATGCCTTCCCTGCCAGTTTATCGAATGTGAGCCTTCCGCCGACCGTATGAAAGCCGATTTTCTCCGCTGCTTTGCTAATCCCCAACATCGACACGCCTTCCCGCCCGATAAAACAGTTGTCGCGCAAATGCTCCAATGCGTATTGCTTGCCGTAATGCTCTGCAATCATGCAGAGGCATGCCGGACCGCAGTCCATCGCGTCAGGTTGTTTGGTGAATGGGAAGGACATTATAAAATAAATTTATTTCAAGCGATTTATTTCATCGCTTGCTTGTTGACCTTTGTATCTATTTTTCGTTGAATTGAAATTGTATGTTATTGTAATATAAGCAAGGCGTGAATGAATTGTTCTATCGTATTCCATACCGATATTACCATAATTCACATTCCATTTATCGCGATTTGTCTTAAATATATCATTAGCAGCCAGCATTACATTCATTTCCTTATTAAAAAACTGTTTGGATAATTTAAGATTGACACCCCATGATGGTTCTAAATATATAACTCCACTATGTCCGCTTGACTGATAATTTGCATCTAAACGAAAAGTCCAATCTGCAGGAAATAAGAAGGTATTATTCCATTTTGCCATAAAAATGGGAGAGGAATAATTTTGAGGAATATTTTCAAAATGTAACCATTGTTTCATCCCCGTAACTTCAAATCTCGGTTTCCAAAGTCCCACAGTGGGAGCAAACGAAATACCAATATTGGCTTCTTTGCTTGTAGACACATTTTCGTTTTTCAATAAAATAATCGATTTATCTTGAAACTGTGAAAAAACCAGTTGTATATCATTCCTATTAAATGAATAGCTTGCCATTGTCTGCAAATCTTTCCATGAAAACATCGCGGTAATATTACTGGAAATCTCCGGCAACAAATATGGATTACCTGCTTCATAAATGAAAGGTGATGAATACTGAACATTGCTCCTCAACTGTGAATAAGTCGGATATTTAATTTTACGCTCATATCCAAGCATACCTTGAAAATTGTCATTTACATAAGAAAGCGAAAGGTTTGGGAAAAATTTACTGTAACTTTTTGATTGTTCTTTGTTCAACACTTCATTTTCAAAATAATTAAAACGAATATTTTCGGCACGTACACCTACATTCATTTCATACTTTCCCTTTTGTATTTGATAGGTAGCAAATATGGCACTTCGGTTCTGTTTTAATTCATCGTTGGTATTTGTTATGCCCAATTCAGGTTTATTGATGAAATATTTTTGAATGATACGGGTATGAGAATATTCTGAACCCATGGATAAAATTCCGGCCGGAAAACTGTAAGACAATATTCCTTTGACTGCAAATAATGAATAGTTACGAAGATTTTCATTGTGGATGATATCTTCGGGATTTTCCACAAGGTAAGAATCTTGCAGGTTTTTTTCGTCACCTTTTAAATAGTCCATATTTATATTAAGCGATAAGTTATCGCTTAATGAACCATCAAAATAACCATTAACTTGATGTGTATTCGGATGACGAGTTACATGTGTGTTTTGAGCTATTTGTTCTGTCCCGAATGATTGAATATTTTCAATTTTATTATAAGCATTGCCGCTATAATTGTTATTTTTATACGTATATCTCAATCCGGTCGAAATATTTTTATTGGGGTTGAAGGTGATTCCCACCATAGGATTGGTTATGATTGTTTTTCCATCTTCATTCTCTATAGTAATTTGTTCACTTCTGCCCTCTGTTTCACTTATAAATTGATCAGATAAAAAATTAGAGCTATATTTGTCATGTACATAATCTAATGAACCAAAAACATCAAAACTTCCTTTTCGGTAGTTGAGTGAAAGGTATTCGTTGCCGAAAAAAACGTTTGAATATCCTTCTTTCATATAAATCATGCCGCTTATTCCTTCTCCAGCAGTTTTTTCCAAAGTAATTTTAATCACTGATTTTGCGGTAGCATCGTATTGAGCTCCTGGAGCGGTTATTATTTGAATGAATTTAATGTCTTTTGGCGAAAGCTGATTCAATTCATTTTCATCTCTTATCAATCTGTTATTAATATATATAAGAGGTTTACCCTTACCCAATATGGTAAAATTTTCATCTTTAACTGCAACAAAAGGTAATTGCGCAATTACTTCTTTACTTGTGGTAAGTGTTTCAAGAACAGTATTTTTTACGTCAACTCTAATCGCACCGTTTTCCATTTTTAAAATTTTTCTTCTGCCGGAAACTGTTACTTCATCCAACCACGTAGCTGATGGGTGCAATATAACCGTCTGCATCTGTTTCGTTTTCATGCTTTGGGGCTCATAGCCGATCATTGAAACCCGTAAAAATGTGTCATCAATCCGGTCTGAAAAGATCAAGAAACTACCTAAACTATCCGTGACCGATCCGGCAATCAGTGAAGAATCGGGCAACGTATATAATGCTACGTTGGCCAATTCAATTGGAATATTATTCTCATCGATCACCTTCCCTTTTATCGTATTTTGAGCATATAAATCTGAATAACAAGCAAATGCTAATATTAATAGAGAAGTGTATAAATGTTTCATTGTTATACTTTGAAATTATTCCATAGAAATATCTTTTAAAATCGGGGGAGCCAAAGGACAAAATGGATCAGGGAAATCCCAATTGTTAGTGCCGTAAGCCAAAATTACATCTCTCCAACAAACATGTTTATATGAATGACAATCTTTGAAATCCTTGCATATACTGCAAGGACTATCTTTTGATATATCTGATTGATTTAAATAAAAGAGCGAATGAGCTTTAGGCGAATTCCATATTTCTTCGATACTATTTAAATTTAAATCCCCTATAATGAAATGAGGATGCCAATATAATTCTTCACAAATTGTTACTTTTCCATCTGGTAAAATATACATTGAACTAACATTTCCTGAACAAGAAACGCGGCTATTGAAAATTCTACTTTTCTTTTCTTGATCTATTTTATTGTGATTTTTCACGATTTTGGGAATGTGAATTTTAAAAGAATCCATGCTCTTTGATAGATTTTCCAAATATGAAGCTATTTTTATAACATTCTCCTTTGAAGGTTTATAATAAGAATAATCATAAGGTAAATACATAGAACATTTTGCTGAATCAACGAACCATTCTTGAAGAAATTTTCTATTAATTATGTGATCTTCAATAGATTTAATATCTTCAACAGTATCATTATACAAATTTAGTACAGTATGAATTATATAGTTAACTTCATATTTTTCTAAAAGTTCTATGAAAGATATAATGTCATCTTTATATTGTTCTCCTTTTACATGTAGGATGCTTTGGATATTTTTAGGAATGAGAGTATCTAAAGAAATTTGCAAAGGTATTTTGTCGTCTAAAATTTCTTTAAGTTTACATACATCTTTTTCCTTTAGTGGATATTTTGTTGATAAGCAAGGATTATAGCCATAAGATTTTAATTTCTCCAATATAATTTCCCATTCTTTATACTGAAAAATATCTCCGCCCATTAGTTTGAAACTTACCGCTCCCAAATTATATGCTTCATCAATAATATTACAAATTTTTTCAGGGGACATTTTATAATTTAAATGTCCATGTCTATCAGCATAACAATACATGCAATCAGTATAACATTTCATTGTGATATTACAAATGATATCAGCCGGGGCTTTTAATCTTGATAATTTTAAATTTAAATTAGAACACTGAAAATCATCAGGATTGTATTTACGTCTTTCCATCCCTGACTTATATTCGATCAAAAAGTCTTTAGGGAATATCGATCCAAATCCTTTTATTATTTTTTTATTTTCAATAAGAGGAAGTATTATATTCATAATTTCTTTTTCGCCAATTCCTAAATAGTTTGAAGCTTTTACAACTGCCTCTTTAATAGGACATCCATCAACAAAACATAAAATCATCGCGTAGATAGGATGCAAAACGCAAATCAATGTTGGAGAAACAGGATCAGGTTTCATTAAAAGGACAATCTTGTCCAACTCATTCCTTAGAATATATCTAGGATTGATAATATATTGCTTTTCCATAAAAAAATATTTAAAAGTAACGGACAATATATCCGTTACTCACAATTAAAAATATCTCAATTTAATCAACTTCTCGAGAAGCACTACCTCCTCCTAAAGCTAGCTGACAACATGATGCACATTTTTCTTCACTAAGTTGATCAGTCACTCCTCCTTTAATTTCTTCGAGTTGGAATTCCTTAATCACTTCTAAGTCTTTTATAAAATCTTTGTTTTTAATATTTTCTTTCATAATTATATTTATTAGAACATTTTCTACTCGTCTCGCTTTTCGAATCCGCGTCCATTGTTCTTTCATACAGCAACCCGATGATCGGTTTCGGGGGAAATTACTGCACCATCCTACCGGCTACTTTTCTTCACTTTCGGTGGCATCCGGTAAACAATTACCGTGTTTTTGTTATCTTTGCAGCGCCTCTCAGTCCCTTCCGGGTTCTTCCGTCAACCGACGGAAGTGAAGTTTCAATTCTGATGGATGGGCTTGCTCCTTGCAAGGGAGGCTTCCACTCTCCCTCTCTCGTGTCCTCGGGCACCGAGAGGAGGGACGTGGATTTCGGCACTGACTGCTTTCTTTTTCTTAATTATTCCGTTTTTAATATTTCGGTTATTCTTACATAAAAATCGTTATTCAACGTTCTGTTAGGATGATCACAGCGTCTTGATTTCCACGATTCGTCCACCGCTGTCTCTCCTTACCCAAACCGGCCTTCCGTCGATATAAATAAGTTCCCATTCCTCTTCATCGGCGTTCGCAGTCCCACCTTGCAACGCAGCCATAGCTGTGTTTGTCATCAAATCCTGCTGCGGCTCAAACAGGTTGTCGGTGCATGTTGTCTTTTCCATACGATTCGAAATTTTTTCAGGTTTATGTTGTGTCAAAATTGGGATGTTTTTCCGAGACAGTCTCTAACAAACGTCTAATATTTATCTAACCAATCTAACCAAAACAGCTGAATTATGAAAATTTAACTGAAAAATGAGGCGTTCAAATTTTAAGACCGGGAAAATTTTCCGCTCGTTCGAGTTCAGCGTCATCGAACTTGGATGCAAGACCAAATACAGGGAACAAACTCCTGTAGTTTCCATCAGAAGTTTGCGAACATGCGTTAAGCAGGGCAGCAACGCTTTTTCTGCCAGTTTATCGAATGTGAGCCTTCCGCCGACCGTATGAAAGCCGATTTTCTCCGCTGCTTTGCTAATCCCCAACATCGACACGCCTTCCCGCCCGATAAAACAGTTGTCGCGCAAATGCTCCAATGCGTATTGCTTGCCGTAATGCTCCGCAATTATGCAGAGGCATGCCGGACCGCAGTCCATCGCGTCAGGTTGGTGGATAAATGGGAAGGACATTTGATAACTAATTTTATTTCATTCTTTCTTCAATGCTTTCAATACCTGTATTTCTTTTCCTCGATTGCTTCACTTTATCTGAACCTAAATTATAAGTAAAAGAAATTCTTAATATTCTCATATCCGGAATAATATGACTCGTTGCATCAATATTTTTGTATTTTAAGACAGATTTAAACTGATTCCATCTAAAAGGATCCTGAAGAGATATTGAAAGATTCCCTTTACGGTTACATAATGTTTTTTGTAAAGTCAGATCCAAACTACCCATCCTATCTATTTTTGTAGCAATATTCCGATTTGAAGAAGACAAAAAGCCATTCAATTCTAATTTTATGCCATTATTAATTATGAATTGATTATTGATCTGAAAACTTCCGTTAAAAAACGAAAGATTAAAATCATCTCCCATAAATCGGGACTTATAATCTCTATAATAGCCATTCCCATTAAAATTTAAATTCCACCACTTTGAAATCCTAAAGGGTACATTTAATAAAACAGCATAAATTTTTGCTGATCCGAAGTTTTTATAGGTATAACTAAACTCTTGACTTTCATCATTCTGAAAAGGTTCCTGTATAAATAATCCGTCATATTCACTATATGATAATGTAACAAAGAATCTGCGTTGATTATATTGTAATTGTATGTTATGCACATAGGAAGGACTAAGGTCCGGATTGCCCTCTGTATATGTATTTGGTGAAGTATAAAATTTAAATGGATTGAGCATACTGAAAGAAGGTCGATTAATTTTATACGTATAAGATAGTGATAAAAATTGGTTATTTTTGAACAGGTATTGCAAAGATGCCGAAGGGAATACATCGAAATAGTGATGCGAAAAACTACTATCATTAGCCATTTGATACCCATTTTGATAAGTTTGTTCTCCACGTAAACCGATAGATGCGTTGAAATCCGTCCATTTTTTAGATAAGTTAAAATATAATGCGGCTATTTGTTCTTTGTAAGTAAAATTATTTGACATGGAATTTTGTTCTTCCCAGCTATCTTTATTTAAAACGAATTCCAAAAGATCATTATTTCTTTTTATTTGGCTAAATTGTGCTCCTGTTTCAATACGACCATTTCCTAAAAATGTACTTTCGTAATCCGTTTTTATAACCCAAGCGTCACTCTTTTGAAAGACATTATGTCCTTTCCCTTTTTGAGGATGTAAAATTTCATTGTTGGCGTCATAATAATTAAGAACCATCTTTTGCTCTTGAGAATGGTCTGCGTAAGAATAAACTATGTCCGAATTCAATACTTTATTAGAATCAATAATCCACTTATGATTCAAATCGAAAGAATACATTTTTGAATCAATATCCATATTTATGGGGGAAATAATACTCGAATCAATATCGGAAGACCCAATTTTTTTTATAAAAGTTGTAGAACGATTTGTATTGCCTCCATTATATAAATTGGTGTTCGATAAAAAACCTATAGTATGGATAGGCGAAATAAAAAAATCAACACCAAATCTCGCATATTGATTGGTTCCACTTGGTTTGTATAAACTATGTTCGTCATATTCAATAGGAGGCGCTAGACTCATGAATTTTCTTTGCTCGGAAATTTTTTGTTCATACCGGCCATTGTTCAACCCATATATACCATAGATATTAAATTTCTTGGATTGAAAATTCAAATTTACAGTCGGCATATAAACCAATCCCGTGCTTTTTATTCCTAATGCCATAGATAACGATCCGTTATATCCTAATGATTTGTCTTTTTTCAGCTTAATATCAATAATCGCACCGGAATATCCTGCATCGTAACGCGATGGCGGATTTGTAATAATTTCTATGCTCTCAATCCGATCTCCCGGCAAGTTATTTAAAATACCATTTACGCTCGTTCCTGTTATATCTGCCGGTTTTCCGTTTATATAAATAACAGCATCCTTACCAATTACAGATATTTGATTGTCCAAAGTGACAACCACACCCGGAAGATATTTAATAATATCAAATGCTTTTTTCCCCACAGTAAGCATAAAAGAATTTACGGCCACTATTATTCGATCAGATTTTTGCTGTATAGGCGGGAGCGTTCCTTCTACTACAATTTCTTGTAATTCAATATTATTTTCTTCTAACGGAATAATACCCAGGTCTACATCTCTGTCTATTTTCAAAGTTAGATGTTTACTACGATATCCAACCATGCGAGCTTCTACCCTATAATCATCCGGCTGGATATCATTTAACTTAAAGTTCCCATTTTTATCCGTTATGCAACCTTTAAGTAACGTTGAATCTGAATCATAGATAATTATAGTTACGAAATCTAAGGGCATTTTTGTTTTTTCCTCTATTACTTTTCCGGTTAAAGAATATTGACAGAGCAAATAGAAGGGGAAAAATAATAAATCAATGGATACCATTAAAAAAAACTTTCTCATATAGTTAAAAATTTACATTTGCATTATGTAATTGCAGGTATCTTATTACTTCATTCCTATTGTTTTCGTCATCTTTGCAGCGCCTCTCAATCCCTTCCGGATTTTTCCGCCAGCAGACGGAAGAAAAGTTTCAATTCTGATGGATGGGCTTGCTCCTTGCAAGGGAGCCTTCCGCCGACCGTATGAAAGCCGATTTTCTCCGCCGCTTTGCTAATCCCCAACATCGACACACCTTCCCGCCCGATGAAACAGTTGTCGCGCAAATGCTCCAAAGCGTATTGCTTGCCGTAATGCTCTGCAATCATACAGACACATGCCGGACCGCAGTCCATCGCGTCGGGTTGATAAATGATAACAAATCTTCTCATTGTTTACTAAAAAGTAGCAGCATCCTTGTCCTCATTGATTAATGTACGGTTGACCTTGTAATCTTTGCCTTTGTTGAAATTCCAACTAAAGCCAATGACGAACATCGATTTATTATCCCGGATTTTGGTTTCTTTTCGATGATATACCAGGCTGCCGGGGACCGTTTCATTATGATAACGTGAAGGAGTAAACATCCAAAGCATACCTGCCGTGAGAGACCAGTTTTGATTGTGATTATAGCGGGCAATAAAATGGGATTGATTTTCATCGCGTATCAAATACGCTCCTTGCAAACTCCTCGAAGTGAAGCGATATTGATAAGAAAGCATCCACTTTTTTGTTTGAATAATCGTTTCAACATCCACGGGTATATACCAGTTAAAGATATTCCCGACAAGATTACTTTTCACTTGCTCACGAAAAAATTGTGCGGATGTTTTAATCGAAAATATATCCTTTCCGAAAGGTTTGAATTGTCCTGAAAGATAACCTCCATATTGCTTCCCATACGCAGCATTTTCTTTTGTGAGCGCGATATAATTATTACCGCCGTCTTCTGTAAAATATTGATGGATGGGTTTGTCGGTATATGAATATAAAAGGGCAGCATTCAAGTTCAATAAACGATGGTTTAACGTGTACATGAGTGCCGTAATAGTTTGAGTAGCATTCACCAATAAAGGATTGCCTTTCGAAATAATATCCGATGTGATTACTTGCGCATTATTACTCAAATCGGAAACCGAAGGCAGTTCCGTGTCCCGAGTAAAAAGCAGACGAATCGTGTTGCGATCGTTGATTTGATAGCCTGCCAATATCTGAGGTGTAAAAACAAATTGATTGTAATCGTTGGAATAACTTTTTTCCATCACATATTTTCCCCCTAAACTTAACCGATAAAGATATTTATTTTTCATCCCGGATATTTCACTATATAGATAATGTTCGATATAATGCGACCGGTAATCAAAAGAACCCAACAAATTGTCGATATCCGAATCGAGCCAACCGGCATCCATTTTGTAGCCTGAATTCCAATTGGTGAAGTTCATTTTTTTAGTATAAGCTACTTCGCCGATAAGCGACCGTTTACGGTTTTCGAGATTCATTTTATCTTCCAGCGTTTGCAATAGGTCGGGTTGCAGATATTCGTATACCTTGTTATTCACAGATGTGCGAAACATCGTTCCTACCAGGTTTATAGATATTTCACCTCGCTCTTTCGACAGCCCTTTCCAAAAATACATATCGATTACCGGGCTGAAAATACGAGTTTTGTTATCATTCGTTCCGTAATACAATTCTTTATGATCACCGAACGTATTTGTTATGTCGGAATATCCATTTGAAAAGCGGTTTTCGAAATTCGGTTTGAAAGCAATCTGAAAAATATAGCGATCGATCATTTGATTGGTATATTTCAACCCTAGCGTATTTGTTGCGTATCCGAATTTATCTTTTCGAAAATACTGACTCTCGCGAACTTCATCCTTCAGTGTATAACGATATAATTCGTTGCTTTCCCTTTTCCGGTAATTCCGATAGTTGAGAGCGTATTCAATGGATAACTGATTGCGGCCCTTATTGTAGGCAAAATAAGCATTGTCGTTGGCAAATCCGGTGGTAAAGGCATGTGACAAATCCAATCCTACGCCATAGCCGTTGTTCAGCGAACGAGTAATGATATTGACGACGGCTCCAACACCCGCATAACGGGCAGGGGGAAAATCGTAATATTCTACCCGCAATACCTTGTCCGGAGGCAGCATTTTAAGTTCATTATCCGTTGCTGTGGCCCCATTTACAAGAATAAGCAAAGAACCTCCTTTCATCGATTTAATCTTTTGCGATTGAGCATCTACCGTAAGTTCGGGAAGTTTAGCAAGTAAATCCTTCGAGTAACGGGCCGATTTTATATCCTGCATCGTAAAAGTATAGCTTGCATGATCAATATATTGATGACGAAACTGTCCTTCGACAACCACTTCCGAAAGCTGTTTGCTGTCGGGTTCCAAGGTATAATTTCTAATCAGCATATCTCCACTCGACGGCATCACAATGCGAATCGGCTGCGATAAAGTTTTGTACCCGATGCATGAAATCACGATCCGATAACTTCCCGTTTCCAAGTGTCCGAACAGGTAATTGCCTTTTAAATCGCTTACCGTACCGGCAATCATTTCTGTGGAGTCTGCTTCACTGTAAAGCACGATGTTGGCAAATTCGATAGGAACGGTTTTGCCATTATTTGATGAAGAAATTATGCCTTGCAGCTGTACCTGCGAAAATATATTTTCAACCATGGTAAAGAACAATGCGAGTATATAAAGATGTTTCACGAAATGGCTGTTTTTTGTGTTAGAATGAATGCAATTTATTTGTCGACAAGTGTTTTATTTCTTATAAGGTTTCAAACTGATGAGTTTATAGTCGGGGGCAATTGCTTCTTTTCCTTTCAAAAGCCGAATATTCACCACACCATCGTACGCCGAATCGTCGAAGCAGGACAAATCGTAATAATCTATGCTTCTCACCACGCCTGCAACCGGATATCCTTTCAACTTCGCAAAAGCAGAGCCATCAATGTTCATACCGTTTATCATCAGGCGTACCGAACCACCATTTTTGGTCATAATATCGTTGTCGACAATCTCCAAATTCGGCAATTTTTGAATCATCCTTTCAATGGTCATATTTTTTTCACCAGAGATACTTTCGGGCGAGAACGACTGTTTTTTCACCGGATTGTTGTAATTCTTATCCACTTGCAATCGTGTGTGCGTACTCAGGTTTCCACTCTTTACGCGTCCATTGTTCGGACGTGTAATAAAGGATTGTTCTTCGATGCCCGGAGCTTTAACTTTCACGATGTAAGTGTTATCGGTACTGAATCCTTTCAAATCGAAACTCCCGTCCAATGCCGAAATTCGCGTGGCAAGGGTTTTCGAAGGATTATTAACGTCATAAAATCGCACCGTTGCAAACGGTATCATAGTTTGCTTACCGGTATTGTCATCTTCGATATATACATGTCCGGCAAAAAATATGGAATTTTGGGCATATGTGGTCCAGGTTGTTAAAACGAATATTAGCAGAGCTAAAGAGATAGTTATTTTTCTCATATTCATTTACATTATAATGATTCTTTAATTTTTGCCTCGAATAAGTTTGCAAATCCAATTTCGGTTATTCTTACATAAAAGACGTTATTCAACGTTCTGTTAGGATGATCACAGCGTCTTGATTTCCACGATTCGTCCACCGCTGTCTCTCCTTAACCCAAACCGGCCTTCCGTCGATATAAATAAGTTTTCATTCCTCTTCATCGGCGTTCGCAGTCCCACCTTTCACCGCAGCCGTAGCTGTGTTTGTCATCAAATCCTGCTCCGGTTCGAACAGGTTGTCGGTGCATGTTGTCTTTTCCATACGATTCGAAATTTTTTCCGGTTTACAAGGGGTCAAAGTTGGGGCTTTTATTTGAAACCCTTTCTAACAAACGTCTAATATTTGTCTAACCAATCTAACCAAAACGGCTGAATTACGAATATTTAACTAAAAATTGATATCTTTCCTCATTTCAAAAACAGGGAAAAAATTCAATTAATCCATCATACATGAAACGCTTTTCGGTTTTTTCTTCCTATTTTTGCATTACCAGATGCTTCATCATGAAACGGAATATACTGATCCTGTTTTCTGCGGCGGCCATTGCTCTACTGATCGTTTCACAAATCGTATGGGTGCAACAATTGGTGGAACGCGACAAACAGCGTCTCGAAACAGAGTTGAAGCAAACCCTTGAAAGTATTGTGGCGTTTTGTCTCTCGAAGCAAGTTTCTGGAAATCTGGACAACCTAAATTTCGAGATGAAACCTGCTGATCCCGGCACAATTCCTCAAAATGCCGTCATCAAAGGTTCGTTTGATACCAAAGAATATTCTTCGGATAAAAATCTGGGCAATTTTTTGGTAGGTGTATTTGCCGAAGACCTTTTGCAGGAAAACAAGATTCCGCTCGAACCTATCGACTCGCTTTTCAGAAAAGAATTTGCGTTCTATCCCGAAATTGCCGCCTATTCCATGAGCATCGAAAAAAACGATTCGACGATGCGCGACAGGTACGTGGGACAACATGCACGGACTGTTTTAAAGGACACTGCCAACGGTGTGAATATACTAATTCCGATAGGGAAAACCGGAAAGTATCGATACCATGCGCAGGTAGTGTTTCGACCAACCATTTTCACGCAACGTCTGCGTTCGACAGTAGCCTTTTCGGCCATTGCCATCATTCTGATTTCCATCCTATTGATTTATCAATTAGCCGGCTTAAAACGGCAAGCCAACGAATTGGAGGCGCACAAACACGCAGTAACCGGCATCGTTCACGACCTGAAATCGCCACTTGCGTATGTATATACGCTGTTGAGCGTTTTTGAAAAAAACGAACCGGGCGATCAGAAGAAAGAAATGTTTTCAAGGGCGAAAGCTCGTGTAAAATATTTGTCGAATAAGATTGAGGTTCTTTTATCGGCAATGAAGAGCAAGGATCAGTCCCTTCGGATATGTCGCGAGCCATATAATTTTACCTCGCGGTGCAGAGAAATCATAGAAGAACTTCGCGTGATTTACAACGGAAAAGACATTGCGTATAGCATTGAACCTCAGGAAGAGGTTATACTTTCGGCAGATCCGGTGTATTTCGATGCCTGCGTGCGAAATCTGCTGGACAATGCCGTGAAGTATTCGGGCGACAAACCATACATAAGAATTTCGGCCGTTGGCGACGACAGGTATATCTATCTTTCTTTTGCCGACAACGGGAAGGGAATAGCAAAAAAGGATCAAAAAAAGATATTTCGCGAATTCTATTGCGCCGATAAAAGTTCATCGTTGAAAAATCACGGTATAGGTCTTGCCTTTACCCGACGGATCGTTCAGGCACATTCCGGAAAAATAACTGTAGAAAGCAGTGTGGGCGAAGGAAGTGTTTTCACCATCCTTCTTCCCAAAAAAATTTCAGAAAAATATGGAACAGACAAAAGTATTATTGGTTGATGACGACATCGATTTGGGTAACCTGATCAGCATGATACTTACGGCCGACGGCTATCGAGTGCATTATCAGAACTCGTTGGCGGGAATCGAGGGCATTATTCGGGAATTCAAGCCTTCCATCGCCGTGCTGGATGTTGAAGTGGGCGAAGACGACGGTATTGAAAAAGCCAAGGAAATGATTCAAACCCATCCGTCGTTGCCGATCTTGTTCATTTCTTCGCATACCGATATGGATAGTATCCGCCGCGGCATTGGTAGCGGTGGTGTTCATTATTTTCGCAAACCGTTCGATATACAGGAACTGAAAATATATATCGATCGCTTCACTCATCCCGAAAGAGAGAAAGAAACTTTCGCCGGGATCGGTTGTTATTCGCTGAATTTAAACACCCGCGAGCTGCTTTACAGACATAATCTCGTAAAACAGCTTAGTCCGTTGGAGTATAATGTGTTGCTTCTATTGCTGCAAAACAAAAACGAGGTGGTAAGTAATGAAACCCTATCGGAGAAAATATGGAACAAAACCTATCCGGAAACAGAAGCATCGATAAACAATCTCATTTCGAAGTTGCGAAAACTTTTTGAAATCGATCACGATATCGAAGTTCAAAATATTAAAAGCATCGGCTACAGACTAAACATTAAACAGAGCGATTAGAAATGCACCTGCACCCGGCAGAGTTTGCAATCCGGGCGATAATGCTGTAAATCGGAAATTGAATCCTCGCAAATAATTGAATCGAATTTGTTGAAGTGTATTTAAAATGATTGCAATTAACTTACAAACATGATATTGATTTCTCTTCCTTTACTATTTAAACGTTATTTAAACCTTTTTATCGTGTTAAAAAAGCATTTTTTTTGCGCCATGCGAAAAATTTTCTCATCTTTGCAAATGAAAAGTAGAAATTGACGGCGGAAAGTTTTAGTTTTACGGTGTGTATCTTAAATTAAGAATGGAAACAAAACAAATGCGGTTGAAAAATCATGTAAATCCAATCTGTAACGGGCAAGAAAAGCTAAACAAGTCAATTAAAATCATCAATTAAGCGAAGAACGTTATTCATTCGTAAAAACAAAACAGATTTCGTTTCATTTAAATCACATACGGGGGCAAATAAAAAAAGCCCCGATAACAGGCATACGAGGCTTTTTCACTACGAAACAAAGCTATGCGTTAGGCAGTCGCGGAAGTTTGAGCAGACATCGCGACTGCTTCCTTTTTATCAGAACCTGTTTCGTCCGACACTTTACGATTGGCAGTGCGTGTAATGCGACTCTTGACGAGTAAACGACAGGAAATCATCCATTCGTTCAATTCGTTTATGAGTGCATCATAAATGGCAGGAGTGCCACTTTCCACGGCAGCCAATTCGATTCGCCAGAAAAGCATGGTTATCGCTTTCTGCCTGCGTGGATATTCGTCTGTGGACTTGTTGGGGCTTTGCCCCAAACCCCACATGCTTTTTTGCCTTGATGCAAAAAAGCATGCAAAAAAAATCAAGACTGCATCTCCTCATCGACCCGATAGCTGCTTGTTCACTAAAAGACAAATAACTCTCCGCCTGACGGCGGCTCAAACAGCTTGTCTTTTGCCTGACGGCACGCTCCCTGCGCAGATCGGGTACCCCGATGA
>NZ_RXHS01000016.1 GCF_004138125.1 Seramator thermalis
TAGAGTTAAAAGGATCCAACCTGAGAAAAAAAATGTAATTTTGTCAGATTCCTTCGTTCTTTGAAATAAAACCATCAAGAGGGGTCAATATCACCGGAACGAGGGGTCAACATCACCGGAATATCCATGACTGCGAAAAAAGTTCATCTTATTAAGTTAATGAAGTAAACAGGGGTTTCCGAAACGGTATATAAGACTTTTACGGTTCTTTGAAAATAGGTATTTCCCGTTTTACATTTTGACTGAGCGAGATCATGGTTTCGGTGGCAACAACACCGGGAATTTCCTGAATACGGTTGTTGAGAAGATCCATCAAATGCTCATTGTCGCGGGCGTAAAGTTTAACTAACAACGTATAGGGACCCGTAGTGAAATGACACTCGGTGATTTCGGGAATTTTTTCGAATTCGGGTACCACGTTTTTATACATGGAACCTTTCTCGAGTTTCACACCAATATAAGCAGTTGTAGCATATCCGAGCACTTTGGGATTAACATTATATCCGGATCCGGTGATCACATTGTTTTCGATCATCCGTTGAACGCGTTGGTGGATGGCAGCACGTGAAACGCCACATTGTTCGGCAACATCTCGAAATGGAATTCGAGCATTTTGAGAGATGATCTCTAAAATTTGTCGGTCCAATTTGTCAATTTTTTCCATCGAACTTCTTTTATTATTTACATTTTGACTTCAAAAGTACTAATTTTCTTTATTAAAATGACAAATTGAAATTATTTTTTTTGAAATAAAATAATTTGTAAACTAAACAGTCTCAATTTTGAAACGAATATTTCGTGAAAGAAGAACTCTTACTGCAAAATCGAGTTAACCAGTATTTCTGCCAAATTAAAATCGAATGCGGTTGTAATTTTAATGTTCTCGTCATTCCCCTCCACCAAGTGAATTTCGATACCATACTCTTCGGCCACCGAAGCATCATCGGTAAAGGAGCTTTTGAAATCTACAGAATAGGCTTTCTTCAAAAGACGAGCAGGAAAAACCTGAGGAGTCTGTACCAATTTCAACAAAGAGCGATCGATAGGTTTGTGTCCGTGTGAAGTGAGCATCCGGACACTGTTTTTTTCGCTCACTACCGGGATAGCTCCACATTGACAATTTGCGGCTTCGGCAAATACGTTTTCAATAACCGAGTGTGCAACAAATGGCCGAGCTGCATCATGGATAGCCACCATTTCATCATCATCGATCAGCGAAAGTCCGTTTTTTACCGAATGAAAACGTGTTGCTCCCCCATCGACGAGCAAGTGCGGCACTTCAAATCCATGAGAAGAACATAACTGCGCCCACAAATTACGATATTCGGGATGAAGAACAACGACTATTTTCATTTCCCGATTGTATCGATAAAAAACTTGAATGGTATGCATCAATAATGGTTTACCGCCAACAGACACAAACTGTTTGGGTAACTCGGTGCCTGCCCGAAGGCCTACCCCTCCGGCGACAATCACGACACTTTGTTTCTGCAAGCCCTTCATGCAACGACACATTAAGCAATCTCATCGAGCATGCGCTGCAAATCCTCGTCGGCTTTGGTAAGTTTCTCTTTGCAAAAAGCAATCAACTCGCCCGCATGCTTAACCTTTTCAGTCAGTTTATCCACATCAAGCTCGCCGGACTCGATAGAGCGGACAATTTCTTCCAGTTCTTTCCGTGCCTGAGAATAAGTCATATTTTCCATTTTTCGATATTTTTTATTTCCGAAGTTGTTTTACCATCCGAAAAAATAGTTTCGATACATTCGTTTTCAACGAGAGAAGTAGCGGAAGTTACGATTTTACCATTTTGCACCGTGATGGTATATCCCCGCTTCAGCACATTTTTGGGAGATACCATTTCAAAATATTGCTCAGCGTTCTCTATCCGATGTTTTTCACTCCGAATCACATGTTCAACAGCATTCCGAAAGCGCACGACCTGCTCTTTGTGCTCTTGCCTAAGCGTATCGAGTTGCTTTTGTGAATAGGCACGAAGCATAAAAACAACATTTCCGATTTCGCTGTTTTGTTTACTCAAAAAGGCAATAGAATGATGATATACGTCCTTCGACAAAAGCGCCAACTCCGAGTTTTCGCGGCTAATCGCTTGTCTTGCAATAGATACCAAACGCTGTTGCAAGTCGGTTATTCGGGCGAGCGACTCGGCTTGATGATCGATGAAAAACTCGGCAACGGCAGTTGGCGTTTTAACACTTGTGTGGGCAACCATATCGAGCACGGTGACATCGCGCTCGTGTCCGATGCCGGTTACGATAGGCAAAGGAAATTGAGCACAGTTGGTTGCAACCGGATAAGAATCGAAACAATTCAGTTCGGACGTTGCCCCTCCACCCCGAATGATAGCTACGGCATCAAACATATCCCGGTTTTCGTAAATCTTTTCGAGCGCAGCAATAATTGAAGCTTCGCTATTTTCTCCCTGCATTGCAGCCGGAAAAAGTTTCGTATAAAAAATCAATCCGAACGGATTCGAAGCAAGTTGATGCAAAAAATCGCCATATCCGGCTGCAGTGGCAGAAGAAATCACGGCAATCCGATTGCACACATCAGGTATAGGGAGTTCTTTATTAAGCCTGAGCACTCCTTCCTCCTCGAGCCGGCGAATAACCAACATTCGGTTGCGCGCCATTTCGCCAATCGTAAACGAAGGATCGATATCCACCACCGTGAGAGAATAACCATACTGTTCGTGAAATTCCACCGACACACGAACCAAAACCCCCATTCCCGAAGTAAATGCCGTACCGGTTTGCGATTGGAAATAACTTTCGAGAAGGCGAAAGGTATTTGCCCAAATCACACCACGAGCGCGGGCGACAATATTTTGCGTAACCGGATCTTTTTCGATAAACTCCAAATAGCAGTGGCCATTGGCATTGCGCCGCACATCACTCGTTTCGGCACGTACCCAATATGTGTCCGGAAAATTGTTTTTCACTACTTCCCGCACAAAGCGATTCAGTTCCAGCAAGGTGAGCGATTGATTCATAGTTTAATTTTTAAACGCGCAACACGCAAATCCAAAGGACTATCGATGACGATGTAAAGATATTGGTTTTCTTTTTTCAAACCACTGTTCAGCTGAAAATTTAATAGATAATTCTCGTCGAGCTTGTTTTCGTAAAGGATCAGTCCATTTTCGGAAAGCAATCTGACAATATATATATTAGGAGGAAGCTCGCGATCGAGAAGTTGAACGGAAATATGATTTTTAGGATGATCCATCGAAACGGAAAAACCATCATCGGACAATATTTTTTCGGCGGGTTCGATACTTTCAAGAACGGTTCTCATAGCTTTGGAAAAATCGGGAATTCCGTATCCAAAGACAGTATCAGGGCGATTATACCGATCGGCCGATTCTTTCAGGGCATGGAGGATGTCGGTACGGGTAAGTTGAGGATGAATGGACCAAAGAGAGGCAACGAGTCCGGCAAGAAATGGCGACGAAAAGGACGTTCCATTCGACCATCCCACAACACCGTTTTGATTAACCGTAGCCACTCCCACTCCCGCCGACACTAAATCGGGTTTTATGCGTCCGTCGGCCGTAGGGCCAATAGAACTAAATTTGGCAATAGTGCTATCAAGTAGAACAGCTCCGACCGTAAGCGCATGAAAAGCATCGGCAGGAACTGTAATCTTTCTCCAGGGTTTATTGCCCTCATTTCCGGCACTGCACACCAATAATATACCCTTTTCGAAAGCTTTGTCGGCAGCACGTGTCATGAGTGAAGTCGAACCATTCATCTGCTCGTAGCGGTAACTCAACGATGGATCGTCAAAATCGCTATAGCCCAAAGATGTATTCACGATATCCACCCCCACGCTATCGGCAAATTCTATTGCCTCCACCCAAAAATCCTCTTCGACGGGAAATTCGCTTTGCGAATCTTCGGATCGGAGCAACCAGTAAGACGCTTCGGGAGCAGAACCGATCATGAGATAGGGCTGATTCACGGCCATAGTAGATAACACTTTGGTGCCGTGATCGTTTGCCGAAAAAAGAGATCCGTTCGGGACAAAATCCTTATATCCAAGCAGGTTGTATTTTGCGAAATAGGGAATAACATCCACATTGGTAAAACCGGCATCGATAACGGCAATCGCAATTCCTTTCCCCCGAAAACCGGCTTTGATCATTCGATCGGCTTTATGTAAGGCAAACTGTTCGCGAGAGATTCCGAAAAAATCCTTTTCGGAGACGGTATCCTCACAAAAAGAGGGTTCGAGACGTGGTCGCATAAGATGAGTCGTCCGTTGATCATTGCCGCGCCAGATATATTTAACGGAATCTACAAAAGGCAATAATCGTACGGCCTCTATTTGCAGGCTGTCCTTCAACTGAACCACGCAGGTATTGAACCACTTGCTTTTCGAAACAATTTTTCCACCCGAATTTGCAATGATTTGCAAATAATTTTTCGAGACAGGAAAATCGGTACTGTCGATATCGACCCGTTCTTTACGTTTGCGCTCTATTGCCCGTTTCGATAAAAAAGATTGCGGGTTGTCCACCGAATATTCCATCTCGCTTCCTTTATCCTTCAAATATACGCGGAAGCGATATTCGAGCGGAGAGGTTTGCCCCAAAAGCACTATAGAAAAAGCGGCAAATAGAATGATGGTGTAGATGCGTAGTGTCATGATTTTAACTGATGGATAAGCAAAAATACATACGATTTATCAAAAAGAAAAATCCGCATCGCGATTTTATTCACGATGCGGATCGGCAGCAGCAACAATTGTCCTTAATCTTTACCGAAACCTTCGGTCATTTTCTGAATATCCTGCAATGTAAAATCGCCCAGAAACTGGAGTATCACACTTTCATCATCGCTGCCATCGACAATCATGATGAGTTCGCGAATACTTTCGGGCTTGCCTTTCATAAAAAAATTCACGTTGTCGTCGTCATCCGATTTCACGCGCATCAGCAATTCATAATTATCTGTCTTGACTTGGTTGTTTGCCAGAGAGACCATGCGTTTTCCAATATTCTTATCCTCGGTAGTAAGAATGAGAATGGACGACAATTTGTGCAAAAAATTGCCCACGTCTATGCCCCCATAATTCATATTTTTGGCGTTTTTGGGGAAAAGTGAAAGCATGTTTTTCGAAATGTAAACCGACGTAACACCATCCATTTCGGTAAACTGTTCGAATGGATTCTTTTGAGCTGAAAGATTTGCTGCGCATACTACAAAAAGTATAGCTATCAATAATTTTCTCATTGTTTCGTATATATAGTTTGATGAATAATCTTCTGTGTTTTCTCCACATGAACGGCTGCTTTTTCGATAGGCTGCATGCCTTTTTCGAAATTATCGGAAAACAACTGCAGAGCGTGCATTGTTGCCCGATAAGCATCATTCGGATTTTGATATGTGTCGGCCATCAAAGCCGGTTTGGGGTTATCGGATTGAACAAAAAAACGGATTCCGAACACAAGCAAAACAGAGGCGGCAACGACCAAAAACGGAGATAACAATCGTCGCATCCCGGTCCTCTCCGACTTCATTTTACGATCGTCGTCAAACGAATCAATGAGCGCGGAAATTCTCTGTTCCAAGTCGGATGGAATCGGCACATTTTGGTCGTAAAACGATAAAAACACCCGTCTATCCTCTTCGAGCGATTTGGGAACAACTTCCTGTCTGAAAAAATCGGACAACCGCTTTTCCTCATCGAGCGAGGTTTCTCCTTTATAAAATCTGTCGAGCAGTTTATGTATTTCTTCGATTTGCATATTCATTTTGTTTTTATGATCACGGTTCGTGTCGTTCGATCAATGCCAGTTGAGCCTTCATCGCACTTCGCGCTCTCGAGAGCAATTGTCTTATATTCACTTCGGTATATTGCGTAACATTCGCTATTTCCGGAATTGACAAATCGGCAAAATGTCGGAGTTGCATTACTTTTTGCTGCGAAGCAGGCAATTTTTTTAAGCAATCCATCACCACCGAGAGTTGATCCTTCGCCATCAGAGTATGTTCGAGCCACTCGTCGCTTTCAGTTTCCTGATCCGGATCGAGCAATGTCGTGCGCTTGTGATAACTTTCGCGAAGCATATCGAGTGCCAGATTTTTGGCCATTCTGATGACAAAAGCCTCGTCATTGCGAATATCATCGAGTCGGTCACGCAGCTGCCAGAGCTTGATGTAAACCTCCTGCACAGCATCTTCCGCATCCTTTTCGTTTTCGAGAATCGAGTATGCTACCCGATAGATTTGTCGATGGAGACCCAGAAATCTATTTTTAAACTCACTGCTCTCCATCCCTTTTTTTTGATGACCATTTCTCGATATCCTTCGGATCTATTTTTCCGGTAATGCTTATCAACGCAGGATCGTCACCTGAAGTAACAATTACCAGTTCGCGAATTAAATCCTTATCGAAACGAAGCAAAATTTTGGTTCTCTCGCGGCCATCGTTCGTGTTTAGAAACGTTTCGTAACGGTTATCTCGCAATTTCGAGACGCGTTCGTTGAAACGTTGCTTCACTTCGGGAGAGCATTCTTCGAGCGACAACACCTTGATGCCGGAAATATTTGCCAGCTCGCCGTTTCCCCGCTCGAAGGTTTTCGCCACGGACATCAACAATCCTCCCAATTTCACTTTTTCGACATTCTCAGCGCGCGAAAACTCATTGAAAAGTCGGTTTACGGATATTTGTGCCCACATTGCCGAACACAAAGCTGTAAATAGCAGCACACTAACAATTCTTTTATACATTGCTATAGAATTTAATTTGGGAGAAACATCAATCAGGATCGTTTCTATACAGAAGACGAATCAGATAAAATTCTGTGACACGGATTTGTTCAGATTGTGCAGAAAAAACCATCTTTGGGAAAGAATTGCCGGCAACTTCTCGTCCGCCTGCAATTTGGCCGGGCTGCTATTCTGCACTCACTACTTCCTTTCCAAAAGGCACAAAAGCCAGCCTCATCAGTTTGAAATGCTGATTGCCAAAAGGAATACCAATGATCGTGATATAAAAAAGCAGTCCGAATAACAGATGTGTCAGCGCGATGGGGAGTCCACCGATAAAAAACCAAATGATATTCATAACAGTGGACAGACAACCGGAGCTTGAAGGAATGGTTCGGATTTTTTTGCCAAAAGGCCAGAGTGCAAGTTCGGCCAGTTTGAGTGACTGAAGCCCAAATGGTATGCCGACAATCGTAACCATCATGCCGATGCTGCTGATGACATATTCGATGGCGGTGATGGCGCCACCGAACAACACCCAGATAATATTGCCCAACGTTTTCATCGCACGGCTATTACCTCGATCTCAATCGGAGCATTCTTAGGCAGCGCCTTCACGGCAAAAGCCGATCGCGCAGGAAAAACGCCCGAAAACTGTTCGGCATACACTTCGTTCATGTCCGAAAAATCGTTCATGTCGGTCAAGAATACCGTAGTTTTCACAATGGCATCCATATTCAGTCCGGCTTCTGCCAAAATAGCACGAATGTTTTTGAACACTTGAGCGGTTTGTTCTTTGATGCCGCCTGTTACCATTGTTCCGGTAGCGGGATCGATAGGCAATTGCCCCGACACGAAAATCATCCCGTTTGCTTCTATGGCTTGGCTGTAAGGACCGATAGCAGCAGGGGCTTGTTGAGTTGAAATTGACTTTTTCATATTCTTGGAATTATAAGTTTTTTTTGAGCAGATAATCGAGAACTATAGTATGAGTATCGAAAAAAAGTTTTATGTTAGATTTCTTACTGCTTTTTTTCTTCAATTAATTTCCAGACCGTTGTCGAACAACTTCATAGACAAGAATGCCGGCAGCAACCGACACGTTGAGTGAACCGATGGCACCGAATTGGGGAATTTTGACCAACTCGTCGCAGATACGCAAATTTTCGGCAGCGATGCCTTCATCTTCCGATCCCATCACGATGGCCGACGGCACCGTGTAATCGGCTGAAGTATAAAGATTGGCCGCTTTTTCGGTAGCAGCAACCACTTTAATCCCGCTATTTTTGAGAAAAACGATTGCCTCTCTGATGTTTCGTTCGCGACAGACCGGGATGCGAAGCAAAGCACCGGCAGATGTTTTTACCGCGTCGGCATTCACCGAAACACTTCCTCGTTGCGGAATGACAATAGCATCCACGCCGGCCACTTCGCAGGTGCGCGCAATGGCTCCAAAATTGCGCACATCCGTGAGCCCGTCCAGCACCAGAATAAACGGGTTGCGACCTTCCTCAAACAGACGGGGAATCACCTCTTCGAGACGATAGTATGTAACGGCCGAAATATACGCCACCACCCCTTGATGATTTTTTCGGGTGAGCGATTCAAGTTTCTCGACCGGCACACGCTGCATCGGAATATTGTAGTGGCGCAACGTGTTCTGCAATTCACGAAACAGTTCGCCCTGCAAATCGCGTTTCACCAACACTTTGTCGATGTCCTTTCCGGCTTCCGCAGCCTCAATCACGGCACGCAGGCCGAAAATCATCTCTTTTTCTTTCATTTATCAGTTATGGATGGTTTCGTATTTTTATCACTTAGTTTTTTCGGAGCATCACCTTCGCATTTTCGATGGCCTGCGCCGTAGTTTCCGCGCCGCTGAGCAAACGGGCAATTTCGGTTATTCGCTCTTCGGAAGACAATTGCCGCATATAGGTCTGTGTGGAATCTTCGGTATCTTTTTTATAAACGATATAATGAAAATCGCCTTTCGAGGCAATTTGCGGAAGGTGCGTAATGGCAATTACCTGCATATTGCGGCTCATATCTTGCATGATGCGGCCCATCTTATCGGCCATTTCGCCCGAGGTTCCCGTATCTATTTCGTCGAAAATAATGGTTGGTAAGGCTGTAGCACCAGCAATCATAGCTTTGACGCAAAGCATGAGACGAGAAATTTCGCCGCCGGAGGCAATTTGCGAAACCGGAAGCAGATCGGTATTTTTGTTGGCCGAAAACAAAAATTGGACATCGTCCATACCTGTTTCGTCGGGCTGTTGCTTAGGCGTAATCCGGCACTCGAATCGAGCATTCGGCATTCCCAGATAAGAAAGTCGAGAAGTCAATTCTTTTTCGATATCGGATATTGCCCCCAAACGTTTTTCCGAGAGACGGCGAGCCAAATCGGACAACTGCTCGCGCTTTTCCGAAAGAATATTTTCAGCCGACGAAATTTTTTCTTCCATCGAATCGATATTTTGCAACTTCGACCCGATATCGTCACGCAATTCTATCAACTGACGAACAGTGGCAACCGAATGTTTTTTTTGCAGATCGTAGATGACACCCAAGCGATCTTCAACAAGCTGTTGACGATCGGGATTAAATTCTATTTCGTCGAAAAGGCGCTCGGTTTCGCTGCGCAGATCTTTCAGATCGAGATAGGCCGATTCGAGGCGCTGAACAATTTCATCGGCTTTAGGGAAAACCGATTGTATATTACGGACTGACTCGAGAGCCGATTTGAGCATGGTTTCCACATTTTGATCCTCGCCCGAAAGCAGATTAGTAACCGCAAACAATCCCGATTTTATTTCTTCGGAATGCGTAAGGGCTTCGAGTTCGGCTTCGAGCTCCTCCTGTTCGCCTTCGCGAAGAGCGGCTTCCGAAAGCGCCGCGTATTGAAAACGCAGATAATCCTCTTCCTCCTTGTTTTTGCGTGACGCCTCCTTCAGATCGGCCAACACCTTAGCCGCCGATCGAAAACTGTGGAATGCCGAAACATATTCGCCACGAAGCAAGCGGGTATCGGCAAGCGCATCCACTACGAGCAATTGAAACTGCCGGTCGTTCAGCGCCAGGTTTTGGTGCTGCGAATGGATGTCGATTAGTCGATCGCCCAGCGCCTTCAAGTCATTCAAATATACCGGCGAATCGTTGAGAAATGCACGCGATTTGCCATTCGCCCAAATCTCGCGTCGCAGGATGCAGGTCTCTCCTTCGTAAACCCAATCGTGTTCATCGAACAATGATTTCAAATCATACTTCGACACATCGAAAACGCCTTCGACCAAGCACTTGTTTTCGCCCTGCTTTATTTGCCGGGCATCGGCACGCTGACCCAAAATCAACGATAGTGCACCCAGAATAATAGACTTGCCGGCACCCGTTTCACCGGTAATTACCGAAAAACCGGGAGCAAACTCGATATTCAGCGAATCAATCAGTGCATAATTTTCTATCGAAAGCGATTTGAGCATGAGTTATCAACGTTCGTTAAAATATCTTTTTATAAAAATCAAGTTCGTTTTGCAGGCGTTCTACTTCGGCCTGCAACGCACGCACCTTACCCAGCAGGTGATGCATCGCTTCGATGCCTTCGATATTGATATCCCAATCGTATCGCCAACGAACAAACTGTTCCAAATCGTCCAGATCGTCATATTCGATATATTTCTGTTCATTTTCCGATACGATGTGGATCAGTCCGGATTCCTGCAAGGAATCGATGAAATTTTCTTCCACCTGATAGATGCGAATGCAATCGCTATATAGAATTCTGTTTTCGTTCATCGTGTTCTGATTTTTGACAGTTCGGTAAACAATTCTTTCTCTCTTTGCGACAAATGTTCGGGAATCGTAACTTTTAGCGTGACGTACAAATCGCCATACTGCCCTTCCTTTTTATATACCGGGAAACCTTTCCCTTTTAGGCGTAATTTGGTATCGGGCTGAGTGCCGGGTTTAATTTTCATGTTCACTTGTCCGTCAAGCGTATTCACACGAATTTCGCCTCCAAGCACCAGCGTGTACAAGTCCACTGGGACTTCGGTATACAAGTCATCACCCAAACGTTTGAATTGAGGATCGTCTTCCACAATAAACGTGATATACAAATCGCCATTGGGGCCGCCATTAACGCCGGGTTGACCATATCCGGGAAGTTTAATCTTTTGGCCATTGGCCACGCCTGCCGGAATGGTGATACGGATATTTTTTCCGTCAACGGTTATTTCCTGCTTATGGGTGGTAGCAGCCTGACGAAGTGTCAGACGAAGCTCGGCATGATAATCGCCTCCCTTGAACTTGCGCGAACCGCGACTCCCGGCACGTTGAGAAAATCCGCTGCCAAACATCGAATGGAAGAAATCCGAAAAATCGTCGTCGCCGAAATCGCCTTCGGTATAAAAGGTGCGAGCTCCACCGCCGCCAAAATTGCCCCATTGCTGTTGATATTCGCGCTGCGCTTTTTCGTACTCTTCGCCGTGTTTCCAGTTTTCGCCATACTTATCGTATTTGGCACGCTTTTCGGGATCGCTCAGCACTTCATTGGCTTCGTTGATTTCCTGAAACTTGCGATGAGCATCCTTGTCATCCGGATTCAAATCGGGATGCATCTTGCGCGCCAGCTTGCGATACGCTTTCTTAATCTCTTCCTGCGTCGCATTTTTTGGAACTCCCAAAACCTTGTAGTAATCGATGTATGCCATACTGTCTCTGATAGCTGTTTTCTATATTGAAAGTTTTCTACAAAAATAGCAAAAAATATACCGTTTTTATCTTTCGTAAAAAGAATTAGAAAGGTACGATCAAAAAGAATGAGAAGATTCAATACAGACCCACCACCTGCTCAGAAACCTTGAATTCGGTACGACGATTGATTTGATCGGCAATTTGTTGCTGTTCGGGAGTAAGTTTTTCGATAAATTCTTCATTTAACACATCGCCTTCGTGCAAAAAATCGTATTTTTTGGCAATTGAAGGCGTTACTGTTTTGGGACGTGACTTTCCATAGCCGGCTGCCGTAAGTCGATGTTTATCGATTCCCTGCGAAATAAGGTATTGCACGACAGACTGAGCCCGGCGCAACGATAATTGGTTGTTGTATTCATCGGAACCTTTGCGATCGGTATGCGACGAAAGTTCGATGGCAATGGCAGGATGCTCGTTAAGAATAGCGATCAGTTCATCCAAGCCTTTTTTCGATTCAGGACGAAGCGTAGCTTTGTCGAAATCGTAGAAGATGTTTTCGAGAATGACCGGCTTGTTGAACGGCATCAGCTCGAAATCCACAAAATAAGTTGTGTCTTTTTCGGCCGAAGAAGTGTAAATTTGTTTGTTGGCATTAAGAAAACCGTCGGCACGTGCCATAAAAGTGTAGCGTGTTCCTCTTTCGGCTCTGAAACGATAGACGCCGTCTTTATTCGTAATAAACTCTCGTTCGCTTCCATCGGAACCGACCACCCTGACCACGGCTTTGGGCAAAAGCTGTTGTTCACGATCGGCGACCAATCCTTCTATCCGGACATTCGCATCGGGATAAACGAAAGACCACACATGATCGCGTCCGCGTGCATCGCCCCGATTGGAGCTGAAGAAACCTTCATTTTTTCCCTTTGCGAACGTAATTCCAAAATCGTCATTATGGGAATTGATCGGAGATTTCATGTTTTCGATCTGCCAATGCTCGCTTCCCCGATGACGAACAGCTTCGAAAATATCCAGTCCTCCCATTCCGGGATGTCCATCGGACGAAAAATAGAAAGTACTGTCATTCAAAATATAAGGAAACATTTCGTCGCCGGGTGTATTTATTTCCGGGCCAAGATTTACAACCTTAGCCACACCTCTGCCGATAAGTTCAGCCTTCCAAATATCTTTATCCCCATATCCGCCCGGCATATCCGAAACGAAATAAAGATAATCGCCTTTCGGTGATACGGCAGGGTGTGCAAAAACGGAAAGACTGTCCTTCGAAACAATACGTAGCGGACGTCCCAAACTCCATTCCGCCCCGGATTTTTCGGAAACATAAATGGCTGTTGACGCAGGTCGTTTATCGCTTTCGGGTGAAAACGTATAAAACAGCAAAGAACCGTCGGAAGTAGTAGAAGTAATGCCTTCATCCCATACCGAATTGAGAGGCGAATCGAGAAGTTTCGGCTTTTGCCATTCGCCTTTTACGTTTTTCGTAGAAACAAAAATATCGTTATTCTTTAGTCCGGTAATGTTGCTGAGGGCATCGCCCGTCGCTTCGTCGCGCGACGAAGTCAGATAAAGCGTTTCGCCATCGGATGTCAACATGGGCGAAAATTCGCTGCGATTGGAATTGAGAATATCGGCACGTTTGGCCACAAAACGAGAAGGATGTTGCGCCCAAACCACTGCTTGACGCACC
The DNA here is from genome assembly GCF_004138125.1 of Seramator thermalis. Classification (GTDB taxonomy): domain Bacteria; phylum Bacteroidota; class Bacteroidia; order Bacteroidales; family Dysgonomonadaceae; genus Seramator; species Seramator thermalis. The sequence continues at coordinate 13,136 of NZ_RXHS01000016.1, forward strand.
CCTGATAGTCCGTTGAGCCCGAGTATATTCGTCGAGTCGAGTCTCAAAAAATCGAGATAAGCCTTTTCAGCCTGTCGGTATTGTCCCTCTTTGTGCAACATCTGCGCGTAGCGCAAAAACATTACGGTATCGGGATAGTTGTAACGAATGGCGTTGGCATAAGAGGTTGCGGCACGTGCACTCATATTGAGTTTACGATAATTTTCGGCCATTTCGTAAGCAATTACCCCTCGCATGGCACGCTGTTCGCGTGGAGTTTCGGCATAAATTTTTCGATACGTTTCGGCTGCAGCGAAATAATTGCCCGACAAGTATTGTCGGCGTGCCTGGCTCAATTTTGCCTCATTACACGAAAACAAGAGTATGCCAATCAACAGAACAAATGTATATCGAAAATTCCCCCACATTCTTATAGACAATAACTGATTTTGGGGAAATTTATTGTATAACCAACCGATCTTTCACCTCACCTAAGGCATACTGTACACCCCTCTCACCAAAAGTTGTCCTTGCGGAACATCTCCTGTGAGCTCGATGTTTTGACTCGACTGCTCTCCGACGGAAACTTTCACGGATTTAAACAGATAGTTGTCGCCTTTCTTTTCTTGCAGAGCATATACCCGGTATTCTTCGCCCACTTTCACAACCGCTTCCTCCGGAAGACCCACTGCCTGACGTTCGCCGGTTATAATCTGTGCTTCGACGTACATGTCGTTTACAAAATCGCTCTTTCGGGGTGAAAGAATATCGGCAATGCAGACAATACTTTTTTTCTCGGGATCAATCGCTTTCCCGATTTTCGAAAGTTGTGCCGAATAAATGCTGTCCGGATTATTCGGATTGTAAAATTCCACTTTCTGCCCCACCGCAAGCGCGGCAATGTCTTTTTCGTACACGTTGAGCTGTAGATACACTTTATCGATATCTACCAACGTCATCAGCGTTTTTTCGGGAGTAACATATTCTCCAATCACACAATTGATTTGTGTAACATACCCTCCAATGGGTGCACGAATGGGTAAAATCGAAAATATTTTTCCGTTTTCAATCTCTTTCGCATCAGCTTTCAGCAGATTCAAGCGCTGTGTCAGTGCTTCGTATTGTGCCGCAATGCTTTTGAAAGCACTTTCAGCCATCTGAAAATCTTTTTTCGAAGCAATGCTGTCGCGATAAAGTGCGCTCAACCGCTCGTAATTGGCTTTAGCCATCCGATAACTGTTGCTCACTGCATTGTATTCTTCCTGTAAGGTAATGTAATCGTTGCTCTCGATGGAACAAATCACACTGCCCGCAGGTACGTAGTCGCCAATTTCGCGATGGATGCTCTTCACCGTTCCCGAAACACGACTTGTGATTTGCGCCTGTCCGTTGACGGAGGCAACCACCCTTCCATTCACTTTGACCGTCTCGCGAAAAGTTACTTGCTGCGGCACTCCCAAAGCCATACCCATAGCATCAAATTGGGCTTGCGTGATGGTTATCAACGAGTCGGATTCGTTCTGATCCTGAGTCGTTCCTGCCGATTTTTTACCACACGAAATCCATGTGGCGAAAAAGAAAAAGAAAATAAAAGCGTAAGCCGTTGTTTTCATGTGCTCCAATGATTTTACAGTGCATTATCCCCTTACTCTTTCAAGGGTTGATTTTTTCTCATTCGATGTCCAAATAGTTTAGTTCGATAGCAGTTTGGTTATAACTTGCCAAATTGTCGAGATACTCCAACCGAATATCGCTTGCATTTTCTATGCTTTGAATATATCGAAAAAAATCAATTTCGCCAACGTCATAACTTCGTTGGGCAAACTTGATGAGCTCATCGCTGATGTGCTTGCCCGAAGACTGATAATAGACAATATGAGAACGATATTTCTCCAACTCGTTCATCAATTCGGTGCGACGTGTATCCAGCGATAGCCGGTAATTTTGTCTCAAATTTTCGGCAATCTCAACGCCATATTTCCGAGCCTGAATTTTCGATTTTTGTTCTCCAAAAAACAGGGGTACCGCAATTCCCACCTGCCAACCCCAATAGTTGCGAGCATTTTCGTAACGATTGGTTCCATTGAAAAGTTCGATACTGATGTTGGGCAAAAGCCTGTTTCGCTCCACACCCAGCATTGCCTGCTCATATCGCAAACGTTCGTCGTACACCTTCAATCCGGCTTGGATAGACGACGGAGCTACCATAAACGGTTCGAGAGGTTGATCAGCCACTAAAAATTCTTCATCCGTTTGCAATAGCAATTTCAACTGTTGATACGCCGTCTGCAAATCCACTTTCACTTGTCGGAGACGAATCTCTATCTGCTGTTGTTTAGCCTGAGCATTCAACTTTTCGAGGTAGGTTATTTCTCCTTGCTCATACTGTCGGTTGGCAGATTGCGAAAAACGAGCATAAATATCCGAAATATAAGCATATTCCTTTTCCTTGTTTTGCAGATAAACGATGTGCTGATAACGTTGGGTAATGTTTTTGGTCAAACGGTTCAAAACCTGCCGATATTGGGCGTCCGAAACCGATACGGCAATCTTATTGGCCCGACGTTGCGCAGCATACACCGACGGAAAGTCGAACTCCTGCGTTGCCCCCACTACATACAACGGGTGACCATTTTCGGCAACATTGTTCGCATCGTATCCATAATAAATGCCGGTTTTTCCGATAGAATAAGCCGAAGGTACGCTTGCAATGCTTTGATTTACTTGCAGCCGGTAGGCGTTCAGCTCCCGATTGTGAGCAATACCCGTTTCTATGGCTTCTTGCAACGAAATCGTCTTTTGGGCCGACAACATACTCGGAGCAAGGAATAATAAGGGAAACAGTATTACAGACAATTTTCGTTTTCCAAACCAATGTCGGGGAGATTTGTTTTTCTTTCGCGTTTCGTCCATAAAATATCCGTACAACAGAGGCAACATGATCATGGTAAGAAATGTAGAGGTGACCAATCCACCGATGACCACCGTAGCCAGAGGTCTTTGCACTTCGGCCCCTGCCGATGTAGAGATGGCCATCGGCAAAAAGCCCAATGCGGCGGACGCCGCAGTGAGAATGACGGGACGCAATCGATCGACCGATCCCTTAAAAATAATATCATACATGGATGTATTTCTTTCGGTTTCGTTCAACTCCTGAAAATGTTCGATGAGCACGATGCCGTTGAGCACAGCTACACCAAAGAGTGCTATAAATCCCACTCCTGCCGAAATGCTGAAAGGCATACCGCGTATCCACAGAAACAGTACGCCCCCCACTATCGAGAGCGGTATTGACGAAAAGATGATGGTGGTAACTTTCAGCGAATTGAATGCAAAGTTAAGTAACAAAAAAACCAGAGCCAACGCAATCGGAACGATGATCATCAAGCGATTGGAGGCATTTTTCAGATTTTCGTACTGCCCTCCGTAATCGATATAATAACCCGGTCGCAAATCTACATCCTTTTCTACTTTCTGTTGAATGTCGGTTATCACCGATTGAAGGTCGCGATTGCGAACATTGATGCTCACGGTAACTCGCCTACGGGTATCCTCATGCGAAATTTTGGCAGGTCCGGTAGTATATTCGATGGCCGCCAATTCGCTCAACTGCACCTGATTGCCATCAGGCAAACTTACATACATGCGGCGGATATGGTCGATATCCTTACGGAAATCTTCATTGAAGCGGACAACCAAATCGAAACGTCTTTCCTGTTCATACACGTCTCCCGCCTTTTCCCCACTGAAAGCCATCGACAGATACTGATTCATTTGCTCGATAGACACTCCGTAATATGCCAATTTTTCGCGATTGTAAGTTACCCGCATTTGCGGCAGCCCGACCGTTTTTTCCACAATCACGTCGGCTGCACCGGGAATGGTCGAAGCAATGTTTCCGATTTCATTGGCTTTTTCGGCAAGATAATCCAAATCTTCCCCAAAAATTTTCACCGCAATATCCGATCGAACGCCGGTCACCAATTCGTTGAATCGCATTTCGATGGGTTGGGTAAATTCATATTCGATGCCGGGAAAAACTGAAAGCGCTTCCTTAAACTTATCGGCCAATTCCTCCTTTGTTTTGGCATTTACCCATTCTTTTTTGGGTTTCAAACGGATAATCATATCTATCTCCTCCATCGACATCGGATCGGTAGGCACTTCAGCAGCACCGATACGGCTAACGATCTTGTCCACTTCCACAAAATTATCCTTCAGTATTTTCTCCATCTGCGTGGTCATCTCGATGGTTTTTTGTAACGAAGTGCCTGTTTTGAGTACCGGTTGTATCACAAAATCACCTTCATCGAGCGTCGGGGTAAATTCGGCACCCAATCTCGGGAAGATGAAGACAACAGACAGCAGCAACAGGACGGCTCCCGCCACAATTATTCTTTTATGCCTCCAAGCCCACTGCAACGAAGGTTTGTAGGTACGATAGGCAAACTCCATCAATTTCGAATTCGAATTTTCATTTTCCACTTTCGGTTTCATGAAGAGAGCCGACGCAACCGGAAGCCAGGTCATACCCAATATCGAAGCCCCAATCACCGCGAAACAAAAGGTGATTGCCATCGGTCGAAACATTTTTCCCTCTACCCCTGTCAGCGTGAGAATTGGGACAAATACGATGAGAATAATGATTTGTCCGAAGATGGCGGAATTCATCATTTTCGAAGCCCCCTCAATCGTGATGTTGTCAGTTACAAACTTCCGATCGGAACCCGTAATCTGGCCTAAGATCCGACTGTTTCTATTGAGCATCAACGCAATATACTCAGCCACGATCACTCCTCCGTCGATAATAATTCCGAAGTCCAACGCCCCCAGACTCATCAGATTGGCATCGATCTTCAACAAATACATCATCGATAGCGTGAAAAGCAGCGATAGGGGGATAACCGAAGCGATGATGAGTGCTGTGCGAATATTTCCCAATATGAGCATCACGATCAGGATGACAATCACGATACCAAGTAACAGGTTTTCGAAAATGGTCAGAGTTGTCTTTCTTATCAGTTCGCTACGATCAACGATCGGATTTATGTAAACTCCTTCCGGAAGCGATTGCTGTACTTCCTCTACTCGTGCTTTCACCGCCTGAATGGTTTGTTGCGAATCGGCGCCTTTAAGCATCATCACCTGTCCCATCACCTTTTCACCTTCCCCATTGGCGGTGATGGCTCCAAAACGGGTTGCATATCCGAATCCGACCTGTGCAATGTCGCCTATCAAAATGGGCGATCCGTTTCGGTTTTTGATGACAATTCTACGAATGTCATCAAGCGATTTCACTGTCCCATCGCCTCTGATGAAATAACTCTGATTGTTTTTCTCGATGTATGAACCTCCGGTAATGTTATTATTGGATTTCAGCGCATCGAATACTTCAAGGAGAGTAATACCCTGACTGCGTAGCAGCTCAGGATTGATCGATATTTCATACTGTTTCAGATATCCACCCCAGGTATTCACCTCAACCACACCCGGTATCCCCGAAAGTTGCCTTTTCACGATCCAATCCTGAATAGTGCGCAAATCCATGATCGAATAACGATCTTCGTACCCCGGTTTCACATCGAGAATATATTGATAAATTTCGCCCAATCCGGTTGTTACCGGACCCATCATGGGTGTACCAAATCCTTCGGGAATATTTTCGGAGGCTTCTACTATTTTTTCGGCTATCAATTGTCGGGGAAGATAGGTTCCCAAATTTTCATCGAAAACAATCGTGACCACCGATAACCCGAATTTGGATATCGATCTGATTTCCGCTACTCCGGGCAGATTGGCCATCGCCAGTTCCACAGGCATCGTGATGTATTGTTCTACATCCTGGGTGGAAAGATTAGTGGATACCGTGATGATTTGCACCTGGTTGTTGGTAATATCGGGTACGGCTCCAACCGAAAGCTTACTTAAAGAGAAACTACCGAAAACGATGATCACCAGTACAAAAAGTACGATGACGAGTTTGTGCTTTACACTAAATTGTATGATACTGTCTAACATACCCTGTGATTAGTATTGACCTTCATTATGCGTTGCGAATCAACGAAAAAGCCGTATAAAAAAACTCTTTTGAGGCCCGCCCGCTTCGACGCCCGCCAATTTATTGATGTTCGGGACGCAGCAAATCGTTCACGGTTTTCACCGGATTGAAGGTGCTGATGGGCACTTCCACGAAAATGGTGTTCCAATCGCTCATGCCCCCATTCCACAATCCCGGAAGTTCGAGCGCTTTCAACTCCTTCCCGTTTTTCGACTTCTTCGAAATAAAGCCGGTATTTTTATCCACATAATCAGGCAGATGATATTTTTTTCCTTTCCTGTCCTTCACAGCACAAACCAGATCCACAGGATTGAAATGCGAACTTTTTTTCAATGCCTCCATCGCTTTTGGATCATTCGGGTCGATTTGAGAGCTTTCGAGAATCTGCAGCGAAGCCGTGCCATCGGCATTTTTCACGATAAACGGGCCGCCCCCCGGCTCGCCTACGTTTTTCACCATCCCGCACACACGAAAAGGTCTGTCGAGTTTGCGCTTCAAATAATCGGGCAGAGATTCAGTCAGTCCTCCTTCGGGTGGAATAATACACAATTCGTTTTTGGTAAATTCAAACATTTCTGCCAATTCTTCAGTCGAACAATTGCCTTTTTCCAGTTTTTCCAAGTATCCAAAAGCGCGCTGCCTCAAGCGGACAAGCACACCGGCCAACAACTTTTTATACTGTGCCTCATGGGGTTTAAGTCTGTCGGGCACTACATTATCGATGTTTTTGATGAAAACGATTTCGGCATCAACATCATTCAGATTTTCGATGAGTGCTCCATGCCCTCCGGGACGAAACAGCAGCGATCCGTCTTCTTCCCTGAACGGTTCGTCGTTCATGTCCACCGCAATGGTGTTGGTGCAGGGCTTTTGTTCACTGTACGAAACATCGAAAAAACAATCGAGTTTCATTTCATAAGCCGATTTGCGGGCTCCTACCAATGCTTCAAAAAAGGGTCGATGCTCCGGCGATACCGTAAAATGAATGTTCACTTCCCTATCTCTGTTCATCGCATAATACGATCCTTCGGTAAGATGCTCGCCAACCGGTGTGCGATTCCCTTCGGGGTATTTATGAAAAAGCAACAATCCTTTCGGCAGATATCCGTAGTTCAGGCCGTCGGGCATAAGCAGAGCAGACACCACATCCTTATATCGGCCTCTTTCCACCAACTCGGACACGCTATGGCCGTATAAGTCTTTGCATGAAGCATCGAGAGAGAGGTAAAACGCAAATTTGTCGATATTCCCGAAAAAAGTTTTTTCGGCTTCAGTGGTCGGCACGGCATAATCTGCGCCTAAAAACGCGAACAAATCTTTAAACATGCGACTTGCCGCACCCGAAGCCGGCACAAACTTCACCACTTGATGATCGTCTCGCAGAAAATGAGCCCATTCTTCAATATATTGTTTTTCGGCCGTTTCAGGGATGCGCATAATTCCCTTATCTATTGTTGCTGCCGAGATGATGGTTAAATAAGGGAATCCCTGCTTGAAGCGCTTCAACTGCTCTTCCACTTCGTCAAGGCTCAAGTTCATCTCTTTTATCTGTGCTAAATCACGGGGAGTAAACATAATATCAACGTTTTTAATGGAATATTATACTTGCATTACTATAACTGTTTCTGTTTCCAAACATACATAAAAATTTTTAATTCACACGCAAGTATCGAAATTAATTTGCAGGAAAGGAAAGGAAATACCAATTGCAAAAAGAGAATCGATACCTGCAGGGATAACCAAACGCCGGCCATTATAAAAGCTCCAAAAAAGGGAGAAAAGATATTCGAACCAAGTACGACGCAAATACGACGCAAATACGACCGAAGTATTATCATGAAAAAATCGGCAAAACTATAAAATTATACTTCCGATTTTGCTTCCGGAAATACGCGTCAGAAGAATCCGTCATGGCCGAACATATCCCACGAATTTTTCAAATTTTCGGCAGTACCCCCTCTTATCTTAAGAGGGGATTGCATTGGGATCACACTTAACTTATTACCTGTCCTTTATCTTATTAAGGGGGACAAGCACTGCCGTCAGGCATTGCAGGTGTCATGATGATCTGAAAATAAGACCAACTTCGCGTCTTTGTGTTTGCGCGGCAAAAAATAATCACAACGAGGCTGAGGCTCAACGCAAAACTCTTGATGCGGGATTTACGAATTGGATCATTCTTTAAAATTCGTAATCCTTTGCAAATGCGAGTCCGGCGAAAAGCAGGAATACAAAAAATAACACCACCATTCGTGGGAGCCGCTTATTCGTTTGCTCCCTGTGCTCCAATTTTTTGTGCATTGTTTACCTTTTATGCAAAACCGACAATCTGTCATAAAATTCGATCCTCAAATTTTTTTGGCACATCATTTGTTCAATCAAAAATGTAAACAAAAAAATGGAACAGAAATTCAAATAAATTAATATAAAGACTATGGGAAAAATAATTGGAATAGACTTGGGAACGACCAACTCGTGTGTCGCCGTAATGGAAGGCAGCGAGCCGGTGGTTATCCCCAACAACGAAGGCAAACGCACTACGCCGTCCGTGGTAGCGTTTTTGGATAACGGCGAACGGAAGGTAGGAGATCCGGCTAAACGTCAGGCAATTACCAATCCTACCCGGACTGTGTTTTCGATCAAACGTTTTATGGGTCGAAAGTATGATGAAGTACTCAACGAAATCTCCCAAATGCCCTATAAAGTAGCCAGAGGAGAAAACAACACCCCTCGCGTAGAAATTGACGGACAATTATATACGCCACAGGAGATTTCGGCTATCATTCTTCAAAAAATGAAGAAAACCGCCGAGGATTATCTGGGTCAGGAAGTGAAGGAAGCGGTAATCACCGTTCCGGCATACTTTAACGATTCGCAGCGTCAAGCGACCAAAGAGGCAGGCGAAATTGCGGGATTAAAAGTACAACGTATCGTCAACGAACCTACAGCGGCAGCATTAGCCTATGGGTTGGACAAGAAAAACAAAGACTCGAAGATAGCCGTATTCGATTTGGGAGGAGGAACATTCGATATCTCGATTCTCGAATTGGGAGATGGCGTTTTCGAAGTAAAATCGACTAATGGCGATACCCATCTGGGAGGTGACGATTTCGACCAGCGAATTATAGACTGGTTAGCCGAAGAGTTTCAGAAGGAAGAAGGCATCGATCTTCGCAAGGATCCGATGGCTTTGCAACGACTGAAAGAGGCCGCCGAAAAAGCCAAAATCGAATTGTCGAGTTCTACGACTACCGAAATCAACCTGCCATACATCATGCCGGTAAACGGAATACCCAAACACTTGGTGAAAACACTGACTCGGGCCAAATTCGAACAGTTGATTGACGATCTGTTGCGAAAATGTATCGCTCCTTGTCAAACGGCGATGAAAGATGCAGGATTGAGCAATTCGGACATTGACGAAGTGATTCTGGTAGGAGGATCGACACGTATCCCTGCCGTTCAGGCATTGGTCGAAAAACTTTTTGGCAAAGCTCCGCACAAGGGCGTTAATCCCGACGAAGTGGTTGCCCTTGGTGCTGCTATACAGGGAGCCGTGCTCACGGGCGAAATAAAAGATGTGTTGTTGCTCGATGTTACTCCGCTTTCGCTGGGTATCGAAACACTGGGAGGCGTGATGACAAAACTCATCGAAGCCAATACCACCATTCCTACCCGCAAGAGCGAAATATTCTCGACGGCAAGCGATAACCAACCTTCGGTACAGATCAATGTTCTGCAAGGTGAACGTGCAATGGCGCGCGACAACAAACAGATCGGCGTGTTCAATCTCGACGGCCTGCCACCTGCACCGCGTGGTGTTCCTCAAATCGAAGTTACGTTCGATATCGATGCCAACGGCATTCTCAATGTATCGGCTAAGGACAAGGCTACCGGTAAGGAACAGAAGATCCGCATCGAGGCTTCGTCCGGACTGAGCGAAGAGGAAATCAAGCGCATGAAAGAAGAAGCTGCCGCCAATGCCGAAGCCGACAGACGCGAAAAAGAGCGCATCGACAAGCTGAATCAGGCCGACTCGTTGATCTTCCAAACCGAGAAACAGCTGAAAGAATGGGGAGACAAGATTCCTGCCGACAAGAAAGCACCGATCGAGGCCGCGCTCAACAAACTGAAAGATGCCCACAAGGCTCAGGATTTGGCGGGTATCGAGGCCGCTACCAACGAGCTGAATACCGTTTTCCAAGCTGCTTCGCAGGATATGTACAATGCGACTAATGCAGGTGCGGGTCAGCAATACTCATCGGCCGATCCCGGCAGCCAGTCGCAAAGCAACAATAGTGGCAACAAAACCGATGGCGATGTGACGGATGTAGATTTTGAGGAAGTAAAATAAACTCGAAAAACAAGGATTAATATCCCTATTCAAACCACTGTAAATACTTGTTTTACAGTGGTTTTTATTTGCAGTCTCTCCCGGCCGGGCTCAATCTCGAAGAACGCCGAAAGAGAGAGAATTTTCGACCTATTCACCTTTAGTATCATGTCGCTAACAAACATCGATGATCCTGTTATTCAGCCAAATTCAATTGTGGGTACCGAACAAAAATACAATTTCCACGAAATCATCTATGGCCATCTCAGGCCATGGTTAACGGGAGCTTACTTTCGAGAGCCGCATTATATCGATCTATTACGAAATTTTGTCCGTACGCCCAAAAACTCGTCCCCCCACTACCAGATCAGCCGTAGCGAGGCCCCTTTTACGGCCAAAATAAAATATTACCTGTGCTTAATCGATAACGATACTACAGGGATGATCAATCAGTTAATAAAAGAAGAAAAAAATAGCAAAAATCTGATTGCCTACAAAATAGATAAAAGTCGGAAAGAGCTAATCGATTTGTTGGTCGAAATCCAGGCCCTTATCGAACAAAGAAAGTTCGCCGACGAAAACATTTGTTCAAAAGAAGTCTATTCGGACGCCGATTGCAATCAAAAGGAGTGTGCATACATTTTTCATTATTTGTTCGACGCATGCGTATGCTGTCTGCTCGAAATACAAGTCGATTTTGCAAAATTTATTCCCCAAAACGATTTACTGACCGTTGGGGATATTTACAATATGATCGTGAAAAAACCGTTTTCGGAAGAACAATTTATTCGGGAAATCGATGTAATGGAAACGGATGCGGGGCTAATTTCGCCATCTTTCCAACTGAAAAAAGACGAAAGTTTTGTCCGACAATACGCACACGAAAAATATTCGACTTTCATGGATGAAGTTGAGTTTTACCGTTTCGACCAATTGCCCAAAATAAGCACGCTGAGTTCCGTTCCCCAAAATCGGCTCATACGAAAGATCATCGAAAACCCGCTACCCTATTCCATTGCCATGCTATCCTATTTGGGATACCTCGACAGTTTGCACAAATCTTATGCCCTGAGCAAGGTAAACATATACCTGCATATTGCCAAAGCCTTCCATACCGACGTAAGAACCGTGAAAGGGAATTGCCTGGTTTTAAATCCCTATTCCAAAGAAGATCGAGGCAAATATCAGGCGGACCGATATCTTGGTAAGGTGGAAAAGGATTATCAAGCTATTTTAGAAAGTTCGTAAAGTTACAAAGTTCATAAAGTTTTTCGTTCAACACCTTGCCGGCGCACGTATTTACTTGTGCCGTTTTTATTAGTGGCACAGACGGATGTCTGCGCCGGCGATGGAAAAGTACTGCCTTTCAGGCAGGTTTCTGAAGACGATTCATGCCGCAGACTAAATTCTGCGGTTATGAAAATTCGGCTTTTCAAGCCAAAAAACATCCTTGAATACAGAAATATCCATCATGGTCGAAGTTTTCAATTCACCGGCTTGCTTTTGCCTGAAAGGCAATAACCTTCATAACCACAGGTCACCGACCTGCGGACGAAGACGTCCCTGCAATCTCTCTGCCTGAAAGGCAGAACTATTGCCGCTGTACAAATGAATATCCACACCGGCAAAAAAAGAACACTGATCGATTAGATGATTTATCGATTTACTGATGAATTCCGGATGATGCAGGGGGTATAATATTTCTTCACTTCTTTCTTAAATTCTCAATTGTCAATTATACATTATCCATTAACATCATAACACCCCCCCGCCTTCGGCGGTACCCCTCTTATCTTAAGAGGGGAGTCGGACGCACTTGGCATATAAAACCGTCCCCTTAAGATAAGGGGACAAGCGCTGCCGTCAGGCAGTGTAGGGGTTATGATATTTCTCCATTTCTTTTCATTAGCGCAAGTTTCCGAACTACCTGTCGCTTTGCGTCCAAATTACGCTAGCGCCAAACTTGAACGGAAAATATCGGGGAGCTTTATGGTGGTTTCGAGAGCCTCAACCACCATTCGAGAGCCTCAACCACCATTCGAGAGCCTCAACCGCCATTTGCACTCTTAATCCTTGTTTTAGTGGAATATACGCCGAGAGAAGGAAAGAGGCGGAAAGACTGTGAACCGGACTGTGTCGAATGAAGAAATAAAAAAATATTACATTTACACAGAAAGAAATTAGATTTATGGAAGACTTTGATTACAAGGCGATGGAAGCCTTAGCGCCGGAGCAATTAAAATCCGGCAAGCCTCTATTAGGAAAGGGGAGCTTTTGCTCCACTTTTGGAGAAAATTTTAAACGCCGCACCTGAAAGCGAGATGGATGCTCACATGGATTGCGAAGAGCGATCTTTGGGCAATCGCCGAAACGGCTATACGAGCAAACAGGTTCAAACCGGTATGGGCGAAGTAGGAGTCCATACTCCCCACGACCGCGATTCGCGATTCGAACCCGAATTTATCAAAAAGCGCGAGCGTGTTTTGGCGGATAGTGTTTCCGACCGCATCATCGGCTTATATGCCTTAGGCAACAGCACACGCGGGATGCGCGGCATTGGAAGAGTTGGTTTATCCGGCTTATCGCAACATCGGAAAGAAATGGACAACGCCTCTCTCCAATTGGGGGGCAAACCGCTCAACAATTGGCTGTTAAATTTCCGGACAGATTTAAACTTTTCGAATGATGCGAGAAGCCAATATTTTTTGTAATTTTATCGCGTCCAACAAAACGATGGACAAACGTTGTAGCATTAATAAAAAAAGGAACGGAATTGTAAGAGAATAAATCTTGACACAGTTTGATTTACACTACCTATTCTGTTGAGAACTAAATTTTGTGATGTATCCATCTAACCTTTTATTGCATGTTTAAAAGAATAATTTACCCCCTGTTTTTATTGTTTCCGCTTGCAATTTTTTCCCAAACCATACAGTTGGACAGTTGCCAGAAAAAGGCAAGAGAACATTATCCGTTGTTGAAGCGGTATGATTTGATTGCAAAGACTGCGGAATATACGCTTTCGAATGCCAACAAAGCCTATCTTCCGCAATTCGGCATATTAGCCAAAGCAACCTATCAATCGGATGTTACGGCCATTCCCGAAGCATTAGGACAGGTTTTGTCGCAATTGAGCGGTCAGCCTTTTTCTTTACCGGCCTTGAGCAAAGATCAATATCAGGCAGTGGTGGAAGTGAATCAGCTTGTGTGGGACGGCGGAATGGTGCAAGCTCAGAAAGAAGCGGTGAAAGCGTCATCCGAAGCCGAAAAGCAAAAGCTGGAAGTGGATTTGTATGCTCTGAAGGAAAGAGTGAACAACCTCTATTTCGGTATCATGCTGATAAAGGAACAGTTGAAATTGAATCGCATATTGCAGGATGAACTTGCCAATAATTATAACCGAATGGAAGCATATTTGAAAAACGGTGTTGTTCAATCCTCCGACCTGGATGCCGTGAAAGTAGAACAAATCAATGCCATGCAGTCGGAAACCGATTTGAGGAGCACCCTGAAGTCGTATTGCCAAATGTTGTCGATTTTTACGGGAATGCAAGTGGATGAAAACACGGCATTGGAAAAGCCGTTGCTTCCCGTTTTCGAAGGGAATTTGGAGAACAGGCGTCCCGAATTGTCGTTGCTTGATGCACAGAAAAATTTGCTTGAAAGCCAACGGAAAACCATTCTTGCAGGAAATCTTCCTAAAATCGGTTTGTTTGTACAGGGTGGTTATGGACGACCCGGACTCAATTTTTTCGACAATAGATTTACGCCTTTTTATATTGCCGGAGTAAGACTTTCGTGGAATTTTGGCGGATTGTACACTCAAAAAAACGATCTGGCTAAAATCGATATCAATCAGAAAGAAGTCGAAACGCAAAAGGAAACGTTTCTGTTCAACAATTCGCTGCTTACCACTCAGCAACAAAACGAAATCGATAAACTCACGGAAACCATGAAAAATGACGATGCTATTATTGCGCTTCGGAGCAATATCAAAAAAGCTGCCGAGTCGAAACTTGAAAACGGAGTCATCGTCGTTTCCGATTTGTTGCGGGAAATCAATGCCGAAAATTTGGCAAGGCAAACCCGCTCACTTCACGAAATTCAGCTCTATATGGCAGCATATCAATTAAAAAATACAATTAACAACTGAAAATACAAGACTGAAAAATATGAAATCGAATAATCGGCATTCCATCAGCACTTTTCTCTTTTTCTTTTTCATATCCATTGGATTAACTTCGTGTCACAAACTGTTGAATAACAATGAATATGATGCTTCCGGAACTTTTGAAACAACTGAAGTGATTGTTTCGTCCGAAGCAAACGGCAAAATTATGTCGTTCGATGTGGTTGAAGGTCAAAACCTGACGGAGAATCAGGTCGTGGGATACGTTGACAGTACGCAGCTCTATTTATCCAAATTGCACCTTTTAGCATCCCAAAAATCTTTGCAAAGCACACTTCCCGACATTCGAAAACAAATCGGAGCATTGCAACAGCAAATTGAAACTGCACGAAAAGAGCAGCGCCGCGTTGAAAATTTGGTGAAAGCAAATGCCGCAAGCCAAAAACAATTGGACGACGTCAACGGACAAGTTTTGGTTCTCGAAAAACAGCTCGAAGCTGCCCAATCGAATCTCGAATCGACAAGCAATAGCATTTTGAACCAGAATCAGGCACTGAAAATTCAAATTGAACAAATAGAAGATCAATTGCAGAAATGCAAAATCAAAAGCCCACTTTCCGGAACAGTACTTGTAAAATATGCCGAAAAGGGCGAATTGACCGGGGCCGGAAAACCATTGTTCAAAGTAGGCGATTTGCAACAGATGATTTTGAGGGCTTATGTTACGGCCGATCAGGTTACAAAACTTAAAATCGGACAGGAAGCAAAAGTTTATGTAGATTATGGCAAAGAAGACCGCAAAGAATATGATGGAACGGTAAGTTGGATTTCCGGAGAATCGGAGTTTACGCCTAAAACCATTCAAACTCGTGATGAAAGGGCGAATTTGGTATATGCCGTAAAAATCAACGTCAAAAACGACGGTCTGCTTAAAATCGGGCAGTATGCCGATGTGAAATTCCACAATTGAGGCCTCAATCGAATGGTTTTTTCAACGAAAATGGATTTATGACAAATATTCAAGAAAGCGAATGGGCCGTAAAATGCGAAAAGCTTTCAAAAACCTATAAGCCGGATATTCAGGCGTTGAAAAACATTGACCTGAAAGTTTCGCCGCATCAGATATTCGGAATAATCGGTCCGGATGGGGCAGGGAAAACGACCTTGTTTCGAATCCTCACCACGTTGATTCTTGCCGACGAAGGAAAAGCTGAAGTTATGGGCTGCGATGTAGTGACGGAATACGAAAAAATTCGTCGGAACATTGGTTATATGCCGGGTCGTTTTTCGCTTTATCAGGACTTGACCGTAGAAGAAAATTTGAAGTTTTTTGCTTCGGTATTTGGGACGACGATCGAAGAAAATTACGACTTGATCAAAAGCATTTATCAACAGATAGAACCATTTAAAAACCGACGGGCAGGTCAACTTTCGGGAGGAATGAAGCAAAAGCTGGCATTAAGTTGTGCGCTGATTCACAAGCCTAAACTTTTGATTCTGGATGAACCGACTACCGGTGTGGATCCTGTCTCTCGAAAAGAGTTTTGGGAAATGCTGCGACAGCTGAAAGAAGAAGGAATCACCATACTTGTTTCTACTGCATATATGGACGAAGCAAGCCTCTGCGATGCCATTGCATTGATTTTGGATGGTGAATTTCTGAAAATTGATACACCTGAAAATATTGTTCGTCAGTTTGAGCCGACACTTTATTCGATTCGAAGCTTGCAACGTTCAAAATTATTGACCGATTTACGGGGTTTGCCGGCCATTGACAGCTGCTACGCTTTTGGCGAAAGCACTCATGCGACGGTTATCCATAATCAGATTTCGCCGGAAGCGTTGAAGAAATATTTATCCGAAAAAGGACACACCGATTTGGAAGTTGTGCCCATCGCCCCAACGGTGGAAGATTGCTTTATGGAACTTTCGAAACAAATGCATCAAAACTGACAGTCGAATGGAAAATGTGATTGAAGTAAATAACTTGACGAAAAAGTTTGGCAGTTTCACGGCAGTGGATCATATTTCTTTTGAAGTAAAACAAGGAGAGATATTCGGCTTTCTCGGGGCAAACGGAGCAGGCAAAACCACCGCCATGCGAATGCTCTGTGGTTTGTTGCCATCTACTTCGGGAAAGGGACTTGTTGCCGGTTATGATATTAACACTCAATCGGAACAAGTGAAACGAAACATCGGCTACATGAGCCAAAAATTTGCGTTGTATGAGGATTTGAAAGTTTGGGAAAATATTCGACTTTACGGAGGTATCTACGGAGTTCCCGAACCACAGATTGTCAGCAAGACAAATGATTTGCTGAAGCGGCTTGGTTTCGAAAACGAACGTAATACGCTGGTAAATTCACTTCCATTGGGTTGGAAGCAGAAACTCGCTTTTTCGGTAGCTATTTTTCACGAACCGAAAATCGTTTTTCTGGATGAACCGACCGGTGGCGTTGATCCCATCACACGAAGGAAATTTTGGGAACTGATTTACGAAGCTACGGACAGAGGCATCACCGTTTTTGTTACGACGCATTATATGGACGAAGCAGAATATTGCGACAGGGTTTCGATGATGGTCGATGGACACATTGAAGCGCTCGATACGCCTAAAAATTTGAAACAAATGTTTCACGCCGATACGATGAACGAAGTGTTTCAAAAACTTGCACGAAAAGCTCAACGAAGCGACAGCTAAAAAAATCGGCAAAAAAATGAATTCGACAAATAAAAACGAGCATACTCATCCAACTCCGACGAACGGCCAATGGAAAACTTTTGGTTCGTTTGTTCAGAAAGAATTTTATCACATCACGCGTGATCAAACGACGCTCGCTTTGTTGTTAATCTTGCCCGTTTTGTTGATGATTTTGTTTGGTTTTTCCATTAATACGGAAGTAAAGAATTCACAGATTGCCATTTACGATCCTTCCAACGATGTGGCAACGCGCGGAATTATCGAAAAAATAAAGGCAAGCGACTATTTTACGGTTGTAAGGATGTTGAATAATCCTGCCGAAATCGAGAAGCAGTTTTTAAAAGATGACTTGAAAATGGTTGTCATTTTCAGCGACCATTTTTATGAAAACATGCAACGAACGGGAAAAGCTCAAATCGAGCTGCTGACCGATGGAACCGATCCCAATTCGGCAATGACGGTTGTTTCGTATGCATCCAATATCATTGGTCTTTATCAGCAAGATTTGTTCAAAATTCAACAAATTCCTTTCGAGATTACTCCTTCGGTAAAATTGATGTACAATCCGGAGCTGAAAGGGCCTTACTTTTTTGTGCCGGGTATTTTGGGGATGATTTTGATGATTATCTGCTCGATGATGACCTCCATTTCCATCGCTCGCGAAAAGGAATTTGGTACGATGGAAGTTTTACTGGTTTCGCCATTCAAACCGATGTACATCATCCTTTCCAAAACCATTCCCTACTTTGTGATTTCGCTTGTCAATCTTGCTACCATGTTGCTGCTGTCGGTCTTTATGCTGAAAGTACCCATTGCCGGAAGTCTGTTTTGGCTTGTGACATTTTCCATCCTTTTTATTTTCCTTTCACTTTCGTTGGGGTTGCTTGTTTCAAGCATCGCCAATTCGCAACTCCAAGCTTTGCTGTTTTCGGGAATGGTACTTGTAATTCCGGTCGTGATGTTGTCGGGAATGATTTTCCCGATAGAAAATATGCCGGCATTTTTTCAATGGTTTTCCAAACTCATCCCTGCCACGTGGTACATTACGGGAGTAAAAAAGATCATGATCAAAGGGCTGGGATTTACATCCATTTTGCCTGAACTCGGTGTGTTGATCTCCATGACTATCCTCTTGATCGGAATTAGTTGGAAAACGTTCAAATATCATTTGGAGTAAAAGAGAAGTAGATATTTTGTTTTCACTAACATGTAAAATGAATGAAAACCTGCCGCAAGGATGAATAAAAGGAATAAAAACATAAAAGATATTGTCAACCCCAATCAACTGTTGTCACGTTTCAATCCGAGAGGTTTTGGGGCACTTAAATTTTTACTCGAAAAGGAGTTTAAGCAGATTTTAAGGAACAAATTTTTGATTCGGGTAATCATTTTTTTACCGTTGATTGCATTATCTTTATTGCCGATGGTTGCCAATTTTGAAATAAAAAACAATAATTTGGCCGTCATCGACAACGATCATTCTCCTTCGTCGTCATTATTCATTCGGAAAATAGTTTCTTCGGGTCATTTTCACCTGGTTTCAGTCCGCCAAAATTATAATGATGCCCTAAACGATATCGAACAGGATCGAGCAGACGTGATTCTTGAAATTCCGGCTTTTTTCGAAAAAGACTTAATGACCACCTATTCCGCTCAGGTGAATGTTACTGCAAATGCCGTAAATGCCGTTAAAGGAGCGTTGGGGAGTGGTTACCTGATGCAAATCATTCATAATTTCTCGAATGATTTGCGCAGTCGATTCATGGCGGGCAATTCAAAAATACAGACACCGGCCTTTGAAATCGTGCCGCGATACGATTTCAATCCGTATCTCGAGTATAAATTCAGCATGATTCCGGCAATTATCATGATGATTTTGGGGATGATTTCGGGTTTTCTGCCGGCGCTGAATATCGTTGGTGAAAAAGAAAAGGGAACCATCGAACAGATGAATGTTACGCCCGTTGGTCGATTCCCGGTCATTTTGTCGAAACTGATACCTTATTGGATCATTGGATTCATAGTACTGACAATTTGTTTTATTGTAGTCTGGATTATTTATGACATGGTGTCGGTAGGAGGTTACTTGGAAATTTATCTGTTTGCAACGGTTTTTGTGCTTGCTTTTTCGGGTTTGGGACTCATTATTTCAAACTACGCCAATACGATTCAGCAGGCGATGTATCTGATGTTTTTCTTTGTCATCAATTTTATTTTCCTAAGCGGACTTTATACCCCCATTTCGAGCACACCGGAATGGGTGCAGACGATGAGCCTTTTCAGTCCGCTGCGGTATATGATTGAAGCCTTACGTTCCATCTATCTCAAAGGAAGCCACTTCGGCGATTTATGGACTAAATTTGCGGCATTGGTCGGTTTTGCAGTCTTCTTCAACCTCTGGGCAATACTCAGCTACCGAAAAAAAGCATAAGCATCTGTTTTCCCTCTGACTCAAAAGTCCTAAAATAATTATTTGAGAAAAATGTTCACTAACGTGTCGCACTTCAGAAAGGGCTGAAAATAAAGGAGAAAAAAAGATAAAGATGAAAAAACCGTTATCCGATGCAGGAAGCGTCAGTCATCAGCAAGCTATAGACAAAGCCAAAGACGAATTTCGGAAGTACCGGCTCAAAACGTTGTCTCCGGTAGAAAAAGCCTACCTCGAAAGCATCAAAGCTGTTCAGAAAAAGATGGAGAAGGGAGGAAAAGAAAATGAACAAAATTAAACAGTTTATCCAACAGTTCCCGATTTTATGAAAGGCTATATGTATATATTGGAATGTGCCGATGGCAGCTATTACACAGGCAGCACCAACAATTTGGAACGGCGGTTGCAACAACACCAAAATGGCGAGGGGGCCAATTATACCAAAAAACACTTACCTGTTAAGTTGGTGTATTTTGAAGAATTTCAACGTATCGACGATGCATTTTATCGCGAGAAGCAGGTACAGGGATGGAGCAGGAAAAAGAAAGAAGCATTGATTAACGGTTGCTTCGACAAGCTCAGCAACCTGTCGAAGAATTACACACAATACCCGAGAAAGGAATCGGTGTCTTCGACAGGCTCAATCACCGATAAACAGACAGGCTCACCTTCGACAGGCTCAGGCGACACGACAAAATGACGCGGTGTCTGAGCTTGGCGAAGACACCACTTTTAACTTTTCTCCAACCTCCACTTATTCGTGCCATAATTGCCGTAGTGAGTTCACACAAAAAAAACGCCTCGAACTTATTCCGGTTCTTGGCGCTTTTTTATTAGATAGCGACAAAGAAATTACACGTTCAACGATACGCGTTTGAAAGCAACAACCTCCAAATCTTTGTCGTATTTCTTCAAAAGTTCACCTATCGTTAATTTACTGTCTTTTACGTATTCTTGCTGCAACAGTGTTGACTCTTTGTAGAATTTCTGCAAAGCACCTTCGGCAATACGGTCGATAAGATTTTCAGGCTTACCCGATTCGCGCGCTTTTTCGCGAGCAATTTCGAGTTCCTTTTCCTTTACTTCCGCAGGAATTCCTTCGGGTGTTACAGAAATAGGATTCATAGCTGCCACTTGCATAGCTATATCCTTAGCCAACTGCGCATCCACTTCCGGCTTGTTGAATCCCACAATGGTTGCCAGTTTGTTACCCATGTGAATGTACGAAACAACATAAGGAGCCGTGATCTGTTCGTAAAATCCTAGCTGCATTTTTTCACCTGTTGCACCTACTTTATCTGTGATTAATTGGGCAACCGTGCCGTTCGACAATTCTATCGCCAACAATTGATCCAGCGTTTCGGGTTTGTGTTTTAGTGCAGCATCCAAAATTTGCTGAGTAAGTGCAACAAATTCGGCATTTTTTGCAACAAAATCGGTCTCGCATTGCAAAGCCACGATTGCCGCAAATGAACCGTCGGTGCCGGCTAGTACACAACCTTCCGATGCTTCGCGATCTTCGCGTTTGGCGGCAACTGCCTGTCCTTTTTTACGGATGATTTCCATTGCCTTATCGAAGTCTCCGTCAGCTTCGTTCAGTGCATTTTTGCAATCCATCATTCCTGCACCGGTCATTTTGCGCAGGTGCTGGATTTCTGCCATAGTAACTGCCATATCTCTATTTCCTTGTATTTTTTTTAAAATTGATTATTCTTCTTCGTCTTTAGCGAACTTGCTAACTACTGAAGCATTAATTGCATCTTTGTCTTCTTTTTTGATGCGTTCTTTTTTGGCAACTTTCGACTTGCGTTCTCGGCGTGGCGCTGCATTTTCTTCGTCCTGTTCTTCGGCAGCTGCCGCATCTGCTTTTTCGATCTTGCGTTCTTCGAGACCTTCCTTGATTGCGTCGCAGATATATCCCAAAATCAGATCGATGGCTTTTGAGGCATCGTCGTTGGCAGGAATAACAAAATCGACTTCCGAAGGATCGGAATTGGTATCAACGATACCGAATACCGGAATTCCCAAACGATTGGCTTCTTTCACGGCAATGCGTTCTTTCATCACGTCAACCACGAATAGAGCTGCCGGAAGACGTGTGAGATCCTGAATAGATCCCAACATTTTTTCGAGCTTGGCCCTCTGGCGTGTTACTTGCAGTTTTTCGCGCTTCGAGAGGGTATCAAATGTCCCGTCCTTCATCATTCTGTCGATGTTGCTCATCTTCTTCACAGCCTTGCGAATGGTAGGAAAGTTCGTGAGCATTCCGCCGGGCCAGCGTTCGATAACGTAGGGCATGTTGATGATTTTGGCTTTTTCCTCAACAACGGCTTTTGCCTGTTTTTTGGTTGCGACGAAAAGAATTTTTTTACCTGATTTTGCAATTTGTTTCAGTGCGGCGGCCGCTTCTTCGGCTTTGGCTATCGTTTTGTAAAGGTCGATAATGTGGATTCCGTTACGCTCCATGAAGATGTAGGGAGCCATTGCCGGATTCCATTTTCTTTTTAGGTGGCCGAAATGAGCTCCGGCTTCGAGAAGTTGGTCAAATTCTAATTTTGCCATGTTTGTGTTTTGATTTTTTAGTCGTTTACATTCTTTTTCTAAATCGAACCGCCCGGTAAATTATGCAAACCGATGATATTTTCGTTTCCATAACGTCCTTGCGGTTTAGATACTAAACGTCATTGAGCCCGGATGTCGTAAAAGGCGAAAAAGTCGTTTCCAATATCAACGTTTCGAGAATTGGAATCTCTTTCTGGCTTTCGGACGTCCCGGTTTTTTACGTTCAACCACACGCGGATCGCGGGTCATGAACCCTTCAGCTCTCAGTGCCGGTTTATCTTCCGGATTGATTTTAACTAAAGCGCGTGCAATTGCCAGCCTTGCCGCTTCTGCCTGCCCTTTGTAACCGCCACCCTGCAAATTCACCTTGATATCGTATTTTTCGGCAACATTCAGTTTGTTGAGAGGTTGTTTTACGATATATTGAAGAATGGTGGAAGGAAAATAATTCTCGATATCGCGTTT
This sequence comes from Seramator thermalis, assembly GCF_004138125.1. Classification (GTDB taxonomy): domain Bacteria; phylum Bacteroidota; class Bacteroidia; order Bacteroidales; family Dysgonomonadaceae; genus Seramator; species Seramator thermalis. The sequence goes on from NZ_RXHS01000016.1 coordinate 35,791, forward strand.
GTTAATCACAATCTTACCGGTGCCTTCGCTTACGAACACGCGGGCCACAGCAGCTTTGCGTCTTCCGATTGCATTTATTACTTCCATCTGTTGTTATTTAAGAGTATTAATATCTATTTTTCTGGGCGTTTGAGCCTGATGAGGATGCTCGCTTCCGGCATAAACATACATGTTGTTGAGCAATGTGTCGGCCAGCTTGTTTTTTGGGAGCATGCCTTTTACTACTTTTCTGAAAAGTTTGTCGGGACTTTTCTTCATCAAGTCCGCCGGACTGTATTCTCTCTGACCTCCGGGATAACCTGAAAAGCGCAAATATGTGCGATCAGTCCACTTGTTTCCGGTCAATTCTACCTTGTCGGCATTTACTATAATTACATTGTCGCCGCAATCAACATGAGGCGTGAAGCTTGGTTTGTATTTACCTCTTAGCAATTTTGCTACTTTCGAAGCCAAACGTCCCAACGATTGCCCGGTTGCATCTACAACAACCCATTCTTTCTGAGCCGTTTCCTTATTTACAGAAATGGTTTTATAACTTAACGTATCCACTTTTGTTAGTTTTTTAATTTGTTAAAAATTAAGCTGATTCTCATTCGCTTCCATTTTGTCTTGCTAAGGGACATAATAGGCAAATAAAAAGCTAAAAATCAAACTTTTAAGTATATTATTGAAATAATCGGACTGCAAAGTTACGATATTTCAGAAAATTAGCAAAGAAACTTTCTGAATTTTATCGTGTTATTCTTATTATTTATCTGCAGGGAATTCGCCAAACCCATCCGAAAAAGATTCTCGAAGGATCAAAAAACTTTGATTTCGTCGTAGAAAGGAGCTTTCCCTATAAGAATATGAAAGCCAAAATAAAATCCCTTGAAAGAGGAATGATCAAGGGGTATGCTGTAGCCAAATTGCATCCGTCCCAAATTAAAAAATGACAATCCGAGCGAAGGCCTTACATTTTTGGCGGATACCGACAATTCGCTTACAAGATAATGTTTCCACGTCTGATTGAGATGTAGCTCAGGGGTCATCTTCAAATCCCCGCCTTGTTCATGCACATATGTTCCGACTCCCACATTGAGAGGTCCGTTGGCATTATTCGTATTATTGCTGTTCAACCGATACTCGGCGCCCAGATAACCGCTGTGAATGCCTGCCTTGTCATATCCGATATTCAGGGCAAAGCGGTGTTGCGAGAAACTGCCGAAGCAGATCGTCATCAGAAAAATGAATGTCGATAATTGCTTTTTCATTCGATGTTTTCTTGAGCAGCAAAGATAGCATATTTTGCCTCATGTTGGGCAATCGAAAGAAGAACGCCAAGAGTTGTTTTCGTTAAGCGACGACTCTAAGAGGACGCTAATATGCCGGTGAACGGCTCTCTACGGCTTTTACTTGAAACCAAACAAGGACGAAAAGAAGAAAAACTGCATTGAAGATCAAGGCCAATCCAAAACTGTGAATATCGCTCAGCCAGCCCAAAAATACAGGGCCAAGCACAAATCCCAAATCGGAGATGGCACGATACGTGCCCATACCGATACTGTAATTTTCTCGCGGAATTATGTCGGCCACATAAGCCGAAGAAATGGTACCGCACATGCCGATCCCTACACCCATGACAATGCAGCTTAACAGCAAAAACCGAACACTGTCAACTGCCGTCAACATCAGAAGAGATATCACCAGAATATAACCGCCGATGGTTATGAATCCCTTTCGTCCTGTGCGATCGGAATATTTTCCACTCACAAAAATGGAAACAAGTTGAACAAGGGCTACTACTGTCAGAGCAAACCCGATTTGGGCTTCGTTCGAGTTGAGACGATCGGATGCAAGCAACGGCAAAATCTGATTTTGAGCCCCCTGTCGGGTAACAAAAACTCCAAACGTGATCAAAGAGATGAGAATGAAATCGGTATTTCGCAACAAAGCTTTCACCGGTTTGTTTGATTTGCTTCGCGCCGCCCTTAAAGCAGGTTTAACGATTGACGGCCGCGATTCGGGAAGGCTGAAATAAGCCCAAAAACTTGCGATAACTCCCATAGCGGCAAAGGCATAAAAAGGAGCCTGCAACCCAAAGTATTGAGCGATAAACCCGCCCATTGTGGGGCCAAGTCCCGCTCCCAGCAACACACAACCCTGATAAAAACTCATCAACCTGCCCCGATTTTCATCTGTGCTGACATCTGCCAGCATTACCATTGCGGCGGTAGTGTACATAGCCGATCCTATTCCCTGCACAAAACGAAAAGCAAGAAAGATCCAGTACGTATCGGAAATGGCACAACCGATAGATCCCAGCGACAAAATAAGGGGACCAACTATTAATACCGGTCGGCGACCAATTTTGTCGGTCAATCTGCCTGCAGGAATATCTACCAACATTCGGGCAATGCCGAAAACCGTGATCAACATTCCGATCATCGTCATGTTTACGCCAAACGTTCGTGCATATTGTGGAAGTATCGGGCTTACCAATCCTATCCCCATCATCATGATGATAACCTCGATACAAAGGATAATGAGTGTTTTATTGCTTCTTAGTTGTCGAAATATTCGTTGGAAAATCATATAACCTATTTTTCGTATACTCCCGCATCAGTCTAAAATAAATCTCAGAGCAGGAAACTCTTGGATGCGGTTCATAAAAAAAAGAAAAGCGCACATTCACGGCGCTTTTTTTAGTGACTCCGACAGGATTCAAACCTGTAACCTTCTGATCCGTAGTCAGATGCTCTATTCAGTTAAGCTACGGAGCCAATAATTGGATTTTGTGAATGCAAAGGTACGATTTTTTATGATATTTGCAAAAAAATAATTTCCAAAAATTTTTTATCGATGAGAGCTCAACTACATTTTTCCTTCATTACACAATCGAAACAGTATCGCCCTCTACAGAAAACTCTCCATTGTCGTCATTCTGTTCTGAAAAGGGAAACTAAAAGAGGATAGGATTGAATTAAGAATAGAGATATTTACTCCGAAAAAACAGGGGAAAATTCCCATGTTTTTACAATATCTACTTACTTATTTGTTTGACATCTATACAGTCACTTATTTTTGTCTTTTAATTTGTATCTTACGATCTGAATACCCAAAATTATGTATATGATAATTCCGCAATTAAATATATAGAATACCCATTTTTCGTCTATGAAACTAAACAAAAAATTAAAATACAAAATAAGAAAACAAATAAATGAAATCCCTAACAATAATATGACATCGTTTTTTTTCATGAGTTTAACACATTAGCACACTTATCAATCCCCAACATGCTGCAAAGCCAATACATGCTCCGAGCGTTAACGGAATAAATGCAGCAGCCACACCGCCAGCCACGGCCATTTCTACACCACACCAAGCCCGTGCACTGGCTCTTGTTTCTGTGCCTGCATATACATTTACAAATAATATTTCATTTTTTTCAAAATCAATTTTAGCATCTAATATTGGTTTCCCAGTATCATCTTTCAACGTATATAATTCCCCGTTTTTAATTATGCCATGTCCGTATCTTTCCTTACCGACACCATATCATCTTTCAGTGTAAACTCTTCCATATCGATCAGAAAACGAAGGACAGCGATCACTTTATCACTGTTGGCATCGGAAACGGAATCTACAAGATCGTTCAATCTGCAAGGAGATTGTTCCTCTAAGGAAACTTTTAGCTTTTTTTTTATCTGATGAAATTCGTAATTCGATAATCCGGTTTCATTCTTTTTCAAACATACGTCGCAATGGCCGCAATCCTTGGGATCGGGTTCGTCGAAATAAATCAGCAACATGCGGCTGCGGCAGACGAAATCCTTCTCTGCATATTCGATCATTGCCTTAATACGGTTCTCGAAACGAGCTTTCCGCTCTTCATACACCGATTTGGGTATTTTTACAAAGCGGGTTTCTTCACGCGATTGCGAAAACACGATAAAGGGTGTTTTCTTTTGTGGCACATAGCGAATAAATCGCATCCTGGCCAATTGCGAAAGCATTTCGTAAACATCCTGACGAGTAGTCCCGCTTTGCGAAGCAAGCAAAGTTTCGTCGATATACACCTCATCCGAAAACAAACCCGTGTAATTGCGCAACAGACCATGAACAAGCTCATCCAGCCGTTTGTCGAGATTCAAACCGTACAATTCGTCACGCAGAACGAGAAATCTTACCCGCGAACGGGCATCCACTTCTTCTGTATATTCAATATAACCCGACAATTCGAGAATCTTAAGTGCATGATGGGCTTGCAAAATCGGGAAACGGAATCGTTGGCAGAAGTCCTGCAAATCGAAATCGTACACACTCAAAAATCCCGATCCGACAGCTATCTGGTAGTAGTTGCCCAACGCTTCATAAACACGCAAGACGAAGTTGCGATCGGGGAACGTATCCGAAATTCGTTTCTTCAGCTTTATCGAATCGGCTTTATTATACAATATGGTAGCGTACGAGCGTTTGCCGTCACGCCCGGCACGGCCGGCTTCCTGGTAATATTCTTCGATGGAATTGGGCAAATCGACATGAATCACCGATCGCACATCCGGCTTATCGATTCCCATTCCGAAAGCGTTGGTGGAGACAATCACACGACATTCGTCGTTTTTCCAGGCATTTTGGCGAGAGGTCTTTTCCTCATGCGCTAGTCCGGCATGAAAAAAACTCGCAGAAATTCCGGCTTTTTTAAGAACCGTCGCAATTTCTTTCGTTTCGCTTCGACTGCGCACGTAAACGATAGATGTTCCGGGGACGGATTGGAGAATATGAACAAGTTCGGCGATCTTATTTTCGGTTTGTCGCACGACATACGACAAATTTTCACGCTCGAAACTCATTCGAAAAACGTTCTTTTCCTTGAAGTGTAGCTTTTCCTGAATATCGTCCACCACTTCACGTGTAGCAGTGGCAGTAAGTGCCAGAACGGGCACATCGGGAAGAAGCTCACGAATTTCGGCAATTTTAAGGTACGAAGGGCGAAAATCGTAGCCCCACTGCGATATACAATGCGACTCGTCCACGACAAGCAGACTGACATTCATCGCTTTCAGTTTGGTCAGAAAAATGTCGGAGCCTAATCTTTCGGGCGAAACATATAAGAATTTGTAATCGCCAAAAATACAATTTTCGAGATTGGTAATAATTTCTTCTCGCGACATTCCCGAATATACGGCCAATGCCTTGATGCCACGCTCGCGAAGATTGTCCACCTGATCTTTCATCAGTGCGATGAGAGGCGTTATCACCAGACACAGGCCGGGCATTGCCATTGCAGGCACCTGAAAGGTAAGCGATTTGCCTCCACCGGTCGGCATCAGCCCGAGCGTGTCTCTTTGCTCCCAAACCGATTGAATGATTTCTCTCTGAAGAGGACGAAACGATTCGTAACCCCAATACTTTTTCAATATTTCATCAAACAAACCCGCCTGCATAAGGTGTTCTCCGATTTTGTTTATTCCGACAGGCGCATATCTTTCACCATCAGCTGAGTAAAGATATTGTTACCATGCGTATTCTCCTCGATATTGTAGCATATATCTATGGGATGCTTTTCTTTGAATAATCTGAAATAGAAATCTTGTCCGAAAGCAATCCCCTGCAACGGTCGGGTGACAGATGAATCTACAATCTCCATCTTGATATGATGCAGTTCTTTCCCAACAAGTTTGCTCCCACCGGCATCCACCACATTGCGTGTAAGAAAAACCGGATTTTCGTTTTCGGGACCAAAAGGACTAAACATTGACAGGTCGCTCACAAACTTGGGAGTGATTTTACACAACTGTATTTCGGCATCAATCAGGATCTGTGGCTGCATCATCCCGGGTTTTACCTCGTCAAACGAAATGGCATTGAAACGGCGTTTGAATTCTTCCAGATTTTCTTCTTTCAGCGTCAAACCGGCAGCGTATGTATGTCCGCCAAAGTTTAACAGCAAATCGCGGCATGCTTCAATAGCCTTATACATGTCGAATCCGGGCACAGAACGCGCCGATCCCGAAATCATTCCGTTAGATTTGGTCAGTACGATGGCAGGGCGAAAATATTTCTCTGTAAGCCGCGAGGCTACAATTCCCACAATTCCCTTGTGCCAGTTTTCATCATAAATAACAATACTGTTGTTGTATTTCAAATCGATTTGCGAATCGATGAATTCGACGGCTTCGTCGGTAATCTTTTTATCGAGCTCGCGACGATCTTCGTTGTATTTGTCGATGTTCTTGCTTTTGATGCGTGCCAACTCAATATCGTTGGCCAAGAGCAAATCAACTGCCTCCTTGCCATTCATCATTCGTCCCGATGCATTGATGCGCGGCCCAATTTTAAATACGATATCGCTTACGGTAAGCCTTTTGTGATTGAGCCCGCAAATTTCGATAATACCCCGCAATCCGTAGCTCGGATTGGAATTTAATTGCTTCAAACCGTAATACATCAACACCCGATTTTCGCCCGTAATGGGCACAATGTCTGAAGCGATACTTACCGCTACCAGATCGAGCAAAGGTTCTAAATCCGAAAACGGGAAACCGTTGCGAGCGGCAAGCGCTTGCACCAGCTTGAATCCCACACCACATCCCGATAACTCGTCGTAGGGATAGGTGGAATCGGGACGTTTGGCATCGACAACTGCCACTGCCTCCGGAAGTTGATCATCGGGCATGTGATGATCGCAAATAATAAAATCGATGCCTTTTTCTTTGGCGTACGCCACTTTTGAGACGGCCTTGATGCCACAATCGAGAGAAATGATGAGTTTCACGCCCGTCGAGACTGCATAATCGATTCCTTGAAACGATATGCCATACCCTTCATCGTACCGGTCAGGAATGTAATAATCAATATTGTTTGTAATCTTTCGCAAGAACTTATAAACCAGCGATACAGCCGTGGTGCCATCTACATCATAATCGCCATAAATCAATATCCTCTCTTTGTCACCCAACGCTTTCTCGATACGCTTTACGGCAATTTCCATATCGGGCATCAGGAAAGGATCGTGCAAATCGCTGAGACTCGGATGAAGAAACTTCTCGGCTTTTTCTTTCGTCGATAAGCCTCTGCGAACGAGCAACTCGGCTAGTACCGGATCTATATTTAACTCTTGCGCTATTTCATTTTTCCTGGTTTTTTGGTCGTTTGAAAGGGTTACGTAATTCCATCTGTAAATCATTTATAACGTTTTTTTTCTTTTCTCTCATCAACGGAATAAAAATTCCGATATATAAAAACCGACTTCTCGGATCGTTTGCTCAAGCTACTGACCGACATCGATTTATAGTATAGATTGCCGAAAAATCGCTTTTCGGCAATTCAACATGTAAAGGTAATACTATTTTTTCAGTGAATATCTATTTCGATTTTTTTTCATGCAACTTTTTTCATGCAACATCAGGGCATCATTTGCCGATCTCGTTTACCGACAACAGCCATAAACGCGAACTTCACCGCAGTATCGCTTGTCGGCGATTGTATAAGCCATACCCCACACCAAAGGATTCATTGTTTTTTTCTACTTATTTGTACCTTTGCACAAAATATTCATGTATTTATGGAAATTGCAGCATTGGTGTCCGGCGGAGTGGACAGCTCGGTAGTGGTTTATCGACTGAAAGAGATGGGCTACGACCCGACCATTTTTTATATACAAATAGGCATGCAGGACGAGGAAGGGTTCATCGACTGCCCTTCGGAAGAAGATATCGAAATTGTTTCGTACATCGCAAAAAAATACGGATGCAGATTTGAAGTAGTTTCGCTACACGAAGAATATTGGAACAGCGTGGTAAAATATACCATCGACTCGGTCAAACGGGGATTGACTCCGAACCCCGACATGATGTGCAACAAGCTTATCAAGTTTGGTGTTTTTGAGCAGAAGTGGGGACATCAATTCGACAAAATAGCTACCGGACACTATGCAACTACCACCGAACTGGACGGGCTAACCTGGTTATCGACGGCCAAGGATCATGTGAAAGATCAAACCTATTTTTTGGGACAAATCAGTTATATGCAAGTTTCGAAACTGATGTTTCCGATTGGCGATCTGCTAAAGTCGGAGGTGCGCGAAATAGCTGCCGAGCAAAAACTTCCTTCGGCACACCGCAAAGACAGTCAGGGAATTTGCTTCTTGGGCAAGATCAACTACAACGATTTTATCGCCCGCTATTTGGGGAAAAAGGAAGGACTTATCGTGGAATTCGAAACCGGCAATATTCTGGGCAAACATCAAGGGTACTGGTTTCATACCATCGGACAGCGCAAAGGGCTCGGACTGAGTGGCGGGCCATGGTTTGTGATCAAAAAAGATGTCAATCGGAATATTGTGTATGTGTCGAAGGGTTACAATACGAAATATCAATATGGAGACGTTATTAATCTTCAAGGGTTCGATTTCATCACAAAAGATGTTTGGGGCGATTTCGAGGGCGAAAAGGATATTACGTTCAAGATTCGCCACACTCCCGAATTCACGCGGGGCAAAATATCAAAGACAGGCGATCTCTACCGCATACAGTCAGCAGAGCCCGTACAGGGAATTGCTTCAGGACAGTTCGGAGTGGTGTATGACGAGACGCAACATCTCTGTTTGGGCAGTGGCATGATTATTTGAGGCACTTCCCTCAACTAATTTGAATTATACGTTTGTTTTAGGATTATCATTGCAAGGTATGGAAATATTACAAAACATACGTTTCGTGGATATTATCGAAATATTGGGAACATTCGCTTTTGCCATAAGCGGCATCCGATTGGCATCGGCCAAACAATTCGATTTGTTCGGAGCTTTTGTGGTAGGTTTTGTCACGGCCATAGGTGGAGGAACGGTGCGCGATATTTTTCTCGATGTAACGCCATTTTGGATGCTCAATACCGTATATCTGTGGTGTTCGTTGGCCGCACTCATATTCGTAATGATTTTTCGAAAGCATTTGGTGAGTCTCAACAACACATTCTTCTTGTTCGACAGTATCGGTTTGGGTCTTTTCGTTGTGGTCGGAGTCGAAAAAACCATTTTTATGGATTTCGAACCCTGGGTAGCAATAACGATGGGTGTCATCACCGGCACAGTGGGAGGCATACTACGCGATATCTTCATCAACGAAATACCGCTTGTATTCCGAAAAGACATTTACGCACTCGCCTGCGTGGCCGGCGGGGTAGTCTTTACCGTGATGTATTCTGTGAATGCAAATATGTTTCTCACCGAAACGATGACCGCCGCTACCGTAATAGCAATCCGGCTGCTTGCCGTGAAATTTCATTGGCACATGCCAATAGTCAAAGGAGAATAGTGTATTTTCGTTGCCTCACTTTAAAGAGATTATCCATGCGCTCCAATTTCCCATTAAAGGTTTTGAAGGACAATTGAAAATCAAAACGACAGGATATTAAAAAAGGATTTTGTGTGCTACAAAATCCTTTTTTAATTAATTTTACGAAACGAAGATCGCATTATTTCTTCTCAATGCCAAGCAATTCGACTTCGAAAATGAGTGTAGAGAAAGGCTTGATAGTGCCTCTATCTTGCGAACCGTAAGCAAGGTTGTAGGGAACATAAATTCTCCATTTCGAACCAACAGGCATCAACTTCAGAGCTTCTGTCCATCCGGGGATTACCTGAGTAACTCCGAAAACGGCAGGTTCGCCTCGCTGCACACTGCTGTCAAACACGGTTCCGTTGATCAACGTTCCGTGATAGTTCACCTTCACACGGTCGGTATCTGTAGGTATCTGTCCGGTTCCGGCTCTCAAAATTTCGTATTGCAATCCACTGGGAAGTGTTACTACACCCGGTCGTTTGCTATTTTCGGCCAAATATTTTTCACCTGCGGCAATCGAATCTTTGTATTGCTCTTTCAACTGAGCCTCTTGTTTTTCAGCCTGTTTTTTCTGTGCTTTTTCTATTTCAGCCTGTACATACGAATTTGCATCCATTTTCGAGATAGCAAGTTTTTCGTTTTTCAACGTGTTGACCAATCCGGCAAGGAGTTGATCGGTGTTGATTTTTTTGGTGGTATCGTCTGCAAAAACCATTTGATTGAACTGCGGCAACATCTGTTGAGAGATTTGCTGGCCGATTCCCAATCCCTGAATGTAGGCCGATTTTTCTTTTCCGCTTTCCAGCGCTTCTTTCAATCCTTTTACGAATTCCTGCAATTTGGGAGCATTTACCTTATTGAGAGAATCGATTTTGGCATTCATTTCTTTCTGAAGATTTTGTTTTTCAATAGAATCGGTTGCAGCCGAAATCCTCATCTGGTATTCGTATTCGATATTTGACGTTCCCTCAATTACTCCGCTTTGTTCGAGAAATTGCATCAATCCCTGATCGGCAAGACTAACACCATAAGCATACGAGATGCTGTCAACCGGATTGTTCAAAGAGGCCTTTGGAACTCCCGAGTTGCAAGAAACCGCCATTGAGCCTGCAATGACAATAACACTCAGTGCAAATAAATTTTGTTTTTTCATTTTTTGTCTGTTTAAATGTATAAATAATCTATTGTTTTTCTTTCGTTTATGCTTCGATACTTAGCAACTCGACATCGAAAATGAGGGTGGAATTGGGTTCGATATCTTTGCCGGCACCGCGTTCGCCGTATGCGAGCTCCGACGGAATATACAGCCGCCATTTCGACCCCACCGGCATCATTTGCAAGGCTTCCACCCACCCCTGTATCACCTGATTGACACCGAAGATGGCCGGTTGTCCCCGCTGAACCGAACTGTCGAAAACAGTTCCATCGAGAAGAGTGCCGTGATAGTGACATTTCACTTTATCGGTAGCTTTGGGTTTTTCGCCCGAACCTTCTTTCAGAATTTCGTATTGCAATCCGCTCGAGAGAGAAATTACCTTTTCGCGTTTGGCGTTCTCGGCAAGAAATTCGCGCCCGGCTTTCAAATTGTTCGTAAGCATTTCTTTCTGCTTCTTCTCAAAATATGCACGTATGACTTGATCGGCCTCCTGTGGCGACATCGCCGGCGATGCTCCGTTTACCATCATTTCTTTGAATGCCTGTGCAAACGATTCCACATCGATATCCGTGAGTCCTGATTGTAAAAGGCTCGAAGCCATACTCATTCCCAGTGCATAACTTAATTTGTCCATCTGTTTTTTTGTTTCATTTTAGCCTCTATTGCTTTGTCATTCTTCACGATAGTGACGAAGCAAAAAAATGTTGGCACAAAATTAGCATTAAAATACGAAACTTTAGCTTTTTCCACCGTAAAAAACTATTTTTGTTTTCGTTGCAGTACAAAATTCTTTATTTTAATAAATTGGAGGAAGGTATTTATGAAAAAGAAATTGGTCGTTCTTACCGGCGCCGGAATGAGTGCCGAAAGCGGAATATCTACCTTTCGCGATTCGGGAGGACTGTGGGAACAGCACAACGTGGAAGATGTGGCAACGCCCGAAGGCTTTGCCCGAAATCCTAAACTTGTTCTTGATTTCTACAATGCCCGGCGCAGGGAATTGATTGCAGCCGAACCCAACGCAGGACATCGGGGATTAGCCGAACTCGAGAAATATTTCGATGTAAGCATTATCACACAAAACATCGACAATCTGCACGAACGTGCCGGCAGCAGCCACGTTATCCATCTGCATGGAGAATTGATGAATGCACGATCGACGGGTGACCCCTCGCTTGTGTACACATTATCGCCCGACCATCCCGATATAAAACCGGGCGATCTGTGCGAAAAAGGCTTCCAATTGCGACCCGATGTAATTTGGTTTGGCGAACCCGTACCCATGATAAACGAAGCGGAACGAATCACGAAACAAGCCGATATTTTCGTCATCATTGGCACATCTATGAATGTTTATCCGGCAGCGGGATTGCTCGACGTGGTGCGCAAAAACGTACCCGTCTATCTGATCGACCCCAAAGACGTCTATACCCGTCGTTACGACATCCATCATATCAAAAAAGGTGCATCTGAAGGGGTGAAAGAATTGACTAAACTTCTTGTCGAAGGAATAACGCAAAATTGAAATTCGAACATCAAATTCGTATCATTCAAATCATTGTTGCTCATCTTTTTTTGCTAAGTTTGTGTCGTTATTTTTATCTACAAATATGAAATTTTGCCCACAAAACTACCGAATACCTGACGTTCGCATGCAGCCTTTTATTGATGCCGACGAGATTTGGAATTACCTTCTCCACACGCCCTCATCTCCCGAAACGGTTGAACAGGTCATCCAAAAATCGCTCGCCAAAAACCGCCTTTCGCTCGAAGAAGTGGCCATACTCATCAAAGCTGATGACGAAAAATCGATTCAGGCTATCAAAGATGGAGCAAGAGCGCTGAAAAATACCATATATGGCAATCGCATTGTCCTCTTTGCCCCGTTGTATGTGGGCAACAAATGTTCCAATAATTGCCTGTATTGCGGATTTCGTTCGTCGAACATCGAGCAGATACGAAAAACGTTATCGGATGAGGAGCTGATTCGCGAAATAGAAGCGCTCGAAGATAACGGACAAAAGCGGCTGATCCTGGTTTTTGGCGAACATGCCGAATATAGTGCTGAATACATTGCCCACACAGTGCGAATCGTTTATGGGGTGAAAAAAGGAAATGGCGAAATACGTCGTGTAAACATTAATGCAGCTCCGCTCGATATTGAAGGTTTTCGCATTGTGAAACAGGCAGGCATCGGCACATATCAGATTTTTCAGGAAACATACCATCGTGAAGCCTACAAAAAATATCATGTGGCAGGACGAAAATCGGACTACGATTATCGGCTGACTTCCCTCGACAGAGCGCAGGAAGCAGGCATCGACGACGTAGGCATCGGTGCATTGTTCGGACTCTACGACTGGCGTTTTGAAGTGATGAGTCTTGTTCGTCATGCCAATCATCTGGAAGCCTGTTACAATGTAGGCCCTCACACCATTTCTTTCCCGCGCATCAAAGATGCTTCGACATTGAATATAGATGATCGCTATTTTGTTTCCGACGAAGATTTTGCGCGACTGATTGCCATTCTTCGATTGGCTGTTCCCTATACCGGTATGATTTTGACAGCTCGCGAACCCGAATCGCTTCGAAACGAGCTGATACAGTATGGTGTTTCGCAAATTGACGGTGGCACCAAAATCGAGTTGGGTGGCTATGTGGAAAAGGAATTCTATCACGAACTCAACAAAGCCCAATTTCGCATCAACGACGATCGTTCGCTCAACGAGGTTGTGGATGAGTTGCTGCAGCAAGGCATGTTGCCTTCGTTTTGCACGTCGTGCTATAGGATGGGACGAACGGGCGAACACTTCATGGAATTTTCCGTTCCGGGATTCATCAAACGATATTGTACTCCCAACGCCATGCTCACGCTGGCCGAGTATCTGGAGGATTACGCTCCGGCGGAAACAGCCCGGAAAGGGTGGCAGGTGATCGAAAAAAACCTCGACGATTTGGATGAGAAAATGAGAAACTCTGTGTCTGAAAAATTGGGCAGAGTGAAAAAAGGTGAACGCGATTTGCATTATTAGCCAAAATGAACAACAGCAGTCCACATATCGGCATTTTCGGCAGACGAAACACCGGAAAAAGTTCACTCATTAATCTGCTTACGGGCCAGGACATTGCAATTGTTTCGGAGCAGGCAGGAACAACAACCGATCCGGTAAAGAAATCGGTAGAAATTTTCGGTATAGGACCTGTCGTACTCATCGATACTGCAGGAATGGACGACGATAGTGCATTAGGAGAAAAACGTCTCCGAAAAACGATGGATACCCTGAAGCACATTGATGCCGCCTTGTTGCTTTTCACCGACAACCAATTCGGTGAGTTCGAAATCGATTTCATCCATCGCTTCCAAGCGTACGACATTCCCTATATCATTGCCCATACCAAAAGCGACTTGGCATCACTTAGCGAGGAAACGAAGAAAACCGTGGGCAAGTTTTCTTCAGCAAATCTAATCGATATCAACACTTTCGCTCCTGAAAGTGCCGTCCGACTGATTGAAAGCCTGAAGGCCATACCGGGAGAACATTCTTTTCGAACGCCGTCGTTGCTCAGCGGGCTGGTAGAGGCTAAAGACTTGGTACTGCTCATCACACCTATCGACAGTGAAGCTCCCGAAGGGAGAATGATTTTGCCCCAGAATATGGCAATCCGCAGTGTTCTCGATGAAAATTGCATGGCTATGGTGATAAAGGATACCGAAATCGACGACTTTTTCAAATTTAACCTCCGTCCGACGCTGGTGGTAACGGACAGTCAGGTTTTTGACAGAGTTGCGCGCAGTATTCCCGATGAGATTCCGTTGACGAGTTTCAGCATCCTCATGGCGAGGATGAAGGGAGATTTTGAAGCCTATTTGCGTGGAACGCAAAAAATTTCGGAACTTGCCGACGGTGACTCTATTTTGATCATGGAAAGTTGCACGCACCAAACGAGTTGCGACGATATTGGCCGTATAAAAATTCCCAACCTGCTTCGGAGTTTTACGGGAAAAGATCTGCATTTTTCGTTTCTTTCCGGATTGTCCGAGCCCGACCGAGATATGAGCCAATATGCCCTCGTGGTTCAATGCGGCGGGTGCATGATCACGCGCAAGCAATTGGCAAATCGTCTGAAACCGGCCATCGAAAAGGGAATTCCCGTTACCAACTACGGGATGACATTGGCCTGGGTTAACGGAATTTTTGAACGAGCAACACGCATTTTTCGGCAGAAATAGCAAGATAAAACGGTTTCATTCATTTTTACCCTTCGAATTTTATCGTCATTTTCCGCCGGGTTTATTCCGAAATTTGCATGGGAGTTGAGTGGACGTTGAGTGGGAGTTGCATGGGAGTTGCCTTGGAGTTGCCTTGGAGTTGCCTTGGAGTTGCCTTGGAGTTGCCTCGGAGCTATGTCGGAGTTATATCGGATTTTCATCAGCGTTACGTTGGAGTTTAATGGGAGTTGTTCCCGTGCAGGATCCGTAATTTTTTCTGCTTCGTTGGCCAAAAGATAGAAACGATTTATTATTTCGAAAGGTATGATGGAAAGAAATTTTTTACGGTTCTATATGAATTTGTATGGGCAAACGTAAATTAATTGAGAATGTATAATGGATAATGTATAATTAAGAATTAAGAATTAACAAGAAATAGAGAAATGGGAAGTAAAGAAATAAGAATTTCAATGAATTATCAAATCGGGAAATTATGCATTGTGCATTATCCATTATCCATTATCCATTGATTCTTGAGGCTTTGCCCCAAACCCCACATACTTTTTTGTCTTGATGCAAAAAAGTATGCAAAAAAGATCAAGACTGCATCTCCTCATCGACCCGATAGCTGCTTGTTCGCTAAAAGACAAATAACTCACCGCCTTACGGCGGCTCAAACAGCTTGTCTTTTGCCTGACGGCACGCTCGCTGCGCAGATCGGGTGCCCCGATGAGGAGATGAGGTCGGGAAAATAATGGAGAAATTGATAAAATGCATAATGTAGAGGGGATGAAAAAAGGGAGACTCTGTAAAACGGCTTTTGCCGCGATTTGCGAAAGCAAAGAGGGAAGTAAGTCGGCGACCGATTCGGAAAAAGCAGGCATTTGTTCGGAATTGAAATCCTCAATATCCTCAATATCCTCAGCTGAGGATATTGAGGAAATGGCAAAATGCGAAAACGATATTTGGGACACCAAACAATGTGGTAATAACACTTCCAGACTACATGACCTCGCTGCTTATATTTACTCATTCGGCAAAGTTATTCATTTTGGGCGTTGCCACAAAGAACATTATCACCACCAAAGGTAGTGGATTTTCAAACTGAATTAAAAGATTCAGTCCTTCATCTATCCTTGCATCAATAGACTACTATGACCTCTGCCAACTTCTTGCAGGATAAAAGCTGCATCGCTGCCACTCGTGCACTCAATAGGTGCGCCCTGCAAGACCTCTCGGGATAAACATTACTGCTTTCAACAGGTATTGCCTGATTTACTGTAAACGGTTACGGTTGATTTTCGAGCTCTTCGCAATCCATGAATCCGGCACGCTTACCACCCTCTGTCAGCCTTCTATCGGGTTTCTATGCGTCAATACGCTATCTTTGCTTATGGCTCCTTTCAGATTTGCAGTCGCCCGCAACACCCGTTCGGCTGAGCTCACGGCCGAAGCCTTGCCACTCATTAACACTTCCTTCCAACCCGGCGTGTACAAGAACTTGCATCTTGCCGGTAGTAATGTATGCCCGACATACTAAATAGTGTTGTCCGAATTTCTCGAACAACACTATTAGAATATTACAATTTTGCAGTTTTTATTATACACTGAAAAAGAGAGAAACTATTTCAGAATATATATCCAACTCTTAAAGCTGCTAAATGGTGACTGGCTGAACTCTTTACAACTTTATTTACCTGAATAAAATTCGCTTTACCTGAAAATCTCTCCAAGCAGTAAGCTAAAGACACAGAGAAATATTGTCTATTATTTGTAGGTAAGAGAACACCAATAGATGGGGAGAACAAAAATCCCCCTTTCAAATTACTCTGTACATCCACTACTCCTTGATGTTCAGGGAAAAGTCTAGATGATTTCCAAGAGTAATCTCTATTCAAAAATGAGTACCCTAGCTTACATTCAACAAACGGCGTCGTTTTGTTCACTTTGAATTTATACATTGTATTGACGTAAAGTGGAATTGACACAAGTTTTTTATCTCTATATTCAATAGAACCAACGTCATTGATTAATTCAAGGGATTTAAATAATTTTGCACCTGTACCGATGCCTACAGTGGCATTTTCTCCTATTTTATAGGATGGGGTTACAAAAAAACTGAATCCGCCCACGTTATCTCCTTTTTTAGTAATTTCAGTAGAGTATTCCAGTTCTAAATGAACTCCTATTTTATTCACTTCTTGAGAGAAAGTTTTAGAAAAAACAAGAGTAAATAAAATCATTATGCTAAAAATATTTTTTTTCATGTTACAACAGAGTGTTTTTATAGATCATTCCAATAATCAGTTATATATTGACTTCCATATTTGAAACCGTAAGTGACTACTGCCTTCTTTAATAAACCACTAAGACCTTCC
Source organism: Seramator thermalis (assembly GCF_004138125.1). GTDB lineage: Bacteria > Bacteroidota > Bacteroidia > Bacteroidales > Dysgonomonadaceae > Seramator > Seramator thermalis. The sequence goes on from NZ_RXHS01000016.1 coordinate 52,858, forward strand.
CAAAATCCATCTCCGTTATTAAGCTGTAATATTTGTTTCAAATTTGCCGGGTAAACTGCTGTAAAATCATGATCCTTTTGATCGCTTTCAAACCTAACATATAGATCCAAAGGAGAGTGACTCGGAAAATCATTAAGTCTTGCAGTAAACTCCATCATTACAGTAAATTTCATAGGAGAATATTCGTATTTTCTATCTAATGTATACCTTGTTTTATTCAAATCAACGATCATCGGATATCCGTATAGTTTCCCATTATACCAACCTAATGCACCTTTTTTTCTAAAACAAACATCTATTCGTGCCTCTTTAATTTTTGTAAAAGGTAAATTATTCGGAGCATTCCTTTCGATACCCCTTACCGTTACCCACATTTTTCTTTTTGATGTTATATCTTTTTTTACTTCGGTAAGAGCCCTGTAATACGGAATAGTAGGATCTATAACATTATTAATAGGGAGAGCTCGCAATGAAACAGTTTCCGTTTCATCCGGAATTGCTAATCCTAATTCTTGGAGTTTTTCGTATGAAAAAACATCCCTCATATCTCTTTCTTCACCATTTATAATTACTTTTCCTTCTGGATTTACCAGCTTAGCGATAGCCTCATCGCTAACGGGTAAATATGCAGAATAATCATCATTGTACTGCGGATAGTAAAGATTGGGAAATTTTTGTTTGAATTCTTCATATCCTCCATCACGTTGGTAAAAATTATCTGCTTCTTCCATCGCTTGATCAAATTCTCTATAAAGAGAAAGAAAGTCATCTTCGCTAGTTGAACGTGTCAAAAGAGCGACAGAAGTTTCGTTATTTCTTACCTTTTCAACAGCTTCCCAAAAAGCCGCTTCGTTATCAAACGAAAGAATACCCCCGGATTGAGCTACAATAGTTTGCTCCTCATCGGGTATTGCGATCTGTTTTTCCTCCACATCATTATTACAAGAGGACAGCAGTATGCAAGTTAATGCCGACACTGTAAAAAATTTAGTTTTCATAATTTTAATTTTTAGTGTTTCTTATTCCTGTTTTAATTTCAGGAATTCGGATCCATGAATAAATATTTGTCAGTAAATTACCTTAACAATCGCTTTCCATATTGCGCACTATAAAAAAACAGATCGTTAATTCATTTTTCGCTGATTAGTAAAATCCTACTCCTATTTAGAGTTCACTGAATAATCCCATTAAAACTGCATTGATGGCCAATCTTTTCGAAGTGTGACAAAAACACGCTCAAGTGTCGGAAAGTCTCTTGGGAGTGTCTCCGAGTTAAGTTGGAGTGTTCCGGAGAGACTCGGGAGTGACTCATAGTATCTTCGGAGTGTCGCGAACACACTTTCGAGTGTCTTTTGATCTCTTCACAGTGTCGTTCACTCACTCGCGGGTGTCTCCGAGTTACTTCGGAGTGTCTTTGAGTCTCTTTGTAGTGTCGGCGAGACACTCCGAAGTGTCCTTGTGTCACTTCGGAATGAGTGAAAAACTCTCCGGAGTGTGTCTGTCACGCTCGTGAAAGAAAAGAAGGGCTATCCTTCCGAAGATGCAGGTGTCGTCTTGATTTTGTTCTTTTTGAAAAAGGCACTCATCTCGTCGTACACTGCACTGAGTCCCGGCACTTTGTTTTTGTGCTGCTTCACGGCGGCATACACTTCACGAGCCCCTTTCAGCGTGTCGCTACCAACGGCCATCACCGTTTTGTCCAGGCCCGTGTGCAACTCCGATACCCGCATGGACAGGGGCTCAAGCGCGGCATAAAGCTCGCTGTCTCTCATAAACTCTTCCTTATCGAATATCAGCGGCAATATTTCGGGATGAGTTTCCACCACCTGCATGGCCAAATCGAGTAAGGGTTGATAGGCGGTACCTACCTTGAAAAAGCGCGATACATCCACGTTCTGCATGGCCGAAAGGAACGGCATTTTGGTGAACAACACGTCTAAGGCATCTTTGCACGCCTGCACATCGTCGGGAGTCAACGTCCCGGAAATTAAATTCTGATCCATAATTCATTTGTTTTTGTGTGACTTACTGATAATTTACAGTTCTCGTATAGAATGTTTATTAATCTACTCGCTTTTTTGAGTATATGCTTCATACAAAAAATTATTTATGCGTTCATATTGCATGACAATAAAGTGTTCGAAACGACTATTTGATCGGTATTTGTTTTTAAGATTAAATAGTCATCGACCTCTTGATATTCGGACCTCCCTTAAAATCGCGTCCAACATTTTTTTGTCAATATAATTGATCATTTCTTCATTTTTTTGCTCTATCAAGATGTTGTTTTTAAAACGGAATTTGGTTGTTACGGCAATCTTGTCATAGTTTAACAACTCGGTATAATAGAGTACTTCGATCAGATTGTTTTGATCATCCACATAGATTTCCTTATTCGTTGGAGTTCCAAACTTCTTCAGGAATGAATCTTTGTCCATTCCCAGCTCATCGAAATTGGCAAACATGCTTGTTTTATTGCTATTGCCGTAACCATAAAAGTCCGAAGTGGTTGAACAAGAAGCGGACAACAGCAAACATACAATAACAGGCAACGTCTTTTTGATATAAAAGACAACTCTTTTTTCTCGAATTCCAAGCATAGATGTATTCATTGTTATATTCTCCCAATGGTTTATGATCATTTTTGAAATAAAAAAATATTCATGTTAATTTTTGCCGGAAGGTCTTCAGCTTAGATAATGCATAAGCTGAAGACGCTTCATTATACTACTCGATAGCTTTTATGTACATGGTGTCTAATACTTTGGTCGGACCATCCGGAGAATAAACCCTTACTTCCATGATTTGTAACTTTGGCACAACGCGAAATGCAGGTTGCAAACCGCCGTTGAGTTCCGACCCCAGGTAGAAAAATTGCTCTAAAGAAGGCATTCATGTTACTTTAATCTCAGATTTGAAATCCAGGATTTATTTTCCCCTCGAATATCATCCTCTATGGTAAGGAATCGTTTCGTGTGGGATATACCAAATGATTTCATCATTATCATCACTATTTCTGTACTTTGTATTAAGATCGAAACCTAAATAGCAATCGTAACCTACATTCCGTATTTTAAACGTAGTTGGATTCATGTATTCCAAAGTCCACAGTTGATTGGGATTATTATTAAATGGTTTAAAAGTTTTGTCAGAAAAATCTAAGTAATTATTTCCACCCTTATAGCTAATCTGATAATATTCGCCATAAGGTATAAAAACAAGCAATCCGATGTCAGTGGAACTTCTGGTTGCAATGTATAGCATTTCTTTCCCATCTTTTTTCTTCACTCTTAAATGAGGAACCATACTCACAGATCCTCTTCCTCCACCTCCGCTACTCGTACTTTTTCTATTATAAACGGCAATATTTTTATTGTCGATAATATCAATTTGTTTCATATGAATTGCATTGCTATTTACATAATCGATAATTGCCTGTTCCACTTGTATTTTTTTAATAGGATCGAATATAAATTCACTGATTGGATAAATAACCGTATTTGGATTTCCTGTGCCGATTATCTCTTCGGTCTTTTCACTAACACTTTTAAGCCACAACACATAATCGAAATTTAAATCTTCCAGTTGTGATTTTTCTGCATCAAACTTAATGGATGATTGAGCAATCGGTTCACTCCCTCCTATGGTATGAATATGAATATGAACGTCACGAAAATCCTGAAATCTGTTTTTTTCTATTGCATAATTAGTTTGTGCTGTAATTCCTGAATATACTGCCTTTGCATCAAGTTTAAATTTATTTGTTGATGAACTCGAATTTAATCTTGCATTAAAAAAGATTGATCCCATACCGCCTAATCTGATATCTGTTAACACATGCGTTCCGTATCGTTCAATTAAAGTTTTTGCAGATAAATTTTTCGTATCGCTTATGAAATTATCATTTAAAAAATATTTCAATTCATCAGGTAGAGTGTGAGAAAAAGACAACTTTCGAACAGTTTTTATAGCATCTAATCTATAGAATGAATATACTTGAGAATAACGAATTGAATCAGTATAATAGTTTTTTAGTTCCGCAGTAAAAAAATTAATTTTTTCCTTTCCTAAACTCACGGAAATATTCGTTGCATTATTCATTGATTCTTTGTATTCATTAAAATTATAACCCCAAGTTTCATCTGAATTTCCACCTTGATGAATAATGGCTGAATCGATTGTAAGTGGAGTTACGTTTACCTGGTTTCCAGTTAAAGGATCTGTTCCTTTTCCTGTTAAACATTTATTCACATCAATAACAGCCTTTCTAATAAAATCAGAGCCTTTTAAATCAGAATAAGCACAATCATAACCGTATCCTAATGCATCATAAGGGCCATATCCGGCGCCTCGAGTACTTGTCGAATAACTTATTTCGGGTTCTACCAAGGGTATTTCTCCTATTGGATTTTTATCTTCACATGCTGAAAATACTCCAATGAAAAGGAGCATATAAAGAATTTTTGAATTTTTGTTCATAATTATATTTATTAGAACATTTTCTACTCGTCTCGCTTTTCGAATCCGCGTCCATTGTTCTTTCATACAGCAACCCGATGATCGGTTTCGGGGAGATTACTGCACCATCCTAGCGGCTACTTTTTTTCACTTTCGGTGGCATCCGGTAAACAATTACCGTGTTTTTGTTATCTTTGCAGCGCCTCTCAGTCCCTTCCGGGTTCTTCCGTCAACCGACGGAAGAGAAGTTTCAATTCTGATGGATGGGCTTGCTCCTTGCAAGGGAGGCTTCCACTCTCCCTCTCTCGTACCCCCCGGGCACCGAGAGGGGGAGATGTGGATTACGGCACTGACTGCTTTCTTTCCTTTTGGTTTCTATATTATTCTATTTAAAGACTCGCATACAGTCCTATTTTTCAAGCAATCCGTCATACGTTCCGTTTTCTAACGTAATGCACAAGGCATAACTGCCGGCAGGCAATATTGATATGTCGAATATGCATGCGCCCGAATTGTCTATTTGAAACGATTGTTGCACAGACCCTCCTTGTCCTGTGACCTCAACCCATGCTATTCCCGAATAATTTTCGATTTCGATCGTTAAAAAACTATCGTCGACAAAGGCATTAACTATTGCAGCGGTGGCAGATCGCGTGCCTCCGGTTCTTTTCTCAAGTTCTATTTTGTGATTGGTGCTTGCCATGCTCCTGCCATCCAAGATAACAAATGAGTAAAGTCCCGAAACGACAATAATAGAAAATGCGGCTAAAATAAAGTTTCTTTTCATGCCATTTCTTTTTATTTGTTTTTCACAAACAAAGTAAAAGTAATTTCTGATGCGCGTCAATACCCCGCAACAATTCTTACCTGTTTTTTAGCCTTAAAACGCTGAATATATGCACGTTAACAAAATAGATTCTTACCTCGAAAAGTGCCGAAAAAGCTATTTGAAAAGCGATATCAGGTTGTCGAAATGATCGAAAGAAGACTTATTTTCCATAATTTTCTTTTTCAGGTATGATTTTTTGGACTTAAGGTTAGCAGGCGTTGTATGCAGCAATGAAACTATCTGCATCGTATCGGTTTTCAGGGCAAGCATGATGAGAAGAAGACGATCGGTTTCGCTCAGCAGTTCCAAGCCTTGATGTACATCCAAAATATCTTCGAATATGTGAGAAGAAAACAGTTCGTTAGAAAGGGTATTGAACTGTTCTTCGCCCTGCTTTAATATTTCGTGATATTTATCTGCCAGTTTAAGATTTCTGTCGCCTCTGATTTTCATTTCGAATGTTTTCAACTGACGCTGTTGATCGGCATATTGTTTCAGGAAAGCGCCATAAATGTTCAATACATTTTTTTGCTGATCGGTTTGTCTTCGCAATAGCAAGGCTTCGGTTTCGGCAATTTTTGCTTCTATTTGCAATTTTTCGTTTCGCAATACTGCCATCGTTTGACGCTTGCGAAAAAATAGGACCAATCCGGTTACAGATAAAAGGAGAACAAACATCAAAACAGCGAGCAACGTAACATTGTTTTGTGCTTTCAGGGCTTTGTTTTCGGCTTTGGCTAAATCGTAACGTTTTTCCAGTTCCAGAATTTTTGTATTGATTTGCTCGTCAACAGAATGTTCGTAAGCCTCAAACATTTTTTGCCGAAGGGAATCGGACAATCTGTAATTTTCTTGTGCGGCGGCAATATCGGCAACATTTTTATACAAAAGATAATTGAGACAGTAGGCAGAGTCGGATATGGATGCAATGGCCTGCAAACCATAATACATTGCACTATCGAGTTTGTTTGCGCTTTTATATCTATCGGACAGAGAATAATAGGTTCGAAAATTTTCTACTTTTTCTTTTTGGAACGGCAGCAAACCAATCATGTCTTTTTCACACTGCAGGGACTTCTCGTGTTCTCCCTGAGTATCGTAATATACCGATTGCATGTTCAATAGAGTAAAGTCGATATCGGGAACACGGTTTTTGAAACGGAGCAACGTATCCAAATATAATTTCGCTGTTTCATATCGATCTCGTGTCATTTCATTCCAAAACAATTCGGAATATGCATCAAAAATATGTCTTTGCGAATTCTCCTTTTTGGCATAATTGAGTGCTCTGTAGTAATATTTTCCGGCCAACTCATGATTGCCGTTCCGGTAATGAAGGTTTCCCAAATAATAATAAAGCAGGTAGCCGATTGAAGGATTTTTCTTTTTCGATTTATCAAACAAATCCTTGGCGCGTATCAGCGGAATATATACCGTACTGTCGGTTACGCCTATACGCGTTAGAACGATACCCCGATATACAAGCGATCGGATATGGTTTTCGCTTCCGATTTCGTGGCGATCATAATATCTGACGGTATTTGCGATCAACGAATCGGAGGTAAAATCGGAAAAAGATTTATCCTCTGCAATTGTTTTCAACAAACCGTAATATGCTCGATTCCTCGCATCGAGTTGTTTGGCATTTATTAATTCCAGACTGTCGATAATCGCTTCGGGGCATTCATCCAACAGGACATCCCATCGAGTCAGTTTTGCATACATTCTCTCGTTTTCCTGTTTATGACAGGCAACAAGAAAAAACGCAATCACCAATACGAAAATATATAAAATGCTTCGCCTCATTATTATGATGAACAACACAACAAAGTTGGGATGTTTTTCCGAGACAGTATCTAACCGACGTCTAATATTTGTCTAACGAATTTAACCAAAACAGCCGGATTACGAATATTTAACTTAAAATTGAGACATTCCTAATTTTAAGAAAATGGGAACTTCTCAAGTAATTCAAAATGTGAAATGCACCCGCACACGGCTGAGTTTGCAATCCGAGCGATAATGCTGTAAATCGGAAATTGAATCTTCGCAAATAATTGAATCGAATTTGTTGAAGTGTATTTAAAATGATTGCAATTGGATTACAAACATGATATTGATTTCTCTTCCTTTACTATTTAAACGTTATTTAAACCTTTTTATCGTGTTAAAAAAGCATTTTTTTTGCGCCATGCGAAAAATTTTCTCATCTTTGCAAATGAAAAGTAGAAATTGACGGCGGAAAGTTTTACGGTGTGTATCTTAAATTAAGAATGGAAACAAAACAAATGCGGTTGAAAAATCAGGTAAATCCAATCTGTAACGGGCAAGAAAAGCTAAACAAGTCAATTAAATTAGTCAATTAAGCGAAGAACGTTATTCATTCGTAAAAACAAAAGAGATTTCGTTTCATTTAAATCATACGGGGGCAAATAAAAAAAAGCCCCGATAACAGGCATACGAGGCTTTTTCACTACGAAACAAAGCTATGCGTTAGGCAGTCGCGGAAGTTTGAGCAGACATCGCGACTGCTTCCTTTTTATCAGAACCTGTTTCGTCCGACACTTTACGATTGGCAGTGCGTGTAATGCGACTCTTGACGAGTAAACGATAGGAAATCATCCACTCGTTCAATTCGTTTATGAGTGCATCATAAATGGCAGGAGTGCCACTTTCCACGGCAGCCAATTCGATTCGCCAGAAAAGCATGGTTATCGCTTTCTGCCGGCGTAGATATTCGTCTGTGGACTTGTTGGGGCGTTGCCCCAAACCCCACATGCTTTTTTGCCTTGATGCAAAAAAGTATGCAAAAAAAATCAAGACTGCCTCTCCTCATCGACCCGATTGCTGCTTGTTCGCTAAAAGACAAATAACTCGCCGCCTTGCGGCGGCTCAAACAGCTTGTCTTTTGCCTGACGGCACGCTCGCTGCGCAGATCGGGTACCCCGATGA
>NZ_RXHS01000017.1 GCF_004138125.1 Seramator thermalis
GGATCGGGTTGGCACTGGTTCTTTGGTGTAATAGATCACTTTAACGATGAGATTATCTCGTGGCATATCGCAAAGAAAGGTAATCGTTTTGCAGCCATGCAACCGGTCAGAGCAGCTGTACGTAAAACGTTTGGAACTATAGATAAGAATGTCTGTACGGGGATGAAGCTGCAGTTAAGAAGCGACCACGGGTCACAATATGACTCTGCTGATTTTATGAATGAAATGAAATACCTGGGACTGGAGATGTCCAAAGCTTTTGTACGGTCTCCACAGTGCAACGGGATAATAGAGCGGTTTCACCGCACCCTGGAAGAACAGGTGCTGCAGATAGAAACATTTTCTTCTTTCGAGGAGGATTATAACGGCATTGATCAATTCATTAAGAATTACAACTATGATTGGATATTGCATAGACTTGATTACTGTTCTCCTGTAGAGTACAGGGAAAAGTACGCTGAAAGCCTGCGAAAAGAAAAAGATAATATACCATCGGGCAATAAGGATCCGGAGGTTCAGCTTGTCCTCATTTCAAGTGGCTCAATGCCACGAAGAAATGAAAGAGCGGAACAGGAAATTATAAAAGGGGAAACTACAATTAGTAATAACCCCTTAGAAATCCTTCGGTATAATATATCACCATCGGATCAGCTTGTCCGATACAAAAGTAATAAAAAAGATTAAATACAATTAAAGTGCTCGGTTATTACGGGCTAATACAAAAAGTACAAAAAATTGCCATCACATAACATCGGCTTTGCAAAAGCGGGGGCAAAATTCCCTGGCGTTGAAGATTTTCGCACTTTAAGTCGCAAAAAAACATTTCGTTTTTTTTATTTTTTGTAAGTTTGAAAAACGAAAATGGTTTTTGCTCGAGTTCGTATTTATAGAAAGTTTTAAATTTCTTAGCCCCGCCTTCGCAAAGCCGTTAACCGTTGTGTGTAATGCTAAAACTAAACCGACAGTGAAAAACATTTACAAAACATTGCTATTTCTTCCATTCATTTTGTTAAGTGCTTTTTTGCATTGTATAACTAACAATCAGCAATTAGAAACTTACAACGCCTCTTTAATATCCATATCCTTAACAATTGCAACATTCTCGATTAGTTTTTCCTTTTTGCAATATCAATTTTCGCCTTATAAAGCACTCTTAAAAGCGACTTCAAAAAGACAATTAACATACTCATTCTTGACTATTTTGATTGCCTTAGCACCCTTACTTTCACTTTTTATTGGAAAGGAATATGTTCCGACAGTAAGCTTATACACAATCCCTATTTTAGCCTATATGCTAATATTTTTATTGATAATCTCTAATGAAGAATCAAATCCAAAATATTTTCTTGGTCGAATGTTGAAAAATAGTGCAATTTCTACTTTTATAAAACAATATGACAAAAGAGCGAAAGAGCATATAAGTCATTTGAAAAAATTAGAATTTTCAAAAGTTGATGAAACTCCGATGCACGATTTTGGAGAATCAAAGTATCAAACTATTTCTGTAAAAAATAATCCATTTGACTTTATTACTGAAGTCATTGAAATTAGTATCAAAAACACAGACACTAATATATTTGAGCAAATATTGGATAGTTTTTTAAATCTAATAAACACTACTGTAAATCATGAATTAACTGACAAATCAGACTTTAAATTTAAGATTCATAAACTTGTAAATAACTCATTTGAAAAAGTTGCGGTAATTATAAGTGAACAACCAAACAGTAAAAACCAACAAAATACATTTCTTGAAAAGGTCGGTATTTTCCTTAAGGAAAAAGCATTAAACAATGAACAAACGAAAGAAGTATACTTAAACATGATTGGCTCATTGACCAATTTTGCCAAGAAAATTTTAGAAAAAGACAACAGTGATGGAGCTTTATTTGTGGTGTCCCTCAATAGACAACTTGCACAAAAGGGAATTTATGAACCTCCAAAAGATGAAGAAAATAGATTTTTTGAACTTCATCTTCCAACTTTTCCTGCACAAATTAAAATAGTTGGTCAAAAAGCCGTTGAACTTAAAAACTCTGACTTTCTATATAGATGTTTAGAAGAGTTAGGTTATCTAGGTTGTTCTGCCATTAAAAGTAATCACTACCATGTAGGGATTGAATGTTTACAATCTTTAGTTCAACTTGGAAGAGAAGCAAGGGCAAATAATGTAAAATGCTTTTGGAGACATTGTATGCTTGAAACGGTTGACCATGCAGAAGAGCGGATTTGGTGGATGTTATCATGGGTAACACACTTAGACGAAAAATCACAAGAGCAATGGGTTGATACATTTCAAACCGCTTATTCAAGATTAAGAGGTTACAAACGAGAAGTACAAATAGCTAGTAAAGACGGGAAAAAAGTTTTTAGTTTTAAAGACACCGAAGAACCTCACAAAGAATCTTTTTCTAAAGAAAATTATTATAGAACGGTTGATTATTCTGACTTTAAAGAAATTAAAGAATTTAAATTGTATTGAGAAGCACTACACACAACAGGCGTTTGGCTCAATGGCGGGTGACGTGGTTAATTGAACAATCTACCTCGCATCAACTTTTGTGGTGTATTGACAGTTTTGTGCTCCGAAATCCGCCACTGCGCCAAGCGCCAAAACGTTATCGGTCAGTGTAAAAAGACTGCCAACTCACAAATGGCACATTTGGTTTTGCCCGACACACAAGCCAACCCTTCGCAAAACCAAAAGAGCCATTTTTTGCCAACGCACCGACAAGACTGTTGAAAATTTTCTGATTACTTTTTATCTTACAAAATGAGATACTAAAAATTATAAACCTATCTTTGCGACTTGACATCATTTGAACAAATGAACAGAATAAAAGAAGTGTTGGACGAAAAAGGCATTAAGCAAACTTGGCTTGCCGAGCAATTGGGAAAAAGCTACAATATGGTAAATGCTTATGTGCAAAACAGACAACAACCACGAATTGAAGTGCTTTTTGAAATCGCTGAAATTCTTGGCGTAAATGTAAAGGAACTATTGATTGACAACGACATTAAAAAGAACAAGAAATGAGCAAGGAACAAAAAATAACGAACAACATAAAAGTGCCAAATAAAGATTTGGAAACTTTGAAAATTCATTTTCCGCATTGCTTTGACAAAGACGGAAATTTTCAATTAGAAAAATTCAAAAATAATCTAACTGAAAAGGAAGTAAGTTTTTCTACCGAGAGTTACGGTTTAGACTGGTTAGGCAAAAGCTACGCAAGACTTTTGGCGAGCGACCCTGCCACCACTTTGCTAAAAGCAGACGAAACTCATAATAGCAAACCCGAAAACGCTAATTCTGAAAACTTGCTCATAAAAGGCGATAATTTGGAAGTGCTGAAACACCTTGCCAATGCCTATTACGAACAAGTAAAAATGATTTACATAGACCCGCCTTACAATACAGGCAATGATGGTTTTGTGTATAACGATGATAGAAAATACACCGTAAAAGAATTACAAAACTTGATTGGTGTAGATGCAGAAAAAGCCAAACGCATTTTAGATTTTACCCAAAGCGAAAGCAACAGCCACAGTGCTTGGCTTACCTTTATGTATCCGAGGCTTTACATTGCTAAACAACTATTGAAAGATGATGGAGTAATCTTTGTGTCTATTGACGACAACGAAGTGGCTCAACTTCGCCTGCTCATGGATGAGATTTTTGGGGAAGAAAATTTTGTGGCAATATACAAATGGAATAAAACATCCACACCACCTAGCCTATCTAAAAAAGTAAGACAAAAATATGAGTACGTTTTATGCTTTGAAAAAAAAGTGAATAATAAAATTTTTAATGGAGGAATAACAGATGGAGGTGATATGCCATTGTTAAATGATGGAAATAATATTGGTGTTCTTAAATTCCCCAAGGAAAAAGTTTATTTTAAAATTGAAGGTTATTACAAAAAAGGAATTTATGATAGAGTTGAACTTATTGATGATTTACAAATAAAGAATGGTAAAGCTAATGTTGATTTCAGATTAAAAGGCCCTTTTAAATGGACTCAAAATAATTTAAATGAAGAAATTGAAGACGGAACAGTATTTCATATCAAGTCAGATAAATTTGCGATACGTTATGAAAAAGACGGAGAACGTGTGAAAGTTCCTGCTGATATAATCTCTAAAACTGAATGTAATGTTGGAACAAATGAAGATGCAAACAAAGAGTTAAATGATCTATTCAAAACAGAAGGATTATTTAGCTACCCTAAAACAACTTCGCTAATTAAATATTTATGTAAATTTTGCACAGAAAATAATGACCTCATCCTCGACTTTTTCGCTGGCTCTGGCACCACAGGCGATGCCGTAATGCAACTGAATGCCGACCCTTCGGCAGGCTCAGGGTACGGCAACAGAAAATTTATTTTGGTGCAATTGCCCGAACCCATTGACCCCAAGAAAAACAAAACAGCTTACGATTTTGTAAAAAATGAACTGAAAGCCGAACCCACCATTTTTGAGATAACCAAAGAAAGATTGTTGCGTGCTGCCAAAAAAATCAATGCGGGTTTGGATGAAAAAATAGAAAAACTCAAAAAAGAACTCCCGACCGAAGAAAACAAAGCAGAAATTGAAAAATTGGAGCGACTTAAAAATCAAAACACCTTCAAAATTTTTGAAACAACTCCAATTTGGGAAGATTACAATTTTGAAGCAGAACAGTTTGACAGTTCGCAAACGCTGTTTGATGCCGGCAAATTAACCGAAGACGACATCAAAGCCTTACTCACTACTTGGAAAACCTATGACGGCATTGCCTTAACGCAAGAGTTGGAAATTGTTGATTTAAGCGGTTACACCGCTTATTACGGCAATGGCAGATTGTATCTTATGCACAAGGGCTTTACAACTGACAGTCTGAAAGCATTATTGGAAAAGATTGACTCAGACAAACATTTTGAACCTAAAAGCATCATTGCCTTTGGCTATCACTTTGAAAGTAAGAGTTTACGAGAGATTTCAGAAAACGTAAAAACTTACAACAACAAGAAAAAAAGCGACATTGACTTTATAACACGTTACTAGTTTCTAATTTTTAGTCTTTGGTTTTTAGTATGAAAGAAAGTATTGTAAAAAATAAGAGTTTTGAGTTCGCTTTGCGAATTATAAAACTATATAAAATTCTTCAAGAACAAAAGGAATTTGTTTTGTCTAAACAGCTTTTGCGAAGCGGAACAAGTATTGGGGCAAATATCAATGAAGCATTGGCAGGTGTAAGTAAAGCAGATTTTGCCAACAAAATGGCAATCTCAAGCAAAGAAGCAAGAGAAACTTTATATTGGCTGGAACTTTTGGAAAAAAGCCAAATGGTAACTTTTGATTTTAAACCCTTTATTCAAGATTGTCAAGAGTTAGTGAAATTGCTAACGAGCATTGTAAAAACAACTCAAAATTCAACACTAAAAACTAAGGACTAAAACAATGAAGGGATTTAATTTTGAGAAAAACCTAAACCATCAATCACACGCAGTAGATAGCACTATTGCGGTGTTTGAGAATATTAGTCTTGTTCAGCCCACAGAAGCGGATAAGAACTACATCAACCCTGCATTTGATTTTACGACTGAAAGAACTTATCCCGAAAATATTAGAGCTATTCAAGAAAGTAACGGTATTGATGAAAAAATAAAGCGTAACAGTAACATCATTGATATAATGATGGAAACTGGAACTGGTAAAACTTATACCTACACTAAAACAATTTTTGAACTCAATAAAAACTACGGCATTTTCAAATTCATAGTCGTTGTTCCAACTTTATCCATCAAAGCAGGAACGATTGACTTTTTGAAATCAGACAGCAGCCGTGAGCATTTTAAAGAACAATATGGCAAAACACTTCATTTGCATATTGTAGAAAGTCAGAAAAACAGTAAGAGTAAAAAATCATTCATACCACCGGCTGTAACCAGTTTTGTAAATGCCGGAACTTTTGAGAAAAACAGTATTCAGGTTATGATTATCAATGCAGGTATGATTAACTCTGAAACAATGCAAAAAAGCTTTGACAAAGGTTTGTTTGACAAATACACTGTTCCGTTTGATGCCATTGGAGCAACGAAACCTTTTATGATTATTGACGAGCCACACAAATTCGGGCAAGGCAATAAGACTTGGGAGAACATTCAGAAAATGAAGCCCCAATTTATTTTACGTTATGGTGCGACTTTTCAAGGATATGAAAACTTGATTTACACTTTGACAGCCGTTGATTCGTTCAACAGAAACTTAGTGAAAGGTGTAATCGGACACATAACAGAATTTGAAAGCGGAAAAAATGCAATTGTAAAATTCATTGATTCTGATGGAACTGAAGCTACTTTTGAATTGATTGAAAATGAAAAACGAAAAACGGTAACAGTTACCAAAAAAGAAAGCCTAAAAAAGATTCATCCCGAAATGTCCGATTTGGGAATTCAAAACTTGAACAAAAGCACGGTTGTTTTAACCAACGGTTTAGAAATGAAAAAGGGTGATAAAATAAACCCTTATTCTTATGCCGAAAAGTTGCAGGAAACAATGATTCAAAAAGCAATAAAACACCATTTTGAAATTGAAAAACAACTATTGACAAGAGAAGTAAAGATTAAACCATTAACACTTTTCTTCATTGACAATATAGACGAATACCGAAATAAAGAAGGATATATCCGCAAAACTGTTGAGCAATACATCAAAGCAGAAATTGAAGAATTGCTTAAAACAGAAAAGGATGCTTTTTACAAAGCCTACCTTGAAAAAACATTGCTTGACCTTTCGGCAACACACGCAGGATATTTTTCAAAAGACAATACCGAAAAAGACGAAGCCATTGAAAAAGAGATAAACGAAATTTTGCACGACAAACAAGCAATGCTTGACTTAGAAAATCCAAGACGATTTATTTTTTCAAAATGGACTTTGCGTGAAGGTTGGGACAATCCAAACGTATTTCAGATTTGCAAACTCCGAAGCAGTGGCAGTGAAATTTCAAAACTTCAAGAAGTTGGTCGTGGTTTGCGTTTACCAGTGAATGAATATGGCAATCGTGTAAAAGACGAACAGTTTTATTTGAACTATTTTGTTGACTTTACCGAAAGCGACTTTGTAGATAAACTGGTTAGTGAAATCAATCAGAAATCGGGAGCTATTTCTCTCGATGCAGTGCCCGACAAACTATCCGAATTGATGATTAGAAGGATATGTGAAGTGTATCGCACAAATGAAGACGACTTGTTGGAACTGCTCGACAAAAATAACGTCATTACTCGAAGCAATAATTTTAAACCCGGCGGATTCGATTACATAAAACAAAATTACGCACTCATCTTCAATGGCGTCAATTCCAATAAAATTCGCAAAGCTATTGACTTGCAGAAAAAAATTACCGTCAGAACGGAAAAATACGGCGAACTGAAAGAGCTTTGGGAAAAGCTAAACGAAAAGGTGGTGTTGGAATATAAATTTGAGAATGAAACAAATTTCAAAGAGCTCTTTACCAACTATTTGCTGACGGAAAACAACAAGTTTGAGGACGGTGGATTGATAGAGATGACGAAGAAAATAGAAGTAGCTGACGGTAAAGCCATTTTGAAGGATTCCGTTCCAACATACAGAAGCAATCGGGAGAAAATTAAGACCATGAAATACAGTGACTTTTTGAAAGAACTTTCGAAAGTATTGGATATACAAATCAAAACCATTCACCGGTCGATTATCGATTCGGGAACGGATATCAACTCTTTTCTGAACATGAAAACCATCCGAACCATCAAACAGAATTTTGAATATTATTTGATGGCTAATGCGTTCAACAAATTCAGTATCGAGTATCAAAATGTTTCCGGGTCTATCCATCCAACTAAACTGACCAGTGACGAGGGACTTCCTCTTAAGGAAATTACGGCGTCGGAAGTGGGATTGTTATATTCCGAAGAGGACGTAGCGCAAAATTACTATTTCGACGAATTGTATTATGATTCCGATTTGGAAAAATCGAACATACAGTCGAATATCGATCAGGTAATCGTTTTTACAAAAATTCCTAAAAATTCCATCAAAATACCTGTGGCCGGAGGCAAAAGCTATTCGCCTGACTTTGCCTACGTCCTCAAGTTTAAAGACGGCGGGCAAAAACTGCATTTTATTGTAGAAACTAAAAATGTGGGAAGCATGGATGAATTACGACAGGAAGAGAAAGTGAAAATCAAACATGCCGAAAGGTTTTTCGACGGGAAATTAAGCATCGAGTTTCGGACACAATTTAGTGGAAAACAGATGAAAGATCTGATTAGTGAAATTCTGGGTCAGCATTAAATCAACATTTTTTTTAGTTTCGGGAAAAGCATTTTTGTACTCTTTTCAGCTATATTCTCTCACAAACAAACCTACTTGATTGATTGTTATATGGGGAACTGAAGATATTTCAAACAAATCAAAAAAAATTGGAGATGTGAAACGAAATGTTCAATTATCAGTAATGTTGATGATGACTTTGATGCTATTTCCCTCATTGAATGCGAAAAATGAGGCTTATGTAAGCGATACTTTCAAAACAAAACACAATCGCGAAGTAAAAATTACGTTTATTAAACACGGTAGCCTGCAAATTGCTTATGACAATTTCTTGATTCAGGTTGATCCGGTATCCATGTTTGCCGATTATTCGACTTTTCCCAAAGCCGATGTTATTTTGATCACACACGAGCATGAGGATCATCTCGATCCGAAAGCAATTGAAGCTTTGACCAAAGAAAACACTGTGCCGGTAATGAACGAATCGAGTGCTAAAAAATCGGGTAATACAAAAGCCAAAATAATGAAGAATGGCGACAAAATGGAGTTACCGAATCAAATAACCATCGAAGCCGTGCCGGCATACAACATTACACCGGGACGTGAACAATTCCACCCCCGTTCACGCGACAACGGATACGTCCTCTCCATTGACGGATTGAGGATTTATATCGCAGGCGATACGGAAGATATTCCTGAAATGAAAAATCTGAAAAATATCGATATCGCCTTCTTGCCCGTTAATCAGCCCTACACGATGACAGTTGCACAAGCGGTGAATGCGGCTAAAATGTTTTCTCCAAAGGTTTTGTATCCTTACCATTTTGGAAATACGGACGTAAAACCATTAGGAGGACTTTTGAAAAACAGTGGCATAGAAGTGCGACTGCGAGAAATGCAGTAAGGATTATTTTTGCCGCATGAGAAAAAATCATCTACACCCCTATTCCACCGTAACCGATTTGGCAAGATTGCGAGGCTGATCAACGTCGCATCCTTTGATAACGGCAATGTGATAGGCGAGCAGTTGCAACGGGATGGAAGTGAGAATCGGATAAAGACATTCGTCCGTTTCGGGGATGGTGATCACATGATCGGCCATTTCGCGAACCGTCCGATCGTTTTCAGACACCACGGCTATAATTTTCCCTTTTCGCGCTTTTACCTCCTGAATATTGCTCACTACCTTGTCATAAACTACTCCACCCATAGGAGCGATTACCACAACCGGCATTTCTTGACTGATCAGCGCTATGGGACCATGCTTCATTTCTGCGGCTGGATATCCTTCGGCATGTATATATGAGATTTCTTTCAACTTCAACGCACCTTCAAGTGCTACCGGATAATTGAAACCTCGCCCAAGGTAGATGAAATGTTGCGCATAGGTAAATATCTTCGAAAGTTCAGCTATCAAATTGTCTTGTTTCAAAATGGAAATGATTTTCTCAGGTATGCGCGACATTTCTTTCAAAATGGAGAGATACATCTCTTCCGATATGGTTCCCTTTTCCTTTCCCAACACCAAAGCAATCATGGTCAACACAGTTACTTGAGCGGTAAAGGCTTTAGTAGATGCCACTCCGATTTCGGGCCCGACGTGTGTATAACAGCCGGCATGCGTAGTACGTGCGATGGACGAACCCACCACATTACATATTCCGAACAAAAAAGCGCCTTTCGATTTGGCTAATTGGGCCGCGGCAAGAGTATCGGCCGTCTCTCCCGATTGCGAAATAACCATCACCACATCGTCCCTGTCGATGACCGGATTTCGGTATCTGAATTCTGATGAATACTCTACTTCAACCGGAATACGTGTAAATTCTTCGATGACGTATTTACCTATCAATCCGGCATGCCACGAAGTACCACAGGCCGAAATAATGATGCGTTTCGCATTCAGAAATTTATCTTTGTGATCGATGATGCCGGCAATGGAAATATTGTTCTCCGATATGTTGACACGACCGCGCATACAGTCGGTAAGTGTTCGAGGCTGTTCGAAAATTTCTTTCAGCATGAAATGCGGATATCCACTCTTTTCGAGCTGACTGATGGTCATTTCGAGTTGTTTGATTTGCGGTGTTTTCTCCACGTTCGAAATCGTTTTGACGTGAAGTCCGTTAATAAGATCGAGAGAAGCGATTTCTTCCTCATCCAGGTAAATCACTTTGTTTGTATATTCTACTATGGGTGTTGCATCGGAAGCAAGGAAATACTCGTCATCGCCAATCCCGATGATGAGCGGACTACCTTTGCGGGCAGCCACGATAACATCGGGATTATCCAAATCGATAACGGCAATCGCATAGGCCCCCACCACTTCGTTCAGAGCCAATTGCACGGCGGTGGCCAAATCAACGGCATGTTCGTTTTTAACGTATTCTATCAGTTGAACAAGTACCTCGGTGTCGGTTTGGCTTTGAAAAGTGAAACCGTGCATCAGAAGGCCCTCTTTGAGTTCAGAATAGTTTTCGATGATGCCGTTGTGGATCAGAGCAATTCGCTCCGATTGAGAGTAATGCGGATGAGCATTCACCTGATTGGGCTCGCCATGCGTAGCCCATCGTGTGTGAGCGATACCCATTGTCCCGCCGATATCTTTTCCTTGAGCAAAAGCTTCCAAATCCGAAACCTTTCCCTTTGTTTTGTAAACGTTGAGGTTATTGTCCGAAAGCAAAGCAATTCCGGCACTGTCGTAGCCTCTGTATTCCAAGCGCTTCAATCCTTTGATCAAAACATCGTATGCTTGCCGTTTACCGATATAACCAACAATTCCACACATTTTTTTCGTCGTATTTATGAGTTTGGGCTCGAGAACTTATTTGCGAGCCCTTTCAACAGGTTATTGTATCGTTCCTCGTCGTTGATAATGCGAAAAGCTTCTTTGAATATTTCGTTTTCGTCGTTCATAATTCTGAAATATGCAGACGAGTTGTACAAATCACGTGCGATAAGAGCTTTCAATTGAGTAAAAAGAAGACTTTGCGAGCGTTCGAACTGCTCATCATCCCATTTAATGCTATCTGCATCAGCCATTTGTTTGAGATTGTCAATGATTTGGGGAGATATCCCATATCCTTTTTTGAATGTTTCCGCATCGGGATAAGTGGCGAGTAACGTCTTGCGATTACGATCGACTTCGGATATCGAAATCCGATTGACAATACCTTTTGCAATGAGATCACGGTGCAGATTGGTGAGCGTGGTGGTATCAATAGGAACAAAATAATCGGGCATTATGCCTCCTCCACCATAAACAGTACGCTTGTTGACCAATGTCTTATATTTCAACGAATCGGGGAAATGGATACTATCGGCATGAATGAGCTCTCCGCGATTATAACGGTTAAGTACGTCCATGTTATAGGACTCGAGATCTCCGTTCTCGTAAGGTTTTTGAATGCTGCGTCCGGTAGGGGTATAATAACGCGCAACGGTCAGACGTATCATGGTGCCGTCGGGAAGCGGCAACTGCCGTTGCACGAGTCCCTTTCCGAATGTACGTCGTCCCACAATCACCCCTCTGTCCCAATCCTGCACTGCTCCCGAAAGAATTTCGCTGGCCGAAGCCGATCCTTCGTCAACAAGCACTACCAAATTGCCTTTCTTGAAATTGCCTTTGTCGGTGGAATTGATACTATACCGGGGTTGATTTTTACCTTCGGTATAAACGATAAGTTTGCCCTCTTCGAGGAACTCGTCGGTGATATCGGTAGCAGTTTGCAAAATACCCCCCCCATTGCCTGTCAGATCAAGAATCAGATTTTTCATTCCGGCTGTAAGTAGTGCGTTTTCGGCCTTTCGAAACTCATCGGTAGATGTAGCGGCAAAGCGACTCAAACGGATGTAGCCGGTATGATCGTCAACCATATACGAAGCGTCTATGCTGTAAATGGGAATTTTGTCGCGAACGATGCGGAACTCGAGCAATTGAGGAGTATTTCTGCGCAAGACCTTTACCTTCACTTCTGTTCCTTTCGGGCCTCTCAGCTTGCGAATAACGTCATTCGTATTCATTTTGACACCGGCAATCAGCGTATCGTTCACATACAGAATTTTATCTCCCGGCAAAATGCCTACCTCCTGCGATGGTCCTCCCGAAATAACTTCCATCACATAGAGTGTGTCCGTGAGCATATTGAACGAGATACCGATTCCTTCGAAATCGCCTTGTAAAGGTTCGTTCATTGCCTTCACTTCTTCTTTATCAAGATAGGAAGAATGTGGATCGAGGTCGCTGAGCATTGCTCTAATAGCTGTTTCCGTCAATTTTTCGGAATCCACATCGTCCACATATAGATTTTTGATGAGCTGTAAGGTTCGTTCGAGTTTGAGACCATCCAAACTGGGGCGCAATTGTCCGAATCCTTCGGTCGAAATCAAAAAGAGGGTGAAAAGAAAAGCGATTATTTTTTTGTTCATAAATCTGATTTTAGCCTGTTTACATTTTGATCTTCATTCCTTTGGGTACAAAATCGGAAACATCGTGCCCATATCGAAGCAATTCTCTCACTTGAGTCGAACTTACGTGTGTGAGCGCGGGTTCGGTGAACAGAACAAAGGTTTCGATTCCCGAGAGTGCACGATTCATGTCGGCGATCGTTTTTTCGTATTCGAAATCGTTTACGGATCGAATTCCCCGTAAAATGTATTTTGCGCCGGTTTTTTTTGCAAAATCGATGGTGAGAGAATCATAATAACCTACTTTGACGCGGGGCTCGTTTTCATAGAGGTTGCCGATCATGTGCAATCGTTGTTCGAGCGAAAAGTAGGTTTTTTTCGATTCGTTGACACCAATTGCAATTACGATTTCATCCACCAGTCCCAATGCTCTCTGCACGAGCGATTCGTGACCGATGGTGAATGGATCGAATGTGCCCGGGAAAAGGGCGATGCGCTTGTCGGCATTATCGGAAACATTCCCGGTATAAAATGAAGCTTGATGGGAATCGTCCATTTTTCAAATTTTAATGAGTTGGATAACCGAGATATAAAATGTTTATTCGGGAGCAACGCGCCAAAAATTCGATTAAAGTCAAGCAGAAATGCTCGCGTATTTTGTATCGTGATGAAAACCTATGCCACTTCATCCCCATCGATCACCAGATTTTCGATGATGAAATTCTGGCGCTCAGGCGTATTTTTGCCCATATAAAACTCCAACAGCTCTTTCAACAAGTCTTCCTTACGCATGGTAACTCTGTCAAGTCGCATGTCGGGGCCGATGAAATGACGAAATTCGTCAGGCGATATTTCGCCCAAACCTTTGAATCGTGTTATCTCGGGATTCGGCCCTAATTCGTCGATGGCAGCGAGGCGTTCTTCGTCGGTGTAGCAATAAATTGTTTTTTTCTTGTTACGCACCCTGAATAACGGCGTTTGCAGGATATATACGTGATTTTTCTTGATCAAATCAGGAAAGAATTGCAGGAAAAACGTGAGTAACAGCAGTCGTATATGCATACCATCGGTATCGGCATCGGTGGCGATGATCACCTTATTATAGCGAAGCCCTTCCATGCCGTCTTCGATATTGAGGGCTGCCTGCAGCAAATTGAATTCCTCATTTTCGTAAACGATTTTTTTTGTAAGTCCGAAGCAGTTAAGCGGTTTCCCGCGCAGACTGAAAACGGCCTGTAGATTCGGATCGCGACTTTTGGTGATAGAACCGCTCGCCGAATCACCCTCGGTGATAAAGATAGATGTTTCGTCGAGCTGATCGCCTTTGGCATCATTATAATGAATGCGGCAGTCGCGCAATTTTTTGTTGTGCAGACTTGCTTTTTTTGCTCTTTCACGCGCGAGTTTGGTTACGCCTGCAATGGCTTTACGTTCTTTTTCCGAATCAAGAATTTTTTTCTGAAGAATATCGGCTGTTTCGGGATTTTTGTGCAAATAATTGTCGAGCTCTTTTTTCAGAAAGTCGCCGATATATTTGTTAACGGAAACGCCATTGGGTGACATGTCTCTCGATCCGAGCTTCGTTTTGGTTTGCGATTCAAAAACCGGTTCCTCCACTTTGATGCTGATTGCAGCCACAATGCCGTTACGAATATCGGAATATTCGAAATTGCGATTGAAAAATTCCTTGATGGTGCGTGCCGAAGCCTCGCGAAAAGCCGAAAGATGCGTTCCGCCCTGCGAAGTGTGCTGCCCGTTGACAAACGAGTAATATTCTTCTCCGTACTGATTGGTGTGGGTGATGGCTACTTCAATGTCTTCACCATAAAGATGAATGATGGGATAGAGATTTTCGGACGTCAGATTTTCGTTGAGCAGATCTTCAAGTCCGTTTTTCGACGTATATTTCTTTCCGTTGAAAACAATCGTTAAGCCGGTATTCAGAAATACATAGTTTTTGAGTAACGGTTCAATAAACTGTTCCCGATAAACATATCCGTCGAATATTTCCGGATCGGGCGTAAACGACACAAGCGTACCGTTGCTTTCGCCCGTCGCATCGGAAGTTTCTTCACGAACCACGATTCCGCGTTGGTATTCCACACAACTCGATTTGCCATCGCGGTAACTTTCAATAAAAAAACGCGACGAAAGCGCGTTAACGGCTTTGATGCCGACACCGTTGAGCCCCACCGATTTCTTGAAAGCCTTTGAGTCGTACTTGGCGCCTGTATTCATTTTGGAAGAAACATCCTTCACTTTGCCGAGTGGTACACCACGACCGTAATCGCGGACACTGACATTTGACCCTTCGATTTTCACTTCGATGGTTTTTCCGAAACCCATCATAAACTCGTCGATGGAATTATCGAGCACCTCCTTGAGCAGTACGTAAATACCGTCGTCATACGACGAACCGTCGCCCAACTTTCCGATGTACATGCCCGGGCGGCGACGGATATGCTCCTGCCATTCAAGCGTAACGATGTTTTCTTCCTGATAATTCCCGTTAGTTGAAAGCAAATTTTTATCTAATTCTGCCACTTCTTTATCCACCGTCCTTTCTAAAATCTTCCTGAAAAATTAAAACAATCAACCTGAATATCTTCGATCGTGTTGCAATCAAAGACTCTTGATGTATGCCCTTCTTGTTTTGTGATGCTTGGCATTGAAATCTTCCCACATCGAGCGCACTTTCCCATTGGTTTCCAATTCGGGATTGCTCTCTGCATACTCGAATCCGAGGTCGATGGCCTCCGGAATAAATTGGCTAAAGATGAGGGCATTCACTCCTTTGCCCTGATACTCCGGATCGACGCCGATCAACAACAAATCGAGCACCTTATTGTTTTTTCCTTTCAAGGCATTGTAAAGGTGATACCAACCGGTAGGCAGAAACTTTCCTTCGGCTTTCTGCAATGCCTTTGCCAAACTGGGTAAGCCTATGCCGACGCCCACGATTTTGTTGTCCTCCTCACGCAGCACAAGCGAAAGAAAATTGAGTCGCAGCATGGGGATATACATATTCACGTAGTAATCAATCTGGCGATCGGTGAGAGGCACATATCCGTAAATGTTTTGATATGCACGATTGATCAACGTGAAAATATCTTTTGCATAAGGCCACACATCTTTTTTGTTGTCAAACTTTTTCACCGTAAGGCGAAATCTTTTTCTCACGGCTTCTCCCACACGCATAAACCGTTCGGGAATTTCCTTCGGCACCGGTATCAGGTATTCGTACCAATCCTGATCTTTGACATAGCCCAAGCGTTCGATCTGATCCTTGTAATAGGGATAGCTGTAACGCGTGGACATGGTTCCGATCCGGTCGAAACCCTCTATAAGCAATCCTTCCGGATCGAGATCGGTGAAGCCCATCGGGCCATGTATCTTTTTCATTCCTTTAAAACGCGCCCAACTTTCGGCCGCGCCGAAAAGTGCATCAACCACCTCGTTGTCGTCGATGAAATCCACAAATCCGAACCGTGCATTTTGCTCATTCCATACTTCGTTAGCTTTGTAATTGACGAAAACAGCAATGCGACCCACCGGCTTTTCATCGCGAAATGCCATGAAATAGGTAGCTTCGCAATGATCGAATGCGGGATTTTTTTCTTTGTTCAACGTTGCCAACTCGTCATAAATCAAGGGCGGGACATAATATTCGTTGCCCTTATATAAATCAATACCGAAATGCACAAACTGTTTGAGCATCTCCTTACCGTCAACTTTTTTTATTTCTACCGACATTTGGCCAATATCTATTGGGGGTTAATTCAATGTTTTGTAAGTTTTTTGTCACTCATGTTACTTACAAATAACATCATCGCGCAAAGATAATGATTTTTTTCTTTTTTAGGTTGACAGAATTATTTTATAGCAATTCGAAAAATAAAGACGATAAGAAAGTCCCCCCCTCAACTGTCATTTTCGGATCGACCTGCCGCCAACTCCCAATTAAATAGCCCAACCTTGACGCCGATTGAAAATTATCATGTAACTTTGCTTGATAAAACCGACAAAAAAAGAAAACATCATGAAAGGAATTGTATTGGCAGGCGGCAGCGGAACACGCCTTTACCCTATTACCAAAGGGGTTTCGAAGCAAATGCTGCCAATCTACGACAAACCAATGGTGTATTATCCCATTTCAACCCTGATGCTGGCCGGCATTCGCGACATCCTCATCATTTCCACGCCGCAGGATTTACCCGGATTCCGGCGATTGCTGGGCGACGGTTCCGATTACGGCCTTCGCTTCGAATATGCCGAACAACCCCGTCCCGAAGGTTTGGCACAAGCCTTTATCATCGGCGAGGAGTTTATCGGCGACGATAGCGTCTGCATGGTGCTGGGCGACAATATCTTTCATGGCCAAAGTTTCACGGCAATGCTCAGGTCGGCTGTCGATAACGTCGAAAGGCTACAAACTGCTACCGTGTTCGGCTACTACGTCAACGATCCCGAACGCTACGGCGTGGCCGAATTCGATGCCGAAGGCAATGTGCTGAGCATCGAAGAAAAGCCCGAACATCCCAAATCGAACTATGCGGTGGTGGGACTTTATTTTTATCCCAACAGCGTGGTGGAGATTGCAAAACACATCAAGCCGTCGGCTCGGGGCGAACTCGAAATCACGACTGTCAATCAGGAATATCTCAATCGGGGCGCTTTGAAAGTGGAATTGTTCGGTCGAGGATTTGCCTGGCTCGACACGGGGACGCACGATTCGCTCTCGGAAGCATCCACATTCGTGGAAGTGCTCGAAAAACGGCAAGGACTCAAAATTGCCTGTCTCGAAGAGATTGCTTGGCAAAACGGATGGATTTCCAACGAACAATTGCTCCACCTGGCCGAGACGATGAAAAAAAATCAATATGGGCAGTATCTGATCAGGCTGGTCAAGAAATAATCTTCCGAAAGCATCATTTTGTTTATGAAAAAAATCGAAACGACAATACCCGGAGTATTTATCGTCGAACCAAAAGTTTTTGGCGACCCGCGCGGCTATTTTTTCGAATCGTATTCCGAAGAGTGGTTTCGCCAAAACATCGCCGACACACACTTTGTGCAGGACAACGAATCACGATCGGGCTACGGCGTGCTGCGCGGACTGCATTTTCAGAAACCTCCTTTTGCTCAGGCAAAACTCGTGCGGGTGGTTCTTGGGCGGGTGCTCGACGTGGCCGTCGATATCAGACCCCACTCTCCCACTTTCGGGCAATATGTGGCGGTTGAACTCTCGGAAGAGAACAAACTGCAGTTTTTCCTCCCGCGCGGCTTTGCTCACGGATTTGTAGTGCTGAGCGACGAAGCCGTATTTCAATACAAATGCGACAACTATTACGCGCCACAGGCCGAAGGAGGCATCTTGTGGAACGATCCAACGTTGAATATCGATTGGCAAATTCCGCCCGAATCCATCCTTTTATCCGAGAAAGACAAAAAGCATCCCACTTTCAGTGAGTTTGCACAATCGTTGTCAATATAGTTTTTTATCCGAATCCGAATTCATCCAATCATCACATTATAATATATTATGTTATGGCACAATCATTCTCTCGAAATATCCTCGTTACGGGCGGCGCCGGATTCATCGGATCGCACGTGGTTCGGCTGTTTGTGAACAAATATCCCGACTATCGCATCATCAATCTCGACAAACTCACTTATGCCGGCAATCTGGCCAACCTGAAAGACATCAAAGACCGTCCCAATTACGTTTTCGTGAAAGGCGACATCTGCGAACTCGACGATATGCTCTCGCTCTTCGAGCAATATGCCATCGACGGCGTCATTCACCTCGCGGCCGAAAGCCATGTCGATCGGAGCATCAAAGATCCCTTCACCTTTGCCCGCACCAACGTGATGGGTACCCTGTCGCTGCTGCAGGCAGCCAAAATGACATGGGAAGGCGATTATGCCGGAAAGCGATTTTATCATATCTCCACCGACGAAGTGTATGGCGCTTTGGATTTCGACGAAACACTGTTCACCGAAGACACCCGCTACAATCCTCACAGCCCTTACTCGGCTTCGAAGGCAAGCAGCGACCATTTCGTACGCGCCTATCACGATACCTACGGACTGCCTGTGGTTATTTCGAACTGCTCCAACAACTACGGGCCCTACCAGTTTCCCGAAAAACTCATACCGCTTTTTATCCACAACATTCGTCACAACAAACCGCTGCCCGTGTATGGCAAGGGCGAAAACGTGCGCGACTGGCTTTTCGTGGAAGATCATGCACGCGCCATCGATGTTATTTTTCATCACGGCCGGGATGGCGAGACCTACAACATCGGCGGCTTCAACGAATGGAAAAATATCGACCTGATCCGTGTAATCGTCCGTACGGTGGACAGGTTGCTCAATCGCCCCGAGGGCGCGTCCGATCACCTCATCACCTTCGTTACCGACCGCGCGGGGCACGACCTACGCTACGCCATCGATTCGTCGAAACTGAAAAACGAACTCGGATGGGAGCCTTCGCTACAATTTGAAGAAGGCATCGAAAAAACCGTTCGTTGGTATCTCGACAATCAGGAATGGATGGACAACGTTACCAGCGGCGATTATCAGCGCTACTACGACGAAATGTATGCCAACCGGTAAGGGGAGCCCCATCGAGTGCTTTCATCCGATCTCTCACCTCGAGGAAAAGACCCTACAGGTGTAGGAAACAATTTTCGACGTGTAGGGACTCATCCTACAGATGTAGGAGATCATTTTCCACATGTAGGGAAGTTTCCTACAAGTGTAGGAAACAATTTTCGAAGTGTAGGAAGAGTTCCTACAGGTATAGGAAACAATTTTGCATCTGTAGGAAGGTTTCCTACAGGTGCATCAAATGTTTCGCGAGACAGAAAAACTTTGTATTCGAGTGCAGATAAAAGGACAGCATCGAAAATCACGTTTTCGTTGTCCTCAATTATTTTATTCACTAAAATTTATAATCTATGTCAAAATCAAAATTGAGTTTTGCCGAGATGATTTCTCAGGCACAAGTGATGGTAACGGCATTGAATGCCAACGCAGAAAAAATATCGAAACGCGGCATCGATTCCGCTTTCGTAACCGAAATGGAAAGCATTCGCACCGAAGCGAAAAAACTTAACGACGAGCAGGAAAAACTGAAAGCCGACCTGAAGTCGAAAACCGATGCGTTGAACGCCAAGATGGAAGAGCTGACCCAAAAATACAGTGAAGCCAAAAAAGTGGTAAAACTCGAATTTCCGCAAACGCAGTGGATGGAATTCGGGATTTCGGACAAGCGTTGAATAACAGAATATTGACCATTCGACGGCGAATCGCAATGGAGAGGAGACGATGCCCCGCGCATTGTCTCCTCGTTTTGTTCGAGGCTTTGGCCGCTGCTCGTGAGAGTGCGCTAAATTGACGAAAAACACATCGGCAGACTCGCCAAGCACACAACGATTTCACTTCGCGTGTTTGCTTCCCCTTGCAGACAGAATATCTACTTCACCTTTTGTCGATATAGTTCCCAGCGCCGCATCACCTCGTCTACATACCGGAGAGTTTCGTCGCTGCGAAAATAGCCCGAATTGCACACCGGATCTTTGTAATATTTCTCAAAACGTTTCAGACTCAAATATTTTTCCACGCTATCGTCCCACACTTGCGGATCGGAACCGTATTTTTGGGCAAGCGCCTGACCGTCGTACACATGACCGATTCCGCCGTTGTAGGCGGCAAGTGCCAGCTTGATGCGCTCATCGGGGTTTTCGATGGACGAAAATGCCTGAATAAGCCTTTTCAGATAAAAGGTGGCAGCCTTGATATTGAGTTCGGGATCGAAAATATCTTGCCGGCTCACGCCCAAACTCGCCGCCGTAGAAGGCATCAGTCCCATGATTCCGGCAGCGCCGGCCCACGATTCGTTGCCGTTTACAAACGTCGATTCCTGATAAGCCACCGAGGCAAGCAGACGCCAATCGATACCGTATTCGGCTCCATATTTTTTAAAGTAATCGTCGTAAGGCGACAGTTGCCCGGGTTTGAAAAAAGCTGTAACTGCCAAATCGCCGGCCATCGCAAAATTCTTGGATTCTTCGAAGTAGCGCTTCGTAATTCGGCGGTAAGAGGGTTCGGCATTTGCGCGGGCAAACCAGGCGTCGAGCGAGTCGGCCAAAACGGGACTATCTTTGCGCACGGCCCACGACGACCGCTGATCGAAACTCACCGGAAGCGATATATCGATATTGGAAAAGTATGTTTTGTTTAATCGTGCCAGATAATCGTCGGCAACGGTATATGCAATTTCGCCGTTCGAAACCATCCGGATCAAATCCTCCACCACCACCGTATCCTTATCGACGGCCACGATGTTGATCCCGCCGCCCAACTCTTCGTTGAGATTGACAACGCGGTCGTAATACTTGGTTCGGGAAATGACGGTTACATCTTTACCCACCAGTTGTGTGACGTCGGTGAGCAGCGTGTCGCCCCTGTTGGCCCGTTGCACCAAAACCTGATGCGATATGTGGGTCAATCCGCAATAGATAAGCGAATCCTTGAGTCGGTTTTCCACCGGCACATTGTAGGCAATCACGTCTCCTGCGCCCTGCAAAAGCATTTCTACCAGCGAAGCGGAATTTTGCGCAAGCACGATGTTCAGTTCCAGATCGTGTTTGTCGCAAAAATCGCGAATCATGTCGTAATGGTAGCCCATCGGTTGATCGCGATAGATAAAATAGGATGTGGAGGTATTGAGTGTAAGCACGGTAAGCGTATCCTTCCGACGAATGGTTTCGAAATCGTCGAGCGGATGTTTACTTTCCCCTTTGCCGCAGGACGAAAGTATGGCGATTGACAAAAAAGCCGGCCAAAAGATGCCGAAAAAATGAGTTCGGTCGATTTTCATTCCGACAGGAAACAGATTGATTTTCGCAAAAGTACATATTTTTTTTTGGTTTTCAAATGACGTGGGGACTTTGGCGGCACTCACCATTTCGTAAGAAATCTGTTGGAAGTAGCCATGCTGTCCGGATATTGCACGATTCTGTCAAAGAAAACATTGAAAACGGGGCTTCATTGATCAAATTACATCTTTTTTTCGATTTTTATTTCATTTTTTCCATAATTCAGCTATCTTTGCAACAAAATCATTCTGCGATGCCATTGTTGCATTTCACATACACCCAATACACTACCTCGATGATGACCCCTTGCGGGGTTATCTGATCTTCTTTTTTCCAAACAACAAGGGCAATTCACAACACCCCATTCCCAAGAATCACCTTCGATTCTTACAATCAAAAACATTTCCAAACAAACCAATCACCGTTCGCTCCGTAGCGAACGAAATATCGATATCCAAGATGAAAGTAATGAAATTTGGCGGTTCGTCCGTCGGTTCTCCCGAATCGATCAAATCGGTAAAACAGATCGTTGAAGCCGAAGAAGCACCCGTGATCGTAGTAGTATCGGCACTCGGCGGCGTTACCGACCGACTGCTTCTTTCTGCCGATTTTGCCGTGAAGGGCAATGCCGGATACAAACCGATGCTCGAGGAAATCATACTCCGACACGAGGAGCTGATCGAAGCAATGATCGTTTCGCCACCCGACAAAGAGGAAGTTCGCCGGAAAACTCAAGTTCTATTCGACGAATTGAGAAACATTTTGCGCGGGGTATTTCTGATTGGCGATCTGTCGCAAAAAACTTCGGACAAAATAGTAAGCTATGGCGAACGACTTTCGTCGATTATCATCGGCAAAGTGATAGACGGCGCCAAACTCTACGACGCTACCCAATTTATCAAAACCACAAAACAGTTTGCGCGGCACATGCCCGATTTGGATTTGTCGAACGAACTGATTCGAAAAACATTTTCGAAAGATCCATTCGACAAGGTGGCAGTTGTGCCGGGCTTTATATCGTCGAGCAAGGACAACGGCGACATCACCAATCTGGGACGAGGCGGATCGGACTACACCGCGGCCATTATAGCTGCCGCGATGGATGCTTCGATGCTCGAGATATGGACCGATGTGGACGGTTTCATGACGGCCGATCCCAAAATCATCAATTCGGCTTATGTGATCGAGGAACTTTCGTTCACCGAAGCCATCGAGCTTTCGAACTTCGGGGCAAAAGTGATTTATCCGCCAACAATTTTCCCGGTGTATCACAAAAACATCCCCATTTACGTAAAAAATACGCTAAATCCCGCCTCTGAAGGCACTCTCATTCGGCACATCGAGCCCACGCCGAACGGGAAAATCATCAAAGGAATTTCGTCCATCAACGATACGGCACTCATCACCATCACCGGCTTGGGAATGGTAGGCGTGATCGGCGTCAACAAACGCATCTTCACGGCGCTGGCCAATGTAGGCATCAGTGTGTTTCTGGTGTCGCAAGCCTCGTCGGAAAGCAGCACGTCGATAGGTGTTCGTTCCGTTGATGCGGCTCTTTCGCAAAAAGTGCTCAACCATGAGTTTGCTCACGAAATAGCAATGGGCAGCATCAACGAAATTCAGGTTGAATATGATTTGGCCACCATTGCCATCGTAGGACAAAACATGAGACACGTGCCTGGCATAGCGGGCAAGTTTTTCGAAACGCTGGGACGCAGCGGCATCAACATCGTGGCGCTGGCACAGGGAGCGGGCGAAACCAACATTTCGTGCGTGATTTCGAAAAACGATTTGCGAAAATCGCTCAATGTCATCCACGATTCGTTTTTCCTTTCGCTCTACCAGGAGTTGAACCTTTTCGTAGTCGGAACCGGTACGGTGGGAAGCAAACTACTGGACCAAATCAAGCAGCAACAGCAAATTCTGAAAGATAGAAACAAACTGCGCATCAACATCGTGGGAATTGCCAACGGTCGCAAAGCACTTTTTTCGAGAGAAGGAATATCGCTCGAAAACTATATGGACAACCTGATGACGAACGGCGTAAAAAGCTCTCCCAAACTCATTCGCGATGAGATTCTGAAAATGAACATTTTCAACGCCGTATTTGTGGACTGCACGGCAAGTGCCGATATCGCTTCGCTTTACGAGGAATTGATGTCGAAAAACATTTCGGTGGTGACGGCCAACAAAATAGCCGCCTCATCGTCGTACGACAATTATCACAAATTGAAAGAAACCGCACGCAAAACCGGCGTGAAGTTTCTGTTCGAAACCAATGTGGGGGCAGGACTTCCGATCATCAACACGATGAACTCGCTGGTGAATTCCGGCGACAATATCTTGAAACTCGAAGCCGTGCTCTCCGGTACGCTCAATTTCATTTTCAACACGTTGAGCGAAAACATCCCTTTCAGCAAAGCCATCCGCATGGCGGTAGAAGCCCAATATGCCGAACCCGATCCGCGCATCGATCTGAGCGGACTGGATGTGATTCGGAAGCTGATCATTCTCTCGCGCGAAGCAGGAGCCAGAGTGGAACAGTCGGACGTGAAGAAACACCTGTTTATCGACCAAAAATATTTCGAAGGGACACTGGAAGAATTTTGGAATACGATTTCCGAAATGGACGAATATTTCGAAGCACGACGCAAGGAGCTGGCCAAAGAAGACAAGAAACTTCGTTTCGTGGCGACCTACGAGCGTGGAGAATGCGAAGTCGGCCTACGCGAGATCGAAAAGGGGCATCCGTTCTACGATTTGGAAGGAAGCAACAACATTATCATGATCACGACCGAACGCTACAACGAATATCCGATGGTAATCAAAGGATACGGGGCCGGTGCCAGCGTGACGGCGGCAGGCGTCTTTGCCGACATCATTTCCATTGCAAACATTCGATGATTGGAGGGCAGCAGAAAAATAAATCGCAGCAATACAACTAAAATACAGGAAAAATGAAATACATTATTGTTTTGGGTGACGGCATGGCCGACGAACCAATAGCCCAATTGGGAAACAAAACACCACTGCAGGTGGCACACACGCCAACGATGGATTTGTTGGCGAAGAAAGGTCGCAGCGGCATGCTCGACACCGTTCCCGAAGGATTTGCTCCCGGAAGCGAGATTGCCAATCTGTCGGTGATGGGATACGACGTCCCGAAAGTTTACGAAGGTCGCGGCGTATTGGAAGCGGCAAGTATGGGCGTGGATATTCTGCCAGGAGAAATGGCCATGCGATGCAACTTGGTTTGCATCGAAGGCGATTTATTGAAAAATCATTCGGCAGGCCATATTTCATCGGAAGAAGCGGCAGAACTCATCGCTTTTCTGAACGAAAAATTGGGCGACGAAACCTTCACCTTCTTTCCGGGCGTTTCCTATCGTCATCTACTGAAGATGAAAGGCGGCAATAAACACATCGATTGCACACCGCCTCACGACATTCCCGAGAAGCCTTTTCGTCCGGCTTTGATAAAACCGACAGACGAGGCTTCGAAGCTCACTGCCGAAGCTCTCAATCGACTGATACTGGCTTCGCAGGAGATTTTGGCCGATCATCCCATCAACAAAAAACGTATTGCCGAAGGCAAAGATCCCGCAAACAGCATTTGGCCGTGGTCGCCGGGATATCGACCGCAGATGCAGCCGCTGAGCGAGATGTTTCCTATCCAAAGCGGATCGGTGATTTCGGCAGTAGATCTGATTCGAGGCATAGGCGTATATGCAGGACTGGAGGTGATTCTGGTGGAAGGTGCCACGGGACTGTACAATACCAACTACGAAGGCAAAGCGCAAGCAGCTTTGGATGAACTGAAAAAGAAAGATTTCGTGTATCTTCATATCGAAGCGAGCGACGAAGCCGGCCACGAAGGCGATGTTCCTCTCAAAATAAAAACCATCGAATTTCTCGATCATAGGGTACTGAAAACAATTTATGAAGAGACCGAAAAATGGGACGAACCCGTTGCAATTGCGGTACTACCCGATCACCCGACACCCTGTGCCCTCCGAACGCACACGCGGGCAGCCATTCCTTTCGTGATCTATCATAAGGGCATCGAACCCGATTCGGTGGAGCAATATGACGAATTTTCGGCACAAAATGGCGGTTTCAGCTTGCTGCACGGAGACGAGTTTATGAAAACACTGATTGGGATAGAAAATAAGAAGTGAGAAATGAGAAGTGAAGAAATAAAGAAGTAAAGAAATGAAATATTACAGCACAAATCATAAAGCTCCGGAAGCCACTCTTCGCGAAGCAGTGGTGAAAGGGTTGGCCCCGGATAAGGGACTTTACATGCCGGAGAAAATAAACCGGTTACCGAAAGATTTTTTTGATCATATTGGAGAGAAAAGCCTGACAGAAATAGCACAAACAGTGGCTCAAGCCTTCTTTGGAGAGGATATCCCGAAAGAAAAACTGGACGCAATCGTTGCAGACACGCTCAACTTCGAAATTCCGCTGCATAAGGTTGAGGAAGATGTGTATGTTCTCGAATTGTTTCACGGCCCTACTTTTGCCTTCAAAGATGTCGGCGCTCGATTTATGGCACGCATGCTGTCCTATTTCGTAAAGGAACAAGGACAAAGCGACGTGAAAGTGCTGGTGGCAACCTCGGGCGACACGGGAAGTGCCGTGGCAAACGGTTTTCTGGGCGTAGAAGGCATTCAGGTATTTGTTCTTTATCCTTCGGGAAAAGTGAGCGATATTCAGGAAGCGCAATTCACTACGCTCGGGCGAAACATTGTAGCATTGGAAATCGACGGCACGTTCGACGATTGCCAGGCATTGGTGAAAGCGGCATTTATGGACGATGAGCTGAACCGAAAACTAAATCTGACATCGGCAAATTCCATCAACGTAGCACGTTTTCTGCCCCAATCGTTCTACTACTTCCATGCCTTTGCCCAACTGGCGGCTCAAAACAGTGCCGACAATGTGGTAATTTCCGTACCCAGCGGAAATTTGGGAAATCTTACGGCAGGATTGTTCGCAAAGCGAATGGGCTTACCCGTGAACCGCTTCGTGGCTGCCAATAACCGCAACGATGTGTTTTTTCGCTATCTTGAAACAGGTCTGTATCAGCCGAAACCCTCCGTTCAGACCATTGCCAACGCTATGGACGTGGGCGCTCCCAGCAATTTCGACCGAATTCTCGATTTGTATCACGCCGAACATGCATCGATCGCAAACGATATCTCAGGGAACACGTACAACGACGACGAAATCCGAAAAACTATTCGCGAAACATACGAGCAAACAGGATATCTGCTCGATCCGCATGGAGCTTGTGCCTACAAAGCATTGAAGGAAAGAAAAAATGACGACGAAAAAGGAATTTTTCTCGCTACGGCACATCCCGCAAAATTTAAGGAAGTGGTGGAAAATTGCATCGGAAAAACCATAGAAATTCCCGAAAGGTTGTCGGAATTCATGCGTCAGCCAAAGCAATCGATTTTTTTGCCCAACGATTTCGATCGTCTTAAAAATATGCTGTTGGAATTCAGTTAAGTTTCTTTTTGATAAAATGTGAGGCAGATTATCGCATTAATGATTAGCTTTGTGCTTCGAAACCATACGCTATCAGCAGTTTTTGATGAGATACTCGGAGATCGGCATACTTACCATATTCTTTTTGCTTCTTTCTCAACTTTCTTTTTCTCAAACAAGAACGCTGAGCAATGACACTTTACCACCAACCAACCTCCAGGGTGCAGCTCCAAATGACTCACTAAAAATCGATAGTCTCAATCAAAAAAAGGAAACACTCGAAGCCCCCGTATATTACACCGCCCAAGATTCGATGATATTCACAAAAGACAATCTTGGGTTTTTGTACGGCGAAGCCGAAGTGAAATATGGGAAAATTGGGATAAAAGGCGCGTTTATTACCGCCGATCTCGATAGCAATACCATTTCATCTACCTACGGTCTCGATTCTGTAGGCAAAGAATTTGGCTATCCCGTTTTCGACGATAACGGGACGCAGTACGAAATGAAAAAAGTTCGTTACAACTTCCAAACCCGGAAGGCATTCATCAACCAAGTTGTAACACAACAGGGCGAAGGATACATCGTGGCGAAGGATGCAAAAATGAATTCCGACAATTCATTTTATATGCGCAACGCCAAATATACTACTTGCGACTTGCATGATCATCCGCATTTTTATCTGAATTTATCGAAAGCAAAAGTCCGACCCGGAAAAGATGTTGTTACCGGCCCTGCATGGCTGGTGGTGGCGGATGTGCCGCTTTTTCCGGTTGTTCTTCCCTTTGCATTTTTCCCGTTTACCCAAACCTATTCTTCAGGAATCATCATGCCCAGTTATGGAGATGAAATGAGTCGTGGCTTTTATCTGCAAAACGGAGGTTATTATTGGGCCATAAATGATTATGTAGATCTGGCGATCACGGGCGAAATATACACAAAAGGGAGTTGGGGCATCGGCGCGCGTTCGAACTACCGCAAGCGTTACAAATTTTCGGGCAGTTTCAACACCTATTATCTAAACACGGTTCTTGGAGACAAGGGATTGCCGGACTATTCGGTTTCGAAAGATTTTCGCGTAAACTGGACACATTCACAAGACCCCAAAGCGAATATGTATCGCACATTATCGGCCAGCGTCAATTTTTCGACCAGTAAGGCAAACCTTAACGATTTATCCTATTTATACAATCGCGAATCTTCGAACAATACCAAAAGCTCCAGCGTCAGTCTTACTCAACGATTCCCTGATTCTCCCTGGAGTCTTTCGGCTACCATGAACATCAATCAGGTATCTCGCGATTCCACTATTTCTGCCACACTGCCCAACGTCTCTATCAACATGAGTAGAATCTATCCATTCAAACGAAAGGATGCCATTGGCGACGAGCGCTGGTATGAGAAAATATCGATGAGCTATTCGGGTGAGTTTCGTAATTCTATCACAACAAAAGAAAACCGTTTTCTTCAATCGAATCTGGTAAAAGACTGGACTAATGGCATGCGTCATAGCATTCCCATCAGTGCCACTTTCACACTTTTCGATTACATTCAGATTTCCCCGTCTATCAACTACAACGAGCGTTGGTACACCTCGAAACACATGCAGGCGTGGGATCCGGTAAAAAAACAAAACGTCGTGGTGGACACGATTTATGGATTTCAACGCGTTTACGATTATAGCACATCTTTGAGTTTCAACACCAAGTTGTATGGATTCTACACGCCGTGGAAAATATTCGGCGACAAGGTACAAACTATCCGACACGTATTTTCGCCGTCCATAAGTTTGGGCTATACTCCCGATTTCGGGAAACCGCGTTACAATTTCTACGAAACATATTACTACAAAGATGAGTATGGAGAGGACGTGGAATATACCTATTCACCCTACAGCCGTATGATGTTCGGTACAGCTCCTACAGGAGAAAGCGGAAGTATCGGATTCGATTTCAAAAACAACGTCGAAATGAAAGTACGCAGCGACAACGACTCTACCGGGTATAAAAAAATCAGTCTCATCGACGATCTCGGCATTAGTTTTAGCTACAACATGATGGCCGACTCGATGAAATGGAGCAATATCAATACGAACATCCGACTGAAACTATCGAAATCGTACACACTGAGTTTGAGCGGTTCATGGGATCCGTACATCTACGAACTCGACGCAAACGGACGCCCGGTTCATGTCGATAAATTGCGAATCGGTCATGGCAAAGGCTTTGGTCGATTGATGGGTACAGGAACCTCATTTTCGTATTCATTCAATCAGGACACTTTCAATAAACTGTTCGGTAGAGACAAAGAAACCGGAAAAGACGAAAACAAAGAAGGAGAAAACATTACCGAACTGCCGGACGACGGGACACTGGGACGAAACCCTAATGAAGAAACACCACGCACAAGCGTTTTCGAATCTGACGAACAAAGTCAAGGCGAGTATGATGCAGATGGTTATCTGAAAAATTCGGTCAATTGGAACTTATCCTTCAACTATTCTATCCGCTATGGATTGGGAAGCGAATTTGACTACGATAAAATGGAATACAAGGGCGAATTTACCCACAATTTAGGTTTTAGCGGATCGATACAGCCCACAAAAAACTGGAATTTCACCTTCAATACCGACTTTAATTTCGATCTCAAAAAATTTACGAGCGTGAATTGCTCCATCTCTCGAAACCTCCACTGCTGGAGCATGTCAGCCAACTTTATTCCGCTCGGGCCCTACAAATCATACAACTTTGTGATTCGCGCAAACGCTTCGTTATTGCAAGATCTCAAATACCAACGCAACAGCTCGCCTTATAACAATATGGATTGGTATTAGCCATTTACATGACGATTTTCAACGGACAAGTTGGATGCGATAAATAATCTGACGAATTTACGGATAAATGAATTTTGAACGTCGATTTATTATGAAACGTATCTCAAGTAAGAATGGAGAGATCAATGCAGATCCTTTGTTCGCAAACAATTTGTAAGGGGTAGTTCTTGTCTTTATTCCTTTCCACGCCGTAAATCGAATTAAATTTGCCGGCGCGTAATACGAAATAAAAAATTATTGCGAAATTTGTTGTTTGAACGCACGAAAAAAAATTACAAGAAATTCGAATGAAAGACCTCATAATTACCGAAATAAAAAGTGAAAAAGCCATTTTGGTCGGACTTATCACACCCGATCAAAGCGAAGAGAAGGTGAATGAATATCTCGACGAGTTGGCCTTTTTGGCCGAAACGGCCGGTATTGTTCCCGAAAAACGCTTCGTTCAGCGGCTCGAAATGCCCAATTCGGTTACTTTTGTCGGTGCAGGCAAACTGCAGGAAATAAAGGAATACGTTGCCGACGAAGAAAATCAAATCGGCGTGGCCATTTTTGACGATGAACTGTCAGCCAAGCAAATCCGCAATATCGAAAAAGAATTGAAGATCCGCATCCTCGATCGGACAAGTCTCATCCTCGACATCTTTGCCATGCGCGCACAAACAGCTCATGCCAAAGCGCAGGTTGAACTTGCCCAATATCAGTATCTGCTGCCGCGACTTACGCGCATGTGGACCCACCTCGAACGCCAGCATGGTGGTGGTGGCGTAATTATGCGCGGTCCGGGTGAAACACAGTTGGAAACAGACCGCCGCATCATTCTCGACAAAATTTCGCGTCTGAAGAAAGAGTTGAAGGACATCGACATGCAAAAATCCGTCCAGCGTAAAAATCGGGGCAAAATGGTGCGTGTGGCGCTGGTGGGATACACCAATGTGGGAAAATCCACATTGATGAACCTGCTGAGTAAATCGGAAATTTTTGCCGAAAACAAATTGTTTGCTACGCTTGACACCACGGTGCGCAAGGTAACTATCGACAACCTGCCGTTTTTGCTCACCGATACGGTGGGTTTCATTCGTAAATTGCCCACCAACCTGATTGAGTCGTTTAAATCTACCCTCGACGAAGTGCGTGAGGCCGATATTTTATTGCATGTTGTGGATATTTCGCATCCCGCATTCGAAGAACAAATAGAAGTGGTGGAAAAAACGCTCTACGAAATTGACAAAACACCGAAACCTACCATTCTGGTATTTAATAAAATCGATGCTTTCACACACGTGGTAAAGGGAGATGACGACCTGACTCCCAAACGTCGCGAAAACTATTCGCTCGAAGAGTTGAAACAAACCTGGATGAACAAACTGCAAGACAACTGCATTTTTATTTCCGCAAAGGAAAAAGAAAATATTGATGAGCTGAAGCAATTGATTTACAAAAAGGTGAAAGAAATTCACATTACACGCTTCCCTTATAACGATTTTCTTTATCAACATTACGAAGGTGATTTGTAAGGTTTCAATCCTAACAGGTTTTGAAAACCTGTTAGGATTTAGTTAATTACCTAAAATAATCATCAATATTTATTTAATATTACATTATTTTTAATTCGTAAATATGTTCACATTCGTTTACATTTAGCTATAGTCGTTAAGTTGAAACGGCAGTTTTATATCACTTTTTACACTTTCTAACGCGACGAGTAGGTTTTGTGTCATAACATTGGTCACTTTCCATTTTGACGAGTGACCTTTGTGTTCACACAAAACGTACTTTCCAAAATGCGGAATGGCATTTGTGAACCCAAAATGGTCGCTTTTCACTTTGACGACCGACCTTTTACGATTTACATGACCCATTCCGTTAACAAATTATGGAATGTTGTGCCGTTTTCGATAACTATTTTTAAGGGAGAGTGACTTTTGTGCAGACACAAAAGCCGTTCCTCACGGCGACGAGTGAGTTTTGTCTGCGAACAAAGGTCGTTGCTTTTAACGCCGAACAACCTTTTTCGGGTGACAAAGGTCGTTCCTCATTTTGCGGAGTGAACAGTTCGAACAAACAAAGGTCGTTCCGCGCAATGCGGAGCAAGCAAAGTAGCAGAAATAGGGCACTCCGCATCCTGCGGAAGGAGTGTTTTACCGATAAAAAGTCGTTCCTCATAGCGGAAAGTAGGTTTTGTGTCTGCACAAAAGTCGTTCCTCGTGATAACAAACGGTAATTTCAGACGAAAAATTATCCTTCCTTTAACAGTTCGGTAACCTTTTCGAATAGTGATTGGTCGTTCCGCAAAATGGGAAATACATCATGTGGCAGTGAAATGGTCGTTCTACAAAACGAAGAGTGAATATATACGAGTAATTTTACCCATATTCAGCAACAAGTCTTTCCTGATCTCCCAAAAAAATTCTACAGATTGAATTTCTTCGAAAAATACATCACCAAGGCAAGTATAACGAACAGCCCAAGACTACCGGCCAAAAGAGCGTAACTTTCCATGTGGATCAGCATGAAAATAAATGCATACAAAATTGCAAGCAGGGCGCCCACCAGCCAACCTTGTTTTGCGCTTCGGAGAATGCTCGACAAGTGAAGTGAAATAAGCACTGCCGTCATTGCGGCGGCGATAAGGTATGCCGGGGCGAATCCCAATACTTCCGAAAGCGAAAGCAACAACGAATAAAACAGTACCAAGGCAAGCCCAATGAGCAGATACCGGAACGGATGCACTGCATTTTTTCGGATCATTTCCATGAAGAATACGGCTACAAAAGTGAGCAAAATAATGAGGATGCCATATTTCACGGCGCGCATATTTTGCCGATATTGATCGACCGACTGGACAAACTGAACGCCGAAACGTGAGTCGGCCATCTGACTCATCGAAGCATCGTCGTCGCCGGTGATGATTTGACCGTAACTGCGATTGATATCGAGAATTTTCCAATCGGCGGTAAATCCGTTTTGGTCGATTTGGCGACTGTCCGGTAGAAAATTGCCGTCGAATCCGGGCGAAGCCCAGTCCGATGAGAGGTGCACTTTCGTAACTTTTCCAACCGGCACCACATAAAATCCTTGCGATCCGTTCAATTTCATCGACATGGAGAATGGCAGTGAATCGGAATAAATTGGAGAATCTTTTTCGTCGAACGTCATTTTCGCATTCATTCCCTGACCGAACAAACTACCGGTTTTTTCTTTCGTTGCCACTTCCTTTTCGGCAACAGTTGACGAACCAAATCCTAAAGATAAATTGCGCACAGGAATACCCGGCTCAAAATCGACGTTTGCACTGGCTATTTGCAACGGACTTATTTCCTTAATTCCCTTCAAATCCGAAATTCCTAAAATCAATCGAATTTCGTCCCATTTTATTTGCGAAAGGCTGACTCCCGACTTCTCCAGAGCCTGCATATCGAATGACCCTTTGAGAATGATATCCGATCCGTACACGGAGGCATCATAGATGCCGCGTTTGCGGCTTTCCACAACAGCATTGGCCGAAACGTGGAGCACTTCGGGAAGCAGCACCAAATTCTGCTCGACAATGGTTTGCAAATCATCCTTTATCAGCGTTTTCGTATAAGGAATGACGAAACACGGCCCGGTAATGGTTTGCTTTCCACCCCATTTCGAAGTGATTTCTTCGATTGCTTTTTGTCGGGTAGTTTGTCGTTCATCGATGAGCGATTGAATCATCAAAAGCGGGATAAGCAATACGAGTGTCAGTATCCCTATAATCACCAGTTTGATGGTGGTAGCATATCGTTCCGGAAAACTTCCTTCCGAATTGTGTCGTTGAGGATTGCGTTGCGTAGAATCGGGAGATGTCATAAATTTGGGATTTTTGATTTTAGTGAAACATCATAAAGAAGGAAATCGTATCATAAATTTTGTCGGATAAAAGCTTCCAAAGCCATCAGATGATCTTTGAAAGCTTTTTCGCCTAAAGGAGTTTTCGAATAGGTTGTTTGAGGTTTTCGACCCACAAAGC
This sequence comes from Seramator thermalis, assembly GCF_004138125.1. Classification (GTDB taxonomy): domain Bacteria; phylum Bacteroidota; class Bacteroidia; order Bacteroidales; family Dysgonomonadaceae; genus Seramator; species Seramator thermalis. The sequence goes on from NZ_RXHS01000017.1 coordinate 33,911, forward strand.
GTTTTGTGGAAACAATATATCCCAAGTTCTCCAACGCGCGGGTATGGCTTGCAAGGTTGCCGTCGGTCAATCCGAGCAACTCCTTCAACGAATTGAAATCGATTTTGTCGTTTACCATTAAAACCGACATAATTTCGAGTCGGGTTTTACTTTCGAATGCCTTGTTAATATCTTCGAGAGGATTTTTCACCGGTTTGACTGATTACCGAAAAAATTATCTGCGTTCGACCGCGAAATAAAAATAAATTCCATACACGATGTGCACCCATCCAAATCCGATTGACCAGCACAGCAAAGCATAATCGGATGGAACAAACAACGAAAAAATGCCTGTCAACAGTTCGGTGCAGCCCAACCAGAAAATGCTTCCGTAAGTATATTTTGAAGCATTTACGAGAGCCAACCCGTAAAATAGCAGCATGGCAGGAGACAATAACCGATATTCGCCACCTGCGATTAACGAAGCACAAAACAGCCCGCCAACAAAAAGAGGTAAAAGAAAATTGAAAAGGGTGCGCCACATTTGTTTGTTCACGAATTGTTGTCCCGCCTTGCGCGCTTTTTGAGCCGAGAAAAACAGAACGATGATCAACGAAAGAACGAAAACGGCAATTCCGACCGCAATTAACTTTGATAATGAACTTGTCGCCATCGACAAATCAAGTGTATCGTGCAACATCGATCTGACCATTGCTGCTCCGGCCAAAGCTATCGTTCCGATGAGGATAGCCGATGTTCCACTGAACGAAGTGAAGCGCGACGATTTTTCCATCATCGACTTAATATCGCGCACCGTTTTTAATGCTTCATTATTATTTTCCATAAATAAAAAGTACTTTGTTTCGCAAAGTAAAAACAAAAAAAGAAAAGTTGGACGTCGCGTATCCAACTTTAACTTAATTTAGTGAGCGCTTGCCAAAAATCCGTTATTACGATGCTTTATGATGACACAACTCTTTGTTGAGCGCAATCACGGCTTCCTCATAATGTTCGCGATTGATGACAAACTGCATATTGACCTGCATAAGTGATTGTGCGAAACTTTCGATGTTGATTCCTTTTTCGTAAAGCGCTTTGGTAGCACGATAGAGAAATCCGGGCATGGCGATATTTGTCCCCATCGCGCAAACAATGGCTACCGGTCGGGCCGTAACCTGATAAAAAACATCGGTAAGTACTTTGATCAATTCTACCGATTTGGGATTGTCCCAAACAACCATTGTGATGGAGTTGGCATTGGTAGATTTGAGAATATAACTCACTCCGTGTTTCTGAAAGTATTGCATGATGTGTCCGTCGAAACCGGGTTCGCCCACCATCATTGGGTCGTGCACCTCGATAGCGACGACTTTGCGCGATCCTGAAACAATTTCGACACGTGGTTCGGGCGAGATATAATCGCGCGAAATAACTGTTCCGGGATGTTCCGGTTCGAACGTATTTTTGATGCGAATGTTGATGCCGGCCAATTCCAAAGGTTTGGCAGCTTTCGGGTGAATGGCTTCCATGCCGATGTCGGCCAACTGATCGGCAATAATATAATTGGTATGACCTACGGGGACGCTGTTTTCCACGCCCACAATTTTGGGATCGGCACTCGACAGGTGATATTCCTTGTGAATCACCGCTTCGTCGGCTTTCACATCAACGGCGATTTTGCTGAACGTTACTTCGGAATAGCCGCGATCGAAAGCGCGCATAATGCCTTCCGTTCCTTTGGTGTAACCTGTGGCAATACACAAAATCTTGCTGAAATCGATATCTTTGAACTCCTTGTGAATACGTTGGTCGATGGTGAGTGGTTCGCTGTCATTAAATCCGCACAAATCCACAAAACGGGCGTTGATGCCGTTGTTGTTGAGGATATTCGTCGAGTTCCATGCCGAATGCGCTTCTCCGATAGACGAAAGAATTTCTCGCGCAGCGAGATAAATATCGGTCTGGTTGACATAGCCGGAGGCAAGCACTTTCGAAAGACTGTAGAGAATCGTTTTAGCCTGATCGACTCGAAAACGGATGAAATCGCGTGCCTCTTTCAGATCGAGACCGATATCGGCAAAGCCGTCGTTGATGAGCAAGAGTCGTTTGCAAAAATCGTCAAGTGCACTGCTGAAATCTTCCCCTTGCAGGAATTTATGATAGATACCGGGTTCGCCGGTTTTTTTGTGTTCGAGGAGCCAGTTGGTAACGTTGTTATATGCCGAAACCACGAAAATGCGGTTATAAAGAGCATCGCCTTTGCGATTGCCTTTGATGATGTTGTTGAGTACGTCCTGAAATTGTGACATGGACGTTCCACCGATTTTTTCGACTGTAAGCATAGCAATGATGTTGTTAGTTGAAGTGAATGTTGTTGTGCCACATCGTGTTTGCACGACACAAATTTACATGATAATTTTCAATCGCACCACAGCTGAGATGATTTAATTGGGAATTAATGGATGGAATCGTATCGGTTTAAAACTTTTTGATTTCCCGATAGACGCGGAAAATCGGAAGTCCCATCACGTTGAAATACGATCCTTCGATTCTCTCCACGCCCACATATCCGATCCATTCCTGCACTCCATAAGCACCGGCTTTGTCGAGGGGTTCGTATTTCTCCACGTAATATTCTATTTCTTCGTCAGACAGTTCGCCAAACGTAACGTAAGCAGTATCGGAAAAAGATACTTGCTTTGTTTTCGAAGTGAGGCAAACTCCCGTTATCACGCGATGTGTTTTTGCGGCAAGAAAATGGAGCATTCTCGCGGCTTCGGCCTTATCTGCAGGTTTGCCCAAAATAGTGCCTTCGAGCAACACGATGGTATCGGCAGTCAAAAGCAGGGAATCATCCGAGAACATTCCGACGTATGCCGACGCTTTTTTTCGTGCAAGAAATTCCGGCACTTCTTCTTTCGGAAGGGTTTCGGGATACGATTCTTCAATATCGGGCAACGCAACAATCTCGTATTCAATATCAATTCCCGACAGCAACTCTTTGCGACGAGGTGAGTTGGAGCCAAGAATAAGTTTGTAGTTGGTCATTTCCATTGATACCGGTGAAAATTTCTCCAAATTTACATGATAATTTTCGTTTGATACAAAGGTTTGAGGATTTTATGATTTAATGCTCATTTCTTCCCCACTTCATTCTTCACAACCGGATGTATTTCGTAAATTTGCACAAAACTCAATGCTTATGACAGTGGACGTATGCCCTTCTCCGGCTCTTTACCCCTATTATGAAAAGGAGGGCGACATCGTGATTGTTGCCGATATTTTCAGGGCATCGACAACAATATGTGCCATGCTGCAAAACGGTGCTTCGGCCGTGATCCCCGTGGCAGATATTGCCGAGGCTCAACGTTATAAATCGGAGGGTTACCGGGTAGGAGCCGAACGTAACGCTCGAAAATGCGATTTTGCCGATGGCGGAAATTCTCCGTTCGATTATCCAAGAGAAAAAGTCGAGGGGAAAGAAGTCGTTTTCACTACAACCAATGGAACACAAGCCATCGAAAAGGCACGCAACTGTCGTCAACTTTTCGTGGGCGCTTTTAGCAATTTGCAAGTGTTGACCGAAAAATGTCTTTCAATTGGAGGACGCGTGGTGGTGATTTGTGCCGGATGGCAGAATAAAATCAATATAGAAGATATGCTTTTTGGAGGTGCTTTTGCCGAGCGCTTATCGGAAAAGTCGGAAATCACAATCGATTCGGATGCCCTTCGCATTGCCCTCGAATTGTGGCGAAAAGCTAAAAATAATCCGTTGGAATATGTAAAGGATACCGATCATTATCGACGGTTAGTGGTCACTGGCGCCGATGGCGATGTGCCCTATTGTCTGCAATCGGATACAGTGCATTTTGTGCCTTGTCTTGACAAAGCGGACGGGAAACTGAAAATTTAATCGTCCCAATCAAAATTTTCGAAATCGAACTGATCGGTGAACTGTTCCAAATTGCGGCGATCTTTTTTTGTGGGGCGACCTGTTCCTCGCTGTCTATCGACAAAACCGCTGATTTTGTTGAGCTCCAATAATTCGTATTGATCAGGTGGGGTGATGTTTTCCATAAACTGAGGAACGAGCTTTGCCCCCATGCGCTTGTCGCTCAAGGCAAGTACTTTGAAGGAAAACGTAACGGGAGGTTTGCGCACTTGCACAACATCTCCCACGCGAATCATGCGCGAAGGTTTTACGGCAACACCTCCAACCATCACTCGCCCTTTTTTGATGGCTTCGGCGGCAATTGTTCGGGTTTTGAAAATCCGAACGGCCCACAACCATTTGTCTATACGTACCTCATCCATTGCCGTTTGCTGTTGGTTGAAAGTTGGTTGTTATCGTTTGTTGTACTGATTCATCGTAACATCTGCACCCGACAGGCAAAAACTGCGAATGATGTCCACTGCTGTTTCTATTTTTTGCGGGAGCAAGATTTTTTCCTCATCCGAAAATTCACTTAATACATAATCAACTTGACGACCGCGTGGAAAGTCATTTCCGATGCCGAAGCGCAATCGGGCATAGTTTTGGCCGATCAGCTCCTGAATGTTCTTCAATCCGTTGTGCCCCGCATCGCTTCCTTTCGATTTGAGCCGAAGCGAACCGAATGGTAATGACAAATCATCCACCACGACCAGCAGATGCTCGTTATCGATTTTCTCATGTTGCAACCAATAGCGCACTGCGTTGCCGCTCAGGTTCATAAACGTGGATGGTTTCAGCAGCAAGAGCGACCGGTTACGGAGTCGCGTTTCGGCTACAAATCCGTAACGCTTATCCTGAAAAACAACATTGGACGCTTTTGCAAAAGCGTCCAATATCATAAAGCCTATGTTGTGGCGGGTATTTTCGTAGTCGGGTCCGATATTTCCCAGACCTGCAATCAGATATTTCATTCCAAAAATCTTTCGTAAAACCTCGATTATGCTTTTGCAGCAGCACCTCTGGCAGCGCGAGTAAGCTGAACGCGACAAACAACGGCGTTTTTGGAGTTGAGGATTTCCAATCCTTCGAATTGAAGTTCGCCAACTTGAATAGATTTACCCAACTGGAGCTTTTCAACATCGATGACCAATTTCTCCGGTAATTTGTCGGCAAGCGCTTTCACCTTGAGTTTGCGCATGTCGAGCGATAATTTACCACCGGCACGAACTCCTTCGGCAAGGCCTTCCAACTGAACGGGAATTTCCATAACGACGGGAACATCGTCAAATACATGCAGAAAATCGATATGAAGAATTTCTTCTTTCACGGGATGAAATTGAATTTCCTTGATGATGGCTCTCATTTTTTTGGAACCCAAGTCAAGACTAACCAATTGCACTTCGGGAGTGTAAATCAGTTTGCGAACATCACCGCTCTTTACCAGAAAATTCAGGTTTTCTTCGTTGCTTCCTCCATATACCACGCAAGGAATAAGTCCCTGTGAACGATATGTTTTAGCTGCTTTCTTGCCGAAATCGTTTCTGATTTCGCCTTTTAATTCAAATGTTTTCATTTTTGTTTTTGTTTGTGTTACTCAAAATAAAGTATTTACATTGCTTCTTTATTTCCCATCACACGGGAGCTTCTTAAAAAAGTGGTGCAAATGTAGTGATAATCTTTCGATTCGGCAAATATTTTATTTTGCCCTACTCTTCAAATCATCCACCGTGATTGACATCAACCTTCCAATCGGTTTGCCATCACGATAGGTAATAATGCGCATCAATCGTGCATCTTTGGGAATAAGCAGAGGTGCCGAATATTTGGGATAGAAATTATCGGGAGTAGATCCGTCGAAGCTGGTATAGATATCGAGTCCATCGATTTCGGGAGTGAGTTCGACAAAATATTTTTCCCCTTCTTTCCTGACCGAAACAATCGGATCGTACATTGCCGGGGAATATTTGGTCTGAGCCCAGTCGAGACGTGGAAATTGTGCTTCGGTTTTCGTCACGAATTTATTCCAATCTTTTTTCTCCTTGGGCGACCATAACGATTCGGCAATTGCAAATCCCCTCGGCCAAGTCATGTATTCCGCCTGACGAATATTGTAAATCTGTTCGGTCCACAGATTGGCTTGCCCACCCAGAACAAATTTCTCATTGACTCCGGTTGGGAGAGGATCGAACTTGTAGGACTGATTGAGTCGCAACGTGGCATAAACGGGAGCTTCGGTGCATGGATCGCCCTGCATGTAATCGATATAAACAAAATTGGTCGGACTCATTACCACATAATGTCCCGATTTGGAAGCTTCGATGCCGGCATCAATACCGCGCCAGCTCATCAATGCAGTAGTTGGAGTGATACCTCCTTCCAAAATCTCATCCCATCCCATCATCTTTTTTCCTTTCGATTGAATAATTTTTTCGATACGCTTGCCAAAATAGGATTGCACTTCGGGCATGGTTTTCAGTCCTTCGCGTTTCATGAGTTCTTTCACTTGCGGATTATTCTCCCAAAAATTGTGGGGTGCTTCGTCTCCTCCGGAATGAATATATTCGAACGGGAACAATTGGGCCACTTCGGTAATTACCTTATCCATGAAATCGTACACTTTTTCGTTGGCCGGACATAGTGTATTATCTACATAAGCAATGGGTGGTGCACCATGCGACCAGTCCATAAATTCTTCACCGGCGCGAACCGAATATTCCTCTGCTCCCGGCGTACACGAGAGTTCAGGGTATGATGCAATGGCTGCCAAACTGTGTCCGGGAACATCTATTTCGGGCATTACCCGAACGAAACGTTCAGCGGCATAACGAACGATGTCGCGAATTTGATCCTGAGTGTAGAATCCTCCATAGGTTTTAGGCTCGTCGGGGAGCGGTTTCGAAAAAGTCCCGAACCATCCCACTTTGTCAACACGCCATGCCCCCACTTCGGTGAGTTTGGGCAAACTCTTGATTTCGATCCGCCAGCCCTCGTCGTCGGTCCAGTGCCAGTGAAACGTATTGAATTTATACTTCACCATGTTGTCGATAAATCGTTTCACTTCGTCCACCGTAAAGAAATGGCGTGAAACGTCGAGCATCATGCCGCGCCATCCAACGCGCGGGTAATCTGTGATTTCGACCTGTGGAAGCTGCCAGTCGATATTTTCTACCAAGGTGGTGCTTTCGATTTGCGGCGGTAACAGTTGGAAAAAAGTCTGCACGCCGTAGAATAATCCTGCGGGCGTATTAGCCTTAATAGTCACTCCGTTGGCTGTTGATGAAAAAGTGTAGCCTTCGTTTCCAATTTCCTTTTCCGCTTTTTTGTTCAATATCAATCGAATAGCCGGTTGTGAAGCACGCTCGGTTACAGATATCCGTTTACCCGTAGCCGCCGAAAGTTTGTTACGGAGATAATCATTGACATACGCCATCTCCTTGTCAGAAGGGGAAACAACGATGATCGGATCAGGCAGAACATACACCCCTCCTTTTTCGACAAGCGAAACAGGTTCGGGAATAATAGCCACAGATGTCTTGCTTTGCTGGGCGAAAGTTACCATCGTGAAAAAGGCTAACATAAAAATAACGGCACTGTTTTTTTTCATTTTTGAAGATTTAATAAAGGGTTGACAGATTTTAGACACAAATTTATAAAACTATTTCGAAAATCCTGTTAAACCAAACCTTCCAGTTATAAGAAAGCGCTATTTTCCCGAATTTTATCTTGTCGATAAGGAAAAAATACGTATTTTTGCGATGTAAAAGCTCATTTCAACAATGATTAATAGAAACTTAATTCGTATCCGAATTGTTCAGATCGTTTATGCGTGGTATCAAAATTCGAACAATAATCTGAAAAATGCGGAAAAAGAACTACTGCAAGGATTTCAAAAATCATACGATCTTTATTTTTACTTACTCCTGTTGATGGTGAAAATAACAGACTTGTATGAAGAACGTGTTGAGATGAAAAAAAATAAATTTTTGCCAACCGAAGAAGATCTGAATCCCAACACTCATCTTATCGAGAACAAATTCATCAAACAACTCAGAACCAACAAGACATTAAACAAATATCTGTCCGAAAGGCCCATGAGTTGGGACGAAAACGAAACTTTCGTCAAAAACCTGTTGGACACGATTCTCGGCTCGGAAGAATATAAGAACTATACTGGCAATGTTTCGCCAACCTATGCCGACGACAAGGATTTTTGGCGAAAAATATTTAAGCAATATATCTATCTGAATGACGAACTCGACGATATTCTCGAAGACGAAAGCATTTTCTGGAATGACGATGTGGAAACAGTGGAAACTTTCGTGCTAAAAACAATCAAGCAGTTTTCGGAGCAGAATGGCGACAACCAACCGCTTTTACCCATGTTTAAGGACGAAGAGGACAAACAGTTTGCTCTTAAACTTTTGGACGAAACCATTCTAAACGAAAAAAAATATCGGGAACTCATCGAGAAGCATACTCAAAAATGGGATTTCGACCGTATCGCTTTCATGGACATGATTATTATGCAAGTGGCCGTCGCCGAACTTTATACCTGCGAGTCCATTCCTACCAGCGTTACGCTCAATGAATTCATCGATATTGCCAAATCGTACAGCACGCCTAAAAGCGGGACTTTCGTCAACGGCATTTTGGACGCAATAGCCAACGAAGCAAAAAAGGAACATATCATTTTAAAAAACTAATTTCACTCACTTCAAAATTTTATCGAAATGGACGTATTATTGCAAGCAGGATCCTCAGCAAACGGAGGAGGAATGGGAATGACGCTGATCATGATGATTGCTATCATTGCTGTTTTTTATTTTTTCATGATTCGCCCCCAACAAAAAAAACAGAAAGAACTTCAGAAAGCGCGCGAGTCGATGCAGGTTGGCGACAAAGTAGTTACAGCCGGCGGCATTCACGGTCGCATCAAAGAAGTTGGCGACACCTACTTTTTGGTGGAGGTGGCTGATGGCGTAAAATTGAAATTCGAAAAAAGCTCTGTTTACGCTTCTGCCCAAGACGTTAATAAGTAAACCCCACTTGGATGCCGAGCTATGATTGACGTCAAAGCTATCATAGAGATTTGGAAACCGAGAGTGCGGGCATATTTCTCCAATTTTCCCTGGAGAAATATGCTTGCATTCCTTTTTTTTCTCTTGATGGCCTATATCTTTTGGCTGATGCTCTTTTTCCGTCGCGAAAACGTCGAAGGCTCTTATCGCGTTCCGGTCAAATACATCAACGTGCCCGAAGATGTGGTTTTCGATCAACCGACGCCACAACATATTGATGTCAGAATTTCGGACGTTGGATCGCAAATTTTCAGATACGACATTTTCAAGCCGGACACGCTTCGAATAGATGTCGGAGAATATCACGAAAAAAACATTCAAACCATACAGGGAAACGAACTCCGATATATTCTCAATAATCTTTTCCCCAAAGCCACCCTGCTCAGCTATTATCCGGCATTGATACCGATCTCAACCTCAAAGCTCGAAAAAAAGCAACTCTCAGTGGTATTCGACGGAGAAATCACTACAAGTGGCGCCAATCTGGTAACCGACAGCATATCATTTATCCCCGAAATAGTTACAGCATACTCTTCCAAGAAGATTCTCGAAAACCTAACAAATGCTCTGACCGAATACACCGTTTTCGATAACTTGAAAGCAACCTCGCAATTCAAGATCAAAATCAAAAAAGTGGAGGGTGTGAAGTTCGTTCCGGACGAAGTGGAAATATATATCCCGATTAAGGAATACACTGAGAAAAGCTTTGATATCCCGATCACTTGCTCCAATCTTCCAGACAATCTTGAGGTTAAATTCTTTCCGTCACAAATCAAGGTTTCTTTCCTTGCAACTTTGGAAGATTATAAAAAAATTAGCCCGGAAGACTTCGCCATTGATCTCGATTATACCAAACTTAAGTCTCAAGAAGACGGTAAAATAGAGATAGAACTGACGCAGTCGCCTGCAATGATTCGCAACCCCCGCTTATCGCCGGGTTCGGTAGAATTTCTTTTCGAGAATCTCGAATAAATACAAATGATCAAAATTGGAATAACCGGTGGCATTGGCAGCGGAAAATCAGTAGTATCCGAGCTATTGAAACTTTACGACATACCGATTTATAATGCCGATATGGAAGCCAAACGACTCAATGACGAATCACCTCTCATTCGCGAAAAATTGACGCAATACTTTGGTGAAAATCTGTATGCTTCAGGGAAACTCGACAAGCAAAAGTTTGCCCAAATTATTTTCAACGATCCCGAAAAACTCCGCATAGCCAACTCCGTTATTCATCCCGAACTGCAAAAAGATTTTTTGCGATGGGTCGAAATCCATTCCGAATCGGAAATAGTGGCAATGGAAGCGGCGTTGCTTTTCGAAGCAAATTTTCAGAGCATGTTCGATAGCATTGTTACAGTCTATGCTCCGATGTCGCTTCGAATAACACGCGCTTTGCAACGCGACAAGACAACACCTGAAAAAATAGAAGAACGCATGCGACATCAATTTCCGGACGAGGAAAAAGTGAAGCTTTCGGATTTCGTCATCTTCAACGACGAAAAACATTCTCTTATCCGACAAGTATCCGATCTGATATCGCAAATCAAAGAGAACCGATAAAACTTTTCTCTCAGGCTATCGGGGAGGTTGTGTTGAATTATGCGTACAAAAGGCTTTTTCACCTTTTCACCTGATTTTTTGCAAAATAACTCAAAAAAAGGTATCTTTGCACAGAAAATAAAAAAAATGAGCATCATGGTAGAAAAGATTGGTTGTAACGCCGGCAAAGTTTGGACACAATTGGATGCAGCCGGCCGTTCAAGCGTAAAAGACCTGAAAAAATTGACGAAACTTACAGACAAAGACTTGTATGCAGCCATTGGCTGGCTGGCACGTGAAGGAAAATTGACGTTGGAAGAAGTGGACAAAGAAGTTTTCGTTTCTTTGAAGTAAGTTCGATTCCGACCGCTGTTTAACATCTTCCGTTTTTTAGGAAGTATCTTCGGGTCGATGAAGGAATAATATATTTCTTCATCGATGTTTTTTTTGATATACCCGCATCATCTTTAAATTTTGATACTATCTTTATCACAAAAAAATGATGGATACATCGAAACTTCGTAAACAGCTGTTCAAGCTCTTTCCCAAGGAACAAGTTTTCACCGACGAGCTTTCGTTGCTGACCAAAGGCACCGATGCCGGATTGTATCGGATGATTCCAAAAGCAGTGGTCAAAGTTAATTCGGAAGAAGAAGTCGTTCGATTGCTTTCTTTTTGCAAAAACAATCAAGTCCCCATAACGTTCAAGGCAGCAAGTACAAGCCTTAGTGGACAAACCGTTTCGGACTCTGTCTTGATGGAAATCGGACAGGGATTCGATTTTGCATCGATCACCAATAGCGGACGAACAGCTACCTTCGGTTGTGGCGTTGTGGGTGCTGCTGCCAATCGAATGCTGATGCGCTATCATCGGAAAATAGGACCCAAACCGGCTTCTATTGCTTCGGCAAAAATAGGCGGAATCGTTTCGAACAATGCCAGCGGATCGAGTTACGGCATTCGGCATAACAGCTACAACACCGTGAAAGCGATGCGCATTGTTTTTGCCGACGGATCGATACTGGATACGGCGGACACGGTAAGTCGTCGGCGTTTCATTGAAACACACCCACAACTGATAGCCGAAATTCAACAACTTCATCTTCTCGCAACAACAAGCGAGCCCATTTACGAAAAAATATCGCGGAAGTTTCGACTCAAAAATACCTGTGGATATGGAGTAAATTCGCTGATCGATTTTGAGGATCCTGTCGAAATCATTCGTCATTTGATGGTTGGCTCCGAAGGTACGCTCGGGTTTATTTCTCAAGTTACCTTTAAAACCGTTCACGATGCACCGCTCAAAGCCACTGCGATGATTTATTTTGCTCGGTTACGCGATGTTTGTGAGGCTATTCTTCCTTTGCGGTCGTGCGAAGTGAGTGCTGCCGAATTGATGGATCGCAACGCATTGCGTGCGGTAGAAAATCAGGAGGGGATGCCTGACGAACTGAAATCGCTACCTGAAAATGCAGCAGCACTTCTCATCGATACTTCGGCCGATGACGAAGAGACCTTACTAAAGCAGATTCGTGAAATAGAGGAAAAACTGTCATCTGTTCACACGCTTGCCCCTATCAAGTTTACAAGTGACGTACATCTTTACAATACGTATTGGAAAGTACGAAACGGACTTTTTGCATCGGCAGCGGCTGCGCGTCCCGTTCACACCGCATGCATCATCGAAGATGTGGCTTTTGGCGCGAATGTTTTGGGTGATGCGCTAACCGATGTACGCCAATTGCTCGTGGACTCCGGTTATCCCGATGCCGTGATGTGGGGACACTTACTGGACGGCAATGTGCATTTCACGGTTTTCCCCGATATCAACTCTGAGAAAGGCATTCGTCAGTATGCCCAATTTATGAACGAACTGAGTGAAATGGTTGCCATTAAACATCAGGGAAGCCTGAAAGCCGAACACGGTACAGGCCGAAATATGGCACCTTTCGTCGAAAAAGAGTGGGGAAGCGATATTTATGCCCTAATGAAACGAATCAAAAAAGCGTTCGATCCCGATAATATTCTAAATCCGGGAGTATTGATCAACGACGATCCCGATGTTTTTATCAAAAATTTGAAGCGCATTCCTGAAGCAAATCCACTTATCGACAAATGCATCGAATGTGGTTTCTGCGAGGTGAATTGCCCTTCGAAAAACTTGACGCTTACACCGCGTCAACGCATTGTAGCATACCGTAATCTGACTGAAAAGGCTTTATCGGGAAAAGACAGAAAAAAAACTTTTCGTCAGCTGGAAAAGGAGATTTCCTATCCGATGGACGAAACTTGTGCTACGGACGGTTTGTGCGCTATAGCTTGCCCTGTAGGCATTAATACGGGAACGTTGGTGAAAGAACTTCGTTTTCATAATAACGGTCTGTTGGCCAATACCATTGCCGATGTTGTAGCTGCAAATATGGATAAAACTACGACTTCGCTGCGCGGGTTGATGAGATTTCCGCATGCGCTGGCAAAAATTGTCGGCTACAATGCGCTCGAAAATGTTACCCATGGCTTATTTAAAGTAGGTGACGGTCTTTTCCCGCTTTGGACACGATACACGCCTTCGGGCAGTCGGAAAATCGACCGTTCGATTTTTCCCGCCAACGATGCCGATGCTCCGGCAGTGGTATATTTCCCGTCGTGTATTACCCGAGCGATGGGTGGCCCTTCTTTTGGGTACGACGAATCGGAGGACGTTCCCTCGAAAATGCTTTCGCTGCTTCAAAAAGCCAACTACACGGTCATTATTCCCGAAGGGAAAGACAAATTATGTTGCGGTATGGCTTTCAGTAGCAAGGGATTTCGAAAACAGGCAAAGAAAAAAGAAACCGAGCTCAACGAAGCGTTATTGTCGGCAACCCGTAACGGCAAATTGCCGTTAGTTTGCGATATGAGCCCCTGTCTGCTTCACATGCGCGAAACGCTCGATCCACGTTTGAAACTTTATGATCAGGTGGATTTTATTCACGATTTTTTGCTCGATCGTTTGCAATTCACACGGCAGCCTGTTTCCATCGCTATACACAACACATGCAGCACCACAAAAATGCAAATCGAAGACAAATTCTATCGTGTAGCTTCGCTATGTGCCGAAAAGGTGATTGTGCCCGAAAACGTTACTTGTTGTGGCTGGGCCGGCGATCGGGGTTTCTTCCATCCCGAATTAAACCGTTCGGCGCTTGCTCCCCTCAAACATGCCAAGCTCGACGCTACAGAAGGATATTCAAACAGTCGTACTTGCGAAATCGGACTTTCTGTTAATAGCGGAATTGCTTACAAATCATTGGTATATTTGGTCGATAAATGTACTGCCGCTTTAGAAATCAATAAACAGTAGCTTTGAGATGTTAGTTACGAAAGGAAAAGTCATTACGAAATCGTAATTCGACCGGGTTGTTATGGCGAAAAATTTTCTTCGTTTTCTCCCAAATGCTTTCCAAAAGGAAGGAATGGATATTGGTACGCGTGGCATAAATATATTTTTTTTACCTTTGCACTCTCAATCAGCAAATTCACGATATGAACATCGAGCAAAATCTTCAAAATACAATCATCGGCGCTCTCAACGAACTTTATCATGCCAATGTGGACGCTTCGCAAATCACACTTCAGAAAACCAAAAAGGAATTTAAAGGACATTACACATTGGTTACGTTTCCGTTGCTCAAAATATCGAAAAAAAATCCGGAGCAAACAGCACAGGAAATAGGAGCCTATCTGATGGACAAAACTTCGTTCATTGCCGAATATAACGTCATCAAAGGATTTTTAAACCTGACTGTTGCGTCGAACGTTTGGATTCGATTGCTCGAAGCAATTGATGCCGCACCCGATTTCGGATTTGTGTCGGCAAATGATAATGCCCCGCTGTTCATGGTCGAATATTCTTCGCCGAACACCAATAAACCGTTGCATCTGGGGCACGTAAGGAATAATCTGCTTGGTCATTCGTTGAGCGAAGTGTTGAAAGCCAATGGCAAATGTGTCGTAAAAACCAATATCGTGAACGACCGAGGCATTCATATTTGCAAATCGATGCTGGCCTGGAAAAAATGGGGCAATGGTGAAACGCCTGAATCATCCGGAAAAAAAGGCGACCATTTGGTGGGCGATTATTATGTCCTTTTCGATAAAAACTATAAAGCCGAAATAGCCGAGTTGCAGGAAAAGGGCCTTTCGAAGGAACAGGCCGAAGAGCAGTCGGTACTCATGCAGGAAGCACGCGAAATGCTTCGCAAATGGGAAGCAGGCGATCCGGAAACGGTAAGTTTATGGAAAATGATGAATAATTGGGTGTATGAGGGATTTGACGAAACGTATCGTCAGCTTGGCGTTTCGTTCGACAAAATTTATTACGAATCGCAAACCTATTTGGCCGGCAAACAAGAAGTGCTTCGTGGACTGAAAGAAGGATTATTCTATCAAAAGGATGATGGTTCGGTTTGGGCTGATCTCACTTCTTATGGTTTGGATCACAAGTTGTTGCTTCGAGCCGATGGAACATCTGTTTACATAACGCAGGATATTGGTACGGCAAAATTGCGTTTCGACGATTATCCGATCGACACCATGATTTATGTTGTGGGAAACGAACAGAATTATCATTTCCAGGTGTTGTCGATCCTGCTTGATATGCTGGGATTCGAATTTGGTAAAGGATTGGTACATTTTTCGTATGGAATGGTAGAGTTGCCGGAAGGCAAAATGAAGTCTCGCGAAGGTACAGTGGTCGATGCCGACGATTTAATGGCCGAAATGATAGAAACAGCACGCGAAACATCCAAAGAATTGGGTAAACTCGATGATTGTTCGCCTGAAGAGGCCGAAAATATTGTTCGCATGATTGGATTAGGTGCTCTGAAGTATTTCATTCTGAAAGTCGATCCGAAAAAAAATATGACTTTCAACCCCAAAGAATCCATCGATTTCAATGGCAATACAGGACCTTTTATCCAATATACGCATGCGCGAATCCAATCCATTCAGCGAAAAGCTGCCGAGCAAGGCATTGAAATGCCCGATCATCTTTCGGAAGATGTCAAATTATCGGAGAAAGAAGAAGCTCTGGTGCAATTGCTTTCCGATTTCGAATCTGTTGTGAAACAGGCCGGAACAGAATATAATGTTTCGCTGGTCGCCAATTATGCCTACGATTTGGTGAAAGAATATAATCAGTTTTATCACGATTTTCCAATTCTGCGTGAAGGAAATGTTGCCTTGCGCAATTTTCGTCTGATGCTTTCGAAAAACGCAGCCCTTACGATAAAAAAAGCAATGGGCTTACTGGGAATTGAAGTGCCGGAAAGAATGTGATTTGTAAAAATTTTGAAGAACAAATGTTCTTCGTATTTTTCTCAAATGAAGTGCCGTAAAATTATGCTGTCGCATATTTGCAAAACTACAGACATTTTACATTCGGAAAAGGAGTTTTGTTCAAAAAAAAACAAACTATATTTCTCCATTTGTGTTTAATTAGTAAATTTGCAAAATATGATAATCGTTTTTATCACTTGTTAAAACAGACAAACATAATTATAACCCTTCATCCATTGAGGAACATTCGACCAAACAGGAGAATCGGTCCTATTCACAAAATAATGAGCCGGGAATCATTGATCTTTTGCTTCATAGAAAATTTTACTTAAAGCTTACCCGCTCAGAGGCTCTTTTACCTTATGACTGCCAAATTTATGAGTTCGAAACTTTTGCGTTTGTATAGCGGCTGTAAAATCAAGTTTAATGAGAAAAGATTATCAAATACTCCTTTTAATAAAGCAAATGCACTGCAATTATTTTTAAAAATATGAAAAATAATAAAAATGATCCCGAATATCGTCTCGAAGTAATTTCAGACAGTCCCACTTTCTATCTGTTGATAGAAAGATTTGTAAAACTTTTGCACTCGAATATTCAAATACAAATATGGGATTCGCTTCCGATGATTCATGAGTCACTTAACAACCAACCTTCGGATCTGATTATTTTGGACGGAATTTTTACACAAAACTCATCCATCGATTTAATGTATACCATAAGATTCAATTTGAGAATCATCACGCCGATTTGGTTTTTCTCAGTTATAGAAACACCCGAATTTTTGCTCAAAGCACGTGAAGTTGGAGCCAACAGAATTATCGAAAGACCATTTGATCCAATCGAAATAGCTGCTGAAATTTGCCACTACTTAAAACAAAAAAACGTCGTAGAGCAATCATAGCGCATATGAATAAAAGAAAAATCAATAACCCTATGAACAAAAAAATATTGCCCTTATTACTCTTCTTTTGCATTTGCATACTGTGCATTGAACCGGCAAATGCCCAAACAAACGTCGATTCACTTCTCAACGTTGCGATTCAAAAAGCGCACCAGGGGAAATATGAAGAATCATTGCATGACGCAAACATGGCATTACAAACCGATTCGTCACGAGCCGACATTTATGTTTTTGTCGCAAACGTATATTCCTGGTCACACAAAAACGATTCGGCTCTTATCTTCATAGAAAAAGCCAAGGATATGAACTACTTAAATGATGATTTTTACAGCAGTTATCTCAACATTTTGTTGCGATCGAACGATTTTCAGACCTTGTCAAAAGCGGGAGAAGAAGCCGAAAAAAATGGATATTCCGATACGAAAGATTTGCTTACCAAACAATTGATCGCTTACCGGGAAACAAGAGAATATGAAAAAGGAATTAAACTTGCCGAACAGGATAAATATAAGCATTATCTTGCAAACGACACCATCGATCAGCTCTATACCTCCTTATTGCTCAACCGGCGGACTAACTTGGTTACGTTGTCGTATTCGCTTGACATGTTCGATAATATCGATCCGCATCATCTTGTATCCATCGGTTATTCTAAAAAAATAGCAACAGGCAATACGCTTGCTGCCGATATCTATTACGCAAACCGATTTACCAAAAACGATTTTTTGATAGAACTAAACGATTATTGGACAATATACAAAAAAAATTACCTTCAATTCGGCTTGGGTTATGCGTCGAATGCAAATTTATTTCCTCGCTATCGCATGGGTATCGAATACTTTTTTGTACCGGCGAATAAATGGGAAGCATCCTTAGGCGGGCGCTACATGAATTATCCGAATGCGACAAACAAAGATGTATTTATCGTTACCGGCAATATCGGAAATTATTTTGGCAACAACTGGCTTTCGATACGACCATTTTATGTTTTGCAAAACGACTTACAGTCACTATCAGTTGTCATCAAATATCGACTCTACGGAAAAAGTCCGATGAATTACTGGGGAATAGAAGCAGGAGTAGGTAATTCGCCCGACGATATTCTCACGACGTCGCAAAGCTCGTTCAACGAACTCATGTCCTATCACATCAAGGTGGAAAAAAACTTCAAATTGAACAGGATATCCGATTTCAACATTCGCATGGGATATATGTACGAACAAATTAATCAAAATTCTACCAAGCAATATCGAAACAGATATATGGTGGAAGCAGGGTATAAATATCGATTTTAATATGAGATTTGCAGGAATTTATAGGAAGTATCTTTCTCCATGGGTAGTGGTTGCAATTGGAGGATCGGTGTTTGTGCTGACGTTCCTTTATCTTGGACAAAAAGACATCACTAATCCATACTTTATCTTTCATAATCCGGCTTATCCTATCGTGAGTCACGCTCACGGATGGCTTTATGTGGTGCAGGCACTTGTATTGGTGTTCCTATCGATAACCGTTCTCGAACTGTTTTCGCTATATATCGGAACAGCCAGAAGGTTGTTCACAGACAAGAAAGAACAAGAATTTAATCGAGACACGCTTAATCGAATGATGGATTATTTAACGAAAGAATGTTCGACGGCAGATGCAAGAAAGCTCATGGCTCTCACAAAATCGAAATCCGAAAAAAGATTATTTGTTAACCAACTGAGAATCTCGGCAGTCCTCACAAAAGGGAAAGTGCACGACGATTGCATTACACTTTTTCATGAAATGAATTTTGATGACGTGGTGAAAAAAAACCTGCGGTCGCTTTATGTCAGAAACAAAATGTTTGCCTTACGAGTAGCAGGGGATTTTCAATTATCAGAATTTAATCCATCCATTGCGAAATATATTTACAGCAAAAATGATATAGTCAGATCCGAAGCCATTCAAGCCTATGTAAAAGTGAATGCTGATAGCGATTTAAGTTTTCTGGCCGATTATACCCGAAGCCTATCTATATTGGATTTTAATGTGATTGTAAATGCAGCCAAACATTACCGAAACATTCATTTCGAATCGCTATTTTCTTCTCCCAATGCAATTGTGAGAGCAATAGGAATAAGATTAGTGGCAATACAAAATAAAACAGAATTCAAACCATTGCTCCTTCCAATGATAGAAGATAAAACGTAAGCACCCGATTAAATACCCCTTGATTTATTCCTAATAAACTTTGGCGTTTATAATCTTGGTGCAGAGATTCCAAACTTTACCGGTAATCGTTAGCGTATTATTAGCGTATTATTAGATTTCTCT
>NZ_RXHS01000018.1 GCF_004138125.1 Seramator thermalis
AACGATTTATTTGCGTGTCCGGCATAAAGCCGAACAGAAGATTAAATGATAAACTTGTTAAAGAACTCGTCGAGTTTGCAGCAATTGCTGCATGATTCGTATATTAAATAATTAACGAACTATTGATTATACATTCTCAATTAATTTACGTTTACCCATACAAATTCATATAGAACCTTTATTTTTTGCGATTGCAATGGCCGAAATTGATCATTGTGCCGTGATCAAGTAAAAATAGAGACTGCCTCCTACTTTCATTAATTCATACAAACCAAGAAATATCCGACACAAATCCCTCAAAACATAATCATTCCTGCTTTTTCTCATTAATTTATTGGAAATTCGGAACAAAATTGTCATCTTTACGTTTTAAAAAATCACAACAACCGAAAAAAAAACAATGGATACCAACAACCCTATCGGGACGATGGACTTGGATGCCATCGAGGCTCTATACAAACAGTACAAAGATGATCCGAAAAGTGTAGATGCCAGCTTCCAATTTTTCTTTCAGGGATTCGATCTGGCAACTCGCCAATACCCCGTAAAACCGACTACCGGGGTTTCCTACTCCGAAAACTTTGCCAAGGAAATGGCTGTCTTAAACTTGATTGCAGGATATCGGCGTCGCGGGCATTTATTCACAAAAACAAATCCGGTTCGCACTCGCAGAACCTATTCGCCTACACTTGATCTCGAAAATTTCAATCTCACAGAAGGTGATCTGGATACTGAGTTCGAGGCAGGCAACGAAATCGGAATCGGTAGAGCCAAGCTTCGAGATATCGTTTCTCATTTGCAGGAAACTTACTGCAAATCTATCGGCGTGGAATATCGCTACATGACAAAGCCCGAAATCGTGCAATGGCTTCAGAATAAGATGGAAGGATCGAAGAACCAAGAAGTTCTCTCTAACGAAACCAAACTGCACGTTTTAGACTCTTTGGTAGAAGCCTCGGGGCTGGAGGATTATATGCACAAAAAATTTGTCGGTCAAAAAAGATTTTCTCTCGAAGGGTCCGAAGCGATTATTCCCGCTCTCGATACCATCATATCACATGGAGGACAATACGATGCCAACGATATCGTCATCGGAATGGCTCATCGTGGACGGTTAAACGTGTTGGCCAATATCATGAAGAAGCCTTATTGGGAAATTTTTCGAGGATTTATTGCTCAGGGATATGAAGACGGAATCTTATATGGCGATGTGAAATATCATCTGGGATACAATAATACATTCGAGTATAACGGACGAAAAATATCGATCAGTCTCGTGCCCAACCCATCGCATTTGGAATCATCAACACCTGTAGCCGAAGGTGTGGCGCGTGCGATAATCGAAAACGACCGCGATTACAACTATCAGCAAGTGATACCCATTCTCATTCACGGCGATGCCGCCATTGCCGCTCAGGGGGTTGTTTACGAAGCAATTCAATTCTCCAAACTCGATGGATACAAAACCGGTGGAACCATTCATTTCGTGATCAACAATCAAGTAGGATTCACCACAAATTATTTGCAGGGACGTTCGAGTACCTATTGTACCGATATAGCGAAAGTTACCCAGTCGCCTGTTTTCCATGTCAACGGCGACGATGTGGAAGCGATGATTTTTGTTGCCAAACTCGCACTCGAATTTCGTCAGAAATTCAACATCGATGTGTTTATAGATTTGCTTTCGTACCGGAAGTACGGACACAACGAGGGTGATGAACCCCGTTTTACACAACCCAAACTTTATGACATAATTGCCAAGCACAAAAATCCGCGTGAAATTTATGCCGAAAAATTGATGGCCGAAAGTGTGATTTCGCAGCAGGAATATGATCGAAAAGTTTCGGATTTTCACCAACGGATGGAACGCGAATACGAGAAATCAATCGAAAGTCCCCGATTGCGAATTTTACCTTTTCTCCGGGAGAAGTATCAAAATATCCGTTTGCCTCGTGCAGAAGACTTTGAATCACCGGTTGACACGGCTTTCCAAAAGGATGAGTTTCTTGATTTGGCAAGACGAATAACGACTTTGCCTTCTGACAAACATTTTTTCAATAAAACCATTCGTTTGTTCGCACAACGTGCAGATATGATCGAGTCCGACGCCTACGATTGGGCGATGGGCGAGTTGATGGCTTATGCAACACTGGCAAAGGAAATGCATGCCGTACGATTGAGTGGACAGGATTCGGAACGCGGAACCTTTTCGCACCGACATGCCGAAATAGTAACCGAAGACGGCGAGGAAAAATATTTTCCTCTCAAACATTTGGGAGGAGAATTTGCTCCCGTTCGTGTTTACAATTCGCCTCTGAGCGAATATGGTATTCTGGCATTCGAATATGGATATTCACTCGCTTATCCCGACGGACTCACCATTTGGGAAGCACAGTTTGGAGATTTCCTCAACGAGGCACAGGTGGTTGTGGATCAATACATCGCTTCAGCTCAAGAAAAATGGGGGGTAAAATCGGGTTTGGTTCTTTACCTTCCGCACGGTTACGAGGGACAGGGTGCCGAACATTCGAGCGGTCGCGTCGAGCGCATTCTCAGTCTGTGTGCCAATTACAACATGCAAGTGGTAATTCCTTCCACGCCGGCCAATCACTACCATGCCCTGCGCAGACAGCTGCATCGGGATATTCGCATACCTTTAATCGCTTTCACCCCGAAAAGCCTGTTGCGTCACCCCGAGTGTGTTTCGTCTCTTGCCGACTTCACCGAAGGACATTTTCAGGAAGTGATCGCCGATAAATCGGTTTCAGATTTTTCAAGAATAACTAAGTTGGTGCTTTGTACCGGAAAAATATACTACGAACTCGATGCCGCTCGCAAAGAAACCAATGCAGATCATGTTTCGATTGTTCGCCTCGAACAATTGTATCCTTATCCCGAAAACCAACTTAAAGAAATTCTAAAAAATTACGGTCCTAACGTCGAAAAAGTTTGGGTGCAGGAAGAACCCTACAACATGGGTGCCGGCTTGTTCGTCAAAGATCATTTTGGAGAACCTCTCCAAATTATCAGTCGCCCTGCAAGCGGTGTTACCGCCGAAGGATTACCCGCTATGCACAAAGTGAATCAGTCAAAAATTATCCGCGAAGCAATCAAATAACATCTCACAGATATGGCAATTATAGACATAAAAATCCCGACACCGGGCGAATCTATCACGCACGTCGAACTCTATCGTTGGCTCGTTGAGGATGGTGCGATAGTAAAAAAAGGAACAGAGATAGCCGAACTCGAATCGGAGAAGGCTACGCTTACTCTTGTTGCCGACGAGGCAGGCAAAATTTCTCATAAAGCAACCGAAGGTTCCCTATTGGAAGTTGGCTCGGTGGCTTGCACAATCGATACTTCATTCCAACCTGATGCGGCAGAAACTCCTGACGAAACGGTCAAAAAGGAACCTTCGGCGCAAGAGCAAACAAAAGTGGATACCTCACCTCAACCGGAAATACCTGCTTACGAAGAAAAAAGCTCGCCACAAGTCCAAGACAATTCTTCAACTTTCGAGAAGGTAAAAATCACGCCGTTAGCCAAAAAGATGATGCAAGAAAATGGCTTGTCGATAGAAGATGTGATTAACGGCTTGCGTCGGCTGAAAGCTTCGGATATCGAAGCAGCGATGGATGATAGTACAATGGCACCCGGTGTGCGCAAGACAGCAACTCGAGACTACAAAACCGAGCGCATGAGTTCGCTCCGCCGAAAGCTGAGTGAACGCCTCGTTTCTGTAAAAAACGAAACAGCCATGTTGACTACTTTCAACGAGGTGAATATGAAAGCAATTCTCGATTTGAGAAAAAAATATCAGGATCAGTTCGTCGAGAAACATGGCATAAAGCTCGGACTTATGTCATTTTTCATGAAAGCATCTTCTATCGCTTTGCTCGAATATCCCAATGTCAATTCGTCCATCGAAGGCGAGAATATGATTTTCTATAACTATACCGATATTTCGGTTGCGGTAAGTACTCCCAAAGGATTGATGGTACCTGTGGTTCGAAATGTGGAAAGTTTGAGTTTGGCAGAAATCGAGAAACAGGTAGCTTCATTATCCGAAAAAGCTCGAAAAGGGAAACTTTCGATTCCCGAAATGAGTGGCGGCACTTTCACCATCACCAACGGAGGCATTTTCGGTTCGATGATGTCCACTCCGATTATCAACCCGCCTCAGTCGGCTATTTTGGGTATGCACAACATCTTGGAACGTCCGGTAGCCATCGAAGGACAAGTGGCGATACGTCCCATGATGTATGTTGCCTTGTCATATGATCATCGCGTGATCGATGGCAAAGATTCGGTCGGGTTTCTCGTCAGGGTGAAAAAATTGCTCGAAAATCCCGTTGACATGCTTTTCGGAGAAAGCAGTGGCGAACGTGCCTTGCTCGAATTGTAAAACCGGTTTTCAGGAAATGATTTTGAATTTGGCAAATTTCAGTAACAACTGTTTGGTGCCGGCCGATTCAAAATCTACAAAGGCTCGTTTGTCGCTACCCGACTGTTCTATGGCCGAAACCACGCCGCGTCCGAAACGCTCGTGTTCGATGACATTGCCTTCGTGCAATGCTTCTGCTTCTTTCGATAGGGGTGTCGAACTTGCGGAACGTGCAACGGGCGATATCTTTTTCGGTTCATTTATAAACGACGGTTGTTCGGGTTCCTTACGGAAAACCTGCTGATTGCGAAGCGATCCCCAAAATCCGTCATTGGATGCTTCGCGTTGCGTCGAAAGGGTATTGCGTTCCATCGATAGATATTCCGGATCGATATCTCGCAAAAAGCGACTTTCGCGTGCCGGATTGATTTGCCCGTTCTTAAACCGACTTTTGGCGAAGGTAAGGGTGCAGGTTTTTTTGGCTCGGGTGATGGCCACATAAAAGAGCCGGCGTTCTTCTTCCAATCCTCTCATCTCGTTCATGGCCATGCGCGAGGGGAACAGATCTTCTTCCAATCCCACCACGAAAACGTGATTAAATTCGAGACCTTTGGCCGAATGAACCGTCATCAACGTTACCTTTTCGTCTTGGGCTTCCTGATCGGTATCCTGGTCGGTGAGCAACGATACTTCCGAAAGGAAATCGATCAGTCGAATATCTTCCGCGCCTTCTTCAGTGCGCGTCGAAACGAACTCGTTCATTGCATTAAGAAGTTCTTCGATGTTTTCGGCACGGCTCATGCCTTCCGGCGTTTTGTCGTCGTAAGCCTCTCGGTATATTCCCGATTTTTGAACCACCAAATGAGCCAGCTCATAGGCATTGAGCGTTTCGTTCTGTTCGATAAATTCGCTGATCAGTGCACGAAAATCGGCCAGTTTTTTGGCTGTTCCCGAATTGATGTTCAAATTATATTGCAGTGGATCGCTCAACACTTGCCACAGACTCACGCCGTGAAGTTGGGCGGCCGACGCAATTTTCGCGAATGTAGTTTCGCCGATCCCTCTTGCAGGGTAATTGATGATGCGCCGCAAGGCTTCTTCGTCGCCGGGATTGACGATGAGCCGAAAATAGCAGATCACATCCTTGATTTCTTTTCGTTGATAGAACGAAACTCCACCGTAAATGCGATAGGGAATGTTTTTTTTGCGTAAAGCTTCTTCAAAAATACGCGATTGTGCATTGGTGCGGTACAGGATGGCAAAATCACCATACGAAGCATGCTCTTCGTAGCGCATTCGCGCTATTTTATTGGAAACGATCAATCCTTCCTCGAAGTCCGAAAAAGCGCCGGCAACTTCCAGCTTTTCGCCTTCGTCGTTCTTCGAGAATACGTTTTTAAAGATTTGCTCCGTATTTTTCTTGATAAGGCTGTTTGCCGCATTCACAATAGTTTGGGTCGATCGATAGTTTTGCTCGAGTTTGAAAATCCGGGTTTCGGGAAAATTGGATTTAAATTTGAGAATATTGTCGATATTCGCTCCCCGAAACGAATAGATGCTTTGGGCATCATCGCCTACGGCGCAAATGCGGTGATGCTTGTCGGCGAGTTGCTTCACGATAAGGTGCTGCGAAAAATTCGTGTCCTGATACTCGTCAACCAAAATATACTGAAAACGGTTTTGATAATTTTCGAGCACTTCCGGATGGTCACGGAACAGTATATTGGTGTACATGAGCAAATCGTCGAAATCCATGCTGTTGGCCGAACGAAGGCGGTCCTGATATCGTTGGTAGATTTCAAATAGTTGTGGCCGTTTTGCCGCCCGGTCGTATTCCTGAATTTCGGTGTTCTGGGCATACATTTTGGGTGTGATCAGATTGTTTTTGGCCCTCGATATCTGATTATGCACACTGCCCGCTTTGTAAATCTTGTCATCCAGATTCATGTCCTTGATGATCTGTCGGATGAGACTTGCAGAATCTCCCGAATCAAAAATCGTGAAATTCGATTTAAATCCGATGTGTTCGGCTTCGCTGCGCAATATGCGTGCAAAGATGGAATGAAATGTTCCCATCCACAACTGTCGGGCTTTCTTTTCACCTACCAAATCGGCAATCCGCATCTTCATTTCGCGTGCCGCTTTGTTCGTAAAGGTCAGGGCAAGAATGTAATAGGGCGGAAGTCCTTGTGCCAAAAGATAAGCTATCTTGTAGGTCAGCACACGTGTTTTGCCCGAACCGGCGCCGGCTATCACCAGCGATGGTCCGTCGCAATAGGCAACGGCCTCGCGTTGAGCTTCATTTAATTGACCGAGCAGTTTCTCGGAAATATCCGGATCTTTGTCTTGCATAGCTGCAAAAATACAAATTTTATCCGCACGAAAACAGAAAACCGCCTTATAGAAGGGCGGTTTTCTGTTTAATATTCTCTAAAAAATTATCTGAGCGTATAACGCAGAGTCAGTGCAAATCCACTATACCAATAGTCGTTGTAATCGTTTGTGAAGTTAAACGACGGTTTCCAATCCAAAGAGACGGCAAAAGGTGCTTCGGGGAATGTATATTCCAAGCCGCCAATGATGTCTGCCCCAATCAAAAAAGCGTTGTCGTATTTATCCTTGTGATGGTGAATGCCTCCGATATGGGCTCCAAGACCAAGATACCAATCCAGATTGTCGACCCCTTCGAGTGGTCGCTGGTATTCATAGAGTCCTACCAACTGAAAATAATTGGGCGAGATACTCAGGATGCCTTCGAACGCACTGCTATTGGTGAAAAAGTTTTTGTAAGTCAATCCGCTATCGTACCCCAATCGTACGCCAAGACCGGTGTTATAATTCTGCGCACTCAATGTAAATGTAGTGGTCAAAGCCGTCGCCAAAAGTGTGGCAACAAAAAATCTTTTTAGTTTCATACGTCAATGTTTTTGTTAATAGTTTGTTTTGCAAATAAAATAAGATTCCTACTATAATAACGTTATATCTCGGCGATTGTTTATTTTCGTTAATCAAAAAAATCAATTATGCAGATAACATCACGATTTTCAGCAACCGGATAAGCATTTACAATACCGTTTAATCGATGTTTAGAAACTTTTTCAGCCTCTACCCGGAGTATTTTTTCATGCTTTGTTCGTGTTGGGTTTCCGTCGTATTTGCGCCGTACTTGCGTCGTATTTGGTTCGAATAGAGTTTAACCCAAATTTTGGACTTTTGGGGGCTCGATTTCAAGATTCGTATGTGAGAAATAGAGACATTTTTCCGATTTTTAAGATTTTTAAGATGTAAGAAACAGTAAACAATCTTCTTTGCCGAATTTTCTTTATGTGCCGAAGCAGTTGCTCCTATTTTGTTGTGGCCTGCAGATAACAAGTTCGGCACAGTGGCTGATATTCCTGTGTCTCGCCCAGCAATACCTGTTTGTCGATTGCCACAAGTCGATGCGAATAATTGGCCAGCCGGCCACATTTCACGCAAATGGCATGAACTTTGGTTACATCGTCGGCAATGGCACACAAGGCCGGCATTGGCCCGAAGGGGACACGTTTGAAATCCATGTCGAGACCGGCCACGATCACACGAACTCCCTGGTCGGCAAGTGCTTGGCAAACTTCCACCAGGCCTTCGTCAAAAAACTGTGCCTCGTCGATCCCCACCACTTCCACTTCCGAGGACAACAGCAGGATGTTGTTCGAATGTTCCACCGGCGTGGATGGAATGGAATTTTGATCGTGCGACACCACATCGTCTGCCGAATAGCGATTGTCGATGCATGGTTTAAAAATTTCCACCTTTTGATGTGCAAAATTGGCTCGTCGTAATCTGCGAAGCAATTCTTCGGTCTTACCCGAGAACATCGAGCCGCAAATCACTTCGATACGGCCGCTACGAACGGTTTCTTCTATGCTGTTTTCGTTGTACATCTTTGAATAATTGAGGAAAGTTATTTTCCTCTCACGATTTTCTTGATTTCGTTTAATTTGTTGAGCGCTTCAAGCGGCGTCAAATTGTTGACATCCAAATGGAGCAATTCGTCTCGGATTTGGCTGAGCACCGGATCGTCCAACTGAAAAAAGCTCAACTGATAGCCTTCCCGTTTTTCGATGAAATCGTCAATGGGTTTTTTGATGCCGTGTTTGCGGTTTTCCGATTCCATCTGTTTCAGAATGGCTTGCGCTCGCTTGGTGATGCTTTGCGGCATGCCGGCCATTTGGGCTACGTGAATTCCGAAACTGTGCTCGCTGCCGCCGGGTTGTAATTTTCGCAGAAAAATCACGTTGTTATCCACCTCCTTCACCGATACATTAAAATTACGTATCCGCTTAAACGATTTTTGCATTTCGTTGAGTTCGTGATAATGCGTTGCGAAAAGTGTTTTGGCTCGAGCACGCGGATGTTCGTGCAGATATTCCACAATGGCCCATGCAATGGAAATGCCGTCGTAGGTGCTTGTCCCACGACCGAGTTCGTCGAAGAGCACCAGGCTTCGTTGCGAAATATTGTTGAGGATATTGGCGGCTTCGTTCATTTCTACCATGAAGGTGGATTCACCCAACGATATGTTGTCCGAAGCGCCAACACGCGTAAAAATCTTATCTACCAGACCTATTTTTGCCGATTCGGCAGGGACAAAACTGCCGATTTGTGCCATGATGACGATGAGCGCCGTTTGTCGCAGCAAAGCCGATTTGCCTGCCATATTCGGGCCGGTGATGATCAGAATTTGTTGCGATTCGTTGTCCAGAAATACATCGTTCGATATGTAGGGCTCGTCGGGCGGCAACTGTTTCTCGATGACGGGATGGCGGCCTGCCTTGATGTCGATAACGTCCGATTCGTCGATTTCGGGACGAATATATTTGTTTTCCCGGGCCACCTTTGCAAACGACAACAAACAGTCGGCACGTGCTATCACATTGGCATTCACCTGGATGGTCGGAATGTATTCTATCAGGCTTTCTACCAGCGAAGAATAGAGTTGTGTTTCGATAACCGAAATTTTATCTTCGGCACCCAATATCTTTTCTTCATATTCCTTCAATTCCTGAGTGATATAGCGTTCGGCATTCACGAGCGTCTGCTTGCGAATCCAATCGTCGGGGACTTTGTCCTTGTGGGTGTTGCGCACCTCGATGTAATATCCGAATACATTATTAAACCCCACTTTAAGCGAGGGGATGCCGGTTCGCTCGCTTTCGCGCCGCTGGATATGCAGCAGATAATCTTTTCCCGAATAGGCAATTTCGCGCAATTCGTCGAGCTCGGCGTTCACACCTTTCCGAATGATTCCTCCTTTGTTAAGAAGTGCAGGGGGATCGGGCACAATTTCTCTTTCGATGCGGTCGCGAATCACAGGACACGGATTCAGCTTTTCGCCCATTTCTTTCAGACTGATGTTGTCCGATGCCAGAAACGCTTCGCGTATGGGTTCGATGGCTGTCAAAGCTACTTTCAGCTGCACCACTTCACGCGGAGCAATTCGCCCTACGGCTGCTTTCGAAATGATTCGTTCCAAATCGCCGATGAGCGAAAGCTGTTGTTCCAACAGATCTTTCAATTCCGGCTCGCGAAAGAAGTTTTCCACCACATCGAGGCGATTTTCAATCGGTTTTTTGTCTTTCAACGGAAACACGATCCAGCGCCGCAACAGGCGCGAGCCCATTGGCGAAACGGTTTTGTCGAGCACATCGAGCAGACTTTTGCCTCCTTCGTTCATCGGCGCAATCAATTCGAGACTCCGAACGGTGAATTTGTCGAGCCGCACATAGCGGTCTTCTTCGATGCGGCGCAATGCCACGATGTGGCTTATTTGCGAATGTTGTGTGATGTCGAGATAATGAAGAATGGCTCCCGAGGCAATGATGCCGAGCGGCAAATGATCTACGCCGAATCCTTTCAGGTTTTTCGTCTGAAAATGTTTGAGGAGTCTGTCACGAGCGGCATCCGATGTAAAAATCCAATCGTCGAGCTCGAAAAGGAAAAACAACGAACCGAAACGTTCTTCGAATTTTTTCCGACTGCCGCGTTCGATCAGAATTTCTTTCGGAGAAAAATTGGACAAGAGTTTGTCGATGTCGTCTCTCGTTCCTTCCGACGTCAGAAATTCACCGGTTGAAATATCGAGAAAAGCAATGCCGAAATGTTTGCCGTCGGCTGTGTGTATAGCACAAAGAAAATTATTCTCCTTGTGGTTGAGCATATTATCGTCAATGGTAATGCCCGGCGTTACCAATTCGGTAATGCCCCGCTTGACGAGTTTCTTGGTTGTTTTGGGGTCTTCCAACTGATCGCAAATGGCAACTCGTTTGCCTGCTCTCACCAGTTTGGGCAAATAGGTATCGAGTGCGTGATGGGGAAACCCGGCAAGCTCCACAAACTGGGCAGCGCCATTGGCACGTCGGGTGAGCGTTATGCCCAAAATTTCGGAAGCGATGATGGCGTCATCCGAAAAAGTTTCGTAAAAATCGCCTACACGAAACAGCAGTATGGCATCGGGATGTTGTTTTTTGATCTCGATGTACTGCTTCATCAAAGGTGTTTCTACGATTTCTTTGCTCACTGTCTTATTTTTTAGTCGAACAAAGATAGTGATTTCTGAAGATTGATGGTAATTTTGATTGTGAAGAGTTGATCGGTTATTGATCAAAAAAAGCTGGTGAGAATATGAATTTACGGAATGACCTGCGAGGAAGGATTTTTTATATTCTTCTCATAAAACAAAGCTTTCGGCAAAAGATTCAAAGAGCTTTCACGATAACATAAAAAAGAAGGGCTTTCGAAGTCAATCGAAGCCCCTCTTTTTGCATTATGAGAGTAAAAAAACTTTTATTTGATTTTTTTATATCCATAAACGGCGCGATCGCCCAATTCTTCCTCAATGCGAAGTAGCTGGTTATATTTCGCCATACGATCGGAGCGGCTCAGAGAACCGGTTTTGATTTGTCCCGAGTTCGTTGCCACAGCGATATCGGCAATGGTAGCATCTTCGGTTTCGCCCGAACGGTGCGATATTACCGTAGTATAACCGTTGCGCTGAGCCATTTCGATGGCATTGAGCGTCTCGGTTAATGTACCGATCTGGTTGACCTTGACCAGGATGGAGTTCGCACAACCCAACCGTATCCCCTTTTCGAGAAATTCTACGTTGGTTACGAACACATCGTCGCCCACCAACTGACATTTTCCGCCAAGCTTGTCGGTAAGCAGTTTCCATCCGTCCCAGTCATTTTCGCTCATTCCGTCTTCGATGGAATCGATGGGATATTTCGAAATCAGTTGTTCCAGATATTCGGCCTGTTGAGCGGATGTTCTCTTCTCACCTTTACTGCCTTCGAATTTGGTATAATCGTAAATGCCGTTTTCGTAAAATTCGGAAGCCGCGCAATCGAGGCCAATCGTCACGTCTCTACCCGGTTCGTATCCTGCATTTTTGATGGCGATAAGAATCGATTCGAGTGCTTCCTCTGTTCCACCCGAAAGATTTGGAGCAAAACCACCCTCATCGCCTACTGCCGTACTTAATCCCTTATCGTGAAGCACTTTTTTCAGCGAATGGAAGATTTCTGCACCTGCACGCAATCCTTCTTTAAACGATTTCGCACCTACAGGACGAATCATAAATTCCTGAAAAGCGATAGGAGCGTCGGAGTGTGAACCTCCGTTGATAATATTCATCATCGGAACAGGCAACACGTAAGTATTTGTGCCGCC
Organism: Seramator thermalis; assembly: GCF_004138125.1. Lineage (GTDB taxonomy): Bacteria > Bacteroidota > Bacteroidia > Bacteroidales > Dysgonomonadaceae > Seramator > Seramator thermalis. The sequence continues at coordinate 12,098 of NZ_RXHS01000018.1, forward strand.
GATGTAGCGATAAAGAGGCAATCCGAGATAATCGGCTCCGGCTTTGGCTACTGCGAGCGATACTCCCAACAAGGCATTGGCTCCGAGATGCGATTTGGTTTTTGTTCCATCAAGTTCGAGCAATTTGGCATCGATTCCCATCTGATCCAATGCGCTCATACCAAGGAGAGCAGGAGCGATCACATCGTTTATATTTGCTACTGCTTTCTGAACGCCTTTTCCCAAATATCTTTTTTTGTCACCATCGCGAAGCTCAAGGGCTTCATTTTCGCCTGTGGATGCTCCGGAAGGAACGGCAGCACGGCCAAAAGCTCCCGATTCGGTAGTTACATCTACTTCTACTGTGGGGTTTCCTCTCGAATCGAGGATTTCACGTCCCAAAATACTTACAATTCTCATGTTTGATTGATTTTGATAAATTAATTATATCTTTTGTGATAATCTAAACTCTTGACCTGTACATCAATTTGATGGCACAAATATACTCTTTTTTTGTTAAATTCGAAATACAGTTGCTCAAAAAAATTGGGAGTAGAATAAAGGGAAAAACAGGGATCGTAAACCGAAAAATCCCTTTTCACTGGAAAGAGGCAATGAGTGTGCTCATGTTGGACGTGAGCAGACGGATAGAAATGGCCATGAGAATGACGCCAAAAAATTTTCGGAGAATATAGGCTCCACTTGCACCTAATATTCTTTTCACAGGATCTAAAAACCGCAAAACCAGATACACAATCGCAAGATTCAATAAAATGGCCACGATGATATTGATCGTTTGATATTCTGCGCGCATCGAAAGCAAGGTAGTGAAACTTGCCGGCCCGGCAATGAGAGGAAATACCACCGGCACCAGAGTGGATGAATTGCTGTCTCCGGACTGATCATTTTTGAATATTTCGACGCCTAAAATCATCTCTACCGAAAGTATCAATAATACAATCGCCCCTGCTACGGCAAACGACGAAATATCGACCTGAAAGAGTCTCAAGATCCATTCGCCTACAAAAAGAAAAAGCAACATGAAAAAAAGCGAATAAATGGCCACCTTCGGCGGATTGATGACCTTGTTTTGGCTACGAAGATTGATAAAAATAGGCACTGATCCAGATACATCGATTATAGCGAACAATACCAGGAATGCACTTACGATTTCAACTCCGTTTATACCCCACATAACAATAAAAAAGAATAAAGTCAGTTTTTCCTATCAATCTGACCACAAAAATAGCAAAATTTGTCTTAACTTCCAATAGCTTCAGAATATTTGTCAAGAGCAGTAATTAGTGAAGTTAATCCAAAGGCATTTTGATGAGCAAAATTCAGATATTTGATAATTTTAAACGCATTAAAATGATGGAAAAATCTTTTTTGAAAGGATTTTAGCGTCGCCGCATTAGCATTGCAATCCTGGATATCGAGCAGAAAATTGTTCTCTGTCAAAAATTCCTGCAACATGGGATGTAGACAGCGGATCATTTCGATGATGCGATCTTGCGACGCGCCGTAAAAACTGTCTTTCATGTCGAAGAACTGTCTCAACGACTGAAACGCTTCAAAGTCATAAACTTTCATCAAGCCATCTTTTTGGGCTATAATCTTTTGCAAAGCAGGGCCGGTACCAAAAGGGACGCGATCCGAAAATCGCGCCATCGGGTAAACCATCACATCGTCGAGCTCTTTTGTCTTTCCCATTTGAAATATTTTTTGCAAAAAATAAAAATCTTCTCCTCCCTGCTGACGCCCCATTCCTCCGACACGCACATAGGCGTCGGCAGTCACCGCAAAAGCAGAACCGATGGTATGATAATAATACGGAAAGCCCGTATATCGAAGTGCGTTCTCGAAATATCTAAGATAAGCTTCGTATTGGCGAACGGCATCTTCTATAGTCGGATCACCATGCTCGACACGGTGATAAAAATTGTGAATGGTGCAGCACAATTTTTCATCTCCGCGGAAACTTTCGGAAATGTCGACCAAAAAATTCGGAGAAACGGTGCAATCCGCATCGAGTGAAACGAGGATACCGGTTGGATTTTCGGTTCGAAGAAAATAATCGACGGCCAAATCCATCCCTATTTTTCGCGCCAATCCCACACCTGCATGTTTGCGTGGAAGTTCCTCACACAGCAATGGCATAAAATGTATTTTCTCATTGCCATGCGCTTGTGAAAAAGCATGCACCAGGCTAAAAGACTCTCTGTTTTGCCGAGCAACATCGGCAGAGCAATTCTCTCTCGAGTTAATCACCACAATCACCAACGTGCCACAAGCAGGAGAAGCACATTCACAAAGACTTTGCAAAGTAGCTTCCAGATTAGGCTCGTTGTAACAAGGAATGACAACGGCCATGCAAGCACTGAAATCAGCCGAAATCAGACTCGCTCTCGGCAGTTTGCTCTTTTTCAAATAGGGTTCCCAATGCTTCATGAGCAGATAAAAAATTAGGCCCTCGATAAAAAGGACCTAATATACACGTTTTCTTTTTGGGTAAAAAAGAATTTATTCCTTTTTCTCATTTGAAGACGAAGGAGCCGTTGCAGGGCCATATTTCTTATTCAGAAAATCAATCACTTCCTTCGTAATATCGTATTTTTTATCGCTGTAAAGAATCGTCCCTGTACCCCGATTACTGAAAATAATTTCGTATTTCTTGTTCTTATTAAATTCTTCCAAACGAACCTTGATGGTATCTTCCATCTGAAAGTTTAGCTTTTGTTGTTCCAAAGCAAATTCCTGAGACAGACGATTTGCCGTTTGCTCATATTCCTGTTGCATGCGCATGATGCGATCATATTCTTGCTGTGCCCTGTCCTGACTCAAAAAAGCGTTGTTCTGTCGTTTACGTTCAAATTCCTGTGCGGCTGTCTGCATCTCACGCTGTTTTTGATTGAGTGTGGCACGACTGCTTTCTTCCTTTCGAATAAGTGCTTCGTTGAGATCTTTTGCAAAATTATAATTCGACAACAAGGAGTCGATATTAACATAGGCAATCGGCAACGTTACGGTTGAATCGGATAAGTTGAATGCTGCACCGTTTTTATCTGAGTTGAGAGACGTTCGTGAGGTAAAAAACAAGATATATAGCACCACCACGGCGACAGCAATTATGCCGCCAATTACATACGAATAGGTATTCTTCATTTTCGATTATTTTTTGTGTTCGGATTTCAAAATCAATTCAACGGGATTTACCTTGGCGCGCATCTGAGTATCCTGATCGGAAGCACAGAGGATGTTTCTATCCTGCATAGCTTTGCTTGCACCGATATGTGTGTTGGGAAACTCTCCGTCTTTCGTAAAAAAGACTTTGACGCCCATCAACAATACTGCCACAAACAGTAAGAGTATACCAATAAATATCGTTTGCATCATATTCTTACCTCAATTTTTGAGCAAAGATAGTTGAATTAGCCAATTAAAGCGAATTTTTTCGTATTAAAGATATTAAATTTTTCTCGAACGAAGATTTCTTGTAAATTTATCGCTCGAATCAAAACAACAATCGATTTTTTGCGTTCAATAAAAAACATTTCACAAATATTTTGAAAGATGACTATCAAAGAACTTCAACCAACTGATCTTTGGAATTATTTCTACGAAATTACCCAAATTCCAAGACCTTCAAAAAAAGAAGGAAAAATTCTGGCCTACTTGCTCGATTTTGCACAAAAACATAATCTGGAAGCGAAACAGGACAAAGCAGGGAATGTACTCATCACAAAACCGGCCACACCCGGTAAAGAAGGCACTCCTACTGTCGTGCTGCAAAGTCATGTGGATATGGTATGCGAAAAAAACAACGACGTAACTCACAATTTCGAAACCGACCCTATCGAAACCATCATCGATGGTGACTGGGTGAAAGCCAACGGCACTACCTTAGGAGCCGATAATGGAGTCGGAGTCGCAGCTGCGCTTGCCATTTTGGCTTCAGACAACATACCACACGGCAAAATAGAAGCACTGTTCACTGTAGATGAAGAAACGGGGCTCACGGGAGCGAACGCATTGGAAAAAAACTTTATTACGGGCGAGATTCTCATTAATCTCGACACCGAAGAAGAAGGCCAAATATACATCGGCTGTGCAGGTGGAAAAGGAACGAAAGCTTACTTCAAATACAAATCGAAAGACGTTCCAAAAAAATATTTCTGGTTTCGTGTCGATGTCAAAGGGCTGCGAGGAGGTCACTCCGGAAGCGATATAGATCGGGGATTTGCCAATGCCAACAAAATATTGAATCGTTTTCTGTATTCGCTTTCGCGAAAAAAATACGGAATGGTACTTTCGGAAATATCCGGAGGCAATCTTCACAATGCCATTCCACGCGAAGCACATGCCATTATCGGCGTAAAAGACAAATACAAGGAAGATATACGCATAAAGCTCAATACATTCCTGGCAAAAGTTCAGGACGAATACAAAGCAGTGGATCCGGGACTCAACATCACCCTCGAGACGGTTGAAATTCCGTCAAAAATTATCAACAAACGCACCACCGAGAACCTGATTCTTTCACTCTACGCATGTCCTCACGGGGTGATTGGTATGAGTCACGATATCCCCGGATTGGTGGAAACATCGACCAATTTGGCTTCGGTAAAAATGATCGACGAAAATATTATTGAGATTGGAACGAGCCAACGCAGCTCGGTGGAATCGTGCAAGGAGGATATTGTGAACATGGTTTCTTCGGTTTTCGAACTTGCCGGCGCAAAAGTAACGCACAACGAGGGATACCCCGGCTGGAAACCCAATCCCGAATCGGAGATTCTGAAAGTAGCACAAAAAACCTATACCGAGCTTTTCAACCAAGAACCTTTGATCAAAGCCATTCATGCCGGATTGGAGTGTGGACTGTTCCTCGAAAAATACCCGCAGCTCGACATGATTTCAATTGGCCCGACTATGACAGATGTGCATTCTCCCAATGAGAGACTGAATATCCCATCGGTTGCCAAATGGTGGGATTTCCTCGTGAAATTGCTTGAAAATATTCCGGCCAAGGCCGAATAACGAATAATTACAGACAACGATTCGCAAGAAACAGATCGATTTAAACGCGGAATGTATAATCCATTGTGACATAAACATTTCGCGTTTATACTTTTCTTCATATCAAGATATTCCGAAATGCAAATAAAACACCTGTTGTTCGTCTCTCTGCTGACTATCCACGGGATATTCTCGGCAAACAAAGCGCTTGCGCAAAACGATTTTCGAATCATGTTCTATAACGTAGAAAATTTGTTTGACACAAAAAACGACGCCGATCATGCCGATGAAGAATTTTTGCCGGATGGCGCCATGAAATGGCAGACGTGGAAATATTGGGAAAAACTGAAAAACATCACACGTGTGATCACAGCCGTAGGGCAAATGCAATCGCCGGCTTTAGTGGGACTGTGCGAAATAGAAAACGACAGTGTCATATTCGACCTTACCCGCCGATCGCCCTTGCGTGCGCAACAATACGAATACGTCGCGACAAACTCACCCGATGAGCGCGGAATCGATGTCGCCCTACTCTATCAACGGGACCGGTTCAGGCTGATTCACAAAAACGAATATCGGATTCCTTTTCGCGAAAAAAACAAAACCTCACGCAACATTCTGCACGTTGTCGGACAACTTGTCAATAAAGATACGCTCGATGTTTTTGTCTGCCATTTCCCTTCCCGCGGAGGTGGGCAACTTGCGACAGAACAGTCGCGTATTGATGCGGCATTTCTGCTGAAGCGCAAAACCGACAGCCTCTTCCACGTACGCAGAAATGCAAACATTGTCATCATGGGCGACTTCAACGATCACCCTGACGACAAAAGCCTTTCACAAACATTGAATGCCCAATCCATAAAAAAGGAAATTGAGGATATGAAGCTGTATAACCTTTTTCGTCATCGCGTCAACGAAAAGGGATTTGGCACCTACAAATATCAAGGCAAATGGGAAATCCTCGATCAATTTATTGTGAGCGGTAACTTGTTACATCACGGATCTATCGAAGTGAAAAACAATTGCGCCCACGTATTCAATGCCGATTTCTTATTGGAAAGAGACGAACGAAATGGCGGCAAGCGCCCCTATAGAACCAATATCGGGCCTCGCTACATCGGAGGATTCAGCGATCACCTACCCATATATATGAATTTGGTTATACGGTAAAAACCACTCACAAAGTTTTTTGAAACTTTATCATAAAATTATTGCCGGCTACCGGAATAAGTGCTATTTTTGCACATAATAAAAAAGTAACAGAATTATCAACAAACCTATGAATCCTCTGCTTATGAACTTAAATGGCTGGGAAATACCGATTATTGTTCTCGTTATACTCATTCTTTTCGGGGGGAAAAAGATTCCCGAATTCATGAAAGGACTTGGAAAAGGCATCAATAGCTTCAAAAAAGGGTTAAACGACATCGAAGAAGATATTAAAGCCGATCCTGCCGACAAAAAATCGGCAGACAATTAGGAGATGAGTAACAAATACTAAACGCTTCATCAAAATGATGAGGCGCTAAAGGTGTATAATATTTCTCGAAAAAGATGACAGGGCTGTGTTTTGCGCTTTTTCGAGTATAATTTTTAACAGGGGTAACGATAATGGCCGAAAAAGAAATGTCCTTCTGGGATCATCTGGAAGAATTCCGGTGGACGATTATTCGTATCCTCATTACGCTTGTCGTTCTTTCCTTAGTAGGATTTATTGTTGTGCCCCGCATTTTCGATTCGATTATTCTCGCACCGCGTTCTTCCGATTTCATCACTTACCGCTTTTTCGAAAAAGCAAGTCAATACATTCCTTTTCTTCCGGACTTTTCGGCAGACTCATTTAATATCAGTTTGTTGAATATCAACATGACGACACAGTTTATGACGTACATTTCCACGTCGTTTGCTTTTGCCGTTTTGTTCAGCATCCCCTATATCCTTTACGAAGTTTGGCGATTTATCAGCCCAGCGCTCTACGAAAACGAGGCAAAAGGCGTAAAAACGGCGTTTGTGTTTGGTGGAGTGATGTTTGTAATCGGCTGCCTTGTAGGTTATTTTCTGGTATTTCCTCTTATCTTTCGATTTCTGATCACCTTCGAACTCAGTGAAGCCATTCACAATACGATTTCGCTCGATTCGTACATGAATAATTTTTATATGCTCATTCTCATCATGGGCGTAGTGTTTGAATTGCCACTCGTATGTTGGCTGCTATCCAATCTGGGATTGCTTTATCGTTCGTTTTTCCGCAAATATCGCAAGCATGCCGTGGTTGGCTCGCTTGTTGCAGCAGCCCTCATAACACCATCCGGCGACCCGTTTTCTCTGATTATTGTCACACTGCCTCTTTACTTTTTGTGGGAAGTGAGCGCACTGGTAGTAAAAAAGGATCCTCCGGAAGAGGAATCTGATGAAGAAAATCTCCCTATTGTTGCCGAATAAAATCTATTTCGTGCAAATTATCCCATCGGCTGTTTTTCCAGAATATATCCGCATATTCGGATTGCTTTTTTTCGTTTTTGCCGGATCACCGGTGAAAATTTGAGTCAACATATCACTATCAGTCCAACAAAAACGGGAAATATTCGTTATCAGTTTTTAATATTTGACAACTTTTTAACCGAGGGTACCAGATTCCATGTAACCTGCTGTTTATCAGCTTTTAAATGAAAAACACGCCTTCTAAAGTTTGTGCGGACGAAACAAGAGCGAAGTACGACGCAAATACGACGCAAATACGACGAAAGTATGATTGAGAGACCAAACAATTAAATAAAGTTAAGGAGATGGGAAGAACGTAAATCAATTGAGAATGTATAATGGATAATGTATAATTAAGAATTGAGAATTTAAGAAGTGAAGAAGTCGGAAGTAGAGGAATATCATAACCCCTGCACTGCCTGGCGGCAGTGCTTGACCCCTTATCTTAAGGGGACTGTTAAGATGTAATGGAGAATTGAGAATTAACAAGAAATAGAGAAATGGGAAGTAGAGAAATAAGGGATAATTGAGAATTGACAATTAAGAATTTAAGAAAGAAGTAAAGAAGTTAGAAATGGGAATTATAAATTACGAATTTTCGTTTTGTTTGTTCTTTTTCGCCGGCATGGATATTCATCTGTGTAACTGTAGTGGTTCTGCCTTTCAGGCAGCAATGGTAGGGACGTCTTTGTCCGCAGGTCGGTGACCTGCGGTTATGAAGGTTATTGCCTTTCAGGCAAAGGCAGCCTTATTGTCGAAGGAAGGCGACACATCGTTTTTCAGAATGTTTTCGGCTTGAAAAGCCGGATTTTCACAAGGATTTGCAAGTTACCAATTACGAATTTTTGTTCTATTCATTTAGATTGAGCCGGTAAATTCACGGATGGAAAAATATCCTAACCCCGCCCCTGCTTGGTGGCAGGGTATCTTTTTAGAGTGAAATAAACACTTATATATTCATAGAGCCATAGAATAGAAAAAACTATGGCTCTATTTTCGACCACCGAAAAACCTTCTACCGTTCAAGTAACCGCGTAAACGAAAGTGAGCCCAATTTCCACTTGCCGTCTATCAGCACATACACCTCTGTAACCACGAAAGGATTGACCACCTCATTCCCTCCAACAATGGCTGTTAGCCTGATCTTATCGAGAATGATGGCTGTCGTGCCAACAAATTGAACGGATGTCTCCTGTATATCGGCATACTTGTAGTGAATACCACCGCTCCTGATAGTATTGAGTTCCTGCTCCTTGTTCATCGTTCCGCCCATGTGTACGAACATGGCATTTTCGTGAAAGAGTTCATTGAGCGATTCTACATCCTTATCAGCCATCCATTGCCATTTTTGTTTGGAAAGGTTGATAAGTTCCTGTTTCGTTTGTTCGTCAAATGTTGTCTGCTGCCAGGCATTTATTGACTGAATGCTTGCCATGACAAAGGTAAGGACGACGATAATAGTTTTCATATCAATAATTATTTGTTGTAGCTGTAATAATGTAATAATCCTCATCACTAACCGGTTCGTACCACACTGCAGGCCCCATATTGCTGCGGGTTCCTATGGCGAGGTGCTCCATCGGGCTGTCGGGTGTTGCACCGTGCCAATGGACCACATCGGGTTTGATCGGGATAATATCTCCTTTTTTGATTAACCGGATAGGGATGCCCCTTTCCTGATAATATCCCTCTCCTGCTATGACAATCAGGATTTGCCCGCCGGGGTGCGAATGCCAACTGTTCCGGCATCCGGGTTCAAATGTTACGTTACCAAGTGTACAGTCGAAGTTTTCGGTATCGTTCATCAACCATTGCAGGTAGGCAACTCCCTCGAAGTTGTTGTTGCCGATTTTTTCTCCTTTAGGAAAAATCGCATTTAAGCAGACATCATTATTACGCCCCATAGTACTTTCAGTATTATCGGACTTGTTGCTGCATGCCGTCATAATAACTACAAGGCATGCCGAAAAAATCACTTTTAATCTATTCATACGATTAAAATTATTTTTTAAAACTCATTCGTCTTTTTCTACGTTCGACAGCGTCAAAACAAGTTCTGATTCCGTATTCACTTTCCGAAAAAGTTCAAATGTATCGTATGGAACTCGCATTTAATCATGCTCTTGTGTGAGAACGGTTATCATGCTCGTTTCAGAACGTTTCTTCATTAGAGATTAGTTTGAAAAAAGCTAACCAGCTTCTTTACTGCTTGTGATACATATTCGGGCTTCCAATAAGTTTGTATATGGGTAGCCCCGTCAATCAGGAACAGTTCCTTATTTTTGGCATTTATCGCTTTGGCAAACGCTTCATCCGTCATATACTTGGTATCGGCCTTGCTTCCTGCCATCATCAAAAGAGGTTGATTGATCATATCCATGTTCGTGGTGGCATCCCAAGTCATCAAGTCGAGTAAACTGCTCATCGTATAAAGGAATGTTGAATTTGGATGTGCGTGTGTCCTGTAATAGTACACATATCCCTCACGATACAGGTCTGTTGCTGTTTTAGCGATCTCCTCATCGGTTATGCTTGCTACACCCGCATAAATTATCTCACCTCCGGCAGCTTCCTGCGCACGTGCTTTGGTAGCTTGTTCCAGGCGTTCCTGAATGGTATTCAATTGTGATTTCTGAAAGCCATTACGCCTTACTTCTCCGGAATTGAACATACTTAAAGTTGCGACGGCTTTGAACCGTTTATCCGATTGGGCGGCTTTCAACGTATAGCCACCCCCACCGCAGATACCAAGTACTCCCAGTCTGTCCGGATCGACCCCCTCATATCGGGAAATGTAATCTGCCATCCCGCGTATATCCTCAACACGGTTTTGAGGTTTGTCCACATGACGGGGCAGTCCACCACTTGCACCCTGATAGGCTGCATCTGCAGCAATTGCGATAAAACCATTCTCTGCCAAATGTTGGGCGTATAAACCCGCTACCTGCTCTTTTACTCCTCCATTGGGGTGTGCAACTGCAATTGCCGGATATTTTTTGGATGGGTCATAGTCGGCAGGGGTATAGACGTTGGCTGCTATATCTAATCCATTCAGTTTATACGTAACCGGATGGATATTCACTTTCCCTTTTTCATTCCGGGTTATTGCGCCATCGTACACGAGGCCATAAGGGTTTTGCTGACGTTCATTCTGAACGGACTGTGCGTTTACCGCATCTATAGCTGCCATTGATGTGGCTAATGCGATTATTGACGTTATTTTCTTCATCCCTTTAAAATTTAATTTTTGATACATACTGTTTCGTTTTTAATGTTTATCCAATCCTTTTTCTTTTAACCATTTCGATAATTGGTCTGCAATTTCAATATTGTTCAAGTCGGAGAACGGAAAATGCGTATTGCCTTTGATTCCTATTTCCGGCAGGTGCACCACTGTGGCATCGCCTCCGTGCTTATTGATAGTAGCCGCCCAGATCCTTGCCATTTCCAATCCCGCGCGCCAATGGTCTTTGTTCCACACGGTTGTCGGTTCCATTGCAATGTTGTCCCCGTAGTATATGATGATGGGAATTTTCGTCAACCTGATAAAATCGGCCAGCGGTATTTCCACTCCCTTCAGTGCGCCAAAAAGGCCGGACGATTCTATCGGTTGGGGCAGTTCACCTTCGGGAAATACAAAGCCGCTGTACGGCTCATAAGCCACTACGGCTCTGACTTTATCATTTTTTATTGCGGTAAGCCAACCCGGGCCGCCTCCCTGCGAATGGGTAACCAGAATGCCATCGCCCACCTTGTCGAATAGCTGCGAAATGGCGTCGGCAACGACATTGGCATCAAAATTACCCGTGTTAGGGGTCATCTGCCTAAAAAACTGTTCCAACGAAGCCTCGTCTTTCGGGAACCGGACACCGGGAAAATAATCGGGATAGTTACCTATCCTGAATTGCGTAAACCAGAACTGTTCATCGGGGGTAGGCGTAATGGTGGCTTGTACGGAGCTTTTACCCGCTTCGCCACGTCTAGGCTGGTCGAGCAAATAAACCCCGAACCCTCTCCTCAGAAAGATATTCTGGAAACCCTCCCGTCCGTCGGGAGTTGTCTCCCACGTTTTCTTCGACTGTCCTGCTCCATGCAGGAAAATCAGGGGTAGCTTCCGGGCCTTTACCGGAACCTGATAAAACACATAAGCATGATCTCCGTGAAAGGTCTGCCCGTCGGGCTTCAACGGGTTGGCCAAATCAAAGTTTCCGGGTTCGGAAATCTTTGTGCCACCCACTGCAAAGCTGCCTTGCGTTTCGATCACCAAAGGCTTTTGTTTCCTTGCTGTCTGGGCATCCATGCTTATGACTATTGATAATAGTGCAAAAACAACTAATAATTTTCTCATCTTTCTTCTATTGTTTCCTGTTTTCAAGAACATCCTCCAATGCCAACCGGGCAGATTTGCCCTCTTTTTCGCCTATGGTCGATTGAACGACATCTACAAATTCACTTAATTGTTGCGGGGTGAGGCCTACGTTCAGGCAAATGGCCAGATGTGAACGAAGCATCGGCTCCGCATTGCCAATCGAACTGATTACCGAAACGGTTACCAGTTCTCTTTCGGCATAGGTAAGTACATCCCTTTCAAAAATATCTGCGAACAGGTGTTCTTTCAGGAACGTGTCTATGATCGGTGCAAAAACCGAATATCCCGAAAGCGTTTCGGGTTGGGGGGTTTGGGTGAGTTCTCCTAAAATCTTCTTGCCCCTTTCATACTTGTTTTCGTCATCGTTTATGGGAGAGGCATCCGCGCCCAATTCATCGGCAATACCGTTGGCTTTTCTCTCGTCCAGCACCTCCATGAAAGTTTGCAGTCCACGGATACTGCGTGGAAATCCGCAATAAGCGTAAAGGTGCACCAATACTTCCTTTATCTGGTTGACAGTAAGACCGGCATCAAGTCCGGCATTCAGTTCCGGTTTCAACCTCTCCAAATCACCTTTTGCCGTAAGTGCGGAAATGGTGATTATCTTTCTTTGTTTCTCGTCCAACATTTTGTCTTGTGCATTTATCTTACCGGATATCCCCAGTAACAGCATGATTATTGCTACGGATAAACTTATTTTCTTCATTTTTTTATATATGTTCGTCTTCTGGACTTGCAAACTTATTTGAGACAAAAAACAATTAAGAACCCATTCCATATTTCGAAAATTAATTTTCCCCTCTACTTCATTTGTAATAATCTATTGCTCTCACCTTCGCCGTCGGCCTGATTTTGCCGGATGGATCATCGTGATTAAATTCCACCCCGTGATTGAATACGGACCCTGTTCGAGCCGGACGACGCCTTTTCAATCACATCCAGCCTCGCTTTTCTGGTATCGGGTTTGCCAACAATATTCCCATCAGGTTGGATATCTAAGATTTCTTCCTTTGCAGTACCGTAATTGGGCCATACCGGCAATCCTGCCCCATTGGGATTCCCTGTTTTGGCAAAATTAGCCCAATAGGTGTTCAGGATACGGGCTACTTCTTCATCTGCCTTTGTGGTTTTATCAGCACCTCGGCGACTGTTGAGGTTGTTAAATACATAGGGAATTTCTGCTCCGTGACCAGCGCCATAACGCATCCGCTCGCGCATGTTGGCGGGGACATAACCATAATGGAAGATATAAGCCGGCATATCACCGGCGGCAAAAAACCTTGCCGCAAATCGGGCAGGTTCAGCCCATACCCAGTCGGTATTAAACAATGTTTGCACCTCGTCGAACTCTTTGTTTCCTTCAGGGTCATAGGCTGCTTTTGCGTCATCTTCCAGTTCACCGAAAAGAGAAAACAGTTCTTCCTTTGTACCGGCGAAATTAACAAAGCTTCCGCCGATTTCGGCGCTGCAACTGCCGATGATGAGTGGAACGTTTAGCTGCCTGCCGGCTTTGTAGGCACTCTCAGCCGTTTCAACGACAAGCTTGCCGTCGAGAATAGGACCGGAATAAGTTCGAGGGCCTCCCTCACCATCACTTTCCTGACCGCCATCCACGATCTCCTCCACACTTAGCGAACGGAGTTTTGCGAGTGCGTTTGCGTCGGTACCGTCGATTCCGTGCCTGCGTGCAAAATTGATACCGATGGTTTCGGCCGAAACGGGATAAAACGGATCAGCATTTTCCTTGTTCATCGGCCTGCCGGTAAGCACACCGTCCCTGCCTCCGCCGGAATGACTGATTGCCTTGTGGAAAAGTCCTTTCGCTTGTGGGATTGTAAGTAGGGAGTGTACAGCAACGCCTCCGGCCGATTGGCCAAAAATGGTTACATTGTTTGGGTCGCCTCCAAAAGCAGCGATATTATCCTGTACCCACTGAAGAGCAGCGATCATGTCCATAAAAGCATAACTTCCCTTCGGTTCATCGGGATGCTCCGCGGATAAAGCAGGAAAAGCAAAGTGTCCGAGACGTCCGAGTCTGTAGTTGAAGGTCATCAAGATGACGCCTTGTTTCGCAAAGGCTTCACCCGAAGTGGCAGCGCTTGCACCACTGCCTCCCACAAAAGCGCCACCGTGAATCCAGACCATCACAGGCAGTTTGTTTTTCGGCCTGGCTCCCGCCGGAATCCATAAATTAAGGTAGAGACAATCTTCTGATGAGCCTTCCCGAATAGTACCGGGAGCAGTACCCCATCCACCTTGTGCGCAGTCTGGTCCAAACGCCAGAGCATCCCGTATTCCTTCCCAGGGGATCACGGGCTGTGGCGGCCGCCACCGATATTCGCCCACCGGCGGAGCAGCATAGGGTATGCCTTTGAAAACGGCAACACCGTCTTGTGCAATCCCTCTTACAATGCCGGATGAAATTCGAACAGAGGGAGACGCAGCATCCCCTATTCCAGGATTTTGCGCTTGCAGGGAACTTCCGATGATAATTATAAGAACGACAAGTACCTTTTTCATACTCTTATCTATTATTTTATTGCATATGCTTTTTATCAATTACAAATTTCGGGCTTTAGTATATCATAATTGTATATATATTCCTGTTTGTTCTACCAATATTACTGATTATCACATAAAAGTACCCAATTCTTACAGGTTTAGCTAATAGCTTTTTTGCTAAACACATGGTTCATTGATTTTTGGGGCTTTGCCCCAAACCCCACATGCTTTTTTGCCTTGATGCAAAAAAGTATGCAAAAAAGATCAAGACTGCATCTCCTCATCGACCCGATAGCTGCTTGTTCGCTAAAAGACAAATAACTCGCCGCCTTGCGGCGGCTCAAACAGCTTGTCTTTTGCCTGAAGGCACGCTCGCTGCGCAGATCGGGTGCCCCGATGATGAGATGAGGTCGAGAAAATAATGGAGAAATGGATAAATGATCATGTGTAATGGGGAAGGAATGAAAGAAGGGAGAATCTGAAATGAGTGCGCCATCCGAAATTCATGAAGCAATCTCAATGTTGATTACCCACACTATTTCAGATAAAACCTTAAATTTGCACTAACAAATTACGACGGCAATGAAAAATGTTCTCCATTTTGATACAATTAGCGAGTATAATGATTTTAACAATCACAAAACGCTACATCCGTTAGTGAGTGTGATCGATTTCTCGAAAGCAAAAGAACGGACAGGGAACAAGATGATTTTCGGGATTTACTGCGTTTTTCTGAAAGATGTTGTTTGTGGCGATTTGAAATACGGACGCCATTATTACGACTATCAGGAAGGGACATTGGTCTTTATTGCCCCCGGACAGTTTATAGACGTTGAAAACAAAACGGACTTCTACCAGCCTATGGGACATGCACTGGTTTTTCATCCCGACCTGATACGTGGCACTTCGCTTGCCGAACGAATGAACGATTACACCTTTTTCAACTACAACACTAACGAAGCGTTACACTTGTCGGCAGAGGAACGGCATCTGGTGTTGGATTTGTTTTCCAAAATAAATGACGAACTGCAACATCCGGTGGACAAGCATAGCAAAAAGTTGATTGCTTCCGGCATCGAGCTTTTCCTGAATTACTGCGAACGTTTTTATGACCGTCAATTCATAACCCGAGAGAATGTCAATAAAGGTATTTTGGAAAAGTTCGAAAACTTGTTGAACAGTTATTTTTCTTCGAATAATCCTACGGAGATAGGGTTGCCGTCTGTGGCTTACTGCGCTGACGAACTTAACTTATCCGCAAATTATTTTGGAGATTTAATCCGAAAAGAAACCGGAAAATCGGCCCAGGAATACATCCAAGCCAAAATCATTGACGTTGCCAAAGACAAACTTTTCGATAGTGATAAGACTATCAACGAGATTGCTTATGAATTGGGGTTTAAATATCCGCAACATTTCAGCCGGATGTTTAAAAAAACGACCGGTACTTCTCCGAGAGAGTATAAGAAAAGAATTGACATTGTTAGTTTACCTTAACATTTGAGTAATTACCCTCAGTGGAAACAAGGAGATCGTGCCGACAAATGGCTTTTGTTTTCAGAAAGTATGGGCATACATTTGAGGATTGACGAAACATCTCCCTTCAATGGCTACTACCGAGTTGTAAAATTTATCGATAGAGGCTACCATCATACGCTGATAGGAACTGCTAATCTGGTCTTTTATCCGCACGTATTCAGAATATGAATAACATAATTTACGCAGGTTTGATATTTTGTATTTAAGAATGTTTTATATTTGTTGCGTAAATAAAATGTTGGGGCCAATTAAAAAAAGCGACAATGAAACAACATACTTCACCGGTAATTATTAAAGATAAAGCAATTCTCACACTTGAAAAAGTATCACTGGATTCAAATCTTTATAATGAAGACTGGATTCAAAATATTTGTTTTCACTGTCCCAACCTATTGCCAGTTGAAGAACTGGAACCAACTTTTGGAGGAATGATACCGATTTGCAGAGAACTTAACACAGAATCTGGTTCAATTGATTTGGTCTATGTAAACGAATACGGTTTTATCACAATTGGAGAATGTAAATTATGGAGAAATCCCGAAGCAAGAAGAAAAGTTATTGGTCAAATTCTTGATTATGCCAAAGACCTGTCAAAATGGAATTATACAAAATTTGAGAAAGAATGCCTAAAAGCTCGGAAAGATAATGGAAAGACTCTTTTTGAGATAGTTCAGGAATTTTATCCAGACACAGAGGAAACCAATTTTATTGACAGTTTACAAAGTAATTTAAGTAAAGGGCGATTTCTTCTTACAATAATTGGAGATGGTATTCGTGGGAATATGGAAGAACTTGCAAACTATATTCACAGAAATGGAAATTTAAACTTCACTCTTGCGCTAATTGAGCTTCCCGTCTATAAAAATCCGATAAATAATGAATTGATTGTTACCCCACGAATACTGGCAAAAACTAAGGAAATTGAACGAATAGTTTATAAGTTCGCCGACAAAAACCTGTCCGACACAGAACCTGAAGAACAAGAAAAAACAGAAAGTAAAACTGTTTCCGAGAAAGTTTTTTTTGAGAGACTGCAAAACGCTATCGGTAAAGAAGAAACTGATACTTTCCAAAAGTTTATCCGTACTTTAAACTCAGAGTTCAATATTTTACCAAAACTTGGACGTGGCAAACGACTGTCTTTAAATCTCAAATCGCCTAACGATATGTTTAATTTTGCTTCAATACAAGAAAATGGAGAAATTTGGTTTTATGGTATTGTAAACAAAACGGAAGAGTTAGGAGATAAACAAATCGGAGTTGACTATCTGAAAGAACTTGCAAAAATAGTTGATGGAAAATTTGACAACACATATAAAGAATGGAATTGGTGTGTTAAAAGAAACGGACACTATTTGAATGTAACTGAGTATATGAAAGTTCAGGATAAATGGATTGAATTAATCTCAAAAACACTTGATAAGATAAACAAACTTGAAGAAAATGAATAAAATCGGCACATAACAATGGGTATAAAACATGGCAGGGCGGTTGCGTGCCCGAAACGTCTCAGCCCGCTCCGACTATCTTTGTCGTGCCGACAATGACACCTTACGCAACCTGCCACGTTCCATACACGCCGCCAGTTGGCGGTCATTGTAAAAAGACAGCGGAACATCAAATAATTATGACAAAAAAATGAAAGGAACTTTTTTAACACTTAATCCAAAAGCGAAAATCTTTGAAGAATTAAAAACTCAACAACTCAAATGGTGGACACTGTTACGTGAAGATAATGAGCTGTATATAGAAATTCGCAAAGACAACTATATCAATGTTTATTATTACGGAGGTTTAGTTGCTAAAATTGATTATGCTAATGGTTTTGTGGCTAAAACTCATCAGAAATATTTGGGCGATGATAAATCTCGTGGAAAAACAAAAAAGGGAACGGGTATATTTAAATATGACCAAATTGATTTAACAAATCTAAACGAAACAAACATTGCAGATATTAAAAATCACATCATGAGTGATTATTTACGACATATCAATGATGAGAATCCGGCTGAAAAATGGATTCAAGGGAAAATGATAAAGCGAAACTCAAATTATATCGACTCAGAGTTCCAGTTCAATCAAGATCCAGAAATTGGCAAATTAAGAATAGATTTGATTGAATTGTCAGGAGGTGTTTTGTCTTTTATTGAATTAAAAGGAATTTCAGACAGTCGTTTAAGGAATGATCCAATAAGGAATCCTAAAACGCCTGAGATTATTGAGCAAATGCGGAAATATCATTTGTTTATCAATAAGTATGAGATGGAATTATTGGATTATTATAAAAAACTCATTGAGATTAAAAATAATTTAGGGTTGACGAAAATCGTTTGCCCAAAACTTACTCTGAATAAAATTCCCAAACTAATAATTGCAAACACATACACCAAAGACACTCTTGGCAGAAGAGAAAGGATTCTAGATATAGAGAAACTTTTAAATAATCATAATATTGATTACAAAATAATAAAATGAAAATAGTCATTCATCGAGGCATAGACCAAATTGGAGGATGCATAACCGAAATTGAAAGTGGCGGCTATAAGATTTTTATTGATTTTGGCGAGCAGTTGCCGGGAACGGAGATTAAAGAATTGAAACCGATAGATGGATTAACTTGTGGTGATGTTTCAAAAAGCGCATTATTCATAACTCACTATCACGGTGACCATATAGGAAAAATTTGCGATACTGTTGTTGATTTACCAATATATGCTGGAAAAACTGCACGCGAAATTTTTAATTGTCTCGAAAGCAGATTATCATATATTCCAGACCCAAACGAGGCAGAAAAACATAAAAGAATTGTTGAACGTATTAAGGAAATTAAAACTTTTGAACAATTACAAAAAATAAATATCGGAGAAATTACCGTTACGCCATTATTTATTGACCATTCCGCTTTTGATGCGTATATGTTTATTGTCGAAGCTGATAACAAACGAATACTTCACACGGGCGATTTTCGTGGACACGGATTTAGAAGTAAGGGACTTATTCCAACGCTAAAAAGATATGCAAAAAACATTGATTACATAATTTCGGAAGGTTCAAATATTCAACGTCCAAATGCGGCAATCCAAACGGAGCAAGAATTACAAAAAGATTTTGAATTGCAATTTAGCAAAAATAAATACAACTTTGTTTTAGTTTCTTCTACTAATATTGACAGAATATTTGCATTATACCATGCTTCAAAAAATGCAAAACGCTGTTTTGTATGTGACAGTTATCAGACAGAAATTTTAAAAATAGTCTCCGAAAATCATAAGCAATACACTAAATTTTACGATATAGATTTCAACCAAACAACAAGCCCTGCTGGTCGTTTCTTTAATTTAAAACGTCAAGGACAAAATCCATTTTCTTTCGATGGTAAATTAAAATCGTATTTAGAAAAAAATGGGTTTTGTATGCTTATACGCTCAAATGATTCATTTCAACCTCTTATCACTGAATATGCTAAATCAAAGGATTCAAAAGTATTTTATTCAATGTGGGATGGATATTTGGATAGTAAGAAACCTGCTTTTAATGAATCGTTATATAATTTTTTGAAGCCTTATAAAATTGAGTATATGCACACAAGTGGGCATGCTGATTTGGGAACACTAAAGACAGTTTTTGAAACAGTTAAACCCAAATGCGGCATTATACCTATTCACACAGAAGCACCTGAAAAATTTCAAGAATTATTTCACGAACAAACTACAATTATTCCTCTTCATGATGGAGATGTATTTGATGTAAAATAAAAACGGATTAATTATGATAAAAAAGAGCGAACGGCTAACAAAGGCTATATGCAATAAGGGTTTTAGTAGTAATTCAAGCATTCTGACCCGCTCAAAATTCGGTGTAGGTGGGCAGGATAGTAGCTTGCAGTCCCTAACTGCATATACACTCAGCCGTTATCGGCAAGTGTAAAAAACGACACAGCGAACAATTTGCTACATAAAGACAGAAAAAAAACGATAAAATGAACAGCCAACCCTCAAAACAACACATTTGCAAACCGATAAGAACTGCTTATATGGTCTTTTATCCGCAAGTATTCAGAATATGAGTAAAATAATTTACGCAGGTCTGATATTTTGTATTTAAGAATGTTTTATATTTGTTGCGTAAATAAGACGTTGAGTGCAATTGCAGAAGAGCCCTACAACATAAATAAAATCGCATAGATGGATAAAAAAATTATAGAATTTATACGAACAAAAGATTTTATTTACCTTGATGAAATAGGTCAAGGAGGAACAGGAAAAACAATCCTCTTGAAAGATGAGATAATTGATGAAACTTTTGTTTGTAAAAAGTACTCTCCATACTATGAAGAACATAAAGATTTATTTTTTAAAAATTTTGTCGATGAAATAAAAATACTTCATAAAATATATCATAAAAACATTGTCAGGGTTTTTAATTATTACCTCTATCCAGAACAAAAAACTGGGTATATATTAATGGAATTTATTGATGGTCAGAATATAAAAACATTTGCGGAGAATAATCCGCATTTGATTAATAATTTATTTGAACAGACCATTGATGGATTCAATTATTTGGAGCAGAATCAGATATTACATAGAGACATTCGACCCGATAATATATTGGTTTCATCCAATGGAGTTGTAAAAATTATTGACTTTGGTTTTGGAAAACGATTAAAGTTTGAGGATGATTTTGATAAAAGTATATCACTTAATTGGCAATTCGAACCTCCAAAAGACTTTGAGAACAAATTTTATGATTTTAGAACTGAGATATACTTTATAGGAAAATTGTTTGAAGAGATACTTAAAGAAAACAAAATTGATAATTTTACTTATAAAGGAGTTTTATCGGAAATGATAAAAACGGATTTTAATGAACGTATTTCCAGTTTTTCGCTGATTGAAAGAAACATTCTTTCTGAAGAAAATATAGAATTAGATTTTTCATACGAGGACAAAGAAACTTATAAAAGATTTGCAAGTTCATTGACTTCAATATTCAGTGAAATTGAAAATAGTACTGGATATAATTCTGATTTAGAAAAAATCATTGCTGACTTAGAAGAAATTCACAGAAACTCAATGCTTGAAGATTATATTCAGAATCCAAATTTAATAGCAAGGTGTTTTGTTAATGGAAGCTACAAATACTTTAAACGTGTAGAATTTCCAATATATGTATTAAAGGATTTTATAAAATTAATAAAGTCTGTATCTGTTGACAAAAAGAAAATAATATTAAATAATTTATGGCAAAGACTTGATTCAGTTGAAAGATTTACTGATTATAAAGATGATTTACCATTTTAAAAAGCAACAGCACCCAACACACAATATAAAACAGTTGGGATTCAGTGGTTTGCGGGCGCTTGGTTCGCTTCAACTTTCTGCAACGGTGGATACGAACGCACTCCGAAAACCCAACCGTTTCATATTGTCAAACGTTATAGTGCATTTAAAAAAAAACGACATGATTACAGTTCAACATAGATTTTTAGACCACCAAATAAGTCCAAAGACAGAAACCCTGATAATTGGAACATTTAATCCTGAAACAGCGGACAATGACGCTGAATTTTTCTATGGAAGAAGCAGAAACTATTTGTGGAGACTTCTACCGACAGCCTTTGGCAAGACAGACTTAAAAGGCGCTTCCAAACAGGAAAAGTTAGATTTTATCAAGGAACATAGAATTGACTTTACCGACCTGATTGAAGAAATTCAAGTTGAAGAAGGTCAAGAAGCCAATTACTATGACGGCTACATCGACAACAAAGTAACTCGATGGAAAAACATCATCACGCTAATTGACACTCTTCCAAACTTGAAAAGGGTTTGCTTTACACGAAAAACCTTCTCTAATATACCGAACATGAAAACAAAGTTATCGGAAATTCAAAAGCATTGTGAAAACAAAGGCATTGCTTTCCAGGCTCTAACCACACCGGCTCGATTTTACCGAGAAGACAAACAAACCGAATGGACAAATTTTCTATTGAATGGTAACAGGTAAAGAAACAAATACGGTTTATTTTTCTGAAAGGCTGCTGTCTGACGAGCGGTTTACAAAGACCTGCAACGCTATAAATGAACTTCTTGAAAAGCATTCTATTAAGTATGGTTTTTTAAAAGCCACAAAAGACATTTGGTGCAGAGACTACATGCCTATTCAGATTGAAAAGGGAAAATTTGTTCAATTCCGTTATGAACCTTCCTATTTAAAGGACGAATTGGAACTTCAATCAGACCCAAAAGAAGTTTGTAAGGCCAACAACATTGATCCAATTTTTTCCAAAATTAATCTTGACGGTGGCAATGTTGTGAATTGGTCAGACAGAGCAATTATTTCAGACCGAGTTTTTGACGAGAACCCGGAATACTCAAACAAAAACAAACTAATAGCTGAAATTGAAAAACTTCTTGAAGTTGAGATTATCGTAATTCCACAAATAAAATCTGATATGACAGGTCATGCAGACGGAATGGTTCGATTTGTTGACAGAAACACAGTGCTTGGGAATGTCCGTGAACAGGAGTTTAAATATTGGAAGAACGGAATCAACAAAATCCTGAAAGAAAAAGGGATTGACTATATCGACATCCCTTTTCTTGAACATAAGGAGAAAAAATATCCTTACCATGCAATTGGTTGCTACGTGAATTACTTGGAAGTTCAAGACTTGATTGTGCTACCAATATTTGAAACAGAGAAAAACAAAGACCAAGAAGTTTATGATAGGTTCAGACAGATTTTCCCAGACAGAAAAATTGAGACGATAAACTATAATGAAATCGGACTTCATGGTGGTCTGTTGAACTGTACGACATGGACGATAAAAGACTGAAAAAGAAAAAAACGATAAAATGAACAGTCCACGCACAAAACAACACATTTGGCTGCCCCGACACACGGGCGACCACTACGCTGCCAAAAGAGCCTTCATTTTACCTACGCACCACTGAAAGACAGCGACTTATTTGAATAATTGGCATTGAAAATTTATGACTAACTTTGCGATTATAAAATAGAACAGCATTGCGATGTCAAAAGAAGCTAAAGCAAGAATAAAAATCAATAAACTGCTTGAAGAAGCAGGATGGCATTTCTTTGACTCCGAAGAAGGCAGAGCCAATATTGTACTTGAGAATAAAACAAAACTAACTCAAACTGAATTAGATGAATTCGGTGAGGATTTTGAAAAAACGAAAAATGGCTTCATTGACTATCTGTTACTTGATGACAAAGGTTTCCCTTTCATTGTTTTAGAAGCAAAGAAAGAGGAAATTAACCCGCTTTTTGCTAAGGAACAAGCCAGAAAGTATGCGCAATCTCAAAACTGTAGATTCGTAATTCTTTCAAATGGAAATTTGCATTATTTCTGGGATTTACAGAGAGGTAATCCGAATATTATTGCAACATTTCCTAAACCAGAAACTGTAATCGGATATACGGAATTTAAGCCAAATGCCGAAGCGTTAATAAATGAAACTGTAAAAGAAGATTACATTGTAAAAACTCAAAAACCAGATTACGCAAGCGACCCGAGATATATTGACGAATCACAACGCTCAGCTTTTATTGAAGAAAATAAATTAAGGTTTTTGCGTAAGTATCAGGTTAGGGCTATTGAACGGATACAGGAAGAAGTAAAAGCAGGCAAAGACCGTTTCTTATTTGAAATGGCAACCGGCACTGGTAAAACTTTAACTTCAGCAGCAGTTATAAAATTGTTTTTACGAACTGGAAACGCAAGAAGAGTTTTGTTTTTGGTTGACCGTTTGGAATTGGAGGACCAGGCAGATAAAGCATTTAAAGAATATTTAAGAACTGATTATAAATGCAGTATTTACAAAGAAAATAGGGATGATTGGCGACAAGCAGAAATTGTTGTTTCGACAGTGCAATCATTTCTTTTCAAAAACAAATACAAAAGAATTTTTACTCCTACTGATTTTGACCTTGTGATTTCGGATGAAGCACATAGAAGTATCGGTGGAAACAGCAGAGCTGTTTTTGAATATTTCATTGGCTACAAGTTAGGTTTGACAGCTACACCAAAGGACTATTTAAAAAAGATTAATGCGGGTGCGTTAAGCGAAAAAGACCCAAGAGAATTAGAAAGGAGAATGCTTTTAGACACTTACACAACCTTTGGTTGCGAAGATGGAAAGCCAACCTTTCAATACAGCCTTTTACATGGTGTAAAAGATGGTTATTTGGTTAATCCTTGCGTTGTAGATGCAAGAACGGAAATAACCACACAGCTTTTAAGTGATGAAGGTTACACGGTAGAAATAACAGACGATGAAGGCGAAGAAACTTCAACCACTTTTTCGCAACGTGATTTTGAAAAGAAACTGTTTTCTGAAAACACAAACCGCATTTTTTGTAAAACATTTTTAGAAAACGCATATAGAGACCCCATATCAGGCGAAATTGGTAAATCAATCGTATTCTGTGTAAGCCAAAACCATGCTGCTAAAATCACTCAAATTCTCAATGAATTTGCCGATAAGATGTTTCCAGGCAAATATCAATCTGATTTTGCCATGCAGGTTACCTCATGGATTCCCGATGCACAGCAATTAACGATTAACTTTACCAACAATCGTTTAGGAGGTAAGGGTAATTTTCATGATTTATACCAAACAAGCAAAACCCGTGTATGTGTTACAGTCGGAATGATGACAACAGGATATGATTGCCCTGATATTTTGAATGTTTGTTTGATGCGACCAATTTTCTCTCCAACCGACTTTATTCAAATCAAAGGTAGAGGAACAAGAAAATACAATTTTGCGAATAAAGAGGTTTTGAAGGATAAAAGTTTAATCGACAATATACCTAAAGAAAACCTGCAAAAATCAAGATTTAAACTTTTTGACTTCTTTGCAAACTGCGAGTTTTTTGAGGAAAAATTCAATTACGATGAAGTTTTAAAGTTACCTCCAAAAGGAACTTCTACCGAAGGCGGTGGTGGAGGTGGTTATGTTGTTGATGAATACGATAGCACAAAACACGACCCCTTAAAAACCTTTACAGTCAATGAAATTGGAGTTGAGGGAATGAAGATTGACCGAATGTATTTTGAAAAATTTGAAGATAAAGTAAAAGAGGATGACAAAATCAAAGAATTAGTTCAGCAAAAGGATTTTGATGCAATAGAACAATACATTATCAGTCAAATTTTTGATAAACCGGAGGAGTATTACAATATAAGCAAACTACGGAATGCTATAAAAATTGACAGGCGTTTATCATTAAGGGAAATCATTGAAAAAATCTTTGGTTTTATTCCTTATTTTAAATCTAAGGACGAACTCCTTGACGATGAATTTGAAAAGTTTGACAGTCGTTATTTACCACCCGAAGAATATTTCACGTTCGCAAAGGATTATTTTAAAAGTTACATTACAGACTCTGAGTTCAGAGATATAATCGAGAATAAAAAATATGCATTATTAAACACCAATCCAAATGGTGATGTATTCAGAAAACTACCGCCAGAGTTGCGTTTTGCGATACCTGAGTACATAAAAGATAATGTATCACTAAATAAATTTGTTCCATAGATGGCAAATACCTACTCACAAATCAACATTCATTGCGTTTTTGCCGTTAAAGGCAGAGAAAATATGATAACTGATAGGTTTCGTGACAACTTGCATAAATATATGTCGGGAATTTTAAGAAATGAGAATGCTTTTCCTTTAGCTGTTGGTGGCTGGAGAGACCACGTCCATGTTTTTTTTGAATTACCTCCGAATTTGAGGGTTTCTGATTTGATGCGAGATTTAAAAGCTGTTTCTTCCAAATGGATTAATGATAATCGTTTCGTCAAGGGAAAGTTTCAGTGGCAAGAGGGATATGGAGCATTTTCATATTCACGTTCTCAACGTAATAATGTCATTCAATACATTATGAATCAGGAAAAACACCATAAAGGGAAAACGTTTAAGGAAGAATATCTGGATATGTTGATTAAATTTAAAATTGAATTTAAAGACGAATATGTATTTGATTTTTATGATTAAAGAAAAGGTCGCCCCAATGGGGCTTAGAAAAATGGTTGTGTGAATCAATTTTCTACCATATGTATGCTCCTATGGAGCTTGTGAAATGAATATTGTCCCTCGTAGGGACAACCTTTTGGTAGAAAATAAAACGAACAAAAGCAAAAGTCCCGTAGGGATGACCTTTTCGTAACAATAAAGAATAAGAACAAAAAAAATCCATTAACGACGAATCTATAAAAAATAATGTTAGACCAAGAAACAAAACGCAGGATTGATACTGCAAGAGATATTTTGGTAGGAAAATTACCAAACCCACAAAGTCAGGTGGAGCAAATTACCATTGCCATGATATACAAATTTATGGACGACATGGATAAGGAAGCAATGGAATTTGGAGGAGAAGCTACTTTTTTTACAGGTGATTACGAAAAATATAGTTGGACGAAAATATTTGACCCGAAATTGGGCGGATATGAGATGTTAGCACTTTATGGAGAAGCCATTGTAAAGCTCAACCAAAATCCAAACATACCGCAACTTTTCAGGGATATTTTTAAAAATGCTTATCTACCTTACAGAGACCCAGAGACTTTGAAAATGTTTCTGAAAGTTATTAATGAGTTTCATTACGACCACAGCGAAAAATTGGGCGATGCTTTTGAATACCTTTTATCAGTTTTAGGCAGTCAGGGTGACGCAGGACAATTCCGCACACCCCGCCACATTATTGATTTTATGGTTGCCATTATGCAGCCAAAAAAAGATGAAAGCATTTGCGACCCGGCATGTGGGACTGCCGGTTTTTTAATTTCTTCATATAGACACATTCTTAACGAAAACACTAAAAAGGACAAAGGCGATTTACTTACTCCCGATGAACGGAAAAAGTTAATAAATAACTTCGTCGGTTATGATATTTCTTCCGAAATGGTGCGTTTGAGTTTGGTAAATATGTATCTGCATGGATTTACCACGCCAAAAATTTACGAATACGACACTTTAACCAGCACTGACCGCTGGGGCGACACCTTTGACATTATCATGGCTAATCCGCCATTTATGACCCCTAAAGGAGGTATCCGCCCGCACAAGAAATTTGCAATGCAAGCAAATAGAAGCGAGGTGCTATTTGTGGATTATATCATGGAGCATATTAATCCGACAACCGGACGTGCAGCGGTGATAGTTCCCGAAGGTATTATTTTTCAAAGTGCTACGGCTTACAAAGCATTACGAAAATTATTGGTTGAAAATAACTTTCTTTATGGAGTAGTTAGTTTGCCTGCCGGAATTTTTCAGCCTTATAGCGGTGTTAAAACTTCCATTCTATTATTAGATAAAACCCTTGCAAAAAAAACTGATAAAATCCTTTTCGTAAAAATTGAAAATGATGGTTATAGTTTAGGTGCCCAAAGAAAAGAACTCGCCACAAGTGATTTGCCTGACGCTACAAATTTCATAAAGCAATACATTACAGCTATTCGTAATAATGACTTTTCGCTAATTGATTTTGAACATTTGCCATTAAACTCGATTGCAGTTGAAAAAAGCAGAATAGCTGAGAACGGGGATTATAATTTAAGTGGCGATAGATATAAAGACAGTATTGCAAAAAAGCATTCCAAATTCGATTTAGTTGAATTAAGCGAAGTTTGTGACCTTTATCAACCTCAAACTATTAGCGCAAGTGATTTCAAAGAAAATGGGGAATACAAAGTTTTTGGTGCAAACGGTGTAATTGGTTATTACGATAAATATAATCATGAAGAATCAGAAGTTCTAATAACATGTAGAGGGGCTACATGTGGTACAATAAATTTTTCTGAACCTAAATCTTGGATTACGGGAAATGCAATGGTTGCTAAACCAATTGATAATAGAATTAATAAGAGATTTCTATTTCATTTATTAAAGGCTTCAGATTTGAGTTCCGTAATTACAGGTGCTGCACAACCCCAAATTACACGAGCTTCATTGTCTCCTTTCAAAATACCATTGCCAACAATTACCGTTCAATTAGAAATCGAAGCAAAAATAGAGCAATACGAAAAAATCATAGCCGGTGCAAAGCAGGTAGTAGAAAACTACAAACCCCAAATTGATATAAAACCCGAATGGGAAATGGTGGAGTTAGGAAGTATAACAAATATTACTTCAAGCAAAAGGATATTCCAAGAAGAATACACCGATGAAGGTATTCCTTTTTATCGAACTAAAGAAATTGTCGAATTAAGTCAAGGAAAGGAGATAAGTTTAGAACTATATATTTCTAAGGAACGTTTCAAGGAACTAAAAACTAAAAATGATATTCCTAAAAAGGGCGAACTTTTAATTTCGGCAGTTGGAACTTTAGGTATTATTTGGGTTATCTCTGATGATCGGGAATTTTATTTTAAAGACGGGAATTTGATTTGGGTAAAAGACTTAAAGGGAGTAAATCCATTTTTTTTGAAGTACATTTTAGAAAATGCTTTTTCATATCGAATGGCAGAACTATCTAATGGTGCTGCATATAATGCGATAACAATAGTAAAACTTAAACAACTTGGCATTCCAATTCCCCCGCTTTCCGAGCAGGAGGCAATAGTTTCCCAAATCGAAAAAGAGCAACAATTGGTAAATGCCAGTAAAGAGCTGATTAAGATATACGAGCAAAAAATAAAAGACGAAATCAATAAACTTTGGGAAGAATAATGGCAAATGCAATTGACATACTGGAATATTTGCCAAACTCTTATAAAACAAGGGATGAGCAAGATTACATAAATTTCCTTTGGGAAAGTTTTGAAAGCAATTACAATAATGCAAAATATCCCTTTGCTTTTATTGCTTACCACATGCTTTATATGAGTTTTGTATATTTTGAGGTATGGCAAATCAAAGAAAACAGAAAAACAGATTTTGAGAAAGCGATGGTTGGGTTGAGCAACGACATGGAAAATGATTTCATTAACGCTGTAACGCCATTTGCTTTTGTAAAATCAAACGAAGCACCATTTTTCAAGTTTTTCAAGCTTCTTGGTTGCGATAATTCAAAAATTGGCACTTACAAAAAAAGTGTTGATGACCGAAATAATTCGTCACATAGCAATGGAAAAATATTATTCAATGACAAAAATATTATCGACAGAAAGATTGATGATGTTTTACGTGCAGTTGATGATATTCAAAATCACTCAAAACCAATTATTGAAGAATGCCTTGCAAAATTTTTAATTGAAAATCACGACCCCGACAAAAGACAATATTACGATGACTTAGACCAGATTAGAGAAATCCTAATACATGGTAATTATCTCTCACAGAAAGACATTGAGCATTTACTGACTTTTGACATTACAATTCTATCGAAAAGAAAAAACTATGAAGCTATGAAAAGTTTATTTGAAACATTTGTGGAAAATTATAAAACAACATAGCCCTCGCTTCGTAGTCAAGCACATTTGCAGGTCGCACCAGCCAACGCCAAGAACAAAACCTGCAAAAGAGCTTGCCAACCCCGACGCACGGACAGAAAGACAATGCAGCAAAAATGACGAGAAAAAACAACGAACCGCCTAAAAAAGGCTTTATACAATAAGGGTTTCAATGGTTATTCAAGCAATGTAGCCCGCTCAAAATTTCGTGTCGGCGAACAAATTGCTACATAAAGACAGAAAAAGAAAAAACGATAAAATGAACAGTCCACGCACAAAACAACACATTTGCAAACCGATAGGAACTGCTTATATTGTCCTTATTTCCGGTAAACGTATTTTTCAATTTCATTTTCATTTAATTCGTCGGTTGATCAACCCGCTTTTCCGCCACTTGAAGGAAACTCCTCACCGAACTGCTGTAATTTTTTGATGGAACCGGCGCTGTACCTTTAGAGCATGAGTTTCCGTTCGAAAACTGCGATTAAATATTCGATGTCCATTTTTTTTAGATTTAACCACAGCAAAATTAATCGTAACATTCGTGAATGCAACTTTTTTATAATAAAAAAAATTATCTTATTCGGTTGATATATTGTCTTTTATCCATAAGTATGAATATGAATAAAATGATTTACGCAGGTTTGATATTTTGTATTTAAGAATGTTTTATATTTGTTGCGTAAATAAGACGTTGGGCGCAAGGCTGAGAAACCGACAGCATTTCATATATTTGATGGAAGAATTTTAAAAATTGACAGAATATGATTTTATTAAATATTTTTGAGACAACATTACCTTTGACTAATCCGGTACTGAAATTTCTGGTTATTCTCATTATTATATTATCTGCCCCGATTCTTTCAAATAAGCTTAAAATACCTCATATTCTTGGACTTATTATAGCAGGAGCCGTAATTGGTCCTAATGGATTTAACCTTTTGTTGCGAGACAGCAGTATAATATTATCAGGCACAGCAGGGTTGTTGTATATTATGTTTCTCGCAGGCTTGGAGATAGATTTGGGAGAATTCAAAAAGAATAGTGCTAAAAGTTTGTTGTTCGGACTATATACTTTTTTGATACCCATGACCCTCGGCATATTGTCAGGTATTTATATTCTTGATTTTTCAATTCTCACATCCGTTTTGCTTGCCAGTATGTATGCATCGCATACATTAATTGTTTATCCAATGCTCAGCAAATTTGGAGTAACAAAAAATCGTGCTGTAAATATTGCCGTTGGTGGTACAATGATTACTGACACCCTTGCCCTTTTAGTTCTTGCCGTTATTGTTGGCATGACTCAAGGTGAAGTAAACTCTACATTTTGGACTAAACTTTCAATTTCAATTTTAGTTTTTGGTTTAATTGTAATGTTTCTTTTTCCAATCATAGGTCGTTGGTTTCTTAAAAGGTACGAAGACAATGTTTCACAATATATTTTTGTTCTTGTAATGGTTTTTCTTGGTGCTGTACTTGCCGAGGCAGCAGGCATAGAGGCGATTATTGGTGCATTTTTATCAGGCTTGGCACTTAATCGCCTAATTCCTTCTACATCATCGTTAATGAACAGGATTGAGTTTGTAGGAAATGCAATTTTTATACCATTTTTCCTTATCGGAGTAGGAATGCTTGTTGACTATCGAGCGTTCTTTAACGACTTTGAAACAATAAAAGTAGCAGCTGTAATGACAATAGTTGCTACTTCTGCAAAATTTATCGCAGCATGGCTTACTCAAAAGTCATTTAAGCTTTCAATTGACGAACGCAGATTAATCTTTGGATTGAGTAATGCACAGGCAGCAGCTACCCTTGCGGCTGTTTTGGTTGGTTATAATGTTATAATCGGGGAAACTGCCAACGGTGAACCAATTCGGTTATTAGGCGAAAGCATCTTAAACGGAACAATTATAATGATTCTTATTACTTGCACTATAGCATCATTTGCTGCTCAAAAAGGTGGTAAAAATATTTCATTACAAGAGTCATCTGCGGTTGAAAGCGAGAATGTTGAAGACTCTGAAAGAATATTAATTCCTATAAGTAATCCAGAAACAATTGAGGAATTAATTAATCTAAGTTCGATACTTAAATCAAAAGGAAATAAAAAGGGTTTATTTGCACTTAATGTTGTCACTAATGACTCTTCGGAATCTAATAATCAGGCAAAAAAGATACTCGACAAAGCTGTTTTTACAGCTTCAGCGAGTGACATACAATTAAATAAACTATTGAGATATGATATAAATCCAACAAATGGAATAATTGGTGTTATTAAAGAACAAAATATTAGCGACTTAGTTTTAGGACTTCATGTAAACAAAGGCATTTCAGAATCATTTCTTGGAAAATTAACGGAAGGTATTTTGACGAAATGCAATACAACTACCTTTGTATATAAACCAATACAGCCAATTTCTACAATAAAAAGACATATTGTAATTGTACCGCCAAATGCTGAGAAAGAGATAGGGTTTCCATTTTGGTTGTCGAAAATATGGAATATTTCCAAAAACACAGGTGCAAGAATTGTTTTCTATGCCAATGAATCAACCCTTGCATATATTAAGAAAATTCATTCAAAACACCCCATTGAAGCAGATTTTAAAATTTTTGACGATTGGAATGACTTTTTGAATATTTCACGGGACATTAGAACTGACGATAATTTATTAATAGTATTAAGCAGGGCAAATAAACCTTCCTACGATGTGAATATGAGCAATATCCCTACATTTTTGAATAAATATTTCAAGAGAAATAGTTTTATTCTTATTTATCCAATGCAGCAAGGAGTTGTTGATAACGAAGAGATAGACCTAAATAATCCATCATTGATTGAACCAATTGAAAAACTTGACGAAATAGGTAAAAATATTATGAAATTATTCAGACAAAAATAAGCCCAGCGCCCGTCATCGTATATAAAACATTTGGCAGTCGGTAGGTTATCGAGCATTTCAGCCCGTATCAAAAGTACTTTTTAGCTTGACCGGAATGTGCTTCGAAATCGGCAACAAAAACATACCGCCAATCCGTTGGGCGCAGGGCAAGAAAAAAAACGTACAACTTGACAGATTTCTGAAATTAGCTTATATATTTGTAACCTAATAAACAGATAATCAACTGAACAATGAGAGATAAGACTCTATATAAATTACATGCAAATATTTTGTAAAGCGTTGGCAAATCCTATCCGAATTGAGATTATTGACGTATTGAATGATAAGGAATTAACTTTGGGAGAACTTCAGAATGAGACAGGAGTTTTAAAATCAAATCTTTCTAAACACCTTTCGTTAATGGTATCTAATGGGATTTTAGTACAAAGGAAAGAAGGTTTAAATGTTTATTTCAAATTATCAACAGACAGAATTACAACTGCTTGCAGAATAATGCGAGAAGTGTTAATTGATAATTTAAGAAAGCAAAGTGAACTGATAAACAATCTGAAATAACATCATGAAAGTAAGAGACAGCGGAATGCCAGACGAGATGATTTGGAATAAGTTTTTTGATATAGATTTGATTTTATCCGAATTACAAATAGACGACAAGATTAAAGATTTAGTTGAAATTGGTAGTGGCTATGGTACATTTACCATTCCTGCATCAAAGAAAATCAAAGGCAAATTATATGCTTATGATATTGATAATGAAATGATTGAAAAATTAAAGAATAAAATTGAAAATCAGAAAATAGAAAATATTGTAATTACCCATCGAGACATCTTAACACAAACAACCGGATTGCAAGACAATTCAATTGATTATGTAATGTTGTTTAATATACTTCATCATGATTCACCATCAGATTTTTTTAATGAAGCTCATCGGATTTTAAAACCAAATGGTAAAATTGGAATTATTCATTGGAGGAGCGATATTAAAACACCACGTGGACCTGAATTAACGATAAGACCTAAACCCGAGCAAATTATCGAATGGATTGACAATACAAAATTTCTTGTAACAAAGAACCCTTTTTTATTAGAGCCATATCACTACGGATTATTAATTACTAAAATTTGAATTTTTTGAATATGAAAATCGGAATCATTTTAGAAACAAAAGAATTAGAAAAGGCATGGAATGCTTTTAGATTTGCGGTAACAGCAAAAAAACAAGGACATGAAGTAAAGGTTTTTCTAATGGGAGAAGCCGTTGAATGCGAAGGTTTAACTCACGAGAAATACAATGTTGATGAACAATTAAAAGCATTTGTGAATGTTGGAGGAGAAATTCTTGCTTGTGGAACATGCCTTAAATCAAGACAATTAAATGAATCAGATGCATGTCCGATGTCGACAATGATTGATTGTGTTAATTTAGTTGTTTGGGCGGATAAAACCCTGACATTCTGATAAAATAGAGAAGAATGCCCAGTAACGGACAT
The DNA here is from genome assembly GCF_004138125.1 of Seramator thermalis. Lineage (GTDB taxonomy): Bacteria > Bacteroidota > Bacteroidia > Bacteroidales > Dysgonomonadaceae > Seramator > Seramator thermalis. Next base: position 45,812 of record NZ_RXHS01000018.1, read on the forward strand.
CGTGTATAAAACATTTGGCAGTCAGTGTGTTGTCGAACATTTCAGCCAGTATCAAAAGTAGTTATAACTTGACGGGACAGTGCTTCGAAATCGGCAACAAAAACATACTGCCAATCCGTTAGGTGAAATGGCAAAAAACAAGAGTGCAACAAGAAGAGTGCAACAAGAAACCAACGTGATGAAAATCGGAAAAAGGTCGAATTATCGTGATATTAAAAAGAATGGCTGAACCAGAAAAAAATAAATGCAATAAACTATAATGACAAATTATCCACTCATTGTCAAAAAAATCGACAACTCATTTCTACATGTTTTCGGCAAAATGTTTGACCAAACAAAAAAATCACCTACGGATTTTGACCGTAAGTGATTGAGCGGCAAACGAGGCTCGAACTCGCGACCCTCAGCTTGGGAAGCTGATGCTCTACCAACTGAGCTACTGCCGCCTTTCGCAATGCAAATGTAGCAGTTTTTTATTTTGTAGGAAATTTATTTCCAATTTTTATTGATATTTTATAGCGAAAAATCATTAACTTTGCGCTCGCAAAAAGCAATCGGGATGTAGCACAGTTGGCTAGCGCGCCACGTTCGGGACGTGGAGGTCGGGTGTTCGAGTCACCTCATCCCGACAAAAAGGACGAAAGAGATAACACTTCCGCCCTTTTTTGTTTTCACACATATCGATTCACAATCAAAATGCCTGACTGTGGATATTCCGGAGCATACTGACCCCCCATTCCGGGCATACTGACCCCCCGGGAAACCAGGGTAAACAGATACATTTTAACTGTCATTCCGGCGGTTATTGACCCCTCTGAAAGAAAACAATATAA
>NZ_RXHS01000019.1 GCF_004138125.1 Seramator thermalis
ACGTCACTACAGATATCCCTATATTGGTTAAGTATGCTGGTTTTGTCCATCTTTACAGTGTTTGGAATTACTATAAAGATACTGATAATCAGCTACTTAACCTTATTTTCTATGTTAAACTTTGTTACATAAAACATTGAATATTAATTAGTTAATTGAATATTTACCGAACTATTGAATAATTAGAATAAATCAAAAAAAGCGGCTATCCAACGCCGCTTTTTTCGTTAAATAGACGACGACAAATTTTTTTTATTCTGAGAATTGCCTTAATTTTGCAACTTCAAACATTAAGGATGGTCCGGTAGCTCAGCTGGATAGAGCAACAGCCTTCTAAGCTGTGGGTCTTGGGTTCGAATCCCAACCGGATCACATTTATTTTAAGGCAGTTATCAATATATTTTTGATAGGTGCTTTTTTATTTTCTCACACAATTATCACACAATGTTTTTTTAAATTATTTCAATAGCAAAAAATGTTCCCCACATTTGCAGAAAAAAATTTACCCGATACACGTGAGATCAATCTAAGTAATTCATCCATAAAAAATAGGATTCATTTAATAGCAATAACTTTGTCGCTCATAGCTACTTTTTTATTGAACTTGCCATCTATATATGCCCAGCAAGACACCTGGAGGGAGAAATTGGCTCAGCTTGCGGAAGATGAAGAGTTGGACGAATCAGCTATAGACAATATGTATGAGGAGCTTTCAACTCTCGAGAACAATCCGATTAACCTGAATACAGTATCGCGAGAGCAACTCGAACGATTTCCGCTTTTATCATTCGAACAGGCAACTTCATTGGCCGATTTCCTTGAAAAGAATCGCCCATTATATTCTGTTTACGAATTGCGAAATGTTCCTCGTCTCGATTACAACACCATTCAACTTATATTGCCGTTTTTCTATGTAGGCGAAACTTTGGCACAAAAGTCGCCGTCGATAGACAAAATGATAAAAAACGGTAAAACCGAAGTTCAGTTTCGGTTCGATAAAACGCTCGAAGAACGAGCCGGTTACGGAGATTTCTCGGATAGTATTCTCGCCAGGTATCCAAACCGAAAGTATCTGGGCGAGGATTTCTACACTTCGCTCAAATATTCGTTTTCCTATCGCGATAAGATTCAAACCGGCCTTGTTGCCGAAAAAGATGCCGGCGAACCATTTTTCAAAGCCGATAACAGAAAAGGATACGATCACTATGGATTTCACTTTGTGTTGCGAGATATGGTTATTGTTAAAACACTCGCTCTCGGCGACTATCGGATGAGTTTCGGACAAGGGCTTATTTTGAACAACAATTTTTCTACACCCAAATCGTGGACGTCGGGCAACCTTATCGCACGAACGATGGAACCAAAGCGGCATTTTTCGACTGCCGAAAGCGGATATTTTCGCGGAGCAGCTACAGCCGTCGAAATCCGAAACACGACGATTACCACTTTCTATTCAAATCAATATATCGAAGCCAACATCTCTTCTGATGGAGAGATAACTTCGCCGAAAACCGACGGATATCATCGCGTTCCGTTGGATACCGCCAAGCGCAACAATACACACGAAGAGGTGATGGGAGCCAACGTGAATTATCGGACAGAGCATTTTCAGGTAGGAGCAAGTGGCATTTATTATCGATTCAATCGAAATTACAATCCCACACCTCGCGATTACAATCAGTATTATTTTCGTGGACGTGAAAACAGTAACTTCAGTATCGATTATTCCTACCGGTTTTCTCGATTCGTTTTTGGAGGCGAAACCGCTTTTTCGCAAAATGGCGCTGTCGCAACGCTCAATTCGTTGCAGTATCTGCCAAATTCACCCCGATTGGGAACTGTTTCGCTTTCGTATCGCAACTATTCCAAATCCTATCAGGCGCTTTACGGACAGGCATTTTCCGAAAGCAGCATTCAAAACGAACAGGGACTTTATTTGGGCGCCACGATTTATCCGATATCAAAACTAAACGTTCAAACCTACATCGATTTCATTCGTTATCCTTATCTCCGATACAATGTGGATGAACCTTCACGTGCTATCGATTTGTATGCGGATGCCGAGTATTCGTTTTCACGTAATTCGCAATTCGAGCTCCGCTATAAACTCAAACAAAACGAAAAAAATACAACCTATCCCGATGAAAATTCGACTTGGGTTTTGCCTTATGTAACCCACAAACTGAGGATGCGATATTCCCTGACACTCAACGACGGCTGGAATTTCCGAACCAATGTCGATGGTGTGATGTATCAGGTGCAATATTTCCCGCGTGAGAGAGGATGGATGATTTCTCAAAATGTCGGATATAAGAGTTCAAAGAGGTGGCAAAGCGATTTTTATGCCGGATACTTCGATACCGACAGTTACAATTCGCGCGTTTATTCCTACGAACGAAATCTGTTAAACACGTTTTACATGCCATCGTTCTATGGCAACGGAATCCGATTGGCGCTGTCGGCTAAATATCGGCTGATAGCTAATCTGACACTCGCCATCAAGGCGGGATATTCCCGATATTTCGATCGCGATGTGATTGGCTCGAGTACGGAACAAATCGACGGAAATCATCGCACCGATATTTTTACTTATCTGAAATGGCAATTTTGAAATCGAACTCTCCCTACTTTTCTTCCGATTTCCTAACTCCCAAATTGAAGACAACATCTTCAGCTTCGCAATTTTTTGTGTAATTTTGTCGAAAATAGAGATTCGTTCATGCCAACTTCCATTCTGCAAATCGACAGCCTCAGTAAAAGTTTCGGAGAAAGAGTGTTGTTTCGCGACATTACCTTCGGTATAGCCGAAGGCGACAAAATCGGCTTGATTGCTCCTAATGGTGCCGGAAAAACAACGCTCCTCAACATCATTGCGGGAAGAGAGCCTTTCGACAGCGGTAGTGTAACTTTTAAAAATGACGTCAGGGTAGCGTATCTCGAACAGTCGCCAGGCTTCGATCCTCAACTCACGGTTTTGCAAGCCTGCTTTGCAAGCGGCAACGAAACGGCTCTGATTATCGCACGCTACGAACAAATTATTGCTTCAGACAATCACGAACAGCTCGATGAGGTGCTCGCGCAAATGGATTTGTTGAAGGCCTGGGATCATGAGCAGCGAATCAAACAGGTGCTCTCGCAGTTGAAAATAACGCGTGTGGATCAAAAGGTGGGAGAATTGTCGGGAGGACAAATCAAACGGGTTGCATTGGCAAATGTGCTGATTTCGGAACCAGATCTCATCATTCTCGACGAGCCTACCAATCATCTCGACCTTGAAATGGTGGAATGGCTTGAGGATTATCTCTCACGCAGTTCACTTAGTTTGTTGATGGTTACCCACGATCGGTATTTTCTCGATCGGGTATGCTCGCAGATATTGGAAATCGATCAACAACAAATATTTTCTTACAAAGGCAATTATGCCTATTATCTGGAAAAACGCGATGAACGATTGTCAGCACAAACTGCCGAAGCAGATCGGGCCAACAATTTGATGCGTAAGGAGCTCGACTGGATCAGACGCCAGCCGCAGGCGCGCGGCACCAAAGCCAAATACCGCATCGATGCTTTCCACGAATTGGAGGAAAAGGCTCAAAATCGTCGAAAAGATGAATCTATCCGCCTTGCAACGAAAGGTTCGTATATCGGCAACAAAATTTTCGAAGCAAAACATGTTACGAAGGACTTTGGTGATGTTGCCATCACACACGATTTTAATTACATTTTTTCGCGATACGAAAAGATGGGAATCGTGGGTAACAACGGCACCGGTAAAAGTACTTTTGTGAAGATGCTTCTTGGGTTGGAAAAGCCCGATAGTGGAAGTTTCGACATCGGGGAAACTGTTAATTTCGGATACTACAGTCAGGAAGGATTACAGTTCGACGAACAGATGAAGGTGATCGATGTGGTGCAGGATATTGCCGAAGTCATCGACTTGGGTAATGGCAACCGACTGACCGCATCGCAATTTCTGCAGCATTTTCTGTTTACGCCCGACAAACAGCACAATTATGTTTATAAATTGAGTGGGGGAGAAAAACGTCGCCTTCATCTCTGCACAGTGCTGATCAAAAATCCCAATTTCCTGGTGCTGGACGAACCAACAAACGATTTGGATATTGTAACCTTAACCATTCTCGAAGATTATTTGCATTCGTTCAAGGGTTGTCTCATCGTGATTTCGCACGATCGTTATTTCATGGACAAAGTGGTAGATCATTTGCTCATTTTTCACGGCAATGCCGAGATTCAGGATTTCCCTGGAAATTATTCCCAATATCGCACATGGAAGAGCCTTCAGTCTAAATCTGAATTGGAGGCCAAAACGTCCGAAAATTCTGAAAAACAAAGCGAAAACAGAAAAGCACCGGTCATCAAAACCAAACTTACTTTCAAGGAAAAACGCGAATTTGAGCAGCTCGAACAAGAAATTGAGTCGCTCGAACTCGAAAAAGCTCAACTCACCTCGGATTTATCTTCAGGCCAACTTTCGTCGGATCTGTTGATTCAGGCTTCTAACCGCATCTCGGAACTTATTCGTTTGATAGACGAAAAAACTACCCGTTGGTTGGAATTGAGCGAGTTTGAGTAATTCAGTTTATTTAGAAAACATATAAATAACCGGTTTATTGTTTCTCTCTGCGTCAAACTTCACTTCTTTTCGTTATTTTTGTCAATCACAGTATCTAATCAACTCTTTAAATAATCAAAAGACATGAATAGTATTAAAGGAACACAAACAGAAAAGAATCTCTTGAAATCGTTTGCAGGAGAATCTCAGGCCCGTATGCGCTACACATTTTTCGCAAAACAGGCTCAAAAAGACGGATACGAACAAATTGCAGCAATTTTTCTCGAAACAGCCGATCAGGAAATGACGCACGCAAAAAGAATGTTTCGTTATCTGGAGGGAGGAATGGTTGAAATCACGGCATCCTATCCTGCCGGCGTTATTGGCTCAACGCTCGAAAACTTGGCGGAAGCCGCTGCCGGCGAAAAAGAAGAATGGACGGAACTTTATCCTCACTTTGCAGATGTAGCCGAACAGGAAGGATTCAAAGAAATTGCGACAATGTATCGTATGATTGCCAAAGCCGAAAGCACGCACGAAGAGCGGTATCTTAAATTGCTCGATCGCGTGAAAAACGGAACCGTTTTCACACGCGACACCGAAATCGAGTGGCAATGCCGTCATTGCGGATATATTTATGTGGGCAAAACCGCTCCGAAAACTTGCCCGACATGTTTGCATCCGCAAGCCTATTTCCAACCAAAAAACGACACTTATTTTTAACCGGTGAAGACAAATTGTCCAAAAACGCATCTCTCAACAGGAGGTGCGTTTTTAGTTCCCTAAAATTCATATCTTTAGCTTTTTAAATTTACGGCGAATGACTACAGAAGATATTTTTGCACGCGTTGAGTTGCTGGTGGGTGAAGAATGCTTTCGCGCATTGCAATCGAAAAAGGTAATTCTTTTTGGTGTAGGCGGTGTCGGAAGTTGGTGCGCCGAAGGATTGATCAGAAGTGGATTTTCGCATCTTACCCTTGTCGATTCCGACCGTGTTGCACCGGCAAATATCAATCGACAATTGCCGGCAACTACCCGGACCATCGGACAACTGAAAGTGGACGTGCTGAAGGAACGTTTTCTCGAAATCAATCCCGAAGCCGAAATCATTACTATTCCTCAAATTTATAGCAGCGAAACGTCTTCGTCCTTTCATCTCGGCGAATACGATTATATCGTCGATGCCATCGATTCGCTTCAACATAAGGCGCATCTTTTGACCAAAGCTTCCAAGACTGAGGCAACGGTTTTTTCGTCGATGGGTGCTGCATTGAAAACCGATCCACAACGCATTCGAGTTGCCGAGTTTTGGAAAGTGAAAGGATGTCCGTTGGCGGCAGCTTTAAGACAAAAAATACGAAAAGGCGAAGAAATGCTTCACAAAAAAATCCTTTGCGTGTATAGTGACGAGATTGCCGAAAATCGTGGGGGAAACAGTGTCAAAGAAAATGCTGGAGAAGGTGGCAGTTTCTACAAACCTACTGTCAACGGTACATTGGTTCATATTACCGCCATTTTCGGCTTCACCCTTTCGGGATTGGTGGTGCAGGATGTAATGGCGAGGAATGGTTAAAATACATCCTCCTGAGGGAAGAAGTCAGACCTTAATAATTATTATGCTGGGCTACTAATCGTTCACGGAATCACCTACAATTTTACCGATTGTTCCGATACATTCCAGCCTTCGACTGCCAATTTACAATTCTTCGATTTCGACTTGTCCACATCCAATTCAATCATTCTTTTTTCACCGGGAAGAAGAGTGAAATAATTTTCGGAAAAATAAGCCGGAAGAAACAACTCGTTATTTTCGTCCAACACTTTCAGACGAATAAAGAAAGCCGTTTCTCTGCCGGGATTTGAAACAATGATATGTCGAGTCTCATTGGCCTTTCGATCGATTTTGAGGGACAGGTGCGTATTTTTCAGCTCATTCAGTTTTTCGTATGAACGAGGAGTATTAGTCAACCAGTAGAAATTTTCATCGATAGGTGAGCCGTCTTTCTCCAATCGCAATCGGAGGAAATAGATATTTTTCGAAATGGGAAGTTTCAGCTGATCGATGTTGTCAACTTTTCCGGAAGTAATGTTCACGGTGTGTTTATCTCGAGAAAGCAATCGTCCGTGCAGGTCGAATAATTCCACGGTTGCCTTTGCTCTGAACACATCCATTGCCGTTTGATTGAGCACGCATATCGACGAATCGTTCAGATTCAATTGAATATGTATCGGTGCAGCAGCATGTTTGTAACCGAAGTAACCGCCATTGCAATCGAGATAATAATCGTAAAACGAACCACGCAAGGCTGTCCATGGGTTTTGATTTTTCCAAACAAGCATCCCCGAATACCAATTCCACATTTTGTAATTAAAGGCTTCCTGCAAGGCCCTATACTGTTCATATTGAACTATCTGCGTTTTGAAACAAAAATCCCGAATGTTTTTTACTTTACCGTATCTGTCGGGAAAATTGCGTAAAGGCAGATATTTATGATAATCCCAAGTGGCTGTGAGAGCCGAATCGATAGGTGGAATCATCTCGTTTGCGGGGATAATCTTTTTTAAACCTTCATAATTTGGAATCCCGATTGATCCTGTCTCGGGATTGAAAGGAAACGAACGGGTTTTGAAAATTTCTTCGGGTTCACGAATTCCGTAAGGACCATCGCCAACTCCGCCGATCGAGTTTGTGGAAAGATGAGGCGAAGTAGATTTATCGAGAAAAAATCTTTTTGGGTCGTATTTGGGTAAGATGTCGTTTTGCAAGGCTTCGAGAATATCTTTTGGAGGATAGGTTTCGTTGCCGCCACACCAGAGATAGAGGCTGGGGTGGTTTCGCAACATTTTCACCTGATCCGATACCGATTCGAGAAATAGGGAATGATTGTCCGGATAAGCTTTTCGACGTGCCTGTGAATCACGTTTGGTAGGATCTTTCCATTCGCCGTTACAATCGCCCGTTATCCAAAGGTCTTGCCAAACCAAAATTCCGTATTTGTCGCAGGCTTCGTAGAATTCCGGACGTTCGGTCAGTCCACCTCCCCACACGCGAATCATATTCATGTTCATTCCGGCATGAAGACGGATCTCGGCTTCATATCGTTCTTTCGACAATCGGAGCAAAGCATCTGAAGCAATCCAGTTTCCACCTTTAATAAATACTTTCTGACCGTTGACCGTGAAAACCTGTGCCTTAATATTCGTATCAAAATAATTGCCGGTCTCACGAATGCCGATTTTGGCGTTTTCCGAATCACTCGTTCTACCGTTTGTTACGAAAGAAAAAGAAATAGGATAGAGGGGTTGTTTGCCCATTCCGTTCGGCCACCAGAGTTGAGGATTGTTCACCGTTATTTCGGGTATAGCTATCAATCGCATTTCCAACGGATTGATTGTTACGTCGCTGTCGTAAGTTTTTCCGTCGAATTCGACAACTAATTTTCCCCGAACGATTTCTTTCGATGTGTTTTTCACTTCGATAGAAGCTTTCACAAAAGCAGGCGACTGTTGTCCGCCCGGAACTCTTATGCCCGGGACAGAGGTTTCGATATACGGATTTTGAAGATCCACCGGTCCGGTAATTTCCACAGAAGCCTGATCCCAAATTCCCGTATTCCGATCGGGTATTGGGCAAATCCAATCCCAACCTGCAGTAAACTGCATGGTAACGTTTCGGGCAATTGTACCATCTCCACCTTGTCCGCGTGTGGCGTCACCCACCGGATCAGGTGGCGCAACCCATATGGCAAGCTTGTTAAGGTGTCCTTTTTTTATAAAAGGTGTGATATTGTATTTTTCACGCAAATACATGCCTTCGTGCGTTTGGGTGTTGACGCGATGGCCGTTCAAAAAGATTTCGGCGAAATAATTGAGCCCCCTGAATTTGAGCCACACTTGCGAGTCGTTTTGCATTTCGGGCAATTCGAGTTCCTTGAAAAACCAGTAGGTATATTCGTCGCGTCCTACATCATGTACATCCGGGATTTGCTTGTTGTTCAGTCCGAAAAATGGATCGGGTATCAATTTGTTGTGAAGCAACGTCGTGAGAATCGTCCCGGGCACTATGGCTTCGAGCCATCCTTCGGGAGTGAAGGCGGAATCGGTAAGGATTGCTCCGTCAGGTTGGACTTTGGAGGCCATTTGGGCTTTCCAACCCGAGTTGAGCATTATTTCGGTTTGTTGTCCGCGAATTGAATACGAAAGGAACAGAAATAAAACGAAAAGAATAGCATATTTTTTCATCGGTACTGTTTTATGAGATTCTGTAAATAGATACATCGAAATATTTGTATGTAACAAGCGATAATTATTATTTTATCTGGTCAAATCCTTTGCCATAAACGCCGACTACATTGCTTTGCGAGATGAAAGCATTTTCGTCGATGCGCTTCACCAGCCGGAAAATTGAATTAGCTTCTGTTTTGCGGGCAAGCACGATAAGTACCTTTTGCGGTTGTTTCGAATACCATCCCATCCCGTCGAGCACGGTACAGCCTCGATGAAGCTCTGTATTGATGTGCGAAGCGATTTCGTCGAATTTCTGTGAGAAAATGATAAATTGAACCGATTGTCTCGCCCCGTTTATCACCATATCGGCGGTATAGTACATGACGGAAATGACTACAAGTCCGTAAATGATTTTTTCGATGCTGTGAAACAACAGAAATGAGCTGCAAACGATAAAAAAATCGATATACAGCAGTCCGCGTCCCATGCTGATATATTTATATTTGGTTATGATGGCCCCAATGATATCGGTTCCGCCGGTACTTGCATTCATCGAGTATACGAGGCCAAGGCCGATGCCACAACAAAAAGCTCCAACAATGCTTGCCATTAGCGGATCGGCATGAATAATAGGCCCTGTTATCAGTTGTTCGGCTACTCCCATCAAAACGGTGATCCCTGCCACACCGTAAAGCGATTTAACTACATAGTTTTTGCCCAAGATGAACCATGCAAGAATCATTAAAATAGTGTTCACTACCAGATAGGTAATGGATACCGGTATCCCGAAAGCGGCTTTCAGCAATACGCTCACGCCTCCCAGTCCACCGGCAACAATCTGATTGGGAATGATAAACCCGTTGAATCCTACGGCGAAAATAGTCAATCCGACGGTAATCGTAACGTAATCTTTCCAATAGAAGGATTTAAGGTAATTCGTTTCTTTGGCCATTATTGCAAAATGTTGTAAATTATTCTTATATCACCACATTTACAATTTTTTTGGGAACAATAATAATTTTCTTGGGCGATTTTCCTTCGAGCCATTTCTGTGAATTGGGATGAGCAAGAACAGCCGCTTCGATTTGCTCTCGTGTGGCGTCAGCCTGAAAATCGAGGGTGAATCGTGATTTCCCATTGAACGAAATCGAATAAGTGAATACGTCCTCCTTCAGATACGATTCGTCAAACGAAGGCCAAACAGCATCGCACACCGAGGTTTCGTTGCCCATTAAATGCCACAATTCCTCCGAAATGTGGGGAGCGAAAGGTGAGAGGCAAATCACAAAATCGGTTAGTACGGAACGGTTTCGACATTTGAGCGACGAAAGTTCGTTGGCGCAAATCATGAAGGCTGAAACAGCCGTATTGAATGAAAATGTTTCGATGTCCGATGTAACCTTTTTGATGAGTTTATGGATCGATTTTAATTCGTCGCGTGTCGGTTCTGAATCCTGCAGAGCGAGTTTGTTTCCTTCAAAAAAGAGATTCCAGAACCGGCGAAGGAATCGGTAAACGCCGTCGATGCCGTTCGTATCCCACGGCTTGGATTGCTCCAATGGCCCGAGAAACATTTCGTATAATCGTAAGGTGTCGGCTCCGTAACTTTCGACAATATCGTCGGGATTGACCACATTGAACATCGACTTCGACATTTTTTCTACCGCCCATCCGCAAATATATTTGCCGTCTTCGAGAATAAATTCGGCCGTTTTATATTCGGGATTCCAATTGCGAAAAGCTTCAATGTCAAGTACATCGTTATGTACTATGTTCACATCTACGTGAATGGGAGTAACATCGTATTTATCTTTCAGGTTGAACGAAACAAATGTATTGGTTCCCTTGACGCGATAGACGAAATTGCTTCGTCCCTGAATCATTCCCTGATTGACGAGTTTTTTGAATGGTTCTTCCTCGCAGGAAACGCCCAAATCGAAAAGGAATTTGTCCCAAAAGCGGCTGTAAATCAAATGTCCCGTAGCATGTTCGGTGCCTCCTACGTAGAGATCGACATTGCGCCAATATTCGTCGGCGTTTTTCGAAACCAGTGCTTCGTCGTTGTGCGGATCCATATAGCGGAGATAGTAGGCCGAAGATCCGGCAAATCCCGGCATCGTGTTCAATTCCAGCGGATAACCGTCTTTGGTCTTCCAATTTTTGGCACGGCCAAGGGGGGGTTCGCCCGTTTCGGTAGGCAGGAACTTGTCCACTTCAGGCAATTCGAGAGGCAGCTCACCCTCGTCGAGGGTGTAAGGCATGCCATCCTTGTAATATATCGGAAAGGGTTCGCCCCAATATCGCTGACGCGAGAAAATGGCATCGCGCAGGCGATAGTTAACTTTGCGATATCCCAACCCACGATTTTGTATTTCGTCGATCGCTCTCGGAATGGCTTCTTCCACGGTTAGTCCGTTCAAAAAGCCGGAATTTGTCATGATGCCCTCCTTGGCATCAAAACTCTCTTCCGATACGTCGCATCCTTCGATAAGGGGAACGATTGGCAAATCGAAATGTTTGGCAAAAGCGTAGTCGCGACTGTCGTGTGCCGGAACGGCCATGATGGCGCCTGTTCCATAACCGGCGAGTACGTAATCCGAAATCCAAATCGGAAGTTTTTCGCCCGTAAAGGGGTGAATGGCATAGGCACCCGAAAAAACTCCACTCACCGACTTGTCGGCAATGCGTTCGCGTTCGGTTTTCTTTTTTGTTTTCTCGATATAAGCCTGAACGGCTTCGCGATACTCATCGGTGGTAAGTTGTCCCACCAGCTCGCTTTCGGGCGCAAGCACCATGAATGTGACCCCGAAAATGGTATCGGCACGTGTCGTGAAAATATCGAAAGATGAACCGTTCGAAGTGTTAAAGCGGATGATGGCACCCTCGCTTCTGCCGATCCAATTGCGTTGAGTATCTTTCAGCGAATCGGTCCATTCGATCGTTTCAAGTCCGTCGAGCAGGCGTTGTGCATAAGCCGAAACGCGTAAGCACCACTGACGCATTTTCTTTTGTTCCACCGGATAGCCGCCACGTATCGAAACTCCTTCGCTCACTTCGTCGTTGGCAAGCACCGTTCCCAACTGAGGACACCAGTTTACCATCGTGTCGCCGAGATAAGCTATTCGGTAATTCATTAGAATTTGCTGTTGTTCTTTTTCCGATTTCGAATTCCATTCTTCGGCCGTAAACTCCAGCGGCTCGGTGCAAGCTACGTTCAATCCGGATGTTCCCTGTCGCGAAAACTGTTCCACCAATTCGCTTATCGGGCGGGCTTTTTTAAGTTGATTATCATAATACGAATGAAACATTCGGATGAATGCCCACTGTGTCCATTTGTAGTATTTGGGATCGCAGGTTTGTATCTCGCGACTCCAATCGAAAGAAAATCCGATTTTGTCCAACTGTTCGCGATAGCGGGCAATATTTTTTTGTGTAGTAATGGCCGGATGTTGGCCGGTCTGGATGGCATACTGTTCGGCAGGAAGTCCAAAGGCATCGTATCCCATGGGATGAAGCACGTTGAATCCCTGTAAGCGTTTGTAGCGTGAAAAAATATCCGAGGCTATATATCCGAGTGGATGTCCCACATGCAAACCCGCTCCGGAAGGGTAGGGAAACATGTCGAGCACATAATATTTTGGTTTTGAAGGGTCTTCCGTTACTTTATAGGTCTGATGTTCGATCCAATATTGTTGCCATCGTTTTTCTATTTCTCCGAAATTGTATTCCATTGCTATACAGTTTTTTTTTAAACAGCTGCAAAGGTAGTAAAACTTCTTAAGTTCGAGAAGTAAAAATCAGGCTTTTACGAGGGATGAAAATTCAGTTTGAAAGTATGTTGCAAATCTCAGTTTTGATACATTTTTTCGATAATATCGGCTCGGTTTTCGAGGATGACTTTTCGTCGCAGTTTGAGGGTATTGGTCAATTCGCCTGATTCTATCGTGAAAGGTTGTGCTAAAAGTGTAAAGCGTTTTATTTTTTCATACGACGTAAAGTCGGCTTGTTTCATTTCCACCCGTTCATAGATAAACGATTCGATGTCGGGATTGGCAACCAGATCTTCGTCGGAAGTATAAGGAATGCCCTGTTTGTCGGCATATTCGCGAAGCGCTTCAAAGTTGGGAACGATGAGAGCGCTCACAAACTTCCGCTCATTGCCGATGACGGCTATCTGATCGATATATTTGTCCTCGCCTATCCGTGTTTCGATCATTTGCGGAGCAATGTATTTACCATTGGATGTTTTGTACAAATCCTTGATTCGATCGGTAAGGACAATCTCATTGTTCTCGGTCAGATAACCGGCATCGCCTGTTTTGAAATAACCGTCGTCGGTGAAAACGGCCTTGGTTTCATCCGGTTTGTTGTAATAACCTTTCATCACGGTTTTGCCTTTTACCAGGATTTCGTTGTTTTCCCCTATTTTCACGTCCACTTCCGGCATTACTTTCCCGACGGTACCGATCGTGAACCCTATATGCGGGAAGCAACTCACTGTCGCCGTAGTTTCCGATAGCCCGTATCCATAAATCAAATGTACATCGATGGATTGCATAAATTCGTTGATCATATCGGACAAAGGAGCTCCGGCAACGGGAAAAAAATTCCCGCGATCGATTCCAACAATTCGTTTGATAATGAAGAAAACAGTATTTTTATACAGGAAAAATTTCAGCGAATTTCCTATCGGAGCTTTTTTCCCTTTGTTCCGATATTCGAGGTTATGCTTTCGTCCGGTTTTTACGGCATCCTTGAGCAACCATTTCATAATTCCCGGATAAGATTCAATCTGATCTTGCACGCCTTCGTACACTTTTTCCCAAAAGCGAGGGACGCTGCACATCAGTGTAGGACGAACCTGACAAAGATTTTCCTGAATCTTTGAAGGATCTTTGTTGATTGCGATTGCAATTCCCTTTTCTATGCACAGATACGTCCATGCTTTTTCGAAAATATGGGTGAGGGGCAAAAAACACATCGAAACATCCCTGTCGGAATATTCCGTGAGTCGCATTTCGTGAATGTTGAAAGCTTGTAAGTAATTTTCGTGTGTCAGCATTACACCTTTAGGTTCACCGGTAGTGCCTGATGTGTAAATGATAGTGGCCAAATCGGCGTTTTTTAGCTGCTTGAGGCGAACATTCACCATTGCTTCAGATTCCGAAGTTTCGCCTGCCGCCACGAAAACGTCGAAATAAACAGACGTTTTATCTTCCGGATGCAAAACCACCTCGCGATCGAAAACAATAAGACGCTCTATCATCCCGGCGTCGCGTTGCACTTTGTAAGCATTGTTGTATTGAAATTGTTCACCCACGAAAAGAAGTTTTATCCCGGCATCATTGGTTATATAATCCACTTGCGATGGCGAAGCAGTGGCGTAAATCGGCACCATCACGGCCCGATTGGCAAATGCGGCAAAATCGGCGATTAGATATTTTTCCATATTCTGCGAATAAATGCCGATGTTGTCGCCCGGAAGAATACCTAATTCTGCCATAGCTCGTGCAGCTTTCAAAACTTTGTCGGCAAGCTCCGACCACGACATGTTTCGCCATTTGCCTTCCTCAGACTGATATTTAATTTCGGTACGGTTTTTATATTTCGATGCTTGTTTGAAGACGATTTCTCCCAAATGATGAATTTCCATTGCAATAACTGTTTACGAATTCAAAGATAGAATTAATCTTGAACTTTTAGCTATGATCAGGATGGAAAAGCGAAAATATTTCGATGTAAGAATCAAAAATAAAGATTTACGTTATATAACGAGTTGCAATTACGACATGCTTTTGCAAATAATTTACTTAACAAGCTCTAAACTCGGAGTTTAATTAACTACACTTAACTTGCAACCTGTTCATCGTACGGATCTTTGACTATATCTTTGTATCGCTTATGAAAAGTAAAGGTTACATATTGATATTGCTCTTGGTGATGCTTTTGCCTCTAAAGTCGATGGCACAGTATTATTATGCATCAAATACTGAGGGGGATACAAAAACTCGCTCCAAAGTTTATCTCATGCCGAATGTCTATCCGGCCGTATTGATAGATGGAGACACAGTGGCATGTATGCAACTTTTCGATTTCATCAAATATTCGCCGGTTCGATTCCGCTCTCAGAAAGAAGTAGTTCAATACAACAAACTCATTCGCGATGTAAAAAAGACATTGCCTTATGCTAAGGAAATATCAAACATCATTATCGAAACGTACGAATACATGGAAACACTTCCCAACGACAAGGCTCGTCAAAAACATCTGGAAGCGATGGAGAAATACCTATACGATGCTTACAAACCAAAGATGAGTAAACTAACACGTTCGCAAGGGCAATTATTAATCAAATTAGTTGACCGCGAAACAAATACATCGTCATACGGCATTATCGATGCTTTCATGGGAAGTTTCAAAGCATGGTCGTATAACTTATTTGCCAATATATTCGGCAATAGTCTGAAAGCAAGATACGATCCCTTCGGAGAAGATCGACTTACGGAACGCGCATGCGTTCTGGTGGAACAGGGAGCGATTTAATCAATCGCTCTTTTTTTATAGGCCACAATTTTGACCAACCTTTTGTTATCTCTGCTTTGAATTCAAACGCTATCGGGTTCTATTCTTCCGAGATAATGGTTACCGGCATTTTCTCGTTGCTCTGCGCTGACAATCTTCGAACCTTTGCTCGAAAACTTGCAACTTTCTGCTTGAATTTTTCTCTCGTTGATTGATGAAGGCGAATTTCATCAGTCTTTGCCTCAATTGAAAATTATCATGTATTTTTGTATCCAATTTTTTTCAAAGAATATTGCCCGAATGAAATTAGATATATTGAAAGCATATCAACCTGCATTGTTTGTTGCTCTGCAGGATTACAATCGAGAAAAATTTACTGCAGATCTGCTTGCCGGCGTAATCGTCGGTATAGTGGCACTTCCTTTGGCGATAGCTTTCGGTATCGCATCGGGGGTTTCTCCCGAGAAAGGAATTTATACCGCAGTCATCGCAGGATTTATCGTATCATTCCTTGGTGGAAGCAATGTTCAGATCGGCGGGCCGACAGGCGCTTTCATCGTTATAGTTTACGGAATCGTCGAAAATTATGGAGCAGAAGGACTGGCCATCGCAACTGTTTTGGCGGGAATCATGCTTCTTTTGATGGGATTTCTCAAACTCGGATCTGTTATCCAGTACATACCTTACCCGATAGTCGTAGGTTTTACTTCGGGCATCGCTCTCACCATTTTTTCCACTCAAATCAACGACTTGTTTGGATTGGGAATAGAAAAAATTCCATCGGATTTTTTTCAAAAGTGGACTTCTTATTTTCAACATTTTAATCAAATCAACTTGTGGGCAGCCTTGATTGGTATAGTCAGCATCATTATTATACAGGGAACTACTAAAATATCGAAGAAAATTCCCGGATCGCTCGTTGCGTTGGTTGTTATGACAGTAGGAGCATTTCTGTTAAAAAAATATTTTGGAATACAAGGAATTGAAACCATTGGGGACAGATTCACTATCGATAGTCGATTGCCCGAATTTAAACCTATAGGGCTGGATTTGACGAGCGTAAGAACACTTTTTCCGTCAGCATTCACAATCGCTATGCTGGGTGCTATCGAATCTCTCCTCTCGGCTACGGTAGCTGATGGTGCCACAGGTCAAAAACATAATTCGAATATGGAATTAGTAGCCCAGGGAGCAGCCAATATTGTTACGCCTTTTTTTGGAGGAATTCCGGCCACGGGAGCCATTGCTCGAACAATGACCAACATCAACAACGGAGGAAAAACGCCCGTAGCAGGAATCATTCATGCTATTGTGCTTTTATTTGTTGTTTTGTTTTTGGGAGATCTCACAAAACATATTCCGATGGCTTGTCTTGCGGGAATCTTAGTAATAGTTTCGTACAATATGAGCGAGTGGAGAATTTTTGTTGCTCAAGCAAAACAATCAAAATCCAATCTGGCCGTACTAATCACGACTTTCACCCTTACAGTGGTTTTCGACCTGACGATCGCTATTGAGATAGGTTTATTGCTGGCGGTTTTTCTTTTTCTCAAGCGAGTTTCCGAGAGTACCCGCATTTCTGTTATTTCCGATAAGCTTGATCTTTCGAAAGAAACCGAGTCAAAAATAATTCATTCAGAAAAAGACATCCTATATCTACCTAAGAACGTGGATATATATGAAATTGAAGGCCCTTTTTTCTTTGGCGTAGCAAACCGGTTCGATGAATTGATGAGGGAACTTGGCGAAAGACCACAAATACGAATAATCAGAATGCGAAAGGTACCGTTTATCGATTCAACCGGATTGAAGAATCTTGAAGACCTTTGCAAAAATTCACGAAAAGAAAAAATTCAGGTTATTCTTTCGGGTGTAAACGATCAGGTTCGTTCAAGTCTTTACAAATCGAATATTCCATCCATTATCGGAGATGATAATATATGTTCCGATATACATCTGGCTCTCGAAAGAGCACGTTTGCTTTCTGCCCGGAAAAATAATTCACATTCAACAGAAAATTGATTTCAAATAAAACAACATATCGACTCACCGACTGGTTGCCTACGACAAAAAAAGAAATGGAACTTCGTGGGTGGGACTATCTGGACGCCATCATTTTCTCGGGCGATGCCTACATCGACCATCCTTCGTTTGGTGCGGCAGTCATCGGACGACTGCTCGAACGTGAAGGCTTGCGTGTGGCAATTGTCCCTCAACCAAATTGGCGCGACGATTTGCGGGACTTTCGCAAATTGGGCGTACCACGCTTGTTTTTCGGAGTTTCGGCCGGCGTGATGGATTCGATGATCAACCATTACACAGCCAACAAGCGATTGCGATCGAACGACGCTTACACTGCCGATGGCAAAACAGGAATGCGCCCTGACAGGGCAACCATTGTCTATTGCAATATTTTGAAAAAACTGTTTCCCGAAGTACCTATCGTTTTGGGGGGAATCGAAGGTTCACTTCGTCGCATCACCCATTACGACTATTGGGACGACAAACTGCACAAAAGTATTTTGATGGATACGGGCGCCGATATTTTGGTGTATGGCATGGGCGAGTTACCGCTCCGACAAATTGTAAGCGAGTTGAAAACCGGGAAAAAAATCGGTGAAATTACCGATATTCCCCAAACGGCGATCGCAAGGCCTAAAAATGCCATTCCACTAAACCCATTCGAGGAAGAAATACGTCTTTATTCACATGAAGAATGCTTGAAAGATAAAATCAAACAGGCAAAAAACTTTCGCATCGTCGAAGAACAATCCAACCGCATTCATGCAGCCCGCATCTTGCAGGATGTGAATGATGCAACAATTGTGGTGAATCCGCCATTCCCGCCTATGAGCGAAAAAGAGATCGACGCTTCGTTTGATTTGCCCTACACTCGCCTACCCCATCCCAAATACAAAGACAAGCACATTCCGGCCTACGAAATGATTAAATTTTCGGTAAATACGCATCGGGGATGCTTTGGTGGTTGTGCTTTTTGTACGATTTCGGCGCATCAGGGAAAATTCATCGCTTCGCGATCGAAAAAATCGATTCTCGAGGAAGTGAAAAAAATTTCTTCAATGCCCGATTTCAAAGGATACCTAAGCGATTTGGGCGGCCCGTCGGCAAATATGTATCGAATGGCAGGCAAAGACTTGTCGGTGTGCGAAAAATGTAAAAAGCCCTCGTGCATTTTTCCCCGAATCTGCCCAAACCTCAACACCGATCATTCCGATTTGCTCGATATTTACCATGCAGTGGACGAAATGCCCGAAATTAAAAAATCCTTCATCGGAAGCGGCATTCGCTATGATTTATTGCTCCATCGCGGCAAAGATGAGAAAGCAAATGCAGCCGCCGAAAAATATACAGTCGAACTCATCCGAAACCATGTTTCGGGAAGGTTGAAAGTTGCTCCGGAGCATACTTCGGACAAGACACTCAACATCATGCGTAAACCTTCGTTCGAGCAGTTTTTCCGACTGAACAAAATTTTTGACGATACCAACAAAAAATATCATCTCAACCAGCAATTAATTCCCTATTTCATCTCGTCGCATCCCGGTTGCACCGAAGAGGATATGGCCGAACTTGCCGTCATTACCAAAAATCTGAACTTCAAGCTCGAGCAAGTGCAAGATTTCACGCCCTCACCCATGACGCTGGCTACCGAAATTTACTATACCGGCGTGCATCCCTACACGCTCGAACCCATTTATACGGCCAAAACTAAAGAAGAAAAAAATGCGCAACGACAATTCTTTTTTTGGCACGATCCACAATACAAAAAAGCTATCATTCGCGAACTTAAAAAAATGAATCGATCCGATCTGATTCAAAAACTTTACCCCAAAGGATAAACAAAGATTAATCCGAAAAATAATTGTCCTTTTGATGCAACGTTTTTGGGAGTTTATCATCTTTTATTTGTATGAAATTCCAAAAAAAGGATAAGACATGAAAAGGAAATTTATTTTAGGAATGATTACATTGGCCATGTTCGTTGCAATCGGTTTGCAATCATGCGATGACAGTGATGACTATTCGCTGGGCGATTTTTGGGTAGATATAGCTACCGTTGAAACAGATAACAATTCGAGTGCTTATTGGTTTATTCTCGACGATGGGAGTACATTGTGGCCTGCTGCATCAGATATCCAATATTTACCCGAGAAAGGTCAACGCATTCTCTTAAACTATTCCATCCTTTCAGATCAAAAAGATGGATTCGATCATTATATCAGGATCAACTATATTTGGGACATTCTGACAAAAAAAACCATTGTACTTACTGCTACAAATGCCGACAGCATCGGAAATGATCCGGTGAAGATAAACGATATGTGGATCGGAAATCACTATTTGAATGTAGATTTCTCGTTTAATTACGGTGGAATTCGTCCTCATGCCATCAACCTAGTCGAAAATTCACTTATTCCTGATCCGCAGGATGGAAAAATTCATCTCGAATTTAGGCACAATGCATACGGTAGCACCAGTAACCGCCTATATGACGGACTTGTGTGTTTCGATTTGAAACCCTATCAAAACAACTCGACCGATTCAGTTACATTCGCCATCAAAGTATTGGATTGGAATACGGGCGATGACGTCACTTATGACATCGTTTACAAATACGGGGAAAACTCGACAGAAAATGCAACAAAATCAAAAAATACATTGGTTGTGTCTTCGTTCGAATTTTATTAACCGGAACAATGTTGATTAGTTCTATTTCTTATATGACTTTTTGATTTTCCAAAAAAACCGGCAAAACTCTGTGAAGAGTGCTGCCGGTTATTATTTTGTTTTTCTGACAACCCGTATGTTATTAATTTAACTTCAAAACATGTTGAAAAACATATAATTATTTTATAATTATTCGTTTCTATTTTCTATTTTTGTCAGCACAGTTCAGAACAGTAAAACATTCGATTCCATGGAATTAAATTTTAATGGCAAAAACACAAAGGTACAACAACTTTCGGATTATTTGCAAGATTCGATATCGGCCAATGAGCTAAAAGTGGGAGACGAACTTCCATCGATTAATTTCCTGAGTCAAAAATTTCATGTTTCGCGAGATACGGTTTTCAAGGCATTCAAAATTCTCAAAAAGAAAGGCCTCATCGATTCCATTCACGGCAAAAGCTATTTCGTTACAAAAAACACATCCAACATCCTGCTGCTTCTCGATGAATACACGCCTTTCAAGGAATCGCTTTATAATACCTTGATCAAGAAAATGCCTCTATCCTATAAAGTCGATTTGTGGTTTCACCAATATAATAAAACGCTGTTTAATTCCATCATAAAAGATGCTTATGGTCGATACAACAAATATTTGGTAATGAACTACGAAAACGATGTCCTTTCGCCATTACTCAAACAAATCGATCCCGACCGCCTGCTGCTGCTCGATTTCGGAAAATTCGAAAAATCGGAATATTCCTATATCTGCCAGGATTTCGACGAAGGATTTTACAACGCTTTGGCAAGTGTGAAAGACCAATTGTCAAAATATCGAAAACTGATTTTTATTCTCAATAAACAACACAAACATCCGCAAAGCAGCAAAGAATATTTTTCCCGATTCTGCTACGATTACGGATTCCTGTCGGAAATCCTGGACGAAGTACCCGAGTCTATAAGCGAAAAATGCTGTTACATTATCATCAAACAAATGGATGTAGTAGAAATTATCAAGCGCGGGAAAGAACAAAATCTTGTGATGGGAACAGATTTCGGATTGATTGCATACAACGAAAATCCTTTTTATGAAATTATCGGAGACGGCATTCCGTCATTCAGCATCGATTTCAACCTGATGGGCAGTCTGGCAGCTGATTTTGTGTTGACGGGGGAAAAAATTCAGCAATATTTGCCAACGCGGGTTTATCGACAAAATTCCATTTGAACCGATACCATCAAGATTTATTAAAACACACAAAATTAAAAAAATAACGAATCATTCATTTTACGCATCATGAAAACTTATCCAAAAATTGGCATTCGCCCGACAATCGACGGACGACAGGGCGGAGTGAGAGAAAGTCTCGAAGAAAAAACGATGAATCTGGCCGGAGCCGTGGCCAATCTCATCAACAGTAATCTGAAAAACAGCGATGGAAGCCCTGTGGAATGCGTCATTGCCGATGGCACCATCGGTCGCGTTGGCGAAAGCGCCGCTTGCGCCGAAAAATTCGAACGCGAAGGCGTGGGATCAACCATCACCGTAACTTCCTGCTGGTGTTACGGTTCGGAAACTATGGATATGAATCCACACTATCCGAAAGCCGTTTGGGGATTCAACGGCACGGAACGTCCCGGAGCGGTATATCTGGCAGCAGTGCTTGCAGCGCATGCTCAAAAAGGATTGCCTGCTTTCGGAATTTATGGAAGCGAAATTCAGGATATCGACGACAATTCAATTCCCGACGACGTTGCGGAAAAGATCCTTCGTTTTGCCCGCGCTGCACAAGCTACCGCTACCATGCGCGGAAAATCGTATCTGTCGATTGGAAGTGTGGCCATGGGTATTGCCGGATCGATTGTTAACCCCGATTTCTTTCAAAAATATCTCGGCATGCGAAACGAATCGGTGGATTCCACCGAAATCCTTCGCCGCATGAAAGAGGGCATTTACGACCCGGCCGAATTCGAAAAAGCGATGACTTGGGTCGAAAAATATTGCAAACCGAACGAAGGAACAGACTATAATCGTCCCGAAAAACAAAAAAGTCGCGAAGAAAAAGATAAAGATTGGGAATTTGTGGTGAAAATGACCATTATCGTGAAAGATTTGCTCAAAGGCAATCCAAAACTCAAAGAAATGGGATTCAAGGAAGAAGCCATCGGGCATAATGCCATTTTGGGCGGATTTCAGGGACAAAGACAGTGGACCGATTTTTTGCCGAACGGCGATTTTATGGAAACTATTCTGAACAGTTCCTTCGACTGGAACGGCATCAGAGAAGCTATTCTGTTGGCTACCGAAAACGATTCGCTGAATGGCGTTGCCATGCTTTTCAATCATCTGCTCACCAACAAAGCTCAAATCTTTTCGGATGTCAGAACTTATTGGAGCCCACAATCCGTGAAACGCGTTACCGGAAAGGAGTTGACCGGGTTGGCCGCAAACGGCATTATCCACCTCATCAACTCCGGCGCCACAACCCTTGACGGAACAGGACGTCAAAATCAGGACGGCCTACCAGCGATGAAAGAGCCGTGGAACATCATGCAGGAAGAAGTGGAGGCATGTCTGGCAGCGACTCGATGGTCTCCCGCTGATCGAGATTATTTCAGAGGAGGCGGTTTTTCCTCAACTTTTTTGTCTCGAGGCGGAATGCCCGTTACCATGTCGCGTGTAAATATCGTGGACGGACAAGGGCCGGTTTTGCAATTAGCCGAAGGCTGGACAGTGGACGTTGATCCGGAAATTTTCGAAATCATCAACAAACGTACCGACAAAACCTGGCCTACAACCTGGTTTGCACCCCGACTGACCGGCAAAGGCGCTTTCAAAGATGTATATTCTGTGATGAACAATTGGGGCGCCAATCATGGAGCTATCAGCTACGGACATATCGGACAGGATTTGATTACGCTTGCTTCGATGCTGCGCATTCCGGTTTGCATGCATAACGTCGACGAGGATAAAATTTTCCGTCCGGCTGCATGGAACGCTTTCGGTATGGAAAAAGAAGGAGCCGACTATCGCGCTTGCGCAAATTTTGGACCAATTTACAAATAGCGATAAACGAAAAAACAATTTAATCTTATGCTTAAAAATATACCCAAAATACTTTCGCCGCAGTTAGTAAAAACACTTATGGAAATGGGACATGGCGACGAAATCGTGATTGCCGACGGAAATTTTCCTTGCGAATCGATTTCAAAAAACGTGATTCGGGCCGACGGATTATCGGGTACCGAACTTTTGCAAGCCATCCTGCAACTGTTCCCGCTCGATACGTACGCAGAACATCAGATTTATTTGATGGAAGTGGTTCCGGGAGACAATTACAATCCGGAAATTTGGAAACAATACACGAAAATTCTTGAAAAATCCGGAGAAAAATTCGCTATCGGATATCTCGAACGATTTGCTTTTTATGAAAGAGCAAAAACCGCATTCGCAGTATTGGCCTCAGGCGAAGAAGCATTGTATGCAAACATTATCCTCAAAAAAGGAGTCGTTAAATAGACTAATGAGATGGAAACAAACAAACAGCCTCTTCTCAAACATAATGGGGTAAATTATATTGTGCCGTTTATTCTTATCACTTCCTGTTTCGCGCTTTGGGGATTCGCCAACGACATTACCAACCCGATGGTAAAATCCTTTTCGAAGATTTTCAGAATGAATGTGACACAAGGTGCGCTGGTACAGGTCGCTTTCTATGGAGGATATTTTGCAATGGCCTTCCCCGCTGCATTATTCATAAAAAAATTTTCTTACAAATCGGGAATTTTGATGGGTTTGACACTCTATGCAATTGGCGCATTTCTATTTTTTCCGGCAAAGATGACAGGCAGCTACTATCCATTTCTACTTGCCTATTTCATCCTCACGTGCGGATTGTCGTTTTTGGAAACCAGTGCCAATCCCTACATTCTCACGATGGGTCCGGAAGAAAATGCTACGCGCAGGCTCAATTTGGCGCAATCCTTCAACCCGGTCGGCTCACTCGTGGGAATGTTTGTGGCCATGAATTTCATTCAGGCAAGGCTCAACCCGCTGAGTACCGCGGAACGAGCCAACCTTTCGAACATCGAGTTCGAGGCAATCAAACAATCGGATTTGTCGATACTCATTGAGCCTTATCTGGTGATAGGATTAATAGTTTTGATGATGTTTCTTATCATCTTGCTCGTACGTATGCCAAAAAATGCCGATAAAGACAAAAATTTAAAATTAGGTGCAGCACTCAAACGAATTTTTTCTGTTCCAAATTATCGCGAAGGCGTCATCGCACAATTTTTTTACGTGGGAGCTCAAATTATGTGCTGGACATTTATCATCCAATATGGTACGCGTGTATTC
Source organism: Seramator thermalis (assembly GCF_004138125.1). Lineage (GTDB taxonomy): Bacteria > Bacteroidota > Bacteroidia > Bacteroidales > Dysgonomonadaceae > Seramator > Seramator thermalis. The sequence goes on from NZ_RXHS01000019.1 coordinate 24,372, forward strand.
ATGACACAGGGTATGGAAGAGCAAGCCGCAGAAGTGCTGTCGCAAAAATACAATATCGCGGCAATGATCATTTTTTGCACCAGTCGTTTCATTGCTACTTATCTGATGAAATTCTTCAGCCCGGGAAAAATGATTCGTGCATTTGCCGTTGCGGCGGGAATTTTAACTCTCGGCGTCATATTTTTCCGGGACATCAAAGGGCTATATTGCCTGGTAGGAGTATCGGCCTGCATGTCGCTGATGTTCCCAACCATCTACGGAATCGCACTCAGAGGAATGGGCGAAGATGCCAAATTTGGTGCAGCAGGCCTGATCATGGCTATTTTAGGAGGTTCGGTTTTGCCACCGCTTCAAGCACGAATCATTGATATGGGAACGATCGGGACATCTTTCCCTGCTGTCAATGCCTCGTTCATACTCCCATTGATTTGCTTTGTGGTCGTGGCATGGTATGGAAATAGGGCTTTCAAAAGAAGTATCACTTTATAAATTCAACGTTCTCAAAATGAAACTCCCCGAATTCAAATTAAATTTGTTGATTCCGATTATATTTTTGTACACTTCTTGCAACTCCACTAAATCAGTCGCTCCTCCGTCGCCCGTTTTACCGGTTCCAACGGACGAACAACTGGCGTGGCACGAAATGGAGATGAACGCTTTCATCCATTTCACGACAAATACCTTTACCGACCTGGAATGGGGCTATGGCGACGAAAAAGAGAGTATTTTCAATCCCACTGACTTGAATACCGATCAATGGATTTCGACGCTCAAAAATGCAGGGATGAAAGGCGTAATACTTACCTGTAAACATCACGATGGATTTTGTCTGTGGCCTTCGGCTTACACGGAACATTCGATCAAAAACAGCCCATACAAAAACGGGAAAGGAGATATCGTGAAAGAAGTGAGCGAATCGACTAAAAAATACGGACTAAAATTTGGTGTTTACCTTTCGCCATGGGATCGCAATCACAAAGATTATGGTAAGCCCGAATATATCACTTACTACCGCAATCAGCTCAAAGAATTGTTCACCGGCTATGGTCCAATTTTCGAAATGTGGTTCGACGGTGCCAACGGAGGCGACGGTTATTATGGGGGTAAAAGAGAAGTTAGGCAGATTGATCGCAAGACTTATTACGATTGGCCTACAACACTCGAAATGGTTCGACAAATACAACCACAAGTGCTTTTTTTCAGTGATGCCGGGCCTGACATTCGATGGGTTGGCAACGAACAGGGTCTTGCGGGTGAAACCAACTGGAATACGATTACTCCCGATACACTCTACCCCGGCAAGGCCGATATTGGCAATCTCTTGAGCACCGGATCTGAAAACGGGACACGATGGATTCCTGCGGAAGTCGACGTTTCAATCCGGCCGGGATGGTTTTATCATCAAAAGGAAGATTCGTTGGTGAAATCTCCCGAACGTCTTTTCGAAATCTATCTGACCTCGGTGGGAAGAGGTTCGGTGTTGTTGCTGAATGTACCACCCGATCGACGTGGATTGATTCATGAAAATGACGTAAAATCGTTGGTCGGATTCAAACATCTTCGAGATTCGGTATTTGCCGATAACTTAGCGAAAAATGCTGCCATCGAAGCCGATAATGTTCGTGGAAAATCCAAAACTTATGCCGCCAAAAATCTTATTGACGGAGACAAAAACACCTATTGGGCAACCGACGACAACACGAAAACGGCAAGTTTCGTAATCGACTTGAAAGATCCGAAACAAGTTACATACATCGTTTTGCAGGAATATATCAAACTCGGGCAACGCGTCAAATCGTTCGCCGTGGAAGCTTGGAAAAATAATCAATGGCAACAAATCGCACAGGGAACAACCATCGGTTACAAAAAAATCTTGAAAATCGATCCGATCGAGACACAGAAAATAAAAGTAACCATTCGCGATTCGAAGGCCTGTCCGGTCTTATCAAATGTGGAAATTTTTTAACGACTGAATGATGATCTTGCTTTCCGCGAGGCAACAGCCTAAAAATTTCAAAATCAAATCATTCCTTGAGCCATAAATTGGAGATGCCTGCCGAAGCATAGAGGAAAGCTGCAATCCATACTAACCATAGGTAACCCGCTTCAACTGAAATAATGGTTGCTAAAACGGTACTGATTACCGAAAAGTAACCGTTAAAAGCCCACGCCCAAGGAATATCATCGTCCCTTTTTTCTGACAAATAGTCAATACCGATAGGGAAAGGCATTCCTAAGAAGAAACCCAAGATGCCTAATAAAATCGTTGCAATCAGTATTTTAAGAGGTAAAGCAGCTCCAATGGTAGCCGACAAAATAGGAGATAAGACAAACGTATATAAAATGAGTATTGCAGCAACTATGATGGGTAATGCCATACGTATTTTTGGGGTATTTCGCAGACCAGATGAATAATAACTACCTAATCCTGAAGTAAATAGCAATATAGTGAGCGTTGCAGCCGTTGCATAGGCAGGCTCGCCAAAATAGAATGTAAATTGTTGAATAAAAACCATTTCCAGAAACATGTATGCCAAGCCCAATATGCTGAAATACACGAAAACCCATTTCTTGTTTTTACCTTTCCATTTTCTGAAAGATAGGGGGAAAAGAATAAAAATAGCGGCGAGAATGATAATTTGAATAAAGGTAAGAATTACCAGGACATAGCCGATATCCAAAAAAGGGAAATTTTTTTCTTGAATGGAAGAAATCAGCGCCGGAATTTGCTTAAAACGGATAAACTGAAAGAAAAACGGCCGATCGTCGGTGGTCGGGTATATCCGATAAGGATATTGTCGGATAAATGTATTTTTATTGGGAGATAGCAGTTGGTCAACGTTGGTAAAAAAAGTCGTATCCTGAAGCATGTTAAATTTATCACGATCGATCGCTTGAGTTTCGGGCAAGATCAGCGGATCAAACATCCTGTTTTCGCAAAACCGATGAACGTTAATTATCTCTTCCGTGCTAAATGGCGATTTTTTTACCAGAAAAGTAACCGCACCCCAACTTCGAATACCAACAACATGTTGCCGGTGATTCTCGATTTCATTTTTTTCGAGAAGAAGACTAATCGTGGATAAAAGCCGATAAGCGTTTCTCACCGGATAATCCATCCAGCAGCTCAATGAGATCATTCCTTTTTCCGAAAGCTTGTGCCACATTTCTTGTAAAGATTCTATGGTTAATTCGTATCGGGGCTCAACAGCATTCAGACCCGAATTGCCGAAAAACGAACCGATAACCGGAAGTTCTATCAAATCGTACCTCATCGTGTCGGAAATAAGTAAAGTTCGCGACATGGTTTGATGGAGCTGAACTTGCGAAAAGTCTTCGAAAGAGTTTTGGAGCAATCGAAAGATTTCTGCATTGGCTTCGTTAGCGGTAATATGGGTCACCTGATGCGATGATGCCAGCAACACATTTTCCCCTGTTCCGGCATCAAGGATCAAAGCGTTTTTAATTTTTCCGATATGATAAGGCAAGGCTTGCGAGGTATAGTCAAGGATACTGGTTTGGTTTTGCATTAAGGGGTGCGGTAGAAGACTCCCAGCCCAGTTTCCGTTATTAAAAACGGTTTTTCGTACAGGGAAAGGCTCCTGATAAGTAAGACTTACCCCGGGGGCAAAACGCAGTACCGGCGATGAAACGATCTCTACAAGTCCGTGAGGAGAGGACTTCTTGTAATCGACCGTGGACTCGGGCAACAGCATGGTTTTGCTGATATCTTTATATTCGGACGGGATAAGTTTGGGCGGATAAAAGAATAGAATCAACAATATGATTGCCGAAAAAGGCAGAGTAATCCGAAGAAATGGCTTTGCATTTTTTGGAATTGCGACCATTCCGGCTAAAAAGGCCGGCAAAGCTACGAAAAAAGGTTGTTGTTCGGGAATTACCCATTGCATGAAAACTAAGGCAATGATTCCCCCGATACCCGATCCAATGAGATTGGAAAAATAGATTTTCCCAATCCGGTCGGCAAACTTCGAAAAACTTAGTCCAATGGCCAATGCGCCTGTCAGAAAAGGCAGAAAAAAGATAAAATAGGTAAGGATTAATCGGCCAATGTGGCGAGAATCCTGAAAGATGAGTAAGGAATCGAAACGAATAGCATTAGAATTAGCCATCCCAACCACAGCTGGGATAAGAATCGCAGTAATAATTAATAAAAAAGGGAAAATCGCCTCATAATTTTGTTCCAGTTTTTTTCGGAAAATTGTCAGCAACGTTCCAGCAGCACCAAACCCGAGCATGGCTATCGATATGATCATGTAGGCAAAGTGATACCATTGAACGTACGACAAAATCTGCATCAATATCAATTGAAAAGCAACGATGGCCGCTGAAATCAATCCGATTGCGACATTGATGCGAATCAGGGATAGTTGGCTGTTCGATTCCATTTTTTATTTGCCTGTTTTCAACGATTTTTCCTTAATCGGTTGCTGCGGTTAGGGTGCACTTTGTCGGGTTAAAGGTACAAATCTTACAGGAATCAGACTTTTAGTCCTGATTTTGTCTCCTGATTTCTCAACCAACATAAGGTTTTGAACGCTGAAAGGAGAGCCCACCGGAATAATCATACGCCCTTTATCTTTCAATTGCTTAATCAATGGCGGTGGAATATATTCCGACGCTGAGGTAACAATGATGCCGCTGTAGGGCGCATGTTCTTCCCATCCATAGTAACCATCGCCTATTTTTACTTCCACGTTATCGTAATTCAGCGCTTTTAACCGCTCTTTTGCGGCAAGGCCAAGCTCTTCAACAATTTCAACAGTATATACTTTTTTTACGATCCGCGATAAAATGGCAGCCTGATAACCTGAACCTGTTCCTATTTCCAATACCACATCATCGGGTCCTACATTTAGTAATTCCGTCATGTAGGCCACAATATACGGCTGGGAAATGGTTTGTCCGTAACCGATAGGTAGAGGGCCGTCGTCGTAAGCCTGATCCAGATATTCTTCGGGAACAAATAAATGTCTGGGAACGACTTCCAGAGCCTTTAAGGTGTTTTTGTCGGCAATTCCGCGTGCCTGAATTTGTTTGTTCACCATCTCTTTTCTTTTTATTTCGAATTTATTTTGCCCTGAAAGGGAAGAAAAAAATCCGATAGTAAATACGATAATTAGAACGGTTAATTTTTTCATGTTTTTCTTTTTTTGGATCATTGCAGGAAAAAGTCAATTTCGTATTTTCCGTGAGGAACCATTTTTTGTTTCGTATTTCGTACACTAGACAACACAGCCAAAATGACTCATGAATTTTTTTGAAATTTCAATCGCTTAAAGATAAGAATTTTTATATTTCCAAACAAATCAATAGTTTGTTCGACTTTTGGGTTATATGATTGAGTATCGGGTTGCGAGCAAAAATACTACGCAAAATTAAAAAAAGCAGCGAAAAAAAAGGAACGTGACTGATTAATTGATTAATTGATTAATTGAGCTATGCTCTACCGGATTAACTCATTGAAAACTATAAAATTGCGCCATTTGAAATTATTTTTTTTTATCCATTTTTATGTCGATTAAAATTTATCGTGTACCTTTGCAACAAATCAACCAAACTGGCAATTCAATGGCAAAAAAAAACATCTTCTCCCAAAATTTTATCTCCCGAAAACTATATCCGTCAGCGTGCTCGAAACCTGCCGTTATTCCAATGCTTGATCAACGACGGATGGAACGACAACGGAATAGCCAATATCATTGTCTCACGAGAGCATATTAATGGTAACATCACGGTATGTTTTTATTTGGTTGATTTACTTTGTTTAGGCGTAAAAGACACATTTTTCAGATTTAATATTTCGAAATGGGAATATGACGAAATGATCAAAAAATATACTGAAAACATGCCTATGTCAGTGGTTGAATACAATCTTGTACATAACATTATATTTGCTGCTTTAGAATTTGCGGAAGAAATAGGATTTATACCTCATAAAGATTTTGTGTCAATCACGCAATACATGCTCGAAGAAGACGATGAAAAAATTCCTCTTATCGATATTGCTTGCGGGGGTAAAAAGGGCAAAACTTATTATGTGCAGGGAGAATTGGATTCGGATGCTAAGGCAAGGCAAATTTTGAACCATCTCGATAAAGAAGTCGGACCGAACAATTACTATTATCTACTGGCACCGGAATTAGATGAAATCGATGAGGATTTTGATGATGAAGATATCGACGATGAAGAACTTGGCGATGAGGATTTTGAAGATAATTATTCCAAATATTTATCTAATTCGTTTGAAGAAAATGCTAAACTTTTTATAGAGTTAACTAATTTTTTAGATGAAGATGAACTGTCGAACGATGACAATTTTATACCGGATAGCGCAAAAATGATCCCTCTCATCGATATTTTAGAAGAAGACCTCATTGACGAAGATTTAGTGAATAAATGGGTAAAAAAATGGCAAGAAGAATCGCAAAAAATTCAGGTTACCGATTTAATCAGTCGTGAAACACTCGGATTAACTCCTGACCAACCATTTACAGACAAGGATTTGAATTATCTGACAAATGCCGACGAAGAAAAAAGATTGAAGTACATGCGCAAGAAATGGGGCAAAATCCCTTTAGTAGTCTATCACGAAATTATGCTTGAAGAAAACGGAGACAAACGATTAAAAAAGATTAAAGAATATTCCGATAAATATCCTGATTTCCCTCTTTTGAAGGCTGAATTTCTTATGGAACAGTTTCAAAATAAAATGATTGTACCGGATGAAACATGGCTCGAGTTTTCCAATCTTTTTCCTTTCCGTCAAACAATTTCATATAGGGAGTTTTTTGAACTCGCATTACTCCGTTTCTACTACTTTATTTATGAGAAAAATTTAGAAGGTTTCTCAAGCATAATGTCGAGCTTTGACCCTTACGATGAAATGCCTGAAGATCTCTTGTTTTTGATTCAAATATTTTATTTGAGTGGGCATCTTCCTCTATTGAGAGGCGCAGTTCTTCAAAAAATCACTTCACATTAAATCACTCCGAAAGACGGCTTTCAGAATAAGAAAACATTAATCTAAAAAACCGAATGCAAATTCGGTTTTTTAGATTTTATCGTAAGGCAATCGCGAAAGTAAGTCTGCTACTTGATCAACTGCCTGTTTCAACGGCTTTGAAACCATAGATTCCATAATCGGATTCAAATCAGCCTTAACCGTCAGACGCATTTTCGTATCATTTTCCTGCTTGGCAACCAATTGCAACCACAAAAAAACGTCGAAAGGCAAGTTTTCGGATTTAAACTTTACCAACTTATTAGGTTGACGTTCGACGACTGCAAACCTTACCTGCCCTACCAGATCAATCCGAAAGGAACAGCTGTCGCTATCGAACGTGAAATCTTTGATTTTATCGTCAGGTATTTTGCCTTTAATTTGTTCCAGTTTACTTAAGTCGGATAATGCAGCGAAAACAGTTTTGTCGCTGTATGGTATGGTTTTGGTATCACTCACAAACTCTGCCATCATTTCGATTTTTTGTCGTTACCCCATTTTTCGGGTTCCTTTCGCCAGTCTTGAAGAATTTTCAATTCAGCCTGATCGATATAGTCTGTCCGAAGCGCTTCGTCGAGAATCGCGTCATAATCGCACAATGTCGTAAGCTCTACCCGAGCTTCCTTCATGCTTTTTTGAGCAATTGGAAATCCATACGTAAAAATCGCGACCATTCCCAACACATCCGATCCGTCACGGCGAATAGCTTCAACCGCCTTTAGACTGCTTCCACCGGTTGAAACTAAGTCTTCGACTACAACTACTTTCTGATTGGGTTTTAAATCGCCTTCGATAAGATTTTCCAGTCCGTGATCTTTTGGCGTAGAACGAATATATACGAACGGAAGTCCCAGCAAATCGGCAACCAGAGCACCCGGGGCGATAGCACCGGTAGCAACACCCGCTATGGCATCCACTTGCGGATATTTTTCGAGAATAATGCGTGCGAACTGTATTTTGATGAAATTACGAATCGATGGATATGACATCAATTTGCGATTGTCGCAATAAATGGGCGATTTCCAACCCGAAGCCCAAGTAAACGGATTGGAAGGCTGAAGCTTTACGGCCTTTATCTTTAACAGTTTTTCGGCTGTCAACTGATGAATTGTGTTCATTTATTTCTTTATCTATTTAAACGAAAATTTATTCACAAAAGTAATTATTTTGGTCAAATATTTTGCAAGTTAACCGAAATTGTAGTGTGATGAATTTTTCTCATCAAATGGCCTCGCCAATGGTGGCAATACTTATTTTTATGCCACGCGATGCCAAAAGCGCATGAGCACAAGCTTCGATCGTCGATCCGGTAGTAATGATGTCATCCACCAGCAAGATATGCTTATTTTCAAACTCTTCGGGGTGATTTACAGTAAAAATATCTTTCACATTCTCCCAACGCTGCATTTTATTCCTTTTAGTTTGTGTAGGATTATGAACTATTCGCACCAGATTGTTTGTCGAAACCGGGATGTTTGTGCCTTTCGAAATTCCGCGCGCTATCATTTCGGCCTGATTGTAGCCACGCTGTTTTTGTTTTTTTGGATGGAGCGGCACAGGAATAATAAGTTGAATGGGAGACAGAAAATCGCTCCCGACCAAATCACGTCCGAACAACAATCCTAAAGTTTCGCCGAGATGAGCCTTTCCGTTGTATTTGACCTGGTGAATGATGGGTTGCAAAATACCACCCTTTGTGAAATAACAGAAAGTTGCGATGCGTTCGAAAGGGAAACGGCCTGCAAGCAACTTTTCGGCAGCATTGTCCGTCTCCAAAAAATTATTGGTTCGCGGCAATTTGAGCAAACACGACAAACAGATATTTTCCTCAGCCTGCAACAATGGTTCACCGCAAACGACACAGCTCTCAGGGAAAAAAAGTCCGAGAAATTCTTCAAATATCGATGCTAACTTCATCTTTCAAAGTTGATTTTTTTCAAACAAACGATCCAGACAACGCAGCGTTTCGTCCATAGTGTAGCCTTTCCCTAAAGCATATCGGATCAACTTGGTACGTTTTTCGAAATCGTTTTTTGCTTTCATCGTTTTCGATTTTCGCTGCAACAATTCCAAAAGCGGTTCGCCAAACCACGAACCAGGAAATTCGGAAAAAGCTGAAGCTATTACTTCCGAAGGAATTTGTTTTTGCCGCAAAGCAAATTCTATTTTAGTGCGTCCCCATTTGTTGAACTGATGCTTGTCATGAATGAAGCTGCGACAATAACGCCTTTCGTTGAGGTAATTTTCTTTTTCCAATCTTGTTATCATACGCTTCACCGCATCTTCTTGCAAATCATATCGATCAAGTTTCTTCCGGATCTCCGATTCGCAACTTTCACGCTTGGCACATAGGGTTGCCATTTTGACAAATATTTTTTCTTCAGACAATTGTATTTTAGGCGCAATCATCTTTTTACGGCTTTAATCATTCGCTCGTTTCCCGACAAATCTTTTCGCAATTGCACATCTGCAAAACCTTTTTGCGTGAACAGCGAAACGATATCGCTTCCCTTTGCACGATTTATTTCGAAAAAAAGTTCTCCGCCGGAAATGAGTAGCTTTATGGCTATATCGGCAATCTTTCGATAAAAAAGCAAAGGATCGCTATCGGGAACAAAAAGTGCCAAATGAGGCTCAAAATCGAGCACATTTGAATCCATTGCCTGTTTTTCGCTTTCTGCAACATAAGGTGGATTGCTGACGATTAAATCATACGTTTTATATTCAATTTCGTCGTGCAAAACATCAACTTTACTGAAATTTATTCGGACATTGTTATTTTTCGCATTTGCATTCGCCATTTCCAACGCCTCGGGCGATATATCCCACGCATCGATTTCGGACTTGGAAATATTTTTGGCCAAAGCAATGGCAATACATCCGCTGCCTGTTCCAATGTCAAGAATATGGCGAAAAGATTTTTTTTCGGACAAAATCCAATCGATCAGCTCTTCAGTTTCAGGTCTGGGGATGAGTACCGATGGGTTTACATGCAACAGAATATCATAAAATTCCGCTTTGCCTAAAATATACTGAATCGGCTCGTGATTACGCAATCGCGACGTAATTTCTATAATGTTGGCGAGTTGGGTATCCGATAAATCGTTAAATTTGCGCAATGCAATATCTGTGGTTGAAAGTCCGCAAACTTCATGCAAAATAATTCGTATCAGGTAATTGATTTCGCTTTTCGGATAAATTCCCGATAATTGGCTGAATATGTAGATTGACGGATCTTGCATGACAAAAAAGTTGAACAAACAAAGATAAGAAAAAATGAATGTACCCGCGACATATATGAATCGATGTCTTCAATTGGCACAAAAAGGCGAAGGATTCACATCTCCCAATCCTATGGTAGGAGCAGTCATCGTGCACAACGATCGAATTATTGGAGAAGGTTATCATCGGCACTATGGGGCCCCGCATGCCGAAGTCAACGCTATCCTATCGGTGAAAGATGAATCTCTTTTGACCGAATCGACCATGTATGTTTCACTCGAACCATGTTCTCATTATGGGAAAACGCCGCCTTGCGCCGATCTGATCATTCAAAAAAAAATTCCTCGTGTGGTGATTGCCACTCCCGATCCAAATCCACTTGTTTCGGGCAACGGCATTTTGAAAATGAAACAAGCCGGAATCGACGTAACGGTCGGCATGATGGAAAAAGAAGCAAAAGAGCAAAATCGCGTTTTTTTCACAAATCAACTATGTAATCGACCTTATATCATCTTGAAATGGGCCCAATCAAAAGACGGATTCATCGATCACCAACGCGCATCTCTGCTCGAAAATGCTCCCGCTAAAATTTCAAATGAGCTTACACACACCATTGTACACAAATTTCGCACTCGCGTTCAAGGAATTATGGTGGGGACCAATACGGTGATTATGGACAACCCACGATTGACTGCGCGTCATTGGTTTGGAAATAATCCGACTCGCATTGTGATTGACCGAAAACGAAAAATACCGACGTCATCGTTCATCTTCGACGATGAATCGCCAACCATTGTCTTCACCGAAAGCGCTGATTATCCCGTGAAAAAAGAAAATGTGAAACCCATTTACATCGATTTCACAAACGATGTAAACGAGCAGATAATGAACGCACTATACGCCGAGGGTATTTGCTCTGTTTTGATTGAAGGTGGCGAACGACTGCTCAATTCGTTTATTAACAGCCATTTGTGGGATGAAGCATTTGTGGAAATATCCTCAAAGAAATTAGGAAATGGGGTTCTTTCGCCAAAAATTTGTGGTGATGAAATAGAAATCAATAAATACTTGAGTTCGATTCAACTGCACTTAAAGAACAAAATAACTCGAAAATTTCTTTAAATATCGTTTTAAGTGTGGTGGAAGCGAAAAAACTTCATACTTTTGCATTACTTAAATATTTAAGAGATTATCGCTTTTAAAACAAATGAGTTATAAATATATCTTCTGGGGCATTTTATTTTTCGGAATAGCTCTCTTTTCTTCCTGCTTAAATTCGGAGCAAGTTTCGTTAGACGCATTGCACGATGCTCAAATTTACTCATTTTCGGCTTCGGCTGCTTATGATTCTACCGGCACATTGGCAAACGCAAAATTTGCGATCGATCAACTTAACTCTCAGATTTTTAATCGCGACTCGCTTGAATTCGGATTCAAACCTAAAAATGCACAGTTATCCATTACTACAGCTTACGCCTCTGCCATAAAATTATATCTCAGCGATCCGGACAGTATTTATTTTTGGAATTCGACCGATTCTGTTGCTATTGATCGATTGAAAACAATTGAGGTAATCGCTCAGGATCAGACCACTATTAAACGGTATGATTTCAAATTAAATATTCATCAGCAGGATCCGGATATTCTGACCTGGACGAAATTACAGGGAAGTTATATCGAGTCGCCTTTCGTCGAACAAAAAACCATTTTAATGGACGATACTTTCCTTACTTTTTACAAAACTTCGGCAGGCATTCAATTGGCTCAAACCACCTCACCGGGATCTGTTGCGTGGCAAACTTTATCTATCTCATCGTTGCCGAACAACACGATCGTCTCCTCCATCCTATGCGGATATTCTCCGAATCTTACGAACGGAGACATATACACGGCCTATGCCCTCGATACCGAAAATAATATATATAGCTCAAACAACGGAATTTCGTGGGAGAAAATTATATCACCTCGCACGGTAAAAGCCCTCTATGCAGTCTCGCCGAATACTCCCGATTCGGTTTTGACAATCCTTGATATGAACGGGGAATTGAAATTTGCCAAAACCAGATACGATGATTTCACGATATTCAGCATTAAAAATTCAAACATCGATTTTGCCAATTTCCCAACGACAGAATTTTCCTGTTTATCTTTTTCAAAGTCGAATGTACATTCATCGAAATCTTACATCGTTTCGGGAGGAAAAACTGCAAGTGGATCATTAAACGACAAAATATGGATCCTGCAGGAAGACGACAACAAAATTTCATCGACGTGGGTTCAACCTGCATTTCAAACCCAAGGTAGCACACTGTTTGAATATGACGACAAGATATATTTACTTACAACAGGAAACGATGAAGAAGTCAAGCTAATGATTTCAGAGGATATCGGAAACACTTGGCATGTGGCCGAAAGCAATCAGGCACTTCCCGACAATTTCTCTTATCGTCAAGAAGCTTCAATTGTAGTGGATACGAATAATAGCATTTGGATATTCGGCGGAATATCCAATACAAATACTCAGTTTACCGAAGTCTGGCGAGGGCGACTCAACAGATTGGCCGTGAATTGACGGATTTTTTATTACTGCAGCGAAAAAATAATTTTCGACGAATTTTCGCGTTTAATTAAGAACACAAAAAACAATTCATAAAATGAATCGAAAAATGGTGTTCTCTGTTTTAGTATGTATGCACGCGATCCTGCTGCCCAAAAATTTATTCTCTCAAGAATATGCTCACGAATTGGGAATCATCGGGGGAATGTCATCATACATGGGCGATGCGAACAAAACAAAATTATTTTTGAATCCCGGTGCAACGATAGGAGGTATTTATCGATATAATGTCAACTTTCATTGGGCAATTAAGGGCAATTTGATAGCAGGATTTCTATCCGGGAACACGGCAGATGCACAAAATGTCTTTCCTTCAAATATGAACGCCTCATTCGATAGGACTTTTGTAGAACTGGGCTCACAAATTGAATTTAACTTTTTTCCTTACAGCGACAAATATGGCTATTTGAGGACAAAACCTTACACTCCTTATTTGTTGCTTGGAGTAGGAGCAACATTTGCATCGGGCGATCGCATGTTTTTTAATGCGAATGTCCCATTAGGATTAGGATTTAAGTATAAAATTCGAACGGGTATCAATGTGGGAATCGAATTCTCGATGAGAAAACTGTTTGCAGACAATTTGGACGTTACAGAACAAAAACAGAATTTCGATCTTGACGCACCTTACAAAATTGAGAGCAGTATTATGAAAAATCAGGACTGGTATTCTCTTACACTTGTTTCCCTTACATGGGAATTCGGGTTGAAAAAAGATCCTTGTCACGGAATGTAAATTAACAACAATAGAGGAATCAAAACAAATGTCGTTTTTAGACAAGATAGACAAATCTAAGTCGCCCGAGCACGTTGCCATTATCATGGACGGCAATGGCAGATGGGCTAAAGTTCATGGTCTCGAAAGGGCAGATGGACATCGAGAGGGTATCAATTCGGTAAAAAGTGTGGTGGAAGCGGCATCGAATGCAAATGTAAAATTCGTTACGATTTACGCTTTTTCCACAGAAAATTGGTGCCGTCCCGATGAAGAAATAAACGCTCTGATGGATCTGATGGTATTTGCTATTCGACAGGAAGAAGATAATTTGATAAAAAACAATGTCAGAGTAAAGAGTATTGGCGACACAAACCGTCTGCCCGAAAAAACCCGTCTTGCGCTCGAGGAGTGTGAAGAAGTTACTTCGAAAGGAAACAAATTAATGCTTGTACTAGCGCTCAGCTATTCTTCGAAATGGGAAATCGTGCATGCAACAAAACAATTGATAAGAGACGTTCGAAACGGAAAAATATCGGAAGACGATATCAATGAAACTTTATTTTCACAATATCTCACCACCAAAGATATTCCTGACCCGGACCTAATGATTCGAACGGGAGGAGAATTACGTATGAGCAACTTCTTGCTTTGGCAGGCAGCTTACACCGAGTTTTACTTTACCGATACTTTTTGGCCCGATTTTCGCGAAGAAAACTTCTACGAAGCTATAGTTGATTATCAAAGAAGAGAACGACGATTCGGAAAGACAAGCGAACAAATAGAATCAGAAAAAAAATCATAATTCAAGATCATTTTTACGTTCAACGTAATCATTAAGGCAATGTTGAAGAAAACGCTTTACACAACTATCATATTTTTTATTATCTCTTTTCAGGCAGTTACGTTTGCTCAAGACACTTTACGGCAAAACACCGATAAACAAATCAAAGACAGTGTAAATATCGGTGTTGATGATCAGACAAACCAATTCAAGCCCGGATCGGACGAGGCTAAGCCCGTTATCAATTACACGGCCACACCTAAGCAATATACTATTGCCGACATCAAGGTAACCGGCATCGAAAACACCATGTATCAGGATCAAAGTTTCGTACTGATAGGGTTTTCGGGGCTCTCAAAAGGAAGCAAAATAAATATTCCGGGTCCGGAAATAACAAATGCCCTTGAAAGATTCTGGAAACAAGGTTTATTTTCTGATATTAAAATTTTGGCCGATAAAATTGAAGGAGATAGTGTTTGGCTCGAGATAAGACTCACGGATCGGCCACGAATTTCAGACATACAGTATTCGGGAATGAAAAAAGGTGAACGTGAAGATATCGATAAAAAGATAGGGATGGTGAAAGGGAATCAGATTACCCCCAATCAAATCGACAGAGCAAAACTCATCATCAAACAATATTTTGACGAAAAAGGATTTAAAGACGCAGTTGTCACCATCAACCAAAAACCCGATGGATCAGGAAAAAATCAAGTCATCCTCGAAATTATCGTCGATAAAAAGGAAAAAATCGGCGTTCACAGGATAAACATAATTGGAAATACAGCCGTCTCGGACAATAAACTGAAAGGGGCGATGAAAAAAACCAACGAAAAAGGGAAACTCAAAAATCTGTTCAAAACGAAAAAATTCGTCGAAGAAGAGTATAAAAACGACAAGAAAAACCTCATCGAAAAATATCACGAACTTGGCTACCGAGACGCCGAAATAGTTTGGGATTCGGTATATAAACATGACGAAAAAACCGTCAACATCGATATCAAGGTTGAAGAAGGTCCACTTTACCACGTGCGTTCGATCAACTGGGTTGGAAATACCATCTACAACTCGTATGACTTGAGTCGAATGCTTAATATGTCCGAAGGGGATATCTACAATCAAAAGAAACTTCAAGAACGCTTGATTCGTGACGATGATGCTGTGGTAAATCTCTACAAAAACAACGGATATCTTTTCTCGAACATCGAACCGGTAGAAGTAAATATCGAAACCGATTCTGTAGATCTTGAACTTCGTGTTGTAGAAGGGCCGAAAGCCACTATTAAACGTGTGATTATTTCCGGAAACGATCGCCTTTACGAAGACGTAATTCGTAGAGAATTAAGGACAAAACCCGGAGCGGTGTACAGTCAGGAAGACGTAATCAGATCAATCCGCGAGCTGGCTCAAACCGGACATTTCGATCCCGAAAATCTTCAACCGGACATCAATCCCAATTTCGACGACGGCACTGTGGATATTGGCTATCCTCTTACTTCGAAAGGAAACGATCAAATCGAATTTTCTGCCGGATGGGGTGTTACCGGATTGGTTGGCAAACTAAGTTTAAAACTGAACAACTTTTCCGTAAGAAACCTTCTCAATCCGGGTTCATACAAAGGATTCATCCCACAGGGCGATGGACAAACGCTCATCCTGAGTGCACAAACTAACGGTCAATATTATCAATCATACCAATTTTCATTCATCGAACCATGGTTTGGAGGAAAACGTCCAAACAACTTCTCTGTCGGGGTCTACTATTCACGCTACACCGGCATGAATTCCAACTATTATTCCAGCAGCATGGCCAATTATGGCATGTATAATCCCTACGGGTATGGAGGTTATGGATACGGATACGGAGGCTATGGGTATGAAGATATGGCTCAATATGCAGCCGACCCTGATAAAGTATTCAGCATTTTCGGTGTTTCGGCAGGCTACGGGAAAAGACTTGAATGGCCGGATGATTACTTCATGCTTCAGGGAGAACTGGCTTATCAGCGATATAGCCTCAAAAACTGGTACGGATATAACTCGTTTCCTTTCCTGACCGGCGTGAGCAACAGTATTTCACTCAATCTGACCTTATCCCGAAATTCGATTGATAATCCAATTTATACACGTACCGGTTCGCAATTTACACTTTCGGCAAACCTGACGCCCCCATTTTCGTTATGGGACGGGAAAGATTATGCTAACATGAAAACAGATGCAATGGGATATGAAGATCCTTCGAAATATACGTGGAATGAATATCATAAGTGGAAACTCAAAATACGCACATTCACGCCTCTCACATCGCTTACGGTAAAACGAACACCCGTCATTGCCACGCGTGTAGAATTGGGACTCGTGGGGCATTATAACAAGCATAAAATAACGCCTTTCGAAACCTTTGACGTTGGAGGTGACGGTATGTCCGGATACTCAAGCTCTTTTGCGACGGAGAATATTGCCCTGAGAGGATACGAAAACAATTCAATCGTTATGGAAGGTCGAGCTTACACTCGATTTGGCATGGAATTTCGCTATCCGTTCATCCTCGAACCCAATTCTACTATCTACGGCGTAGCTTTTGTTGAAGCAGGAAATGGATGGAAAACGCTGAACGAATTCAATCCGTTCGATTTGAAAAGATCGGCCGGTGTAGGTGCACGCATTTTTCTGCCCATGATTGGCTTGATGGGCATCGACTGGGCATATGGATTTGATCCTATAAACGGCTCGCGATCCTATGGTGGAAGTCAGTTCCATTTCATTATCGGACAAGAATTCTGATCTGAGATCTGAGAGTTGTTTAACAATATTTATACAATGGGCTAATAAACAAAACTCAATTGCCAATGTCATAATTAACGAATGATATAATAACATCAACCGCAACAGCAATGAAAAAGATACTTTTATTTGTAGGAATTTTTTGCGTACTTGGCTTACAAAATACTTTTGCACAAAAGTATGCACTGATCGACATGGAATATATTCTAAAAAAAATTCCGTCATACGAAAATGCCAACAAACAATTGGAAACAACTTCTGCAAAATGGCAAAGCGAAATCGACGCCTTGTCCGACGAAGTGGAGTCAATGTATAAGAAATATCAGGCCGATTTGGCTAAGTTAAGCCCTTCTGAAAAAACCGCACGAGAAAATGAAATTGTAGCTAAGGAGAAAGAATTGCAAACACTTCGTACGAAATATTTCGGACCGGAGGGCGAATTGTTTAAACAACGCGAAGCATTCATGAAACCTATTCAAGATAACATTTATAACGCCGTAAAAGAAATATCGATTTCGTCGGGATATAAAATTGTCATTGACAGAGCTTCTGCGAACCCTATTATTTTTGCATCACCCGACATTGATATCAGCGACCAAGTATTAGCTAAGTTAGGATATTAAAAATAAATAGTTTATCTTTGCTTGCAATTAAAAAGACAATACAAAATATTTAACAACGAACACAAATTCATTATGCTTAAAAAACTTATTATCTTTATTGCTGCACTAGTCCCTATGGCAATTTTTGCTCAAAGCGGTAAAATTGCCTACATCAATTCACAGGAAATTTTTATGGCAATGCCCGAAGTTCCGGACATCGAAAAACAGTTGAATGACAAACAGGAACAAGTGAAGAAAAATGCTGAAGCTCTCCAAACAGAGTACAACACAAAACTGGATGAATTTAGCAAGGCTGCTAACAACACTACTGTAAGCGATGCGGTGAAACAGGACCAGCAAAAACAACTGATTCAAATCCAGGAACGTTATCAACAATTTTTGCAAAACAGTGACAAGGAACAACAGGAATTATACCAAAAACTGGTTGCTCCAGTAAACAAAAAAATTGCCGACGCAATCAAAGCTGTCGGCGACGAAAAAGGGTATGCTTACATCTTCGATATAGCGACTCAGGCTTCACAGATCGTGTATATCCACAACACTTCCGAAAATGCAACTCCACTTGTAAAAACAAAACTCGGATTGCAATAAAAATAAGTTTTCCGGTTTAAAAATAAAAAGGGGCTGTCTCAAAAGTAAGGACAGTCTCTTTTTTTAGTTGGGAAATATCATAAAAAACAGGGAAAAAACAGGATAAACGATTTGTGTAATTGCAAAATATTTTGTATTTTTATAGCTGAATAT
>NZ_RXHS01000020.1 GCF_004138125.1 Seramator thermalis
CTTTACAGTGTTTGGAATTACTATAAAGATACTGATAATCAGCTACTTAACCTTATTTTCTATGTTAAACTTTGTTACATAAAACATTGAATATTAATTAGTTAATTGAATATTTACCGAACTATTGGTATATGTATAAATCATTAAATATACGAATTCTTAAAAGCATCATAAAATCGTTTACATTCTCTTATTGGGTTTGTAAACGATTTAATGGTAACTTTTTCAAAAAAACATGTTATAATAAGTTATGAACATACACAAAAGATTAATAGTTGACTTTTCCCTGATAATCGTTGGACTTTTTATCTCTTCTTCAATCTTGGCACAAAAAACGTCAAACCCTTTAAAAGGGAAGAATATATTGTTTGTTTATGGCGGCTGGGAAGGACATGATCCGGTTTTAACCAGGGATATTTTTGTACCATGGATGCGGTCGGAAGGAGCCGAGGTCGTCGTATGCGACAATTTGGATTGTTATACTGATTCAACTTTAATGAGTAAGACCGATCTGATTGTTCAAACATGGACCATGGGTGAAATCACCAATGAGCAGGAACGAGGTTTATTGAAAGCTGTAAGGCGTGGCGTTGGACTGGCAGGCTGGCACGGAGGGCTTGGTGATGCATTCAGAAACAATGTCGAATATCAGTTTATGGTAGGTGGTCAATGGGTTGCTCATCCGGGCGGTGTTATTCCATATGATGTACATATTGTTGATCATAGAGATGAAATTACAAGCGGATTAAAGGATTTTCACATGAATTCGGAACAATATTACATGCATGTGGATCCGAGCGTAAAAGTTTTGGCAACAACAACTTTTAATGGTGATCATGCCTCATGGATAGACGGATGTGTTATACCTGTTGTTTGGAAGAAAATGTATGGTAATGGTCGGGTATTTTATTCTTCACTTGGTCACGTAGCTAAAGATTTTGATGTCCCAGAAGCATTGGAAATAATGAAACGAGGTATCAGATGGGCGGCGGTGAGTTTATATGAAGAGCCGGAGCCATGGATCAATCCGGTGTATGCTGATTAAAAAAATTTCCGGTAAAAATATTCGCTAAAAAAAGAAAGTGAATTCCACTCGGAAATTCTCCCTAAGGGTTTATTTTTACGGTTGCAAAACAAAAAATAATCAACACGCGCAAAGGTACAAATTTGAGCGGACAGCAGCTTAAACAGACAGGATATGAAGCGAAGCGGATTTACATCACAGATTTGACTTCGATAGCGTTGTTTAGGAACATCTCGAAGGAAGAAGGTTGGCGTCAAAGTCCATACCGTCATGCGTTAGGAAGATAACCGGCACTGTTTCATCCGTTAAGCGGAGGCTGAAAAACATAATCATCTTTTGCCAAAAAAGATAAATCTTCCCAAGATTTTATCTTCATCGCGGATGACGCTGATTCAGGGTTCCGGAAAGATGAGCAGATCGATCTGGTTTAAAGCAGCTGAGGCGGAACTTTCCCTTTGAAGAGCTAAAGGGTCGCCGGAAAGGAATGACCGACCGATATTCGCCTCAACGGGAAGAAGTGGTTTGCTTTTAAAAACTCACGAAAAACGGAGCTGAAATCTTCTTAAATCGCAACTACAAAAATAAACTGCCGGTTTACCGGACAACAGCGAAAGTTAAAAAGTGTCTATAACACTAACAAAAACTGTCAACTTTTTTCAGGACGAGACAGTTGTTGGTTTCTGTCTGGACTGTACCCTTTGTTATGGCTGTTGCCATCCTGATCGGGTTTGTGGTATTATTCCAAGAAAATAAGAAAAATGAATCTGTATAGTACACATGTATAACACACATCTTTAAATACTTTTTGCCTATGGATATATAAGTCAAGGAACTTCTTCAACTTCAAAAGGTGTAATAATTGTCATTGAGAACTTTTTTGTGAAATTAATTAAATCATTGAAAACATGAATAAAACATTAACTGCGAAAGAAATAAAAACTTACCGAGGAAAATTGTACTTCTAAATTGAACTTAAGACAAAACATCAAAAGAGAGATACGCATATTGAGGCATTTTATAGAAAAGTTCTTCACTACACCTTAATTTAAATTTTTAAAGCAAATTTAGTTTAAACTCAATTATTAATCTTACTTAAAACAAAAGAGTTATGGAAAACAATTATTGTAAAATTATTCCTGTTTTACCAAAAATCAGGGAATTAAAATCCTGTAAAAAAAGGATGAGGATAGGATTGTTTTTTCTAATGTTCAGCATTTCTTATTCCTTTGCGTTAGTAACTCATGCAACAACCTCAAGTCCAATGATGAACACAGAAAATCAACCTATTCAGAAAGCTTGGGAAATTGTTGAAGAAAAAAACATCAACCAACAACAGCGCACTATTTCCGGCAAAGTAACCGACCAAAACGGAGAACCACTACCTGGTGCAACCGTCATAATAAAAGGTACCACCCAAGGAACAGTAGCTAACGCTGAAGGAGAATACACTCTCACAAACATTCCCGAAAATACCACTTTAGTGTTTTCTTTTGTCGGAATGAAAACTCAGGAAATAAACGTTGGGAACCGCACAATTATTAATGTAACTATGGAAACCGAGGCCATCGGTCTTGAAGAAGTGATCGCAGTAGGATATGCTACCCAAAAGAGAGTGAATGTAGTAGGTTCTATAACTTCTGTAGGAGGAGAAAAAATTGAAGCAATTCCCGCTGCCGATATAACAAATACTCTCGCAGGACGTTTGGCGGGCGCTGTTATCATTCAACCCTCAGGAGAACCGGGACAAACTGCAGCAAGAATTTTAGTTCGTGGTCGGACTACGTTAGGGGATAATACCGGTCCTATGGTGGTTATAGATGGTGTACCCGGACGTTCGTTAAGCGATATTGATCCTGTAGATATTGAAAGCATTTCGGTATTGAAAGACGCTTCTGCAGCTATTTATGGCGCCACTGCAGCTAACGGTGTAATATTGGTAACGACAAAAAGAGGACAAACGGGCAAACCGCGCTTAAGTTATCAATTCTATCAAGGGTATGCCTCACCTTCTCTTCTTCCAAAGGTAACCAATGCGGGAGATTATGCCACAATGCTAAGCGAATATCAAGACTATGAAGGAAAACCACGAACATTTTCCGACAATGATATCGAATTATTTTATAGCGGTAGAGACCCTTGGGAACATCCCAACTCCGACTGGATGGGAGACTTGATAGCCAAGTGGAACGGCATAACTAAACATAATATTACTGTCGATGGTGGAACTGACAAAGGGATCAACTATTTTGTTTCGTTTGGCTATAAAAGTGAAGATGCAATTTATAAACAAGAATCGACTAAATATACCCAATATAATCTACGCGCCAATCTTGATATTCCCATAACGGAGTGGTTAAAAACAACCGTTCAATATGGTGGTTTTCTTAACAATGAACTCTATCCCGTAAAAAGCGCAGGGGATATTTATGGCCAAGCGACCCGATTATTGCCTACCCAATGGTCATTCTGGCCTACCGGTGAACCGGGTCCGGACATTGAATATGGTGATAATCCTGTAGTAACCTCAACTTTAGAAGGAGGGTACGATGATCAAAAATCTTACATTAATCAATTATCATTTAGCGGAACCCTTACTCCTCCGATGATTGAAGGACTATCAATCGGCGTGTCTTATAATTACGATGTTACAAATTGGCACAGAAAAAGATTTTGCAAACCATGGATACTTTACTTTCCCAAATGGGAAACTGCAGTCCGGGATTCGGAAGGATTTATCACAAGTATGGAGCTCGTTCCGACCGAAAGAGGATTTGAGGCACCCGAACTCAATGAAGAATATAATCGTAGCAGCAGAGAACTTCTCAATTTAAATTTTAACTATTCACGTGATTTTGGGGATCATACCATCAATCTGTTCGGAGCATTTGAGCAAATTGACGAAAATGGAAATAATTTCGGTGCATTTCGCAAGCATTATATCTCAGACGTAGTTCAGACTATAGATGCTGGTGGGGATACCGATAAAAATAACTGGGGAGGCACATGGATATATGCCCGTGAATCCTGGATTGCGCGTTTCAATTACGATTATCAAGATAAATATTTGTTAGAAGCTATTTTCCGAAGAGATGGTTCACTTAAATTTCCCCCAGACAGTCGATGGGGTAATTTCCCTGGTTTACTCCTTGGTTGGCGAGCGTCGGAAGAAGATTTTTGGAAAGAAAATCTCGGGTTTATTAATTATTTTAAATTGAGAACATCTTATGGCAAAATAGGAATGGATCCGGGAAATCCTTTTCAATATCTAAACAAATATACAAAAACAAGTGGATTAACGCTTGGTACCTCAAAAACGGTAGAGAGTGTCGTTCGACGTGAAGGGGTGGCTAATCCCAACATTACGTGGGAAAAACAAACCACGTACAATATCGGATTCGAGTCGCAACTTCTCAATAACTTGTTTTCTCTCGATGCAGACTTATTCTACAACAAACGTTCCGATATACTTGCAAAAAGAAATGCATCCGTTCCGGAGTTTACCGGACTAACACTGCCTGATGAAAATATTGCTGAAGTTGATAATCGAGGTGTGGAAATTGTAGCCGGATATCATAAAACAATAAGCAGCGATTTCCGCTTTGATATTTCGGGCAATTTTTCCTATAACCACAACGAGGTAGTGTTTATGGATGAACCGGAACGGTCAGTTCCCTGGCAACGGCAAACAGGTCACTCATATGGCGCAACATTGCTCTATAAGGCTATAGGTATTTTCCCCGACGAAGAGGCAGTGAATTCCTATCCTCATTGGGATGGGGCTAAAGCGGGTGATGTTATTTTCGAAGATGTCAGCGGGGACAAAAAAATAACCAGTGATGACCGAATTCTTCTCGATAGAACCGATGCTCCAGAGATATTCTACGGTTTATCGCTTGATGCTATGTATAAAAATTGGACATTGTCACTACTTTTCCAGGGACAAGGTACTTATTATCGCATAAGTACGCAAGATGACCGTCGAGGTGAAGCAGGGAACTATTTCCAATGGCATTTTGATAACCGATGGACTCCGGAAAACACAAAGACAAATGTTGCCAGAGCATACAACCGTAATGATCAGTACTGGGCATTCAGTGTAAATAACAGTACCTACTGGTGGGATAACATGGCTTATTTCCGATTGAAAAATGTAGTTATCGCATATGATATTCCTACTTCCTTTGTACAAAAAATCGGGCTGAAAAATGCAAATGTTTACTTTTCGGCAAACAATCCCCTATTAATTTACTCGGCCCAACGAAACTTTGATCCCGAAGTGGGAGCACCTATGACCTATCCTACTACTAAAACTTTTGCAATTGGCGCAAAAATTACGTTTTAATTTATTAAATGACGATAGAAATATGGAAAATTTAAAAAAATATTCAGTAATAATCGGGGCACTTTTATTCCTCACCATATCATGTCAGGATGTACTCGATCAAAAATCGGTCGATTCTTTCAATGAAGAATCTATTTTTGAAGACATTAATCTAACGAAAGCCTATTTAGGCAGATGTTACGATTATATTGGGGTAGACGATAACTTAGTACTGGGCCTTCGTGAAGATATACTTGCAGCTGCCACAGATGAAGTATTATGCATTCACCGCCCCGCATCTTTTACCTTTGTAAAAGGCACCTTGAGTCCTGATTATTTAGGGCACTTTGGGGATTGGCAATTCAATTGGATTTCTTGGTCATTATACAAAAATATCCAAAATGTGAATGTCCTCCTTGCAAATATTGACAATGTGCCTACACAAACTGCAACCGACGAAGCATTGCTATCAAGAATGAAAGGAGAAGCTTATTTTATCAGAGCATTCGATTACGCTAATCTGATGCGTTCATATGGTGGTCTTATTCTTATTGACGAACCTTTTGAGTTAGATCAGGATTTTTTGTCGATACAACGCTCATCAATTGATGAAACACTTGCATTCATTGTTGCCGACTGTGATAAAGCAATAGAACTTTTACCCACAAAAGATGGAATTGAACAAGGGCGTGCAACTAAAGGAGCAGCAGCAGCATTAAAATCGAGAATCTTAAGTTGGAGTACCGGAATCCTAATGAACGGGGGATACGAACCGAATAATCCACTGGTATCATTTCAAGAAGGAACGAGAAAAGAAAGGCTTATTGCTGCAAAACAAGCGGCGAAAGATATAATCGATGGGAAATATGGGAACTATGAACTTGCCGGAACCACTGCTGATCCACCAGCGAATATGACGGAAGAAATAATCATGCAATATGCCGATAATTTTTTCAATATTTTTACTCAAAAAGGAGAATGGAATGATGAAGTTATTTGGGGTATTCAGTATTTACAATCGCAAGGGAATGCGACCACACAAAATCGATGGTGGGGACCCAATGGTTATCATAACTGGGGTAATAACGGACCCAACGAATCTGTAGTGAGAAAATTTGAAATGGCAGACGGTACACCTTTTATTTGGGATAAATATGATCCCGGCAACATGTACGTTCGTGATTTTACTGCAACCCAATTAGAGGAAGACCCTGAAAAAAATCCTTATGTAGGGCGTGAACCGCGATTCTACGCTACAATTCTATTTGATGGAGCAAAATGGCAAGAACGTCCAACTGATGCCCAAGCAATTGATCCGGAAGGGCGTATACAAACGGGTTACTATATAACCGCCGCTGGCGATACAACAGCAGGTCTCGATACCCGCCAGAGTTTCATTGAATCGTGGAACGGTACGAAAAACGGTTACTATCTCAAAAAATATCTTGACCCAACTGTTGTAGGTCAACATTATAATAATGAAAATTCATGGATTGAAATGAGATATGCCGAAGTCCTTTTAGACTTTGCGGAAAATTGTATAGAACTCGGAGAAATTCAGGAAGGCTTAGACGCCCTTAACATGGTGCGCAATCGAGCAGGGCTTCCCGACAGAGTTACGAACGATCAAAATCAAGCAAGGGAATGGTGCAGAAAAGAGCGACAACTCGAATTCTTTGCTGAAGGAGATCGATGGTATATGATACGCAAATGGATGATTGCTGACGAAGTAATCGAAAATGTGTATCTCATGAAAATATATCATTATTCCAACGGAAGAACTAAATGGGTTTATGACACCACAAAAAGTGTCGACGACAGGAAATGGAATCAGGCAAATTATTGGTTACCTATTAAAAGAACCGAAATTAACAGAGCACCCCAATTACAGCAAAATCCGGGTTATAACTAACTTGCAATATTTTTAGATTCAAAGAGAGTGGCCCACGTTCAATATGGGTCACTCTCTTTTAAAAAAAATGCCAAAATTATTCATAGCTCAATGTATTTCCCTAATGAAAAATTGTCACAAACGAAATCAAGCCACCCTATATGTAAGCAAAACTTATTCCAAAGGCAAAAAGGTAATATACGTTATGCTTTTTATGGCTTTAACAATAATCTTCGGTTTTCCCCGGCCTCTAATTACAGCCAATATTTACGTATATGATTCACAGCAGCTTGCTGCCATTGTAATTTCCAACGATGTTGCCGACAAAACCATGAGTTTGGTCTCGGATAACATCTCTATAGTAACCATGGATAAGAATGGGCCGGTAACAGATATTTCGCAAGGTAACGCTAAAACAACAGCAACTACCCGAGAAAACTGCCAGAAAGCGAGTTGCACAGTCACGGTCAAACCATGTGAAGAAAACATCATTCCGGTTACTGCAGCTATTCCCGTTAATGACTTTTTGAACAGCATCGGGGCATGTTCCGCCATATCCAGACGTGGGGAAAATTTACAAAGCACCATAGCCTGTGCAAAATATCTGGGTATCCGCTGGTTTAGAGCAGGCTACGAAAGCGACATCCCTGTGTCTGACCTTATCGAACTCCATCATCAGGCCGACGTTTGCTTCAGCTATGGACTGGGAAGCGGAGGCAATGATTTGCAAAGGCTGCTTGATGGAGCAAAGCAGTTGGCTTCGGCAGGGGCATTGCTTGCCCTGGAAGGAAACAATGAACCGAATAACTGGGGGGTTACCTACCAGGATGAAACAGGCGGAAGAGATTTATCGTGGGTGCCAATAGCTAAATTGCAGCGTGATTTATACCGATCGGTAAAAAACGATCCCGCTTTAAAGGATTATCCGGTCTGGAACATCTCTGAAAGTGGCGCTCAAACCGATAATGTAGGCCTTCAATTCCTGACTATTCCGGAAGGAGCAAATACTTTCATGCCTGCTGGTACCGTGTATGCAGATTACGCAAATTGCCATAATTATATCGTCCATCCCAGCTGGCAGGGAATCCATGATAACCAGACATGGATTGCCTCTGATCCCGGTCCGGAATGTAAGGTAGATGGTCTGTACGGAAACTACGGATTGACATGGCTGAATAAATATCCCGGTTATTCAGTTTCAGAACTTATGACGCTCCCCAGAATTACAACTGAAACGGGTGTTGCCATTGATACCTATGGTGTAGACGAAGAATTACAAGGCAAACTTTTTATGAATTTATATTTATCTCAATTCAAACAAGGTTGGAGCTACACATCTATATACTTGCTCAGGGATCGTACCGACGAGAGTGGTAATCAGCAATATGGTTTCTACAAACCCGATTATACTCCACGCCAAGCAGCACACTATCTTCACAATCTGACCACAATCTTGGCTGATGCTGGTTCAATCTCATCACCCGGCGTTCTTAATTATTCCATACCCCGCCAACCAGTTACCGTGCATGATATGCTGTTGCAGAAAAGCAACGGAAAGTTTTACCTGGTACTATGGGGTGAACAATATTCTGGCGGTTCAAACAATGTCAGCATCAACTTAGACGCCACGTATTCCTCTATAAATATTTATGATCCAACCATCGGAACATCAACGGTTCAGACCTTAAACAATGTCAGTTCGGCAACAATAAGCGTAACCGATCATCCTTTAATAATTGAAATTTAATTTAAAGAAGAAAGGGATATAAAATGAAAAAAATTAGCATTTTAGCGTTCACCTTGTCAGCCATTGCTTTAAGTGTGTCCGCACAAACAAAACAGCCTATGGAAATGAAACCGGAAATGACCGAAATCTGGGAACCGGAAGTTCCTGTCGTTACTCCCGGTCGAACTGCAGCTGATGCTCCTTCGGATGCCATCATCCTATTCGATGGCAACGACCTCTCCAATGAATGGACAAATGCCGAAGGCGGCCTGCCCGGATGGAAAGTAGCCGACGGATGCGTTACCGTTGTCAAAGGAGCCGGGATCATCAAGACAAAAAAAGTTTTTGATGATTGTCAGTTGCATATCGAATGGCGAACACCGACCAAAGTTGAAGGCGAAAGCCAAGGTCGCGGAAACAGCGGCATATTCATGCAGGAACGCTATGAGGTTCAGGTGCTCGACAGCTATAACAACCGAACTTACAGGAACGGTCAGGCAGGAAGTATTTACAAACAATACGCGCCGCTGGTTAACGTTTGCAAAGCGCCCGGTGAATGGCAATCATACGATATCATCTACACTGCACCCCGTTTCAACAACGATGGCACTTATTTTACCCGCCCTGCTATTACCATCTTGCAAAATGGCGTTTTGATTCAAAATCATGTCGAATTGCGCGGTCCCACGCAATATATCGGAATTCCGGAATATTTTGTCGAAAAGCACGGTGCAGCCGGTATTGTTTTGCAGGATCACGGCAATCCGGTAAGTTTCAGAAACATCTGGATCAGAAAATTATAAAAGCTCATTTTAATAAAATAGAAAATTCTCAAAAAATTTATCGAAATTCAAGCTTATTTTTAGGAGGAAAGTTGTTTTCCTTTAAAAGAATAACTAATTTTAGAGCCGAAAATATCATCAACAACACTAAATGTACCTTGTATCATGAACAGAAAACTCAAAATGGGAATGGTAGGTGGGGGAATCAAAGCATTTATCGGTGCCGTTCATCGTCATGCCGCTTTAATGGACAATCACATTGAACTGGTATGTGGCTGTTTCAGTTCAAACCCCTCCATTTCTAAGGAATCGGGGAAACTTTACCATCTCCCGGATAACCGGATTTACGAAACTTATCAGGAAATGTTTGAAAAGGAAGCGCAACTTCCGGAAGGTGAAAAAATGGATTTTGTTTCGATTGTTACACCTAACTCCGTGCATTTTGGACCGGCTATAATGGCACTGGATAACGGATTTCATGTGGTAATCGACAAACCCATCACATTTACGCTCGAAGAAGCGCTGAAACTGAAGGATAAAATCGAAGAAACCGGACTTATCCTGGCACTTACCCATACCTATTCGGGATACCCTGCCGTAAAACATGCCAGACAAATGGTAGCAAATGGCGAGCTCGGAAAAATTCGCAAAGTATATGTAGAATATCCACAAGGTTGGCTTGCAAGTGATGTTGAAAATCAAGGTAATATCCAGGCAGCGTGGCGTACCGATCCAAACCGATCGGGAAAAGCAGGGTGCATGGGAGATATAGGTACTCATGCCCATCATTTGGCTGAATACATTACCGGCCTGAAAGTAACCGAGATATGCGCCGAACTTTCTATTTTTGTACCCAACAGAAAACTCGATGACGACGGTGCAGCTCTCTTGCGTTTCGATAACGGGGCTACAGGAGTCTTAATGGCAAGTCAAGTAGCCGCAGGAGAAGAAAACGCCCTCAAGATACGAGTTTACGGCGAAAAGGGAGGCCTTGAGTGGTTGCAACACGATCCAAACTCGCTTATCGTAAAATGGACAGACAAACCCTTGCAGGTACTGCGTGTAGGCACCAGCATGAATAGTTCTGTAGCCCTTCATAATAGCCGTACACCCGGAGGTCATCCCGAAGGTTACATCGAAGCTTTTGCCAATATCTACCGAAACTTTGCATTAACGCTAATGTCCAAAATGGACGGAAAAGAACCCTCACCGGAAATGCTGGATTTCCCCGGAGTGGAAGATGGTGTCCGGGGAATGCAATTTATCGAAACTATGGTAAAAGCCGGTTACGACGATACAACCAAATGGGTGAAATTTCCTGATTTACAGTAAAGAAATTATATAGTACAACATTTTTAAATTTTCAATCGATATGTCAAGACCCGTAACACTATATACAGGACAATGGGCTGATCTACCCATCGAAAAAATGTGCGAGAAAGCCAAATCATTCGGCTACGAGGGACTCGAACTCTGTACATGGGGTGATCACATGGAAATTAACAAAGCCGACCAGGCTTATTGCGACAAGAAAAAAGCGCTCCTGAAGAAATATGGACTCGAACTATACACTATATCCACCCATCTGGTTGGGCAATGTGTGTGCGATGCTATCATCGACGAACGTCACAAGGGTATTTTACCCGATTATATCTGGGGCGATGGGAATCCCGAAGGAATTCGACAACGTGCGGCACAGGAAATAATCAAAACTGCCAAAGCAGCCAAAATGCTGGGGATAGATACGGTTGTAGGTTTTACCGGCAGCCCTGTCTGGCACATGCTATATTCTTTCCCTGCTATTCCTGACGGCATGATCGAAAAAGGATATAAAGAATTTGCCGAGCGCTGGATCCCTATCCTCGACGAATTTCAAAAACTTGGCGTAAGATTTGCGCTTGAAGTCCACCCCACAGAAATTGCTTTTGATATCCATACTGCACATCTTGCCTTGCAAGCCATTGATAATCACCCGGCTTTCGGTTTCAATTATGACCCCAGCCATCTCGGATATCAGCACGTCGATTATGTCCGGTTCATTTACGAATTTTCCGACCGCATTTTTCACGTTCACATGAAAGATGTCTATTGGAGCGATGTCCCGATGGGAATCGGCGTTTACGGTGGTCATGCCGATTTTGGTGATAACCGTCGATATTGGAATTTTCGAAGCCTGGGTCATGGAAAAATTAATTTCGAGAATATTATTCGTGCACTTAATGATATTGGTTATAAAGGCCCATTATCGGTAGAATGGGAAGACAGTGGAATGAACCGCGAAGCAGGGGCTATTGAATCCTATCGTTTCGTAAAAAAAGTTGACTTCGACCCATCCGATGTGGCATTCGACAAAGCCATGAAAAAGCGTGAGGAGTAAGATCAATTACTAAAAACCGAAAAAATGGACAGAAGATCTTTTATCAAACATTCAGCTTTAGCTACAGCGGGACTGGGTTTAGCTTCATCAATGCCCCGCGCGATGAATTCCTACCGACGAGCCAATGAAAAACTGGTTTGCGGCGTTATCGGCGTAAACGGAATGGGGTTTTCCGATCTTGAGGCATTTTTAAACCAGCCCGATACCGAATGTGCCGCACTCTGTGATGTGGACGAAAATGTACTCAATAAACGCATTGCAGATGTCGAAAAAATTCAAGGGCGCAGAGCCAAAGGTTTTAAAGATTTCAGAAAATTACTGGAAGAACCGGGAATAGACGTCATCATTATCGGAACACCCGATCATTGGCACTGCCTGCCTTTTGTTTACGCGCTACAGGAAGGGAAACACATCTATTGCGAAAAACCTTTGGCCAACTACGTCGAAGAAATCAACCTTATGGAACGAGTTGCTCACCGTTATAATGGTGTAGTGCAGGTCGGTCAATGGCAACGAAGCGATAGACATTGGCAAGATGCGGTTAACTTTGTTCATTCGGAGAAACTGGGTAAAATACGTACCGTCCGAACGTGGTCCTATCAGGGATGGATGAAATCTATCCCGGTTGTTCCCGACAGCAATCCTCCGGCAGGTGTTGATTACGACTTTTGGTTGGGCCCCGCACAAAAACGCCCTTTCAACCAAAATCGCTTCCATTTCAATTTCCGCTGGTTTTGGGACTATGCGGGCGGATTGATGACCGACTGGGGAGTCCATATTATCGATTACGGTCTCTTTGGGATGAATGCCAAAGCACCTAAATCGGTAATGGCTATGGGCGGTAAATTCGCCTATCCGGATGATGCCGCCGAAACACCCGATACAATGCAGGCCCTTTATGAATTTGACGATTATACGATGCTGTGGGATCACGGAACAGGTATTGACGGAGGTTATTATGGTCGTTCTCATGGAGTTGGATTTGTTGGCAATAATGGGACTCTGGTGGTAGATCGCACCGGATGGGAGGTTATACCCGAAGGCGGAAATGATC
The DNA here is from genome assembly GCF_004138125.1 of Seramator thermalis. Taxonomy (GTDB): domain Bacteria; phylum Bacteroidota; class Bacteroidia; order Bacteroidales; family Dysgonomonadaceae; genus Seramator; species Seramator thermalis. The sequence goes on from NZ_RXHS01000020.1 coordinate 13,176, forward strand.
CCAAAATGGAGCGCATAGATTTGAGAAAAGGCGATGGTCAGGGATTGAACAATCATATGAAAAACTTTATCGAATGCATCAAAGATCGCGATAAAACTCCAAATGCGAATATAGAAATTGCAGCCAATACCGCTCGAGTATGCCACTTGGGGAACATAGCACTGAAGTGTGGAAGAAGGCTATATTGGGACGCTAACAATACAAAATTTATCCGTGATGAAGAAGCTAACAGCTACTTAATTCCCTCCTATCGAGCCCCTTGGGAATTGCCTCAAGTGTAATTCTGTTGCAAAAATACATCGAGATAATTGCATTTTTATCTCATAATTTTTCGGAATCATAATAAAAATGACTATTTTTACAGCCAGTTTAAAAAAGTAAACAAGTTTTGACCTTCACATCTTCTTTCGTATCAAGGAAATGGCATTATCGGAAATTTCTGACAAAAAAAATAAGACCAAAAAAAAACTTCATCAACGAAAGGGTTTTTACATTCTCCTTGGTTTTTTAGTTGGTATCGTGGTTATAGCATCACTTTATCAAACTTCGGTTTATTTTTCCACAAACGAATCGTGCATGATATGCCATGTTCATCCGCATGCTACAGATTCATGGAAACTCTCCACCCATGTCAACAACGGAAGCGGGGTTATGACCAATTGCGTGGATTGTCATTTACCACCCAAGGAAAATACCTGGGAACATTACACGGCCAAAGCTGCACTCGGATTGCGCGACGTTTGGGGATATCTTACCAAAGATAGTGCCGATTTTGACTGGGATCGAAAATCGGAATTGGAGTATGCCGTCAAGTACATCCCGAACGAATCGTGTGTGAAATGTCATCAGAATCTGTTTCCTGAAGGAGTAACCGACGATGCGGTTACAGCACATCTGTATTATGAAGAGAACGCAGAAAAGCTCGATTTACAATGCATCAGTTGCCACCTCGATGCAGGGCACTATAATCCGAACTACGTTCATGGGAAAATGACGGGAATACCTACTGCGGCAAATCAGGTTTTGGATACCGGTAAGTTCTATAAAGAGCCTGCCATTGTAACCAGATTCGAAAATTTCATCGAACAGATACCCGGAACGGCCGTTTCTTTCAAAATGGTTGCTATCAAAGGGGGAAAGTTTAACATGGGAAGTCCCGAAAAAGAGCCGTTTCATAAACCGGACGAGTCGCCTGTTCACGAAGTAACCCTCAGCCCTTTTTTCATGGCCGAAGTGGAAACGACATGGGACGAATATTGGGCTTTCTACACCCAAACGATGAGCGAAGGACGCACACCTCCGGAAGTGGTTTATGAAAATAATCTGAAAGCCCTCGATGTAGACGCTATTTCGGGGCCAACGCCACCTTTCGGATTTCCTGACCAAGGATGGGGATCGGATGACAGACCTGCCATCACGATGACGCACTATGCCGCTGAAGTATTTTGCCAGTGGCTATCGAAAAAAACCGGGAAAAAATATCGCCTTCCAACCGAAGCCGAATGGGAGTATGCCGCTCGAGGTGGCACGCAATCGCCTTATTTCTTTAGCGGCAATCCGAAGCAGTTTTCCGATCACGGGTTCCTGAGGAATATTTTCAAACCTAAAACCGACAGCATCAGTTCGTATGTCATTTATGCAAAAAACAGCAACAATCGCACACAACCGCCTTCAGCCGTATTACCGAATCCATTCGGATTGAAAAACATGTTGGGCAACGTGATGGAATATTGTGCCGACAAATACGATCCGGAGGCCTATGGTAAGTTGGCCGGAGCTACAAATCCGCTCGTTACGCAGGGCGAAGAATGGGTTGTGCGTGGAGGAAATTATACTTCGGATGCAGCCGATGTGCGTTGTGCCGCACGTGATCACACAAGACACGATGAGTGGCTGAAGACCGATCCGCAACAGCCTAAAAGTATTTGGTGGTATTCGGACATCAAAGGCATCGGATTCAGAGTCGTTTGCGAACCGGATCCGTCCATTTTAAAATAATAGACAAAATAATTTCAATATTTTTATAATTTAATTCTTATGAAAAAGGAACATAACTTAACCAGAAGAACATTTCTGAAAACATCTGCAGTTGCAGGGACTGTAGGTATGATTGGTACGGGAACTACAAGTTTTCTCACTTCCTGCAGTGGAGGCGAAACAGGGAAAAAAGCAGCCAATGTACCTCTGAAAGAACCCGGAAGCTACTATATCCCCAATTTGGTTGATATGGCAAACGACGGAAAAGAGTTGAAAGCCGGAGTGGTTGGTTGCGGCGGGCGTGGTTCGGGCGCTGCCTTTAATTTTTTGAATGCAGCCAACGGAGTTACGATTATCGCATTGGGAGATGTGTTTCAGGACAAGGTGGATGAACTGGCCGACAAATTGAAAAAAGAAAAAAACATTGATATTCCATCCGATAAACGTTTTGTGGGTTTGGACGCCTACAAACAGGTTATCGACAGTGGAATAGATATCCTGATCGATTGCACCCCACCATTCTTCAGAGCAGAACATTTTAAATATGCAGTTGAAAAAGGGAAAAATTGTTTTCTCGAAAAACCTCTCTTTGTTGATGCCGTCGGTTATCGAACCGTGATGGCTACGGCAAAACAGGCTCAAGCAAAAAATCTTACGGTGGTAACCGGTACACAACGCCATCATCAACGCAGTTATGTAGAATCTTACCAACAGATTATGAATGGAGCTATCGGCGAAATTACCGGAGGCGTTGTTTATTGGAATCAAAGTATGTTATGGTATCGCGATCGTCAACCCGGATGGAGCGATTTCGAATATATGATACGCGACTGGGTGAACTGGAAATGGCTTTCGGGCGATCATATCGTGGAGCAACATGTTCACAATATCGATGTATTCACATGGTTTAGCGGCCTGAAACCGGTGAGCGCCGTTGGGTTCGGTTCACGTCACCGCCGCGTAACAGGTGATCAATTTGACAACTTCAGCATCGATTTCGTCATGGAAAACGGCATCCACATGCACAGCATGTGTCGTCAAATTGATGGATGTGCCAATAATGTTAGTGAATTTATTCAGGGCACAAAAGGATCTTGGTCGAGTGCCGAAGGTCATGTCATCAAGGATTTGGCGGGTAATGTGGTTTGGAAATACGACGAAGAAGCCGAAAAAACAAAATTCAAACAAACGGATCCCTATACATTGGAACACGTCAATTTAATCAATTGCATTCGCTCTGGGAAACCCATCGAACAAGCCTCCGAGACGGCTGTCGCCAATATGGCTGCGTTGATGGGTCGCGAATCGGCTTACACCGGCCAAGAAACAAAATGGGAAACACTTACCGCCGCACAACTCGACTACACACCCAAAGATTTGAATATGGGGAAAATGGATATGTCGGGATTTACAGTTCCTGTTCCCGGTAAACCCCTTGAAAAGAAATGATCATCCGGTGGCTTGGGATTGGAGGTTAGAACTTGGCTATTCGCCATATCGATAGTTATTCGATCATTTTTATCGAGATATTTAATTATGCCTCAAATACTAAATTATTTAGATTATGACATTAGATAGAAGAGATTTCATTAAGACTTCACTTGTCGGAACTGCTCTATTATCCGCAGGAGGCCTTTCGCATATCGAAGCCGCAACAGTGGCCAAAAAGGATAAACCTTCCACGAAAGCCAAACTGAATCTTTCTTTTCAGGAAGGAATTCCTCCCGGACAAAATCTGAACGAAAAATTGGATTTCATGGAAAAGCATGGCGTTGTTGGTTTTGAACCCGGCGGACGTGGTTTGAAAAATCGGGTCAAAGAAATTCAGTCAGCATTGAAAGGTCGCACTATCAAAGTGAGCGCTATCTGCGCCGGATTCGACGGTTTTATTCTTTCAACCGATCCGGCCATTCGAAAGCAATGTCGCGACACGATGGAAGAAATCATCGCGGCTGCAGGCGAATTGGGGTCAACGGGCGTAATCATTGTCCCGGCTTTCAATAATCAAGTCCCTGTAATGCCTCACACGCAAGAAACACGCGACTTTTTATGCGAACAGTTCGAAGAAATGGGCAATTTTGCCCATCAACATGGAACGACAGTGATTTTCGAGCCCCTCAACCGAAAGGAAGCATTCTATCTCCGTCAGGTAGGAGACGCCGCGTCCATTTGTCGCGACATCAACAATCCGGGTGTGCGCTGCATGGGCGACTTCTGGCACATGACATGGGAAGAAAACTCCGATATGGGCGCTTTTATTTCGGCAGGCGAATATTTGCAGCATGTGCATATTGCAAGTCGCAAACGGCGCAGCATGCCCGGCGAAGACGGTGAAGCCGACAATTACGTGAACGGATTTCGAGGGTTGAAGATGATCGGGTACGATAAATACGTCAGTTTCGAGTGTGGTTGTCAGGGCGATCGCAATACGGTCGTTCCCGCAGCGCTTGAATTGCTTCGCAAACAATGGGATGAAGCATAATTTGCAATTTATCGCTATCAATTCTTTGATGAGAATGGGTGAAAGATTTTTCTTTTGCCCATTTTTGTTTGAAAGAAGAATGACTTGATCGTGCCACAACAGGGGGGTGAAATCAGGTGACGGAACATCGAGAATGAAGCGTATAAGTCAAAAAGCAGGTTGAAATCATCTGAAAGATCAAATATGATTTGATTCGCTTATTCCGGTTTCATCACCACACCTATTTTTTTCCTTCCACTGATTTTGATCACAATCGGCTTGTCGAAATGGACATGACGGATAAATTCGGTTTCATTGGCCGCCGGAAACTTTTCAAGAAATGATTCATCGAAAAATCCATCGTTCTGCAGATAAGGATTGACGGTGAAATATCCAACACCGAACGAGGTAAGGTTTTGAAAAAAATGAGTTCCCTGACTGGGTTCGATACGATAGTGCTCCAAACCGCACTCCACGATCACTCTGGCCTGGCTGATGTGTGGCCATTTCACAGGGATACCGAGCCACGGATCGGAAGACCCCCACCTACCGGGTCCAACCAGAACATAATTCTGATCTTTTTCCAAAAAGGTTTTGTTTAGCTCCTCTATCTGACGTGCTATCAACGAATTGTTGGCAGCACTAAAAGAAGGTGTTTTAATATAAATAATATCGTGCACGTCATTAAAAACACCATTTCCCAATGCATTGTCAGAATAAAGTATGGTATCAGCCGGATCGATTCGCGACAAGTCGTCGGAAACAACTTCGCGATTATCCACAATAGGTCGGATTTGCAGCAGATAAAACTCGCCTTCGTTTTGATTCTTTATGTTTGCGGCAAACTCAATTTCAACCGGTCTGCCCATTTCTTCCTGTCCCGTTTTCAGTACTTTATCGAGAATTTCAGCAAGAGGGAACATGTTGTGCTGCAAGATATTTGCAAACGAAATGATTTTTCTGCCTCCCGGATAATATCCATCGCGGATAATCTGATCCACAGGATCGTACGTCGAAGACACATAACGCAAAGTCCCGTCCGACTCGGCTTCTTTTAAACTCAATTTGAGAAGATTGAAACCATCGTCGATGGAAAAATTATTATTTGTTGCATTCAGATCGAGTGCAAAAAATCGTGTTTGCGTGTCTTTCAATGCCAAATCAAGGGTACTCATCTGCAAAATATTTGATGGGTGAAGTGGCGAAAACCTCAAACCTATATTTCCATCCACAACATATTTTCCCAGTCCGAGTGCAATGGTCACGATGCCGTCCTCTGTTTTTTCGTTCCCGATGGGATAATAATTAATGGAACGTCCCACGCCCGAAATAGTAGGATAAAAATGCGAACCGTACTTCGATCCAACAACTTCCTGTAGCACAATTGCCATTTTTTCCTGATCTATCAGATTTTGCGTAGCCGCCATGTAGGCTTTGCTGTCTTTGTAGAAAACGGAAGCATAAACACCTTTGATGGCATCACTCAGCATGTGCACCATTTCGAGTTTATCGTCGGTATTGGGGATCATGTAGGTGGAATAAATTCCCGCAAAGGGCTGATACCTCGAATCTTCGAGCATACTCGACGATCGAATAGCGATCGGGCCGTTGATAGCGTCAAAAAAAACCAGAAAATCGCTAACCAATCTTTTGGGCAGTTTCCCTGCCAAAAAATGCTTCAGAATGTCTTCATCCGAACGATCCGAAAGTGCAATTTCGTAAAGATTATTTGCGTCCATAAATTCGTCGAAAATATCGGTACACAGCACCACGGTTCGCGGAATATAAACCGGAAAATTCTCATACACATTAAACTCCTCGTGCATTTTCACCATTTGCCCCATAAAAGCCAGCCCCCGTCCTTTGCCTCCCAACGAACCTTCTCCGATGCGTGCATAATTCGAATACTGGTCAAACCGATCTTTTTCGAAAACGGCCACCACTCCCGTATTTTTCATCCGGCGATATTGAACGATAGCCGTATAAATCAGTTCGCGGGCATCGTTCATATTGACATATTCCGATACATCTATTTTTTTGAGCATTTCGGCCACAGGGAACATGGCCCGCGAATAGAAAAAACGCGAAAAATGATTGTGCGCGAGATGGTAATAAAGAGAGTCTTCGGGTATTTGTCGGATATTGGTTTGAAGCTCCTTCAGATTTTTGATGCGGAAAATTTCCTGTTTGGTAGCAGGATCGATAATGATAAAATCGCCGAACCCCAAATTATCCTTTACTGTCTTGCGAAGATCTTGCGGAAAGGTTTTCGAATTCTTATCGATAAACGAAGCTTTCATTTCGTCGGCATATTGTCGGTTGGAGGTTTCGGAGGAAGTAAAAATCAAGGGAATATATTTATCCTGAGAGCGAATCCATTCACCCAGTTTTTTCCCGGCCAACTTGTCTTTCGTTCCTTCGCGATTGAAACTCATATCGCTGATAACACCCAACATATTATCACCATACTTCGAATACAATTCAATTGCTTCTTCGTAGTTTCGAGCGAGCAAAATTTTTGGTCTCCCCCGCATTCTGAGCATTCGCAAATGATCATTGAGTGCTTCTTTCGAAAATTCTTTCGATTCGTACAAAACAAATTTGTATAACATCGGCAACATCGACGAATAAAACCGCACCGAATCTTCCACTACCATGATGGTTTGCACACCCACCGTTTTCACATCATGCTCCACATTCATCCGATCTTCTATCAGTTTGATGATAGCCAAAAGCAGATCGGTATCGCCCAACCAGCTAAATACGTAATCGATGCCACTAAGATCTTCTTTTTCGAGTATTTTGGTTACTTCTTTCGAAAAAGGAGTAAGTATAACGATAGGAATTTCGGAATATATCTTTTTTATTTTTTTTGACAGTTCAAATACTTCACTATTATCCATATTGGGCATACAGATGATCAACTCATAACGATTGGTTTTGAGCTCCTTCATCGCATCGTCGCCATTGCTCACCTGTGTAAAACGAGGCGGGTAACGTAAATTCAAGGAAGTATATTCGTTAAATATCTGTTCATCGACGCGGCCATCGTCTTCGAGAATAAACATATCATATTTCGAAGCAATCATCAACACATTATAGATGCGCTTGTTCATGAGTTGAACAAAGGGAGTGTCGCGAAATTGGAAATGACGGATATCATGAGCCGTGAGGGCTAATCGTGGTGATTCTGATTTCATCTAAATGTATTTATTTGGATATTCTTCAGGACAAATTTACATGATAATTTTCAATCGACACGCAGGTTAGTGAATTTAATGATATGGTGATAAAACAAACAACCGCTATTTCCCAACCGTCCGAATTCCTTAACGGTTCAGTAACCGATACGAATCGTGATTTCAAAAATTCCGAAATTGTTCGTATATTTGATTTTTCAATTTCGAAAAGCAAAAAAATGAAAAAGCCTTATACTTTGATTGTTGTGTCTTTGCTGGCAATATCCGCAGGCATTATTCTTTTTTTATTCATCTCTGCAAGCAATATAGAGCAAACCGAATCGGAGAGACCTTTGGTGCTTTCGATGACAGCGTCGGTGGACATACCCGATCGAATGATTTTTGCGGGAGAACCCATTCGGTTCGATCGTTACGATCTGCGTGAGCGTATGGACAGGGAAATAAACTCATTCACTTATTTCCATTCCACCACTTTGCTCTTGTTGAAACGGGCAAATCGAATCTTTCCCCTTATCGAACCCATCCTCAAACAACAAGGTGTTCCGGATGACATCAAATATTTGGCGGTCATCGAAAGCAGTCTCGACACAAGAGCCGTTTCACCGGCTCGCGCCGCAGGATTGTGGCAGTTCATGGCAAGTACGGCACCCCGATATGGATTGGAAGTTTCGGCCGAAGTGGATGAACGGTTTCATATAGAAAAATCGACTGTTGCTGCCTGCCGTTATCTGAAAGAGGCTTTTGCCAAATACGGATCGTGGAGTGCAGCGGCCATGTCCTACAACGGAGGACAGGCGCGCATTACAAACGAATTATCGAAACAACTTGCCAGCAATGCTCTCGACTTGTGGCTCGTAGAAGAAACCCAGCGCTATTATTTCAGAATGCTTGCCATCAAGCAAATTTTCGAAAATCCCCGCCGGTACGGATTCGTTTTGCGTGCCGATCAACTCTACAAACCTATCGAATGCGACCGGATAAATATTTCATCCTCCATTCCAAACCTGGCCGATTTTGCAAAGCAAAACGGATTGACTTACGCCCAGTTAAAAGATTTTAATTCGTGGTTGCGTAGCGACAAACTAACCAATAAAGCCGGCAAGACCTATTCGATTCTTATTCCCAAAAAGGAAAGCCTGTATTATAAAAGCGGTGAAAAATTCAAAGTACACGACAAGCGATGGGTCACGCCCTGAAACGAAGTTTAGACACTTGCAACTTTGAAAATCAACTCAATTGAACTTTTGCTTTGATCAATCGTTTTAATAGGCTATGAATTCCGAAACAGACAACATACAGGTGTACGGTGCGCGCGTACACAATTTGAAAAATATCGACGTAACAATTCCCCGCGATTCGCTCACGGTAATCACCGGATTGAGCGGAAGTGGCAAATCATCATTAGCTTTCGACACAATTTTTGCCGAAGGACAGCGTCGTTATATCGAAACTTTTTCGTCCTACGCACGTGGATTTTTGGGAAAGATGGAGCGTCCCGATGTGGATAAAATCACCGGATTGAGCCCGGTTATCTCCATCGAGCAGAAGACCACCAACAAAAATCCCCGTTCCACAGTGGGAACCACAACAGAAATCTACGATTTTCTCCGATTACTCTTTGCCCGCGCGGGCGAAGCTTTTTCGTATATTACCGGCGAAAAAATGGTGAAATATACCGAAGAGCAATTGCTTGCGCTCATTCTCGAAAAATATATCGGACGAAAAATATACATTCTTGCGCCTGTAGTACGCAATCGCAAGGGCCATTATAAGGAACTTTTCGAACAGATCCGCAAGCGCGGTTTTCTGAACGTAAGGGTGGATGGCGAAATCAAAGAAATTCTTCCGGGCATGCGTGTCGATCGCTACAAAAATCACGACATCGAAATTTTGATCGATAAACTTGCCGTCTCCAATAAATTTGAAGAAAAACTAAAGGCCAGCATACGAACAGCGATGAAGCACGGATCGGGCTTGATTCTGATTCAGGATGTCGAGACGGGCGAAATTCGTCATTACAGCAAGAGCTTGATGTGCCCGACCACCGGAATTTCGTACAGTGAACCGGCACCACACAATTTTTCGTTCAACTCGCCGCAAGGTGCATGCCCCCGATGCAAAGGCATCGGTACTGTCGATCAGATCGACATGGGGAAAATCGTTCCTAAACCCGAATTGAGTATTGCCGCGGGAGGAATTGCTCCATTAGGCAAAGAACGCAGCAACCTGCTGTTTTGGCAGATTGCAGCTATTTGCGAAAAATATGGCGTTACACTCAAAACGCCCATCAAAGATATTCCGCAGGAAGCGATGGACGAAATCATGTACGGATCAAACGAACAACTCAAGATTCGCAACGAATCGCTTGGCAATTCCAATTACATGGTTTCCTACGAAGGCGTTGCCAAATATATCGAAATGCAACAGGACGACGAAGCGTCGGCTACGGCTCAAAAATGGGCTGATCAGTTCATCACCACTTCCGTGTGTCCCGAATGTCATGGACAAAGGCTCAACAAAGAAGCATTGCACTTCAAAATAAACGAAAAAAACATTGCCGAGCTTTGCGAGATGGATATACGAGGGCTTTATGAATGGATGAACGACCTGGACAATCACATTTCGGAAAAACAACGTGCCATTGCCGAAGAAATTAAAAAAGAAATTCTCTCGCGATTGCAGTTTCTTCTCGATGTGGGATTGGGGTATCTGTCGCTTTCGCGTGCCTCTGCTTCGTTATCGGGAGGCGAAAGTCAACGCATCCGGTTGGCTACACAAATAGGTTCACAACTCGTAAATGTACTCTATATTCTTGATGAGCCCAGCATCGGGCTTCATCAACGCGATAATCATCGATTGATCGATTCGCTTGTCAAACTGCGCGATTCGGGCAATTCTGTCATCGTGGTGGAACACGACAAGGACATGATGCTCGCTTCCGATTACATCGTGGACATGGGGCCTTTTGCCGGTCGCAAAGGCGGTGAAGTGGTGTTTGAAGGGACACCCGAAGAAATGTTGAAAAAAAACACGCTCACATCCAATTATCTGAACGGAAAATTGGAAATCTCCATACCTCAAAAACGCAGAAAAGGAAATGGCAAGACGTTGGTGATTGAGGGGGCAACGGGCAACAACCTGAAAAACATCACCGTTACTTTTCCGCTGAGCACGCTCATCTGCATTACCGGTGTTTCTGGAAGCGGAAAATCGACATTGATCAACGAAACGCTTCAACCCATTCTGAGTCAGAAATTCTATCGTTCGCTCAAAGATCCGATGCCCTACAAAGCCATTCATGGCACAGACAACATCGACAAGATTGTGAGTGTCGATCAGTCGCCAATAGGGCGCACACCCCGATCCAATCCTGCAACTTATACGGGAGTTTTCGGCGATATCAGAGCGCTTTTTGCCGATATGCCCGAAGCCAAGGTTCGAGGCTACAAACCCGGCCGTTTTTCGTTTAACGTGAAAGGCGGTCGTTGCGAAACCTGCGGCGGCAATGGCTACAAGACGATCGAAATGAATTTTTTGCCCGATGTGATGGTTCCGTGCGAAACCTGTCACGGCAAACGATACAATCGGGAAACACTCGAAGTTCGTTTTAAAGGAAAATCGATAGCCGACGTGCTGGATATGACCATCAACGAAGCGGTCGAGTTTTTCGAAAATGTTCCTGCTATTCTTCGAAAAATTGAAGTGTTGCAAGAAGTTGGCTTGGGATACATCAAACTCGGGCAGTCGTCAACTACCCTTTCGGGTGGCGAAAGCCAGCGCGTGAAGCTTGCCACCGAATTGGCACGTATCGATACGGGCAATACGCTTTATGTGCTTGACGAACCCACAACCGGTCTTCACTTCGAAGATATTCGCGTATTACTCGGCGTACTCAACAAATTGGTAGATAAGGGAAATACCATTATCGTTATCGAACATAATCTCGACATCATCAAATGTGCCGACTATATCATCGATTTGGGCCCCGAAGGAGGAGCAGCAGGCGGACAAATCATGGCAACCGGCACTCCCGAACAAATTGCATCCGATCAAAACAGTTATACGGCTCAATTCTTGAAAAAAGAATTGTTGCGACAATAATAAAAAGTTAAAAGTGCGCATTCATTGAACTTTTATAAATCGCTGGCGTTTAGCAGTGGAAGGAAAGAAAAGTATTTTTCGATATCACCTATATAAAAAAGAAACATTTATAAAAATTATGGCAACAGTTACATTCAAAGGATCACCTGTCAACACTTACGGCGATTTGCCCAAAGTAGGGACCAAAGCTCCCGATTTTACATTGGTAAAAAGCGATTTATCGGAAGCCAAATTATCGGACTTCAAAGGCAAGTATGTCGTTCTAAACATATTTCCGAGTCTCGATACAGGTGTTTGTGCTACTTCGGTACGAAAATTCAATCAGGAAGCTGCCAACAAAGCCAACACAGTGGTATTAGGTATTTCAGCCGATTTGCCATTTGCCGCAGGACGTTTTTGCAGCACCGAAGGAATCGAGAACGTAATTACACTTTCTACTTTCCGCGATGAATCGTTTGGAAAGGATTATGGTGTATTGCTCGTTGACGGGCCGATGAAGGGTTTGCTGGCTCGTGCGGTGGTAGTTGTCGATCCCGAAGGAAAAATCATATATGAGGAACTGGTTTCTGAGATTGCACAGGAGCCGGATTATAATTCTGCAATCAAATCGATAGTGTAGTTTGTTTCATGAAGATTGTGTTAACAAGAAAAGTCTGCGAAGGGATTCGCGGGCTTTTCGCATTTTAGAATATGTGGTTGGCGATGCAATGATGAAACGATTTGAGGTATCCAATCATCTCCACCTTCCTGCGAAAATTAGCGAGAAATAAATCGGCGTTGATCTGCGAGAAAAAAATTGAAGCAGATAATCGCAGATGGGCACATTTGTAACGCCCATTTCTCATTCCCGACTTCTTCTCTTCCCATTTTTCTATTTTTAACTTGAACGAGTCTTGGATGACACGGATAAATATCTGCATCGGCAGTTAGCAAAAAACTATTTTTTCTTCAAAACAGGAAAACCCTCGAATCCCTTTTCCCATACCGATCTTCTGAATTCATCAACGGCTTCGCGATCAGCAAATTTCCCCATCCTCACTTTGTAGAGTTTGTTTTCGTAATCGACCCATACGGGCAGTCCGAAGCGATATTTCAACATATCGGCAAATTGTTCGGCATAGGTTTGGTTTCGGAAAGAACCCATTTGAAGAGAATAGAACTCTTCCGCGACGGTTTCTGAGATATCGGTTATCGTGGAGACTTGTAGTTGCTGCGTCTCAGCAACTTTTTCCCCTCCTTGCCTGTCGGCTTCGATATCCTTTTCTTTTGCTGGCTTTTCCACGAACAATTGAAGGTCATACACGATATCTCCCAACACATCCGGTTTTATTTCGAAAGGAACATCCGCAACCGAAGCTGTCATACCAAGCCTCGCCAATTGAAGCGAATCCACTTGTGCCAAGTAATGTCCGGGCGCAAGCCCCAGATAAGTAAATCCTCCGTCGGTTTCGGTTTGTGTCGAAGCTACTTTTTCACCATTTTCCGCATAAAAGTTCACAAGCATCCGCTCCTGACCTTTTCGACCGTTTTTTTCTTTCATAAATACCCAACCGTTAACTTCTCCCATAGGAAGAATGGGAACATCGATTTTTCTAAATCCATTAGGGCTGACAAAAACGCGTATATTTTTGTGAACGATGCGATACGAAATCTGTTCGAGACTTTTATCATCGAGCGTCAAAAGATAGTCGGTATAAGGTTCGAGGCCGACAATGCGGATGAGCGAATCCTTCGAATTTTGGATAATTCGCCCTCCGCTTAATCTGACGGCAAGATTTGGAGCCAAAGGTTCATTGTCCTCTCTTTTTCCATTATGATCGATATCTACAAAAGGAACGATGGTCAACCCTCCCGTACCTACCGATGGACGATCGGTGGTATGCACATAACCGTTGCCACTGCCGAAGCCGAAACTTCCCTGAGCACCCTCGGTGGTCATGAAATCGTTATTGGATAGGCGGGTGGACAGGTTAACCTGCGAGAAAGGCAAAGTCCATCTAAAGGCGAGAGTAAGCGCCCGATAATCGGACTGAAAATTATTTTCACCGACAAGAGACAGGTAACCTTGTTGTGAAATTCGTTTCTCAAATTCTGCGCGTAATGTGACAACATTCTGATTTGTAAAGTCGAATTGACTTTGTAGCCTTGTTGTCAATCCCCACCATGTAGGCAGACCGAGTCCGAAATTGCCATAAATATTCGGATCGTTCCCATTCATCCAATTGGCATAGGCGCTCAGATTCAAGTTAACGCGTCGGATGTAGGAAGTGAGAGTAATATCGGCATTATTATAAGTAAAAGATGTGTAAACGTTCTGCCGAAACGAAAATCGTGAAAATACATTAAAATTCGATGAACGCAGAGGCAAAGAAAGGGTTGCTTTCCTTTCCTCCTGATAGGATACCAAAATGGCTTGTTGTCCCGGCGTATAACGCGTATAATCCAATTCCATTGACAAACCCGAAGGAAGTCGATAACTTGCGAGTGCATTTGTGCGAACACCTTTAGCATATTCTGCACTGACAAGAAAATTTCGAAACGGGGCAATCGATGCGTTAAGGAAAGGAATTTCCTTACCCGAGGTGATCGAGGACAGATACTCCAAGCCTCCGCCTACAGTTAGATGCCGTGTTACTCCATATCGTGCTTCGGCTTTGGCAAATTGCGATCGGTCCGTATTGAGAACGGTACCATAGCTCACATTATATTCCAACTCACCTTTCGGCAGAAAGTTGAAAGGAATGTTCAAATATTGTCGTTGAATGCGTTCTTCACCGTAAGGACCGTAGAATTTCAGCATCACCTCTGTAGATCCATACACAAGCGGAACATTAAAAATGTATAAGCCAGATGCGTCCGCCGTCTGATAATCCACGATGACATTGTTCACATAGAGTTCCACCGTCCATCCTGGCTCGGTATAATTTGTAATGGTATATTCGCCGAAGGAGCGTCGATAACGGGTTGAAGCATTCGTCACGCTGATCCCGTCAACGGGATCGTAAATGGAAGAAATGGATGACGGAGCAATCCGTCCTGCCCTCACCTGACGAACAGCCTTTTTTTCATTATCTACCCAACGCCAATAATAATCGAGGTTACGACTGCCGAAATCGGTTGTTGTGGAGTGATAGACTTGCATATTGGCTTCACCTCCCAACAACTGCGCACCGGTTCGCAACCACAATTGTGTATTATCGCTGCCGGCAGTGCTTTGTGTAGAATTGAAAGCCCAGTCAACCATGCCGAAACGCCAAAGGTTGTGCTCCTGATTTAAGGTCGTATCGGCCTGTATTTGTCCTTTCAGTTGGTCGATATTTTTCCGATACTGTTGAAGCTTCATTTCGCGTATGGCAGGTAGCTCGAAGCTCGGTTTCATGGTTACCGACAAACTTCGGAAATTAAATTGGCAATTCAGTCCGAATATTTCGCCAAATAACCGGGTATCCATGAAGAGATCGGTGCCCGTCGTCATCAATTGATTTTGGTTTACCGGATAATCCTTTCCTGCAAAAGAAATCTTCTTGTTGCGATTGTCAATCACATAATGATTTTCTTCCTTTACCAAAAAACCGCTAATGGAATCGAGCGAAGCCGACGGAACTGCCTTTATTTGCAGAAAATTGAAAAATTCCGTTACAGGCAGGAGGAGATTTCCTGTTTCGTATTCGTACAACGAATTGAGCGTGACACCTCCCATTCGTTCGACACGCACATTTATCGGAATTTCTTCCAATTCACTTTCAATACTATTCTGTGCAGATATCTTAACCGAATTCTGCATGAAAAACGAAAATAGTAACGAACATCCAATTCGAAGCAGTAGAAACTTTTTTTTATGTAAGGATAGTATGAGCAATAGACGTAATGTAAGAGATTATCGTATTAAAAAAAATTACTCATAAGCAAATATTACCGAAAAAGTTCCTGTGTATTTGCCGGGAGGATTAATGGATGAACTTTGTACTTTTAATTTACCTCCTACATTCACAGGATTAATAAAGGGATTTCCCCTGACTGTCACGAAAGCATTGTTAGCTTTATCGGAAGTAAAGTCTGTTACAGTCATATTCGCTTTGCCTTTAGAATGAGTTAAAGTGGCATGTGTCGGTAATATGATATGAACGATTCGATTCGGTGTCGATTTAACTTCAAATATCGCAGGGGTAGGAGTAACATCCGGAAAAATAATGATCGATCCATTAACAGAAAGTATTCCCTGTGGCGAGATAGTGATTTCTCCACCAAGAGTTCCATTTGAAAAAGAGCCAAATGATAACTGCTGAGTCACATATACTTCCATTTGGCTTGAAGGGGACGAGAATGAAGCTACCTGAGCCTGAATTTCGGTAAAAGGAATATCAACTATCCCCATTCCAACTGCGAATGTAAAATAAAAGCGAACCCTGTTTTTTTTCTTTGCGGTGTAGAATTTTAAATATTTATTCATAAAGAATTTTAAGGGAACGTCCATTCTTTTTCATCGAAAAGTTGAGGTTTAGCTTCATTTGCATCGGTAAACCGTATGACTAATTTTCCTCGATCAAATTGTACTCCTTCCGGAGGCGTTAACGGGATAGAAATCTTGCGAATGGTATTGGGTGTATAAACTGCAAGACCTCTTACAAGCCCAACATTCGTTCGCTTGCCCTGCGCATCCGCGTAATCGACCGAAATATCTCCGTAAACCGACTTTGAGCCTTGTCTGTTGAGCACAAACTTCAGTGTCGGCGGTTGACCCTCGTTGGGCTCTAAAGACACATCGCTAATGGTGCACGAAGCTGTCAGATTGCCAATTCGTACGATCACCGGGATGGAAATCCCATAAATGGGGATAAGCCGGATACCTATACCGGTAGTATCGGCTGACGCTTCGTTGCCTAAAGGTTCTTGTCGGGGCACACCTCTGAAATAGAGATGCGATCGGTACTCGCCCTCTTCCTGATTAGGCATTCTTCTTACCTGCACACGCACTACTTGCGATTCGTTGGGTGCAAGCTCTATGGATCGAGGAAAGTAACGCAGGATAGGCGAAGCAAATTTTTGTCCCGGCATGGGTTCGGTTATTTCCTGCAGACTGCCGTCATCCGTCATTCGGTATTCGATCAGGGAAATAGAGTAAAAAGCCGTATCAAGACCGATATTGGCAACCATGATTTCTTCGATTTGCTTGTTGCCTTCGAGTACCACCCGATGCGGAGTGATCAACAAATCGCCCTGTGCCTGTATGATAAATGGAAAAAATAAAAGAAAAAGAAACACATACAACTTTTTTTGATGGCCATTATCTCTATTTACCGACAACATATTTCAAATTTACGAGTTTATTATGTCCATTCTTTATCTCTATAAAAACGGGCAGTATAAACTGCCCGCTACTTGAGATCAAACGAGTTTCTTTCTCAATTATAAGCTGCGGTTACGGAAAACGTACCTGCATATTCACCTGCAGCCTGATTTGCGCCTACATTCAGTGTTGCTCCCACATTAAATGTTTCTTCACCTGAAGCACTCAATGTACCGGTAGCACTGTGGACAAATCCTTCAATTGTCATTGGATCAGATCCTGTAGGGCCCGTAAGAGATACACTTGAAGGAAACGATAAATAATAAGTCGCATTCGGCGAACCGATAGTTTTGAAAGCAGCTGCCTGATGATCACTTCCCTGATTGAAAAGAACTACATCGCCGGCAGCAATTGTTCTGCTTCCATCCGTTTGAATTTGAACCTGACCTGCTGTTGAGCCAGCAATGATTTTACCGAACTGAAGATCGGCATTTTTTTCGATCGAGATGGATTTTACGATCGTAGCCGTTGCATTGGCAGATACACTCGCCTGATTTTGAGCATTCACACGTTGCGTTGCAAGCACCATTACGAAAAGGCTTGCCAATAAAAGCACTGTTTTTCTCATACTTTTTTTGTCTTTAAAAGTTAGTAAATGAATAATATTTTTTTGGATATTTTTTTAGTTGTATGCTACGGTAATTTTCAGATCGGTAGTATTTTTATAAATGCCTACCGCCTGATAATTATAAACATGAAGGGTTGCCCCGACCTTAATCGTCAGATTGCCATTTCCATCGAGAGTAGAAGGTGATGTGATGTTATTGTACGTAAAATTATCCACCAACATGGTTGATCCACTTCCATCTGTATTGGTTACGTTGAAAGAATAAGGGAAAGTAATCGTAAAGGTGGCATTCGGTTGGCCAATGACTTTAAATTGTGCAGCCGTAATAGCCTCTCCGGCTACCGTTGCCAATTGAACGCCCGTAGCGGCACGTTGATTATTTACATCTACGGTAACAGTACCGCCTCCATTTTTTGGAGAAAACATACTTCCGAAATTCAAATCGGCCTCTTTGGTGATTTGAAGTCCGGTAACGATTTTAGCTGTGGTTTCTGCTGTAGCACTCACTTGTGCATTCATTTTTTGGGTTGCAACTGCCATCACGGCAAGCAAAGAAATAAGAAAAAGTAATTTGCGCATAGAGATCTAATAAATTATTTATTTTTTTGAATAGAAAAATTATATATCTTCCGGAATTTTGCACAAAGATACTACCGGAATCTTACATATCAAATTTTTCCAGATCTTTTTTTGTCAAAAATACATAAAATCAACACTATCTATTATGCCATAATAGAATCTATAAGTCAGATAGTTGCTCCAGGAAACGGTTTTGCAAATTTCGGACATTCATGCGGCATCGGTTAACTCATTTTGATTTTTAATCAGAAAGAAAATAAACAAACGTTAATGCTGATTCCGAAAAGCCATAAAACGCTTTTCTAATTGTGATGATTCTTCAGGGTGCGGTTTCATGGAAATTTAAAACGAGTTGACAGGTTTTCCACAACTTGTCAACTCGTTTGTAAGCGGACACCTAAAAATCGGATTCGATAGAAGATTTCACCGTATTCTTCATATAAACAATATCGACTACTGATAAGAAACGGTTACACTAAGGCCTTCGGGACTCTCATAAATACCGATAGGCTGATTCTCTTCCAAGTGAATCGTTCCACCCACAGTTACGGTTTGTTCTCCTTTATTCGATAATCGACCCGACTCGGATGGCGTTGATTGAATTTCGTCCATAATCAGAACTTCGGATCCACTTGCCTCGTGAGTATGAGAGACGGAGGCACTACGATCGTGTAGGTGGCATGAGGCGATCCCGTAACCAAAAATTTGGCAGCAGAAACCGACTTGCCATTTGACGGACCCAACGAAACAGCTCCACGCAACAAAATACTGTTCTCTGCTTCCACCCTCACAGCTCCTTTACCCTTTCCACCGATTATGTCTCCAAATATCAGATCGGATTTTTTCTCTATTCTTATAGGATTTACAATCGTTACCGTCACATTGGCAGTTGCAGAAGCACTCTTCTCCTGCGCACAAATCTCAATTCCCCATAAACAGATCACAGACAAAAAGCCGATCCATAAAAAGAACTCAATGTTTTCCATGTTTTTCATAACTCCAAAGTATTAAACATTCATATCCCCAATTCAATAGAACGTTTACGTTCACACCAAGAGTACAACAAAGATGCCTTACATTTTGTAAAGATAGGAAATTAATTCGAAGTGCAAAACTTTTCAGTAAAAAATGGAATACAAATCGGAAAAATTTTTCTTTACACCCACAGTGATAAAACAATTTTGCAGGCTATAAAGTTGATGCTACGTGAGAAATACTATCGGATTGTCGGTTAGTGTAGCGTATGAATATCTGAGGTTCTGCCTTTCAGGCAGGTTTCCGATGCTGATCCACCCCGCAGAATAAATTCTGCGGTTATGAAATTTCGGCTTTCCAAGCCAAAAACATCCTCGAAAACAAAAACCCATCGCAGTCGAGACCTTCAATTCTCCACCCTACCTTTGCCTGAAAGATAATAACCTCCATAATCATAGGTCACGACTCGTAAACAAAAAAGATAAAAGACTTTGCCTGAAAGGCAACAACTTTCATAACCGCAGGTCACCGACCTGCGGACAATAACACCACTACCCACCCCTGCCTGAAAGGCAGAACTATTGCCGCTGAAGTGAGAATATCTGCACCCGCAAAAAACCAAAATTCGTAATTGGTAATTCTTATTTGTTACTTCTCCACTTCTTCTCAATTCTCCATTATCCATTATCAATTGTCAATTATCAATTAATTCATAACCCTTTCGTGTGGTACTGCATTAGTGTAACCACGATTGAATGAAACTTTAATTCATAAATCTAGCAGATGAAATGGATTTTGTCCCGTAGGGACAGCCTTTTGGTAGAGAAAGAGACCGAACCAAAACACAAAATCCCTCACGCTGCCGCACGAATCCTTTCGTGTGGTACTGCTTTAGTAGAACCACGATTGAATGAAACTTTAATTCATAAATCTAGCAGATGAAATGGATTTTGTCCCGTAGGGACAACCTTTTGGTAGAGAAAGAGACCGAACCAAAACACAAAATCCCTCACGCTGCCGCACGAATCCTTTCGTGTGGTACTGCATTAGTGTAACCACGATTGAATGAAACTTTAATTCATAAATCTAGCAGATGAAATGGATTTTGTCCCGTAGGGACAGCCTTTTGGTAGAAAAAGAGACCGAACCAAAACACAAAATCCCGTAGGGATGACCCCACGCTGCCAAACCTTGCTCCTATCCTTCATTTCAATCCAATCCATCCATAACCCTCCTACGCTATAGCTCCGACATAGCTCCGAGGCAACTCCATGTTTCCTCCATGGGTGCTCCATGTTTCCTCTAATCCACTTCGCAGCCTGCCATCATTATTAGTATAAACCCCGCTGCCGCACGAATCTTTTCATGTGGTATTGCATTCGTGGAAGCACAATTGAATGAACCCATAATTCATAAATCAGTCGTATGAAATGGATTTTGTCCCATAGGGACAACCTTTTGGTAGAAAATGATGCCGAAACAAAACACAAAATCCCGTAGGGATGACCATCCGATAACAATTTCAGGATTAAAGGATGGTCGCCCCGACAGGGCTTTATAAAATGGTTGCGTAAATTATTTTCTACCATAGGTATGCTCCTACGGAGCATATGTGTAATATGCAATATGAAATGGACATTGTCTCCATAAGATAAGGGGACAAGTCCTGCCGCCAGACAGTGCAGGGGTTATGATAATCAAATAAGTTCATAAAGTTAGAAGTTTGTTTAGTTCAACTTTTTCCCCTTTTGCCTGAAAGGCAACAACCTCCATAACCGCAGGTCAACGACCTACGGACAAAGACACAACGACAATCCCTTCCTGAAAGGCAGAACCATTGCCGCTGAATGGAGAATATCTGCACCAGCAAAAAAACAAACAAAAATTGAAATTCGTAATTTCATAATCGTGCGGGAGCAAATGGAGACGGGAAACATTTGAAGTCAGACGAAATTGAGGCAAACATAGAATTTATCTTTTCAACTGCATTACCTTTTTTATTACATTTGCAAATATTTGTACTATAGAAATCATTCGATATTCGAAAGACATTTCGAGAAAACAGAAACAGGCAAAACATAGAATGGCTAAGAAAAGAAAGAGAAGAATAAATAAAAAAAACCCCGCCGCAAGTAAACGCAAAAACGGGATTATGGTTTTTTTCCGTAGCGAACGTGTACGCTTCGTGCTGGGTGTTATCATCGCTTTTGCAGGAATATTCGGATTCATGGCTATGGTTTCGTTCTTTTTTACCGGTGCTGCCGATCAGAGTATTATCAGCAACAGATCGTTCTGGGAACTGATAAACGACAAAACGGTTCACGTGGAAAATTGGACAAGCACCGGTGGAGCTATCCTGAGCGAAAGATTGATCAATGGCGGATTTGGCATTTTTTCGCTTCTCATCCCCCTCTTTGCAATATATCTGGGACTGCGGTTTATGGGAGTTACCCGTGTTTCGTTAGCCAAAGTATTTTTTCTGACTGCTTTCGCCCTTATTGGCGGATCTATCGCAAGTGCATTCATCCTCGGGAAACTTTTTCCGAAAAGCCACATCATTTGGGGAGGCAGTCACGGAAATCAGATAGAAATGATGCTCGAAAATACTATTGGATGGCCGGGAGTGATTTTGGTAATATTACTCTTTATTCTGGTTTTTATGGTTGTGGTTCGACGTACTTCAGTTCGGAAGATACAACAATCTATCCTCAACAATGCGCCTAAATTTCAATCTTTGTCCCCTGAAAAAGAGATCGAATTTTCAATCGAAGAAAATGAATCAGATATCGATACCGATGAAGCAGAATCTAAAGTAAAAGAGAAACATTCTTTTTTCAAAAAGATCTTTAAAAAGAGAGAAAGGCCCGACGACCTGAGCGGTATCGAAATAATGAGCAACGATACGGCTATCACGCCGGATACCGTGAAAGACAATGAAAAAATTTTGACTGCCAATTTTGAAACTTCGATGAATGTTGTCAAGGAATCTTCCCTTAAAAAAGACTTCGAAGTAGTAGTGCCTAAAGAAGAATCGGCCATAATGGATAAAACCCCCGACGACATTTCTTCGAAAAATACACCGGAGATTTCCAACGAAAATCCACAGATAACGGAGATGGAAGATTATGATCCCAAAAAAGATCTGTCGGACTATAAAGCCCCATCACTCGATTTGCTGAAAGTGTATAATTCAACAGGAAAGGATGTGGATATGCAGGAACAAACTGAGAACAAGGACAAAATCATACGAACATTACACAACTACGGCATCGAAATCACTTCCATCCGAGCAACCGTCGGACCTACCATCACACTCTACGAAATTGTGCCGCAGGCCGGTGTCAGAATTTCTCGCATCAAAAATCTCGAAGACGATATCGCGCTTAGTCTCTCGGCTCTCGGCATCCGCATCATCGCGCCCATGCCCGGAAAAGGAACCATCGGAATAGAAGTTCCTAACAAAGATCCACAAATTGTTTCAATGCAATCGGTCATTGCCTCCAAAAAGTTTCAGGAGTGCTCTTATGATCTTCCTGTAGCCTTGGGGAAAACGATCACCAACGAAGTGTTTATTTTCGACCTCACCAAAATGCCACACTTGCTCGTGGCCGGTGCTACCGGACAAGGAAAATCTGTGGGATTGAATGCTATAATCACCTCGCTGCTTTACAAAAAGCATCCCTCGGAAATGAAAATGGTGTTGGTTGATCCCAAAATGGTGGAATTCAACATCTATCAAACCATCGAACGGCATTATCTGGCCAAGCTCCCGGATGAAGAAAAGGCGATCATCACTGATGTTTCGAAAGTGACCAAAACGCTCAACTCGCTCACCAAAGAGATGGATGACAGATACGAATTGCTTATGCGCGCACATGTGCGTACCATTAAGGAGTATAACGAGAAGTTCGTCAAACGCCGCCTCAATCCCAATAACGGACACCGATATTTACCTTATATCGTGGTGGTCATCGACGAGTTTGGCGACTTGATTATGACTGCCGGCAAAGAAATAGAAATGCCGATTGCGCGTATTGCCCAAAAAGCCCGTGCCGTGGGCATCCACATGGTAATTGCCACGCAGCGGCCGACAACCAATATCATTACGGGTACGATTAAGGCCAATTTTCCGGCACGCATGGCATTCAGAGTTACTTCTCAAATCGACTCACGAACCATTCTCGACATGAACGGCGCCAACCAGTTGATTGGCCGTGGCGACATGCTTTTCTCGCAGGGAAGCAACCTTATCCGCATTCAATGCGCTTTTGTGGATACGCCGGAGGTGGAAGAGATCGCTCAATACATCGGAAGTCAGCGTGGTTACGAAGCTGCATTTGCTTTACCCGAAGTCACTTCGCCCGAAGAGGAAAATCGCGAAGCGGTTGACATAAACGATCGCGATCCGCTTTTCGACGAAGCCGCCCGATTGATCGTCGTCCACCAGCAGGGATCGACTTCGCTTATTCAAAGGAAATTCTCCATCGGATACAATCGTGCAGGCAGACTGATGGATCAGCTGGAGGCTGCGGGCATCGTAGGACCTGTTCAGGGAAGCAAACCCCGCGAGGTGTACATCTCCGACGAGTATTCGCTCGAAAAGCTCCTCGATTCGTTAAAATAGGCTCAACCCTATTTTTCCCTCTATATTCCTCCCGATTAATTAAACGTTCTGAATAAACGGCCGTCCTACAAAGGATGAATGATGAAAAAAGGATAGATTATGAAAAAAATTGCAATTCTGCTTACCGCCATTCTCTCTGCCGGCATTCTGTCGGCGCAAAACTCCATGCAATCGAGGTCAATTCTCGATAAGGCCTCTGCGACATACGAAAAATCGAATGGAGTGAGTTTTACCTTCAGTGTCACCACAATCGAGGCTAATGGACAAAGCTATCCCTCTCAATCGGGAAAAGCAATGGCAAAGCATAACAAATTCAAACTCGAAATGCCCGACATGGAAACATGGTTCGATGGAAAAACACAATGGGTGTGGATAAAAAGCACCAACGAAGTAAACGTGAGTGCACCCTCGAGCAACGAAATTGCATCTATCAGTCCGTTAGCACTCCTCAATATCTACAAAACCGGATTTTCGCTACGAGATCCAGTTTCGAAAAAAATAAACGGAAAAGATGTTTCCGTCATTCTACTTACTCCTACTGAGAAACAAGGTAATTTCAAGCAAATAGAAGTAGCTATCGATCAGAAAACAAATTCGATCGTACAAGTGAAAACCATTTTGACCAATAACATAAAAAATGTAATTGATATCAACAATTACAACACAAACTATCATTTTGACGATTCGATTTTCGTCTTTAACTCCGCCCTGCATCCCGAAGCCGAAATTGTGGATTTGCGTTAACACGGCTCGAAGGCTGTGCGGAAAGATATCAAAAGAGGATCGTCCTACCGGATGTAAAAAGACCTCATTTACTGCAAATAGATAATTATGATAACTGTTTTAGGAACAGAAGAATAGTAATACCTTTGCATCGATTAAGCGCAAATTCGCTTTTTATATAAAACGATTTTTTAAAGCATTCAAAATATGAGAGACAAAGTAAGATGTTTGATCATCGGATCAGGACCGGCAGGCTATACAGCGGCCATTTACGCTTCACGCGCCAATCTCGAACCCGTTTTATTTGAGGGATTGCAACCCGGAGGACAATTGACTACCACCACCGAAGTAGAAAATTTTCCAGGATATCCCGACGGCATAAGCGGCCCCGAGTTGATGGAAGATTTAAAAAAACAAGCACAAAAATATGGAACGGAAGTTTATCCAGGACGAGCTACAGCGGTGGATTTTTCGGTTCGGCCCCTAAAGGTTACAATCGACAACGAACACATCATCGAATCTGACACGGTGATTATCTGTACAGGTGCCTCAGCAAAGTATTTGGGGATTCCCGACGAAACAAAATATGCAGGACAAGGCGTTTCGGCGTGCGCCACTTGCGATGGTTTTTTCTATCGTAAAAAGAAAGTTGCCGTAGTTGGTGGCGGCGACACTGCCTGCGAAGAAGCTCTTTACCTTGCCGGATTGGCCGACAAAGTCTATATGATTGTAAGAAAGCCCTATTTGCGCGCTTCTCAGATTATGCAGCAAAGGGTGATGAATAATCCCAAAATCGAAATTTTGTTCGAACACCAAACCGAAGGTTTATTTGGCGAAAACGGCGTTGAAGGAGCCCATTTAGTGAAACGCAAGGGACAGCCCGACGAAGAAAAAGTGGACATCGTCATAGATGGTTTTTTTCTTGCCATAGGACATCAGCCGAACACCGACATATTCAAAGAGTTTCTCGAAATGGATGAAGTCGGATACATCAAAACTCAGCATCCAACCACAAAGACCAATATCGAGGGTGTTTTTGCCGCCGGCGATGTGGCCGATCCTATTTATCGGCAAGCCGTTACCGCAGCAGGAGCCGGCTGTCGCGCCGCCATCGATGCCGAGAGATATCTTTCGGAAAAGGGATTGTAGCTCAGATGCCCTTGTGCCGTTATCAAAAGATAATCAGATAAAATCATTTTAAATATTTTTAAAAAAAATCGCTCCATCAGGAAGCGATTTTTTTGTTAATAAATTTTTCAGATAAATAAAAACCCCATATATTTGCCGTCAAAATGAAACCACCGGTTTATCACTTTGATAGATTATTGATAGAATACAAAAGATTATGCCATTTTCGCATATATATTTTTAAATATATATAATTCATCTTAATAAACAAATCGTTCTTATCTTTATTAAAAAATGCACCTAATTTAATTTAATTAAAATTTGAGAGAATGAAAAGAGTGTATCAATTTAGACCAAAAGGCCTATTAACACTCCTTCTGAGTGTTATTGCCTTCTCTGTTTCAGCACAGAGCATCACAGTGCGTGGTACGGTTACCGACCAGAACAACGAGCCTGTAATTGGGGCAACTGTAGTTGTGGAAGGAAACACCAACCAAGGTACCGTAACCGACGTTGATGGCAATTATGTATTGAGTAACGTACGAAGCGATGCAAGACTTGTTTTCAGCTTCGTAGGAATGAAAACGCAGACCGTTCCGGTGAACGGACAGTCGCGGATCGACGTAACATTAAGCGAAGACACAGAAATGTTGGAAGAAGTAGTTGTTACGGCGTTAGGAATGAAGCGCGAGCAAAAAGCACTCGGCTATGCGGTGAAAGAGCTAAAAAGTGATGAATTAATTTCAAATGTAATAAACCCTGTAAATGCGCTGCAAGGCAAAGTTGCCGGAGTCGAAATATCTCAATCAGACGGGGGAATGTTCGGTTCAACAAAAATATTAATTCGCGGCGCTTCCACTTTGGGGAAAAACAATCAACCCATTTATGTCGTAGACGGAGTAATATTAGACAATGCTATAGCAAATGCCGGAGATGCCGATTGGAGTCAAGCATCAAACGATTACGGGAACGAGTTAAAAAACCTCAATCCTCAGGATTTCGAAACAGTCTCGGTATTGAAAGGTGCTGCGGCTACAGCTCTCTATGGCTCAAGAGGTTTGAATGGAGCCGTAGTAATTACGACTAAAAGTGGACAGGCTCGTAAAGGTATTGGTGTTCAATTTTCTCAAACGTTTGGAGTGGATTACGTTTATGCACAGCCGCATATGCAAAATATATACGGAGATGGAGCATTTTCCGGTTATGTAGATTATGGCACAACCAACGCTAATGGAGAATATTACATGTTCGACAATCAGCGGCAGTTCATGCTCAATGCTGACGGCAAACCTACTTTGATGGGAGATTGGCAAGGTACCGGATTTGGCCCCAAGTTTGATGGAAGGGAAATAGAATATTATGATAAATCGTATAGAGCATATTTGCCTGTAAAAAACAATTTTAAAGACACTTATGAGTTAGGATTCAATACAAACACCAATGTTGCTATCAGTGGAGGCAATGATAAAACCACCTTTTACACTTCGTTGGGTTATTTGTATAGTGAAGGAACATTGCCAAATAACAGCTTCCAAAGACTTTCACTCCTAACCAAAGCAGATCATGATATAACAGATAAGATAAATTTGGAAGCAACTCTTTCTTTTGCGAACTCAATGCCTCGTAATGCTCAGCCAAATATTGGAGAATTATATATTGACGGAACTTGGTCTAGATCGTATGATCCTGATTTATTAAAGAAAAAATATAAAGGTACGCATGGAGGGTTAGCTAATTCATCGTTCGGAGATCAATATGGTACAGTTCCCGGCCGAGGTATGTGGTGGAATATCTATGAAAACGATTATTCAAGAAAGGAAACCTCAGTGAGACCGGGACTTATTTTGAGGGCCAAACTCAACGATTGGTTAAATTTTACGGCCGAAGGAAATTATAACTACCTAAAGTTTCGCACTTCAGAAAGGGCTGAAAATAAAGGAGAAAAAAGAGATAAAAAAAGAAAAAAAGCAGCATATTTTGTCTAATATATCATTAAAAATGAGTATATTAGCTGCATAATTACCAAAA
>NZ_RXHS01000021.1 GCF_004138125.1 Seramator thermalis
TTTACAGTGTTTGGAATTACTATAAAGATACTGATAATCAGCTACTTAACCTTATTTTTTATGTTAAACTTTGTTATATAAAACATTGAATATTAATTAGTTAATTGAATATTTACCGAACTATTGATACATGCTTATCATTTTTTATGAACGGATGCTATCCGTTCTTGTTGGTAGGTGGTATACTTTTCGATTGAAATGTGGGGTACTTTTTGATTAATATATACAGTAAGCAACTTTATCGAAAGCAAACTGAAGCTAATCGTCAACAAAGAGAAAAGTCAGGTTTGCGAAGTGAATCAAACCAACTTCTTAGGCTACACCATACAAAAAGATGGGAACCTAAGCATAGCAAAGAAGAGTATCGAGCGCTTTAAAGAAAAGGTACGCAGTATAACCAAGCGAAACAGAGGAGTGAAATTCGAGCAAGTAATTGTCGAACTAATACCCGTTATGCATGGTTGGCTGAACTACTTTCGGCATGCACGGTGTAAAAGTCTGTTGAAAACACTTGATTCCTGGATTCGGAGGAAACTGCGATGTTACAGGTTAAAGCAATGTAAACGGACGATAACACTACAACAGTTTCTCAAAAGCAGAGGAGTTGAAACATGGCAAAGTTGGATTTTGGCACTTTCGGGCAAGGGACATTGGCGCAAATCGGGTTGCCCGCAAATGCACCAAGCCCTAAGCAAGAAATGGTTTGACGAGATAGGCTTGTACAATCTCACATTAAATTATGAGAAGTTAAACAATTAAAAGAAACCGCCGTGTGCGAGAGCATGCACGGTGGTGTGAGAGGGCGGGGGAGTAATCCCCCTACCTACTCGATTTAATTCTTACCCTACTCTCTTATTCGGCAGAAATCAATTCTTCAATCGCCGGCAAAAGAATCTCGAAAAAAAATGTCATAATATTGTCACATAAATTCGTAATTTTGCGGTTCACAACCAATAATTCGATTTTCTCGTCATGGATAGCCAAACAAAGCAACCACTTGTCGTTTACAATACGCTAACGCGAAAAAAAGAACTTTTCGAACCCATTCATCCGCCTCTTGTCGGGATGTATGTCTGCGGCCCAACCGTTTACAGCGATATTCATTTGGGCAATTGCCGCACCTTCATTTCGTTCGATACTATTTACCGATATCTGCTCCATATCGGCTACAAGGTGCGCTATGTGCGCAACATCACCGATGCCGGCCATCTGGAAGGCGATCGCGACGAAGGCGATGACAAGTTTGCAAAAAAAGCCAAACTTGAACAGCTGGAGCCGATGGAAATCGTTCAAAAATATACCATCGGTTTTCATCATGTCCTCGAAGCTTTCAACACGTTGCCGCCGAGTATCGAGCCTACTGCCACCGGACACATCATCGAACAGATCGAAATGATTCGGGAAATTCTGAAAAGTGGCTATGCCTACGAAGTGAACGGATCGGTATATTTCGATGTCGAGAAATACAGCCAAAAATACGATTACGGTATTCTCACCAATCGCAAACTCGAAGATCTGCTCGAAGGCACACGCGAGTTGGGCGGACAGGACGAAAAACGAGGCCGACTCGACTTTGCCCTTTGGATAAAAGCAAAACCCGAAACGCTGATGAAATGGCCTTCTCCTTGGGGTTGGGGATTTCCCGGATGGCATATCGAGTGTTCGGCGATGAGCACCAAATATCTGGGACAGACTTTCGATATTCATGGAGGCGGAATGGATCTGCAGGCCACCCACCATACCAACGAAATTGCGCAATCGGAAGCTTGCAATCATGTACAACCCGTCAAATACTGGATGCACACCAATATGCTGACGGTGAACGGCGCTCGCATGTCAAAAACGGCCGGCAACGGATTCCTCCCGCAGGAATTGTTCACCGGCAATCACCCGCTGCTCGAACGCGGCTATTCGCCCATGACTGTTCGGTTTTTCATGGCTCAATCGCACTATCGCAGCACACTCGACTTCAGCAACGAGGCATTGCAGGCCGCCGAAAAGGGATATAAACGACTGATGGAAGGTCTTTCGAACCTGCAGCGCATTCAGCCTTCGAGTTCATCGTCCGTTAACGTGGCGGCTCTTCGGGAAAACTGCTATGCAGCCATGAACGACGATTTCAACACGCCAGTGCTCATTTCGCATCTGTTCGAAGGGGCACGCATTATCAATGCTACGATCGACGGCAAGGAGAGATTGTCGGCTGCCGATCTCGAACTGCTGCAACATGTGATGAAAACATTTGTTTTCGATGTTTTGGGGCTTCTCGACGAAACAAAAGCCGATGCGAAGAGTCACGTAGTGGACGGATTGATGAAACTCATCCTCGAAATCAGAAGCGAAGCTCGTGCTAAAAAAGACTGGGCTACATCCGACAAGATTCGCGACAATCTGAAAGCCATCGGCATCGAAATAAAAGACGGGAAAGACGGCACCGACTGGAAATTCATCTGATTCAATAATCCTTAAGCAGACTCACAGATGCAGATCGTCATTTCGCCTGCCAAACTAATGAATTTTGAAGGGAATATTCCCTCTATGGGAACTTCATATCCACTTTTTCCCGAAAAAACGGCCACACTGGTAGAAATCTGTCGCCAACTATCGGAACGTGAAATTATTGCGAAAATGAAAGTAAACACAACCATTGCTCACCATGTGTACGAATATTTTCAAACCTTCGATTTCGAGAGTACGCCCCGACGAGCGGCCGCCCTTGCCTACAACGGCATTGCTTATAAGGGATTGAATGCGGTTGATTTTTCGAAAGAGGATTACGATTTTGCGCAGCAACACCTCAACATTCTTTCGGCACTTTATGGTATGCTGCGTCCATTCGACGAAATCAAGCCCTACCGCCTCGAAATGCACCGAAAAATCGTGCCCGCCGGCTGCAAAAGTCTCTACGACTATTGGGAAGATTCGCTCAACGATTACCTGAGCCGCAAACTCGATAAAGACGATAAAATCGTCATCGACGTTTCGTCGTCCGAGTACGGGAAGATTCTTAATCCGAAAATACTGCCACGGAGAACACGCATCATTTCCATGAATTTTCTTCAGCATCAGGGCAACAATTTCAAACAGATTGTGGTACATACGAAAAAGGCGCGAGGAATGCTTTCGCGTTTTATTATCAAAAATAAAATTTATCGACTCGAAGATGTGAAAGCGTTCGACAGTGAAGGGTACTTTTTTTATCAAAAACTCTCATCTTCAAATGAATGGTTTTTTGTACGTTAAAATAAACGACCGAACATGAAAGAAACGAACAGAGCCACTTTTACTTCGAAAATCGGAATGATTGCAGCAGCTGCTGGATCAGCAGTTGGGTTGGGAAATATTTGGCGCTTCCCGAGTATGACAGCAGATGGTGGCGGAGCAGTGTTTATTTTGGTTTATATTGGATGCGTGCTTTTCTTCGGCATCCCGGTGATGGTTGCCGAATTCATCATCGGACGATCTTCCAAAGCAAACACTACCGGCGCTTTTCACATTTTAGCCCCGAACACGTCATGGAAGTGGGTGGGCCGACTTGGAGTATTAACGGGGTTTGTGATTATGGGTTTTTATATGGTTGTGTGCGGTTGGACGCTCGAATATATCTGGCAGTCGGTTAGTGGAAAACTGGCAACAGTTACAGACTTCTCGGCAAATTTTGCAGCGCTGCAGCAGGATCATCTCAAGCAGACGCTTTTGATGACGGGATTTGCTGCGTTGACCCTTTTGTTTACACTTTCGGGAGTGAGAAAAGGAGTTGAAAAATCATCAAAAATATTTATGCCGACACTCTTTCTACTGCTTATTTTGCTCGGTATCCGTTCTGTTACGTTGCCCGGTGCGATCAATGGTCTTGAATTTTTGTTCAAGCCCAATATGGAGCATGTAAAATCGACCGTTTTTCTGGATGCAATGGGACAGGCATTTTTCTCCCTTTCGCTCGGGATGGGTTGCATGATTACATACGGATCATATTTTTCCGATAGTTCTAATTTGACGAAAACGGCCATCCAGGTTTCGGTTCTTGATATGTTTGTAGCTATTCTCGCGGGAATCGTCATTTTTCCTTCGGCTTTTGCGTTAACGTCCAATCCGGATACTATTCTTGACGATTTGATAAATGGTGGACCGGGATTATTATTCATTACTCTGCCTCAACTCTTTAATGAGATTCCCCTTTCGATGCTTTGGTCTTCCTTATTTTTCATTCTGCTTGCCATCGCAGCTATCACTTCCACCATTTCGCTGCTTGAAGTTGTCACGATTTACATCCAAGAAGAATATAAACGTACGAGACACGAATCAGCTGTTCTCGTCGCCATCGGGGTTCTCGTTTTAGGCACTGTTTCATCGTTCTCTCCAAAGTTTTTTGGTTTGCTCGATTCTGTTTCTGCGGAGTGGATGCTTCCCATCGGAGGATTCTTCATATCACTTTTTGTAGGCTGGTATCTTGACGAAAAATTGGTTTACGCCCAATTAACAAACGAAGGAAAAGAAAAATTCGGAATCAAATTTTTAAAGGGTTATCGTTTCATTCTGAAATATTTGGCCCCACTTGCCATACTTGCTA
Organism: Seramator thermalis; assembly: GCF_004138125.1. Lineage (GTDB taxonomy): Bacteria > Bacteroidota > Bacteroidia > Bacteroidales > Dysgonomonadaceae > Seramator > Seramator thermalis. The sequence goes on from NZ_RXHS01000021.1 coordinate 4,571, forward strand.
TTTTTGTGTATGGACTGATCGGATGAATAAGAACAAACAGATGTATTGCAAAATAATAAAGATCAGGGTAGAAAAAAGGTGAAGACAAATGAAAGTTGATAAAAGGAGAAAATCTGCTTGCCGTTGAGAATGAAAAATAGTACTTTTGTTGAAAATAGGTTGATAACGACAAATGCAGTTTAAGGTTACACCTCCCGAAAAAATAGAAACGTCCATTGAGTTGCCGTCTTCAAAGAGTGTCAGCAACCGATTGTTAATTCTTAACGCTCTAAGTTGCAGTGAACACCCAATCGAAAATCTTTCTAAATGTGAGGATACTCAGGTCATCATTGATGCTTTCAATTCGGACTCAAACGTTTTTGATGTGAAAGGAGCGGGCACGGCTATGCGCTTTCTAACGGCTTTTCTTGCCACGACGGAAGGAGAATGGATTATCAAGGGAAATGCTCGTATGCACGAACGCCCCATCTATCCGCTGGTGGAAACATTGGGAGTACTGGGCTCCGAAATAGAATATCTGGAGAAAAAAGGATATCCGCCCCTAAAAATAAGAGGGAAACGACTCGAAGGAGGCGAAGTATATCTCTCAGGTAACATGAGTTCTCAATTCACCTCTGCGCTTTTGATGATAGCTCCGACAATGAACAATGGGCTAACCATTCATCTCGAAAACGAGATCGTTTCTAAGCCCTACGTTCAGCTTACTCTTGGATTGATGGAGGCCTATGGTATAAAATCCAAATGGGAAGGCAATAACATCACGATCAAACATCAGCAATACGTTCCAACATCAATTCGAGTTGAAAGTGACTGGTCGGCCGCCTCATACTGGTATTCGATCGTTGCCCTGATGCCCGATGCCCGAATCACGTTGCTCGGATTAGAGAAAAACAGTTTGCAGGGAGATTCGAACCTTCACAATCTTTTTGCGGACTTGGGCGTTTATACCGAATTTGTGCCTGAAGGCGTAATTCTAAAAAAGAAAAAAATCTCGACAAAAAAATTTTTTCATGATTTCTCAAATGAACCCGATATAGCGCAAACATTTGCAGTAACTTGTTGTTTACTGAACGTTCCTTTTTTATTTTCGGGAGTTCAAACGCTCAAAATTAAGGAAACCGACAGAATTGAAGCGTTAAAAAAAGAACTTTTGAAACTCGGTTTTGTTATAAAAGAATCCGAAAATCGACTGATGGAATGGGACGGCGAACGATGCTCTCCGGCCAACGAACCGGTAATAGAAACTTACAACGATCACAGAATGGCAATGTCATTTGCACCGGCATGCATTCCTCTGGGGTCTATTACGATTAACGAACCGGAGGTCGTATCCAAATCCTATCCCAACTTTTGGGAAGATTTAAAATCGGCAGGATTTAAAATTAGGGAGATAGAAAATAAATGAACAGTCTGTTTTTATTTTTGGGAATCATGGCTTTTTTTGTAGTAGCGCTCACATTTTGGAACGCTCTGCAGAGAAGAAAAGGCAACACGAAAGAAAAAAAATCGACTCCTCCACTCGTTGACGGTGGCTGTTGCGGAATGCACGAAGTGTGTGAACGCGACAGTTTGATTGCGGCTTTTACGAAAGAACCGGAATATTTTGACGATGAAGAACTCGACAATTTTGCAGGAAAAGATTCATCGGACTACACAGAAGACGAGGTTGACGAATTCCGAGAAATATTCTATACGCTTCTCGATGAAGATAAACCGCGATGGGTTCGGAGCTTACAGGTTCGCGGCATTCAAGTTCCCGACCAGCTGAAAGACGAAATTCTCATGGTCGTAAATGACATGAGAATGCAAAAGATGCACGCATAATTTTTTATTGAATGGACATTATCGAACTTTTCGATTATGCCTTTTTTCGCAATGCGATTTGGGGTAGCTTATTCGCAAGCATTGCAACAGGAATCGTCGGCGTGTACGTGGTTTCGCGACGACTCGTTTTTATTAGCGGCGGCATTACGCACGCCTCGTTTGGGGGATTGGGCATAGGATTCTTCTTCGGAATCAATCCGCTGACCTCTGCTATGATTTTTTCGGCTTTATCGGCTTTCGGCATAAAATGGATGTCCGATAAGCAAGGCGTGCGGGAGGATTCGGCGATTGCTGTCTTTTGGTCACTGGGAATGGCGGTGGGCATCATTCTCACTTTTCTCACACCGGGATATGCACCTAATCTTTCGGAATATTTGTTCGGAAACATTCTGACGATTACCCGAACCGATATTTTTGTCCTCATCGTGCTTGCCCTAATTCTTACACTTTTCTTCATCATTTTCTTTCGTGCCATCGTTTCGGTATCTTTCGATACGGAGTTTGCAAAAACGCGCCACGTCCCAACAAAGTTTATCGAATACACCATGATGCTGTTCATTGCCGTCACGATTGTGCTCAGCATCCGTTTGGTAGGCATCGTTCTGCTCATGTCGCTCATCACCGTCCCGCAAATGACCGCCAATCTTTTCACCGTGAATTATTCCAAAATGATCATTCTCTCATCCATTATCAGTTTTGTGGGATGTGTAGCAGGATTGTTTCTTTCGTATTTTCTGAATGTGCCTTCCGGTGCTTTTATCATTTTTGTGTTGATTCTTTTGTTTTTTCTGGGAAAGGTCGCAAAGGCTTTTATCGGAAAGTCGTCAAATTGATTGTGAATAAATCTATTCGAATCATTCTTTTATTTATCTTTTTCTTATTTTCGCTTTTTGTAAGGATTCTCGAATTCAGGCCACAAATTTATATATAATGCGAATCAGTATTTAAAAAATCAGATAAATGAAAGCGATGGCAATTTTGCCCATCGTATGAACAAGTAACCCTTTAGTAGATCTTACTTTTTGTGCTCTTTGAATAGTTGTTTTTTCGTTCAGCCGGTTGAAGAATGACTCTATGGGTTGCCTGATTTTGGAAACAGCCGTAGAGAACAAGTCGTTATAAGCTTTTGGCGCTGCCTTTCCTGTTCGGCTTGTCCCTTAATTGCCTTGACAGGAGTATACATTTCAATATTCCGGTTTTGTTTTTTATCATCGTTGAAGTATTCAAAATCAGAGTATATCTTGTCTCCAAAAATTACGGTATCGGAGATATAATCACCCCGGGCCTGTTTAAAAACCGTCAGATCATTATCTTCGGCAGAAGTGACCATCAAGGATTTCGGAAAGGGGATTGTTCCCTCCCTGCGCAGGGTCAGCGCATGAAGTTTCAACCCGTAACAATACATATTCTTTGTTGAGCAATATCCCCTGGCGGTTATTTCCCGGGCCACTTTTCCTTGCCTGTTCCTACCCGCACAAGTTATTATGGGAAGGGAATCGACAAGGGATATGCCCTTGTTGCAATCAGCCGGAATGAATGAAGATATCAATCTTGTGGATAATACCCGAAAGGCTTCATTAAGACGGTTTAATCTGAGATTAAAGGTCTGGTATGAAGGTAATTTGGGAAACCATGAGGAAAGATATTCTGATGCAAAATTGTATATATCCCTGATTCGGAAATACTTTTGACAGTGTCCTGCAAACAGGTAAATTGTCATTATTTCCCGATCTGTGAAAGCGGGATTGGAATTATTGCTGTATCTTTGGCAATAATATTTCAATTCCCGGTCGTATAAATCACATATATACATATAAATCTGTATCAGTTTAAACTCTTTCTCGCTGGGAATCATACTTGAAAAATAATGGGTTTTTATTCTTATAAGTTAATGATTATAAGCTTATTGAGCAAATATTCGGCGCATTTATTTTATTGATTTTAAATACTTTAACTATATAAACTCGCAATCAGTTTCAACTACTGATTCGCATGAATAATGCACTTGCTGCTTAACTCTATATCGGGTTAAAAACTACGGCAAAAAACGATTATTTGTGCAAAATGTGTAATTTTGGAACAAATTAAACGAATAAGGACAAGATGTCAAAAAGAAACTTGCCGGTATTGGGAGGGGTTATTCCCGCTTTAATTACCCGGAGAGCGATTGGACGAATCAATGCCGTACTGACTGCCACTGTAAAGAATTTGAAGGGAATGCCGGGAAAAAGCGAAGAAGGTTTTTTTGGCTGATTTTTCGGTTACTCTTTCAATAAAACTTTCAACAACACTTTTATAACTTCTCTGCCCAAAAATAGACTTTTAAGGAATTGACTAAATAAATAGCCTCAAACCATGCAAAAGATACCATTAATTTTATTATTTCTTTTTACATTATTTTTCACAGAATCATGCGATAGTAAACACCAAAATGAAAAATATACTATAGGATTTTCTCAGTGTATGATGGATGACGTTTGGAGACAAGCGATGATGATAGAAATGAATATAGAAGCATCTAATTATGAGAATTTGGAAATAATTGTGCGAGACGCAGAAGAAAACAATCAAAAACAAATCGATCAAATAAAAGAATTGATACGAAAAAAAGTTGATGTATTAATAATCTCTCCAAACGAATCTGACGAGATAACACCCATTGCCGTCGAAGCCTATAAGGCAGGAATCCCTACAATTATTTTGGATAGGAAAATAAACTCCGATGAATATACTACATACATAGGAGGAGATAGCTATGAAATAGGGAAAATGGCAGGAACTTATGCAAGTTCTTTATTACCAAAAGAAGCAACTATACTCGAAGTTTGGGGTACTAAATCTACTTCGCCGGCTCAAGAACGTCACAAAGGATTTATGGATGGATTAGATAAAAATAAGAACTTTACTATTTTGTCGATAGAAGGTAAATGGAGAAAAGAAATAGCCTATACGGAAGCAAGGAATTTTTTTAATTCTATAAATATAAATAATATAGATCTTGTCTATGCTCATAATGACGTAATGGCTTTAGGAGTAAGAGAGGCCATAATAGAAAAAGATTCCACTCTTATATCGAACATTAAGATATTGGGTGTTGACGGAGCATTCGGGAAAGATGCCGGACTAGAAGCTGTCTCTGATGGAAGATTAGATGCTTCATTTTTATATCCCACAGGCGGAGATTTGGCAATCAGGATAGCTATGAAAATTTTAAAGGGGGAACCGGTTGATAAAAAATACATTTTAGATACAGCTTTAATTGACAAACATACCGCTAAAACTTTATTGCTTCAATCCAACCAACTGATTAATTATCAAAATAAGATTGAACAACAACGTAAAAGCATGGAGGTTATTTTAAATAGGTTTAGTGGTCTACGGCATTCCTTATTTATTATTCTTGTTTTAATGAGCATCATTATTGCTTTTACCATTTACATCTTTTTTATCAACAAAAAAATTGAGAAAAGCAATGCTCAATTAAAACTTAAGAATGAAGAAACCGAAAAGCAAAAACATGAGCTTATTCAACTAAATGAAATGATACAAGAAGTAACAAACCAAAAAGTACGGTTTTTTATGAATATATCTCATGAAATAAGGACTCCTCTAACATTAATTGTAAGCCCCTTGGAAAAATGGATAAAAAACACCTCTAGTTCTCCTTTATATGACGATTTACTAAAAATGAAAAGAAACACGGACAGATTAATTTGTCTGATAAATCAACTTCTTGATTTCAAGAAAATCGAAAGCAACACGAGCACCCTCGATACAAAAAATACCGACATAGTAGCTCTAACAACTTCGGCAAAAAACCTTTTCGACGATTTAGCTGAAAAGAAAAATATTACTTATTCGTTCACGTCAAATACTACATCTGAGTATTTGTTTTTAGATCCCGATAAAATCGATAAAGTTCTGGTAAATCTTTTGTCGAATGCCTTTAAATTTACGAAAGAAGGAGGTACTATTTCCGTCAACTTAAGTAAAAATAACGATACGATATCTATTTCGATAACCGATAACGGATGCGGAATAGAAAAAGATAAACAGTCCCTAATTTTTGAACGTTTTTATACTACAAAAAATAACAACAATACGGGAACAGGAATCGGATTGCACTTGGCTCAAGAATTTGTAAAAATGCATGGAGGAAAAATCACCGTGGAAAGTGTGCCGGAAATGTCAACAACATTTACGGTGCAATTACCCATTGCTCAAGAAAATAGTGCAGATATTATCTTTAAAGATCAAAATAATATTTATGAAGTTGCCGATATAATTACGTCGAACTCGTCCTCTGTAGATGAAATTCTCAACAAAAAATATAATTATACTATACTGATTGTTGAAGATGATCCTGATATAATGGAATATCTTTCCTCCGAACTTTCTGATAATCTGAAAATTGTTACCGCGACCAACGGATTGGAAGCATTAAATATCCTCAACAAGAACGATGAGATTTCGCTCGTTCTTAGTGATGTACTGATGCCGGAAACAAATGGATTTACGCTGTGTAAAACAATAAAATCAACACCTGAATTATCCTATATACCTGTTATTTTATTAACAGCTTTAACTGAAGAAAATCAACGCATTTTTGGGATTGCAGAAGGGGCAGACGATTATATCCCAAAACCATTTAATATCGATTATGTAAAAATCAAAATTATTAAATTGCTCGAAAACCGAAAGCAATTGCAACACAAATTTATGCAAGATATAAAAATCGGCAAAATACCAATTGTTGATTCAACCATCGAAATAGAAACGTCCGATAAGATTTTCATACAAAAATTTGCATCGTTAATAGCCTCCAAATTTAACGATCCCGCTATATCTATTGAAAAAATAAGTAAAGAATTAGGAGTTTCTCGAGTACACCTCCAACGAAAAGTAAAAGAAATCACAGGTTATAATCCAATAGACTATTTACGAAATTTCAGGCTGGCAAAAGCAATCGAATTATTTGAGAGTAGTCATCTTTCAATCAGTGAAGTTGCTTATGAAACAGGGTTTTCCTCACCTGCTTATTTTTCTAAATGTTTTAAGGACGCTTTCAACGTAACACCTTCTGAATATATCAAAGACAAGTAATAGGGATTCTTTTAATTTTGTAACATTTCTGTATCTTTATTGATATAGAAAAGTTTTTTATTCTTGTATTTTACAAGATTTATCGCATTTGTTACTTTTTTTATCGTCTAGTTATCCTATTAAATATAATATCGCATTCGAAAATCTAACCCAATAAATATTTTAATATGGATAAAATTCAAAAAATTAAATGGTGCATAATTTTTTTTATGCTACTCGGTTTGGGGCAGTTAATTTATGCTCAACAACAAACTGTGATGATTAAAGGAATGATTGTGGATGAGAATAATGAACCTATTATCGGTGCAACAATTCTTGAAAAAGGTACCAATAACGGAACGATTTCGGATTATAATGGAAATTTTACATTAAATGTAAATCCCGGAAGTACAGTTCAAATTAGTTATGTAGGCTATGATAATCTTGAATTTAAGGCAAATAGTATTCCTGAAATAATCATAATGAAAGAAAGTTCGCTGGCGTTATCTGAAGTTGTTGTTACAGGTTATACAACACAAAGGAAAGCCGATTTGACGGGTGCAGTTGCAGTAGTCAAAGTTGATCAATTAAAGTCGAGTCCAACAGGAAATTCGATGAGGGCGCTCCAAGGAAAAGTTCCGGGTATGCGAATTAATCTCTCGGGTTCTCCTGATCCATGGAGTACAGTTAGGATACGCGGAGAGGGAACCCTAAACAATAATGATCCATTATATATTATTGATGGTACACCTACAACTCGGTCTATGTCCGAATTGGCTTCTATGGATATCGAATCGATTCAAGTATTAAAAGATGCTTCGTCCGCTTCGATATATGGCGCGCGGGCTGCAAACGGTGTTATTATCATTACCACTCGGAAAGGTAAAAAAGGAAAATTAACGGTAGATTTTAATACTTCCCATACTTTAGTCAGCAGCGCAAAGCCCTATGACCTGATGAATACAAAACAACGCGGCATCGCACAATTCTGGGCAATTGTTAACGATAATCCGAATGCAGATCCTAACGAGGTCGGGATTGCTCAATTATATCAATACAAATATCATAAAGATGAAGAGGGGTACTTTGTTTTGGATGACGTCACCTGGCGCGAATGGCTTGATCCGGAAACGAAAACCATGAGATCAGCCGATACAGATTGGCAAAAAGAAGTATTGAGAACAGGTTATATTCAGCAATATAATGTTACACTTTCTTCAGGCTCTGATAGAGGAAATGCTCTTTTTGCTCTTGATTATTATGATAATAAAGGAACGGTCAAGGAGGATTTATTCAGACGGATAAATGCACGGATTAATTCTGACTATTCTTGGTTGGACAATCGAGTTAAAATCGGAGAAAACTTTACAGTATCTCAGTGGAGAAGCATGCCGAATATCGGAGACGGTATATTGGGCGCATGTAGATCAATCATGTCCATAGTTCCTGTACATACAGAAGATGGGGGATGGGGAGGACCCATAGGAGGCATGAGTGACCGTCAGAATCCGGTTCGTTTGATTGAAGATAACCGTCAAAATCATGACGATCATTTACGATTGTTTGGTAATGCTTTCTTAAATATCCAATTGATGAAAGGACTTACGTTTAATTCCAATTTCGGATTGGATTTGGTAGGCTATTGGCGAAGAAACATGGATTTAAGGTATAAATCGGGATTTTTAAGCGAGGATAAAAATAAAGTCACAAATTGGGCAAATTATACTTTTAGTTGGAATAACAGCAACGTTCTGCAATATGTATTTAATATAGGGAAAAACAATTTCGATATAATGGGAGGTCAAGAAACCATTTCAAATGATTATAATGATATATGGGCAAGCAGAAGAGTCTTTGCATTAGAAACAACCGACTATATGTATCTGAATGCAGGTGAACAAGAAAAAGACAACGGTGGAGGTGCTGCCATGAACAGGATGATTTCATGGTTCGGAAAAATGAATTACAATTACGACAACCGATACTTGGCCTCTTTTACTTTACGTCGCGATGCCTCATCCGTATTCGGCGAAAATAAGCGATGGGCAACATTCCCTGCTTTCTCCGTTGGATGGGTTTTAAGTAGCGAAAAGTTTCTGGAAAATTTTTTATCGGGTTTTTCGCACCTGAAACTTCGATACGGTTGGGGGCAAAACGGCAACTCTCAAATTGATAATTATGCACATTTTCAGATGTACGAATATCTCTATGACAGCAATAACGTTTGGGACTGGAACTGGGGAACGGCTTACGACATCACCGGTCAAGCAGGAACTTTACCGGCTGGTTTCAGACGTATCCAAAGGGGAAATCCAAATTTAAAATGGGAAAGCACGTCGCAACACAATTTCGGATTAGATTTTGTAATTCTTGATTCAAGACTTACCGGTTCATTTGATTATTATTTAAAATATACGCGAGATATTTTAATGAAACCCGGTTATGTTGCAACATTAGGCGAAGGTGCGGGGATGTGGTTAAACGGAGCAGATATTGACAATAAAGGTTTTGAAATTAATCTTGATTATAATCAAAAGATTAAAGATGTACATTTCAATATCGGCGGCATCCTGTCACATAACCGAAATACTATTGTAAAGGTTCCCGAACAAGTAATAAACAACTTTCCCGGAGATGGCATGGAAGATAATATCCTGGGACGTTCAAGATATTCGTTATACGGGTATGTTGCCGATGGGCTCTTTCAATCGCAGGAAGAAGTCGAGAATCATGCAACACAAGTTGGAGCAGCACCAGGCCGAATCCGTTATAAAGATTTGAATGGGGACAAGACAATAGACAGCAAAGATCGCACATGGATAGGCGATGAAAATCCAGATTTCGAATTCGGCGTAACAATGGGTCTTGAATGGAATAATTTTGACTTCAGTTTATTTCTCAACGGTATTTTAGGTAAAGACCTAAACGTTTCCGGTTGGAAAAGTTGGACCGATTTTTATTTCTTGGGCACAGTTGGCGAAAATTACGGAACAAGACTTTTGAATGCCTGGACCCCTAAAAATAACAAATCGACAATACCCGCTCTTTCTGTCAACAACTATAATGACGAAGGTCGTTTTTCAACCTACTTTGTCGAAAGTGGATCTTTCATGAAAATTAAAAATATGGAATTAGGATATACACTGCCCGGTAATCTGGCAAATTCGTTAAAAATCCAACACAGCAGAATATTTCTGAGAGCGGATAATGTTTTAACGATAAAGAAAACCCGGGGTGATGATGCTTATACCGGCCTTGATCCCGAAACACCCGGGAACACCTATCCCTTACCCTTTTCACTGACAATGGGTTTAAATATTACTTTCTGATAACAACAGTTCGGTATTTTTTTAAAGAATCACTCCTAACCGCCTGATTATTAGCAATGAAGAACTCTTTTAAAATATACAACCTAATCAATTGATTACGTGATTATTAAGTAAAAATTTACCGACCCATTATGATAATTAATTAAAAAAAAATAAATATGAAAATAAAAATAACAAAACTCGCTCTTGGTCTTGCTTTAATTTTCTTCTTTTCTTGTGAATCCATGCTTGACCAAAATCCTCAAGGAATAGTAGCATCGGACGAGTTAAATGCTCCTGACAAAGTGGAGCAAATGATAATCGCTGCATATTCGTTCTGTGGACAAAATAATTTCAACAAACAAATGGGAATGCCTTACGCCGAAGGTTCGTGCAGAGGAGGAGAAGCTTACAAGGGAGGAGCAGGAACAAATGATCTTGCAGAACAAAATTTATGGGAAACATTTACCTATATGGAACCCACAACAACCGGTGAGCTTGATAATCTATGGTGGGTTCATTATGTAGCAGTTGGAAGAGTTCACGATGCATTAAGAAGGGTACAAAATTTAAGTGAAGAAGAATTTCCCCTGAAAAAACAACGGATTGCCGAATTACGTTTTTTGCGCGGACATATCTACATGTATATGAAATTGTGCTTCAAGTTTTTCCCTTATATCGACGAAAATACTCCTGAAGAAGAATATGACAAAATAAGCAATGATGAATTAAGTAATGAAGAACTGTGGCAAAAACTCATAGACGATTTCAGATATGGCGTTGAAAATCTTCCTGAAAAACAAGAGGAAGTGGGACGCCCCACCAAATATGCTGCAGAAGCATATCTCGCCAAAGCTTTACTCTTCTCGGCTTACGAACAGGATGAGAACCACAATGTAATAAACATCAATAAAGAAAAACTTACAGAGGTGGCGAATTTATGTAAAGACATTATCGATTATTCGGGAAAAAGTTTATTCCCCGATTTCGCACAAAACTTCCTTTGTGAATATGAAAATGGGCAGGAATCCATTTGGGCAATACAATATTCAGCCAATAATGATGGTTCACCCACAGGGCGTCTAAATTCATGGCTTGTTTGCCCAATGAATCCGGAATATGGTTGTTGCGGTTTTTTGCAACCCTCGACTAATATGATGAATCGTTACAAAACGGTTAACGGTTTACCCGATTTTGATAACTTCAATTCCGGAATCAGGCTCGACAATAAGGATGCAATTGTTTCAACTCCAAGTGACCCTCGTTTATTGCATACGGCGTGTGTTCCCGGTTTACCTTGGAAATATGATCCGGATTTCATAATGGAAAAAAGCTGGGTACGTCAACCGGAAGTTTACGGATATACGATGAGCCAAAAATTAATCGTTTTGCCGGATTGTCCATGTTTCAGGAAAACTAATCCTTTTATGGGAGCCGCTTTAAATTGGGATGTGCTGCGATTGGATGAAGTTATGTTATGGAGGGCTGAAGCATTGATCCAACTTGGAACAGGTTTGGATGAGGCATTGACTCTAATCAATAAAATACGTGAACGAGCCGCTAACAGTACGGGAAGATTGAAATTTTCAGATGGATCTCCTACCGGTAATTTCAGCGTTGAACCTTACAAACCGGGAATAAATTGTCCTGCGTGGAATAAAGATTTTGCATTCAAAGCTTTACAATGGGAGCGTCATTTAGAATTTTCCACGGAAGGCAAATGGTTTTTCGACTTGGTAAGATGGGGAATTGCCGAAGAATTCATGAACGAATATTTTGAAGTCGAAAAAACACGATATACCTATCTGAAGGATGCAAAATTCACGAAAGGACGAGACGAATACTTTCCGATTCCACAACAACAAATCAGCTACGTAAAAGGGATCTATAAACAAAATCCGGGATATTGATTTTCAGTGTCGAACTTGGAAATTTTCAAGTATCTTTAATCGAAATTTGTGTATGCCGGCAGCATTTAACTTTAGTTCGAAGGCTCGAATGTTGCCGGCCATACAAAATTAACAAGGAATTGTGCATATCTTTAATTATTTAATTGCGAAGACAATCATGAAGTATCGTTTTGCTATCGTTTTAGCTATATTGATTTCATCGAAAGTACTTGGTCAATGAATTGAAAAAGAATTTTTCGCTTCGGCATCGAACTGCTTATTGACAAAACATCGATTGAATGTTATATCGACAAGGGAAAACTTTTTATATTGGAAGCATTAAATAAATCAACAAAAAATGACGGGCTTCGACTGGAATGAGACATTAAGATTCATTACCTGGAAGTAGATGAAATGGAATCAATCTGGGAATAATGAAATTGAACTTTTTCAAGTATGGTTGAAAGTGAATTGCAATGCACCATGTTGCACGGCAAAAGGAAATCAGCCACTCTAAGGGGGAAATAAAGATTCTTCTTATTAACTTTAAATTGGAATATTTATGAGACCATGCAGCATAAAATTTATAAAATTGACAGATAAAGACGTATTGTTTTGAATTTCAAAAATTAAATCGATAATAAGCATTAAAAATATGAAAGTAAATTATTTTTTTCTGATTTTCATCGTATTCCTATTTTCGGGATGCAAAAACAGTCGGCCAAAAGAAGAGGGGAATATGCTTTTCCAAGAAAAACATCGTCCGCAGGTACATTTTTCACCGGCGAAAAATTGGATGAACGATCCAAATGGATTGGTTTATCATAACGGAGAATATCATCTTTTTTATCAACATTATCCCGAGAAACCTTTTTGGGGTCCTATGCATTGGGGACATGCCGTAAGCAGGGATCTTGTGCATTGGGAACATTTGCCTATAGCTCTTTATCCCGACAGTTTGGGATACATTTTTTCGGGGAGTGCCGTTGTGGACTTTCAGAATACGTCGGGTTTTGGGAGTGAGGACAACCCTCCGCTCATCGCTTTTTTTACGTATCACGATCCTGTTGCCGCCGAAGAAGGACGCAGAAACGAAACGCAATCGCAAGCCGTTGCTTACAGCACGGATAATGGTCGGTCATGGACAAAATACGCACATAATCCGGTGATAAAAAATCCGGGAATCCCCGATTTTCGGGATCCGAAAGTAATATGGCATGAAGAAACCCAAAAATGGGTTATGAGTATCGCTGCCGGCCAAGTCATTCAATTTTATACTTCCCCAAATTGCATCGATTGGACTTACAGCGGCGAATTCGGAGAAGGGAAAGGCTCTCATGAAGGTGTGTGGGAATGTCCCGATCTTTTCCCTTTAAAGGTAAAAAATACGGATGAAACAAAATGGGTATTGATCGTGAACGTTAATCCGGGTGCTCCTGCAGGAGGTTCGGGCACGCAATATTTTGTAGGCGAATTCGACGGGCGATGTTTCGAAAGCGATCAGGAGGTGACATTATGGATGGACTATGGAAAAGACAATTATGCCGGCGTGACATGGAACAATGCACCGGAGGAGAGGAGGATTTTGATCGGATGGATGAATAATTGGCAGTATGCCAATGAAGTTCCCACGGAAGGATGGAGAGGTGCGGCGACTTTTCCGCGCGAATTGGGTCTTGAAAAAGTGGGTAACCGATATCTGCTGACATCTGATCCTGTACAGGAAATTGAAAAAATATATGGGAAGAAAGTGAATTTAAATAAAATGATGATTTCGGGCACGGAATCTATCTCGGACAAGATTCCTTTTCCAAAAGCTCCAATAGAAATCACGTTAACTTTTAATTTGGCAAATAAGACAAAAATGGGTTTTCCAAATAAATACGGCATCACCCTAAAAAATTCCAAAGGGGAATATTACACTGTTGGATATGACAACATCGACAGGTGTTTTTATGCAGACAGAACCCGTGCGACAGGCGAAAATTTTTCTTCTTCATTTCCTTCCCTGCATTTTGCTCCGTACATTGTTCGTGAGCCCGAGATAACCTGGCGCATGATTATCGATGTTTCCTCGGTAGAGCTGTTTGCGGCTGATGGCAAAGCGGTTATTAGCGATCTGGTGTTTCCGTCGGATATTTTTGACGAAATCGAATTGTTTGCCGAAAACGGACGTATAGAAGTAAGCCAAGGAACTGTTAGAAAATTAAAATCGATCTGGAAATAATCGACAAAAAGAAATATGAGCAAAAAACCTGTTATCATCGGAATTGGCGAACTGCTGTGGGACATGTTGCCAACAGGGAAGAAAGCCGGCGGAGCACCCATTAATTTTGTGTATCACGCCTCGCGGCTTGGAGCCGAAAGTTACGCTATCAGCGCGGTCGGCAACGATGCTTTGGGTGACGAAATTATGTCGGAAATCGACAAAATCGGCATTCATTACCTCATTGAGCGCATCGATTTTCCTACCGGAACAGTGGAAGTGGAACTTAAAAATGGCATTCCCAACTACATCATCAACGAAGGCGTGGCGTGGGATCATATTCCGCTAACGGAAGCGATGAAAGATTTGGCGAAAAAAGCCGATGCCGTTTGTTTCGGCACGCTCGCACAACGTCATCCCGATTCGCGTCATACGATTCAAACCATTCTCTCGCTGGTTCCCGAAAAGGCTTTTCGCATTCTCGATATCAACATCCGTCAGCACTACTATTCCAAGGAATTGATCGAAACATCGCTTCAGCAGAGCAATATTCTGAAAATAAACGACGAAGAACTGCTGCTGCTAAAGGAACTGTTCGGAAAACAAACGGCAACGGACGATGAAATGTGCAAAGAGCTTATCGAAAAGTATCATCTGAAATATCTGATTCTGACGGCCGGAGCTTCATACAGCAAGATCTTTACGCCCGAAACGAGTTCCCGTATCTTAACACCGAAGGTGGAAGTTGCCGATACAGTGGGTGCCGGCGATGCTTTCACGGGAGCTTTCATTTCGTCGGTTATCGACGGAAAATCGCTCGTCGAATCCCATCAGGCGGCCGTGGACAGAGCCGCTCTCGTTTGTACCCGACCCGGAGCGTGGGTCAACGAATAAAATCCGATTCTAAAACAATTTTATCATTCATAACAACCTAACCCGATGAACAACAAAAACACCCTTACGCAATTGATCTCCGTCATGCTTGCCTTTTTCACGATGGGATTCGTAGATTTGGTAGGCATAGCCACGAATTATATCAAAAGCGATTTCGCCCTCAACGACACGATGGCAAACTTAATGCCCTCGATGGTTTTTCTGTGGTTTTTAATTTTTTCGGTTCCTACCGGAATGTTAATGAATCGGATTGGCCGTCGCAAAACGGTGTTGCTTAGCATTGTAGTAACGATCATGGCACTTCTCGTTCCACTTCTCCATTACAGTTTTGCCATGATGCTCATTGCCTTCTCGTTACTCGGAATTGGCAACACGCTGATGCAGGTTTCCCTCAATCCGCTGGTTTCGAATATTGTTAGCGGCGACAGGCTTGCAAGCACACTCACTTTCGGACAATTTGTAAAGGCGATCGCCTCGTTTCTCGCACCCATCCTCGCAGCATGGGCAGTTATTCGGTTTGGCGACTGGAAAATGTTGTTCCCGATTTTTGCCGTTATTGCCCTCATAGCCGTTATTGCGCTCAACTTTACCAAGGTTAAGGAAATGCCCGTAGAACATCAATCCACGTTCGGCGAATGCTTGGCATTGTTGAAGGACTCATCGATCTTGATGCTGTTTCTGGGAATCATGATGCACGTGGGCATTGATGTAGGCGTAAATACTACTGCGCCCAAACTTCTGATCGAGCGTACAGGCATGGCACTTGCACAAGCCGGATATGCCACAAGCATATATTTTTTGTTTCGAACCGTTGGGTCATTAAGTGGCGCATTTATTTTAGCCAAATATTCATCAAAGACATTTTTCCTGGTCAGCATCACGATGATCGGACTGGCAATCCTCGGACTGTTTTTTGTGCAGGGAGCAATCGCCATCTATTTCTGCATCGCATTGATAGGGTTCGGAAATTCTAATATTTTCTCCATCATGTTCTCGCAAGCATTGCTCCATCTACCTTCGCGAAACAACGAAATTTCGGGTTTGATGATCATGGGACTTGCTGGTGGCGCTATTTTCCCGTTGCTAATGGGCATCGTTTCCGACGCACTGAAAAGTCAAATCGGTGCCGTGATTGTTTTGATGCTTTGTCTGTCCTATTTGGCATTTCTATCGCCTCGCATCAAGGACAGCAACAAAGTTGCCGAATGAAAAGTGATAGTGGCAGGATTATTTTCGGGATCTTTGTCATCCGATGTTGCATTAAAAAAGGACAAATTTTAGAGGTATTTATTCGAAACTTATTGTATCTTTACGACATATTGAAAGAAGAACTTATTGATCTGTTGTCAACTAAGATGTGTTGAATTATTGGTGGCAAAGGTTGATTTTCTAAAAAAATTTAATCATTAATTAAGGAGGCGTTATTATGGCGGACATTATTAAGAATGCAGTTTTGGCAGGAATTGGATTGATGTCGTTGACACACGAAAAAGCCGAAGAATTCGCAAAAGAACTCATTAAACGAGGAGAACTATCCGAAAACGATAAGTCCAAGTTTGTGAAAGATGCGCTGGATCAATCGGAAAAAGCCAAAACAGAAATCGGTGAAAAAATCGAAAAGACGGTTGAAACGATTATGTCGAAAATGAACATCCCTACGCGGAAAGAATTTGACGAACTAAAAAGTATGGTGGAAGAATTGTCCCGAAAAACAAATAAGACAGAATAAAACCTTTATAAAACCGAATCAATGCCGAATACATACCCACAGGTAGGTTTGAGTTTTCGAAGCAATTTCGACAAGGTAAAACGAAGCCGCCAGATCATTTCGGTTTTCATGAAATTCGGTCTTGATTATCTTTTTGACGTTTCTCGGATTAATTTTATTTCCAAAATACGAAAACGACAGAAAGGTTATCAAAAATTATCGCATGCCGAAAGACTTCGCCTCGCTTTGGAAGAGTTGGGCCCGACTTTTATCAAGTTTGGTCAAATACTGAGCACACGCCCCGATTTTATTCCTGCCGAATATATTTGCGAATTGGAGAAACTTCAAGACAAAGTCTTACCGGTAGATAGTTTTCAGATTGAAAAATGTATAGAGACAGAACTCAACAGACCTTTATCCGACATATTTAAGGAATTTGATGCTAAACCGGTTGCTTCCGCTTCTTTAAGTCAGGTACACAAAGCGGTTTTACACAACGGTGAAGTAGTAGCTCTGAAGATACAGAAGCCAGGCATCCGAAACACCATCGAATTGGACATGGCTATTCTGGAGAATTTGGCTGAATCGTTGGAAAAGCAGCTCCAGAAGACCCCTTTCAGCAACCCAAAAGCCGCTGTTACTGAAATCAAAAGAACAATCAGAAAAGAATTGGACTTTTTAAACGAGGCCCACAATTTCGATAAATTCAGAAAAAATTTTAAAGGAGTTGATTATGTGAAAGTTCCGAAAATCTATTGGGACTTAAGCACTGAGAAACTGCTGACAATGGAATTTATTGAAGGAGTTAAGATCAACGAGATAACTCAAGATAAATACAAAGATCTCTTCGATCCAAAAAAAGTTGCCAACCAAGCGGCTGAAGCGCTTCTGAAGCAAATCCTACTCGACGGCTTCTTCCATGCCGACCCTCATCCGGGTAACCTTTTCATTCAACCTCCGTCAACCATTGTCATGCTTGATGTGGGAATGACGGGACATCTCGATAAAAGAACCATCATCATCATTGCAAAGATTTTACGTGCAGCCAACAAAAAAGATTATTCCCGCATCATCAGGGGATTTGAGGAATTGGGAATGGTTGTACAGAAAATCGATAAGCTATCGCTCCGTCAGGATTTGGACGAACTACTCGAAGTATATTCCGATCGTCCTTTCAAAACGATCAGCATGATGCGGCTCAATCAACAGATTTTAGAGGTTATGAATCGACACCGGATGTCAGTTCCTTCCAATATGGTAATGATGCTCCGCACCATGTCGATTGCCGAAGCAATCGGTAAACAATTGGAGCCCGATTTCGATTTGTTCACCCTCGTACAACCATTTGTCAGAAAAGTATTTCTCAACATTAATTCCCCTCAAAACTGGAAAAATCGAAGCACAATCATGATCGATGAAAGTGCACAACTTATTGAACATCTGCCACACAATTTATCTGAATTGCTCAGAAAACTGAGGGATGGACAATTTGAAGTAAAACTCGAGCATCACAACCTGGAAAATCTTACCCGTGAGATGAAAGGTTCAAGCAACCGCATTTCGGCAAGCCTGATTATTGCGGCACTTATCGTAGGATCTTCCCTGATTTTGCAACAAGGAATTGGTCCTCTGGTCTCGAATATTTCCATTTTAGGGATTATCGGTTATATTCTTGCAGGAATCTTGGGATTGGGACTTCTCGTTGCTATTTTACGATCGAGTCGAAAAAAATAAATTCTTTTCTCTTTTTTGCCCGAAGATAAAAATTACAATCGATATAATTATCTAATATTCAGAAGTATATTTTCATTCTTAATTTTTGTCAAAGTCATTTCAACAAGTATGGCGGCAATCCGCACATATCGATAACGACAGCGTCGAAGTTTATTCAAAAACAGCTAACTCTGTCAAATTATTCTCCGGGAGCTTTAAAACCGGCCGCTGCATCGTCGAGAACCAACACCCAGTCTAAATTTTCACCCGGTTGCGGCGGTACAAATGTACGAGTTCCTTCATTGGAAAAATTTCCGATTTTCTGAGCCTCTCCATTACGTGGATTATACCACCATGCGGTTACTTTTTTCCCGAAATAACATCCATCCTTACCGTAAACGGCCTGCCCACCGGAACATAAACCATAGCATAACGGCCGTTTTCATCTCGGGTAGCTACAAAACGATAACGTCCGGCACCGGGCACCGAGGTTTTTACCTTATCGGGTACAATTACCGAATCATCGGGAATACGCGTGAGAAAAGGCCTCGACTCCATCAACCGCCTGCCGAACTGCATCTGCCATGCACCCGGCTGATCAACGGCTTCGTACCACGGCATTAACGGAAAATTGATCGGATCACGATCCGGATGCCACATCTGCCAAACGGAATGATGTCCATAGGTATGTCCGAATGCACCGCCGAACAAGTCCCAGTAAAGCGGACGTCGAACATCGGCAGAAACAGAATGCCCGTTTTTTTCCGCATTGAATTCAATGGGATGATCTTCATAAAGCGGTTCACCATCCATTACCGGTTTTGCGGGCGTACGCTTATAATCTTTCAGCGTATTTTCATAACTTCCCGTGAAATTAGGCGTATGCCCGTTCTGACGCATGTTGAAATCGAGCCACTCTTCCTCGTGAAAATACTCGGCTGAACCATGTCCTCCCATCGGATGAAAAGTAATCAAATGAGCACCACCGTCGCCTTTGCGTAAACCCGAAGCCATAGCTCTGACGATTTCTCTGTGCTCATCCTTTTCAATGGGTCGGTCTCCGCCGAGAATCCAAATGATATTGGGAAAATCCTTATACCGTTTTCCGAGAATTTCCCCATAAACTGCCGCATTTCCCGGAGTGAAAATCTCGGGGCCGACGCCCCATTTCTTGTTCCATTTATCTCCCCAGGTGGGCAACAGGCCGATAAACAGGCCTTTTTCTTCCGCCTTGCGAATTACCCAATCCACATGACGAAAATAGGCTTCGTTGATCCGGGTGGGATCGTTGTCGATCAACGGCTTTTCGCCTTCGGCATTCGGTGTATTCAATCCGTCCAGTTCGGCCAAAACAACCGCCTGAATGACGGTAAACCCTTTTTCTCTCCGGTTTTCGAGATAGTTTTCGGTTTCCGCTTTATTCAGCCGGTGAAAAAGTTCCCATGCCGTATCACCCAAGTAAAAAAAGGGCGTGCCGTCTTCAAATACCAAAAACCGTCTGTTGTCGGATACCTTCAGCCTGCCATGAGAAAAATCGACAGATTTCCCCTTCCATTTCGTGTCTTGTGCCTGAAGTGTGAAAATTAAAAAGCCTGATAGCAGCAGTAATAAATTCGTTTTCATCGTGTTTGATTTTTTCCTTAATTTGCTCAAAAGTAGCTGTTAAGTCTATCAAGGTCGTTTTTGAAAAATTGGTCTTTTAACCGGTTTCGAATGTATAATTTTATTTTTAAATTCACAAGGATTTTATGGTTCTATGTGAAATACTGAGGATAATAAAAATTGAGTTTGCCTCATGAATTCCGGATGGCGCACTCATTTCCGAGTTTCCCCTCTTCCATTTCTTTCCCATTCCACATGGTCAATCAAATCATAACTGTCCCCGGATATCTTCCGAATAGCGCAAGTCCATATCCATTGTTCGAATGATACTATCGCCGTATTTGCGTCGTACTTGCGTCGTACTTGGTTCGAATCAACACTACACTCTTTGCCGCTGCAAATATTTACTTGTGCCCTAAATAGCGCAAGTTTCCGAACCGGTGCAGGAAAACGACTGCAGTTTTTGAACTGCTTTTTGCTCTACATCCAAGTTACGCCGTCGCTAAACTCGAACGAGTTGGAGGTGCCTTCAATTCTTTGCACCACTATCAATTATACATTATTTTCGGGAATGTTGTGTTGACCTTCTTTGTATTCTTTTTTAGCATCAAATTTACGGAAACCCGGAAAAACCGTTAGCGAAACTTGTTATGTGTTGAAGATAATGTTTTTACTTTTAGCCGTACAAATTCATATGAAACCATTCTTTTACACAATAAAAACCGTTTTTTCGAGTTATTTCAGTGAGGCTCTTGCTTCATACAGAAAACTTACGAATCGAAATTGAAAAGAAATTACCTGTTATTCGTTTCGAGCATCTTCTCTATCGTCCTGATTCTCGGCTGCTCTACGCAAAAAAATACTGCCGGGACAAGGGCTTATCACGATTTGACAACTCGATACAACGTTCTTTTCAACGCCCAACAATCTTACGACGAAACCTTGCAGGCTCTTTATAACAAAAGCATAGATAATTATACGGAACTGATTCCGATGTATCCCAATGAGGTGAAGGAAGAAAATCTGTCGGGAAGCGGGCCGTTTGATGCCGTAATCGAAAAAACAAAAAAAGCGATTCAGGAACACTCCATTTCCGTCAAACCTCGCCGTAATCCCGACAAACCACTCACTACAGAATATCGCGAATGGCTTCGTCAGGAAGAATTTAATCCGGCGCTCAAAGATGTATGGCTGCTGATGGGCAAAGCCCAAGTGCAAAACGGAAGTTACAGCGATGCACTCTCCACTTTTTCGCAAATCCTGCGAATGTACAAGAACGAAGACCGATTGATTTCCGAAACGCAAATCTGGATGCTACGCACCTATTCGGCGATGGGCCGGTTCTACGATGCCGAAAATATCGCTAATATTTTGTTGACCAAACCTCTGACAAAAGTACAAAATCAATTATTTAACGAAACATACGCTTATTATTTTCTCTGTCGTAAAAACTACGAATCGGCCATACCTTATCTTCGCCAAGCGATAAAATCGCAAAAAAACTTTTCACAAAAAATTCGGTTGCAGTTTTTGCTGGGTCAACTTTATGCCAAAATCGGTCTCGAAAGCGAGGCTTATCACACATTTGGCGAAGTCAAGGGATTGAAGACTCCACCCATTTATGCCATGCAGGCAACGATTTTTCAGACACGCGTGTCAAGTGGAAAAAATCGTCTGAAGGCGATTGGAGAATTGGAGAAAATGGCGAATAATTCACGTTTCGTGGGGGCAAACGATTCTCTTTATGTCACGTTGGGAGATTTTTATACAGCCCAAAACGACACGGCAAAAGCCAACCGGTTTTATGCCCGTACCGGGACCTCCCGAAAAACGATTTCTCCGGTCATTCCCGAACAAGACCTCCCCACACTTGCTTCTGACACAGCTCGAACTTCAGAAGAAGAATCCTTTACCGAGAGAGAAATGCTGGCAGCAGTGGCTCGTGCAAGAATTCTGCGTAGTTTTTCCGCCGGAAACGCAAAAATGACCATTGCCCAAACAACCGACAGCATTAATTTTTCAAACCATAAAAATGCGCCTTCACTTTTTCTGGCTCTTTTCGACAAAAACAGTTCCAATAAAAACAGTCTTTTGTTTGCCGTCGCCAATTTCAACTTTTCAACTTTTCAACTCCGCGAATTTCGATTGTCGTTTGTGAATCTGCCGCCTAAAGAAGCTTTACAGGTGAAAGGATTCGACACGTTCGACGAGGCAGTGGAATACGCTTCGATGATCCTTCAGGATAGTACGTTTATCGCCGAGTCATCCGGGGGAATTCAACCCCTGGTAATTACGGAAGAAAATATGAAAATACTTGCTTCCGGAAAAACAATTGCCGATTATCGGGCGTTCTACAAAACAAATTTCGGTGAAATTCCGGTAATGCCAAAAGCCGGTGTCGAGCCACCATTGCCGGATATCGTTAAGTTCGGCAAAAAATCGGAAGAAACACCTATTGCTAAAGAGGAAAAACCCGATTCGATTTCCGAATTTTTTCTTCTACCGATATCTACAAATACTGACAGCGTAACAACGACAGGCCTCGATTTGCTAATGCAACGGCAAGCCGAACTCGAACGCAAAGCTCAGGAAGCACTGCAACGAGAAAAACAGAACAATTCGGTCAAGGATCGAGAAAAATTGATCAAAGAACGCGAACGTGAACGTGAGAAACTCATCAAACAACGCGAAAAAGAGCGCAAGGAGATGATCAAGAAACGGGAACAAGAACTCAAAAAACGTCAAAAAGAGCTTGAAACTATGCGTAAACAGCGCGAAAAAGAACGCTTAAAACAACTCAAAAAATGAAAAAGATCGTATTCGCAACCAACAACAAGCATAAACTCGACGAAATTCGCAAGATTTCAGAAGGAAAACTCGAAATTCTGAGCCTCAACGATATCAATTGCCGGACTGATATTCCCGAAACCGGAACTACGCTGGAAGAAAATGCCCTGATCAAGGCTCGTTTCGTGAAAGATAATTTCGGTTACGATTGTTTTGCCGACGATACCGGCCTCGAAGTTAAAGCATTGGACGGTGCTCCCGGTGTTTACTCTGCTCGTTACGCCGGTGAGGATTGCAGAGCAGAAGATAATATCCGGAAACTGTTGACTAACCTCGAAGGCATAAGTGACAGACACGCCGCATTTCGAACGGTTATTGCCTTGTTGATCGGCGACGAACAATATTTCTTCGAAGGTGCCATTCACGGAAAAATTATCGACGAAAAGCGTGGAGAGAGTGGGTTTGGTTATGATCCCGTTTTCGTTCCCGACGGCTATGGGCAAACTTTTGCCGAATTAGGTGAAGATACCAAAAACAACATTAGTCATCGCGCCATTGCTACGACCAAACTCATTCGTTTTCTCCTGAAAATGGAATGAGTTGAAAGTTAAAGTCAGAAATGAGAAATGAGAAGTCAGAAAACTTAATGGCCCCTTCATTTCTTCATGTTCCAGAAAATATTTATTTTACCATTAAAAAATTCAGGTTATTAAGATTAGAAATAGCAGTAAGTCGGGAAGCAGAACAAAATAATCGGTATCGGTACACCATTAAATCCGTTAACCGGCATATTAATTGAAAATTTTTATGTAATTTTGAACATCTAATCCTTCAATACCATCAACTTATGTCATCAATCATTCGTACAGGCATTATCGGGTATGGACTTTCGGGGCGTGTTTTTCACGCACCCTTCATCGATGTGGTCGAGGGGTACGAACTCACCAAAATCAGCACATCCAAACCCGAAAACGTGAAACTCATCGAAGAACGCTATCCCGTTACGGCTGTCGTACCCGACGGAAGAGGCATCATTGAAGATCCCGAAATCGATTTAGTAATCGTTACTTCCCCCAATACCGAACATTTTCGTTGGGCACGCGAAGCACTCATTGCAGGAAAACACGTGGTAGTGGAAAAACCGTTCACCGTGAATGTGGCCGAAGCCGACGAACTGATTGAAATTGCACAACGGCAAGGAAAAATCCTCACCGTTTATCACAACCGCCGATTTACCAGCGATACAAAAACAGTGCGCAAAATCCTCGAAAGCGGCATTTTGGGTGAAATCGTCGATTACGAATCGCATTTCGATCGTTACCGCCCAAATCCCCGACCCGGTGGTGCCTGGCGCGAAGATCCTCTGCCCGGATCGGGTATTTTTTACGATCTTGGCTCTCACCTTATCGATCAGGCATTGTGGTTTTTCGGAATGCCTCTTGCGGTTACGGCCAACATCGATTCACAGCGTCCGTGGGCAAAAGCTGACGACCATTTCGATGTGCGTCTTCATTATCCATCGTTCACGGCGACACTCAAATCAGGCATGCTTTGCAAAATTCCCGGCCCAACGTACCTGATTCACGGACGTAACGGTTCGTTCGTCAAATACGGATTGGACGTTCAGGAAGTAACACTTGATGCGGGAGCCGTTCCACAAGGAAAAGACTGGGGACGCGAGCCCGAAAGCATTTGGGGAAATATCTGCGTTGATTACAAAGAGGTGAAGATCGAGGGGAAAGTAGAAAGTGAACAAGGCGATTATCGCGATTATTTTATCAATTTGCGTGACGCCATCAACGGAAAAACCAAAATTGCCGTAAAACCCGAAGAAGCGCGTAACGTGATCCAAATCATACAACTTGCCCTTCAGAGCAGCAGAGAAAAACGAACTATTTCAATTTAAAGGGTTTCTAAAGAAAGAAAATTGAAGCACCCACGATACTGATCACCGCTCCCACGACTTGTCGGACAGTGATTTTTTCGTGGAACATGACGGCCGAAGGAGCAATGATAAAAATAGGTACCAGCGCCATCAATGTCGCGGCCACTCCGGTATTGGCATGCTGAACGGCAAAAAGCGACAGGGCAACCCCAACAAACGGACCAAAAACCGTGCCTACCGTAAGTGATTTCATACTCTTCGCATCCTTCACCGCTCCGAAAATTCCTTTCCAGCGTTTCAAATAAGTTACCAACAATGCGAAACAACCAAAACCGAATAGGGCACGTATCTGAGTTGCAGCCATAGCATCATAGTCTCCAATACCTTTTTTGCTGAGCACCAAACCGACGGCTTGCCCCAATGCTCCGCCTAATGCGAAAAGAAAACCTTTTAGGGGAATATAGAGTTTGAAATGCCTGCCGGCAACAGCTATCATGATTCCCGAAACGCTTACCACAATCCCCACAATACTTTTTACGGAAAGTGTTTCGTGCAGAAAAAGCCACCCGATCAGTGCCGTGAGCATCGGGGCAAGACTCATCACCAGCTGCGCCGTTCGCGATCCTATGATGGTGTATGACTTAAACAGACAAAGATCGCCCAAAAAGAATCCGACGATTCCCGACAATCCCAACCAAAACCACTGATACGTAGTGGCATCGGCCGGGAAAAACATTCCTCGTGTGAAGAGCGTCGTCAATCCCAAAAAAGGAATCGCCAAGAAAAGTCGTAAAATATTGACCGAAAGCGAACCGATCCTTCGGCCTGCTTTTTCGAAGAAAAGTGCGCTCAACGTCCAACAAACGGCCGTGAGCAATCCGGCTATTTCGCCAATGTGCGACTGAAAAGGCATTTTTATCAACTGTTTTCCTGTCTCGGACGAGAATCGAAATTATTGTGAATAAAAGAATTGACGATGCTTTGTACATTTTTGACTCTCCTTATCAAAAAAAGAGCCAAAAGGCTCTGATTCGCAAATTTTTCATTCTCATAAAGGAAAGCCGTCAATCCGATTTTCAACGCTCCGTCTCTCGAGTATATTTGGTTGCAAAGGTACATTTTGTTTGTCAAATGTATTTTGTTTCGAAACTTTTATTTTTGAAGCGCTTCCACTAATTTTTTTGCGGCTTCATCTATCGATTTTTCGCTTGCCAACAGCGAAACAAACTTGCTGCCAATAATCGCGCCGGAGGCGTTTTCGCATGCGGCATCAAAGGTGGCCTTGTTGGAGATGCCAAAGCCGATCAGTCGCGGATGGCGCAGGTTCATGTTATTGACGCGACGAAAATATTCCAGATTCTTTTCTCCGAAAGCCTGCTTGGCACCGGTTACGGATGCCGACGAAACCATGTAGATAAATCCCGACGTATTTTCGTCGATCATGCGGATACGCTCTTCGGATGTTTCGGGTGTGATGAGCATGATGGTATGCAGCCCGTATTTGTCGGTTGTGGATTTGTACGATTTCGTGTATTCGGCAAACGGAAGATCAGGAATAATCAGCCCGTCGATACCGCATTCCGCCGCTTTGCGGCAATAGTTTTCGAACCCGAACTGCAAAATCGGGTTCAAATATCCCATCAATACCAGTGGGATAGAAATAGTTTGCCGTACGTTCGCCAATTGTTCGAAAAGCAATTTCACGCTGATGCCGTTACGCAAGGCTTGCGTACTCGACGACTGAATGACCGGCCCGTCAGCCAGCGGATCGCTAAAGGATACGCCAATTTCCACGAGGTCGATGCCGTTTTTTTGTAAGGCTTCCAGCACGGGAAGTGTATCATTCAATTTGGGATAACCTGCCGTAAAATAAACCGACAGTATGTTTTGTTTTTTTTGTTCGAAAAGTTGATCTATTCTGTTCATTTTCTTTTGATTTTGTCGATAAACGATTGTAATAAATGAATGTCTTTGTAGGCTGGTGACGTTTCGAAGCGGCTGTTCAGGTCGATGCCGATGCAGCGTTCGTGTACGAAAGCTTCCACCCTATCGGCATCGTCGGGCGAGATGCCGCCGCTTAGCAGAAAAGGTGTAGTACCTCGATATACTGAAAGAGAGCTCCAGTCGAATTTCTGCCCCGAACCTCCGGGCAACGGCGTTTTCGTGTCGAACAGAAAATAATCGCAAGCCCCTTCATAGAAGGACACTTCTTCAGTTGAAAACGTGTTTTGCACATTGATGGCTTTGATCACTTTCAATCCCTTGCTGCGAATGCGGCTGCAAAAATCGGGTGTTTCATGCCCGTGAAGCTGCACCATGTTGAGGCGAAACAGTTGGACGGTTTCCATAATCTGCTCCTCCGTTTCGTCCACGAAAACACCAACACGCTTGGCACGTTGCGGCAAATAATCGGGAAGTTCACCGACAAATCGAGGCGAAGTGCGATGAAAGACAAATCCCATCCAATCTACGCCGAGAGCTTCCACTTCGCGAATGTTTTCGGCATCACGCATGCCACATACTTTCACTATCATGATGCCTGTAACGATTGGATGAACTCGGCCAAACTTTCGCCAGGACTACCGTTTTTCATAAAATTCTCGCCGATGAGAAATCCGCGATAACCCACCTGTCGCAATTGCCGAACGGTTTGCGGATCGGAAATACCGCTTTCGGAGACCAGCACTGCATTTTTTGGCAGTAACTCGGCCATCTCGAACGATTTATCTACCGTAGTTACGAAACTTCCCAAATTGCGGTTATTTACGCCAATGAGGCTATGCTGAGGCATAATGTATTCGATTTCGCGTTCGTCGTGCAATTCGAGCAAAACGTCGAGCTCCAGTTGTCGGGCTATCTCGGTGAACCGTAGGCATTCGGCTTTGGTGATGGCTGCAGCTATCAGCAGAATGGCATTGGCACGATGCAGCTTTGCTTCGTAAATCTGATATTCGTCCACGATGAAGTCTTTGCGCAACACGGGGATGTTGCTTTCTTCGACCACAGCGTCGAGATCGGCAAGCGAACCTCCGAAAAACGCCTCGTCGGTGAGCACCGACAGCGCGGCTGCACCGTTTTGCCGATAGGATGTCGTAACCTCCCTCACATCCGCATCGCGGTGTATCCATCCTTTCGAAGGCGATTTGCGCTTAAACTCGGCAATGATGCCGAAGTCGTCTTTCGCAAGTGCTTCATGCAACGAGAGGGTTTTATACGTATTTCTTTCGATTTCCCTGTAAATCGAGTCGAGCGGGTATATCGCTTTTTGTGCGGCAACTTCCGCCCTCTTGTGTGCTACGATATCCGATAAAATATCTTTCATTCGGTTTGTCAACTATTTAGTTCGATGTATTGATTGAATGTCTTCAATGCCTTTTTGCCGTAAAGGGAATCGCGCGCGATATCGAGACATTCGTCTATGGATTTGTCCTGTTCGATGGTGCGAATGCCGAATGCGGCATTCACCAGCACAGCGTTCATTTGTGCTTCGGAGGCTTCGCATCGCAATACTAAATCGAAGATACGCGCTGCGTCTTCGGGCGTTTCGCCTCCCGATAATTCCGCTTGCGAAACACGCCTCAGTCCGAGATCTCCCGGTACGAAGAGCTGTTCGCCCCGATTCGATACGACCTTAAACTGACCGGTGAGCGAGATTTCGTCATATCCGTCGATGCTGTGAACGATGCTGAAATTTTTTTTACTCTCCTGATAGATGTAACTGAACAGTCGCATCATCGACAGATCATACACCCCGAGTACCTGATAGGGCGGTTGGGTGGGATTGACCAGCGGGCCCATGATGTTGAAAAAATTTCGCACGCCGAGGCTCTTGCGTACTCCGGCTACTGCCTTGAGCGCCGGACTGAAAAAAGGCGCATGCAAATATACGAAACCGCATTTTTCGATGGAACGTTTCAGTCGATCGGCATCGGTAGTGAATTTGGCGCCATGCAGTTCGAGAACGTTGCTGGCACCGCTGACCGATGTAGCGCCGTAATTGCCGTGTTTGGCCACCGGATATCCGGCTCCTGCAATCACGAAGGCGGCAAGCGTCGAAATGTTGAACGTGTTTTTGCCGTCACCTCCGGTTCCGACGATGTCGATAGGACGGTATTCGGACAAATCAATCGGGACGCGCATGTCGAGCAGCGCATCGCGAAATCCGAGAATTTCGTCCACCGAAATGCTGCGCATCAGGAAAGTGGTAAGGAGTGCCGAAATCTGCGCTTCGGGAACATTGCCCGAGACGATGTCGAACAATACCTGTTTCGCTTCGTCGCGAGTAAGGTATTGATAATCGAACAGTTTATAAAGTATCTCTTTCATGTGATATATATATCGTTTTGTTGCCGTCGCCGGCATGGGGTTAATGTTCTAAAAAGTTTTGAATGATCCGGATGCCGTCGGGCGTGAGCACCGATTCGGGATGAAACTGCACGCCGTGAACATCGAGTGAAGTGTGCTTCAACGCCATGATTCGGTTTTCGTCATCCACCGCCGTGATTTCGAGACGATCGGTCGGGAAGTCTTCATTCGAAACGATCCACGAATGATAGCGTCCGGCCTGAAATTGGTCGGGCAGCCTATCGAAAATATAATCGTTTGCCGTGATTTTGATGGCCGTTTGCACTCCGTGAAAGACGAAAGGAATGTTTTCGAGTTTAGCACCGAAAGCAAGACCGATGGCCTGATGTCCCAAACAAACGCCAAGCATGCTTTTGTGATCGGCATAACGCCGGATGAGCGGCAGGAGCAATCCGGCTTCTTCGGGCACGCCGGGGCCGGGCGACAGGATGATTTTGTCGTACTGTTCCACCGAATCCAGATCGAGGCGGTCATTGCGCACCACGTCCACATCGGCGAAGCCGAGCGATTTCACGGCATGCACCAGATTGTAGGTGAAAGAGTCGTAGTTGTCGAAAATAAGTACTTTTTTCATCGTTTCCAAATTATGCGTTGAACAAATTGGCTGCGCGATCGATAGCACTCTTCAAAGCGCCGAGCTTATTGTTGACTTCCTGCAACTCATACTCGTCGTTGCTCTGCGCCACAATCCCGGCCCCGGCCTGATACCATAGCTCGTTGTTGCGGCTGACAAAGGTTCGGATGGTGATGGCCTGATTGAGATCGCCGTTGAGTCCGACGAACCCGATGCAACCGCCATAAGCGCCGCGATTGTGTTTCTCGATTTCGGAAATGAGTTGCATGGCGCGCACTTTGGGTGCTCCCGATAATGTGCCGGCGGGGAAAGTATCGAAAAAAGCCTGAATGGAATTTGCCTCATCGTCGAGTGTACCGCTCACACGCGAAACCAAATGAATGACATGCGAGTAAAATTGAGGTTCCTTATAGAAATCAACCTTCACGTCGTGCGCATGGCGGCTCAGATCGTTTCGTGCCAAATCTACCAGCATCACATGTTCGGCATTTTCCTTGGGATCGTTGAGCAGAAAATCCAGGGCTTTCATGTCCTCTCTGTAATTTCCCGTTCGCTTTGTGGTGCCTGCAATCGGGTCGATGCTGATGTGCCTGCCCCTGATCTTGCAATGCGTTTCGGGCGAAGAGCCAAAGATGCGGTATCCGCCGAAATCAAAATAAAACAGATAGGGCGATGGATTGATGGAGCGCAATGCCCGATACACCTTGAAGTCGTCGCCCGAGTATCGCTGCACGAAACGCCGCGACAGCACAATTTGAAAAACATCACCCCGCAAGCAGTGCTGCACGCCACGACGTACGTTGGCTTTGAACTCTTCATCGGTCGTGGTGCTGTATTCCTTCCCTTCGGGGAAAAAATTGTAGGAGGCAAAGTTTCGCATGTTGATAAGCACCTCTACACGCTCGAGACGACTTTGTTCGTTGTCGCGCAACAATTCCATCAACACGATTTCGTCGGTGAAGTGATTGAATATCATGATGTATCGGTAGAGAATATACAACATGTCGGGAGCATCGTTCTGCTTCTCGATGCTTTCGCGGATAGCGATGTTTTCGGTATATTTCACACAATTGAAAGTTGTGTAACCGAACAAACCGCATGCGTTTTTGTCGGGGCCTTCCACTTCGATGTCGGCAATAAATCCGCTCAGCGCATCGGCAATAGTAAACGAATCGGTGAGCTGTTGTTCGTAACGGCTTCCGTCGGGATATTTCATCGTGCATACGCCTCGATTGACCTCCACGCTGGCAATCGGTTCCAGGCCGATGTACGATGTGCTGTTTTCGTTGGCATGAAAATCGGAACTTTCGAGCAAAGCCGATTGAGGAAACGTGTCGCGTATTTTCAGATAGATACTCACCGGGGTATGCAGGTCGGCCAATATTTTTTTTGTCTTGGTATGAAAAGTGTACTTCATCTTATTCGTTTTTAAAATTGATTTTCGTACTTGAAATAGGTTTCGAGATCTTTGTCCCCTCTTCCCGAAAGCGTCAGAACCACCACATCTCCGGGTTTGAAATCGACTTTTTCCAATGCCGCCAGCGCGTGTGCCGATTCCAGTGCGGGAATGATGCCTTCCCTGCGGGTCAGCTCGAAAGCTGCCCGAAGGGCTTCGTCGTCGTTGATGGGGAGCACTTGGGCACGATGTTGCGAAGCCAGATTGGCATGGATGGGTCCCACACCCGGATAATCGAGTCCGGCCGAAATGGAATACGGTTCGGTTATCTGTCCGTCTTCGGTTTGCATCAGCAGGGTTTTGCATCCATGCAGCACGCCGATCGTTCCCAATTGAATGGTGGCCGCCGAATAGCCGCTATCGACACCTTTCCCGCCCGCTTCGGCCAACACGATTTTTACCCGATCGTTGTCGAGATACTCGTAAATGGTGCCGGCTGCATTGCTTCCACCTCCAACACATGCGACCAAATAATCGGGATAGTCGCGTCCTTCTTTTTCTGTGAGCTGCACTTTTATTTCTTTACTGATTACCGATTGCAGTCGTGCGACCAAATCGGGATAGGGATGAGGACCGATGGTGGACCCGATGATGTAGTGCGTTTCTTCGGGATGACTGCACCAGTCGCGAATAGCTTCGTTCGTCGCATCCTTGAGCGTCATGTTGCCCGAGGTTACGGGAACGACGGTTGCGCCCAACATCTCCATTTTTTTCACGTTCACGGCCTGACGTTCGACGTCCGTTTTGCCCATATACACGGTGCAGGGCATTTGCATCAGTGCGCAAACGGTGGCGGCAGCCACGCCGTGCTGACCGGCGCCTGTTTCGGCAATGATGCGTGTTTTACCCATTTCGCGCGCAAT
The DNA here is from genome assembly GCF_004138125.1 of Seramator thermalis. Taxonomy (GTDB): domain Bacteria; phylum Bacteroidota; class Bacteroidia; order Bacteroidales; family Dysgonomonadaceae; genus Seramator; species Seramator thermalis. The sequence goes on from NZ_RXHS01000021.1 coordinate 36,727, forward strand.
CAGTATTTGTCCGATGGCATTGTTGATTTTGTGCGCACCGGTATGATTCAGATCTTCGCGCTTGAGGTAGATTTTGCATCCGAAACGCTCGGAAAGTTGTTGCGAGAGATAGAGCGGCGAAGGTCTGCCTACGTAGTCGCGCAACAATTGTTCGAATTCGCGTTTGAACTTTTCGCTTTCGAGTATGCGCAGATAGGAATTTTCCAAATCGTTCACGCATTTGTAGAGAATTTCGGGTACGAATGCTCCCCCAAATTCACCATAATACCCATTACTGTCAACTGAAAATTTTTGCATGTTATGTGTTCTTTAATCTGTATGTGCCCATTTAACGAAAAAAGCCCGTCGCAGGTGCGACAGGCTATCTTTTATTTTTATTCCGTTGTATCACGTTAAGACATGGCTGCTTTCCCTTACGACTGCATGAGTTGTAAGTGGCGCCACCAATATCCGTTTGTGAATGATAAATTCATTTTCCTTTTATTTGTTTGCAAAGGAAAATAATTTGGAAATAAAATGCAACTTATTTTTCGATTTTAACATAAACAAGATGAATATTCCACTTTTTGGTTCGATAATTTGTAGATTTATTGATGAGAAAATGAATTTCTGACCGTATGGAATGGGGGTTGGGGATTAGAGGCTGACGGTTGGTGTCATGTCCTGAAAATAATGGATAATTGTGAATTGAAAATTAGGAGAAGTGGGGAAATGGGAATTGATTTGAGGATTTATTGATTTACTGATGAGAGGATTGGGAGTTGTAGATTTGTTCCCGACTCGTTCATGTTACGCTATCGCTAATTCTTTCATTCAGAAATCACTTCCGACTTCTTCATCCTCACATTTCATTCTCATTGTTCAATAATTTACAATTTTGGAATTTAACTCCAAAATTGTAAATTTGAGGCATGATATATCGAGAAGCCGAAAAAGAATTACAATTGCTTTCTGCGCAGTTCAAGGCGGTAGCAGTTACCGGCCCACGGCAGTCGGGCAAGACTACTTTAGTAAAAAAAGTATTTAAAGAAAAAGCGTATGTCAATCTCGAGAATCCCGACCTACGCCAATTTGCGAGGGAAGATCCCAGAGGATTTCTCTCCAATTATCCCGACGGCGCCATATTGGATGAAGTGCAACGTGTACCGGAATTATTTTCGTATCTACAACAAATATTGGACGAGAAGGAACAAAACGGATTGTTCATTCTGACCGGTTCCAACAATTTCCTCCTAAATAGCAACATTTCGCAAAGTCTTGCCGGGAGGGTTGGTTATTTGTTTTTGCTGCCCTTGGATATTGGCGAAATCAATCCCGGAGCGAACATGAGTAATCAGTTGATTTTTAAAGGCGGGTATCCCGAAATTTATCAGAAAGATATCGACCCGAAAAAATACTATGACAATTATATCCGTACGTATGTTGAAAGAGATGTACGGCTATTGAAAAATATAACGGATCTCTATACGTTCGAACGTTTTTTGCGTTTGTGTGCCGGGCGCACCGGACAATTGCTGAACATGAGCAGTCTGGCTGCCGATGTCGGAGTGGATGTCAAAACGATTGGTTCGTGGTTGGGGGTACTCGAAGCAAGTTTCATTGCATTTCGATTGTATCCCTATCACGAAAATTACAACAAACGGATCGTGAAGATGCCGAAACTTTATTTTTATGACACCGGACTTGCTTCGGCTCTGATGGGAATTGAAGATGTTTCGCAACTGACCATCCACCCGCTAAGAGGCGGTTTGTTTGAGAATCTGGTAGTTGTCGATTTTTTAAAACGGCTATACAACAACGGAAAGCAGAACAACCTTTATTTTTGGCGCGACAATATCGGGAATGAAGTAGATTTGCTGATCAAAAAAGGGGCAAACCGATATCCTGTCGAAATCAAATCGGCCCAAACGATTTCGGATGAGTTTTTTAAGGGCATCCGTTATTGGAACAAACTCACAAACACAGAAGGCGGTTATTTGGTATATGCCGGAGATATGCTCCAAAAAAGAAGTGGAGAAATCAACATCGTACCTGTCCATTTGTTAAATACGATCGAAATATAGCGCACTTCAAAAGATATGATGCAAAATAGAATATGCCGCATTCTTCATATTGAGGGCTTTTCTGCAATCAAAATAAACTGTTCGTAATCGGATAATTTGCCGGGAATTTTTTCCTGTCGCAGTACGTTGTAGGTTTCGACGTGCAGCACCCGAAAACCTGCTTTCTCGAATTGTGCGGACAGTTCGTCGGTATCGAACCCCTTGTGAGGAACGGGATCGAAGCGATGAAACGAGCCGTCTTCGCTGCGAATGTCGCCGATGGCAATTTTTGCGCCGGGCGTGGTGACAGCAAACAGATGTTCGAGCGTTTTCGGGATATCCTCGATGTGATGGAAGGCCATGTTCGAAAACACGAAATCGATATCCGCAGAGCGATATTTACTGATTTCGCCATGCAAAATCTCGACAGGAGCATTGTCGTCGATTTTCGAACGCAACACCTTCAACATTTCCTCCGAAGTATCTTCGAAGACGATGCTGCGCACGCGCGGAAGCAGTTGCAATCCCACCAATCCCGTGCCGGCGCCTATTTCCAACGCTTTCCAATGAGGTTGCGGTTCGATATGCTTTAGCAGCGCCTGCACGAAATTGTCGGCCATTTCAATTTTTGCGGGCTTGTCCCATTCGGCAGCCCGATCGGCAAAGTAGTCGGTCATCTTCGATTTTTTTTGACAACTAAACGGCGTTCGGTTGTATTTTGTTCATTCGGGCAAAAGCTCATCGAATGGGAGACGCGAATGCTGCTTTGTAATGACGATGCAGGAAGTGTGATTAACTAAGCGTGTTCTATGATATTGTAATTCATTTTTCTGTTTTTTGCAAATTTAATGCGATAGTTGAGTAATAGTTGAGTGGGAGGAGAGTGGGAGGAGAGTGGGAGTTGGGTCGGAGCTATGCAAAAGTTGTGTTCTCGGATTTTTTATAAGATGTTGATTTTCATTAGTTATTTAACTGAATAGGTGATTTTTTGGTCATGAATGACGAATTTATCGATTTGTCAGTTAATATTTTTATATTAGCCCTCAAAAAAACCGAGCAGTAAAAAATAAAAGTTATTTTTACAACTGCTATGGAAAAGAGAAAGAATATTACATCGAAAATCAAGGTTGAAATAGTTTTATCCTTGTTACGTGGAGAGGATCCTGAGTTAGTTAGCCGTGAATACGGAGTTACTCTGGCCGACATCAATCTTTGGCGGGATCAATTTATAGAGAGTGGCGCTGACGGGTTTAAGCGAAAGCCCGATGATTCAAAGCTCATTGCTGCCGAGCGTAAGATCGGGCAATTGCAGATGGAGCTTGAACTTACAAAAAAAAAGAACGAATTGGCAGCAAAACTAAAAAGGAGATGATTTCTATTTTGATAAATGAACGTTATCCACTAACAGGGAAGCCATATCCGAAACGTTTGATTTTTAAAGTTGTCGGTTACAGCAGCAGTACCTGGTATGAAAACCCTACTCCCAAAACAGGCAAGCGTGGCAGAAAACCCAAACACAGTGATGAAGAGGTTTTACAGGAGATTAAAAAAGAAATCAAGAAGAGTAAGTTTAACTCTGAAGGCTATATCAAAGTGAAGAATCGCATGGCAAAAAGAAAGATAAACGCTCTGGTAGCGGGCAAGGCACGTGTGAACCGCATCATGCGGGAAAACAGCCTGCTGAGCCCCTACAGAAGGCCCGGGAAGACGAATAAGCGTGAACACGATGGGACTATAACCACGGATGCACCCAATGTAATGTGGGCTACAGATGGAAAGAAGTTCTGGATTGAGGGATCGGGTTGGCACTGGTTCTTTGGTGTAATAGATCACTTTAACGATGAGATTATCTCGTGGCATATCGCAAAGAAAGGTAATCGTTTTGCAGCCATGCAACCGGT
>NZ_RXHS01000001.1 GCF_004138125.1 Seramator thermalis
AGCTGATTGAAAGAACAGCAAAAACAGATCTTTTAATCCTGGATGACTTTGGCCTAAAACCACTTGAAGGGCAAGAGTTGCTCGATATGATGGAAATCATTGAGGACAGACATGGACTGAAATCCACTATCATTGCCAGCCAGATCCCTTTTGCGCAGTGGTATGATGTAATGTCAGAAGCCACAATTGCTGAAGCAATCCTGGATCGTGTAATACATACGAGCTATAAAATAGAGTTAAAAGGATCCAACCTGAGAAAAAAAATGTAATTTTGTCAGATTCCTTCGTTCTTTGAAATAAAACCATCAAGAGGGGTCAATATCACCGGAACGAGGGGTCAACATCACCGGAATATCCAATCTTAGGGCTTTTCGTTCCCGGCCTTCCTTCCACACCTTTTGCATTGTTATCAGCCGCTCTCTATGCAAAAAGTTCGCCGAAATTGTATCAATGGATATTGAATAATAAGATTTTGGGACCAAGAATTTTAAATTATAAACGGCGAAAGGGTATGACACAAAAGGGAAAATTAGGGGTACTTGCACTGATGACAACGATGGTTCTCTTTTCATCGCTTGTCGTAGTTCGGAATATTCCTTTGCGATTAACCATACTCGGACTTGGGGTCGTAGGATGTGTTGTTGTGTGGTTTTTTGTGCCTACGGCAAAAGAAGATATTGAAAATATTGATAACCAAGATTAAACAATCAGATTTTCAGATAAGTAAAATAGTATTTCTCCACTTTTTTCGACAAAAGTTCAATATTGAGTATATCGGATGCTTGAGCTATATCTTTCACTGACCCATCCTTCATCAGAATATCGATGCTGTCATCTTCTTCTCTATACATGTCTGTCGTAACCGGTTCTAATGAACACAAATAGCTTGCTTCGTGCTCGGACAGATTAAATTTATGCTGATAACTTTTCAAATATTCACTTATTTTTCCGAGATCAGGTTGCTCTGATGAAACTTCGATTTTGAATAACTTTCGATTAACCATTCCCGAACTGAGAAGTGACAATACCTTGTCGGGATGGGATGACCATACTTTTAGCGCTGACCATATATCGTTATCATCCAGATTGACAAAATGTTGTAATGCAACTCCATAATTTTCAAAATCTATCATCTTAGGCTCGTTCAACAAAAAATAGGAGAGGGAAGGGGAAGCAAAAAGCTGAACTCCGTCGAGCGATAATTCTTTTGCGCGTCGTAAAGTATTGATCAGCATTTTTTCGGCTGCAACTGCCGTTTTATGCAGATATACCTGCCAATACATCAAACGACGCGACATCAGGAAATTTTCGATAGAGTATATTCCTTTTGATTCCACAACAAGTCGATCATCCTTCAGGTCGAGCATTTTAATGATGCGTTCCGATCCGATATTTCCTTCGATCACACCCGTGAAAAAGCTGTCGCGGCGTAAATAATCGAGACGATCAACATCCAGTTGTCCACTCACAAGCTGATGCAGAAATCGTTTTGAATAAGTATCGTTGAAAATGGCTATAGCAGTATCAAGCGCTCCATTCCATTCGCGATTTATTTGCTGCATGAGCAGAAATGAAATTGTTTCGTGTTGAATGTTTTGGATAAGAGTATGTTCCAATGCGTGAGAAAAAGGCCCATGTCCAACATCATGGAGAAGAATTGCTGCAAGTGCGTTTGTGTATTCGTTATCGGTTATTTCATATCCTTTTTGCCGTAAGTTGGTCAATGCCTCATCCATCAAATGCATTGCGCCAATGGAATGATGAAAACGTGTGTGCTGAGCTCCGGGATAAACGAATGGAGCCAGCCCCAGTTGTCTTATTCGGTTTAATCGCTGCAAAAAAGGATGTTGAATGACTTCATATACAAAATCATTCGGTATATTGATAAACCCGAAAACGGGATCGTTGATAATTTTCCGTTTGCCGGCCATTTTTTTAATAAATCAGAGAATACCTTATTTCAAATATTTATCCAACATTATTTTCATTTCCGCTTGAGTTTCGCGGGCTTTGTCGCGAGCAGCGTCAGCAAACTCTTCCGAATGGTCTGCATATATAATTGCACGAGACGAATTTACCAACAATCCGCAGGTGTCATTCATTCCATATCGACAAACCTCTTCAAGCGAACCGCCTTGTGCACCGATACCGGGTACGAGCAAAAAATGGTGTGGTGCGATTTTTCTGACATTTTCGAACATTTGGCCTTGGGTAGCTCCAATTACATACATCATTTGCTCTTCGGTAGCCCAACTTTTAGAAATTCGAAGCACTTTTTCGAATAATCGTTCACCACGTGCATCTTCTGTCATTTGAAAATCATTCGAGCCCGGATTGCTTGTCAAAGCCAACAAAACCACCCACTTGGCATGATATTTCAAAAAAGGCTGCACACTGTCGGCTCCCATATAAGGAGACACTGTGACGGCATTCACCTTTACAGTTTCAAAGAAAGTTTGTGCATACATTTCGCTCGTATTCCCAATATCGCCACGTTTGGCATCGGCAATGATAAATTGGTCGGGATAGCGTTGGCGAATATATGCTACAGTTCGTTCAAAAGCGAGCCAGCCCTTTAAACCCTGAGATTCGTAAAAAGCCAGGTTGAGTTTATATGCGATGCAATAAGGCGCTGTGGCATCTATAATCGATTTGTTGAAAGTATAAACGGGATCTTCTTCGTCGAGCAAATGTTCGGGAATTTTTGCAATATCGGTATCCAGACCGACACAAAGAAACGATTGTTTTTTCAGAATCTGTTCGAAGAGTTGTTGTTTGTTCATATTTTGTTGTGTCAATTATCTCAAAATCATTTTTTAAATATTTTGGAATTATATTTCGACTTCTTTCATCCGTTCAGCATTTTCGCTCACAATCAATTGATCGATCACACCCTGAATGTCTCCATCCATAAATGCTGCCAAATTATATATGGTATAATTGATTCGATGGTCTGTTACACGACCTTGAGGGTAATTATAGGTACGAATTTTAGCCGAACGGTCGCCCGTTGAAACCATTGTCTTGCGACGCGAAGCAATATCGCCCTGACGTTTTGTCAATTCCATATCGTAGAGTTTCGTACGAAGCATTTGCATGGCAAGTTCGCGATTGGCAAGTTGCGAACGTGCCTGTTGACATACTACAACAATGCCTGTCGGGCGATGCGTCAGTTGGACTTTGGTTTCGACTTTGTTCACATTTTGGCCACCGGCACCACTCGAACGAGCCGTATGAAAATCGATATCGGCCGGATTTAAATCCACATCAAACTCTTCGGCTTCCGGCAAAACCGCAACAGTAGCGGCCGATGTATGAACACGTCCCTGAGTTTCGGTTGCAGGTACGCGTTGAACGCGATGAACGCCCGATTCGTATTTCAATGTTCCGTAAACGTCAGATCCTGTCACTGTGAAAATAATTTCTTTATATCCGCCTGCTGTTCCTTCCGTAAAACTCGTAACTTCTGTTTTCCAGCCTTTGCTTTCGCAATATTTTACGTACATTTTGTAAAGATCACCGGCAAAAATAGCTGCTTCATCACCTCCCGTGCCTGCTCTGATTTCCATAACCACATTTTTGGCATCTTCAGGGTCGGCAGGAATAAGAAGTAATTTGATCTGTTCTTCGAGAGCAGGAAGTTTTTCTGCGTTAGCGGATATTTCTTCATTTGCCATTGCTCGCAAATCCGTATCACTTTCGGTTTCCAATATATTTTTGGCTTCGTCGATGCTGTTTAGTGCATTTTCGTATTCTTTTCTGACGGTAATTATTTTTTGCAAGTCGCTGTATTCCTTATTTAGCTTCACATATCTGTCCATGTCGGCAATAACTGCCGGATCTGTTATAAGGGTAGCCACTTCTTCAAACCGTGTTACCAAATGTGCCGTTTTATCTAATAAAATATTCTTTACCATTTAGTTAATTTTTCTTGATGCTAATTTTGTTATTCATAAACGAATGTTCCAAATTCGCTTTTGATAATCAATTCACGATGAGCCGATTGTTCAACTCGTCCGACAATCTGTGCTTCGACATCAAAACTGTTCGAAATATCTATAACTTGTTGCGCGTATTCTTCCGGAAGATAAATTTCCATACGGTGTCCCATATTGAAAACTTTGTACATTTCTTGCCAATCGGTTCCGGATTGCTTTTGTATCAGATCGAATAGAGGAGGAACAGGAAATAAATGATCTTTCACCACCCGAAGATCTTGACCCAAAAAGTGCATAATTTTTGTTTGAGCTCCCCCCGAACAATGAATCATTCCATGTATCTTATTTATTAATTTACTGAATATCAATGAAATAATTGGAGAGTAGGTGCGGGTAGGGGACAGTACAAGTTTTCCGGCATCTATTCCTAAATTTTCGATTTGGTCCGTTAATTTCATTTTTCCCGAATATACCAAGTCGGCGGGAATATTAGGATCGTAGGACTCGGGATATTTTTGAGCCAGATAATTGTCGAAAACGTCGTGCCGGGCCGAAGTAAGTCCATTACTGCCCATACCGCCATTGTATTCTTTTTCGTAAGATGCCTTGCCAGTTGAAGACAAACCGACGATAACATCTCCGGCTTGAATGTGCGAGTTATCGATAATTTCCGATCGTTTCATGCGGCAGGTGACGGTGCTGTCAACAATGATCGTACGTACCAAATCGCCAACATCAGCCGTTTCGCCACCGGTAGGAAAAATATGTACGCCAAGCGCAGAAAGCTCTTCGCACAATTCGTTAGTTCCATTGATAATAGCCGAAATTACTTCACCCGGAATCAAATTTTTGTTTCGGCCGATAGTGGATGACAGTAAAATATTATCAGTTGCTCCCACACACAGCAAATCGTCGATATTCATAATCAGCGCATCCTGTGCGATGCCTTTCCATACCGAAAGGTCTCCGGTTTCGCGCCAATAAACGTAAGCAAGCGATGTTTTGGTTCCGGCTCCGTCAGCATGCATTATGTTGCAATAATCGGGATCGCCACCCAAAATATCGGGAATAATTTTGCAAAAAGCTTTAGGATATATCCCTTTGTCTGAGTTTTTGATCGCATTATGTACATCTTCTTTCGTTGCTGAAACGCCACGTAGATCGTATCTTTGATTGCTCATTTTTGATTTTGAATTTACTGTCATCGATTCCTGTACAAAGATAATATTTTACGATGTTTTTCTTGACTTTTCACATTTGCTTATTTAGCTTATTCTTCAAGTGTATTATTTCTATAATAAATATTATGTTTAATTATATGTTTTGGTTTCTATTTTACCTTTCATATACATATATAAATAAAGACCTATTCCCTAGAGGGAAAAGGTCTCTATTTCTTTATTTACTGGAATTGATTTAATTCGTAGTTCCAAGTTCCTTTTCAACAGCTTCTAATTCTTTCGATTTATCTACTCCCATGATACTTAAGTTATAATACACATTTCTTAATTTTAAGAGTGCCGAATTGATTTCGGACTGATCCGCATTTCGTTCTCTTAGCAATTGTGTATATTTTTCAAGTGAAGGAAGCGATTTTTGATAAAGTTCTACCGTTTTCTTATCATTTGCCAATTGTTGCTGACGGTCTGAAAGAGTTGCGGTTTTTTCTTTCAGCTCCTGAGCTTGCAAGATATAATTGACGGCCAATGCCTCCAAGGCTCGTTCACAGTTGGGATCTTGCTCCAATGCTTTTTGGTATTCAGCTTCAGCGCCGGCATAATCTTTCTTTTCAGACAAAAGTGCACCTTTCACACTATTAAGATCACAAGCATTCGATGGATCGTTTGCGATTGCCTTATCCAAATATTCCATTGCTTTTTGGCTGTCGTTTTGTCTAATAAAATGATTTACCAGATTGGGAATGAAATATTTGCTTTTTGGAAATTTTTCAGCTCCCTCATACAATGTATTCAGATAATTGGCGGTATCGCCAAGTTGAAGATATTCACTTGCAAGGAGTTCATATAAATCGCTTTCCTTGTATGCACTGTTTTCTATAAACGGCTCATTTATAGCTCGCTCGATCATTTTCAGTGCACGAGGATGATCTTCAGCCTGAATTGCAGTGATTATCGCATAATACTTGATAGTTTGGTAGGTACTATCTAAATTAAATGCACTCTTGTCCTCCTGAAACATGGGTAACATTGGTATATTCCAGTATATTTCGAAGAAATCCGCTGCTTTGGCATAATCTTTCTGTTCGTTATAGTAAACCCCTCCATTAATATAAAAGGGATGATTTGCTTTGAGTATGCCTTGAATATCTTTTCTAACTTTATTCTTAACCTTACCTTTTGCATCAGGCAATTCTCCAAGCGAGTCGGCTTTTACGTAAGGCATGTAAGATTCGAGCAATCCGTCGTACATCACTTTGTCGTTTGCTTGCTTACCAAGCATCTGATTTGTACGTTCGTTGTCGAATGCTTTGTTGCCTATATCGCCATAAATTTTCCAAGTTTCGGGATCGTTGGCTGTTTCCGGATGAGTGATAGCTTGTTGAATGAGGTTTTTTGCCTCGTTCAGATTGTTGCTGTCCAAAGCACGTTTGGCTTCTTTCACTACACTTTTTTGAGCGTATAATGTGCCGGCGGACATGATAGCAATTAAGGTGAAATACAAAATTCTTTTCATTTTATTCAACTTTAATGGATTAATTTATTTCATTCATTTGATAATCAAATTGTCTCATTTTTTCGACTGAAATCGGAAAAAAGGTTTAATTTGATCTTTTATTGGTCATTCTCGTCATCATTGTCTAAATTAATAAACTCTTCATTTTCAATTGTCTTGTCAGCAATTTCATCAATTAAGAAAGAATTGTTTTCCGCATCATCGTTTGAATTAACCTTACAAACAGAAGCTATCTCGTCATTTCTTTTTTCCAAATTAATAAGTCGAACTCCTTGTGTAGCCCTTCCCATAACGCGAATATCGGAAATTTTCACACGAATAGTGATGCCAGACTTGTTAATTATCATTAAATCATTGTCATCTGTTACACTTTTGATAGATACTAATTTCCCTGTCTTTTGTGTAATATTCAATGTTTTAACGCCTTTCCCTCCTCGGTTGGTAATTCTGTAAACGGGTTCACCATCTTCGTCGTTCAATCGGGTACGTTTGCCATATCCTTGTTCCGAAACTACCAGGATGGTATCTTCCGAATTACTGTCCATACAAATCATTCCAACAATATAGTCTTCACCATCGTCGTCCAATCGCATGCCAATTACACCGGTTGCAGTACGTCCCATCGGACGAACAGTATTTTCGTTGAAACGTATAGCTCGTCCATTTCTGTTTGCAAGAATAACATCTTTTTTCCCATCGGTCAAACGAACGGATATCACCTGATCGTTTTCGTTCAACGAAATGGCTATTACGCCGTTTTGACGAGGTCTGGAATATGCTTCAAGTACGGTTTTCTTGACGATTCCCTGTTTGGTGCAAAAAAGCAGATAATGAGAATTGATGTATTCCTCATCATCGAATCCCGGCACTCGTACGAAAGCCGTAACCGCATCGTCTGGGTCTATGTTCAATAAATTTTGAATCGCTCTGCCTTTCGAGTTTTTCGTTCCTTCCGGAATTTCATATACACGCAACCAATAGCATTTACCTTTTTGGGTAAAAAACAGCATATAATTGTGCATGGTAGCAGGATAGATGTGTTCCACGAAATCTTCATCTCTTGTTTCAGATCCCTTTGCCCCTACTCCACCTCGATTTTGAGTGTGAAATTCCGTTAATGCGGTACGCTTGATATAGCCGAGATGCGATATCGTAATTATCATTTGGTCATCACTGTAAAAATCTTCAGGATTCATTTCTTCCGAAGCATATACAATTTCGGAACGTCGGGCATCCCCGTATTTGTTTTTTATTTCAATAAGTTCGTCTTTAATTACCTTCATGCAAAGGTCATCATCGTTCAATATTTCATTTAAATAATCAATCAATTTAGTGATTTCTTCGTATTCGGCATGGAGTTTATTTTGTTCCAAACCCGTCAGCTGACGCAAACGCATTTCGACAATCGCTCTTGCCTGAATTTCAGAGAGAGCAAAACGATCTACCAATCGTTGAATCGCTTCTTGTGGAGTTCCCGAATTTCTGATAATGGAAATCACTTCATCAATATTGTCTGAAGCAATGATCAATCCTTCGAGAATATGTGCACGTTCTTGGGCTTTACGTAACTCGAATTTGGTTCGTCGGATCACGACATCGTGACGATGCTCTACAAATAGCTCAATGAGTTGCTTCAGGTTGAGCATTTGAGGACGACCTTTTACCAAAGCAATATTATTTACATTGAAAGATGATTGAAGTGCCGTGAGCTTGTACAATTTATTAAGAACTACATTGGCATTGGCATCACGCTTGACATCGATAACTATTCGCATTCCCTGACGGTCGCTTTCATCATTTACATTCGAAATACCCTCTATTTTTTTGTCAGTTACCAAATCGGCAATATTTTTTATCAATTCGGCTTTATTTACCATGTACGGAATTTCCGAAACGATTATTTTATCGTGAACTTTGCCTGATTCTATCTCTGCTTTTCCACGTATAACGATGCGACCTCGGCCGGTTTCGAATGATTCTTCTACGCCTTTATACCCATAGATATATCCGCCGGTCGGAAAATCGGGGGCCTTGATATATTGCATCAGCCCTTTGATATCGATATCGCGATTGTCGATGTAAGCCACGATACCATCAATACATTCCGTAAGATTGTGTGGTGCAATGTTGGTAGCCATTCCTACTGCGATACCGGAAGACCCATTGATCAAGAGGTTTGGAATTCGCGTTGGTAAAACAGTGGGTTCGTTTAGCGTGTCATCAAAATTGAGTTGAAAATCGACAGTTTCTTTATCGATGTCTCGAAGCATTTCTTCGGCAAGTTTATTGAGTCGGGCTTCGGTATAACGCATCGCCGCGGGGCTGTCTCCGTCAATGCTACCCATGTTTCCCTGACCATCAACCAAAGGATAGCGCATGCTCCAACTCTGTGCCAATCGTACCATTGCATTGTAAACCGACGAATCGCCATGCGGATGATATTTACCCAGCACCTCACCCACTATTCTTGCCGACTTTTTATGCGGTTTATCGGGGGTGTTGCCGAGTTCGTACATTCCAAAAAGGATTCGTCGATGAACGGGTTTAAATCCGTCCCTCACATCGGGTAATGCCCTAGATACTATGACAGACATCGAATAATCGATGTATGCCGATTTCATTTCATCTTCGATGTTAATCGGGATGATTCTGTCTTCTTGATTAATCATGCCGTAATGTGATTTTTTTCTTTATATAATGATTATATATTATTTAATAACAAACACTTAACGAGTATGTCGTATTGAACTGAAATATTCTACTAAGATACTGCTTTTGAATGGATTTAACAAATAATTGCTCGAAAAAAATGAGAATTGAAAAAGATAATCTTACAAGTGCAATTTGATTAAGCTCGACTTTTTATTCACAAAAAATACCCTGAAGAAATTTCAATTTCCCCAGGGGATAAATACTCAAGAAATGTATGTTCTATTCAAATTTTCCGTGACAATTTTTGTATTTTTTGCCACTTCCGCAAGGACACGGATCGTTTCGTCCGACTTTTTTCTCAACCCGTACCGGCTCCAATTTTTTCTCTTGAGGTTGTGGTGTCCCATTCGCTTTCGACCCTGACATCGCTCCCATTTCATCTTTTCGAGTACGATATTTGCTATAATCGGTTTTTTGCTCCGGGGCTGCCTGACGAACGTTTTCCGGATTTTGAACAGGTATTTGGCCTCTCATCAAGATAGATACGACTTCAGAATTAATATCTTCGACCATGATCTTAAACAGGTTGAAAGATTCCAGTTTATAAATAAGCAATGGATCTTTTTGTTCGTAAGTGGCATTTTGAACTGATTGTCGTAACTCGTCCATTTCTCGCAGATGTTCTTTCCAATGTTCATCTATGGTGTGAAGAAGAATGGATTTTTCGAAAGATTTCACCAACGCTTTTGAGCCCGACTCGTATGCCTCTTTGAGATTGGTAGCGATGTTATATATTCTTTTGCCGTCCGTAATCGGAATCAAAATGTTTTGATACATTGCTCCTTGTGTTTCATAAACCTGTTTGATGACCGGATTAGCAATTTCGGCCATACGATCGACTTTTCTTTTGAAACTTTCGATAGCTTTGTTGAATATCATTTCGGATTGCTCGTTGGGTTTCAGATCCCTCATTTGTTCTTCCGTAAAAGGAATCTCCAACGCCATCACGCGGAGAAGCTCCATTTTCATGGCTTCATAGTCATCCTGATTATCTTCAACAATATTTCGAGAGGTTTCTTGAATCATATTAAGAACATCCAACTCAATACGTTCTCCCATCAATGCGTGTTTACGTCTTTTGTAAATCAATTCGCGTTGCGAATTCATTACATCATCGTATTCGAGCAGGCGTTTTCGAATGCCGAAATTGTTTTCTTCTACTTTTTTTTGGGCACGTTCTACGGATTTACTCAACATGTCATGTTCGAGCACATCTCCTTCTTTGAAGCCCATACGATCCATCAGTCCTGCTATACGTTCGGTTGCGAATAATCGCATCAAATCGTCTTCGAGGGAAACAAAGAAGACGGATGATCCGGGATCACCCTGACGTCCGGCACGACCACGCAACTGTCTGTCCACTCGACGAGATTCGTGGCGCTCGGTGCCAATAATAGCTAACCCACCTGCTGCTCGAACTTCGGGCGAAAGTTTGATATCGGTTCCGCGTCCGGCCATATTTGTCGCGATGGTGACAACCCCGGATTGCCCTGCATTGGCAACGATTTCCGCTTCGCGTTGATGAAGTTTGGCATTGAGCACGTTGTGCTTTATTTTCCGGAGCGTAAGCATTCTACTGAGCAATTCCGAAATTTCAACCGATGTAGTTCCTACCAAAACCGGACGGCCGGCATTTACCAATCGTTCTATTTCTTCGATAACTGCCGTATATTTTTCGCGCTTCGTTTTGTAGATACGGTCGTTCATATCATTACGAATGACCGGTTTATTTGTAGGGATTACCACCACATCCAATTTGTAAATATCCCAAAACTCTCCGGCTTCGGTTTCGGCAGTACCGGTCATACCGGCAAGTTTGTGATACATTCGAAAATAATTCTGCAGAGTAATTGTGGCGTAAGTTTGCGTAGCTGCCTCAACTTTCACTCGCTCTTTGGCTTCGATGGCCTGGTGCAATCCGTCCGAATAACGGCGACCTTCCATGATGCGACCGGTTTGTTCGTCAACGATTTTCACCTTATTGTCGATCACCACATATTCGTCATCCCTTTCGAAGAGTGTATATGCTTTGAGCAATTGGTTGATGGTATGAACGCGCTCGGATTTGATGGCATAGTTTTGGAGCAATTCGTCTTTCTTTGCAGCCTTTTCTTCTTCTGTCAAATTTTCGTGCTCAAGTTCCGAAAGTTGCGAGGCTATATCGGGCAATACAAAAAATTGAGGATCATCCGATTTGCCGGTCAATGCATCAATACCCTTGTCTGTGAGTTCTACCGTGTTATTTTTTTCGTCGATAACAAAATATAAAGGATCAGTAACAATATGCATGTTTCTATTCTGGTCCTGCATATAAAACTCTTCTGTTTTGAGCATGGCCGCTTTCACCCCCTGCTCGCTAAGATACTTGATGAGAGGTTTGTATCTGGGCATTCCCTTAAAAGAACGATATAGAAGTAGTGCTCCTTCCTCTTGTTCTTTTTTGTCATCCGATTCCATTTTCTGTTTGGCTTCGGCGAGCAACCGTGTGGTAAGTTCCCTTTGCGCTTTTACGAGCATTTCTACTCGCGGACGAAATACATCAAAGAGTTGCTCTTCGCCTTTAGGAACCGGACCGGAAATAATCAATGGCGTACGTGCATCATCGATTAATACCGAATCGACTTCATCCACAATCGCATAATTGTGTTTGCGTTGCACCAAATCTGCCGGCGAAACCGCCATATTGTCACGAAGATAATCGAATCCGAATTCATTATTCGTTCCAAACGTAATGTCCGATTCATAGGCTTTCCGTCGTGCTTCTGAATTGGGTTCATGCTTATCGATACAGTCAACGGAGAGTCCGTGAAACATGTATAATGGGCCCATCCATTCCGCATCGCGTTTGGAAAGATAGTCGTTTACGGTAACTACATGCACTCCGTTGTGTGTGAGTGCATTAAGGAATACCGGAAGTGTTGCGACCAGTGTTTTTCCTTCACCTGTAGCCATTTCGGCTATTTTGCCCTGATGTAATACAACTCCACCGAAAAGCTGAACATCGTAATGCACCATGTCCCAAGTGATTTCGTTTCCACCGGCCATCCAATGGTTTTGATAGATGGCTTTGTCTCCTTCGATACGCACAAAATCGTGAGTTGCAGCCAAATTGCGGTCAAAATCGGTTGCCGTTACGATAATTTCGCGATTTTCGGTAAATCGACGAGCTGTATCTTTCATAATCGCAAAAGCCTCCGGAAGAGCCGCATCCAAAGCTTTTTCCAATTTTTCCGTGATTTCGTCTTCTATCTTGTCTATTTGTTTCCAAACTTTTTCACGTTCTTCTAATTCAATATCTTCTATGCCGTTCTTTAATTCGGCAATTTTTGCTCTTTCGTCGCTTACAGAAGACTGAATTTGCGCCTCCAATGCCTTTGTGCGAGCTCTTAGCTTGTCATTTGACAGCTTTGTAATTTCCGGATATACAGCTTTTATTTTTTCCACAACGGGATTAATTGCCTTTAAATCTCGTTGCGCCTTATTTCCGAAAATTTTAGATATTATGTCATTTAATGCCATATATTGTTTTATACTTTAATCTGTTAAATTATTTTTTAGTCAATGATTTCGAAATATGATTTGCGTTTGATAGTCAGAACAACTCTTTCAAAACGTCAGACTTGGCTGCATTCGGTGCTCTGATGCGCAAACGATGCGCAACGGAAGGTGCTATCTCGGTTACATCTACGGTTCGGTAAATTTTTTGTGGAGCAATGTTTTGACCAAAAAAGATGAGCGGAGCCGAAATGGCATTGTTGTTGATGCGTTTGTCGTTTGATACCTGATTATCGATCACCTTCCAGCCGGGCTGAAATTCGATGAACAAGTCGCCCGAAATTCCCTTGTAAAATCCGTTTCGATAAAATTCTACCGTTTGGTTGTATGCACCATGCAACATTTGCTGTGAAGTGATCACATCTTGAATGCCATCAAACTGCACTAAAAATTCGGCGGCTCGTTGCTGAAATTCAGAAAGACTGATCTTTTTGTCTTCAATGAGTTTGCGATCAAAATAAAGTTGTCCGTTGTAATATTTTTTAATCCATTGTTCTTTACCGTAAATTGCCATCAGATACATGTTGAGAATAGCAATCGTGCGATCGGGACGAAATTCACCTCCGGACAGTTTGATATTGTTAGGAATTACCTCTTGTTCGCTGAAGTATCCGGTGGAAGTAACAAAAATAAGCGTATTATTCATTCCTACAGTTTTATCCACTGTCTCCAACAGTTGAGCTATTTCCTGATCGAGACGAACGTAAAGATCCTGAATTTCAATCGAATAGTTTTTGTCGAGGGCATTTTCGTAATTACCGGCATAAAATGTTAAGGCCAAAAAATCGGGCACCGATCGTTTCCCGAGTTGATTGTTATTCAATACTCTTTCGGCCATTTGTCGTATTTCGGTATTTACGAAAGGTGATTGTTTAAAAAGTTTTACGCTTTTCTGCTTATCTGACCCAAAATGATGTTGAAAATTGTACACGTTTTGTGTATAAGGAAATACGGTATATTGCGAAACATCTTTTGCCGGACGCCATATAAAACTATTAATGACAGTGCTCAGCGATTGGCTGCTTCGGTTGTACTGATCGATGATAGGTTGTTTTGCTGTGTAGAAAGATGTAGATGCCCACTTCGCTGTATAATCGTCAATCCAGAACGCATTATTTGCTGCATGTCCGCCTGAAACAAGTGCTTCCGGAGCATTTGGAGCAAAAGAAATTATATCGGCATTTGCGTTGGTAGCTATTTTGAGTTCATCTGTAATGGTAGAAACCTTGATAGACAGGGGAGACAAATGTTCTGAGGTAAAAATGCCATTATAACGTTTATCAGCAAACATTGATACTTCACGACCTTCTTCTATCGAAAACTTTTTTTCGCCAACTATTCCATGATAGAATGGATAAGCACCCGTAAAAATAGTGGCAATAGCTGAAGTTCGATCAATATTCGGATAATCGAATTTTACATCGGAATAAACCAATCCTTCGTTTAATAATCTTTTAAATCCTTTTTCCCCAAATGTTTTTTTAAATGCTTCAAGATAATCGCCTCGCAATTGATCAATAGTAATTCCGATAACGAGTTTAGGAGTTTCAGATGACAAACCTTGAGCAAATATTGAGGCAACAGTAAAAAAAGCTACAAGAGGTGATAATATTTTGATCATGATCTAATTTTGTGCTAAGTGCATTTTAGGATATGCAAAAATCGTACAATTTTTTATTGTCCCCATCCTGCTTTTAAGTATTTTGCCGATGTATATCTTTTTTGTTTCCGTTTTTTCTTTCTAGTCAGCCATATATTCGCTCCCGATCTCACCCACAGACATAACGAAATTGGAATAGATGCAACGGGGAGCTGTTGTGGTATCAGCCACCAGAAAAATAAAAATAGTGTTAATGCTGCAAAGTTAATAAAATGATAGATATGCACGACTTTTTCAGCCGATTTTATCCAAAATAAGACGGCAATCAAAAGAGATATAATATTTAACCATACAAAATTCCAATTAGGGTTTGTGGCAGGATGTTCCGAAAAATACATCAGAAAAAAGACGATAGTTCCGCCCAAACCAACCATTCCAAACAATAAGGTATCAAAAACTTTTATCGGAAAACCATTATTAATGTTATTTACTTGTATAATAGAAAGTAACAGTGTGATTAATAACAATGCGAATGCCATATTCAAAGGAGTGAAAATGCTGTGTTCGCTCACTTTTGCCGCATTGTTTGAGGTCAGTATAACTCTCGTTTGTTGCACGAGTGGATATCTTAAAGTGTCATTTTTTTCTACAATTGCACCTTCAAACGCGCGCATCAGGTATTCGGGAAGAAACATTTTGTCACGTTCATCTATTTTTCGGTCAGCAGGAGCTCCAATTATCAAATCGATGCCAAATTCCATCCAAGGGTAAGGGTGTAAACATTCGTGCAGCAAATTGCGATAAGTTTGATTATCTGCGGTTTTCGGATAGATAATTTTTCCTTCAACATATTGTTCGACCATATCACGTGGTCTTGTAGCACAATTATCGTATAAAAAATTGTAGCGGTAGCTTCTATTTTCCGGTAACGAATTTATATACAAGGCTTTCCATAGAGTTTGTTTTTCGCCCTGCGACAAATTGAGAGGCTGTTCCCAAACAGATACACCCTTACTTCGATATTCCGAAATAAAATCTTCGAATGAAGTAACACCTAAGACATAATCTGTTTCACCCCTCACAAAATGATAGATAAAATTTGGTTGCGAAGAATCAAAGAATCCGTAATTGAAAACCACATCTGTATGCGTGGAGTCGTCTTTAACCCATACAGCAGTATGTCCGTAAAGAGCATAAACTGCGCCGGACCAAGGGGCACAAGTCATTAAGCTGATTTTGGCACTATCACTCAATGGTGGTTGAGCCATCAAGAAATTCGCAGTTAAATATAAGATGTAAAAAAATAAATACCTAAGTTTCATCAAATTGCTAATATCATACGACTTCAGTCAACAAAATTACGCAAATATTATAGATAGAGAACGGATATAAAGCTCACAAACTCAATCTTAACTACTTTTAAATCGAAATAATAGCACCTTTAGCTATATTTGCATAAACCTAAAATTGATTAGATATGAAGAAAATGTTTTTTATTTGTGTTTTTGCATTGATTGGTTCTGCTATGCTTTTGGCGCAAGATATTAATCTTCCGACTCCGGTCAAAACAGGTGGAAAACCTTTGATGCAAGCTTTAAGTGAACGTAAATCCATCCGTTCTTATCAAGACAAATCCCTTTCCGATCAAACTTTATCCAATTTGCTATGGGCGGCCAATGGCTTTAATCGTCCGGACAAACGAACGGCACCTACTGCTAATAATCGGCAGGAATTGGAGCTGTATGTTGCACTCAAATCGGGTATTTATCTCTATGATGCACAAAACAACCGATTAAAACTGATACGGAAGGGCGATTTTCGTAAGAACACAGGGGTGCAGGATTTTGTTGCTACTGCTGCTGCCAATATAATCTTTGTGTCTGATCTTGGTAAAGCTTCTTCAGAGCAATATGCATTCACAGATTGTGGCTTTGTGGCTCAAAACATTTACCTATATTGCGCCTCCGAAGGTTTGGGCTCAGTTGTACGTGGTTCATTCAATAAAGATGAGTTGGCGAAACTTCTCAATCTCACGGGCAAAATGCAGGTATTACTCACACAATCTGTTGGTTATCCCAAGTAATAAGCAAAAGCGATGATTGAAAAATCATCGCTTTTATAATTTTCGGGTTTTTATTTCCTATTATTTTTTCTTATTCCGATTGCCATAACGGCTCATAAATTTATCCACGCGTCCTGCCGTATCAACCAGTTTTTGTTTACCGGTATAGAATGGATGGGATGAACTTGTAATTTCAAGTTTTACCAACGGATAAGTTACTCCGTCAATTTCGATCGTTTCTTTGGCATTAATAGTTGAGCGAGAAATGAAAATCTCGTCGTTCGAAATATCTTTAAAAACGACGGGACGGTAATTTTTCGGATGTATTTCCTTCTTCATTATATCTATAATATTTTATTGTTCCTTTTTCGGATTGCAAAGATAAGGCTTTCATTCTAAACAAACAAAATAAAACTTCATTTTTTCCTGTTTTTCGAAAATTCACTGTTATTTTGCAGTAAAATATGGTTAAGTATCTTTTTCCTCTCGTAACCCACCATTACTATTTTTTTTGACAAAAAATTGATCGATTGTGGATTATAATCAAAATAAATCGAAGAATATGAAAATTGAGATCATTACTATTGGAGATGAATTACTCATTGGAGAGATTGTTGACACAAATTCGGCATGGATGTCGCGCGAACTGACAAACAACGGATTTGAAGTAGTAAATATTACAACGGTTGGCGACAATGGCGCAGATATAACGGAAGCTATCGATCGCGGATTTGAAAAAGCCGACGTTTTGCTATTGACCGGCGGTGTTGGGCCTACCAATGACGATATTACCAAACAGGTTTTATGTCAATATTTTGGTACATCTT
Organism: Seramator thermalis; assembly: GCF_004138125.1. Taxonomy (GTDB): domain Bacteria; phylum Bacteroidota; class Bacteroidia; order Bacteroidales; family Dysgonomonadaceae; genus Seramator; species Seramator thermalis. The sequence goes on from NZ_RXHS01000001.1 coordinate 17,389, forward strand.
TAGTATTCAGCAACGAAGTACTCGAAAATATAAAAGCGGTTTTTGCTAAACGAAATATCGTTCTGAATGAATTGACCAAAAATCAGGCTCTTGTTCCCAAAGATTGTAAGGTAATCCAAAATCGGGTTGGAACAGCTCCAATTCTTTGGTTCGAAAAAAATGAAAAAGTTTTGGTTTCGATGCCTGGCGTTCCTTTTGAAATGAAAACAGCTATGAAAGAACGAATTATTCCGATGCTACGCCAAAAGTTTCAATTGGTCGAATACATTAAAGAATCGTTTATCGTGGCAGATATTAGCGAATCGGCTTTAGCAATTCTTTTAGCAGATTTTGAGAAACAGCTTCCCGAAAACTTTTCCTTGGCATATTTGCCGTCGTTCGGACTGATCAGACTCCGTCTTTTTGTTCGTGGCAGCGAACATAAAGAGCTTATGAAACTGCAAAGTAAAAAGCTCAAAAAAAAGCTTGGGAAATACTTCGTCGCAAAGAGTGAAGATTCTTTGGAAACATTATTGGGCAAAAAACTAAAAAAATTAGGATGTTCTCTTTCAACTGCCGAAAGCTGCACGGGTGGATACATTTCCCATAAAATTACGACGGTTTCCGGGGCTTCAGATTATTTCTATGGGAGTGTCGTTTCATACAATAACGATATAAAGAACTGTATTTTAGATATCAATATCGAAACTTTGCGCAATTTTGGTGCCGTCAGCAAACCCGTCGTAGAACAAATGGCCCGGAATGTCGCAACAAAAATGAATACGAATTGCAGTATTGCCGTTTCAGGAATCATGGGGCCTAAAGGCGGAAGCCCATCTAAGCCCGTAGGCACAGTTTGGATTGCAACCAAATATAATGAATACCTTTTAGCGAAAGCATACAACGTAAATAGTGGAAACCGCAACGAAAATATTTCACGCACCACCAACTTGGCTATGCTCCAATTATATAAAATGTTAATTTCGAAAGATCTTTAATTCTTCACTCAATCTCACTTTTGTTTCGAGCGTTCTCCCGTAAGAATTTGACAAATGTGTTATCTTTGCAATCGAAATAATTTCGAAAATATATGAAAAGAATTTTCATTGTCGGATTAACAGTTATATCATTTTCTCTCTGCCGGTTAGTTAATGCCCAAACTAATGACAATTCCGGCAAAAATACAGCTTCTATCTTCAACCAAACATTAGACAAGGTGAGTAACTTTTTCGGCTCATCATCCGAAGAATTTATCGGGACTTGGAATTACAAAGGTACTGCTTGCAAATTCGAGACCGAAAATTTGCTTAAAAAAGCCGGTGGAGCCGTTGTTGCCACACAAGTCGAAAAACAATTCAACGAGTATTGCAACAAAGTTGGTATTAAAGACGGAAATTGTTATTTTACATTTAATGAGGACAGTACCTATTCGGCAAAACTCGGATTAATAAAACTTTCGGGGAAATATTCCTACGACAATCAAACAAATGAAGTCATATTGACTTATTTGCACGGCATTGGAAAGTTAAAGGCTTTTCCAATACAGTCCGGAAATCGCATGAAATTAATGTTCGATGCGGATGGTTTTCTGAAACTGATGAAAACTCTTAGTACTTTCACTAAGGACAATTCCATCGAAATATTGGCCGCGATGAACGATATGTACGATGGTATGTTGCTTGGTTTTGATTTAAATAAACCAAAAGAGAAATAGAAGAATCTGACCTGTGATGTTACAAATCACATCTATTGCTGCTTTTGGTTTTATACATTGAGGCGATAAATATTTTGATCTCAATACGATTTTTCAATCGATTATTTCGAATCCTGTGTAAGGAATCAATGACTTCGGAATGCGAATCCCTTGCGGAGTTTGATTGTTTTCGAGCAGTGCTGCAACTATACGCGGCAATGCCAAAGCACTTCCATTGAGCGTGTGGCAAAGTTGCGTTTTGCGATCGGCATCACGATAGCGGCACTTCAAGCGATTGGCCTGATAGCTTTCGAAATTGGATACCGAACTCACCTCAAGCCATCGTTGCTGTGCTGCTGAAAATACTTCAAAATCGAATGTCAGGGCTGACGTAAAACTCATATCTCCTCCACATAATCTTAAAATTCGCCAGGGAAGTTCCAATTTTTCGACCAACGTTTGTACATAATTCACCATTTCATCCAATCTCTGATACGAATTTTCCGGCTTTTCGATGCAAACGATTTCTACTTTATCAAATTGGTGAAGGCGATTCAATCCACGAACATCTTTTCCGTAAGAACCGGCTTCACGACGAAAACAGGCAGAATATGCAGTATTTTTAATCGGAAGATCTTTTTCTTCGAGAATTACATCACGATAAATATTGGTTACGGGAACTTCAGCCGTAGGAATCAGATATAAATCGTCCAAATCTACATGATACATCTGTCCTTCCTTGTCGGGCAATTGGCCGGTTCCAAATCCTGAAGCGGCATTCACCACATAAGGAGGTTGAACTTCCGTAAAACCGGCTTCACGAGCATTATCCAGAAAGAAATTAATCAGAGAGCGCTGCAGCCTCGCTCCACGTCCTTTGTAAACAGGAAACCCTGCTCCTGTGATTTTTACGCCCAGTTCGAAATCGATGAGATCATATTTTTTTGCTAAGTCCCAATGCGGAAGCGCATCTGCCGGCAATTGGGGAATGGTGCCTCCTGTTCGTTCTATTAAATTGTCTTCGGCTGTTTTGCCTTCGGGAACCGATTCGTGAGGAAGATTGGGAAGAACGACTAACAGATTCTGTATTTTCTCCTCTGTCGTTTTCAGCGTTTCATCCAATGTTTTAGATGATTCTTTGAGTTCGGTGACTTTTTCTCGTGCCGATTGAGCTTCTCTCGTTTTTCCATCTTTCATGAGTGAACCGATGGATTTCGAAAGAGAATTTATTTCGGCTAATGTATTATCGAGTGTTTTTTGTGTATTTCGCCGCAGTGCATCGAGTTCGATTATCTGTGACACAATATCTTTGGCATCAAAATGTTTCTTTGCCAGACGGCGAATTACCTCTTCGGGGCAATCGTTAATTACTTTGAGTGTAAGCATACAAAAAAAATTTCAACTGTTCATCGTGCTAAATCGTTGCAAAGGTAACAAAAACTTAGCACAAAGAACAGTTGAAGCACTGAGTTTGCGAAATCTCGCTAGTCGAAGAATTTTATTTTATTTCGAATGTTGGAAGCCCTTGAGGCCCATTTCTATAAATTCTTCGATGACGATACGTGAGATTTAACAAATAAGCCACTGTCGAAAATGCGGCGATAAGCAAAATGTCTTTGATGTCGTTCGTTTTCATATATATGCCGTTTTTATGTTTATATCTGTATTATTAGATGTATTATTTGATAAAAGGTTGCAGTTGCATAGAAAAAAATTTGTTTACTCAACCCATTCTATCATTAATACGTTATTTGTGTGATCGGATACTTTAAAGCGTTCATCATTCCTTTTTCCCACTATCCAAATAATTTGTCCGTCGGATTCTAATATCCATTGATTTTCTTTTTCGAGCAAATCGAATTTACAATCAGTAAAATAGTCGCTTAACTTCTTTTTTCCTTTCATGCCGAAAGGCACAAACCAATCGCCATCTTTCCATTTTCTCAATTTTAATGGAAAACGTACCTTTTCTGCATCTGAGAACAAAAATCTACCTGATTTGTTCACTTCAATCGAGTTTATATTTACTACATTTATTTTTAGATGAATAGGATATAAAATCTCAGTCATCCCTTCATAAATTATTATTTCAGTGTCAAAATTATTGCAATCGGCAATTTTGCTCAGCAACAAAAACTGTCGATCCTTTATTACCCGATATTGCGTGGATAAAAATACTTTTCCCGAAGAAGAATTCAAATTATCAATAATATCTTCCACCACTGACGCGTTAAATCCCAATGGTGCAAGAATTTCGAACAATACTGACAGAGGAGAAGGCGTGTTTTTAAGTTTTTCGATGCTGACTTTTTCTCCGATCATTACCTCCTTTTTTAGTGTTTCAATTGCCTTTTCGTAAATGTTGTAAGCTTCGGCAATATTTTGAGAAGTTCGAAAAATGGCGTTTTTAGCCGAAGGATTTAATTTTTCGAGCATAGGAATAACATTCAATCTCAAATAATTACGTGTGATTGTATCGTCATAATTAGTGCTATCCATAACGAATGAAATGTTTCGCTCATTCAGATATTGCTCGACCTCATTTCGTGAAACACAGAGTAATGGACGTACAATATTCCCTTTTTTAGGTGAAATCCCGGTCAACCCTTTAATACCGGTTCCTCGCAGAAGGTTCAATAAAACGGTTTCTATGTCATCGTCACGATGATGTGCCACAGCAATTGCCTCTGCTTCAAATTTTTGTCTGACTAGTTCGAACCATTGGTATCGCAATTCACGAGCAGCCATTTCAATCGAAATTTTTTTGTCGCGAGCATACGCTAGCGTATCAAAATCTACCGAAGTAAATTCTATATCGACATTTTTACACCAATTTTTCACAAATTCGGCATCACGATCCGATTCTTCACCACGCAAGTGGAAATTGCAGTGCGCCGCAATGCATCGATAATCGAGCAATGTGAGAATATCGAGCAGCGCCATGGAATCCATTCCACCACTTACACCAACCACTACCGTTGATGAAGGTTTTAAAAGATGTTTGTCTTCAATATATTTTTTTACCTTTTCGAGCATCGGTTTTTTGGACTAACGCATGATTTCGACAAAATTACACAATTATATTTCAAACCGTGCCCGTCAACGCTAAATCTTTCGTTTTTAATAGCCGTAAATAGCCGAAAAAAGTGTATTTTTGCAGGAAATAAATTTTGTAGTGAAGAAATTATACTGGAAATGATCGAAAAAATAAATCGGCTGCTGGACGAAATTGAACATTTATCGGCTTCGAATGCAGATGAAATAGAAGCTCTGCGCATTAAATATCTCAGTAAAAAAGGACAGATTTCGTTATTAATGGACGATTTTCGGAACGTTCCAAGCGATCAAAAACGTGAAGTTGGCATGCGACTCAACGAACTGAAACAGAAAGCGCAGAGCAAAATTCGATCGCTGAAAGAACAATTTACTCATAATTATAACGAGATTTCGGATATTGATCTCACACGCACATCTTTCCCTATCCCTCTCGGAACTCGTCATCCGGTGAATATCGTAAAAGAAGAAATTTGCGACATCTTCAAACGTCTGGGATTTTCGATTGCTGAAGGTCCCGAAATCGAAGATGACTGGCACGTTTTTTCATCACTCAATTTTGCCGAAGATCATCCCGCTCGCGATATGCAGGATACATTTTTTATTCAAAACGATCCGCAAATCGTGCTACGCACACATACGTCATCCGTTCAAACACGTGTGATGGAACAAAATCAGCCACCTATTCGCATCATTTGTCCCGGCCGTGTTTATCGCAACGAAGCCATTTCGGCACGGGCGCATTGTCTGTTTCATCAGGTGGAAGCATTATATGTGGACAAAAATGTTTCGTTTGCCGATTTAAAGCAAGCTTTGTTGTTCTTCGCCAAGGAAATGTTTGGTCACGACACCCGAATCAGACTTCGTCCTTCTTATTTCCCGTTTACCGAACCCAGTGCCGAAATGGACATATCTTGCCATATTTGTGGGGGAAAAGGTTGCAATATTTGTAAAAATACAGGTTGGGTAGAAATTCTCGGTTGCGGAATGGTAGATCCTAATGTATTGGATAATTGCGGAATCGATAGTAAAATCTATAGCGGATATGCACTCGGAATGGGGATAGAACGCATTGCAATGCTTAAATATCGCATTAACGACATTCGATTGTTGTTCGAAAATGATGTGCGTTTTCTTCAACAGTTTCAATCGGCTTATTAATTCTTTTAAATTTGTTTTGACATGAGAGTTACAGGTTATTTATTCATAGCAGTTTTAATTGCAACAACAACACCATTGTCGGCACAAGAAACCATACGGATGAATGCTGTGAAGGCAAACAATTATGGAGTAGCTTATTCACTCCCGAAAACCTCTCTCGTTATCACATTCAAAGTAAAAAAAGTTACATACAAGCGTGGCGATTTTTATCCCTATGCACAGCGATATCTGGGTATCGAACCCATTACCGAAAATCGGACGACTTATTCACTCGAAGATGTGAGCATTGTAAATAAAGGCATCCCCGATGAATCCAATTCATTTTTAATAGAATTTCGCTCAAATACGGTAGAACCTTTTGTTTATCTTACCAAGGATGGCCTAATCTGTTCGGTGAACGGAAATCCGGAATTGGAAAAAACAAAAGAACCCGAATCTCCGACACGCAGTGAACCGTCCATAGATCCTCGACGATTTTTGACCGAGGAAACGCTCATGGCCGGGTCGACGGCAAAACAGGCCGAACTCGTATCAAAACAAATACTCGAATTGCGTCGCACTCGAAACGATATTTTAATGGGAGAAGCTGAAAATATGCCTCCTGATGGTGCAGCATATAAACTCGTAATGGATCAAATTAACGCTCAGGAAAAAGCATTGACCGAGATGTTCTCCGGAACAATGGAAACCGAAACTTTTTTCACAGATTTGACTATCATTCCGGATAATGGAAATATCAATCGTCAAGTTATTGCACGTTTTTCGGAAAAACTCGGACCGCTCGATGCAGATAATCTCGCCGGTTCTCCAATTTACATCTCTCTTACATCTAAAACTCCTAAAATAGAAAGGTTATTGTCGGAAAAGGAGCTTGCGAAATTGGAAGACAAACTGAAGCAAGGATTAGTTTATAACATTCCGGGTAAAGCAGATCTGAAAATCGAGTATGATAATAGAACATTGAAAGATATTGAAGTTGATATCGTTCAGTTCGGATCAAAAGAAGTGCTAACAAAAAAAATGTTTGATAACAACAAAAAACCCATTAAAATCATCTTTTATCCCGATTTGGGAGCTATCAAACAAATCATCCAATAAATTCCATCGTATGAATATGATTAAATTTTTTGCGTCCATACTAACCGTATGTACCTTGTTTTTACTTTTTTCGTGCAAAAATGCAAAATCTAATCTCGACAAATCAATCACTTTTGACAGCATAATTGTCTCAAAACAAATACCATTAATCGACAATAGTGATACGACTCTTCCTTTCTCACAAGTCGATATTCGATTCACATATCCGGTAAAATTTGGGTCAGAAGAAGATACCAAAAGACTTCAACAAATATTTACGGGAACGTTTTTGAATGATGTTTCTTACGATTCGTTGACGCCAAGAGAAGCAATCGATAAATATATCGCCGACTATACACAAGAATACCGTTCGCTTTCCAATGATTTTTATTCGGACAAGCAGAAACTGAGCGATGGCAGTATGCCGTCTTGGTATTGGTATCAGTTGCGAAATACAAATCGAATTTTGTTTCAAAATGATTCTCTTTTGAGTTATGCCGTAGAATATAGCGACTATACCGGCGGTGCTCATGGTTCTTACCGTATTTTGTATTATAATATTGATTTGAATAATATTGTTACTCTTTCTGAGGAAGATCTTTTCATCCCTAATTTCAAGAAACCTCTTTCGGATATACTCGTGGAATCACTTATGAAAAAATACCATGTGACGGTTCCGGATTCTCTCCTTCAACATGGTTTTTTCAATCTCGAAGACATTATACCCAATAACAATTTTTGGATGGACGATAAAGGAATTCACTATACATTCAATCAATACGAAATTGCACCATACGTGATGGGAGCCATTGATGTAGATATTCCTTATGCAGAATTAGAACGACTGCTCAAACAGGATAATATAGTAAAAAGGTTTTTTACGAAAAAATAGACTCTCTCGCTTAGTCATGACAAGAAGATAAACAAAACGACCTCCATCGTTGTTTTAAGTTTACGTTTATCGTTTTAAAAATCTATTCAAGTTAATAATCAAATGCAAGATTTAGAACAAGATCAGATACTGAATGAGCTGACTAACAGCGATTACAAATATGGTTTTACGACCAATGTCGAAACCGAAACTATACCCAAAGGATTGAATGAAGATATTATTCGACTTATATCTGCAAAGAAAAGCGAACCCGATTGGTTACTGGAGTTTCGGTTAAAGTCTTATCGTCATTGGCTTACAATGAAAATGCCCGATTGGGCGCATTTAAATATTCCGGAAATCGACTTTCAGGACATAATCTATTATGCCGATCCACGCAAGAAAAAAACGCCCAAAAACAGAGAAAGAGAAGACGTTGATCCGGAATTGTTAAAAACATTCGATCGATTAGGCATTCCGCTTCACGAGCAGGAAATGCTTGCGGGTGTAGCCGTAGATGCCGTAATGGACAGTGTTTCGGTTAAAACTACCTACAAAGAAACTTTGGCCGAAAAGGGAATTATCTTTTGTTCGTTTAGTGAAGCCGTGCAACATCATCCGGATTTGGTAAAAAAATATTTGGGAAGCGTTGTACCCTACAAAGACAATTTTTTTGCCACCCTCAATTCTGCCGTCTTCAGCGACGGATCGTTCGTATATATTCCCAAAGGTGTCCGCTGTCCGATGGAATTGTCAACCTATTTTCGCATCAATGCAGCCAACACAGGTCAGTTTGAACGTACGTTAATTATTGCCGACGATGATTCCTATGTGAGTTATCTTGAGGGTTGTACGGCTCCCATGCGCGACGAGAATCAGCTTCATGCAGCCATCGTCGAAATCGTAGCACTTGAAAATGCCGAAGTCAAATATTCCACTGTTCAGAATTGGTATCCGGGCGATAAAGAAGGCAAAGGAGGCGTTTATAATTTTGTTACGAAGCGTGGCATGTGCAAAGGGAATAACTCGAAGATCTCATGGACACAGGTCGAAACCGGTTCTGCCATAACGTGGAAATATCCGTCATGCGTACTGGCCGGCGACAATTCTGTTGGAGAATTTTATTCGGTAGCGGTAACCAACAATTTTCAACAGGCCGATACCGGCACAAAAATGATTCACTTGGGTAAAAATACTCGGAGTCGAATTGTATCGAAGGGAATTTCGGCAGGCAACAGTCAAAATAGTTATCGCGGACTGGTGAAAATATCGAAAAATGCCGACAATGCACGAAATCATTCGCAATGCGACAGTCTTTTGTTGACCGATCATTGCGGCGCACATACTTTTCCTTATTCCGATATTCAAAATCCTACGGGTATCATCGAACACGAGGCAACAACTTCTAAAATAAGCGAAGACCAGATTCTCTATTGTAATCAACGCGGAATCGGAGAAGAAGAAGCGGTAGGGCTTATCGTCAATGGATATGTAAAAGAGGTGGTAAACAAACTTCCAATGGAATTTGCCGTTGAAGCACAAAAATTACTTCAAATTAGTTTGGAAGGCAGTGTCGGATAATTTTTTCGATTGTTTCGTCAGATTCAAGATCGAATATAATTTCATGAAAAACGAGGGGTAACCCCTCGTTTTTCGTTTTTTAGATTACCAATCAATGGGTTTTTTACCATGTGCAACCAAATATTCATTTGCTTTGCTAAAGTGCTTATTTCCAAAGAATCCTCGATGTGCCGATAATGGCGAAGGATGTGGAGATTTAAGAACAAGATGCCTATTCGTGTCAATACTTTCACCCTTTCGTTGAGCGTAAGCACCCCAAAGGATGAAAACCAAATTTTCGCGTTCGTTGGCAAGATGACGAATAGCAGCATCGGTAAATTCTTCCCAACCTTTTCCTTGATGAGAACCTGCTCTATGTGCCTGCACCGTTAATGTAGCGTTCAACAGAAGCACTCCCTGACGAGCCCATCGTTCGAGATTGCCCGAACGGGGAATAGGCTTCCCCAAATCGTCGTGAATTTCTTTATATATGTTTTGGAGCGAAGGAGGAATTTCAATGCCATCGTTCACCGAAAAACATAATCCATGTGCTTGTCCCGGTTCGTGATAAGGGTCTTGCCCAACAATCACCACTTCTACTTCGTCGAATGGACATTGATCAAAAGCGTTGAAAATAAGTTTTGCAGGCGGATAAATCGTTTTTGTCCGATATTCATCTCGAACAAAATTTGTCAGATTCACGAAATATGGTTTGTCGAATTCCGGCATTAAATGCTGTTTCCATGATTGTTCAATTCTTACATCCATGCTATTTTTGTTGCTAATTTACGAATTTTTCGATTGAATATTATAAAAAAATTCTACTCTTTTTCGAAGCAGGATTTTATTGAACGTAAAAAAACTGAATTATATCAAGTTAATGCCTTTTTCTTTAGCTTCTATTCTCATCTCGATAGGCCACAAACTTGCTTGAATTTCTCCGATATGAGCTTTTCGTAAATAATACATGCAAAGGCGTGATTGCCCGATGCCACCGCCAATTGAAAGAGGTAGCTCATTGTTTAACAGTCGTTTGTGAAAATATAAGGATTTCCGTTCCTGTTTGTTTTTGAGGGCAAGTTGTTTTTCCAAAGACTCGGGATTTACTCTAATTCCCATTGATGAAAGTTCCATTCCACGCTGCAAAACGGGATTCCAAACGAGCAAATCTCCATTCAATCCAAGGTAACCTTCTTCATTTTTGGTAATCCAGTCATCGTAATCGGGAGCACGCCCGTCGTGAGGTTCACCATTTGACAAATCAGCACCGATACCAATGATGAAGACTGCACCATTTTCTTTTGTAATCGCATCTTCCCGATCTTTCACGCTTTTATCGGGATACTTATCCAACAATTGTTGCGCATGGATAAAAGTAATCTCGCGAGGTAATTCGGGTTTTATCTCGGGAAACAATTCATAAACCATATATTCGGTTCGGAGCATAGCGGCATAAATCCTGCGAACAATTTGCTTTAAAAAAGCCACATTCCGATCACTTTCGTTGATAGTCAATTCCCAATCCCACTGATCAACATAGAGCGAATGCAAATTGTCCAACTCTTCGTCGGCCCGAATGGCATTCATATCGGTATAAATGCCGTATCCTTCGTCTATCTGATATTCGGCAAGTGTCAATCGCTTCCATTTTGCGAGAGAATGTACGATTTCTGCACGTTTATCGTCCATGTCCTTTATCGGAAAATTAACCGGACGCTCAACGCCGTTTAAATCGTCGTTAATACCTGTTCCACATTCAACAAATAATGGAGCAGTTACTCTTCGTAAGCGAAGTTCTGAGGAAAGGTTTTGTTGAAAAAAATCCTTTATGCTTTTGATACCGAGTTCCGTTTGTTTGAGGTTCAAAATGGCTTTATAGTTTTCCGGAACTTGCAATTTCGACATATGATTGCGTTAAAATAGTTATTTTTTCATTTTATCAAGTACAAAGGTATATATTTTATTCATTTTGTCAAAACAAAAACCGATATTAATTTCAAAATGATATATATTAACTTGAAATCAACTCAAAAAAATAGAGAATCTTGTAAAATCAGTATAAAATAATAACTCAATATTAGAGATTTCCAATCAATTCGTTAATAGATTGAATATGATGACGATCGAGATATGATTCGATACCATCCAGAATTTTCATAGTAATAGTAGGGTCTACAAAGTTATATGTCCCTACCTGAATGGCAGATGAGCCGGCAAGAATAAATTCAATGGCATCTTTCCAATTTGATATTCCTCCCATTCCGATAACAGGAATCTTAACAGTATGAAATACTTGCCATACCATGCGTAACGCAATCGGTTTGATGCAAGGGCCCGACAATCCACCTGTTATGGTAGATAGCACAGGTTTCCGTTTTTCGGCATCAATAGCCATTCCTAAAAAAGTATTCACAAGTGAAACCGAATCGGCACCTTCCGCTTCTACGGCACGGGCAATTTCGGTTATGTCGGTTACATTTGGAGAAAGCTTTACAATAAGTGTTTTGGTATATGCCGATCGAACTGCTTTGGTGACTTCGGCAGCTGCTTTAGGTGAAATGCCGAAGGACATTCCACCTTCTTTCACATTTGGACATGAAATATTTAATTCGATGGCCGGAATTTTGTCGAGAGCAACAAGTTTCTCGGCACATCTCACATAATCGTCAATGGTAGACCCTGAAACATTCACAATAATATTGGTATCATAATCGCAAATTTCAGGATAAAGATGATCGATAAAATAATCGGCCCCTTTGTTTTGCAATCCTACTGCATTCAGCATTCCCGAAGGAGTTTCGGCCATTCTGGGATAATCGTTGCCCTGTCGCGCTTCTAATGTAGTTCCTTTAACAACAATGCCTCCCAACCGATTTAAATCGATGAAATCGGCATATTCTTTGCCGTAACCGAATGTTCCGGATGCAGTCATAACCGGATTTTTCAGTTCCAGATTTCCTATTTTTACTTTTAGTCGATCCATGTCAGTTCTTTTATGTTGAATACGGGACCTTCGGTGCATACACAAACATTCCCTCGAATAGTTTTTTCGACGCAACATAAACATGCTCCAAATCCGCATGCCATCATATTTTCGAGCGAAACTTCACATTCTATATTTTGCACGTAAGCGTAGTTAGAAATTGCAACCATCATTGGTTTTGGGCCACAAGCATAAATCTTGTCATAGTGTTGCTTTGCAAGCACAGAATGATGTGTTACAAATCCTTTTTCGCCAAGCGATCCGTCTTCGGTTGTGATGTTAGTCTTTCCAAATTTTTCAAATTCATCTATTTGCAGCACATCGGAGGCTGAACGTCCACCTAACAAAAATTCGGGAACAAATCCATTGTTTTTCAAAACTTTACCCAAAAATAGCATAGGAGCTATGCCTACTCCTCCTCCCACCAAAAGTGTTCGTTTATTTTGATTATCCGGCAACGTAAATGAATTGCCAAGAGGAAAAATGATGTTCAGTTTTTGCCCAATCTTTGAGGCACATAAGGCTGCTGTGCCATTCCCAACGTTCTGGATGAGTAACCAAAGTGTATTTTGAGATTCGTCGACAAAATTGATAGAGATAGGACGTCTCAAAAAAGTTGATTTTGAGTTTGGAACATAAATTTCGACAAATTGACCGGGATAAATCTGAGGTAGTTTTTCATGATTTAAAGGAGTAATTTTCAATAGATGATTCTGATCATTGAGCTTTTCATTACTCAATATCTCAAAGTCGATCATTTTTTTCATTCCGTGGAATTTTTAATTATTCATTTTACAAAAGTACTAAAAAGAAGCTTTCATTAAAAAAGAATAGAAAATTGAATAATGAAAAACTTGAAGTTATTTATTATGAGGAAAAAAAGTTTCGAATGTGTTGTCGTCAAAATAAATAATTATTTGAGTAATTTTCCTTTCATGTTTCGTAAGTGAACTATTTGTCTCATTTATAATTGGTTCAACGATATTATTTATTTCACGAACCGTTTTCTCTGTTGAATATTCAGATTTTGCCGGAGATTGATCGGGTTTTATTTCATTCTCGGGAAACAAAGTCCTTTCATTTTGTATTTTTTTCTTTTCACTCCCATCTTTATACATATTTCCGTTTCCATTAATCAACCATTCAGGGTTGACATAATTCATTTCCGACAATATTTTAGATACAACTTCCAAACTCGGATTATTTCGTCCATTCAGTATATGCGAAATTACTGCACGATTTATTCCTAAATAATCGGCAAATTGTGATGGCGTCATGTTTTCGCTCTCCATCAGTAAACGAATTCTATCTTTCATTATCCTCTAAAGTATTTAGAATTGTAACATAAAGTGCTTACAAATGTAATTAAAATAAATTACATTTCGAATATCAAGTTGAATATGTTTGTAGATTACAAAAGTACTTGGCTTCATAACAAATGTTTTAATGTTAACTATCCAGCGTAATTAAAGAAAATATTTATTGAAGCTATTGTTTGTATATTATAATAATTACATTGATATTGTTATTATTATAATATCAAAATAGTGTGAATTTAACTGTTTCGGCAAATATTTATTTTCATTATTTGAAAATTATCATTTATAAGTTCATATTATTTGTTTTATAATTTGATTTTCAGAATATTAAATTATATAATATGGCTATAAATTAAAATGTTAACCCAATGGAATAATTTATAGTCTAAAGTAAATTTCATTTTGTATACTCAATATAGATTGGTGATAGATCCATATAAAACGCTTCATGATATTTACTTTTGTATATAATAATATGCATTTACAAATGTGTATTCTATGAGTATATATAATTGTAAACTGAAAAAAGAATATTATTTTAAGTCTTTCTCTTTTATGAAGGGCATAAAAATGCAAAAAACAAACACGAACCAAATACGACGCAAGTACGGCCCAAATAAGACGGAAATAAAATTGGCGAATTTAACTCACCTATCATTTGTTGAATGTGCTATTATTTTCTTGTTACATTATCATGAACCGGAGAATTATTTATTTGATATGCTGATTGAAAAACGAAATTTTAGACTTAAGAAATATCCAATAAACAAAATAAAAAACTAAACAATGAACTAAAAATCATTATTTTCGTTTTACATAAAACAAATAAAAATATTCGATGAAAAAAATAGTATGTGCTTCCCTATTTTTATTCGCTTTGACGCTGACGCTGAATGCTCAAAAAAGTCAAAAATCTTTTTTCGATTTTAAGGTAACTGATATAAATGGAAAATCTTTTCATATGTCTTCGCTGAAAGGTAAAAAGGTTATGATCGTTAATGTTGCATCGAAATGTGGCTATACTCCTCAATACGAAGAACTTCAAAAATTATACGATACTTATAAGGATAAAAATTTTGTTATTGTGGCGTTTCCTGCAAACAATTTTGCCAATCAGGAGCCAGGCACAAACGCTGAAATTAAGGAATTTTGCACAGCGAATTATGGCGTAACTTTTCCAATGATGCAAAAAATTAGCGTGAAAGGTGAAGATCAAGCACCTATTTACAAATGGCTTACACAAAAAACGGAAAATGGAGTATTAGATCAGGATGTTATGTGGAATTTTCAAAAATACTTGATCGACGAAAATGGTAAGTTAACAGCTGTATATTTATCCAAAACAAGTCCTTTGGACGAAAAAATTATTAACTGGATTGAACAATAAATCTGTAAGACATCAGTGCATAATTTTATAAATCAGTTCTTTCAACAAATCGCCATGAGTAGCTGAGACGTTGTCTATCCCTTTGGATTTGGCATCGTAAGTTCTTAAGAGCGATATTATATCCATTACTTTGTTTACCCCATAATTTTTTAATCCACTCATATAATCGCGAGCCATAAATGAGGATCGAAGATTTAATGCATTCATCACATTTTGCTCAGATTTATTTGATAGCCAGTAACATTCCAACAAATTCGAAAAATAACCGAATAGAACCGAAATAGTTACCATGATTGGATTGTCTTTGGGGTTTTTATCGAAATAATTCACGATGCGATTGGCCAAAAAAATATTTTTTTCGGCAACAGCTCTCAGTAATTCATAATTGTTGAAATCCTTGCTTACTCCTACATTTTTTTCTACCACCTCGGAAGTAATACGTTTTTGGTTTTCGGGAAGTGCAATTTCGAGCTTTTGAAGTTCCTGAACCAGCCTACTTAAATCGTTTCCCACGAAATCGGTTAACATCTGTGCGGCTTTTTCTTCAATCCCGATAGATTTTTGTTGAAAAAACGATTTAATAAAAGCAGGAATCTGATTTTCGTACAGTTTTTTTGATTCGAAAATAATTCCCGTTTTATCGATACTTTTCACAACTGATTTTCGTTTGTCTACACTTCCGTGCTTATAATTTAGAACAAGTACTGTTGTCGGCATAGGATTTTTAGCATAGGAATCCAGCACCTCGAAATGATCCAATTCTTGGGCTTCTTTTACGATGATGAGTTGATGATCAGCCATCATCGGATATCGTCGAGCGGTAGAAATGATTGCTTTTACATCCGAATCCACTCCGTAAAAGATTTGCATATTGAAATCTTTTTCCGTCTCTGTCAGGACGTTTTTTTCGAGCAAATCGGTCAATTCATCAATGAAATACGATTCTTCCCCCATCAACAAATAAATGGGCACAAAATTGTGTTTGAGAATATCGTTGCGAATAGAATCGAATGTTTGTGTCATATTTTTACCAGTCGAAACGAAGATGTTTAACGGTAGATCCGTTGTTGATAAGCGTTGTAAGTGATTTAATTCCGATCAAAACATGCTGAGCTGCGAAATTTTCGGTTACAATTTTATCGCTTTTATCTGTTTTTACGCCTTCCGAAATCATTGGCTGATCCGAAACCAGAAGCAAAGCTCCTGTAGAAATATGATTAGCAAAACCACAAGTGAAAAGTGTTGCTGTTTCCATATCGACAGCCATCACCCTTATTTTTCTTAAATAATTCTTGAATTCATCGTCATGCTCCCAAACTCGTCGATTCGTTGTATAAACAGTTCCTGTCCAATAATCATGATTAAAGTCCCTGATATTTGATGATACCGACCTTAAGAGACTAAAAGCGGGCAAAGATGGTACTTCGGGCGGAAAATAATCATTCGATGTTCCTTCGCCACGAATAGCAGCTATAGGCAGTATATAATCGCCCAACTGATTACGAGGTTTCAACCCACCACATTTTCCCAGAAATAATACCGCTGTTGGAGAAATAGCACTCAATAAATCCATGATTGTAGCCGCATTTGCACTGCCCATTCCAAAATTAATGATCGTGATTCCTTCTGCCGAAGCATTTGGCATATTGGCATCAAGCCCTACAATTGGGACATTAAAATGATCGGCGAATATTTCAACGTATTTTTGAAAATTAGTGAGAAGAATATATTTCGTGAAGCTTTCCAACGGTCGTTTAGTATAACGAGGAAGCCAATTTTCGACAATTTCTTGTTTCGTTTTCATAAATGGTTTAATTTTGTTGCGCTTCAAATGCAACTTTGATGAACAAAGATAATATCTACCCACTTAATTTGCCACCTTTCGATGCAAAAATAATGACTTCGGAACAAGGAACCGTTATTTTTGACATTTTGCGTCGAAAATATGTCGCATTAACTCCCGAGGAATGGGTTCGACAGCATTTTGTTCATTATTTGATATCGGAGAAGAATTATCCCTCTTCATTGATAGCCAATGAAGCTTCTATCAAAATTTTCTCGATGAATCGACGTTGCGATACGGTTGTTTATAATAACAAGCTTGAGCCATTGATGCTTCTCGAATACAAAAGCCCAAATATTAAAATCTCGCAACAGGTTTTCGACCAAATAGCCCGCTATAATCTTATTTTCAGAGTAAATTATTTAGTTGTTTCAAACGGACTATCGCATTATTGTTGCAAAGTCGATTTCGACCACCAATCTTATCACTATCTCTCTGAAATTCCGGATTATACATCATTAAAAGAAAATCAATAACTTTCGTCTATCGATGGAAAGTCTCCATCTTTCACATCTTTTACATAACTTCGTACAGCTCGCGTAATTTCGTCATATAAATTGGCATAACGGCGAAGAAATCGTGGAGAAAATCCTTTATTGATTCCCAACATATCGTGCATGACCAAAACCTGCCCATCTACATAAGGCCCGGCGCCTATACCGATGATCGGAATGTGCAATTCGTTAGTAACTTGACGTGCCAATTGAGCAGGAATTTTTTCGAGAACTATGGCAAAACATCCTGCCTCTTCCAATAAATGTGCATCTTTAATTAGTTTGCTTGCTTCTGCTTCCTCTTGTGCTCTCACGGCATATGTGCCAAATTTGTTGATGGACTGAGGCGTAAGGCCCAAATGTCCCATCACAGGAATACCGGCACCGACGATTCTGGCAACAGAATCGATGATTTCTTCTCCACCTTCAAGCTTAATGCTGTCGGCTTGTGTTTCTTTCATGATTCGAATTGCCGAAGCTATTGCTTCGATGGTATTTCCCTGATAACTTCCGAACGGCATATCTACAACCACCAATGCCCGTTTCACGGCTTTCATAACCGATGTCCCGTGATAAATCATCTGATCGAGTGTAATAGGCAAAGTGGTTACATTCCCTGCCATCACGTTTGAAGCGGAATCTCCTACAAGAATTACATCAATACCGGCCTGATCTATAATAGTCGCCATAGAATAATCGTAGGCAGTGAGCATCGAGATTTTTTCGCCACGCTGTTTCATTTCGTGCAAACGATGTGTGGTAACTTTTCGTTTGTCTTCTGAATTGTTAAGCGATTTTTCTTCTGAAGTATTCATTTTTTTATTAATTGGGTTTTTGCAAAGATAGGCTTTTTCCATAA
Organism: Seramator thermalis; assembly: GCF_004138125.1. Classification (GTDB taxonomy): domain Bacteria; phylum Bacteroidota; class Bacteroidia; order Bacteroidales; family Dysgonomonadaceae; genus Seramator; species Seramator thermalis. Next base: position 35,669 of record NZ_RXHS01000001.1, read on the forward strand.
TACATGAAAAAAGCCGGGGCTTTTAATTGCACTCCGGCTTTATATAAGAAATCTTATATAACAAATTGTTTAAAATTTATATCCAAAAGTAAGCAATCCCTTGATATTTTTATTGCTCAGAGAGAATGGCGATGCATCCAAATTAATTTTTGGAACACTCGGATAAGGATAGAGTTTGTCTTTTTGAGTTTTGTAAACTAAAGCCAAATCGAGATATACATTCGGACTGAATCGATATCCTAATCCACCGGTGAAATAATTCTTATCGCCTTCAATTCGATAAATAGTTGTTGATCCGGAAATTGCCGTTTCTCTTCCTCCATCGTAATATTCTGTTACATATGGATTTTGTACCCACGAATATCCCAAACGACCCGAAAATTGGGGAGTAAATCTATATTCAATTCCGATTCTTACGGTAGATGACGATTTATAGTCTTCAGAAATGATTTTGTTATCCTTTGCATAAACGGCATCAGGATCTGCATCATTGCTATTACCTTTCAATTTCATCGATCCGTAATTGTTGATTTCGTAATCGAGACTTGCAATGAAATTGTTGCCTAACACACCGGCCAAACTAAATACCCATTTATCGGGAGTTTGCAAGCGATAGTCAAACGAATAAACATCTGAAGGTTTAATACCCGGTTTATACCCGCTATCCGAAACATAGTTTGTTACATTATGTTCAATTTCAGCAGAATAAGTATCGGTCAAATAATACCAAACAGGGGAATGATAAGATATTCCGATACGGAAAGAATTGATTGGTCTGTAAATAATACCGACTTTTGCCCCTACTCCTGCTCCGTCTGTTTTTAGATAATTGCGTAAATCGAAACCGGCATTTACTCCATTTGAAAATTCTTCCGAATAACGTGAAGTAAGCCTATAGTATAAATCAGCAACAGTTAATGCAACACCTATATTCAATTTATTATCAATCATTGTACCAAGAGTAAAATCATAACTATTTACATATCCTCTTTCAGAAAGCGATATTGAATTATCAACTGCTTCGTTGTGTAAAGGTGTATATTCATATCCTTGCTGCGTTTGATTAGGATTGATCAAATAGCCATTAAAACCTAAGACTGAAAGCCACGGGGCCCCTGATGAAAAAGGATCATCTGTAATGTTGAAATCCAATAATGATGGATTAACTCCTTTGCCTTCATTAAATGTGTTGGAAACATAGCACATATAGTCCATCAATGAGCTGTTGGGCGTTCCAAGAGGAGTAGTAATATTTTTGTCGAAGTTTTTAATGTTGTTGTAGGTAAATCCGAAATTCAAAAAAGGAATGGCATTGCTTCGCAAAGGAAAATAACCCACAAAGCCAATATTGTCAAAAGCAAATTGAGTTTTGTTTCTTGTAACACTTGCAACTTCTGATTTTTCTTGGGCGAGGCCCAGTGTACCTACTACCTCTGAACTTCTGTAGACCCCAATACCGGCAGGATTAATGGAAACTCCAGTCAAATCACCACCTAATGCGCCAAATGCGCCACCCATTGCTATACCTCGAGCTGTTCCGCTTAAATCGCTACCCGACAATTTCAATGCTTCAACTTCTCCTTGCGAAAATGCCGTGGAGATTGAACACAGTAAAACAGAGCAAAAAACAATTATCGATTTTTTCATTATTGTATTGTATATGATTATTTTAATCTGGATTTATAAAAATTGACTGTCTCACTATAATTCATTTATAATGGAATTTATATCAAGACAGTCAAATATTTAAAAATTTATCTTCGACCGCCGCCAGAACTTCTTCCACTGCCGCCCGAAGATCCGGACGAACTTCTGGAACTCGATGAAGAGCCGACAGAAGAAGAACGAGTAGAAGAATTGTCATAACTTCTCGAAGGAGTCGAGTATGTGGAACTGCGGCTTGTAGATTCGCTCCTGGAAGGAGTAGAATACGAACGGCCGGTTGTAGCGGATTGCCTTGTGCTCGAACTGTTCGACGGACGTTGATAAGTATTGCTGCTTTGCCGCGTTGAGTTTGTATTTCCGGACCGATCAATCGTCGCTGAGGAAGAGGAACGAGTTGATGGAGAAATGGTTCGGCTTACAGTTTCTCCCGTCCTCGAATTATAAATTCTACCCGACTCGTCAACGATACGTGTACGAGGAGCGATTTGTGAACTTCTGTAAGATGAACGTCCGGTCGAGGTTCCGACTGTAGTAGATCGAGAACTTCGACTATTACCGCTGATTATTCGGGAGTCGGTAGAAACTCCGGATGCACTCGATCTGTATGATCCTGAAGATCTACCTGAACGATTATATCTTATATTGGAGTAATATCCGCCTCCATACCACGGGCTACCATACCATGGCGAATACCATCCGCCATAATATCCAGGTGAATACCATGAATAATACCACGGCGAATACCATCCTCCGTAGTACCAAGGATCATACCAATAACTATACCATGGGTCGTACCATGGATAATACCAAGAACTGTAATGCCAAGGACGATACCAACTACCATAGTACCATGAGTAATATGGAGGCCATCCCCAGCCGAAAGTAATGCTTGTGTTCCATCCTCTGTTTTCGTAATAGTCGGAATACAAATCGTCACCAACATAGATCGTAACATTATCTGCTCCCGTAATTTTAATGGAAGACTCCGGATCATGAAACTTCACGATTCGATCCGTATATTGATAGTCGGTGTATTCATCAACCACCGGTTCTCCTTCTTCCACCTGTGTATTGTCTCGGCGATTATATTCATCTATATTTCGGCCGTTAGCATACACTTCTATATTTGAGGCATCACCCTCAACAACTACGATGGCTTTCTTTTGTGATTGGTTATCTTTTTGTTTGACCTGCTGTTTTTTTTGAGTTTGATTCTCAACATTGGCAGTCGGATCTGCATATATGTCATCCCATTCCTGGGTAAAACACAACGCAGGAAGCAAAGCCATCATCAGAGATAAAATCCATTGTTTCGTTTTCATAGCTGTAATTCCTTTTTCTTTACCTTATTGTTTTAGACTGTTTTTATGCGATTTAGTTTAATCTTTTATTCTTAATAAAGAGCACCGTACAAATATACGATTCTTTTATTTTATCAGTAAATACGAATATCGAAATTTTACTAAATAGATGTTGATAAATAGATTTTGTTGCATGAGGGATAGTTAAAAGAAATAAATGAGAATATTTCAATATGTTTTAGACAGAAAGTTCCAATCCGTCCCATGCAAAATGAATATTACCGGGGAGTCTTTTTTCCATCTCTTGATGCAAACCCATTTGATGACTCATATGAGTGAGGTAGGTAATTTTAGGATTGATTCTTTGAGATAAAGCAATAGCTTCTTCCAAACTTTGATGCGATGGATGCGATGTTAATCGTAATGCACTTAAAACCAATACATCAAGATTGGATAGTTTTTCCATTTCTTCATCCGGAACATATTTCACATCAGTCAGGTAAGCAAAATTTCGGATTCGATACCCTAGTATCGGAAGTTTGTAATGCATTACTCTGATTGGAACGACATCGATAGAGTTAATTTTGAAGGGCTTCAAATTTTCAATCAAACGGAGTTCAATATTTGGTACACCGGCATATTTATGTTCCAAAAAACAATATGGCATCCGTTCTTTAAGAGCGTTTGCAACTTTGAGCTCGGCATATAGATCAACCGCTCCAAACCTGCTATAAGGACGCAAATCGTCTATTCCTCCTACATGGTCGTAGTGCTCATGAGTAATCAGAAATCCGTCAATTTTCCGAAAAGGAAGTGCCAAAACTTGTTGTCGGAAATCAGGAGAACAATCGATGAATAGATTGGTCTCGGAATCCGTTATCTGTATCGAAGCTCTCAGTCTATGATCCTTTTCATCTGAAGAAGTACATACCGAACAATTGCAGCCAATTTCGGGAATTCCGGTTGAGGTGCCGGTCCCTAAAAACTTTACAATCATATATTTGTATTCTGTACAAAAAAAGCCATCTTGCGCTTTGAGCAAGACAGCTTTTATCTATTAAGTTTATTAATGTTAAAACTCTCGCTCTAAAATCCAAAGATCGTTGAACGGAACGCCATAAGTCTTTCTCAAATATTCAGTATCGCCCAGGGCCGAATATTTGCGATATATTTCGTCCCTCTTGGCTACGGCTGATTCCTTGTCGTCATAGCTTGCTACGATAACCCTGTACATTCCCATATCATTTTGAGCTAAAATCACATCGTATCCTTCGTTTTCCATTCTTGATTTCAGTGATTCAGCATTCAGTTTAACGCTTAAGGAAGCAATTACTACGCTGTATTTTTTCAATCCGGATGCATCGGATGAGTAAACAGGTTCAACCTTTTCCTTTCTCACAGAAACTTCTACCGGGGGTAACGGTGCAGCATCTTTGACGACCGATGTTGGTTGTGAAGCAGCTTCCTGCATTTCTTTTTCCTTTGCAGATTCGTAAACCTGCTTATAAGCACTCTGTTTTGGTTTGCAAGACACGCTTAAAACAAGAATAAACACGAATGCGAGTGTAATCTGTACTAATTTTTTCATTTGTCAGGATAATTTATGAAGTTCAATTTATGCTCACTGTTTATATTTATTACAAAGATAAAGAGAAGTAGTTAATTTCGTATTTGCTGCATGTGAAAGATCTTTAAATTGTTAAATGGAATTTTCTTAGAAATGAGGCAAAAAAGTTGCAGTTTTCGTGATCGAAATTCACAGACAGTTTGTAGAAATATTCGAAAAAATTATTTTCTCAATCGATCAAGCGAACGTATTAAAACCTCGTCTTCGCCAATTTTTCGGATAGCAAGCCAACTAAAAATAATGGAGATAAGAGGCATTATGATACCCGGCCCGATTTTTTGAAATACAAGATTTGCTTCCGGATTTCGCATAAACATGAGAAAAGCGAAATAAAGATAAAAACCTATCATTACAAAAATATTTGCAATAGTTAGTCTTATCTGTACAATTCGCTTGTTGTATAAAAAAATTACCAAAAGCGACAAGGCAGCGCTGATAGCTCCGATTGCAAACAAACCCCATGTACTTGCAACCAATTCCCCATTTTGGTAAAATCCCATTGCCTCAAAAGAGATATGTTGATTGCCAAAGGCAAATGTTATGAGGGGAAGTATGATTGCCAGCACCATACATCCCGAAGCAAGGAACAAATACAGACTTTGAACTCGTTGAAGCATTGCAAAAAAGATTAGAACAATTCTTTTTCCTTAGCGGGGTTTCTATAATAAATTTCCCCATTGATCCATTCCTCAATGGCCAAAAGCGTGGGTTTAGGCAATTTTTCGTAGAAACGAGAAATTTCGATTTGTTCGTGATTTTCAAAAATTTCTTCGAGATTATCGTTATAAGAAGCAAATTCCTGAAGTTTAGAATCTAACTCTTGCTTCATTTCCATGGCAATCTGATTAGCCCTTTTGCTGATAATCATTACCATTTCATACACATTTCCTACAGGTTCGGCCATCTGCATGATGTCTCGAGTTTCGGTATTTGCGCTTGCGGTAGATTTTCTGTAATCCATTTATTTAAAAATTAATTTGTTTATTAGTGAAGTATTTACTTATTTTTTATGCACCCGGAAGCTGCTCAATTTTTTTCTGAGCTTCTTGATAATATTTTTCAGCCTCTTTCATGTATCTTCCCTCCGGAAAAGAATTTTTATAGTTAAAATATTCATCAACTACCATTCGATATCGCTCCGGCTGACTTTCTCGCTTACTTCGTTCTGCAAATTCGTATCGAGAGCGAAGAATAGTCATTTGAAAATCTTCGGCATACTTCGAATAAGGATAGCTTTTGAGTCCTTCGCGGGACACTATTACTGCTGCCTCATAATTATTGCCCATGTAATTACCTAATCGCAAATATAATTGAGCTGCAAGTAATTCTTTATAGGCTAATTTTTCCTGAAGTTCGAAAAGATAGTTTTTTGCTTGTTCAGCACGATCACTCTGAGGATACACCTCTATAAATCGTTGAAATTCGGAAATAGCTTTGTAAGTTTTCGTTTGATCAAGGCGAGGATCAGGTGAATCGAGATACATTCCATAGGCTGCATAAAACAAAGCCGATTCTGCATATTGCCCTTTTGGGAAAGTATTGTAATAAGTAGTAAACGTTTCGGTTGCGGATATATAATCTTTTGTGTTATAATAACTTTGAGCCAACATATAAAGTGATTCTTCCGCACGTGCAGTGCCTTTGAAAAACGGAACCAATTCTGACAATAACGTGATTGAACGATCATATTTCCCCTCTTCAAAATACTTTTTCGCGTAAGAGTATTTGAGATCTTGATCGGTACTCTTCAGAATTTTATTGTATTCGCCACAAGCAGATAACGTCAGAATAACCAGTAAAAAATAAAAATATTTGAACTTCATTTTATATCAAGATCGGTTTTGGATGCAAATTTACAGAAACTTTTTTTCAATTTATTCATGTTGAATACATTTTTATTCTATTTTAGGATTTCGAACGTCAAAAAGGAAAATTAATACTGACACTCAAATGTTTATCCCATTCGACTAATTTTTCGAAGTTTATCCTCGTCTATAATCTTTATCTTTCGACCGTCCATCGCAATAACTCGCTCATCGACAAAACCCGACAACGTGCGAATAGCATTACTCGTGGTCATATTCGACAGATTGGCCAAATCTTCGCGTGCAAGATAAATATTAAGCGTAGCGCCGTCTTCTTCGAGGCCATAGCTCTCTTTGAGAAAGAGAAGGGATTCGGCCAATCGGCCGCGAATATGTTTCTGCGTTAAGTTGACAACTCTCTGGTCGGCAATTCCCAAATCGATAGATAGTTGCTGAATAAAGAACATCGCTAAATCACCATTTTTACGCAAAATGTCTTCGATGATTTCCATTGAAATCAAGCAAACAGTAGATGACTCGAATGCTGAAGCAGCTGTTACGTAAAGCTCATTTGCAAAATAAGCGCGATAGCCGAAATACTGGATAGGACGAATCATTCGAATGATTTGACTGCGCCCCCCTATCCCACTTTTGAAAATTTTGACCTTTCCTTTCAAAAGACACATCAAATCCTTTGGATATTCGTCCTCGAAATAGATCATCTCGTTTTTCCTGTAATTGACGAAGCGTGCATCTTTTCTGATCGACTCACGTTCGCTTTCAGACAAGACTCGCCAAATTTCTGATAATGAAGATGATAAATCAACTATTTCTTTTTTGCCTTTCAAAGCGACTGTTTTAAAATCATGTTGTTGAACACAAAAATACAAAAAAAATTTCTACGAAATGTAACAAAAACGACATTTTTTAATGAAAACCGGATATAACCGAGTATGTTTATCACCTCTTAATCTCTTAAATAACATCGACAATGAGCCGTTTTTATAAAAAAATATGTATGTTTGCGAAACGAAGATGAAGCACAGGGCCATCATATCTATCTTTATATTTTTCGTCGCAGCTCGGGTATTCCCGCAAGAGCACATTCCCTTAGATTCGCTGTTGCAACTTACAATGAGTGCGGCTGAAAAGTATGACGGTTTAGTAGAGAGCTACGAAGCCGATGTATATCTGCGTGCTTATGTTGAAACGATTAAAAAAAATTTTCTATATAAATATGCCAGGTATATTCCCAAATTCGTGTTGTGTGATGAAAATTCAGATGAAGCATTAATAGAAACCATGAGCAAATTGAAATTTTCGGCGCCGAACAATTATGTACAGGACATAAAATATGTAACGGGTACGCTTACGAGCCAGAAAGATCTTGATATGATACCGTTCAACCTAATTAACATAAATATATATGGAGAAACCACTTTCGACGAAAGTTTTGTAATGCCTCTTCGACATAATTCTTCGAAATATTATAAATATTCGCTTGGAAAAATATTTGAGGCGGGCAAACGAAAATTCTATAGCCTTGCGTTCGATCCGATTTATAAATCGCAGGCTTTGTTAAAAGGAACGTGCATCATCGAAGAAGGTTCGTGGCGTGTTGTGAATTTTGAGGCGGAAGCCGTGGATATCATGACCGATTATACTTTTCACATCACGATGGGTAACGAATCTATCACACGATTTTTACCTACCGATTTTGTAATCTACAAAACAATTTCCTATTTAGGAAACAAGGTTGCAAGCCGCTACCTTGCGAAAATAAGCTACAACGATATTGTATTGAAACAATCAATCGAAAGGCAAAAACAGTTGAATATCAGCGATCGATTTAAGGTCAGGATGGATTCGGTACCGATCGAAAACGACTCGTTGTTTTGGGAAAAACAACGAATGATTCCTCTCCAATCCAAAGAAAAAGAAGTGATTGAAAACTTTGAAAGCCAACAAATGCAAAGTGCTGCCGAAACGTTGTCGGACTCTACCTCCAATTCCACCGAGTTTGCACAGCGAATTGTTATAGATTCGAAATACCAATACAAATCTACACAAATAAGATACAGCGGCCTGTTAAATCCTTTTTTGATCGGGTATTCTTCTTATGACGGCATTTCATATCGACAAAAGTTGTATTTCGATATCGATCTAAAAAACCAAAGAAATCTGGATATCAAAGCTATGGCCGGATATATGTTTAAACGGAAAGAATTGCTGGCCGATTTGTCTTTTAAATGGAATTATAATCCCAGCCATTTAGGCAGCCTGTCTTATTCGATTGGTATCGGAAATAAATCTTTCAGTTCGGATTTCATTCAGCAAGTGCAAGACAGTCTCAATAATCATGGATTGGTTTTTGAAGACGTGTCGGTAAAATATTTCACCGACTATTACATGCGATTATTCAACGATGTGGAATACAAAAATGGACTCATGTTGGGAGCAGGAATAGAATATCATATCAGAAAGAGTGAAAACAAATTAGATCATTTTTTTAGATCTGCTTCTTCTGACAAGGAAGAACTGGATGCCATGTTTGATACTCGTTATATTTTTATGCCTTTTGTGAGAGTTTCGTGGACTCCCGAGCAATATTACAGATATGAAGGGAGGCAGAAAATTCCGGTCAGATCTAAATATCCGACATTTAAAATAGAACTTGCCAAGAGTTTTAAAAACATATTAAACAGTACCTTAGAATTTAACCGGTATGAATTCGATATAAGTCAGAACATCCAATTCGGGATCATGAAATCATTGCAATATCATTTTGGCGGTGGACTGTTTACCAATCAAAAAACCGAATATTTTGCCGATTTCATATATTTTTCTAAATATAATTTCCCGGATAATTGGGACGATGGCATCGGTGGTAATTTCAATTTGTTGCAACGTAATTTGTATTATGTTTCGGACTCTTACCTGCAATTTCATGTAATGTACGAAACCCCTTTCCTTTTTCTTAAAAGCATCCCGGAAGTATCTAAAGCCATCCTCACCGAACGAATTTATTTGAGTCAGCTATATACGCCACAAATTCATTCTTATTCCGAAATCGGATATGGTATAGGGAATCGGTTTTTTAATATTGGTCTGTTTGGTGCTTTTCATAAATTTTCTTTCAACCAAATAGGGGTAAAAGCTGCATTGGCCTTTTAATCTCACTCGATTGACTATCGGAAGGAATTAATTGGTGTATTCAAATAGAATTTTGGAATTTTCATTTCCGATTCTCTTTTTAACCCAATTTTCGATCTTCGATCTGTCGGAACGATTTAATGAGTTTCGCTTAGCGGTGAAAATAATTGTAGGAATTTTGTCTGATCTCACTATCGAATCTTGTTCATTCGTATAAAAATAAGTCTCAGAATAAGCTACATTTTGTATTTGAGGATAAATCGACTTTATTTCGTTAATGATTTTTTCCCCTAACATCGGGATATTCATTATGCTGTCAATTTTATAATCCTTCTGTTGAATAGTGAAAAGTGCGGCATTAAGCTTGTTATTCAAAATTTCGGTTTCGGATTGAAATTTTCGCACATTTTCCTGCACAATATCAAATCCAAAAGCCTGATTTATAATAATTTTGGAAGAATCTAAGCCGAAATTTAACGCCCTTCGTTTAATGAAATCACGAATTGAATCGGATAATCCGTAACCCGAATAAACCAATTCCACAGTCTTGGAAGGGACCCAGACACTTTGATTGTATAAATAATTCCCTTCAACTACAGCCACATCTTGCAAAAAAGATTCACTTTTCTTTACAAACTCTTCATTTTGGACCAGTCGGACGCCAAAGAATATACTCGGAATAATTGTCATGATAATGATGGTAGTTATAGTGTGGTTAACTCTTCTTTTTCGGTCCGGGTCAACGATGGATCGAATCGGAAACTTAAGAAATTGACATACGATAAGCGCTGCAAAAGCTATAAAAACACTATTGATAGTAAATAGATAGAGAGCTCCAAAGAAAAAATTGAATTGAAGCGTAGCCAGTCCGTATCCGGCTGTGCATATCGGTGGCATAAGTGCAGTAGCAATAGCAACACCGGGAATTACGTTTCCCTTTAACTTACTGCTCATCGCAATGATTCCTGCCAATCCTCCAAAAAAAGCGATAATAACATCATAAATCGTTGGACTTGTTCGGGCAAGGAGTTCGGAATGTGCTTCATTGATAGGACTTATAGCAAAATACAGAGTAGAGGTGATTAAACTCACTCCAACAGCAAAAGAAAAATTTTTGGCAGATAACCTAAGCAAATGAAAATCGTAGGTGGCAAGGCTATAACCCATTCCATTGATCGGACCCATTAATGGCGAGATAAGCATAGCTCCGATGATAACCGCCGTAGAATTCATGTTTAGTCCCACCGACGCAACCACAATCGCAAAAACAAGAATCCATAGATTGGTTCCTTTAAACACGATGCCTTTTTCAATATTTTCATGAATAGCATCATAGTCTTCAAGCTCCGATCGGAGGTTGAACCAATTCAAAAACATTTCCAGTTTATCTTTCATGCGAATATCTATTATCCGGTATTCGGCAAAAATAGCAATTAGAATTGAAATTGTAATTAAATAGATTAAAAAAGTGTAGCCGGAAATCATTTCGACCACACTCTGACACACGATAAAACAAAGTGGAGCTACATTTATTCAAATATTATCTGTTTCCAATTCACCTTGTGAGACTTTTCTTTCCGAATTGGGAACATCTGTAGTATCAACAGGAGGACGGTCATAAATTTCAGAATAACGTTTGTAGCGACGACGAACAATTTTAGGGATAACATTTTCACGATAATTATCCAAATCATCGCTCAAAACTGCAGTTTTGCCCGCCGGGACGGCGATCTCAACCACCATATTTTGATTTCTGAACCCTTGCTCGACAGGAGTAGCAAAAAATTCCGGTAGATATAGAATTGAGTCTTTTTGCCAAACGGGAAACGAGAAATCTTTGAGATCCGATTTCGCTTTTCGTAAATCTGTTGATGAAATCGAAGAAATCATTCGCACCTGAAAAAGTGAATCTTCACTCTGCGTAACTTGCAAATTAATGTTTGCAAACAAGAGCGAATCTTCGTTTAAATTGTAAAAAGGTAAACCGTTGATGTCTGAAGTTATTCCGAAGGCAGTGTCGAACATATTGTAATCATTGCCGTAACGGGCCATTTCGACGTGTAATGTGTTGCCGGCGAATGGTGCAATATCGATAATTTTTTCATTCACACTATCAACTTTGAACTTGTTGGCAATGCGTGTTGCCAGCATACCTGCGAGAGAAACCCCGAGAAACCAAAATATGGCAGCAACAATACCTACAATTGTGCGCGATTTTGCATTTTTAAGCAAATTGGGAATAATCCATAATACCAAAGCTATAAGGGGTATGACAAAGATTAAAATAGCAGAAAAAATAAGTAAATTGGTTTCCATTCCGGCATCGATAAACAATGCCTTGAGAGGCATCATAGCCGCTCCTGCAAACAACAAAGCACAAAGTGCGGCAATCACCAAAAGAGCAAATATACCTACAAATCCGAAGAATATGATTTTGAAAAGAACGATAAAGGCATTCAGGCAACCCGATCGTTCAGAAGGCTCGCTTACCGTTTTTTTGAGGGTGGCTGAGTCTTTCGGTGGTGGTGGAGGTAATGTTATTTTTTTGTCGTCAAAATTCAAATCCTCTGACAAAAGAGTCGATGACTGATATTGCGAAACCTCTATGTCTGACTTGCTTTTTGCGTTTGCCACATTGTCACTTACGGCCGTACGAATAGATTTTATATATTCTTCTTCTCCCATCATCTCTAACTTTTGTTTAACCGTTGTTGCTTTGGGTATAATGATCCACAAAACGATGTAAACAAGAAACACACTAAAATTGAATTCGAAATTGAAATGAACATTGTCGAAAAACTTATTCCACGGGAAAAAAGAAAATGAACTCATTCCTATAATATTGAGCAACAATGGAGCAGCAAAAATAAGGCGAGGTATCCACGAATCGATTTTGAAATAAGTAGCAATACCTCCACAGACTCCGCCGATGATGCGATCTGTGGGATTTCTATAGAGTCGTTTGGATGCATTTGATTCTAAAGGTTTTGGTTTTAGAACAATCCAAAGAATGATGTATATCCAAAACAAGACGCTGAAAAGAAGAATAAACACCAGACGAAACCAAACCGGATCGATTTTGAAATGATATCCCAATCCACTGCAAACCCCGGCTATTATTTTGTCGTTTGAATTGCGATACAAACGAGTCTGATCTTCTTTTGACGATTCCGACTCTTTTTTCGATTGAAATGAAGATTGTTTTTTCCCTGATGTCGAGTCGGACAATTCGTCATAATCTGTGTCGAAATCCTCCGGTTTTCCGATGCTTGCAAGAATCGATTCTACATCTTCATCTGTGATGCAGTTGAACCCGAGTTTTAGACGATTACCGAAAAGTTCGGCAATACGATTTTCAATATCATTCACAATTTCGTCACCACATTCTTCACGTGAAAAATAGGCTTTCAAATTATCGATGTATTGCGAAAGAATTTCGAAGGCAGTTTCTTCAATGGCAATTACCTGTCCCTGAAAATTAATATTGATAACTTTTTTCATTGCGGTGTGCGATGTTATTTTTATGATTGTTGTTTGTTCTGTTCGGGTTTATTTGTTACGGCATTTACTCCTGCAGCCAATTCATTCCAAGTAGTTTCGAGCAGTTTGTAAAATTCGAGACCTTTTTCCGTTAAGCTGAAATATTTTCGTGGTGGTCCCGAATTGCTTTCCACCCACCGATAAGTAAGGATTTCGGAATTTTTCAGTCGATTCAGAAGCGGATATAAAGTGCCCTCGAGTAATTGGAGTCCGGCGTTTTTCATTTCATCGATGATATCGCCGGGGTATGCTTCTCCCCGCTTTATTATCGATAAAATGCAGTATTCCAGCACACCCTTGCGCATCTGACTTTGAGTATTTTCTATATTCATTGTTTGTGCCCATTATATTTACGCTGCAAAGTTACATTAAACAAAGTATTATGCAATACAAAGTACTAAATATTTTTCATATTAATAATGTTTAACTTTTAATTTTGTTATTTCTCTATAGTTCGAGTGAAATCTGAATATTATGGAGAAACAATAAAATACGACCAATTTGATTATATTTGCATATTAAAAAAAATCGGTATGTCATTGCAAGGAAAACATATAGTCTTGGGGATTTCCGGAAGTATAGCTGCATACAAATCGGCATCGTTAGCTCGTTTGCTTATAAAAAAAGGAGCAGAAGTAAAAATAGTGATTACACCGGCGGGCAAACAATTTATCACGCCCATTACAATGTCGGCCCTAACCGGAAACCCTGTAGAAAGCGATTTTTTTTCAAGTAACGACGGATCATGGCACAGTCATGTGGACATGGGTATGTGGGCTGATCTAATGGTTGTAGCACCTGCTACAGCATCCACTATCGGGAAAATGGCACATGGAATAGCCGATAATCTATTGGTAACGACTTATCTATCGATGAAATCGCCTGTATTTTTAGCTCCCTCAATGGATTTGGATATGTTCAAACACCCATCTACTCAACGGAATCTCGATATTTTAAAAAAAGACGGGGTACATATCATAGATGCAACGAGCGGAGAACTCGCCAGTCATTTGGAAGGCAAAGGCAGAATGGAAGAGCCTGAAAATATCGTGAAAAAACTCGAAGAATATTTTCAGATATCATTTTCACTTAACACAAAAAAAATTTTAATCACTGCCGGACCAACCTACGAACGAATTGATCCTGTTCGTTTCATCGGTAATTTTTCCTCCGGAAAAATGGGCTTTGCCCTTGCCGAAGAATGTGCGTCGCGTGGTGCTGAAGTGATTTTGGTGTGCGGACCGACGCCCCTATCGATATCGAACAAATTGATTCGAAGAATAGATGTAGAATCAGCGCAACAAATGTATGAAGTTTGTTTAAAGGTTTTTCCCGAAGTAGATGCAGCCATTTTGTCGGCCGCAGTGGCCGATTATCGCCCTGAACATACATATGGGCAAAAGATGAAAAGATCCGATCACGAGAATCTCACCATAACGCTCACGCCCAATCCCGATATCGCCGCAGCATTGGGTAAGATAAAAAAACCGAATCAACTATTGGTGGGTTTTGCGTTGGAAACCAATGACGAAGACAAAAATGCCCTATCAAAGATGGAAAAGAAAAATTTTGATTTCATCATCTTAAATTCGCTCAACGAAGAAGGAGCTGGCTTTGGCCTCGACACCAACAAAATAACTATTTTTTCGCGTAATGGAAATAAAAAATCATTTGAATTGAAATTGAAAAAAGAACTTGCCAAGGACATTTTAAATCATGTTTTCGGCTGAATAGAAGCTTAAAATAAGTCATGAAACTAAAAATAAATAAATACTGTTTTACAATATTCCTATCACTTATAACCTTATCTATCCAATCTCAATCGTTTATAAGTCCGCTAAAAATTCCCCCTGCTCTTAGTGCTAATTTCGGAGAACTACGAAACAATCATTTTCATTCGGGACTTGATTTCAAAACACAACAAACCGTCAACAAACCTGTTTTTGCTGCTGAAGATGGATATATATCGCGTATTGGCGTTTCGCCCGGAGGTTTTGGATTATCGCTATACATCGATCATCCATCCGGATTTACCACTGTATATGGGCACTTAAACAGTTTTTCACCTGAAATTGCCGAATACGTGATTGAGCAGCAATATCTCAAAGAAAGTTATCAGGTAACCTTATTCCCCGATAAAGAACGATTCGCCGTAAAAAAGGGTGAACAAATTGCCTTAAGTGGCAATAGTGGCGGGTCGGGAGGACCTCACCTGCACTTCGAAATAAGAGAAACAAAAACACAGGACCCGTTGGATCCTCTTCTTTTTATCGGAAAAATATTACAAGATACTCGAAAACCTGAAATTCGTGGTATAGCCTTTTACCCCGTAAAGGGAAAAGGCGTCGTGAATAACACTTCTGATCCTTCTCATATCTACATTAGCCACACAAAAACAGGAAAAGCGCTTCCACTATCCAAACAAATTGAAGCGTGGGGACTTATAGGCATTGGAGTGAAAGCTTACGACAGGATGAATGGACAAAACAATATTTACGGAGTGAAGCAGATCAGACTTTTTGTGGACAACATGTTAATTTATAGTAGTAAGATAGATCGGTTCTCGTTCGAAAAAACACGAATGATCAATTCCTTTGTCGATTTTGAAGAATGGAGATTGAGAAATTCGTTTTTCATGAAATCATATATCGAACCGGGCAACAACCTGCCTGTGTACAACAGGGTTATTAACCACGGATACATCGACATCGATCAGGAACGCGACTACATGATGCGTTACGAACTGGAAGATTATTACGGTAATGTGCTCACTTACCCATTTGTGGTGAAAGGGAAAAACCAAAATATAAAGCCCATACTTCCCTGTAAAAACTATATGGCTTGGAATCTCGACAATTCGTTCGTCGATTACGACTTCACTCTTCGAATTCCTGCAAGAAATCTCTATTCCGATTTTTGTTTTGTCCACACTTCGACACCTTCCACAACTTATTATTCGACCATTCATCACGTTCATCCATCGCCCGTTCCTCTCGATGATCAGGCGCGCTTGTGGATCAAACTCAATGCTGACATACTCGATCGCAGAGAAAATTTAGGCATAGTGGAAATAAAAAAAACGGGAAAAAGTTCATGGATTGGAGGTGATTATAAAAATGGAGGCGTGGAAGTATCTGTCAAGGAATTAGGGGGAAAATTCGCCATCGATATAGACACCGTTGCACCAAAAACTGTCCCACTCCAACCCGAAAAATGGGTTTCTTCCGGAAAAATACGTCTTCAGCTATCTGATGATAAGAGCGGAATAACCTCTTTTCGAGGAGAAATTGATGGAAAGTACGCTTTATTTACCCACGATATCAAATCACCTGTTTACACCTATTATTTCGACGAAAACCGCTTGGATAGAAACAAAGAGCATATTTTGGTTTTCAGGGCAAAAGACGGAGCAAAAAATATTTCCGAATATCGATACACATTTTCGTACTAAATTATCGAATAGAATAATTCGATCATTTCAGGTATTTTTTGATCAAAAGCTGAAATTCTTTTGTCTTTTTAAAATGTGAAAACCATATATTGAGGCTATCAAGCAGCATCGGCGAATCTTTCCGCACTGCCCACGAATCGAATTGAGTAAAACCGATATCTGTTTCTATGTCGATTTCAGGCAATCTTTTCTCCATTTGTGTGGCAATCTTCTCATCACAAACAGTGAAATCTATGTCACCACCTGCCACTTTCATAATTAGTTGCTCTGTTTCGTATGAGGGATCTTGCATGATAAAAATAGTATCTCCTATTTCATGCGAAAGATTGTCGAGACGTAGAATTACTGGTGAATTTGCAGGAACATAAATTGTTTTTTTTGCCAACTCGAGGTGTTGACGAATAGGTGCTATTCCATTGTTATATTCCGCTTTTCGTTGTACCAGTACCTGTTTATTCAACAAAATAGGCTGAGTAAAAGCAACTTTGCTCCGTAAATCGATATTAACAGGTATGCTTCGGGCGATAATATCATAACGTCGAGAAAGAAGTCCTTCAAGGTTTTCTTCTAATTTATTTTCCAAGAAAATGTTCACTTTTATCTGCCAATCTTTTTCGAGTCTGCGCAACAACTCATACTGAAAACCCGCCAAAGTATCTCCCGAAACGAAGTATCCAATTGCATTGTAATCGGTTACAACATTCAATTCTCCACTTTTTTTGATCTGGGGATAATCTCTTACTTCGTAGGTATCAGATTTTGAATTGATTTGTTTCCTTAACGAAAACATTAACCAAATTACTACTATCAACAAAAAACCGTAGAGATACAACAGTTTCTTCGATTTCATAAAAAATCCGGTATTATTTAATTGTACAAATTGACAGATAACCCCATCTTAAACAGCATGGAATTGACCGGATAATGAGGAAGCGAAAAATAGTTGGGCTTCATGACGAGCGAGGCCACATTATACATCATCACAAAAAAGCGAGTTTGCTTCAAGTGCATATCGGCATAAAAAGTTGAAATCGGATAGTTTCCAATTTCCAACTCGCGTTGGTTGTAAAATTGCAACAAAGCAGGCTCATACCCGGGAGCAAAATATTTGGTATGAAAATGAGCATCCACTCCTAATTGCAGGGTCAGTTCGTTCACAATTTTGGTTTTAAGATACATATTCGAATAGAGGCTTAGCGTAGGAACCGGAATCGCATTTTGGTTGCTCGACGTCTGATAAACCGCCTGATTATCCCAATTAAAAATACCGAATCGCAGTTTTTGATCGATTCTTGCCGTCAGCACTTGTATATTCGATGATTCCTGCGTAGGATTTTTTTCGGCATCGAAATAAAGAAAATTCTGCAGATTTTCGACGCCAAGACTCAATGTAGTATTCGTAAAAGGAATAAACAAACGCCCCCCTACATACACACGACGCGTATCGTCAAAATTTTTGTTCCACCAAAAATATTTCGATTGGTAATTTTCCTCTAAAAATTTGGGTTTAAGATTTTTGATGTATGCTTCCGCCTCAAGCTCAGTTCGTTTGCCTGAAATATAAAATCCGGTTTGCACATTTCCCGATATTCGAAATTCCCCCAAATTATATCCAAGCACGCCCATATCGGCTTGTACATTGAATCTCAAATTATCATCTTGCTGCTTATTTAATATGCCGCCTATTACAACGGCGTTTTCTCGATGAGTAAAACGACCATTACCGACCGTATCCACCATCGAATAATTTCGCAAATCATGTTCGACAAAAGCTGTGAGACCGAATTTAACCCAATCTTTAAATCCTTCGCGCATAGAAATGGCAAAAGTATTTTTAAACGATGAGTAATGTGTGCTATCGTCAACTGCTTGAGGGTAATAGTTGTGTTTATAAAGTGTATCGATGGCACGAATATTGTTTTGTTGATCTACAAACAGTGTATCGTACGACAAAAAACGTCGATACTGCTCGCGATATCGAGACGTAAGGATTAAACTGGCCACAGGCACAAATTCGCCCGGCGTTTCATCGGACTCTGCTTGTTTTCTATAACCCAGATTGTAACGTCCGCTTATATAAAACTGATTTGTTTTCAATCGATTCCATGTGTTGGACATACGTGTTGGAATATCTTTCGAAGTAAAACTTTGCTCAATCGAATCGGGCTGAGTAATAAAATTGTCATCGCTAATGCCCCCATTTTCATATTGAGTGATTCCGGCGGAAGAAGCGAAAAAGTGCGTTTCAATCCGGTCACTCAAATAATTTCCATAAAATACTAAATCGTTGAATTTCACCGATTGAGAATTGTAAAATCCCTTTGCCTGCAAAAAATCGAGATCGAGTCCCACATTCAGTTTTTTGCCGAAATTCATGGTTATTCGTCCCTGAAGTCTTTCTTCCTGATTTTGCGAAGAACCGGCAGTCTGATATGAAAGATTGGAATATGGGATTCGAACATTATAGAACAATTGATTATCAGGATCCTTATTATAAGGATAATAAGAATCGTAGAAAACGAATTGATCTTTTTCTTTTCGCTCAAAAAATATTTTTGATATCAACGGTGAGCCCAGATTTCCCAAATAACCCATAGCTACAGAGTATCCGTCGGGAAGTGTTGTTTGATGATAATTATGCAACGCCGTATCCATTGGTATTAAATATCGATCACCGGTGCGTTCCACAATTTTCCATGTAGTAAATCGAGTTGGCTGAATAGTGTCTTGCAATTTAGCCACAGTAACGTTTGGTTGGCGAGGATTAACATGACGGGGGAGTAATGCCAACGAATCGGGATCTCGCGTGATTTGCGAAGAATCCGGTAAAATTATTCTTGCCTGCGAAAACAAAAGAGTAGTCGACAAGCACAAAAGACAAATGGTTGCAATCTTTTGTTTCATCGGGTGCAAACTTACATAAAAAAATGCCATTTAAACTTGCCTCTAAGCTATTTTCAGTGGTTTTTCAGTATTTTTACAACTTTACGAGAAAACTATTTTCTGAAAATTCTCTCGTAGGGAATATTCCCAATTTGAGCAGCCGTTTCGGAATAGGAACTCTGATGCGATCCAAATATTTTATTGGTACGCGACAATACATACAATTCAACGAGCGCATCCTGCATGCCGCGAACCGAATTTCGCGAGGCATCGACGTCCGACAAAACAATAATTCGATCTCCAAAAGCAGTAATCATGCGGTTTTTTTCCAACCGAGAATCAGAGGCCACATAAAATTTGGTTTCGGGATATAATTGCAATTCTTCCCGCATCCTTTGCACGAAAAGTTCTGTCGGACTGCCATTGATGGCGTCAATATTGTCTGTGCGACGAATATGTATGCCGACCGTATGCGAGGTGAAACTTTCACATATAAGATCGATTCGTGCCTGCAATGCAGGAAGAGGAACAAATGCATCGAAAAGTTTGCGCCGATGGTTTTCATAAAACAGCACACAAGCCGAAATATAGGATTTGCGATGCGACAAAGCCCATTGCCGAAAATCGAATTGTTTGTAAAGCAATTGTGTAACTTCATCGTCACGCAGACGTCCGTCAAATTGCATCTGTTGAAAAACAGCCGGCAGATATGCATTCTTCTTTCGCGGTCTGTCATACAGCAAATAATCGCTTGCCGCAGCCTCTCGCAATTTGAATCTATCTGTTTTGATGGAACAAAACAAGTCGTCGAAACGGCAGTTAAGTCCATTATCTTTAAACCATATTGCAGTGGCCTGCAACGAAGTATTGTCGATGAGATGAAGCACCGATTCAATTGCTTTCATTCGATTGGCAAGGCCGCCATAAGGAATTAGTGTGATGGTTGGCTGCATATTGCAGATATACGTATTTTGAAACAACAAAATTAATCAAAATATTCTTTTTAGCTGAATACCCATATTTTAGGGAACAATGAAAACATTTTTCCAAAAAAATTGGCCATAAAAAATAAAACCACTATCTTTGCCGCGAAATTAAATCAAAAATGAAAGCTAATCGTATTCATCATCATCATTTTCAAACTTGCGGTCAAGCGAGCTGACTATGATATGCCGATACGTAAAAGGATACATTAAAAACCCGCTTGAGTAAATTAGGCGGGTTTTTTTCTTATAATATTAATATCCCAACGAATTTACCGGGCAAAAACAATCACGATATGGAAGAAAAATTGAAAATTGCCATCCAAAAAAGCGGTCGTTTGAGCGAAAAATCACTCGAGCTGCTTAAAGAATGCGGAATCAAAATTTCGAATACGGACAGAAAACTTAAGGCCGAAGCTCGAAACTTTCCGATGGAAATCCTTTTTCTGCGCGACGACGACATTCCTCAGTATGTAGAACAAGGCGTTGCAGATCTCGGTATTTTAGGCGAAAACGAAGTATGGGAAAAAGACAAGGACGTGGACATAGTAGAGCAACTTGGTTTTGGAAATTGCCGACTTTCGCTGGCTATTCCCAAAGAGGAGGAGTATACGGGTATTTCGTATTTTCAGGGGAAAAAAATCGCTACGAGTTATCCGAAAATATTGCTCAAATATTTCGCCGAAAAAGGCATCGACGTTAAAATCGAAGAAATTGGTGGAAGCGTTGAAATTGCAACCGGCATCGGACTTGCCGACGGCATTTTCGATATTGTGAGCACCGGCAGCACGCTTATTATGAACGGATTGAAAGAGGTTGATGCCATTGTAAAAAGCGAAGCTGTATTAATAGCAAACAAATCGTTGAATGACGAGAAAAAAGCACTGCTCGAAAAATTGCTTTTCCGTATTCGAGCTTACAAAAAAGGAAGCGGAAGCAAATATATCGTCATGAATGCTCCCAACGAATCTATTCCCGAAATTTGTCGAATTTTGCCCGGAATGAAATCTCCCAGCATTCTTCCCTTGGCCGAAGAAGGCTGGAGCAGCATTCACTCGGTAGTTCAAGAAGATGAATTTTGGGATGTGATCGATGCGCTGAAAGATGTGAAAGCCCAAGGTATTCTTGTGATGAATATTGAAAAAATGATTCTATAGCCGACCAAATAATAAAACGCAATGAAAACAATTTCGAATCCTGCTCCGGCGAAGTGGGAAAAACTTGCGAGACGACCTGAAATTCGCCCCGATAAGCTGCGAAAAATGGTGAACGACGTGTTTCGCGATATTGCGAAGCAAGGAGATCGGGCTGTTTTAAAATATAGTAGAAAATTCGATTATCCCGAACAAACTTCACTTCCGGTCGATCAAAACATGATCGACAAAGCGGCCGACAATCTTTCCCAACAACTAAAACAATCCATTGACCTGGCGCGACAAAATATTAAAAAGTTTCATTTGTCGCAACGCGAAGTGTCCGTGGTTGTGGAGACTGTACCGGGCGTTACTTGTTGGCGCGAATCGAAAGCCATCGAAAAGGTCGGCATTTACATTCCGGGAGGGTCTGCCCCACTCTTTTCAACCGTACTGATGCTGGCTATTCCTGCAAAAATTGCAGGTTGCAGCGAAATTGTGCTTTGCACTCCGCCTGACAAATTCGGCAACATACATCCGGCAATTTTATATACTGCTCAATTAACGGGGGTTACCAAGATTTTTGCAATCGGCGGCATGCAAGCCATCGGAGCCATGACTTTTGGCACGGAATCGGTGCCGAAAACAGATAAAATTTTCGGACCCGGCAACCAATATGTTATGGCAGCCAAACGTTATGCACAGCTGCAGGGTGTTGCCATCGACATGCCGGCAGGGCCAAGCGAAGTGTTGGTTATTGCCGACGAATCGTGCAATCCTTCTTTTGTGGCGGCCGATCTGCTTTCGCAAGCCGAACACGGGCCCGACAGTCAGGTGATGCTTGTAACCGACAGCAAAAAAACAATCAAAGAAATTCTGAAAGAAATCGATTTGCAGATTGCATTGCTCCCCCGACAGGACATCGCTGCGCAAGCATTAAAAAACAGTCGTGCCATTTTGTTGAATAACTTGGATGAATGTTTGGCATTCAGCAATTTATATGCTCCTGAGCATCTGATTTTAGCAATTGAAAATTCTGCCGAATGGGCAAAAAAAGTGATAAATGCCGGATCGGTCTTTTTAGGAAGATATAGCTGCGAAAGTTTGGGCGATTATGCCAGCGGCACCAATCACACATTACCTACAAGTGGTTTTGCAAAAGCATATAGCGGCGTTTCGCTTGACAGTTTTGTCAAGAAAATAACCTTTCAGCATGTAACCGAACAAGGCATTTGCGAAATAGGGCCTGCAGTAGAAACAATGGCTGAAGCCGAACAACTTTTAGCCCACAAAAATGCCGTAACCCTTCGATTAAAGGAAACACTATCAAAATCGTAAACATATAATGAAACCCTTCGACTTAAAATCACTTGTACGTCCCAATATCTGGTCACTGAAACCCTATTCGAGCGCCCGAGACGAATTTCAGGGCGAGGAGGGAATCTTTCTCGATGCCAACGAAAATCCTTTCGGCATGCTCAATCGCTATCCCGATCCGCACCAAAAAGCGCTGAAGGCGGCACTATCGGAAGCAAAGGATATTCCTGTCGAACAAATATTCATCGGCAACGGCAGTGACGAGGTTATCGACATTATCTATCGTATCTTCGCCATTCCCGGCAAGGATAGCGTAATTGTGTGTCCACCAACCTATGGAATGTACGAAGTGGCTGCCAACATCAACGATATTCATGTCATCGAAATACCGCTGTTAGACAATTTCCAACTCGATATAAATAACATCCTTAAGCAGGAAGCCAAACTTATTTTTCTCTGTTCACCCAATAATCCGACAGGAAATCTGCTTAAAAACATCGATACCGTTCTTCAACAATTCAAGGGAATCGTTGTTGTGGACGAAGCCTATATCGATTTTCGATCCGATAAGTCGTTGCTCCCTTCGCTGAATAGTTATCCCAATTTAATCATAATGCAAACTTTCAGTAAAGCGATGGCATTGGCCGGTGCGCGCGTGGGTATTGCCTTCGCAAGTGCGGAAATCGTTGCTTTGATGGACAAAACAAAACCTCCCTACAACGTGAGCAAGCTCAATCAGGAAGCCGCCTTGCGCGCGCTTTCCAACCGTCGCGAAAATTCACTGCGAATCGGGACAATTATCAATGAGCGCGAAAATTTGATCGAGGAGCTCGAAAAACTGCCTGTCGTAAAGAAAATTTATCCTTCGGAATCCAATTTTTTGTTGGTTGAGGTTGCCGATGCAAACGCCGTCTATCGGCATTTGGTGAACAAAAAAATTATCATTCGCAATCGTCATTCGCAAGTCGAAAACTGCGTCCGCATTACTATCGGTACTCCGGAGGAAAATCGCAGATTATTGGAAGAATTAAGAAAGTTCAGCATATAAATTGCTCCAAAAAATGAAAAAAGTACTCTTTATAGATCGTGACGGAACACTTATCGTCGAACCTGACGACGAACAGGTGGATAGTCTCGAAAAGCTCGAATTCTATCCAAAAGTTTTTCAGAATCTGT
This sequence comes from Seramator thermalis, assembly GCF_004138125.1. GTDB lineage: Bacteria > Bacteroidota > Bacteroidia > Bacteroidales > Dysgonomonadaceae > Seramator > Seramator thermalis. Next base: position 59,703 of record NZ_RXHS01000001.1, read on the forward strand.
CGAAAATAGCCAATGAGCTCGAATATGAGTTGGTGATGGTTACCAATCAGGACGGGCTTGGCACGGCTTCGTTTCCCGAAGAAACATTTTGGCCGGTGCAAAATAAAATCATTCAGGCTTTTAGCAACGAAGGGGTAGTTTTCAGCGAAATACTCATCGATCGTTCGTTCCCGCACGAAAACCTGCCGACACGAAAACCCGGAACAGCGATGCTCACGCATTATCTGAAAGGGAATTACGATTTAAAAAATTCATTCGTGATTGGCGACAGAACTACGGATATTCAACTCGCTCATAATATGGGGTGTAAATCCATTCTGTTAAGCAATACTATAGCAGACGAGGCCGTTTTGTGCAGTTCTGATTGGGGCGAAATTTATCGTTTTCTGAAATCGGAACCTCGTCGGGGAACTGTTATTCGAAACACTACCGAAACCCAAATTTCCGTTTCGGTAAATCTGGATGGCACGGGCAAAAGTGACATATCCACCGGCTTGGGTTTTTTCGATCACATGCTCGATCAAATTGCCCGACATGGCGGCATCGATCTGAGTGTGAAAGCTCAGGGCGATTTGCATATCGATGAGCATCATACCATCGAAGATGTGGGCATTGCGTTGGGTGAATGTTTCCTTCATGCATTAGGCAAGAAAAAAGGAATTGCCCGATATGGTTTTCTGCTGCCTATGGACGACTGTCTGGCGCAAGTGGCAATCGACTTTGGAGGTCGACCATGGATTGTTTGGAATGTTGCATTCAACCGCGAAAAAATAGGAGAAGTGCCTACCGAAATGTTTTTCCATTTCTTCAAATCGTTTAGCGACAATGCCAAATGCAATCTCAACATCAAAGCCGAAGGCGATAACGAACATCACAAGGCTGAAGCGGTATTCAAAGCATTCGCCAAAGCCGTGAAAATGGCTGTCAAAAAAGGAGAAAACGAAGGAATACCAAGCACCAAAGGCGTAATTTAGATTAAAACATACAATCAAAATATGATTGCCATTATCAAATATAACGCGGGAAATATTACATCGGTTAAGAATGCCGTCGAACGACTTGGTTTCGAGTGCATCATTACCGACGACCCGATTGTGCTACATTCGGCCGAAAAGGTAATTTTTCCGGGCGTGGGCGAAGCCTCCTCCGCCATGAAATATCTTTCCGAAAAAAAACTCGACGAGGTCATCCGTTCGCTCGATCAACCGGTATTGGGGATTTGCCTCGGATTACAACTTCTTTGTCGTCATTCCGAAGAAGCAGATACCGACTGTTTAGGAATATTCGATGCCGAAGTCCGAAAATTTCCGCCAACCGACATTGTTCCTCACATGGGTTGGAACAATCTGACCAATACCTCAACGACGCTTTTCGATGGATTCGATACGGACGATACTGTGTATTTCGTTCACAGTTATTATGCCGAACTTTCTCAACATACCATTGCCCAATGCGATTATATTCTGCCTTTCAGTGCAGCCATGCACAAAGATAATTTTTTTGCTACCCAATTTCATCCCGAAAAATCGGCAGCAGTAGGTGAACGGTTACTGCGAAACTTTTTGTCAATGTAAAAAAACGATTCAACAAAAATTATGAGAATTATCCCTGCTATAGACATTATCGGCGGAAAATGTGTGCGACTCACGCGAGGCGATTATCACTCCGAAAAGATATACCGCGACTCGCCATTGGAAGTGGCAAAGGAATTGGAAGCACACGGAATGCAATATTTGCATCTGGTTGATTTGGACGGCGCCCGATCCAAACATATCGTTAATTACAAAACTTTATACCGAATTGCGACACATACCTCGCTTAAAATCGACTTTGGCGGAGGCATTAAATCGGATGATGACGTACGAATTGCTTTCGAAAATGGCGCCGCACAAATTACCGGCGGAAGTGTTGCTGCCGAATATCCCGAAATGTTTGAACGATGGCTCGAATATTTCGGCAGCGAAAAAATCATATTGGGTGCCGACAGCAACGACCGAAAAATAGCCACTCACGGTTGGCAGCAACAGTCGGAAATCGATGTTGTTGATTTCATTTCCGACTATGCAAGTAAAGGTGTTCGCTACGTGATTTGTACCGATATCGACAAAGACGGCATGTTGCAAGGTCCTTCCATCGATTTATACAAGCAGATTATCGACAATATCGACATAAAACTTATCGCAAGTGGAGGCGTTTCGTCCATTCACGATTTGGAAATCCTTCAAAACATCGGATGCGACGGAGCCATCATTGGTAAAGCCATTTACGAAGGTCGCATTTCACTTGCAGAATTAGAAAAATCGGTGACGGAAAACATCTTTCGATAAATTTATTCATCATGCTCCGAAAAAGAATTATTCCCTGCCTCGATATTCGTGAGGGACGCACAGTGAAAGGCGTCCATTTCGTCGATATTCGCGATGCCGGCGATCCGGTTGAGCTGGCAAAACGATATGTCCGGGAAGGAGCCGACGAGCTGGTTTTTCTCGATATCACCGCCACAGTCGAAAAACGCAAAACACTCACCGACCTGGTGAATCGTATTGCTCGCGAAATCAATATTCCCTTCACCGTAGGTGGCGGCATCGACAGCCTCGAAGATGCTCGATCCATCATCAAGGCAGGAGCCGACAAAGTGAGCATCAATTCATCGGCCGTAAAAAATCCGCAACTCATTACCGACATTGCGCGCGAATTTGGCAGTCAGTGCGTGGTGCTTGCCATCGACACCAAATTCGAAAACGGAGAATGGAAGGTTTATGTGCACGGCGGACGCACTCCCACTCCACTGCGCACAACGGAATGGGCAAAAACGGGCGAACAACTTGGCGCCGGCGAAATATTGCTCACATCGATGAATAACGACGGAACAAAAAGCGGCTTTGCAATCGACATCACTCGCTCCGTAAGTGAGGCAGTGAATATTCCCGTAATCGCCTCCGGCGGTGCAGGCACAATGAAACATTTCGCCGAAGTATTTACACAAACAAAGGCCGGTGCTGCATTGGCAGCAAGCATTTTCCATTTTGGCGAAATACCTATTCCTCAATTAAAAGCATATTTAAAAACTCAACAAATACCCATCAGATGAATATTGATTTTGAAAAATCGGGCGGATTAGTTCCCGCCATCGTTCAAGACGCGCTCACAATGCAAGTGCTCATGCTCGGATACATGAACCGTGAAGCGCTCGATAAAACCATTGCCGAAGGCAAGGTTACTTTCTTCAGCCGCAGCAAACAACGACTATGGACTAAAGGCGAAGAATCGGGACATTTTCTTTTTGTTGATGAAATACTGACCGATTGCGACAATGACACCATTTTGGTGAAAGCTTTCCCGCAAGGGCCTACCTGTCATACGGGCTCTTACTCTTGTTTCGGCAACAAATTACCAAAAGGATTTCTCTACGAACTCGAAAATGTCATCGAACAGCGAATTGCCGACAAACCCGAAAATTCGTACACCAGCAATTTGTTTAGTCGTGGCGTAAACAAAGTTGCCCAAAAAGTGGGTGAAGAGGCGGTGGAACTTGTTATCGAAGCCAAAGACGATAATCTTGTTCTTTTCAAAAACGAAGCTGCCGACTTGTTATACCACTTCCTGATTTTGTTGAAAACAAAAAATCTAAAATTGCAGGATATCGAAGAGGTGCTGGTGGAAAGACATAAATGAAAATAACGTTTTTCGAGGAAACAACAAGCGCAAAATAAAAGAGACCGCTTGATTTCTAAACAAATAGAAAAATAAATCGAATAAACAATGATGAATTATCCCATTCACTCCCTTTGTGACGAAGTATGCCGCATTGCCATCACAACGGGAAAATATTTGAAAGAACAGCAGCAGAAAATAGACACATCGTCGATAGAAATGAAAGGTGCCCGCAACTATGTAACTTATGTTGACAAAGAAGCAGAGCGCCAACTCGTCACAGCATTGTCGCAACTTCTACCGGAAGCAGGATTTTTGACCGAAGAAGCCACAGTAGAGTTTGTAGAAAAACAATATGTCTGGATCATCGATCCTTTGGATGGTACCACAAATTATGTACATAAGGATACACCTTACTCGGTGAGTATTGCTTTGATGAAAGAACGCAAGATACTTTTAGGCGTAGTTTTCGACCCTGTTGCAGACGAACTTTACTATGCTGTCGAAAACGAAAATGCACGTTTGAATCAGAAACCCATAAAGGTGAGCGAAAAAAACATGCTTCAAAACGGCTACATCGGATTTGGCATTCCATATAATCTTACGGCTGAAGGTGAAAAGATTTTGCAAAACGCTCTTCATCAATTCAAAAAGTGCAGCTTCAGAATCAAAGGCTCGGCTGCAATCGAAATATGCTATGTGGCTTGTGGACGAAGCGATGCCTATTTTCATTCGGCACTTTCTCCTTGGGACGTGGCTGCTGCCTCTTTTATTCTGAAATGTGCAGGGGGACGTTGTACCGACTTTTCGGACGGCGACAATTATATCTTCGGAAAAGAAATAGTTGCAAGCAACGGATATTTGCATCAAGAGCTGATGAACGAAATTATTCGAAAGCAATAATTTGGTCAAAACAAAAAACACGGAAAAAGAATTATCGAAAAGCAATAGCGATTTCTCGGCAAATATTCCTAAGCCATTCTTTTCATCTTGTTGAACAAATTTTTGTAAATATATTTATACCTTTACGGTCGATAAAATTGAAATTTCTTTCTGAAAGAAAACGAACACAAAAATGACAACAGATTTAAAACAAATCGGCGAACGCATGAAAGGTTTACGTGATGCGCTCAATTATTCACCCGAAGAAATGGCTCGACTGCTCGAAATCGGAACTGAAGAATATTTGCAATACGAATCAGGGGAGAAAGACATTTCCGTTTCGATTTTATTGCGCATGGAACGCGAATTCAAAGTAGATTTGGCAACGCTGATGTTTGGTACCGAACCACGCATGAATTCTTATTTCATTACCCGCAAGGATAAAGGTGTGACTGTGGAACGCGTGAAAGCCTATAAATATCAATCGCTCACTGCAGGATTTACACATAATCTCGCCGAAATTTTCATCGTAACTGTTGAGCCTAAGCCGCTCGAAGAGGATATCTATCAAAATATTCATTCGGGACAAGAATTCAACATGGTGCTCGAAGGCCGCATGTTAATTCGTTTCAACGGTAAAGACCTCATTTTGAACGAGGGCGACAGTATTTATTTTGACTCTTCGCTTCCTCACGGCATGCAAGCCCTTGACAATCGGGCCGTAAAGTTTTTGGCCGTCATACTACATCCATAAAATCAGTGAAAAGTCAAAAGCTTTGGAGTTAACAAATCAGCTTAAAATTGTCTTGGCCAATCTCAAGCAAACACTATTAATCATTTATATTCCGTTTTGGTTATCATGATCGAAAAATTTGTAAAACAAACACAATTTGCATCACACGAGGATTTCGTAAAAAATTACCGAATAGAGATCCCCGAAAATTTCAATTTTGCCTACGACGTTGTGGACGAATGGGCACGCACCAACCCAAACAAAAGGGCATTGTGCTGGACAAACGACAAAGGTGAACATCAAGACTTAACATTTGCCCAAGTCAAAACATTGTCGGATCAAACTGCTTCTTTTTTCCAATCGTTAGGAATTGGCAGAGGCGATATGGTAATTCTGATTTTGAAACGTAATCTCGAGTTTTGGCAATCGATCGTTGCGTTGCACAAAATCGGCGCTGTGGCTATTCCCGCCACTCACCTGCTCACCGATAAAGACATTGTGTATCGGGCAAATGCCGCAGGAATAAAGGCAATCGTAGCTTCGGACGATGAAAACCTCGTCACTCACATCAATCTTGCAATGCCAAAAACTCCGACGGTAAAATTTCGCATCCTGGTTGGCAAAAACAATATTCCCGAAGGATGGATCGATTTTCACGAAGGAGTAAAAAAAGCATCTCCATTCGTCAAACCCGAACATGTGAATACGAATGAGGATAGCATGCTTTTGTATTTCACCTCAGGCACCACCGGTCAACCCAAGATGGTAATTCACGATTTTACCTACCCACTCGGGCATATCACTACTGCCAAGTTTTGGCACAATCTTCACGAAAACAGTCTCCATTTGACTGTAGCCGATACCGGTTGGGCAAAAGCGATGTGGGGTAAATTATATGGTCAATGGATTGTCGGCGCCTGTATTTTCGTGTACGACTACGATGGCAGGTTCATTCCTGAAGATATGCTCCGCATTATTTCAACTTATAAAGTTACTTCGTTTTGTGCTCCTCCAACGATTTATCGTTTTCTCATCCGGGAGGATCTCGGTAAATACGATTTGTCGTCGCTCGAGTATTGCACAACGGCCGGAGAAGCTTTAAACCCGTCGGTTTTCGAAACGTTTTACAAGCAGACCGGAATTAAAATTATGGAAGCATTTGGTCAGACCGAAACGGTTGCAACTATCATTACTTTTCCGTGGATGAGCCCCAAACCCGGATCTATGGGTGTTCCTAATCCTCTATATAAACTCGATCTGCTCACTCCGGACGGACGATCTGCTGAAGACGGCGAACAAGGCGAAATTGTATTTTACACGAAAGAAGGCAAACCTCTCGGATTGTTTCGCGGTTACTATCGCGACGACGAGCTCACCGCCCAAGTTTATGCCGACAATACATACCATACGGGCGACGTTGCCTGGCGCGACGAAGATGGATATTACTGGTTTGTTGGTCGTACGGACGATATGATCAAAAGCTCGGGTTATCGCATCGGACCATTCGAAGTGGAAAGTGCCGTGATGACACACCCGGCCGTTGTTGAATGTGCCATAACGGGTGTTCCGGACGAAATACGCGGACAGATCATCAAGGCAACGATCGTGTTGGCAAATGACTACAAAGATAAGGCCAACGATGAATTGGCGAAAGAAATTCAGAATCATGTAAAAAACATCACTGCTCCTTATAAATATCCACGGATTGTCGAGTTCGTAGATGAACTTCCCAAGACTATCAGCGGAAAGATAAAACGCGGAGAGATCCGCGAAAAAAAATAGAGATGCTATCGTAGCACCTCTATTTTTTTTGATTTTTTCTCATCGTCGAAACAATCGCAAATCAGGCGAAAGCTTTTCATCGACGATAATTCTTTTTAGCGTTTTCTTTGGCTCTTTCACGAGCTTGTTTTTCCTGCATTTTCTGTGCTTCTTCCAGTCGTGCCATGAATCCCGATTTCTTTTTGGGCTTCTTTTTGTTTTCTTCCAATTGCGCCAGAAGCTTATCTTCGTCAAGCGTTTTCTGGAAAACAAAGGTGACAATCATCGTAATAAGTGTCGAAAGCAGATAGTAGTAATTTAATCCGGCCGGATACGAATTAAGTATGAAGAACATAAATACTGCCATGAAGATAGGCATATATTTCATGCCGGCCATTTGCGCCTGTCCGGTGTCTGCCATTTTCATATTGTAAGTCGAATACCATACATTTACAATAGTCATTAGCAAACAAAAAAGGCTGATATGATTGCCCATGAAGCGAGTCACTAACGGAATATTTCCACTCCATTGAATAATAGAATCGTAGGTTGACAAATCATCCGCCCAAAGAAATCCTTGTTGTCGCAATTCAATAGCAGAAGGAAAAAAGAAGAACAATGCAAGCAGAATCGGCATTTGCAGCAGCATTGGCAGGCAACCGCTCATTGGGCTTACACCGGCTTTCGAATATAATTCCATTGTTTCTTTTTGGCGCTTCATCATCATTTCCTGGTCTTGACCGGGATATTTTTTTTCTATTTCCTGAATTTGCGGTCGCAAAACTCGCATTTTGGCCGTCGAGGTAAACGATTTATAGGTGAGCGGCAAAATGATAAGTTTAACCAATAACGTCAGAATCAGAATAATCAATCCCATTGTCAGTCCCTGATTTCTAAGCAGATTGAAAATCGGAAGCACAAACCATTTGTTTACCCAACTCAACCATCGATATCCCAAATCTACCTGCTCGTGAAGCAGCAATTTATCAGAATCATTATCAATTCCTTTATCGTAAGCTTTCAGCGTATAGTAATGCACGGGTCCGAAGTAATATCTAAATCCTGCATAATAGGCATTGTTGGCTTCATCTACCGATACGGGAACCATCGCTTCCGCCCTGTAATTTTTAAGGTAATTGCCCGTTAGGATGTCATCTGAGTGAAGAATCGTTGTATTAAACGATTTGTCGGGTATCACTACCGTAGTGAAATACTGATCTTTAAAGGCAAACCATTGGACAGGTTCGGTGAGTTCTTTCGAATCGCTCTTGTCGGGATTCATTTTCTCAACTCCCTGATTTTGATATTTGTACATGATGCGAGCATAACGTCTTTCGAACGATTCGCCTTTTTCCTGCTGTCGCAATTTCTGTTGCCAATTGAGTTTGAAATTTCGAAGACTTTCGGGATGCAATCCATCGCTCATCCCCACTACCCTGATTTCGAAACGCATCATATATTCATCTTCCGGAAGAGTGTAAACGAAATCGATATATTGCGCCGGCGAACTTTCGAGTCGCATGATAACCGAATTTTGATCTGACGAAATTATCGGGGTGAAATATAAATTTTCTGTCGAAAGCTTCACACTGTTTCGATTGTAGAGTTCAAGATTAAAGTTGGCTTCGTCTCCTTCCCAGAAATATAGACTATCTTTGTTGTAGCGTAAAAAGTCTTTTAACATCACAGAATGGATAACGCCTCCCTTTGTGCTCAGTTTTAGTTTTATCTTATTATTTTCTAACGCGATCAACTGTTCTTTTTCGGGGAGCGAATACACAGAGTCCGGCGTTGAGACTGACATACTGTCCGATGACGAGATCGCACTTTTTGAAGCACTGAAGAAACTGTCCACGCTGCCTTGTTCTTCGGGGACAGATGTGAGACTGTCTGTAGTTCGTTGAGCAACTTCGAGTCTTGCTCTTTCGGCTTCCACAAGTTGTATCGAATCCTGTTTTCTCTTCTGTGCCGCTAACTGTTCCTGACTGGGTCGGTTATAGATACTGAATGCCACAATAATGGCTCCGATCAACAACAAACCGATAAGTGAATTTTTATCCATTTTTACTCTTTATTCGGATGATGATGTGATTCAAAAAAAATAGCAAATTGTGTTGTTTACTTGATTGATTTTTCAAAACTGCAAAAGTACAAAAAAAACACCAACCTTTAAATTCTTCATCGTTCAATTTACAGAATGTCCGTATCGAAAAATTCACGATCGAAAGCGAGTGTTCTCAAAGAAGGCTTCCCGAAAAAGGGAAAAAGTTCTTACATCAAATATGTTTGTTTGACTTGTCTGTCCGACAAATTTAGATTCCATGCATCTCCTATTTCACCGAAATGGTAGAATTAACCGTTATTTTCGGGAACACTTCAAACAACAATGTTTCATCGCCTCTTTCCACCTCTATCGTGATAGATCGGGGCGTTCCCCAATCGATATATTGATTAAAATTGAAAAGATAAGCAAAAGCCGGTTTATATCTTTTATCTTTCAGTGCGTTGGCTACATTGTGGTATTGCGAAACATCCCAAAACATACAATTATTGAATCCATTTACATCGGTGTATCGAGAATTGCGGTCTCTGTATTGCATTGTCTCGGCTATAAAAAGTCGATATGCTTGTGTGAGGGCTTTGGAATTGTGATCGAATTTTTGATTTTGGATTTTCAGAACAACATCTCCCGGCCGAAGACCGGCAATTGCAGCCGGTGATTCGGCATCAATGGCAACAATGGTTTTCAGGTCGTTAAAATCGAAACTGATTCCCGTGTAATTGTATTTGAGGTGATTCACCTGATAAGTAGCCAAATTAAGACTTCCCGGGTACGGATATTTCAGCAGAATGAGGGGGAGATTCATTTCTAAATAATTTTCGAGGCCATAATTTGTGCCGAGTCTTTCTTTCACTTCACTTTCCCAAATTAAGGTCATCTCACCGGGTTCGATATATTTTTTGTCATAAAACTGAAACCCGAATGAGAGATTGAACATTATATCGTCCACCCGAACAGCTTCGGACGGCGAATAGACCGGAATCTTAATCATCCGGTTATTACGAGTATCAAATCGCCAAACATTTTGATACGATCCGTAAGTTGGCGAATTTGGTTTGAATAGAGAATTACTTTCGTAAGAATAATATGTTTGTATAACAAAATCGGGATCGTGTGTGTCACGTCTTAATCCCCGATTGCGTAAAATCCTCTCGAAAATGGAGTTAATTCGCTTGTCGAGAACCGAAAGCTCATCATTATTTCCGGCAAAATCATAAGTGCGATATAGGTGCAATTTGGCATTCGGATTGACTTTGGTTTTGACGGGAATAACAAAACGTCTGTCCTGAACATCTTCGAGACTGTAGAATGCAAAAACCGATGACAGTTGCGCTTCGTTAATGGCATTCTTAAACCGACAATCCTTTAGTAAGGAAATTGTTTTAAAAGTGGTTTCCAGATTTCGAATGCTTAGAGTCATATCGCCGCTCCTCTCGGCAAACCACGACATAATGGTTGAATAGGGTTTCAAAAAAGTGCCGTTGCCATTCACTTCGAGAATAATATCGTTTAATTTTAATCCGGCCCGTGCTGCGGGCGATCCGGGTGTAACTTCCACCACAACCGGCTCGTTCTCGCCCCAATTGGGATTATTGCTGATCTCAAACCGAAAACCCAAATTGCAAGTTATTGCAGCATTTTGAGCAAATGAACTCAAACAAACCAGGATGCCGAAAAATAAGGAAATAAAATACTTCATTCAAAAAAAATATTACAGATAAACACGTAGCGGTCGATATTTTTTAGATACGGCAAAGGTAATATTTTTTCGAAAAAAACCGATGATGAGTGCTTTTTAGCTTAAAATAAAACAAGTTTGTTTGTAATTTCTTTTAACTTTGTGCCACTCGAACAAATATCAAAAAAAACCAATATGATTATCGATAACTTATCCAATTCAAAACAATATTTATCACTTCACCCTCGTTTCGAAGAGGTTTTTTCGTATATTAATTCGCTCAATTGGAATAATCTTCCTATCGGAGTAACCGAGTTGGACGGACAACAACTAAAAGTTATTGCTTCTGAATCCGACATGAAAAGTCAAGACGAAGCGAAACTCGAAGTGCATCAAAAATTCATCGATATTCAGATTCCTGTGACAAAATCGGAGACCTTTGGCTGGCGTTCGCTCGATACACTGAAAAAAAGTATCGGCGGTTATGATGAAGAAAGGGATATCGAATTTTTTGACGATGAACCCACAACCTATATCACCGTACAAGCCGGTGAATTTGCCATTTTCTTTCCCAGCGATGGACATGCACCGTTAGTCGGTAACGGAATAATAAAAAAAATAGTCGTGAAAGTAGCCGTATCATAACCATTTATAAAAAAAACCAATATGCTCGACATCATCAAAAACGATCCGTGGCTCGAACCCTTCGAACAGGCTATACAAGGCCGATACGACTACGTCGTGAAACGTGAAAAAGATCTCACGCAAAACGGAAACATCACTTTATCGGATTTCGCTAACGGATATTTGTATTTCGGGCTTCACAAAACGGAAAGCGAATGGATTTTGCGCGAATGGGCACCCAATGCCGTCGAAATTTATTTGATCGGATCATTCAATAATTGGCAAAGGCAAGAATCTTATAGATTTAAACGAATTGAAAATGGCGTTTGGGAAGTACGTGTTCCTCTCGACCAAATTCATCACCTCGACTATTATAAAATGCTGGTTGGTTGGGAAGGTGGATCAGGCGAACGAATCCCGGCTTGGTCTCAATATGTGGTACAGGATCCGGCTACTCATATCTTCAGCGCCCAAGTGTGGAATCCTCCAACACCTTATCAATTCGATATCGACCGATTCAAACCGGACACTTCCCCATTACTCATCTACGAATGCCATATCGGAATGGCAACCGAAGAGGAAAAAGTGGGGACTTATAATGAATTTCGCGAAAAAATTCTACCCCGAATCAAAGACAACGGGTACAATGCCATTCAAATCATGGCCATACAAGAGCATCCCTACTATGGATCGTTCGGCTATCATGTTTCCAATTTCTTTGCACCATCGTCTCGTTTTGGAACTCCCGATGAGCTAAAGCACCTCATCGATGCCGCACACCAAATGGGGTTGGCCGTCATCATGGATATCGTGCATTCGCATGCCGTAAAAAACGAAGCCGAAGGCATTGCCCGTATCGATGGATCCTACGACCTTTATTTTCATTCCGATCCATCGCGCCGGAACCATTCGGCATGGGACTCTCTTTGTTTCGATTATGGGAAAAACGAAGTTTTACATTTTCTTTTGTCGAATTGCAAATACTGGATCGAAGAATTCAAGTTCGATGGCTTTCGCTTCGACGGGGTTACTTCCATGATTTACCTCAGTCACGGATTGGGAGAAGCATTCACATCCTATGCCGATTATTATAACTTGGGGCAAGATGGCGACGCTATTTGTTACCTCACATTAGCCAATAAGCTCATCCACGAAGTGAATCCTTCGGCTGTTACCATTGCCGAGGAAGTGAGTGGAATGCCCGGATTGGCGCTAAAGTCCGAAGCAGGAGGCTACGGATTCGATTATCGGCTTGCAATGAACATTCCCGATTTTTGGATTAAGATGATCAAAGAGAGAAAAGACGAAGACTGGCATCCAACAGCTATATGGTGGGAAACAACCAATCGCCGGGCAGACGAAAAAACTATTTCTTACGTCGAAAGTCACGATCAGGCACTCGTGGGTGATAAAACGATTATTTTCCGATTGATCGACGCCGACATGTATTGGTTCATGTCCAAACTGGTGAGCAGTTCGCATCTGGTAGATCGTGGCATTGCCCTGCACAAAATGATTCGTCTGGTAACAGCCACAACCATTAATGGCGGGTATCTCAATTTTATGGGCAATGAGTTTGGTCATCCCGAATGGATCGATTTCCCTCGCGAAGGTAACGGATGGTCCTACAAATATGCTCGCCGTCAATGGCATTTGGCCGACGATCACAATTTGAAATATCATTACTTGGGCGATTTCGACAAAGCTATGCTCCGACTCATCAAATCGGTACCTGATTTTCAAGCAACACCCATCATTAAAATTTGGGAGAAGGACGGTGATAATGTGCTTGCCTATATGCGTCAAGACTTGCTTTTTGTCTTCAATTTCCATCCCGTTACATCGTTTAGCGATTACGGCATTTTAGTGCCGCAAGGGGAATATAAAGTCATTCTCGACACAGACAATCCGGATTTCGGGGGCTTCGGATTGAATGACGACAGCATTCCTCACTTCACTCAATTCGATCCGCTTTACGCTTCCGACAATAAGGGTTGGTTGAAACTATACTTGCCCGCCCGCACGGCTTTTGTCATGAAAAAAGTCGATTAAATAAAATCAAAATAGAACATATCGATGAAATTATATCCATTTAAGTTTGAACCGATTTTAAAACCTGTGATTTGGGGAGGATCAAGACTCTGCGAATTTAAAAATATAAAACCCGTAAAAAACGGAATTGGCGAGAGTTGGGAAATATCGGGTGTCAAGGGTTCTATTTCGGTAATATCGGATGGTGACCTGAAAGGAGTGTCTCTTTCGGAATTACTTCTCGGCAGCAAAGAACAACTGGTGGGGAAAAAAGTATATGAAAAATACGGTAATACATTCCCCTTGCTGATCAAGTTTATCGATGCTCGCGACGATCTTTCCATACAAGTACACCCGGATGATCGATTGGCAAAACAACGACATAATTCCTTCGGGAAAACCGAAATGTGGTATGTCATCAATGCTGCACCCGATGCTTATCTCTATTCCGGATTTCAAAAAAGCATAACTCCCGATGAATATGTGGAAAGAGTAAAGAACAATACTTTTACCGAAACACTTCAGAAATATTACGTGAAACCGGGTGATGTATTTTTTCTGCCCGCAGGACGCGTTCATGCCATCGGAGCAGGATGTTTTGTTGCCGAAATACAGCAAACATCGGACATAACCTATCGCATCTACGATTACAATCGCAAAGATGCTGACGGCAATACACGTGAACTGCACACCGACCTGGCAAAAGATGCCATCGACTATACGGTATATCCAACTTACAAAACAGAATACCTGCCCACGCCCAATCATCCGGTTCAACTTGCTTCGTGCAATTACTTCACGACGAATCTTCTCGATCTCAGTCTGGAAATTAACCGAGATTACAGCTTGTTGGATTCGTTCGTCATTTTTATTTGCATAGACGGCTCCTGTCAGATTACTGACGACAAAGGCAATTCGGTTGTGTTGAAACAGGGAGAAACGCTACTCATCCCTGCCGACACAAATTCGGTGAACGTAAAACCAAGCGCATCTGTCAAGCTGCTCGAAACATACATATAAATAGGTGAAAAATGCGTGGAATATTATTGGTTAATCTTGGCACTCCTGCAAGTTGCAAAAAAGAGGACGTTCAGCGATTTATCTGCGATATGCTTTCGGACCCACTCGTCTCGGGACTTCCCGAATGGCAGTCGAAATTTTTGGCAAAAAACATCATAGCTCCGCTTTCGTCATCCAAATCGCTCGAAAAATACAAATTGATATGGAGAAAAGAAGAACCCAAAATCTCTCCGCTGCTATATCACATGCAGCAGCTCGCAGCCGAACTCGAATCGCGGAAAGGATTGCCGGTTGAAATTGCCATGCGATACGGCGAGCCTGATGTGGCACAAGCTATTGATTCACTCGAAAGAAAATGTCCGTTACTGCATGAGTTAATCGTATTCCCAATGTATCCTCAATATGCGCAATCAACCACTCAAACCGCAATTGACGAAATAGGACGCGTGTTTTATAAGCGTCCACACTCCTTTCGGCTGAAATTCGTAAAATCCTATTACAATCATCCGGCTTACATTCACGCATTGGCTGCTCGGGCCAAACCTTATATCGAGAAAGGATTCGATAAATTCGTATTTTGCTATCACAGTTTGCCCATCAAACAGGTGGAAAGTGCGTGGAAAAAGGGCAGAGAATTTGATTACGTATATCAATTAAAAGAAACGAACCGACTTGTGTCCAACGAATTGGGAATTTCTGTCAACGAACAAATTTTGCTCTATTCTTCACAGCGCGGCAACGGATGGCTCAAGCCTTTTCTTTCAACGGACATCGACAGTTTGCCTCGACAAGGCTGGAAACGAATCATAATTATGGCACCGGGATTCACGGTGGATAACATGGAAACACTCTATGACATCGATATTCAGGCAAGACAACTCTTCATGGCTGCCGGTGGCGAAGAGTTTACATTCGTCCCTTCACTAAATAGTTGTGACGAGTGGATC
Source organism: Seramator thermalis (assembly GCF_004138125.1). GTDB lineage: Bacteria > Bacteroidota > Bacteroidia > Bacteroidales > Dysgonomonadaceae > Seramator > Seramator thermalis. The sequence continues at coordinate 75,095 of NZ_RXHS01000001.1, forward strand.
GAGGCTCTTTGGAAAATTATTTCGGGATATTAGTATTTGATATTCTTGAAAAGCACTCGGTTTTCACGCAATTCATTCAAACGTTTTAGCAGTTCGTCCCGAGTGAGTGTGACGATGTTATCGTTCTCGACATTCGAAATCAACGTAAGCAAAATACGCAAATCTTCATCCGAAAGTTGTTGTGCAATTTCGTCGAAAGGTTCTTTTTCTCCTATTTCGAATCGGATAAAAGCCAGCCTCGATTTGGCTGACGGGTAACTCGGATCCATTTCGAGCAACTGCTCCAAATATTCGGCAGCCTGCTCATACTTATCGCGTGCAACACTCACATTTGCCAGTCTGTCGATTACCGTTTCGTTATCGGGCATGTAAAGAGCTGCTTTCATATAAGCTGTTTCAGAAGCAGCAAAATCTCCCTTGTAAAACATCAGTTCGCCCTCGAGCATGTAAAACTCAAAGGTGTCTCTTTCGTCATCGGGTATCTTTTCATAAGTTTTCAGGGCTTGGTCATAATCCTGCTTCAACAGATAAACATGTGCTTTGCGCACCAAAATGCCTTTCGACCCGAATTTTTCTTCTTTACGCGAAATCACGTCCATCATCCGGTCATATTGCTCCATTGCTTCGTATCCTTCGAACAGCGAATCGTAGAGCGATTCATCGTCGGGCGATTTTCTCAAACATTCCTCAAAAACTCGTATAGCCTCTTCCACATTCTCATTCAAATAAAGTGAAAATGCTTTCATCTTTAGAACCGATACGTCATTCTCATTAATCGTGAGGGCAAAATCGAATGCATCGATAGCTTTATCGAATTGCTCATTCATCGAATACAGCTTTCCGATATTTGCCCAACCTTCGAATGAGTAAGGATCTACGTCGAGCAGACGGTTGTTATATTCGATGGCTTTGTCGAAATCGCCCGCCATTTCGTTGGCATACGCCAAATCAATCAAAACATCCACATTCGACGGATCGAGCAAGAGTGCTTGTTCCAAAAAAAGCTTCGCTTTGTCGAAAAGTTCGAGATCGTTGAAAATATATCCAACTTCCGACACAAATGTAAACAAATCTTCCTCAGAGATATCTTGCAGCAAAATCTGATCAATAATAGCTTCCGCTTCGTCTTCGCGATTCAAATGATAAAGCGTTTCTATTTTCAGCAGTGCAAGATCGATATTGCCATCGTCGCTGATGTGGTGCAAATAGGAATAGGCCTCTTCATACCTTTCCGCAAAAACCAGCTTCTTGGCATATTGCGTCATAATTTCGGGACTGCCGGGATGCATTCTCATCCCCTGCTCTATCAGCGCTTCGGCTTCATCCATATCGCCCATTCCGGCATAATAGTCGATCAGCAACGAAAACTCGTCGGCATCCAGATACATGCTTTTGCCAAGCGCCCGCATCTGTTCATATCTTTCGATCAACTCATTGATGTCAAGATCGTCGTTCTCGTCCATACTTTTTTTCTCCGTACTAATCTCTGTTTGTAAATATATGCTACAGAAAAAATTCGCAAATACCAATATACGAATGCTATATGCAAGTGATATGATTCCCGGTTAATTTTTTGTCTGCTGCTTTTTCCACGAATCCTTCAGCGAAACCGTGCGGTTGAACACCAAATGGTCGGGCGTAGAATCCTTATCGACATTGAAATAACCGATGCGCTGAAATTGAAAACTATCGAGCGGTTTCACGTCTTTCAAACAAGCCTCGACTTTGCAGTGCTGTTTGATGACGAGTGACTCGGGATTGAGCAGATCGCGAAAATCGCAATCTTTCTCTTCCGAAGGATTTTCTACCAAAAACAATCGGTCGTACAGTCGCACTTCGGCATCGAGGCAATGGTCAACCGACACCCAGTGAATCGTTCCTTTCACCTTTCTGTTGGCTTCGGGCATACCACTGCGTGTAAGCGGATCGTATTCGGCATAAACTTCCGTAACGACACCGTTCTCATCTTTTTTGCAACCGGTGCAACGCACGATATAGGCATTTTTCAACCTTACTTCGTTGCCGGGTGTGAGACGAAAATAGTTTTTCGGAGCCTCCTCCATGAAGTCGTCGCGTTCGATCCACAATTCGCGACCGAAATGCACCTGACGGCTTCCCATCGACTCGTCTTCGGGATTATTGATTGCCTCAACCATTTCGCCCTCCCCTTCGGGATAGTTCGTCAGAATCAACTTGACAGGATCGATCACTCCCGAAACACGCATGGCGCGTTTGTTGAGATCTTCGCGAATGCTGTGTTCGAGCAGCGAAACATCAATCAGTCCGTCATATTTTGTGTAGCCGATATCGTCGATAAAATTGCGAATCGATTCGGGCGTATATCCGCGACGACGCAGTCCGCAGATGGTGGGCATGCGCGGATCGTCCCATCCGGCTACAAGCTTTTCCTGCACAAGTTGCAGCAATTTACGTTTGCTCATCATCGTGTAGGTCATATTCAGCCGGTTGAATTCGATCTGTCGCGGACGATAATCGCCGGTTGCAAACTGATCGAGAAACCAGTCGTAAAGCGGACGATGCACTTCGAACTCCAACGTGCAGAGCGAATGGGTGACTCCTTCGAAATAGTCGGACTGCCCATGCGCAAAATCATACATGGGATAGGCTTTCCATTGCGTGCCGGTGCGATGATGAGGAATATGGATAACGCGATACATGATGGGATCGCGGAAGTGCATGTTGGGTGAAGCCATGTCGATTTTGGCGCGGAGCACCATTTTCCCTTCGGGAATTTCGCCACTGTTCATTTTGTAAAACAATTCGAGCGATTCTTCCACGGGACGATCGCGGTAGGGACTGTTGATGCCGGGAACCGTCGGCGAACCTTTTTGCCGAGCTATTTCTTCGGCCGTTTGTTCATCCACGTAAGCCTTACCTTCCTTGATGAACCGAACCGCCAAATCCCAAAGCTGCCCGAAATAATCGGAAGCATAAAACACATTTTCCCAGTGAAAACCAAGCCATCGGATATCTTCCATAATGGAATCGACATATTCTACATCTTCTTTCACAGGATTGGTATCGTCGAACCGAAGGTTGCAGATGCCGTTATACTTTTCGGCAATACCGAAATCGAGGCAAATTGCCTTGGCGTGCCCTATGTGAAGATAACCGTTGGGTTCGGGTGGAAAGCGCGTTTGTATGCGACCGCCGTTCTTACCTTCCTGCAAATCTTTTTCCACAATCTGTTCGATGAAATTGAGATTTCGCTTCGATTCTTCCTTGTTGAGATTTTCTGTTGCTGACATGACTTATATTTTTTGCTCGATTGTTTTGTTTGATTGAAAAAAATGCTGATATAGTTCGCAAATTAGTCATTTAATAGTTTGTTGACCTCCAACTTTAATTTTGGCAGATGACGAACGATGATACCCCAAACAATTTCGTCATCTATTTTATCGTATCCGTGAATGACTCGATTTCGAAGTCCAATGATTTGCTTTTTGGAAGAAATAGGAATTGCCGAATCCACCTTATCCAGTTTATTCATCGCTTCACCCATTATTTCGAACTCTCTTTCTACGGCACGGCGAAGCATCTTGTTTTGCATGTATGCCGAGAAATCTTTCTTATCTCCGATAAAAGTTTCTATTGAAACCAGCGATTGCTGTATATCGAAAAGATATTTTTTGACCATTTCATCCATAAAGTTTCACTTTGGTTCGATTGATAGATTCTATGAAATGCGGGTTAGATAAGGATTTTTCCGTTATCAGATCGACATCTCGCTGAAAAATTTCTTCCATTTTGTCTGCCACAACAAAATAATTGTCGGCATAGTCGCCGTAATCCATCGGATAAAAATCAATTAGCAAATCAACATCGCTCGATTCGGAAAACTTGTCGGTGCATACAGAACCAAAAGCAAAAAGAGACCTCACATGGTAAGTTTTGCAAACCTCCGTTATCCTTTCTATATTATCTTGTAAAATCGATTTCATTACTCTTTTTTCTGTTTGGGTGCTTTATTTCATTCTTTTTAAATCGAAACCCGTGCATAGGGAGCTACCTCTTTACCACAAAATTCGCCGTCGAGATACTTGTAATATCCGGTGATGGCTACCATTGCCGCATTATCGGTGGTGTAGGCAAACTTGGGAATATGAATTTTCCACCCATAGCGACGACTATGTTCTTCGAAAGCCCCACGCAGGCCCGAATTGGCCGAAACGCCACCCGCAACGGCAACCTCATCGATATTTAAATCTTTGGCAGCACGCACGAGTTTATCCGTCAAAATATCGATAATGGTTTTTTGTAACGAGGCACACAAGTCTTCCTTGTTTTTTTCGATGAAATCGGGATCATTTTTCAATTCGTCACGCAAAAAATAGAGAAACGAGGTTTTCAATCCGCTGAAACTGTAGTTGTAGCCTGCCACATGAGGTTTGCTGAACGTAAAACGTTCGGGGTTTCCCGACTTGGCGAGTTTATCCACAATCGGACCTCCGGGATAACCCAGTCCCATCACCTTTGCGCATTTGTCGAAAGCTTCGCCGGCAGCATCGTCGATGGTTTGGCCGATGATTTCCATATCGTTGTAAGATTTCACGAGCACAATTTGCGAATTTCCGCCCGAAACGAGCAGACACAGAAACGGGAAATTCGGTTGATTCCTGTCCTCCGGCGTTTCCTTGATGAAATGTGCCAACACATGCGCCTGCAAGTGATTGACCTCGATCATCGGCACGTTGAGCGCCGACGATAAACCTTTGGCAAACGAAGTGCCAACAAGCAGCGAGCCCAACAAACCGGGTCCGCGGGTGAATGCGATGGCCGAAATTTCGTTTTTTGCGACGCCGGCCTGTTTCAGTGCATCGTGCACTACGGGAATAATATTCTGCTGGTGTGCCCGCGAAGCAAGCTCGGGAACCACACCTCCATAACGTTCGTGCACTGCCTGCGTGGTGATGACGTTCGACAAAATCACTCCATCACGAATGACAGCTGCCGATGTGTCATCGCACGAAGATTCTATACCTAATATGGTGATCATCTCATTCAATCGTTTTTGGTTGTCGAAGATTCATTTTTTCCCATGATTTGGTGCAATATGTCCGGATTTCGATGACTATCCCAAATCGTTAGAATGACAATCTCAAACTCCTTTATTTCGTAAATAATTAAATAGTCCGATACTATTTTAACCCGTATGTTTTCGATATCCGTTGATCTTCCGATGTAGGGATAGGCAATTATCAATCGAATCGCCTCCTTGAACAAACGATTAAGTTTTCTGCTGTATAAGTTCGATTTGTTTCTATTGTTCCAATACGAAAATATTCGTTTCCTGTCGTCTTGGGCTAATTTAGACCAAATCACTCTCCTATCCATGATTCGATATCCTTGTCTGCATCTTCGTCCGACAAAAAATCGCCCTTTTCGTATTGCTCTCTTGCCATATCGATTGCTGTTTTTTGATCTTGCGACAGACGATAGGAAGGATGTAAATCATTCTCATGTGAAACGTATTGAAACAGCTCTTCCAATAATTCCTCATTATCTGATTTACGAATCGCATCGATCAATTTTTTTCGAGTAGATATAATCATTTCCGTCTTATTATTAATTCCATTTTTCGAATCGAAACCCTGAGGCAGGGCTTTTCGGCCAAATTCGTCTCAAAGGTATCTGTAATAACCGATGTTAGCGACGCTTGGCGAATTACTATGCTTCAATAAATATGCAAAGATAACACAAAAAAAGCGTATGATGAACAGAGTTATTCATACGCTTCAAAATTGGAAACATCCGATGCAAAATCATTCAAAAATTTTTCCGACTTCAAACGCCTTTCATCAACGCTTCTTTGAGTTGAGGCTTATCCTCAAGGGCGATGTCGGCCGCACGCCAAAAACGGCGCATATAGGTTTCGAGAGCATGCAATGCCTCGTCTTTTTTGCGGGTAGCTTCCTGCGATTCGCCTGTCTCCCGATAATATTCGCTGTATGCGGCATCCATCGAAGGCAACAGTTCCTTGGCGGCGGTCAGTTCTTCAGTCGTCAACTTTACTTGATTCACCGACTGCAGATATGCTTCGTTAGTCAGAAGTGTGTCATAAAAATGGCCAACCTCGTTTCGCCAATCTGCATAAACGGTTGCGGGACTGACATTGATGCCCAAATCCTTGACAGCATCCGGATCATCGAGAAAAGCAAAGAGTGCTTTCTTGCGATGTGCTCTGAAAAGTGCGCTAACCTTCGATCTGATCTCTTTAAAAGCGGCTGAAGCTGCGCTTTCTTCTCCTTTTTCGTCTTGCTGCAAATTCAATGCGGCTTCTACATTTGCTATCAACGATTTGCCTTCGGTAATTTTGGCTGCGTCGTATCCCAGTTCGGCCATCTCTGCAGCAATCTCGGGCTGGGTTTCAACGTTAGTTAATGCTACTCGCGATTTGAGGATAAAATTGGCTTGTGAATCTTTCAGACTTGTGCTCATACAATTAATTTTTAGATAAAATTATAATTTATAGCACAAATCTAAAAAAAATGGATGAACCTTTCAAGCAAAATCATATTTTTTTCGCTTCCCCTACTTTTTTATGGCTTTCCCCTGACTTTTTGCAATCATTTCCGGAGTTTATAGTATAACTTCTGTTCAAAATGGGCCTCTTCTTGACATTATCACACGAATCACCGACAAAATGTATTATTCACCATCGATATTCGTACTCATTCAACTGTTTTTTGCCCAACTTCTATACATTTTGCTATAGATTCCCCCCAAAAGCATGGTTTCGGCGCATGATCGAATTTCTATTTCTGCCCATCGGCATCTTTATGCCGCGCTATTGCAACTTTCGATACCGCACACGCTTGGGTTCTTCGTTGCCGAGACGCATTTTCTTGTTTTCCTCGTATTCGCTGTATGTGCCTTCGAAGAAGAAAACTTCCGAGTTGCCCTCGAATGCAAGGATGTGTGTGCAGATGCGGTCCAGAAACCACCGGTCGTGGGAGATGACCACGGCACAGCCGGCAAAATTTTCGAGTCCTTCTTCCAATGCACGAAGCGTGTTCACATCGATGTCGTTGGTAGGTTCGTCGAGCAACAGCACATTGGCACCGGCTTTGAGCGTGAGCGCCAGGTGCAGTCGGTTGCGTTCACCACCCGAAAGTACGCCGCACAGTTTTTCCTGATCGGCTCCGGTGAAGTTGAAGCGCGAAAGATAAGCCCGAGCATTAATTTCACGACCACCCACACGAATAAATTCACTACCGCCTGACACCACCTGATAAACGGTTTTGGCCGGATCGATGGCTTCGTGCGACTGATCGACGTAAGCAATAACCACTGTTTCGCCCACTTCGAACGTGCCGGCATCGGGTTTTTCCATTCCCTGAATCAATCGGAACAGTGTAGTCTTGCCGGCGCCGTTCGGCCCGATCACACCGACAATTCCGTTGGGAGGAAGCACAAAATTCAAATTGTCGAACAATAGTTTGTCGCCGAAAGCCTTTGCCACGCCGTGCGCTTCAATCACCTTGTTGCCCAATCGCGGACCATTGGGAATAAATATCTCGAGCTTTTCTTCACGTTCTTTCTGATCCTGATTCAGCAACTGCTCGTACGAATTCAAACGGGCTTTGCCCTTTGCCTGTCGCGCCTTTGGAGCCATGTGAATCCAATCCAGCTCGCGTTCGAGCGTTTTGCGACGCTTGCTCGCCTGTTTCTCTTCCTGCTCCATTCGACGCGTTTTCTGTTCGAGCCACGATGTGTAATTTCCTTTCCACGGAATGCCTTCGCCTCGGTCGAGCTCGAGAATCCATCCGGCCACATGATCGAGAAAATAGCGATCGTGCGTGATACAGATGACTGTTCCTTTGTATTGTTGCAAATGTTGTTCGAGCCAATCGATAGACTCGGCATCGAGGTGGTTGGTGGGCTCGTCGAGCAACAGCACATCGGGCTCCTGCAGCAGCAACCTACACAGTGCCACACGGCGACGTTCGCCTCCCGAAAGCTGCGTTACGGGCTGATCTTCGGGCGGACATCGCAATGCATCCATCGCGCGTTCGAGACGATTATCGATATTCCATGCATCTACGGCATCCAGCTTGTCCTGCAATTCGGCTTGTCGGGCAAAAAGTTGATTCATCTTGTCCTCGTTTTCGTAATATTCGGGCAATCCGAATTTCAAGTTGATATCTTCGTATTCTTTCAGCAAATCCATTACCGGTTGCACGCCTTCGCGCACCACGTCTATCACCGTTTTGTCGGGATCGAGTTTGGGGTCTTGTTCCAGATAACCCACCGAAAAACTTTTGTCGGAAACCACCTCGCCCTGATATTCCTTGTCGATGCCGGCAATGATTTTTAACAAGGTAGATTTCCCCGAGCCATTAAGCCCGATAATGCCAATTTTGGCACCATAAAAAAACGAGAGGTAAATATCTTTCAATACTTGTTTGTGAGGCGGAAACGTTTTGCTGACTCCCACCATCGAGAAAATAATTTTTTTGTCGTCGGCCATTGAATAAATGTCAATTTTTTTGGTTAAATGTGTAAAGATATCGTTATGTGTGCAGCGTCGGTCTGTGATATTGATGTCGTCATTCAAATCGTCAAAAAAAATAGTTGTTGACCATCTTCGATACAAATTCCAACGCCGGATTTTCGACGATTTGCACTATTTTTCAGATAAATTCTTAAGGGGTTCATCTGTAAATTTCTTTCTTTGCAGCGAGCAAGGTGTTTTTCAATAAAGACACGATGGTCATCGGCCCTACTCCACCCGGAACGGGCGTAATGAAAGAACATTTGGGAGCTACTTCGTCGAAAGCCACATCGCCGGTGAGTTTGAACCCCGATTTTGTTTTTGTGCTTGGCACCCGAGTCGTACCCACATCGATCACCACCGCACCTTCCTTCACCATATCTGCTTTCAAAAATTCGGGCGAACCAAGAGCCGCAATGATGATATCTGCCTGAACGCAAATTTCTTTAATATTCTTCGTTCGACTATGGCATACAGTTACCGTGCAATCTCCGGGATAAGATTTCTGAAGCATCAGCATGGATACGGGTTTGCCGACGATGTTGCTCCTACCCAACACGACGCAATGTTTGCCCCGAGTCTCGATCTTGTAACGTCGCAACAATTCTACGATACCTGAAGGTGTAGCCGAAAGAAAACACGGCAATCCGATAGCCATTCTTCCTACGTTGACGGGATGAAATCCGTCCACATCCTTGCGATAATCGATGGCTTCGGTGATCTTGTTTTCGGAAATATGTTCGGGCAGTGGCAACTGAACAATAAACCCGTCTACGTCATCGTCGTTATTCAATCGTTCGACGCACGAAAGCAGTTCGTCTTCCGACACATTTTCTTCGAAACGAATCAGAGTAGATTTAAAACCTACTTCTTCACAAGCTCTCACTTTGTTGGCTACATACGTTTCGCTTCCACCATCGTGCCCGACGAGAACGGCAGCCAAATGAGGTGTTTTTTTCCCTTCCGATTTCAGTCGAACCACTTCTTCGGCAATCTCCAATTTTATTTGAGCCGAAACAGCTTTTCCATCAATTATCTGCATGATAAACGTAAATTAAATATGATTTTAGCGCCGCTTAACGTTTCTGCTCATCTGTTTAACACCGCCTGTAGTCATCATGCGCATCACCTTGCGGGTTTCGTCAAACTGTTTGATGAGTTTGTTCACCTCCTGTACGTTGGTTCCGCTTCCTTTGGCAATACGTGCGCGACGGCTTCCGTTCAAAATTTCGGGATGAGAGCGTTCTTCGGGCGTCATGGAATGAATGATGGCTTCAATGCTTTTAAAAGCATCGTCATCAATATCAAGATCTTTTATCTGCTTACCTACTCCCGGAATCATCGATGCAAGATCTTTCAAATTTCCCATTTTCTTAATTTGCTGTATTTGGGAAATAAAATCGTTGAAATCGAATTGATTTTTGGCTATCTTTTTTTGCAGGCGTCGAGCTTCTTCTTCGTCATATTGTTCTTGAGCCTTTTCAACCAGCGAAACAATATCGCCCATGCCCAAAATACGATCGGCCATGCGTTCGGGGTGAAAAACATCTATAGCGTCCAGTTTTTCCCCTGTGCCGACAAACTTGATAGGTTTGTTTACAACCGAACGGATGGAAAGTGCCGCTCCACCTCGCGTATCACCATCGAGTTTGGTGAGGACAACACCGTTGAAGTCGAGCCGATCGTTGAATTCCTTTGCCGTATTGACGGCATCCTGACCGGTCATGGCATCTACTACGAACAATATTTCCTGTGGATTGACGGCTTTCTTGATCGATTCGATCTCGTTCATCATCTGTTCGTCGATCGCCAAGCGACCGGCAGTATCGATGATTACAACATCTTTTCCGTGCTGTTTGGCATACTGGATGGCGTTTTGAGCAATTTTGACCGGATTTTTGTTTTCTTCTTCCGAATAAACCGATACATTTATCTGTTCGCCCAATACTTTCAATTGTTCGATAGCTGCCGGACGATACACGTCGCCGGCAACCAGAAGCGGGTTTTTCCCTCGCTTCGATTTGAGCATATTGGCCAATTTGCCCGAAAACGTAGTCTTACCCGAACCTTGCAAACCCGCCATCAAGATGACTGCCGGATTGCCCTTGATATTGATATCGGTCGCCGAACCGCCCATCAGTGCGGCAAGTTCATCGTGAACGATTTTCACCATCAATTGTTCGGGCTTCACCGCAGTGAGTACATTCTGTCCGAGAGCTTTCTGTTTTACATTTTCGGTAAATTCCCTCGCTGTTTTGTAATTGACATCGGCGTCGAGCAATGCACGACGCACTTCCTTTAGTGTTTCGGCAACGTTAATTTCAGTAATTCGACCTTCGCCTTTCAGTATTTTAAGCGATCTTTCGAGCCTGTCTGTTAAATTTTCGAACATGATTTGGGTTGTTTTATTTTTTGCACAAAGGTAATAAAATAGACGTGTCCTACAAAGTAGCTTTTGATATGGATATTCCAATCATGCAATATGTTTGTTTGCAGTCATAGCCGGGTGTTCTCGTTCGATCTTGACGACTACGATCATAACAAAAAAGAGAGGAGATAAAATCCCCCCACTCTAAAATGATTTTTAAAATCTTCAATCATCAACCTCATCAACCATTCACATTCTTCCGCTTTCGCAATTGTGATGTTTTGTCAATAAAATTGCACTATATTTTCCCGTGAGCTTTTGGCAGGATATTAATCTGTCTGTTTCAGTGGACTAATTATGTGAACTTGAAGTAAAAATTCATCGATTCGGCAACAAAATTGCCCCGTCAGAAATGTAGAAAATGCGTTGACTCCGACGGACCTGTTTTCTACTTTAGACCACCATTTTTTGTAACCAACTTGTTTTTTGAAAAATAAACGACCGATACACTTAACATGTGTAGGTTTATCCGACCCAACGCACCTTCTTCGTTCGAACTATCAAATAATTATTTTTTCGCAGATTGAATAAAATCTACAGGATAAGTAGCTTTAAATTGAATATTACCATCAATGGTTCGAATCCAGGTATCGAATTCTCTTTTATTTTCTTTCAAAACGATGATCCTTGCTCCGTTTACAGGTGCAACATAAGTGGTTTTCCATCCCGAAAATTGGCCATACGCCAAAGCAATATCGAAATAGTTTACTAAATAATTATTTACATGATCGTGTCCGACAAAAGTTCCCATGATGTCTCCCATCTCTTTCATAGCCAAAAACATCCCCGAGTTTAAAGCAGGAGAACATTCATTTTCGTTTTTATCGCCTATTCGTTTGTTTTCGGCATCATCATACGCCAATCTGTATTCAGGAAGCGGAATATGGAAAAAAGCCAAAGCCGGCAGCGGTTGGAAATTATTCTGGATAGTATAATGGATGCTTTGCCGTCTGTACCATGAAATAATATTGGGACGTATCCAGCCATAACCGTTGACTTTTTGTATCGTAGAATATGCTCCCGAGTCGAAAGTGTAGAGTAACGCTTTAATTTTCATATTATTGTCGCTTCCATATACGGGAATTACGTTATTTAATACTCCATCCACGTAAGAGCTTGACGCAACATTTATGTTATAAGGATAGGAAGTGATCAAGTTTTCGAGTTCGGTTCGAGTCGTGCCCTGCTCATCATCGTGATTACCTAATGTTACGGCAAATGGAATTTTTCGATCGATTGCAAAACGAGTAATTGCATCCCACCCTTCCTTGACGGGTTTTCCCGTCACGATATCGCCGGTAAACACGATTAGATCGGGATTTTCTGCATCAAGAATTCGCTCAATGTTTAACAGCGTTGTATCTGCTCTGGAATCATTATAAACGTAATGTATATCCGTAAACTGAACTATTTTTAGCAGACCATCTCGGTCGAAAGATATTTTTTGAGCATGAACATGAATGAATGATGCCAGCAATAAGATGAAAATTCCGAATAATTTATTCATGACGGAATATCCGAATAGTTTTCACACTACATATAAAGAGCTTATAGATTCGTTGTTGCATACCCGTTGTATGGATTCGGCAAACATATCTGCAACCGAAAGAATCTTAACTTTTTCCGATTTTTTCGAATATGGAATACTGTCGGTAAAGATAATTTCTGTCAACTGGGATTGATCTACACGCAGGGAAGCCGGATCGGACATCACGGCGTGACTTGCTATTGCTCTCACCGAACGCGCACCTTTTTCAATCATCAGATTTGCAGCTTTGGTGATAGTTCCGGCGGTATCTACTATATCATCCACCAAAAGGATATCCATTCCTTCAACCTCGCCAATCACTTGCATATCCGAAATTTCGTTGGCTTTTTTACGGAGTTTGTAGCAAATCACCATCGGGCAACCCAAAAATTTGGCATAAGCACTTGCTCGCTTGGTTCCTCCTACATCCGGCGTGGCTATAACCAAATTATCCAAGTCGAGAGACTTTACATATTCTAAAAACACGCCTGAAGCATAGAGATGGTCAACCGGAACATTAAAAAATCCCTGAATTTGATCGGCATGCAAATCCATTGTAATCAATCGGCTGATTCCCGCAACACTAAGCACATCGGCAATAAGTTTTGCTCCTATGCTGACACGAGGCTTATCTTTACGATCTTGACGCGCCCACCCAAAATAAGGGATGACAGCCACGATAGATTTTGCCGAAGCTCGCTTTGCGGCGTCAATCATTAGCAAAAGTTCCATCAAATTGTCTGAATTAGGAAATGTCGATTGAATAAGAAAAACTTGTTTTCCCCGAATCGATTCTTCGTAAGAAACTGCAAATTCACCATCGGCAAAATGCTCGATGATCATGTTTCCAAGTGGACAACCTAAGCTGTTGCAAACTTTTTCGGCAAAATAGCGGGATTTGGTTCCCGAAAAAATTTTAAATGGTCTTTCTTGCATGTCTTTGTTATTGATAAAAACAGATTTTCTCTTTAGTGAGATTGTTTTATGGATGAAATGGTTTTCGCATGCAAAAGTACAAAAAGTAAATTCAAAAGAAACTGTTTACAAAAAAGAAATTTTATAGATTTCGCCATCGTTGGCAGCAAGCCTCACTTTGAATGGTGAAAAGTAGTTGAAAACAAATTTATCTTCATTGTCGGCCAATAAGGGCATGGCTTGGCAATTTCCGGGAATGTCAAATCCAAAAAAACGAAATACGTCATCGGGCGTATATACTGTAATTGTTTCATCCTTCTCAGAAAAATTGGCCACAACAATCAAAAAATCTTTACCGTCGCTTCGCGCAAATGCATATTGTTTCATCGAATTAAAACCCTGATTTTCGTAATTAGCCGACATCAGATCGTAGAACAAACCTTCCGAAAGAGCGTTTTGTTGATTACATAACACTACGAGTTTTTTATAAAAAGATTGAAGTTCGATTTCCTCTTCAGTAAGTAATTCGCTGTTCCACTTTCCATTATTGTTCCACCTTCTGATTTTTTCGATTGACCAATAATCATAAATGCTTGTACGTCCGTTCCGTCCGCTAAAACCCTCTTCATCCATTCCGGGTTCTCCCAATTCCTGACCAAAATATACCATTACGGGATTCACATTGATGCATGATGTAACAATCATGGCCGCTTTCCCTTTTTTGCCGTCCTTCAAAAAGTAATCGGAAGCGATGCGTTGCTCATCATGATTTTCCATGAAATTGATCATGTGATGTTGAATATCTCCGACTTGATTGAGGGCAAAAGTGATATCGGATGCGGGTCGATATCCACAGGCAACATCCCGAAGCACATCGTACAGTCCGACTTTGTCATACAGGTAGTCGAAAATATTATCCGACAAATAGTTGCGATATTCCGAAGGATTATAGGTCTCGGCAATAAAAATGATATTGAAATATTTGGATTTTATTTGAGGAATGACCCATTTCCAAAATTGCAGCGGTACCATTTCGGCCATGTCACATCTGAATCCGTCCACTTTTCTCGAAGCCCAAAACAAAAGCACGTCCCGCATCTTTATCCAAGTATCGGGAATGGGAGAAAAATATGATGCTCGTCCATTCAAGTAATCGATGCCATAATTGAGTTTCACGGTTTCATACCAGTCGTAAAGCGAAGGCGAATTTGTAAAACAATCGTTTCCGGTAGCTTTTGCGGGAAATTCGGTATAAGTGATCCGTTGATTTTTTCTCTTAATCCGGCTAAGATCTAAGGCTTGATCGGGGATATAATAAAAATTGTTTTGGGGATGAAATGCCAAACTTTTATCGTCGTCAGCACCAAAATCGGCAATTGAGGGTGGTTTTGCGATTGATTGATAATTTCTTGCCAAATGATTCGGAACGAAATCGATAATAACTTTTAGGCCGGCTTTATGCGTCCGATTTATTAAACTATCAAATTCATCGAGCCTTTTATCGATATCTACCGATAAGTCGGGACCTACATCATAATAATCTCTTACGGCGTAGGGTGAACCGGCTTTGCCTTTCACAATTTCGGGATATTGATGCGGAATGCCGTATTTTTCGTAATTAGTGGCCGTGGAATGTGCTAAAACTCCTATATACCAAATATGTGTATATCCGAAATCGGAAAGTTTTTTCAATACATTATCACTGATGTCGTTGAATTTTCCCGAACCATTTTCCCAAATCTCTCCGTTTTTTAGGTTCGTGTTTATTTTATTTCCAAAAAGACGTGTAAAGATTTGATATACAAAGATTTTTTTTTTCATAATGGTGAGGTTTGATTTATCCATCGATTTATTTTCGATTCCAATTCTTTATGACGAAGACAACGACGGATAATATGTTTGCTTTTGGGCTCATCCATTTTTGATGACGCCGTTTCATAGCCGATTTTTTTAATTTCCTTTAAATTATTGATATCGAATATTGTAAATTTGTCGAGCCCTTCCATTTCGATCAAAATATCGCACAATTTTTTATCGATCAATGTATTTGAGTTTGACATCAAGTTGAATGTTCGTTCCACCATTTTTTTTATTCCGGCATCTTCGCAATAAGGCATTAAAGAATTGACGTTGATGGCTATTACATATTTGCATTGTTCTCTGATCACCGACACCGGAAGATTTTTGAATAGTCCGCCATCAACATATGGAATTCCATCGATATATTGTGGCTGAAAAAATACCGGAATTGAGCAAGAAGCAATAACTGCCTCAATCAATTGATTGCCTTGATAAAAACTCACCGTGCGGGCACGCTTCCAATCTGTGACAACGCTTATAAACGGAATTTGGAGATCTTCGAAGGTTCTGGCTCTTAAATTTTTCTTTAAAAAATGAAATAGCCCCGAGGTCTTGAAAAAACCCTGTTTGGGCATAGAAAAACCTATAAATTCGCGAAACTCTTTACCTGTAAAAAGATCGGCTATTTCATCGGGGTGAAAGCCGTCTGCATAAAATACTCCGGCCAAAGCACCGGCACTCGTTCCGGCAATTACATGTGGTTTTAATCCTTTCGATTCGAGAACGTTCAACGCACCTAAATGAGCAAATCCTTTTGCTCCTCCACCACTCAATGCGTATCCGGTGTGAAATTTGTAATTCGTTCCAAATAATGACATATTCTATAAATTTGAATACGAATACAAAAATGCAACTTTTTTTCGAATTTATCAATCGAATTCATTTTCAGTTGCGGTATGCAAAACAACAAAGAATCTCGAATAAAGAATTATGTTTTACATTGTATATTAAGCTCGTTCAAAAGTTGGAGAATAGTTTTATGCAGAATTGGGTGAATGTAATCGGGAGCAATTTCGGCTAATGGCTCCAAAACAAATCTTCGCGTATGCAGAAGTGGATGAGGAATAGTTAATTCGGGAGTATCGATTACAAGATCATCGGCAAGCAATATGTCGATATCGATAATGCGATCGGAATATATTCCATTATTGCTTTTGGAAGTTCTGCCAATCAGTTTTTCTATAAATTGCGTCTCTAAGAATGCTGAATATACATCCATACTACATTCCACTGTACCTGACGCCATCGATTTTTGACTGGTTTAGCCACTTACCTGGGGATATTCGCATCGAAAAAAGAAAATACCTGCATTTACATCCCCATCACATCGATGATTGTGATCAGCATCGTTCTTACGCTCATCGTCAATTTAATCCGATATTTCAAGCCCTGATCCTATTCCCAACTCCGCACAGGCGAAAAATCTTGTCATTCTCCCAATCCCCAACCTCCAACCTCTCAAAACATCACTATCTCGACCTTACTTCGCGCCGCATAAATAAATAATACCCTAATCCAAAAAGCAAAATGGAGCCAGCAACTAATCCCGTAACTTGTGGCCATACCATTAGCAAGCTCTGACCGATAGGAAGCGGCGTGGGAAGAGCTCCTTCGATCTGCTCCATCGTTAATGCTCCCAAACTTCGTACCGATGGCATGAGCAGCGTGATGGTGGCTTCACTGAACAGCTGACTCGGATTAAACCGCATCAATCCCAGCACAAAATTCTGAAACTCTACCACCTGCCCTTCTGTCAACATACCTTTAGGTGCCATCGCTTTAGCCAGCAAATCGACGATCATGTTGTAAAAAATGCTGAAGAAAAGCCAAATGGCAATACCCGATAAGGCCGAGGTTGCTGCCTGTCGAAACACCACCGAAAACAAAATGGATAAATTCAGCCAGAAAGCTACGTAAATGATACTAACCAGGATAAAAAAAATAAGTCGTGCCAATTCATCTCCCGTAGGAGGAATTCCCAAGGCAATCAATCCCGATCCAAGCACCAACAGCCCCAAGGTCAAAAACAAGGAACTGATCACGATGAGATCGGCAACAAATTTGGCATTGATGACATAATCGCGATAGATAGGTTGGCTCAATAGCCGACTTAGTGTACCCCGGTTTTGTTCCGAATTAATGGCATCGAAACCGAGACTTATCCCTAACAACGGCCCCAAGAAACTAATAAAAACCGTAAACGGGGGTAAGGTGCCATCGGATAGGGTGAATAGATTCAGGAAAAAGAAAGCATCTTCAGCACTGCCCGATTGTTTGCTGAACTGAGCGAGTGCCGTGTATAACGACCCCAAACAGGTCAGGGCTATGAGAACACCCATGATGATAAATCGCCAACTACGTACTTGATCCGAAATCTCCTTGCCCACCATAACCCAAAAAGGATGTTTGATTTTGGTTTTATTGGAAGATTCTGACGAACGTTCAGTTACGGCATCCTGAAACGGCCTTCTATTGCGAAAATTCTCTTGTAATTTCTTATTCATGATGTTCCGTTCCTCCTTCAAAAAAAGAATTATAGATGTCTTCTAATCCATGATCGGCAGTGCCAAACAACTGTTGGGAAAGAGCGGGGATATTGCCCAAAGCTCGTATTTTTCCTTCGACAAAAATGCCGATCCGATCACAAACCTGTTCTACCTGATGCAAGTTATGCGAT
The DNA here is from genome assembly GCF_004138125.1 of Seramator thermalis. Taxonomy (GTDB): domain Bacteria; phylum Bacteroidota; class Bacteroidia; order Bacteroidales; family Dysgonomonadaceae; genus Seramator; species Seramator thermalis. The sequence goes on from NZ_RXHS01000001.1 coordinate 93,018, forward strand.
GAAAATAATACAGTTAGTCCGTGTTCATCACGCAATTCGAGAATCAAATCGAGAAAAGACCTGACCCCCTGAGGATCGATACCGGACGTTGGCTCATCCAAAATAATGACTTCGGGATTTTTAATCAACACATCGGCCAATCCCAGTCGTTGACGCATGCCTTTCGAGTACTTACCGGTTTTCTTGCCGTCTACATTTTCCAAACCTACCCGTTGAAGTAAAACTTTCGCTTTTTCGGCAGCTTCTGTTTCAGGAATACAGTTCAACATGGCCGTATAAACCAAATTCTCCAATCCGGTACGATCGTCATAAAAACCTACATCTTCCGGCAGATATCCTACACGTCTTTTAACATCGATGGGATTGCGTGAAGGATTAATGCCGCATACTCGGGCCCATCCTTCGGTAGGTTCGGTCAATCCGAGCATCATCAGAATGGTTGTCGATTTGCCCGCACCATTAGGGCCTAATAGACCAAATATTTCTCCTTTTTCAACCGTCAAATCGATGTGATCGACCGCTGTAAACGATCGATATTTTTTGGTCAGGTTAACCAATTCGATGATTGTTTCGGCCATAATCTATCTCCTCCCGTATTTGCGAAACAGATAAACAACCCCGCCTAATGCTGCTAAAATTACCAATAATCCTACCCATCCCCAAATCATCGATGTTTTTACCATAACCCGAAAAGAAATTTGGGAATTTGCTTCCGGCGTTCTGGCTTCCATTTCGATGACATAATCGCCCGGAATGGCTTTCTTGTCGGCCTGGATGGTAGCAGAAACGGTAGTTTGACTACCAGCAGTTAGTTTGTCAATTTTTGATGGTTCAAAGGTTATTTGCCATTTGGAAGGTGCAGTTGATTTCATCTCGATATCGGTCAGGTCGGCGGAGCCGGCGTTACGAACTACCAATTGAATTTTTTCTTTCTTCCCTGCAGTTAGTTTTGCACTAAGCAGGCCTGTAGAAGTGGTCAACGATATTTCATAATTGCCGGTAACAACGGCTTCCAGTTCCATCGATGCGGAAGTGGAACCCGTGACAGCTCTCACCGGAATTTTATAGGTGCCTGCATTTACTTCCTTGGGAGGTTTAACTTCTATTGTAATCTCTTTAGTGCTATTAGGTTCTATTTCTACCGAAGTAACTGCATTGTAATCTGCTTTAAAGGTAACGGTCCATCCTCGAGGTGCATAACCCATTAAGGCATAGAGTTGCTTATCAGCGGTTCCATTTTTCAAGGTTGCTCTATAGGTAAAAGTTGCGTTGGCATTTCCCTGCATGTTAGGCTGATCAGCTGTAAATTCCGTATCGCTCGATCCCATCTCGGTTACATTAACCGTAAGTGCTAATGACGCCGAATCACCGGCTATTACCCGAAAAGTATAGGCCCCTTTGTTGACTTGAAAAGGAACTTCTACTCGCAACGATAGGGTCTTTTTCTCATCCGGAAGCACAGCAACTCTGCTAACCGTATAGGCTCCTCCTTTTAAACTGTAAGTCCACGAGCGGGGAATACCCGTTACTCTGATGTCTCCATCGAATATCTCATCGCTCTCGTTAATTACGTCGATAGAATATTCAATGGCTTCTCCGGGCGAAACCGAAATTTTTGTGAAAGGGGTATACAATGTTACTCTCTCCGCGGCAAAAACTTGTGCTGCATTGAATACTAAGAGACACAGCAAAACAAAAACTTGCAAATGAATAAGTTTCTCTCGTACTGACATAAAAATTCCTCCAAATTTTTTTAAAATGATGGTACAATTGTCTTATTTTATTTGTTATGATTCACTCCTAGCGCTTTAGAATGAGCATAGCTTCTAAAACTAACAAATCCCATATCAATTTCTCCATTCTAGTGATAACGATACCGATCGTTCTTCACGAATGCATGGTCATCATCACTCAGTTTTTTCTGAATTTTAAATGAGAAGAGAAGAATAATTTTTTGGAAAGAAATGTCAACAGACGTTCTTCATCCATCGTACATTACCATAGAATGGTCACCTTGGTAATTTCTCTGAAGCTTAAGATAAAACCTTGAAACGAAATCTTTTATAATTTCCATCTTCGATTTAAAACCGGAAATTTCAACATGACCGGCCTTGGCGAATGTGGCCAACCTTCTCTTGATAAAAAGAAATATAAAGACTAACCTTTTCATGTGTGATCAACTGTGAATAACGCCGGCAAATATATTTTCCTTTCTTCATTTTGACAAGGAATATTTTTTAAGAAATCTTAATTGGTAAAAAAATGGTTCTACGTGAAATACCGTGAGTAATCAGAATTGAGGTTGCCTCATGAATTCCGGATGGCGCATTCATTCTCCAAGTTTCCTATCTTTCATTTCTTTCCCATTAGACATTGTCTGTCAAGTTTCACAAGGTTGTTTATGGAAACTCGGACTTTTATTCGATTGCACACATAAAATTTTATTTTAAAAAATGCAGGGATTTTGCTTAAAAACTACAGGTTTTAATTTAAAAGAGCAAAGCGTTGATAAAAAACAAATTACCAAACGCTTTGCCAAGTGTAAGATTTCACCTGTCTTTATGACAATAGTTCGGTAAATTTTACGTAATATTCTGTTAATCAGATGATTATATTCTTTATTTTGTAAGGCGAATTCAGTACTAATAATCAATTAGTTATGAGTAACCTTTCTGAAAAAATACCGAACTATTGTTATGAGTGAAAAATAAAAAAGTAAATCTTACAGAAGATGAAATTACAAAAAGTTTCGCAATCCGTGAGCTCATTTGCAGGAATTTCTTTCGTTCACGAAGAATTTAACAACTGCGGTTTATTGCAACACATAGACCGACAACCGGGGAAAAGGGACACTTCGGGATACCGGCACGGAGAACTTTTCAGGACGTGGTTTGAGATATTCTTTTGCGAAGGAGAAGTAGCAGAAGACGTTCACGAGCATTTACGATCGACATCGGAAAGCATACCGGGGAACAGGGTAGCGGCTCCGGATACGCTGCTTCGGGAACTAAAAGGGTTGGCAACCGAAGATACGATCGTAACCTCTTCAAGCGGGAAAGAGTACCGGTTCAACATCAACGATGGGAAAAAGTAGAGATCAACTACAAGACATACGAAGTAGCGTCCATTCCCTTTAAACAGTTTTCCGGCTTAGAGTTTTTTTGACAGAGCTCTCTTTTCTTGGATTTAATAAGCCGATTCGTAAATTCCGTCCGTTATCTGTCAAAACACGGGTGATTTCGAAAGGGAAAAATTTCAAACGCCGATTCATAAAATCTTTTGTATTTTCACTATTTTTATCTTCACACGTTTCCCTATTTTTCTACTTACTGATGGTAGTGGGGAAAATATGAAAGAGTTGGGCTAATTGAAAATTTGGCAAAGAACTTTCTTTAATTTTCAAAATTAATCAAGTTTTCATTTGGATGTTCTTTTTTCTCATTGTGAAGTGAAGCGTAGCGAAACGAAACGATAAGAAAAAAACATCAACAACGTGGTGAAACTTTACATTTTACATTGTATATTAAGTTCGTTCAAAAGTTGGAGAATAGTTTTATGCAGAATTGGGTGAATGTAATCGGGAGCAATTTCGGCTAATGGCTCCAAAACAAATTTTCGCGTATGCAGAAGTGGATGAGGAATAGTTAATTCGGGAGTATCGATTACAAGATCATCGGCAAGCAATATGTCGATATCAATAATGCGATCGGAATACATTCCATTATTGCTTTTGGAAGTTCTACCAATCAGTTTTTCTATAAGTTGCGTCTCTACGAATGCTGAATACACGTCCATACTACATTCCACTTCGCAAGCCGAATTTAAGAAATAATTTGCCGATTCGAATCCTTGCGGATTCGTAATATAAAAAGCAGATCGGGAAATAATTTTCCCGATCCGTTTTTCTATTTCAGAGTATGCATTCAGTATATTCTCTTGTTTAAATCCTAAATTTGAACCAAAGCCGAGAAACAGTCTTAGCATGAATGCTCAATTTAATCGATTATCAGCATAGCATCACCGTAGGCGCCAAAACGATATTTTTCGTCAATGGCCACCTGATAAGCATTCATCACCAGGTCATATCCCCCAAAAGCCGTTGTCATCATTAGCAATGTTGAATATGGCATGTGAAAATTGGTTACAAGCGATTTGGTTAAGACAAATTCGTAAGGTGGAAATATAAACTTGTTGGTCCATCCCTCTTTGGGTTTTAAATGTCCTGAGGGAGTAACGGTAGTTTCAAGAGCACGTAGTACCGATGTGCCTACGGCACAAATATTGCGCCCTTCGTCGAAAGCCTTATTGACGCGCTCGCAAAGTTCCTCCGATATGCTGAATTGTTCCGAATCTATTTTATGCTTGGTCAAATCTTCGACGTCAATGTCGCGATAAGCTCCCAATCCGTTATGCAAAGTCAAAAAGCCATAATCGATGCCTTTTATTTCCATCCGCTTCATCAGCTCACGGCTAAAATGAAGGCCGGCAGCCGGAGCAACTACGGCACCTTCGTTGACAGCAAAGATATTCTGATATCTCAACTCGTCGTCAGAATCAGCGTGTCGGCCCATGTATTCGGGAATAGGCATCTCGCCAATCGAAAAAAGCAGTTTTTTGAATTCTTCGTGAGGGCCATCGTATAAGAATCTTAACGTTCTGCCTCGTGAAGTAGTATTATCGATAACTTCGGCCACGAGTTCTTCATTTTCACCAAAATAAAGTTTATTGCCGATTCTGATCTTGCGTGCCGGATTTACCAATACATCCCATAGATGTTGGTTTGGATTTAATTCGCGCAACAGGAAAACTTCGATTTGAGCACCGGTTTTTTCCTTATTACCAAACAATCGAGCCGGAAAAACCTTTGTGTCGTTGAAGATAAAAAAGTCTTTCTCTTTGAAATATTCCAGAATTTCTTTGAAAATGCGATGTTCGATTTCTCCCGAACGCTTATGAAGCACCATCAATCGGGATTCGTCACGATACTTTGCCGGATATTTGGCAATAAGTTCCTCGGGAAGATTAAATTTAAACTGAGAAAGTTTCATTATTGTTTATGTTTTCGCTTTATTAATTTGTCAGTGAATATTTCTGTCAAAAAAATCATCCAATTCATCCATCTTTAAGCATTCGTCAAGAGTGATATTTCCAACTCTTGTTCTGATCAATGACGTAAGATGGGCACCGGATTGAAGTTCGATGCCAATATCTCTTGCTAATGCCCTGATATAAGTTCCTTTGCTGCAAACTACCCGAATCGTTATATTGGGTAAATTGCAACTCAACAACTCTATCTTGTCTATAACCAATAACTTGGGTTTTAGTTCAATAGTTTCGTTTTTTCTCGCAAACTCGTAAGCTCTTTTGCCATCGACTTTGCACGCCGAAAATGATGGAGGAATTTGTTCAATATTTCCGGTAAATTTTATCAGTGCCCGCTCTACTTTTTCTCGCGTCACATGATCAGTCGGGAAAATGGCATCTATTTCTGTTTCAAGGTCAAACGACGGAGTAGTTGCTCCTAATCGAATAGTAGCAACATATTCTTTGGTTTGAGCCTGAAGAGAATCTATTTCTTTTGTCTTTTTCCCGGTGCAAACGAGCATCACTCCGGTTGCCAGTGGATCAAGCGTTCCGGCATGTCCGACTTTCAGCTTTTTAATTTTTAATCTACTGCAGAGCTTTGCCCGCACAACGCGCACCACTCGAAACGAACTCCAATGCAACGGTTTGTCGATATACAAAACTTCGCCTTCTATAAAATCCATCAGATTGTATTTTGAACAATTCCGGTTCCAAGTAAAATCAACAATAAACCGCCTACAATTATTCGATAATATCCAAAAGCCTTAAAGCCATGTTTCGTGAGAAAATCGATAAAAAATTTGATGGCAACAAGTGCTACGATAAAAGCAATAATATTACCAACAATCAACATCATCAAATTATTACCAAGAAAGATAGCATTCAAGGGATCTTTCATCATTTTGTACAGTGTATATCCGGTTGCGGCAGCCATAGTAGGAACGGCCAGAAAGAAAGAAAATTCCGCTGCATTTTTTCGGTTAAGTTTGGTAGCCATTCCTCCAACAATTGTTGCCATTGATCGGGAAACTCCGGGAATCATCGCTATACATTGGAAAAGACCTATTTTCAGTGCTCGTTTCCATGACATGTCTTGGTTATCGTCGGTTTTGCTGAACCATTTATCGACAAAAAGCATGACAATGCCGCCCAACACAAGCATCAGAGCCACGACGAATACATTCTCGAGGAGTGCATCAATCTGATCTCCGAACAGCAATCCCATAATTCCGGCGGGAACAAGTGCAATGAGAAGTTTCCAGTAAAAATCGAATTTGAATAAAAATCGTTTGGTATATGTTATTAATCTTTTAGCGATATTCATTCCCTTAACCGCCTGACCGTCGAAAATTCGGATTTGGTTGAGATGAAAAAAGCGTTTCCAATAAAGAACAACAACCGAAAGTATCGCACCAAACTGAATGATAACGGTAAAGGCTTTTACAAAAGGAGTACTCTCTATTCCCAATAACGCTTGGGTAATGATCATGTGTCCGGTTGAAGACACAGGAAGAAATTCCGTCAGCCCCTCGACTACGGCAATCACTATAGCTTCGATAAAATTCATTTAGACACTTATAAATTGGGAGTCAACGATTTTGATTGCTATCGTTTGTTTCTTTTTTGTTTTTTGAGGGTATCAGGATACCGAAAATCATGAGGACAAATCCTATCATGCAAACAATGGGTGCAACCTTAATCCGTCTTGGACTGAATATATCGGGGTTGAAGCCCTCTTCAACCGTTGTGCCGGGACCCGACATCAGGATAAATCCTATCAAGATGATAACTGCGGCGATGCCGATGATAATAAGATTTTTTTTGCCCAATGCAAAATTATTGCTTGACATATATTTTATTTTTAAATTTCAAATTGTCTATTTTTTCAATATCTAAATGTAAAACAAATTATCAGTATTCATTTTTAAATATCTGTTTACGGCAAAAATGGCTGCTGTGGATGTAATGATAATACCCAATGCAATAACGATGCCGAAAACGATCGACAAATCCGTCCAATTAAGTATCGAACTAAGCGAACCAAATTCTTTATTGAAATAATATAAACCGGCAAAAATTATGGCATTCGCTAAAAGTCCGGAAAAAATTCCCATCAAAGCATTACTGCGAACGAATGGTTTGCGAATAAACCCATCTGTAGCTCCAACGAGTTTCATCGTGTTGATAATAAATCGTTTGGAATATATGCTCAAGCGTATTGTATTCCTTATCAGAGCAATAGAAATAAAGAGCAGGATAGCCGAAAGAATTAACAAGATGGTCGTTATTTTCGAAAGGTTGTTATTGATTAAATCGATAACGTCTTGTTGATACAGCAAATCGGAAATGTTGGTTGTAGCTTTGAGTTTTTTGCTGATTATCTGTAAACTGTCACTATTGGCATATTCCGAATTAAGAAAAATTTCGATGCAATCTTGAGCAGGATTGTATCCAAGCAATTCTTCGGGATCTTCTCCCAGATCTTTAATCAATTGTTCCTTAGCCTCTTCTTTACTGATAAACCTGGAAGATTTAACAAAAGGCATCCCATCCAATTGCTTTCGTAAGTTGTTAATTTGAGCATCGGAAATGTCTTCGGAAAGCATTACGTTTATGCTCATTTTTTCTTTGACATAATTAGACAAGCCTCTACCCACAAACAAAATCAGAATGGTAAAACCCAACAAAACAAGCACCAACGTAATACTGATGGTGGACGTGAGTTTGGCATTCAGGAATCTGGATTTGCTGATACGTTGTTTCTTGCTCATGAATTTTATTGATTCTTTCTTCCATTGAGTTTTATTGGAAGAAATCTATTTCACTCAACATTATGCAAAGTAACTAAAAATATTGCACGAAAACCCTATCTAAACAAAAATATTCGAAGGCAGATTTTCAATTCATCATTACTTCCGCATCAGCGTCATCGATGAGTTTTGTTTTTCAAATGCTTGCTTCGAAGAATCGAAGCTACAATCGATATCGCAAGAAGAGAGGAGATGACAATCAACGACGTGGCATTGGAGATATGAAAATCACTTCTGACGATTTCGCTGTAGTGATTGAGAATCATTTTGGCGCCAATAAAGATCAGAATAATGCTCAAGGTATATTTAAGATAATAAAAAATATCCATGATTCCCCGAAGGGCAAAATAAAACGACCGAAGTCCGAGAATGGCAAAGATGTTGGAAGTATAAACGATAAAGGTATTCGTTGATACGGACAAAACTGCCGGAATGGAATCGACAGCAAAGATGATATCGGTCATTTCAATTACCAGCAAGGCGATGAAAAAAGGGGTGGCAACCAGTTTTCCGTCGATTTTTTTAAAGAATTTGACTTCGGAAATATCGTCGGTGGTAGGAATAATTTTCATGAAAAACCGGATAATTTTATTTTTTGAGATATCGACCTTTTCGATTTGCTTTCCCTCCTTTTCACGTACGAGATCGATGGCCATTTTTAGTCCGGTGAATGCCAGAAATGCGCCAAAAATGTACATGATCCAACCGAACCTTTCGATCAATGCCACTCCTGCAAATATGAATATCGCTCTGAAGAAAATGGCTCCCAATATTCCCCAGAACAGCACATCGTGCTGATATCGCAAATCGATTTTGAATGTGGCAAAAATAATGATGAAAACAAAAAGGTTATCGATGCTCAGCGACTCCTCAATCAGATATGCCGTAAAAAACTCGATCGCGCTTTCTTTTCCGAAAACAAAATAGATGCCGACATTAAATATCAAGGCGAGCGATATCCAAAACAAACTAAGCCACAAGGCTTTCTTCACTTTCACCCTCTCGCCTTTTTTGTGAAAGACGAACATGTCTAAACTTAATAGGAACAGGACGAGAATGAGAAAACCGATCCAAAAGGTAGCACTAACTTCGATCATTGTTGTGATTCATTCATTTTGTTATTCAATTTTGTTAAGTAATAATAGGTTGCAATCCCATTTCGCGTGCCTTTTCGACCATGAAATCGAAAGCCGCATCGTGTTCGTTAGGAATTTTTCCGTCGAGAATCGCATCTTTGATGGCAGTTTTCAGCACTCCTACTTCACGACATTCACCAAGTCCGAAAACCCGCATGATTTCATTTCCGTCCACAGGAGGCTGAAAATTTCGGATTCGATCCTTTTCTTCAATTTCTTTAAGTTTACGACGAACTAGTTTGAAATTTTCCGTAAATCTTTTCACCTTTTCGGGATTTTTCGAAGTAATGTCGGCTTCACACAATGTCATTAAATCGTCGATATCGTCGCCGGCGTCAAAAAGCAGTCGGCGAATTGCCGAATCGGTAACTTCTTCTTCTACAAGTTGCATGGGACGCATGTGCATCGAAACCATTTTCTGTACATATTTCATTTTTTCATTCAACGGAAGCTTGAGTCTTCGAAAAATTTTCGGAATCATTTTTTCACCCACGTAATTGTGGTTATGAAAGGTCCAACCCGATTTGTTATCCCATCGTTTTGTCGCCGGTTTGCCGATATCATGCAGCAAAGCCGCCCATCGTAGCCACAAATTGTCGCTGAGGAGAGAAATATTGTCGAGAACAGCGAGAGTGTGATAAAAATTGTCTTTATGCCCTACTCCATCACGTGTTTCTGCACCTTTTAGAGCCGTTAGTTCCGGAAAAATTATATCGAGCAACCCCGTCTTTTCGAGTAGAACAAAACCTATGGACGGTTTTGGTGAAAGCATAATTTTATTGAGCTCTTCTGCAATGCGTTCGCTGGAAATAATCGAGATTCGGTCTTTATTTTTCGTGATGGCATCGAATGTATCCGGATAAATATCGAACCCCAATTGCGATGCGAATCGGATGGCACGCATCATGCGCAATGGATCGTCGCTGAAGGTGATGTCTGGATCGAGAGGCGTGCGGATAATCAGATTCTCAATATCGCTTAAACCATCAAAATAGTCCAATAGTTCTCCAAACCTATTGCCGTTTAGGCAAATTGCCAATGTGTTGATGGTGAAATCGCGGCGCTTCAAATCATCTTCAAGAGTACCATTTTCTACAACGGGTTTTCGAGAATCATGAGTGTAAGATTCTTTTCGCGCACCGACAAATTCCAATTCGAAATCTTTGTATTTAACCTGAGCCGTGCCAAAATTTTTAAAAACTGATAGTTTACTTCGTTTTCCGAGTTTTTGGGCAACAGCTTCAGCAAGCATTATACCACTTCCAACAACCACAAAATCAATATCTTTTGAAGTGCGATACAGAAAAATATCTCGCACATAGCCTCCTATCACATAACACTCCAGCCGCATTTCGTCGGCAATCTGCGCTATCAATCTGAAAATGTCCTTATCGATGTGTGATCGTATCTCTTCGGGAGACATATCCATAAACGGTTGAATTTCTGTTTGAAGTACAAAAATACGCAAAATGAGCTTTATTTCCGACTTCGAGAGGAAGATATTTTGTAAGTTTGCAAGAAATACACGAGATAAATATAGGGGTTTATAAACAATGAACAAAACAATTTATATTTTTTACCCGATTATTGCGCTGCTTTTTTGTAGCTCATGTTCGTCAAAACAAAAAGATGCAAAATCATATCTTTCGGCCGCACGCGAATTTTATCAATCAGGAAATTACGAATCGGCTAAATTGCAGATTGACAGCATAAAAATAAAATTTCCTAAAGCTTTCGATGAAATTAAAGAAGGACACATGCTGATGCAACAAATTCGTACATCAGAAAATCAACGAAATATCGCTTATTGCGATTCGATGCTGCAGGTTACCAATGCAGCCATCGAGAAAGCGATGCTCGCATTTTCACTCCAAAAAGATCCACAATATCAGGAAATAGGCAATTACATTCCCAAATTAACGCCTTCAACGCAATTGTTTACCCGAAACACTTTACGATCGGGTGTTTCGGAAGATGGAAAGATTTATCTCGAAAGTATTGTTGTAGGACAAAATATTGGACATCGACAAGTTAGGGCTTCGCTATCGGATGGAATTTATGCAGAAACACTGCCGGTAACTTCTGACGGCCTGAATTATTCTTTCAACACAATCGAAGGGCGATATGAAATTGTGAAATATACAGGTAAGGATGAAAATGGAGTATCGAATTTTATTTCGGTATATAAAAACGAACCGATCACGATTCAATGTATTGGTCGTAAAACGATTTCTTTTTCGTTGTCGAAAAACGAAAAAGAAGCCATCAGTCAATCCTGCGAACTGTCGTCACTTTTGCTCGAAAGAGAACGCTTGAAGATGGAAAAAGAAAAAAGCGAAACGCTGCTGCGTTACCTGCAGGAAAAAGCCGGAGAAGAATAATTTTTTCGCCATTCAAAGCGTTTTTCGTGCATTTGCCAGTAAATAATAATCCATAATAACCAACGCCGCCATAGCCTCTACAATGGGAACGGCGCGTGGCAAAACGCATGCATCATGACGTCCCCGGGCTTTGACAACGGTTTCGTTTCCACGAATATCTACCGTGTTTTGTTGCATCAGGATGGTTGAAACCGGTTTGAACGCAACCCGAAAATAAATATCCTGACCGTTGGATATCCCGGCTTGAATGCCGCCCGAATTGTTCGTACGTGTGCTAATTGTGCCGTGATCGTTGAAAAAAGAATCGTTAACTTCCGAACCACGATGATTGACATCGAATCCCATTCCGTATTCAAATCCTTTCACTGCATTTATACTGAGCATGGCGGATCCAAGCGCTGCATGGAGTTTCCCGAAAACGGGTTCTCCCAATCCCACGGGAGTGCCTTTCACCACGCATGTAATGATGCCTCCGATGGTGTCGCCTTTCGATTTCACTTCATTGATCAGTGCAATCATCTCTTCGGCTTTTTCAGGATCGGGGCATCGCACCGCCGTATCCTCGATTTTCGAAAGATCATATCGCGTATAATCTTTTTCGAGAGCAATGTGCCCAACTTGTGATGTATAAGCCTTGATATCGATATCTAGTTTTTTGAGAAAAAGTTTGGCAATAGCCCCACCCACAACGCGAGCAATAGTTTCGCGTGCCGAAGAGCGTCCTCCTCCGCGATAGTCCCGAATACCATATTTCGAAAAATAAGTGAAATCGGCATGAGAAGGCCGAAACACATCTTTCAGATTGTCGTAATCCGACGAATGTTGATTTTCGTTTTTCACCATAAAAGCGATGGGCGTTCCGGTGGTTTTCCCCTCGAAAATTCCCGAAAGAAAAACAACCGTATCCGATTCCTTTCGTGGAGTTGTGATACGCGACTGACCCGGTTTGCGCCTATCGAGCTCGTTTTGGATAAAATCCATATCAAGTTCGAGACCGGCAGGACACCCGTCAAGGATCCCGCCAACGGCTTCGCCGTGCGATTCACCAAATGATGTTAACCTAAATAAATTTCCGAATGTATTCATCTGTCGAGCTGTTGTTAGCCGTATGCACATAAAGGCAAAGAATTCTCTTTGCCTTTATCATACCTGTTTTCAATTATTTGTTTAGCAGTTACAGCCTGATGAGCCGCATCCGCATCCTTCAGATTCGCCACCGCATCCGCAACTATCGGATCCGCAGGAACAACTACCGGCCGAAAACAGAGCGGCAATTTCTTCTGCCGAAGCATCACGCACGTTCAAAACCGTTCCCTTGAAATGCATGGTTTCTCCAGCCAGAGGATGATTGAAGTCCATCACGACAATATCATCACCTATGCTCACGATGGACCCCGTAAGCCGATTTCCTTCCGAATCCATCATCGGCACCGTATTTCCCTCAAAAAGTATTTCTTCATCGATTTTTCCATCGATTTGAAAAATATTTTTAGGCAATTCTATGATTTTATTTTCGTCATACTCGCCGTATGCTTCGTCGGAAGTGAGTGTGAATTGGAAATTATCGCCTTGATCCAAACCTTCCAGGTTTTTTTCGAAGGCCGGAAGCATCGAATTAGTCCCGAAAATAAATTCGAGCGGTTTTTCCGCTGTGGCACGTTCCATCAATTCGAGTTCTTCACCTTCTTCCCCTACATTTAAATCGTAGGATAATACGACGTATTTGTTTGTGTCGATTTTCATTCTTCTATTAATTTTCAATTATTGAATTATCTGTTCAAATACAAAATAACAAAATCTTTTGCTACATGTTTATCCATTTACAGCTTTTTTTAAATTATTCAGGGCTTTTATGATGACCGAACGTGCAGTTCCTACGTTCATTCTCATAAACCCTTCGCCTTCGGATCCAAACAATGTTCCACTATTGAGTGCCAAATGAGCTTTTTCGATAAACAGTTTTTCGAGTTCGCTTTGCGAAAGGTGCAAATCGCGACAATCGAGCCATACCAAAAATGAGGCATCCGGCTTTAAAACTTTTATTGCCGGAATATTTTCGTGCATAAAATTGGAAACATACAGGATGTTGGCTTCGATGTATTGCAACATTTCGTTCAACCACTCTTCGCCGCCATCGTATGCAGCCTGAGTTGCGGTGTATGCAAAAATGGTTCCCTGATTGAGTTCTCGGGGTTCGAGATAACTCAAATATTTTTTCCGAATATGCTCATTTTCGATCACTGCAAATGAACTGACAATACCGGCGATATTAAAGGTTTTGCTTGGAGCCATCAGCGTGATGCAGTTTTGAGCAGCTTTGGGCGAAACCGAGGCAAAAGGAATATGTCGATTATTCCACAACGCCAAATCGGCGTGAATTTCATCCGATATCACAAGAACATGATTCTCGTAACAAATATCTGCCAGTTTAGTTAATTCGTCGAAAGTCCACATTCTTCCACCGGGATTGTGAGGATTCGACAAAATCAGCATTTTACAATCGTTTTCGGAAACCAACTTTTCAAGTCCTTCGAAATCGATGTAATACTTTCCGTCTTGCAAAAGCAGCGGATTGTTGACGATTTGTCTGTCCAATCCTTTGCTAACCAATCTGAATGGATGATATACAGGCGGTTGAATGATGATTTTGTCTCCTTCTTGGGTAAATTTGTCAATGGCAAAAGCAAAACCCTTGACCACTCCGGGTACAAAAGTAATCCAATCTTTTTGCACGTCCCAGCGATGTCGTCCGGCAAGCCATCCAATAATCGATTGATAGTATTCATCGGTTGCATACGTATAACCGAAAACGCCATGCTCTACCCTCTTTTTTAAAGCTTCTGTAATGCAAGGCGGCGACAAAAAATCCATATCGGCAACCCAAAGTGGAATCAGATTGGCATTGCCGAATAAATTCTCGAGGGCATCCACTTTCACACTTGCCGTGTTGCGTCGATCGATCAGTTCATCAAAATTATATTTCATTATTTCTACAATTCAAGGCATCTATTCGTCATAATAGACACTTTTCAACCAATGCCGATTTTCTTTAATTTTGCTACCGCCAAAATTCAGCGATTCATTAGCCAGCCCTATAACGAATTGGTGTGATAATATTTTAGTTGTCAATTCGTTAATATCCGTTCTATAATAATTCCCCAAATAGCCTGTACGAACAGTGAACTTTCCGACCGGAAAATCGACGGTAAAATAGTTGCGCAATGCAAGCTGATCATGAAACGATCCCAAGTGAACGGTTCCCTTGTCATTGCCAAGAGAAAATATCTCATAATAGGAATGACCGTATTCGGGAGAAAAAAACATTCCTAAAAATGGTGTAGATAATTGCCACCGAAAAGTAACATTCTTCAGGCGATACATCGCCATTGCAGCTGCATCAAGATTGACCGAAACTTTGAGTGATCCAGGATTATTGGAATTGCGTTCGTTGTAGATTCCGCCTAATTCACCCGTAGCGCCTCCACCCGCAAAAAATCTGAATTTGTCGTTTCGGACCAACGGATAAAAACCGTTGATTCCGTAGTAAATGTTTCCATAGTAGGATGACGCAGTTTTGGTGGGATTTTTTGTGGTAGCTATTTGCAATTGAAACTGTTGTTGCATCAGCAATTTCCCCTTGAAAAGTTTGCTTCCGTTTAAACGGTCGCGAAGCAATGAAAATGACATTCCTTCATATTCAAGAGGAGAGAGATAGGTATCGGTGAGAAATGACTTGCCAATTCCGAACAATGTTGCTTCGTTTGTTGATTTTAACGAAAGTGAACCTCGACATTCTTGCGAATGTATTGAGGTAGTGGTATAAAACCATACGATTGTAGCTAAAAAACAAAGTTTCGTGCGCATTGATTAATCATCAAAAAGTTTCATTTGACCGGTAATCTCATCCAATATATCCGATGGGGATGCTTCGTTGTTTTCGTCTTCTTCTATTTCCACATTAGTGGATGTTTCTTCTGTAGGCGTCGGCTCGGGGAAACGGGTTGGCTCAAGTTCTTCGACTTTTTCGACTCGGAAATTCGAGATTCGTTTGCCTTTGGCTTTATAGCTTTTTACGCCGATAAATTCTTCGGCATCTATTTCCAATGGTTCTCGAAAATAGTCGTTTCCTCCAAAAGTAGCTAAAATGCGAGGATAAACCGTATCGGTAAGCAAAAAAAGTTTCGATTCGGGATTCTCTCCTATGAAATTGAGCGTTTTTTCCGTTGGTTCGAAAGTGAAACGTTTCAGATAAGCAAATCCTTGGTCGGCATCATAAAGAGCTGCTGTCCAGATTTTATGCTCGTCAAATTTTTCAATCCTCAACAAATTCGAAGGGAAATGATTGCTCAAGTCGAAAGTGCAAACCGAATAATCCCCATTTTTGGTAACAACCAAGATCTTGTCGTCGCCCTGAAACTCGCCAAGATAGATGCCACTGCCATCATAATTGAGCCGCAACACATCGGGATCGAACCATACCTTACGCCCACCAAGTGTCGAAATGCCTTTTTGCTTAAGCTGTATGCGGTGTACTTCGGCTTTGGTGAGCAGATTGCCGATAGCTTGTCGATTTTTTATTTCAACTTCACTGAAATCTTTTTCGAATTGCAGAATTCGCATGCGCGGCTTCGGCTTCAGATACACACGTATCGTTTCGGCTTCGCCGTTAGGGTTTGCACTGAAATAGGCAATGCGTGAACCCGGTGTTCCTCGGGTAACGTCGTATTCCTTATCACGCGTAACGCCCGTTACCGAAAAACGTTTGATGTAGTGAGGAGACGTTTTGCCGTCGCGATACACAACATTGTAGATTGTGCGCGTATCGTTTTTCTTAAAAACATTTGCATAAAGTATTCCTTTTCCCACGAACATTTTTTCGCTCACTTTCACCACTTTATATTTTCCGTCTTTGAAGAAAATAATGATATCGTCGATATCCGAACAGTTACATACAAATTCGTCCTTCTTCAGACCGGTGCCGATAAACCCCTCTTCGCGGTTGATATAAAGTTTTTCGTTGGCTTCGGCAACTTTCACGGCTTCGATGTTTTCGAAATTCCGTATTTCGGTTTTTCGGGGAAAATTCTTCCCGTATTTGTCTTTCAACGACAGATACCAAGCGATGGTGTAATCGACCAGATTGTTGAGATTATGATCAATTTCTTCAATCTCCTCTCGCAATCGCGCAATTTGCTCATCGGCTTTGTCGGAATTGAATTTGAGAATGCGCCCCATTTTTATCTCCATCAATCGCAAAATATCGTCTCGAACGATCGTTCTTATAAATTGAGGCTTAAACGGTTCCAATCGCTTATCGATATGAGCAACGGCAACGTCGATATTTTGGGCATTTTCAAATTCCTTGTCTTTATAGATACGTTCTTCGATGAAGATTTTTTCGAGAGAAGCGAAAAGCAACGCTTCCTCTTTCTCCGATTTATCGATTTCCAGCTCCTTTTGCAACAAATCTTTCGTACGATCGACCGATCGACGTAAAACGTCGCTCACCGTAAGGAAATGAGGCTTATCCTGATCGATAACGCAGCAATTGGGCGAAATACTGATTTCGCAATCGGTGAAGGCATAAAGGGCGTCGATGGTCTTGTCGGACGAAACGCCGGGAGCCAGTTGAACCTGAATCTCCACATTTTGTGCGGTAATATCGTCCACCTTTTTTATTTTGATTTTGCCCTTATCGTTGGCTTTCAGGATAGAGTCAACCACACTCGAAGTAGTTCTCCCGAAAGGAATATCTCTAATGACAAGCGTTTTATTATCGAGTTTGCCGATTGTAGCGCGTACCTTGACCGAACCGCCACGCTCGCCATCGTTATATTTTTCGACGTCGATTTGTCCACCGGTTTGAAAATCGGGATAAAGTTTAAATTCTTTTCCTTCAAGATAAGCTACCGATGCATCGCACAATTCGTTAAAGTTATGCGGCAAAATTTTCGACGATAATCCAACGGCAATTCCTTCGGCACCCTGCGCAAGCAAAAGTGGAAATTTCACCGGCAAGGTTATTGGTTCTTTGTTTCGACCGTCATACGAAGGTTTCCACTCGGTAGTTTTAGAATTGAAAGCAACTTCAAGAGCAAATTTCGACAGCCGGGCTTCGATATATCGGGGTGCAGCGGCGCCATCGCCGGTAAGCACATTGCCCCAGTTTCCCTGACAATCGATCAACAATTCTTTTTGACCGAGCTGCACCAATGCATCGCCTATGGAAGCATCTCCGTGCGGATGATATTGCATGGTGGTTCCGATAATGTTGGCCACCTTGTTGTAGCGACCGTCATCCATGCGTTTCATCGCATGAAGAATGCGTCGTTGCACAGGTTTCAATCCGTCATCGATATGGGGAACGGCACGTTCCAAAATAACATATGAAGCATAATCGAGAAACCAGTCCTGATACATCTTGGGCAAGCTCATCGGAGCGTCGTTGCCCAATTTGACAGGTGCATTTGAATGCGCCGATGAATCGAGTCCTTTCTGTTCGTCACCGTTATTCGCCTCATCCTTTTCGTTTAATTCATCGTCCAATATTTCCTCAGAAGACATATGTTTTAGGTAAAGTAATTTTTCTTGTATTTTTCTAATTCCAAAAAACAATCAAAGGTACGGATTTTCGGATAAAATGCAAAAAAGAGACGAAAGTGGTCAATCGAGTTTAGCATGAAATAAATTTCAACTCTTCCCTCCATTGATTTCATCAGTTTTTAATTTTTTTTGAATTACCGGCAAAAATATGTATTATCGTGCCTATATCGGCATCTCTAAAAAGAAAATGTTCATTGCCGGTTACTGAAATCTATTAGATCCGGAGTCGAGGTGGTAGAAGACAGTAACTTACTGTTTTATTAGTTTTAAATTTGAAAGATTCTCTTTTGGGGGAGTTTGTGTAAGGTTAACAAGAGCGAAGTACGACGCAAATACGACGATGGTATGACTCAAACAATGGATGAAGTTTGAAGTGGAAAAATTGGAATTACAAGTTGCGAATTACAAATTGCAATTCTGTTTGTCACTTTTTGCCGGTGCAGATATTCATCTATGCCATTACGCAACTCGTTCAAGTTTAGCGTCAGCGTAATTTGGACGCAAAACAACAGGCAGTTTGGAAACTGCAGTTATTACCGGCACAAGTTTTGAAAGTTGCGCTATTAAGAAAGAAAAGAAATGAAGAAGTCGGAAATGAAGAAATATCATAACCCCCGCACTGTCCCTGGTGGTTGTAATGATTTAATTGATAATTGACAATTAAGTGGAAAGTGAAAGTCGAATGTAATACTTTATGAACTTTATAACTATATGAACTTTCGACTAAATATCCGGTTCACCAGCCTCAAACTTCCAATCACCGGTATAAGGAGGAGAAACACAAAAAAGAGTGCGCCATCCGGAATTCGTGAGTCAAACTCAATTTCGATTACTCACGGTATTTCACATAGAACCGAACTTGCGAAACTTGAAAACCTTAATTTTTATGGGTCTGTGTATATGTATAAACTTTTATGTACATTTGCTTCCAAAATTTGATTATATAGCATTAGTTATGAACTCACAAAAAAAATTTTATCGAATTATAAACGCCACTTTGATCAGTTTGTGCATATGTTTTTCAATGCATGCCCAACCAAAAGTGATTGCTCATCGTGGCTACTGGAAGACGGAAGGCTCGGCTCAAAATTCGATAAAATCTTTATTAAAAGCCGATTCCATTGGCGTGTATGGTTCGGAAGTAGATATATGGCTTTCGGCAGACGGCATTCCCGTGGTGAATCATGATGCGACAGTGGTGCTGAATGGCAAAAAGTTGACGGTGGAAGAAACTACGACAGATACCCTAAAACAGGTGAAACTGGCAAACGGTGAATCATTACCCACGTTCGAAGCTTATCTTGACGCTTTCGCTACATGTCAAAATACAAAACTCATTGTGGAATTTAAAACGCATAAAGAAAAAGCGCACGAAGATGAATTGGCTGCCAAAGTGATTCAAATGGTTCGCAACCGACATTTGCAAAGCAAAGTCGAATATATTTCCTTCAGAAAAAACTTTGTAGAACAAGTGCGTAAGCTTGATCCCGAAGCCAAGATATATTATTTGAACGGAGATCTCACTCCCGCGGAACTATCAACGATGGGAGCCGCGGGATTAGACTATCATTACAATGTGCTCTATCAGCATCCGGAATGGGTGAAACAGGCTCACGAAAAGGGTTTGAAAGTGAATGTGTGGACCGTAAATTCACCCAAAGATATACAAAAAGTAATCGATTTGGGCGTGGATTTCATCACGACCGACGAACCGGAAACCGTAAAACAAAAAATTGCAGAATTATGAATTTGAAAGAACAACTCAATCATGCCATCGAAATAGCCATTTCAGCTCACGAAGGACAACTCGATACAAACAACGGCCGCCCCTATATCGAACATCCATTCCGCGTGATGAATGCCGGGCAGACTTTGCAGGAAAAAATTGTCGGCGTATTGCACGACGTCATCGAAGACACTTCCTGGACTCTTGAACAGCTGCGTGCCGAAGGCTTTTCGGAAGAAATTGTGGAAGGAATTGACGCCATGAGCCGTCGCGATAACGAATCGTATGACGAATATTTATTACGCGTCGAAAAAAATGACATCGCTACTCGTGTAAAAATCAACGATTTGTCCGACAATATGGATATTCGTCGTTGGAACGAGGTTCCCTATCACGAACTGGCTCGTTTGCAAAAATATCTGAAAGCCTACAAACAATTGACCGAAAGGGAAAAATAAATCAAAATCCATTTCCTTTTCAGGTCAAAATGGCAGGCATCTACATCCATATTCCCTTTTGCAAAACGCGCTGCATATATTGCGATTTCTACACCATTACGAATGAAGCCCGCATGGACGATTTCGTAAAAGCAGTTTGCGCCGAAGCACGACTGAGAAGAGAAGAAATTGGCGAATCCGTTCACACCGTTTATTTCGGCGGAGGTACGCCTTCGCGGCTGAATGCAAGGCATTTCGAACAAATTTTCGAAACACTTTTTCGCGAATATTCAATCGATCCTGAGGCCGAAATCACGTTGGAAGCCAATCCGGATGATTTAACGAACGATTATATCGAAATGCTTCACGATTTTCCGTTCAATCGATTGAGCATGGGGGTGCAAAGTTTCGACGAAAGCGAACTAAAATTTCTGGGCAGAAGACATTCGGCAAGACAAGCGATCGACACCGTTGCTGCCTGCCAAAAAAACGGATTCGATAATATCAGCATCGATTTGATGTACGGACTTCCATCCCAAACTATCGAAATTTGGGAGAAAAATCTTCAACAAGCCATAACGCTCGATATACAGCACATTTCGGCTTACCATCTTATTTACGAGGAGCACACCCGCCTCGAAGCACTTCGACGTAACGGGAAAGTACATGCTGTTGACGAAGAATTGAGCAACCAAATGTTTTCGCTACTCATCGAACACCTCACCGAAAACGGATTTGTACACTACGAGATTTCAAATTTTGCAAAGGACGGCCTTTACTCTCGTCACAATACCTCCTATTGGAGCGATGAAAAATATCTCGGATTAGGGCCTGCCGCCCATTCATTCGACGGACAAAATCGATCATGGAACGTGGCTTCGCTCACACGATATATCGAAGGAATAAATAATGGCACTCTACCCTCAGAGATCGAACATCTCGATATTTATACCCAATATAACGAATTTGTTCTCACCCGATTGCGCACCATATGGGGCGCGGATATCCAACAGTTGAAATCGAAGTTTGGCGAAGAATTATACAATTACTGTCTTACGAATGCCCGGAAATATCTCGAAAATCAGCTGTTGAAAATCGAAAACGGGAACTTAAAGCTCACACGCAAAGGTATTTTCATTTCTGACGGAATCATGAGCGATTTGATGTGGGTGAAATGAAATACAATTCATCGCAACCATTGTCAAATCAATCCCAGAGTTTGCTGTGCCAAAAGAATTTCCTTTTCGCTGCCGGTGTGTTTTCCATCAACATCCGACAATTTGATACACTCCTGCCATGGTTCTTTGGCGGTCATTTTGCAGCGAAAAAGTTTCATCACAATATTCATCCCCTTGATATCGTTTCCAACATCATTAGTCAGATTTGTGCCAATGCCAAAAGTTGCACCTATCCGATCGCCACAATAGTTTTTGATTTCGATTGCCTTGTCAACGTTCAGACTGTCCGAAAAAACGATATATTTCAGTTTTGGATTTACTTTCAACTCCTCGTATCGCTTGATCACTTTATCGGTAAACAAAAAAGGGTCGCCGCTGTCCTGACGAAGACTCGTGAAAAGAGCAGCATGCTTTTTACTGAAATTTCGTAAGAACACGTCCGTAGTGTACGTATCCGTCAGTACCGTTCCCAAATCGCCATCGTAAACGTTGATCCAATCTTCCATCGACATATAATTGGCCATCTTATATCCGTATAGCGACCCGTGAAACTGCACCCATTCATGGGGATGCGTTCCCGAAATATTCACATTATGTTTGAAAGCCAGATACACGTTGCTCGTCCCAAAAAAACTGTTTCCGGCATTCTGCTTGAGCAATTTCGTAACACGGTCTTCCACATCAAAGCTGAAACGACGTCTCATTCCGAAAAGTGAAAAAACGATGCCGTTTTCTTTCATTTTGTGTGCTTTTTCGATAGCGGCTTGTTCCATGTAACGCAAATCCGGAATCTGACCCGTTGTGCGGAAATAAAGCTCCGATACGGTAGCCAAAATCGGAGTTTCCCAAAGTGTAACGCGATAGAGTAATCCAGAAGCGTTGATATGAAGCTTATGATTTTCCATCCTAACCGTCACTTCCGAAGGATCGAAGCGATATCCTTTCAGAAAATCGATATAGGTGGGTGGAAGATAAGGCATTTTGGTTCGCACAAACTTTTCTTCATCCGCTGTCAGATAAAGTTTGCTCATTTCTTCCAATTCGTTGCGTAATAACTGATCGAAACCGTCCGGATAATCGCCGTTGCTGCGATCGATAAACTCAAATTCGCCATAAGCACGCGGGAAAAGTTTGGAATAAGCATAGCTTGTAGTAAATTTGTAGAGATCGGTGTCGAGAATGCTTCTAATTATTCCCATTTTTTGTTGTATTTTATCGATATCAATTTTGATTGTATTAACGTTTCAATAAAAATATGGTTCGACTATTTTGCTTTTAAGGGCATAATGTCCACCACGAATATTTCCGCCCAAACGAAAAGAACGAACTGTTGGCGACCAACCTTCACAAACAGTTTCCGAAAATCCCCAAATAAGCCACAAATGAGAGTAATTTCTCAACCCTCTCAGAGACTCGCGAATTCGATATTCAGGTTCGAAAACGATTGTTCCTTCAAGCGATTCCACCATTCCACTCTGATGCGGTATTCCGAATTTGCCCGGAAAATCAGTGCGAACGTGAACAATCGATTTAATTTCGAAAATACTTTTCATTACATCGTCATTCCCCAATTAACAATAACTCTACATCTGAATGATTATAAATGCTTCAAGTCATCAAACTCTTCTATTTTTGTCCAAACGTAAAAAAATAAACAAGAGAATCGTAAAGCCCCAAAGTGACGAACCTCCATAACTGAAAAAAGGCAACGGAATGCCAATGACCGGCAATATGCCAACCACCATACCGATATTCACCATTACATGAAAAATAAAGATTGACGCTACACAATATCCATACACCCGACCGAAAACAGAAGTCTGCCTTTCGGCAAGATAGATAAGCCGAAGAATGAATATGAGATAGAGCAACAAAATAATAGATGATCCGACAAATCCCATTTCCTCGCCTATCGTACAAAAGATAAAATCGGTATCTTGTTCGGGCACATATTTCAATTTTGTTTGAGTTCCATTAAGAAAACCTTTACCCCACAGGCCGCCTGAGCCAATAGCTATTTTCGATTGTTCAACATGATAACCTGCGCCATGTAGATCGCGTTCCATACCGAGGGTAACTTTGATACGCATCTGTTGATGTGGTTTAAGCACATCATTGAACATGTATTCGGCAGATTCGAGAAAAGCAAAAGATCCCGCCATAAAAATCAGAATAAGGAGATAAGTTCTTTTTCGAAACCGAAGAGCCAAATATAATACATAAAGAAAAACACCACACAAAGCTATAAGGGCAACAAGACCATAATCAATTTCTATTCCGAAAAGGCCGGCGATTAGCGCAATCAGAAAAACGACAAAAGGAATTCCAAGCATGAAAGAAAGAACTTCTTTTCGTTTCATATAACTCCATACCATGCCGGCAGAGAAAAGAATAATTAGCAAAATCGAAATAAATTCACCTCGAGAAAGGGATCCCAGAGGAATGTCGGAAAACTTTATACCCAATACGAAATACAAAACCAGAGCAACACCAATCAAAAAAACTGCTCCAGGCATTCCCTCTCGAAAAAGTACCAGTAGTAAACTCAAATAAACCAAAGCAGTTCCGGTTTCACTTTGTGCAATTACCAATGCTGTGGGCAATAGTATGATGGCAAGCACGAGTAGCAAATTTTTTCTCTCTAAAAGTCGAAAGCCATAAGTATTGAAGACTCGGGCAAGAGCAAGAGCAATGACAAACTTCATAAACTCGGCCGGCTGCAATCTCACCGGTCCCAATACCAGCCATGATCGAGATCCTTTGATTTCGGGAGCTATAGCCAGTGTTATGATTAACAATACAATACCAAAAGCATAAAAAACAAACGCATAAGTCTCAAAAAAACCGGTATCGCTTTTCATGAGAGCGAAAGCCAACACAAGCGATGTACCTATCCAAATCAGCTGCATTCCTGCTCTTCCCGAAAGATCGAATAGGCTTTTTGCATTTTCCAAATCGTAACTGGCCGCATAAACACTCAACCAACCCAGAAACAAAAAAACAAGGTACAAACCGGCCGTAAACCGGTCGATTCTGCCCCTATCTGTTGTCCCGTTGGATACGTTGTACATCTCTTTTATCTCAATTACTGATTCACATTCGCCGACTGCCCTTTGATGATCGCATTTTTTTGATAAACAAAAGGTAAAATTTCTCGTGAAGCAATCTGCTCCTCAATCCATTTATCACTTTCGGGAATTGAATCGCGAAAATATTTTTGCAACATAAGGCGACCGATAGGCACTGCATTACGCGCACCAAACCCTCCATTCTCCACAACAACGGCGATCGCTACCTCCGGATCATTTTTCGGAGCAAACGCCATAAAAAGTGAATGATCTTCGCCGTGTGGATTTTCAGCCGTTCCCGTTTTTCCACAAACCTGAATATCCGTCCCCAAGTTTGCGGCTCTACAAGTGCCGGAAGTTACCGCATTTGCCATTCCGTCTGCAATTATATCGAAAACCGATTTATCAATTCCTGATTCGTGCCTCCTACTGTACAGTGAATCGAGCGCAATTCCTTTGCGTTGGCGTACAACATGCGGAGCATAATAATAACCTCTATTGGCTACAATGGCAGCAAAATTAGCTATTTGCAAAGGCGTAGCCAAGATTTCACCTTGTCCGATGGCAATCGAAATCACCCGGTGTGCGTTCCAATTATCTTTCCAGAGTTTATTGTAAAATTTATTGTTCGGTATAAAACCCGTTTTTTCCGAAGGAAGATCAATTCCCAATCTATGTCCGTAACCCATATTCGACATATAGTTTCCCCAAATATCGAAAGCTTGATCTTGTGACGAATAATGTTCTCTATTGCTGAGCATTGCGTTGAATCCGTAACAAAAAAATGAGTTGCAGGAAGTAGCCAATGCCGGCACTATGGAGAGAGGAGAAGGATGACCGTGACATGCCGGTCGGCCACCTAACGGCGGATATCCATGGTAACAACTAAATTGAGTTTGGGTGTTAATAATATTTTCTTGTAGAAAAATTGCCCCCTGTGACGGTTTAAAAGTTGATCCGGGCGGGTACATACCCGAAATGGCTCTATTGATGAGTGGTTTGTATGGATTTCGTTCCAATTCCAAATAATTTTTCCCGAAATCTTTCCCTGTAAGAAGAGATGGATCGTAGGAAGGAGAAGCAATCATACATAAAATTTCTCCTGTTCGGGGCTCAATCATCACGATTGCACCAATTTTGTTCTGCATGAGATATTCGCCATAAGCCTGCAGATCGATATCGATACCCAACATCAGATCACGGCCTGACTGAGGAGCTTTGTCTTCGGCTCCGTTTTTGTATTTTCCCTGAATTCTGCCTTTCGAATCGCGCAAGAGTATCTCCACGCCCTTTACACCTCGTAAGTCCTCTTCATAGAATCGTTCTATTCCGGATTTTCCGGCATAATCGCCTCTGACATAATAAGGATCCGAATCAAGTTTGTTTTTATCAACCTCGGCAACATATCCGAGAATTAACCCCATATTCGGATATTTGTATTGACGACGAGTGCGATTTTGTATATATACTCCCGGAAACTTATATAGTTTCTCCTGCAACAAGCCAAACTCTCTGACATCAAGTTGTGACATAAATAATTGTGGAGTATAGGACGAATATCCCGGATTTTTTCGACGGTCTTTCATGTCGGACAAGAGCTGTTCAAACTTCATCTTATCGATATCGAGCGCACGGCAAAAATCAAGCGTATCAAAGTTACTCGCCGTCATTTCCCTCACATTCATCATTATATCGTAAGTAGGCTCGTTAAAAACAATGAGTTTTCCGTTTCTGTCGTAAATAGAACCTCTTGCCGGATATAAAGTCTTACGAAAAAAAGCATTGCTGTCGGCAAACGCTCTGTATTCGGGACTAAGAATTTGTAATCGAAAAAGCTGGATAATATAAAGCAAGACAACGGCTATTACAATGCCGCCGATGACAAATTTTCGGTTTTCAAACAAATTATCAGGCCTGTATTCCACTTGATTTCCTATACATTAAACCATCCAGTGCAAAAATCAGTACGAGTGTGAGTACCGATGATGCACAGATGCGAACAATTGTGTACGATAAATTGAAAAAAGTGAATGATTCGATGAAAAACAGCAGCGTTTGGTGCATGATCGTTATGACAATAACAAAACGGATAAACGATTTGGTTGAAGAATAAATACTTGGAACAAATTCCTCATAATCGTCACGAGAGAAAAAAACATTGAGCAATGGTTTGCGTAATGCAGCAATTATGGTGGTTGCTGCAGCATTCATTCCGGGAGTATTCAGAAAGATATCAATAATAAGTCCCATCAAAAATCCGGAAGTAATGACATAAAACACATTTCTGCCCATCGGCAATTTTATCAGAAAATAAATATAAAGAATAGGTGTAGCTACGCCAAAAACACTAATCCGGCTAAAAATTGTAGTTTGAAAAGCTATCAAAACTACAAAAAGCACTATTTCGAATATCATTGATACCTTCATGGAATACTGATAGATTCTTCAAGTTTACTCTGCTCATCAAAAAATCGGTCGCGAATGATCATTACATGCTGCAAGCTGTGAAAATCGGATGCAAGCTCGATATTGAACGAATTGAAATTATCATCCTTGGATTTTCCGACAGAAACAGTATATCCAATCACTAAATCTTTCGGGAATATACGTGAGTAACTCGTTACTACTGTATCTCCCGAACGAAAAGGTTCATGCTTTGGCAGTTGCTCGAGTTGAGCTATATTTAATTCGGGTCCCGACCATCCAAGCGATCCCGAATTTTCGGAATTTTTTATTTTGGCACTCACTCTGAATTTTGGGTTGACGACAGGAATTACAACCGAAAAATGATCCGAAACATTAAAAACGACGCCGACTATTCCCGTTTGAGAGATTACCCCCATATCAGATTTTACGCCATCAAGTATCCCCTTGTCGAGAGTGAGAAAATTATTAACCCCCGAAATGCTCTTATTCACTACAGTAGCCGGTATAAAATCGAACTGTGGTGGTCGCGTAGTAGAATCATTCGCAAAAGCGTGACTATAATAAATTGAATCCGTCGTGAAACCGGCTATGACACTTTTCAAAGTTTCCACTTCGTTATGCAGGCGGGCATTTTCTTCCAGAAGTTGCCGATTATTTTGTTGCATATGAACGTAGGAGACAATTTGATTGGAAAATTTATAAATCTCACCCGTCACTCGGTTTGCCGACGTCAAATAGACGCTTCGTTGATATGAATTCTGAGTGAATACTAAATATAAACTAACACCGGTTAATAAAATAGCCCATATCCACGAACTCTTTTTGATCAGAAAATCGATAAAATTACGCATGAGAAGCTATTCACTTTTTAACGGTCGTCCGGTTTATAAATTGCACATTTCCGTACTCTCCTTTTTGAGTTGCAAAAATAAGATCGTTAAGAACAACAAATCGAATATTTTTGAAGAATAAATCCGAAATTTATCTCATCAGGAAGTTAAACTTGTCGATATTGCGTAATGCTATGCCGGTGCCTTTAGCAACTACATGAAGCGGATCGTCCACAACCTTGAACGGAATGCCGATTTTTTCGGTCAGTCGTTTGTCCAAACCACGAAGCAATGCACCTCCACCGGTGAGATAAATGCCATTGCGAACAATGTCGGCATACAATTCAGGGGGAGTTTGCTCGAGTGCGCTCAGAACAGCCGAATCGACTTTGGATATCGATTTCTCGAGGCAATGAGCAATTTCCTGATACGAAACAGGAACATCCATCGGAAGCGAGGTCATTCGATTGGGTCCGTGCACGATAAAATCTTCCGGAGGATCTTGTAATTCGGTAAGAACCGAACCCACATTTATTTTTATTTGCTCAGCCGTACGTTCCCCTACTTTCATGTTGTGCTGACGACCCATGTATTCCATAATATCCTCAGTAAGGTCATCACCTGCAATTTTGATAGATTTATTCGAAACAATTCCGCCGAGAGAAATTACTGCAATTTCTGTGGTACCTCCGCCTATGTCCACAATCATGTTTCCCTCGGGAGCTTCTACGTCGAGACCTATACCCAACGCTGCAGCCATCGGCTCGAAGATCATATAGACATCGCGCCCACCTGCATGTTCGGCCGAATCTCTAACAGCGCGAATTTCGACTTCTGTACTTCCCGAAGGAATGCATATCACAATGCGCAATGAAGGTGAAAACAAACCATTTCCACGATTTTTATTGGCCATTTTAATCATTCCCCGAATCATTTGCTCGGCAGCGTTGAAATCGGCAATCACGCCATCACGAAGCGGTCTTACGGTACGAATATTTTCGTGCGTCTTCCCATGCATTTGCCTTGCTTTTTCACCCAAAGCAATCATTTTGTCGGTTTTGCGATCGAGTGCCACAATCGATGGCTCGTCGAGCAATATCTTTCCAACATTATTCACGATGATGGAATTGGCCGTTCCGAGATCCATCGCCAGTTCCTGAGTAAATGAAAATAATCCCATAGTTGTTATGTATATATTTTACAATCTGACCGAGAGCTTTAAATATTCATCGCATAAATCTATCGATCAAATAATTAATTTTGTTAATTAGTGTCTTTTAAAATTTGATTCGTTAATGTTTGAAATGACGAATTCCGGTAACAACCATGCTTATGCTATGATCGTTGCAATAATCAATCGATTCATTGTCACGAACAGAACCTCCCGGTTGCACAACGGCAGTAATTCCGGCTTCGTGAGCAATCTGTACACAATCCGGGAACGGAAAAAAAGCATCCGAAGCCATCACCGCGCCATGCAAATCGAAGTGAAATGATTCGGCTTTTTCGATCGCTTGTTTAAGTGCATCTACACGAGAAGTTTGGCCCGTTCCACTAGCTATAAGCTGTTTATTTTTAGCTAAAACAATTGCATTCGATTTGGTATGTTTTACTATTTTATTGGCAAAAACCAAGTCCTCCATTTCAGCCAAAGTAGGCTCAGTCCGTGTAACAACTTTCATGTCGGATATTGATTGAACGCTCGCATCTTTTTCCTGAGCCAATATTCCGTTTAAAGCAGAACGATATGACAATGATTGAGAAGCATTTGCTTCCGATTTATAACGTAAAATTATACGGTTTTTCTTTTGTTTCAAAATATCGAGCGCATCATCATTGTATGCCGGGGCGATAATCACTTCGAAAAAAATTTCGTTGATCAACTCGGCGGCTCCTTTATCAACACGTCGATTAGCTATCACTATGCCGCCATAGGCAGAAACCGGATCGGCTTCGAGTGCAGCTTGCCAGGCCTCTTTCACCGTAGGACGAGACGACAAGCCGCAAGCATTGTTGTGTTTGAGAATAGCGATGGAAGTTTCGTCAAAATCGGACATTAAAGAAACGGCAGCATCAATATCGAGCAGATTATTGTAGGATATTTCCTTCCCATGCAATTGTTCGAAGTAAGCTTCGAAATCGCCGTAGAAAATTCCCTTTTGATGTGGATTTTCGCCGTAACGAAGCGATCGTGAACCATCTATCGCCAATCTGAGAGCTGACGCTTTTTCACGATCGAAATAATTGAAGATGGCTGCATCATAGGCAGATGATACTGCGAAAGCTTCTTTTGCAAACCATCTGCGATCGTCGAGATCGGAATCGCCTTTTTTTTCTTTGAGCAACCGAATCAATGGTTGATACTGATTTTTGGAAGCTACAATAATTGTGTCCTGAAAGTTTTTTGCAGCGGCGCGAATAAGCGAGATTCCACCAATATCTATTTTCTCGATGATTTCCTCCTCTGTTGCACCTTGATTAAGTGTTTCTTCAAAAGGATACAAATCAACAACAACCAGATCGATCGATGGTATATCATAAGATTTTACCAGTTTACGATCAGTTTCATTGTCGCGACGATAAAGGATACCCCCAAACACTTTAGGATGAAGCGTTTTCACTCTACCACCCAATATGGATGGATAGCCGGTAATATCTTCCACCGAATCGCATTCATATCCCTGCGATTGGATAAACGATTGCGTTCCTCCAGTGGAAATCAGTCTCACATTCAAATCGTTGAGCAACTCCAGTATTTCATCCAACCCGTCTTTGTGATATACCGAGATGAGCGCAGCATTTATTTTCTTCGACATATATAACTTTCTATATTTAAAGAACTACAAAGGTATAAAATCTATTCCTATTATATTATCGCAAATATCATCGATTTGGTGTTTTTTTAATAACCTCCGGCTTTTAAAGCATATTCTTCTATTTATCAAAAAGATAGGCTTCAAAAAACAAAAAAGGCTGATATTCGTATATCAACCTCTTTCCTTAACATTGTAGCGAGAGGGGGGCATGATCCCCCGACCTCATGATTATGAATCATGCGCTCTAACCAACTGAGCTATCTCGCCATCACGTACAACGAATTAGTACTCGAAATTCGAGGTGCAAAAGTAGAATTTATTTTTGAATATTACAATAGATAATTGAAATTTGATAGAAAAATAAAATACTGACACTTCTAATTTCTCGGCAATATTTCTATCAAATTTCAAATTCGGTATATTGTTTAAAAATTATCGTGTATTTTTGTACTGTTATGTTGTATTTCTTATGCATACATTAGTTTCAACGGATAATTTCGATTTCTTCCAATCCGGCAGCTCGATGGCCGAAGATTTCGCCGACGGTGATTTGCCACTCTCAGCGCCGAAAAGCTTCGAAATCAGCATTCGATGTGCAGCAGATTGATTGTTTTTGTGGAAACCAATAGATTTAATCGACACGAAGATTTTTACGCCAACAATGAGCAGATGAAATTTCCATTTCCGACTTCTTCATCGCTCGAAATAGTTGAATTTGCCGTAAAAGGACTGAAGCACATCTTTCGCGAAGGACTTCATTACAAAAGAGCAGGGTCATTTTAATCGATTTTGTGGACGACAATGCCTACCAGCCTTCACTATTCTTCAATTCAAATCCCAAACATAAACAATTGATAGCTCAAGTCGATGCCGTCAACGGCAAATATGGAAAACAAATTATACGATTGGCGGCCCAAGATAATGATCCACTACGAAAAAAACAACAACATTTAACAAAAGAATATACTACCGACATTCACGATATTTTACAAGTTGATGTAACATAAATGGCAAATCAGAAAATTTGACGGAATTGATTTTTTAATAGATGATCGAACAATTCATCGGCATTTGGCGTTTTAGCCCAAACAGTTACATAAAGGATCATCCTCACGCTCTCCCACTTCAACCACAACGCCTTTCTGCAAGCAAATCACATAGTAGGTAAATATTGTTAAAACTTAGAAAACTAATTTTGGCTTTCAAGTTTTCGTCGTATATTTGCGCGTTTTTAATTTGCAATAAAGATGGACGTAAAGGAACGTATCGTAAAAGAAGCCGGAAAATTATTTTTGGAGAACGGTATAAAAAACGTATCTATGGATTATCTGGCATCTTCTATAGGAATTTCGAAACGCACTATTTATGAGAATTTCAGAGACAAGGAAGAGATACTGAATACATTTTTATTGCAGGCCAAAGAAGATAATGAGAAGGAACTATCCCAAATCATCGACAAAAGCGACAATATTGCCGAGATCTTTATTCGCATCATTGAGTTTCACAGAAACAAACGGCTAATCAGTGTAAAATTTTTCGAAGATATCTACAAATACTATCCTGATATTTATGAACGGATAAGGAAAGAAAATGAAAAATCTATCAATCAGGCAAAAAAATTATTGCAGAAAGGTATCCGCGAGGAATATATCCGAAAAGACTTAAATGTGGATGTTACCGCTTTTTTGATGGAAGAAAGTACAAACATATACATTAGGGCATCCTATCTTGAAAAACCACCATTTTCTTTCCAGGAATTATTTTTCACGATGATGATCAGTTTCATTCGTGGCATTTCTACCGAGAAAGGGATAAAAATTATCGACGATTATCTGGCAAAAAACGCTTGTGAAAAGTAAAAAAACATACATCAAAAAACAGAAACAACAATTAAGATGAAAGCAAAGACTATTCAAATTATGATGTTAGTTTGCGGATTGTTAGGATTATCAAATGCAAACGCACAACAACGCGACAGCTTATCGATTGACTTGAACACGGCTCTCGAAATTGCTTTGAGCGAAAACCCGAACATTAAGGTTGCCGATATGGAAATTACAAAAAAGCAATATGCTAAAAAGAGTGCTTATGGAGCCTTGCTTCCGGAAATCAATCTGATTGGGCAATACCAACGGACTATTAAAAAGCAAACGATGTATCTCGATGGAGGATTTTTCGGTAGCGATATCGATCCTACACAATATACTACCGAAGTGGAACGTACAGTAGTGGAAGTTCTCGGTAAAATGATGACACCCGCCGAAGGTGCTCAGGACGGCATTCAGGTAGGCCGTTGGAACATGTACACAGGGGGAATGAACATAAGTCTGCCTTTGGTGGTGCCATCACTCTGGAAAAATATCCAGATGAGCGAAATTGATATTCAAACATCAATGGAACAGGCTCGTTCATCAAAAATCAATTTGGTAAATCAAGTGACGAAATCGTTTTATAGCCTTATGCTGGCACACGACAGTTATATGCTTTTCCGAAAAACGTACGTAAACGACTCCATCAATCTGGAAAATATCACCAATAAATACAAACAGGGAATTGTTCCTGAATATGATGTGATCACGGCTGACGTCAGATTGAAAAGCATCATACCGAGCATGTTACAGGCTGAAAGCATGATGAAAATTGCCGAATTACAGCTTAAACTCCACATGGGAATTGATAATGATATTCCTTTGAAAATAGTCGGTACGCTGGACGATTACGATCAAAGCATGTTTGATGCCGTGATTCCGGCCGATACCTCGTTGTTGCAGAACAGCGACTTACGACAGTTTGATTTGCAAACCGAAAAAGTAAAAAAAATGTACGAAATGCAAAAACTACAATTTGCACCGTCATTGGTGTCATCCTTCCAATATACCTATATAAGTCAAAACAACGATTTCAAATTTAACGACTATAAATGGGATCCATACTCCACGGTGGGAATTACTTTATCAATACCATTGTTTAACGGAGGGCAACGATATAACAATCTGAAACAAACAGAATTGCAGATAAATCAACTTCAATATCAACGCGTAGATCTTCAGCGAAATCTGAAACTTGCAGTTAAAAACAGTATTGATCTGATTAATAAAAATATCGAACAAATCGTGGCTACCCAATCGTCGGTAGAACAAGCTCGAAAAGGGTACGACATCACTTTGAAGCGCTACGAAACCGGCATGGGCACTATTGTAGAACTTAATTCGGCTGCATTAGGGGTAACCAATGCCGAATTGCAATACAAAAATGCGATTTACGACTATCTTGCTGCCAAAGCCGATCTCGAAAAAGTTCTTGGATATACCATCGAACCCGTGAATGTAGATAAATAAATAGAAAAAACAATAATAAAGTAATGATTTTTTTGTTATGAAAACATCTTTCAACATCATCAAATGCGCTCCTTTAGTGGCAGTATTATTGCTCGCTTCATGCGGAGGCAAAGAATCTTCGACACAAACCGAAACGGAAAAAAGAAAAGTTACCGTTGAGGAAGTGCAAGTGGTTTCGGTAGATCAGCTTGCAAAATTTACGGCAACCGTTGAAGCCAATCTGAAAAACAATATTGCTCCGGCCATGGGCGGGCGCATCAGGAATATTTTAGTGGATGTGGGGTCTCCCGTTTCGAAAGGGCAGAAACTGGTTGAAATGGATCAAACAAACCTTTCACAACAACAAACTCAACTATCTACACTCAAAAGAGATCATGAAAGGTATCTCGAACTATATAAAGTGGGAGGTATTTCCAAACAGCAACTCGATCAGTTGGAGTCGCAAATCCAAGTAATGGAATCAATGATCGCCAACCTTACCGAAAATACGACACTTATAAGCCCTATTAGCGGAGTAGTTACAGCTCGCAATTACGATCCGGGTGATGTGGCTGCACAATTACCAATTCTGGTAATAGAAAATATCAACCCCGTAAAAGTATTGATCAACGTTTCAGAAACCTATTATCAGCAAGTATCCAAAAACACTCCTGTCCAAATACAGGCAGATGCAATCGGAGATCAAACTTTCGAAGGGAAAATTTCGGTTATTTATCCAACCATAGATCCCATTTCCCATACTTTTCCCGTAGAGATCACGGTAAACAATCCCAACTCAATTCTCAGACCGGGTATGTTTGCAAGAGTAACGATGAACTTTGGGACGAAAGAACATCCCGTAATACCGGATAGAGCAGTTCAAAAACAGGTTGGCACGGATGAACGATATGTTTTCATCGAAAAAGGAGGAAAAGCCGTTTACACAAAAGTTGAATTAGGTACAAGATTAAATGATAAATATGAAATAGTTTCGGGCTTGAACGAAGGCGACAGAATTATTGTTGACGGAAGCGCAGGACTTATTGATGGCGCTGAAGTTGAAGTAGTGTCAAATATCAACCAATAAAATTGCCCGTAACAATAAATTACACGAAAAAACGTTACAAATGAAACCATACGAAAGTGCAGTAAAAAATCCTATAGGTACGGCATTAATCTATATCGGACTTGTTTTGATCGGACTTATTTTCTATTTCCAGTTACCGGTCGACCTACTACCCGATATCGAAATGAACGTAATATCCGTAATGACTTATTACCCCGGGGCCGGAGCGGATGACGTAGAAACCAACGTAACGCGTCCGATGGAAGATGTATTGAACGCAACCGAAAACTTGAAACATATCACTTCGCAATCTCGTGACGGAGTTTCGGTTATCATGCTTGAATTCGAATATGGAACCGATACAGATGCTTCAATGAACGATATTCGGGACAAACTGGAGCTATCCTCCCAATTTTTACCGGATGGAGCCTCATCGCCCATGTTATTGAAATTTAGTACAGACATGATCCCCGTGATGATGCTTTCGGCTACAGCCGATCAAAGCTCAGAAGCCATGTACAAAATTCTGGATGAACAAATCGTAAATCCACTGAACAGAATAAAAGGAGTCGGTACTGTTGCAATTTCCGGAGCAAGTCAGCGTGAAGTTCAAGTGAATGTAACTCCCGAAAAACTGGAAGCTTATCAACTCCCTCTCGAGCAAATAGCCCAAGTTATCGCAGCTGAAAACGTAAATATTCCCGCTGGAAATTTCGATGTAGGTTCCAAAACTTATATGTTGCGTCTCGAAGGGGAAATGAGAGATAGTAAAGAGTTGAACAACCTGATTGTGGGAAACAGCAAAGGAAGTCCCATATATTTGCATGACGTTGCCTTTGTGGTAGATACGATTAAGAGTCGTGTACTGGAAAGCTACACCAACGGCAAACGCAGTGCTACCATCATCATTCAAAAACAAACGGGAGCAAACTCGGTAAATATAGTAGAGGCTGTAAAGGAAAGACTTCCTGAACTAACAAAAAATCTCCCACCCGACATTAAACTTGAAATAGTTACAGATACTTCAGATTACATCAAGGCAGCACTCAACAGTTTGACCGAAACCATTTTGCTTGCCTTGATAATAGTAGGAGTTGTAGTACTGTTTTTCCTTGGACGATGGAGAGCAACCATCATTGTGTTGACAACCATTCCCATATCACTTATCGGTTCGTTCATTTACCTGATGCTCACAGGGAACACCATTAATGTCATTTCATTGTCTTCTCTTTCAATAGCTATCGGTATGGTGGTGGACGATGCGATTGTAGTTCTCGAAAATATTACTACACATTTGGAACGGGGAAGTCGCCCCAAACAAGCAGCCGTTTATGGTACGGAGGAGGTTTCGTTGTCCATTATCGCATCCACGCTCACCATTATAGCCGTATTCTTACCGATGACAATGACAACCGGTCTTGCCGGTATAATGTTCGAACAACTCGGATGGATGGTAACGATTATTATCGGTTTGTCTTTGGCAATTGCTTTGAGCCTCACACCAATGATGAGCTCGCACATGTTGAGAGCAACCAAAGATATGAATAACAATGGTTTCGACAGATGGTATCAAAAAACAATCTTGCCACTGCTTAACAATCTTGATAAGCAATATGCACGATTAATTAATTGGGCAACACGTCATCGTTGGACTACGATTGGAATGATAGCCGTAATTTTTGTTGCTGGAGCCATTATTTCGGCACTCACTCTTAAAACCGAGTTTATGCCTGCTGCCGATAACGATCAGATTGCTATTAGCGTAGAAATGCCAACCGGTACACGTGTCGAAATCACACGGGAAATCGGATTGAAAATTGAGAAACTGTTTAGCGAAAAATATCCCGAAATTCAGATTGCAACATTTACTGTAGGTCAGGCCGATGAAGACAATCTGTTTGCCTCAATGCAAGATAATGGCACCAACCTTATTAATTTTACTCTTCGCATGGTAGATGGAAGCGAACGAAAGAAAACGATTTTTGAAATTTCGGATGAAATTAGAAACGATTTGGCCCAAATGCCGGAGCTTTACCGATATAATGTCCAACCCGGAGGAGGAAGAATGTCCACTATGGGTGGAAGCTACTTGAATGTGGATATCTACGGCTACGATTTAACCACAACGGATAGAATAGCATCAGAGTTGAAAACAAAACTTTCGAAGATAGATGGACTAAGAGACGTAACTATTTCTCGTAAAGATTACCGCATTGAATATCAAATAGATTTCGATCGAGAAAAACTTTCTCTAAACGGATTTACGATGGGTACGGCTGCAAGCGCCATTCGTAACAGGGTGAACGGTCTGATTACATCTCAATATCGCGAACAAGGAGAAGAGTATGATATAACCGTACGCTTCGATGAAAAAAACCGCCAATCGATCGAAGATATTCAAAATATCACGATTTACAATCCCATGGGGGTTGGCGTAAAAGTTCGCGATCTTGGAACTGTGAGTGAAAGCTCTTCACTTCCGCAAATAGATAGAAAAGACCGAGAACGCATTGTCACTGTTCAAGCCAATATTCTGAACAGAGCTCTAAATGAGGTAGTTATGGATGTAAATCAGGCGATCAACAGTACCTCTATTCCAGCCGGCATCAGCATTGAAATTACGGGTTCACTCGAAGATCAACAAGAAGCCTTTGGCGATCTCTTGATACTCCTAATTGTTTCCACGCTGCTTGTTTACATTGTGATGGCATCGCAATTCGAATCTCTCACCTACCCCTTCATCATTATATTATCTGTTCCATTTGCCTTTATCGGATCGTTGCTATTACTTGCCATCACCGGGACTCCGCTTGGAATTATGGCATTCATCGGTCTGATCATGTTGGTGGGTATGGTTGTGAAAAACGGTATCGTGCTCATCGATTATATCAATCTTAATCGCGAACGAGGAATGTCTATTATTTCGGCAGTAGTTCACGGCGGACATTCCAGACTTCGGCCTGTATTGATGACTGCTTTAACTACCATTTTGGGTATGATTCCTTTGGCTATTGGCACCGGACAAGGATCGGAAATTTGGAAATCGCTCGGTATTTCGATTGTAGGTGGTATGACATTCTCCACTATTGTAACGCTCATTTTCGTTCCCGCCTTGTATTCCATATTTGGAAGCTATGGAGTAGTCAGAAAGCGCAAACAGCATCGCGAAAAACTACTTGTTGAAAGTGAAACCAACGAACAAGATAAACCCTCGAACGAAAATTAAAGCGCAACCAACGTCATTCAACTAAAACATTGAAAATAAGATATGAAAGCAGTAATGATTATATTAGACCAAGCTCACTACGATGATATTACAAATCAACTGAGCAAACTCAATATTCGAGGGTTTACATCGTGGAAACCGGTGTATGGAAGAGGCAGCAATACGGGATATCCGCATTATGGAACTCATGCTTGGCCATCGCTCAACAACGCCATACTAACCGTGGTAGAAGATCATCAAGTAAAACCTTTGCTTAATTATTTGAAAAAATTGGACAAGGAATACGAGAATCTCGGACTACGCTCTTTCGTATGGAATATTGAAGATATGATTTGATTCTTTTCAAAAAATTTTATGCGATAAATAATGCTTTTTTAAGTCCCATAAAGATCCGGATGGATCTTTATGGGATTGTTTTTTAAATAGTTGAATACTTTTTGTATTTCAGTCCCCAAATATGAACAATAGGTTATTTCGAAATGTTCTATTTGTGAAAATTATTACATAATTAAGGAGATGAGAAAGCATCTTCCAACTCATAAAATATAACATTATGGACAAGAAAACAATCGGAACAAACGCAGGCATTATTTGGAATCTGTTGTATAACGGCCAAAAATGGAACTGCAAAAAATTGATGGAAGATTCCGGATTATCGGAAAGGGAAGTGTTGATGGCAATCGGATGGTTGGCTCGAGAAGACAAAATCGAATTTGAAACTTGTCCCGACGGTTCGGAATGCTATTATCTCATTATTAATTATTTTTGATTGAAACAATAACTGATTCAAATGCAAAACAGGCTGCTTCAAAAGTTGGAATGAAGCAGCCTGTTTTGAGTATTTAGATTTCTTGCTGTTTTCTATCTCTCGTTCAAAGAAAAAGAATAAGGTGCGTCTGTTTTTTGTATGCCGCGTGTCGTGTTTGGAGTTTCCGACATTGTAATATCTATCGTAGCACCACGCAACAAATCTTCATGTGCGAAATAATTTTTGGAATAAGGTCTGCCATTCAATCGAAATTCCCTGATATATCGCTTCGAAGGATCGTTATTGACTGCATTTATCCGAATAGTATTCCCATTCTCGAGCTTCACAGTCATCTTATTGAATAAAGGCGATCCGATCACATATTCATTGCTTCCCGGACAAACCGGATAGAATCCCAACGCCGAAAATACGTACCACGCCGAAGTTTGTCCATTGTCCTCATCGCCACAATAGCCATCGGGATGGGCGTTATAGAGTTTATCCATCACTTCGCGAACCCAATATTGAGCTTTCCACGGCTCACCGGCATAGTTGTAAAGATAAATCATATGCTGGATAGGCTGATTTCCATGAGCATACTGCCCCATATTCATGATCTGCATTTCACGAATTTCGTGAATGACGCCCCCATAATAGCTATCATCAAAAACGGGCGGCATTTTAAATACCGAATCAAGCATATTGACAAAAACTTGATTTCCTCCCATCAAATCGATCAATCCTTGCGGATCATGAAATACGGACCAAGTATAATGCCAACTGTTGCCTTCGGTGAAAGCATCTCCCCATTTAAATGGACTGAAAGGCGATTGAAATGTTCCGTCTTCGTTTTTCCCTCGCATGAGTTTGTATTCCGACGAATATAGATTTCGATAATTCTGACAACGTTTGGCGTAAAGATCTATCTCGCTTTGCGGACGTTTGAGCGCTTGGGCCAACCGATAGATCGTCCAATCGTCATAAGTATATTCGAGCGTACGTGCAGCACTCTCGTTAATACCGACATTGTAAGGGACGTACCCCAATTTGTTGTAATATTCGTATCCCAATCTTCCAGTTGATGAAACAGTGGGATGAACATGATTGGCCCCAAAAACTACCGCTTCGTAGAGTTTTTCGATATCATAACCTCTTAACCCTTTCAGGTAAGCATCGGCAACGATGGAGGCGGAATTATTGCCAACCATGCAACTCCGATGCCCGGGACTTGCCCATTCGGGTAGAAATCCGCTTTCTTTGTAGGTATTTATCAATCCTTCCTGAATTTCCTTGTTTACAGACGGATAAACAAGATTGAGCAATGGGAACAAAGCTCTGAAGGTATCCCAAAAACCGGTATCGGTGTACATATATCCGGGTAAAACCTGGCCATTATATGGGCTGTAATGAACTACCTTTCCATTTGCATCGATTTCGTATAACTTGCGTGGAAATAGCGTCGAACGGTAAAGAGTGGAATAAAATGTGCGTTGTTGATCAAGGTTTCCTCCTTCGATTTCGATTTTCCCCAACACATCGTTCCATGCCTTGCGACCATCGGCCATGACGGTTTCGAAATCTTTCGACGAAACTTCTTTCAGATTTTGCCATGCCTGATCGTAACTGATAAACGACGAAGCAACTTTAGCCGTAATTTTTTCGCCTCGCTTTGTTGCAAAACCCACAATGGCTCCTGCATGATCAGCATCAATTTTCAAAGCATTTTCTACAAATTTGCCATTATCAACGATTTGTCGATATTGAAAAGGTTTATCGAAAACGATTATAAAATAATTTTTGAAATTGTCGGGGACGCCACCACTGTTGCGGGTTGTAAACCCAATTACAGCATTTTTCGAAGGTATAATCTCAACAGCCGACCCTTTATCGAAAGCATCGATCACCACAAACGCATCTTTTGTTTCAGGAAAAGTAAAACGGAAAATAGCAGCACGATCGGTCGGTGTTATTTCGGTTGTAACATCATAATCAGCCAAATAGGCACTATAGTAATACGGCGTTGCTTTTTCGGCTTTATGCGAATACCAACTGGCACGCTTTTGTTGATCGAAT
Organism: Seramator thermalis; assembly: GCF_004138125.1. GTDB lineage: Bacteria > Bacteroidota > Bacteroidia > Bacteroidales > Dysgonomonadaceae > Seramator > Seramator thermalis. The sequence continues at coordinate 133,945 of NZ_RXHS01000001.1, forward strand.
TCGGGCTTTCCGGTGAGGGGCATGATGGCAAACTGACCATAATCGTTGATCCATGGGCTTGGCTGATGGGTTTGCTTGAAACCGTTGATTTTCCCGTCGGTGTAAACATATTGCCAACCATCGCCCATTTTTCGTGTTTGCGGTGTCCAAAAATTCATACCCCACGGACGAGCAACGGCAGGATACGTATTTCCGTTGGAAATAGCAAATTCCGATTGAGTTCCTACCAGAATACTCACATAATCAACGGGATCGTATTTGGTTTGAGCCAGGATCGAAACGGAACAAAAAATCGATCCCAAAATGAATGACCATAAAAAAATTTTCATTTCTCAGCTTTTTAACAAGTTCAATTTATTTTCCTTCTCCAACTTCACAATCAGTTCGCCAAACAAAGTATTAGCCCATGCAAACCATTTTCGGGTGAAATGCGATGGATCGTCCTTATGAAACGATTCGTGCATAAATCCGGTATCTCCATCCGTATCTCGCAACATACGTATGTCCTGTCTGATTTCTTCATCATTGCTGCTGGTCATGGCGTGCATGATGATGCTCATTGGCCAAATCATGTCATAACCGATGTGAGGACCGCCAATACCATGTCCGGCTTTCCCTTCGAAAAAATAGGGATTATCTTTACTCCAAACAAATTTGCGCGTATTTTGATAAATAGGATCATTATTGTCAATAGCACCGAGATAAGGAAGTCCCAACAAACTCGGGACATTGGCATCATCCATAATGTATTGATTTCCAAAACCATCAACTTCGAAAGCATAGATTTTGCCATACTTAGGATGTGTGTGAACTGCATATTTGTGCAAAGCTTCCTCCACCTCATTCGCCAAAGAACGACATGCTGTGGCAAAATCCTTTTCATTGGTAACCTCCTCGGATATTTCGGCAATTTGTCGAAGCGAAATAACGGCAAAGAAATTGGAAGGCACTAAAAATCCGAACGTCGTGGCATCATCGGAAGGACGAAATGACGAAACAATCAAACCCACAGGATTTACCGGATTGCCAAAACCATCATTGCAAACCGTATCCAATTGGCGATCGGTTACACGACGAAATGAATACGGGCCTAAACCGTTTTTCCGCTGTTGTTCCTTGAAGGTTTTCAATACGGAATGCATCGCATTTTTCCAATCTTCATCAAAAACAGAAGCATCGTTGGTCGTTTTCCAATAGTGATACGAAAGGCGAACAGGATAACACAGCGAATCGATTTCCCATTTCCGTTCGTGAAGCATCGGATTCATCTTTGTAAAATCCTTCATCCATTCGCCGTCCGGCTTTGGATCGTGATTGAATGCATTGGCATACGAATCGATGAGAATGCACTGAGCTTGACGATGAATAACGCCGGAAATCATTTCGCGAAGATGAGCATCTTCTGCGGTCAATGGTAGATATGGCCAAACCTGAGCGGACGAATCGCGCAACCACATGGCATCAATGTCGCCCGTAATGACAAAAGTATCGGGTTTCCCGTTTCGAGAACCAAATTTTACTGTAGTATCCAGCGTGTTGGGATAACAATTTTCAAACATCCATGCAAGTTTCGGATCCTTTATTTTCGATTTTAGCCTCTCAATGGTTTGATCGACCGATTTCGAACTAAAATTACGCCGGGCAAGAGCAGGGCGTTTTGATACATAAGTCATTCCATTCGACGATATTTTCGTCTGACCCATTATCCATTCAGGCGATGCAGCTGCCGCAACCAATCCAAGACTTCCTTTTTTGATAAACTCTCTACGTGTTGTCATTTTTTGCTTAAATAATTATGTTGTGGTGAAACTAAAAACAATCTCCAAATTTAACAATTTAGGTCGATATTGCCAATTAATCTTATTCCAAATCGGGTAATTCGGCAAAAAGTTCTATCATACAAGCATTGTCGAGTAGTGATTTGTGAGGCTGGGTTGTTTTTCGATACCAACTATTGCCAAACAATCCGTTTTCGTCCAAAGTATGATAAAAAGCATAGTAAGCATTATCTTTCAATGTTTTAATAAATACGTCATTTCTATCGATAGAATATAGTTCGTTCAGACCACGAAGCAAAATCACGTTAAACCATGGAGATTCGCGATAAAAAAGCATTTTCCCATCCGACGTCTCCTGTTCTTTAACAAAAAAATGATAAGCACCTTCGGCAGAAAGTTGAGCATCGTGAAGATAATTCTTCTTTTTGGTGATTTTATAAAGTCTGGCTGCGGCTTCTATCATCTGACCTGTATTATATGTATATTTTTGTTTGCTTATCCGGCCTTCGAGGTTCACGTTGTCCCAATAGACATTATCCGATAAATCAAGCAAATTCTGCTTTGTCCAATTGTAAATTTCGATGGCTTGGTCGAGATATTTCTTTTCATGGGTGATTTCGTATAAGCGTGCACACAACACTGCAGTAGGAGCATTAGAGCATGTGTTTTTGCTATGTTTCTTTTGTTCGCACCAATACACGCCACCTCCCAACACATCGTCTTTGCCGCTCATAATGAAATCATAAAGTTGCTTGGCTTTTTGCAAATATTTTTGCCGATGGGTTGTTTCGTACAAGGTACAAAAATCGAGCGCTATCCAAACATTGTCGTCATAATAACGATCACTTTTGCCGGCAAAAGTGGGATATGACTGATACGCAGCGGGATCACGACCGGAATCCCAGTATTTTTCCAAACCCAGCAAAAGGTGATTTTCGAGCAAATCGAGATATTTGTGATCTCGCGTTTCTCGAAACAAAGCAACAACTCCTGAAATTACGCCTGAATATGGCCACAAGTAAGAAACCTCTTGCGGGTGTTGCTGATCAGCTCCTTCGGCAAGATAATCGACCTTGTTATCTATTTTTCTCGGATAAGTTTCTGCCAAAAGTCCATATTCGGGAACATGATAAAGCCTCAGTACTCGATTCAAAACAGAATCCGAAATCATGATGTTTTCCTTTTTCTGGATATCGCAGAACGATTTATCCTCTGCCGACAAAAAACCTGAAAGTGTGAAAAAAAGAGTGGCCGTTAATAAAATACGAAGAAATGTTTTCATTTTTCGACCTCCTTTGTAAAATTGATTGGCAATTTTTTGCGAAATGCTTCCTTGAAACAAATCAAAGTTTCGGTGCGCGCCAAGCCAATTGGTTGAATTTTTTCGTGAATAAGCGACAATAAATCGTGATTGTTGCGGACATAAACCTTTATCAACAAATCATAATCGCCTGTAGTGTAGTAACATTCCACTACCTCATCTATTTTTTCCAATTCCTTCACTGCGTGATCGTAACTACTCGGATTGTTGAGAAAAATCCCAATATATGCACAAGTTTCATATCCGATTTTTTCGAAATCAATGATAAATTCCGACCCCTTAATCACACCAATATTCATGAGTTTCTGAACGCGCTGATGAATAGCCGCACCCGAAACACCGCATTCGCGGGCAACTTCCAGAAAAGGAATGCGCGCATTGTTCACAATTAGATTCAATATCTTTTCGTCTAATTCATCCAAATCATGATATGCCATAAAAAATAATTAATTTATCGTAAATAAATAAAATTTAAATCTCTCAAGCAAAAAAAATAGGCAGAAACCGAGAATGAATTATTTCAATCATTCGACGATAAACTGCTTAAAGCTATATAGGCGAAGGTACCAACGGCTGTTTTCAGTGCCGATTCGTCGATCAGAAAGGTATCGGAATGCAATGCTCCCGGTTTGCCGGAATTTCCGGAAACGCCAAATCGATAATAGCAGCACGGATAAAGTTGCGAAAAAAAGCCGAAATCGTCGGCAGTCATTCGTTTCGGAAATTCCAAAACATGTGCTTCTCCAAGATATTCAACGACTTTCGCCCTCACTTTTCGATTTACAACCTCATCATTCACCACACAGGGATATCCATCGGGCAGAACAGTTTCACAAACACATCCGTAAGCATCAGCCGTTGACTTGGCAATGCGCGGAATAGCTTCGAGCATCCGCCGGCGCTCTTCTTCGTCCATGCAACGCAGCGATCCTGCAAGTGTAACCGCACCGGGAACAACATTCGTTGCTCCATTGGCAATAAATTTGCCGAAGGACAGTACCATCGGATTGAACGGATTACGCAGCCTGCTGACTACTTGCTGCATGGCAACTACGATATTCGAAGCCGCAAGCACCGTATCGTTCAGTTCGTGAGGCAATGCGCCGTGCCCTCCCTGTCCTCGGACAGTGATATGCACTTCGTCGGCCGAAGCCATAATCGTGCCGACTTGAAACCCGACTGTACCGGCAGGCAAATCGATATAGGCATGTTGTTTGACAATGAAGTCGGGATGAAAATCGCGAAAAACTCCATCTTTTAGCATCAAATCAGCGCCACCCGGTGATTGTTCTTCCCCCGGCTGGAAAACAAAAAGCGCCGTTCCGGAAAATTCATTTCGAAGCGAAAACACGATTTTCGCCGCTCCCATCATTGCTGCCGACTGGACATCGTGTCCACAGGCATGCATCACGCCGTCGTTCTCCGATTTGTATTCAACCTCGTTTTGTTCCTGCACAGGTAAAGCATCCATATCGGCAACAAAGGCAAGTGTTTTTCTTTTCCCGGACTTTAACCCTTCCACCCAGGCTAAAATACCATATCCTCCGATATTTTTTCGATAGGGAATATTTTCAACTTCAAGAAAATGGCAAATATATTCCGAAGTCAGCTTCTCGCGATAAGATAATTCCGGATGTCGATGCAACCAATGGTAATGTTCTACAACCTCAGGAAAAATCTGTTCGGAAAATTTTTGTATCGTTTCTGCTAATTTTGTCATTAACTTTCAGCTAAATGATTTCCACTCAATCGAGTATATGAATTACAATTCCCGAACGCAATTTTGGTTCAAACCATGTGGTTTTGGGAGGCATAATATTACCGCTATCTGCAATATCCATCAATTGTTTCATCGAAACAGGATACAATGCGATGGCGAGAGCCATTTCGCCGCTGTCCACCCGTTTTTTGAGTTCACCCAAGCCACGAATTCCGCCCACGAAATCGATGCGTTTGTCGCTGCGCAGGTCTTTGATTCCCAAAATTTCATCGAGAATGTAACGAGAAGTGAGGGTAACATCGAGTTGCTCGATCGGATCGTCATCATTGATTATCGAAGGACGTGCTGTTACACTAAACGATTTTCCATCGAGATAAATCGAAAAATTGTGTAATCCGCGAGGCTTCTGAATTTCGGTTCCTGTAGGTTCGACAATGAAATTTTTTCCGAGTTTTTGCAAAAACTCTTCAGGCGTCAGTCCGTTCAAATCTTTTACCAACCGATTGTAATCGATGATGGTAAGTTGACTTTGCGGAAAACATACGGCCATGAAATAGTTGTATTCCTCATCGCCTTTGTGGTTCGGATTATTCCGAGCTTTTTCGGCACCAACTAGTGCAGCCGCTGCCGAGCGGTGATGGCCGTCGGCAATGTACATGGCGGGAATCGAATCGAAAATGCGAGTGATGGCATCGATGTCTTTTTGATCGGACACGAGCCAGAAATGATGTCCGACACCGTCTTCCGAAACAAAATCATATTCGGGAGCTCCGGACGTAATGCGCCTCACTATTTCATCAAGTTCCGGCCGATCCGGATAGGCAAAGAAAACAGGCTCGAGATTGGCATTAGTTATTCTGACGTGCTTCATGCGGTCTTCTTCCTTATCGCGCCGTGTAAGTTCGTGTTTCTTGATTTTTCCGGTCATATAATCGTCCACATAAGCTCCGACGACAATGCCGTATTGCGTTTTTCCGTTCATGGTTTGGGCATAGACGTAATACATTTCGCGATCGTCTTGCACAAGCCATCCTTTTTGCCGGAACAAACGAAAATTTTCTGCGGCCTTTTCATACACATCGGCGTCGTGTTCGTCTTTTCCCACAGGAAAATCGATCTCGGGTTTGATGATGTGATAGAGCGATTTTTCATTCCCTTCGGCTTCTGAGCGGGCTTCTTCCGAATTTAACACATCATAAGGACGCGATGCCACCTCTTTAACCCATTCTTTGGGGGGTCGAACGCCTTTAAAAGGTTTTACTTTCATCTTTTTTAGATAATTTTTTTCAAAGGTTATTATTGCACAAATTTAGATGATAATATTGACAAAGGAAGAACCCGAACAAATATTTTTCGAGAAAAATGTGTATTTTGAAATAAATATGTATTTTTGAAATAAATATAATTGACGGTATGATCCAAATTCCCGAAAACAAAATTATTGATGCAGCCCGGCAAGGTATGGACGAATTTTTAAAAGTATTTTCCGATGCATATCTCGATGAAGTTGATGGCACACTTTCGGCTGAAAATATGCCAAAACTTACGGGTTATCAACATGCATTGCTCGCCTATCGGTTTTTTCAGGAAGAAGTAAACCAAGGCGGATTCGTTCAACTCATTCAAAACGGGTTTGGAGGTTATATTTTCGACAATCCGACGGCCAAAGCATGGAAAATATTTGGCGCAACGGAAGCGGCAAAAATTCTGTACAAAGCCAAAGAAATCTATGATGCGCATCGCACCGAATTGGAACGTGAAACAACCGATGAAGAATTTACGGCCATGTATGTCGATTTCGAACAGTTCGACGAGCTGGAAGAAAATTATTTTCTGATCGAAGAAGAACAGACCGCTAAAATTGCTTCGTTTGTGGACAACCATATCGAAGAATTCGCTCAAATTATTTAATATACGCCTTTAATATACGCCCCATTCATTTTTGCCGATATGACAGTCAAATCGTTAAAAAAATTCATGTATCTGTCCATTGCTGCAGCCGTTGTTACTATTTTACTAAAATTTACGGCCTATAAAGTTACAGGATCGATCGGCTTTTTTTCGGACGCCTTAGAATCAATTGTTAATCTTCTTGCAGCCGTATTCGGACTTATCATGCTCCATGTCTCCGAAAAACCTGCCGACGAAGGGCATGAATTCGGGCACAGCAAAGCTGAATATTTCTCGAGTGCCATCGAGGGATCATTGATTCTTTTAGCGGCTTTCAGCATTATCTGGTCGGCTGTTCCACGATTGATACATCCAATTGCATTGGAAAATATCAATATCGGATTGCTGTTTTCGGTAGGTGCATCGCTTGTGAATCTTGCTGTGGGTCAGATGCTGATTCGCAATGGCAAGAAAAGCAAATCGCTTCTCGTGGAAGCTGACGGAAAACATTTGATGACCGATGTCTGGACTTCAGCAGGTGTGATTGCAGGCATTTTGTTGGTTAAATTTACAGGTATTCTCATTCTCGACCCCATTATAGCCATATTGGTAGCTCTCAACATTGTTTATACGGGCTATCGCCTCATCAGCAGATCTACCAACGGATTGATGGATGCATCAATTTCGGAAACCGAAATCGATCAAGTAAAGAAATATCTCGATAGTCTGAAAGAAAAAGATATCACGTATCATTCTCTGATGACGCGTCAGGCAGGGCAACGAAAATTCATTTCGTTTCATTTGCTCGTACCCGGAGCATGGACGGTGCAACAAGGACATGAAAATGCGGATATCATAGAAGAAACGATTGAAGATATGTTCGACGAACCTGTTACGGTAACTTCGCATATCGAACCGGTTGAAGATCCTGCATCACTGAAAGATATAGGTATTGACCGGAAGAAGAACAGTTGAAAAAAGACTCGTCCACATTCATGAAACATCAAAACAGGTAAATTTTTTCGATCCGTATCCTCACATTATTATATTCAACTTACCATTTTCATTCCCAGCCATACGGCTATAATTCCGAGCACAACGCTTGCCGTCAAATAAAGCAACAAAATTCCCCATTGATTCATTTCTATCAAACGGTAATTCTCGAACGCAAACGTCGAAAAGGTTGTGTATCCACCGCAAAAGCCAACAATAAACAGCAAGCGGAATGGCTGATTGTCGGGCATGTGCGAAAGCATCCATCCCGATAAGATTCCGATGAGAAAACAACCGATCAGATTTGCTGCCAACGTTCCCAGGAAAAGCCATTGCGCTGCAACCAATCGTGCCATAAACCGCGAAGTAAGAAATCGCATAATGCTTCCAATACCTCCACCTATGCCTACAAACAATATATCTTTAAACATACGAAGTCGTTAATTCATTTTTTAAACCTGTTCTATTTTCCGTAATTTCACATAATAGATATATCCTTTTACGTCCGAAAATTCCATTTTTTGCAACAGCTTCACATAATGTTGAACCTGTCGACGATATTTAGGATCTTCCGCTTCGCCAAATTTATAGTCCACCACTATGGCTTTGTTGCCGTCCATCATTATGCGGTCGGGACGACTAAATCCCCATTCCGGATCGAGTGTTTGCATCTCGTTAAGAACGATATATTTTCCCGAGTACCAATCGGAAACTTCAGGAAGCAACAACATTTCGGTGATCTCTTCGAAAACTTCTTTCTGTTCTGTTTCCGTTAATTCGCCCTCCATTACCCTACGTTGCAACGCACCGGACAAATCACTCACCGTTTTGATGCTGCTCACAATTTCGTGCATAAGCATGCCTCGTGCACGACTGCCGTCATCGTTGAAATAACCAATGGAATTCAATCGCAGTTTCAATCGACCTTCGAATGGGATCGACCTCCATTCTTCCATTTTACAGGCATCAATCGAATTGGGTTTGTTGTAGGATTCAATTTTAGAGGGAATACCATATTCGAAAACACTTTCATTCTCATTTTCGAAATAATAATTTTTCAGATCGATATCCGACTTTATAGAGTCGGACAGAGCCATTGGTTCGGAAACGGCTCGATAAATCAAATCCGAAATTCTCGTGATATTGTCCTTGCCTTTGGGCGCATAACAGATAAGCTGTTGCTTTGGACGAGTGAGAGCCACATAAAGCAGATTGAGATTATCGATATACGATAGCAGTTTTTCGCGCAAATAATCTTCACGAAAAATAGTATTGGCCATATCTTTCTTATACTTCACGGGGACTATCGCCAATTCGTTAAAGGGTTCACGATCGGGCATGCACCAAACAAATTCGGCATGTCCGGAAGAATGATCCACCTCCCAATCAACAAACGGCATGAGAACGACATCGAATTCAAGCCCTTTCGACTTGTGAATAGTGATGAGTCGGATGGCATCCTGTCCATCGGGCGAAAACAACGTCAAGCTCCGACTTTCTTCATCCCACCATTCGAGAAAACTGTTTAAATCGGACGACGCATCGGCACTGAATTTCAATACCACATCGAGAAAAGCCTGAACGAATGCATTTTCATTTTCATTCATTGCCTCCGAAGACATTGCAAAAAATGCTTCAACGCTTTCGTAGAGCGGAAGTTGCGAAATATGCGTGAGTCGAGCGCCCATTTCGTCTAGTGCTTCGGCATTAGCCGGATCGTTGCAAAAAGCGAGTGCTTCTCCGGGCGTCATTGCCCGATGAAATCGTACGAGTTCGTACATGGCCATCAGCCGACGCGTTTCATCCGCCGGATTCTGAAAATGCCTTAATATGGCTATTGCCGCTTTCACGCTTTGTGCGTTGGCAACCAGCAATGCTTCGTTGGAAATTATGTCATATCGATATTTAGAATCGGCATGCTCACGTTTGTAATTCAACAAACTTTCGGCAACAAGAACGGCATCCTTGTTACTGCGCACCAGTATGGCAATCTGCGAAAGCGAAAAGCCACGATCCTGAAGCGATTCGATGTCGAGAGGCAGCCTTTTGAGCGATTCCGATTTCCAATCATCTTCTTTTTCATTGCGCAGAAAAGTTATTTTAACGTACCCTTGAGCCGTTTTTTTCTTTTCGGGAATGGTCTGACAAGCCTGTGCATAAATCTCGATGATTTTGGACTGTGCATATTTCGCAAATTGGCTTCCATCAGCGGTCTCCAATGAATCGTTGTAAACATCCTGAAGCAATCGGGGAACCTGAGCAAAAAGAGAATTGTTGAATTCCACGATACACTGCTCGCTTCGCCAATTGACATCGAGCGCATGATGATTGATTTGGGCAGGTTGAAAATCTCGATCGATTTGATCTTCAAGCAGTCGCCAATCGCCATTTCTGAATCGATAAATACTTTGCTTCACGTCGCCTACGATGAGATTGAAATGGTTGGAAGCAAGACTTTCACGGACAAGAGGCAAAAAATTGTTCCACTGCAGCGGAGAAGTATCCTGAAACTCATCAATCATAAAATGAAGCAAACGTGTACCTGTTTTTTCATAGATGAAAGGGGAATCGTTTTCCGAAATCAAATGATTGAGCAGCTCGGTTGTGTCCGACAAAAATAATGTATCCGTTTCTCGTTGCAATAAACGAAGTCGTTTCTCGATATCCGAAAGGATGCCGAGTGCATAAAAATTTTCGAGAATACTATTGGCTGTATTAAAGAACAAATCGTCTTCTGATAACGCAATAATTCGGTTTAAGCAATCGTTTAATCCATCAGCGTAAGCCGCACGAATCTGCGATGCTTTGGGATTGCCGTCCTTCGTCCAGTTATCTATGTTGTTAGCAGCATTCACAAGTCGAGGAGAAGGTTTGGATAATTCGCCTTTGGCCACTTTCGAAAAGATCGAAAAGCCCGAATTTCTACCAAATTTCATGTCATCATAGGCTATGCCATGACGTTGCATGATAGCAAGGGCCTCTTTTCCGATAGCTTTCGCAGAATTTATATATTCTCGTTTGATCTGCTCAAGTTTCTTGCGATAAGATTCGAGTTTTTCCTTATCCTGAATGGTAGATAATTCATCTTCTGAAAGAAACCTTACATTTTCCTTGAACATTTGTTTTCCGAAATCCTGCAAGATTTTTCTGATGTTCCAACTCTTGTTGTCACCAATTTGTGATTTCATCATCGAAAGAAGCCAATCGGCAATTGCCTTGTTTTCAGGTTTATCCAATTCGGCAATCAGCAAATCTATGGCCTCGTTGAGCAGAGTGGTTTGATCCAATTCGATATTGTAATTGCCGGCCAATCCTATCTCACGAGTGAAAGCACGCACGGTTTGCTGAAAAAAACGGTCGATGGTGCTCACCGAAAAAGCGGAATAATCATGAAGAATGGTTTCGAGCAGATTTTTGGCTTTTTGACGAATGGATGTTTCGTCCATTTCGAACTCTTTCATCAGATCGTCCAGATATCCGGACTCTTGGTTTGTAGCGAGATGATGGAGTTCTTTCACGATGCGCGACTTCATTTCATCCGTAGCTTTGTTGGTGAAAGTAACCGCGAGAATATGCCTATAATTGTTCTCGCCTCCATAAAGCAAACGAAGATACTCTCCGGTCAGACGATATGTTTTGCCCGATCCTGCCGAAGCTTTATAAATATGCAAAACTTCATTCTCAGATAATACGCGATTTGGCATAACCCTCCTTTTGAAGAATGTCGAGCACTTTTTGTCGATGATCGCCCTGAATAATGATTTCGCCCTCCTTGGCCGAACCTCCCACTCCACATCTTACTTTCAACAACTTTGCAAGCGCCTGCAAATCATCGTCTGAACCCGCGAAACCGGTAATCAGCGTTACCGCTTTTCCGTTTCGGTTGCGCTTGTCCAGTTGGATGCGTAATTGCTGTTTTTCCTTTGCAACAGTTTCGATCGACGATTTTTCATTCTCCTGAAAATGATAATCGGGATTGGTGGAATAAACTATATCCGGTCTTTTTTTCCAGTCGTTCATTGTCTGAAATGTTTTTCCAAAGATATTATTTTTTGCTGGTATGCCCAAGAAAAGCATTTTACTATGAGGAAAAAAGTGTATTTTAGCGTTTCCAATTGAGAAAAACAGAAAATTATGAAAGATACCGTCCAGGTTCATTGCATCAACACCAACGAAAAAAAAGATGTTCCGATGGGTTCGTCACTCGAAGAGTTGATTGAAGTTTTCGGTGTAAAAATGCCGCATCTCATAGCCAATGCCAAAGTCAACAACAAAACCGAATCGCTTGCCTATCGCATCTATCGGCCTAAGCGCATCGAATATGTTGATATCGGCAATTCATCGGCGATGCGCACTTATGTCCGTTCGCTCTGCTTCATTCTTGCCAAAGCCGTGGACGACTTATTCCCCGATGCCCAAATTTTCATCGAACATTCGGTTTCCAACGGATATTATTTTCAAATTGATGCCGGACAAATAATCGGCAAAGAACAACTCGATAATATTCGCAACCGCATGCACGAAATTGTTGATGCGGACATTCCTTTCGAATCTATTGAAGATGAAACGACCGATGTGGTAAAACTTTTTCGGGAGCATCGGATGGAGGACAAAGCGCTTTTGCTCGAAACATCCGACTTTCTATATGCATATTATTTCAAACTCGGTAATTATATCGATTATTACTACGGCTGCATTGTGCCATCTACAGGTTATATCAAGCTTTTCGATATCCAACAATATAATGGAGGATTTTTGCTCCAGGTGCCATCCCGCACCGAACCTGAACAACTTGCACCCATTGTGAAACAGGAAAAATTGCTAAATGTCTATCGGGAGCATCTTAAATTCTTAAAAATAAGTGATTTGAATAATGTTGGCGACTTAAACAAAGCTAAAATCAACGGAAGAATATCAGATGTTATACAAATTTCTGAAGCTTATCAAGCCAAACAAATCGGCGAAATTGCTGCCCAAATTCGTCAAAAATATGACGAAGGTGTGCGACTCATCCTCATTTCAGGTCCATCCTCGTCAGGAAAAACGACCTTTCGGAAACGTCTCGAGGTAGAACTTTTTGTAGAAATGCTGAAACCAATCGGCGTTTCGCTCGACGATTATTTTGTGGAAAGAGATAAAACGCCTCTCGACGAATTCGGCGAGAAGGACTACGAATCATTGTATGCGCTCGATTTGGATCTCTTCGAGGAAAATCTGCTTGCATTGATGAACGGCAACGAAGTGGAATTGCCCAGCTATAACTTTGTATCGGGTAAACGCGAATTCAAAGGCAACCGTTTAAAAATGGGTGTCAACAACATTCTCATTGTCGAAGGCATTCACGCTTTGAATCCTGAACTTACGGAACGAATTCCGGCAATCAACAAATTTATGATTTATGTTTCGGCACTTACTTCGATCTCGCTTGACAATCACAACTGGATACCTGCCGCCGACAATCGTTTGTTGAGAAGGTTGGTTCGTGATTATCGATATCGTGGTTATTCGGCTGTAGAAACAATTTCGCGCTGGGAAAGTGTTCGTCGTGGCGAAGAAAAATGGATTTTCCCTTATCAGGAAAATGCCGATGTCATGTTCAATTCGGCGATGATATATGAGCTCGCGGCCATTCGCCGACATGTCGAACCCATCTTGCAACAGGTGCCCAAAACCGATCCCGAATATGCCGAAGCCTATCGTTTACTGAAATTTTTGAGCTATTTCAACTATATTACCGATCGCGAATTGCCCCCAACTTCATTGTTGAGGGAATTTTTGGGAGGCAGCAGTTTCAGATATTGATTCCGTTTTTATTGAAAAACAGTATTACAAAAAACATGTCAGATATTATTTGTGCCATATCCACACCTCCTGGCATGGGAGCAATAGCGGTTGTACGCCTCTCTGGTGAAGGATGCATCGCTTTGACAGATACCCTTTTTTGTTCGCCATCAGGCAAAAAATTGGTGGACGCTGCTCCCAATACCGTTCATTTCGGACAAATATATTCGAATGACGAAATTCTGGACGAAGTACTCATAACGGTTTTTTGTGCGCCACATTCCTTTACGGGAGAAGATATTGTCGAAATATCCTGTCACGGATCGTTGTATATTCAGCAAAAAATAATTGAAACGCTTTTGCAGGCAGGTGCACGCATGGCTCAAGCAGGTGAATTCACGCAGCGAGCTTTCGGTAACGGCAAGTTCGATTTAAGTCAGGCTGAAGCAGTGGCCGATTTAATAGCATCGTCATCCAAGGCCGCACATCGTGTTGCGATGAATCAAATGAGAGGTGGATTTGCAAAACAGTTGTCGGTTTTGCGTGATGGGTTGCTCCAATTTGTATCGCTCATCGAGCTCGAACTCGATTTTTCGGAAGAGGATGTTGAATTTGCCAATCGTGAAAAATTGCTTGAACTGGCAACAAAGATTAAAACGGACATTTCGCGCCTTCTCCAATCTTTTCAATTGGGAAATGCCATCAAAAATGGCATTCCGGTTGCCATTATCGGGGAAACCAACGCAGGAAAATCGACATTGCTCAACCTCTTACTCAACGAAGAAAAAGCCATCGTTTCGGAGATTCACGGCACTACGCGTGATGTAATTGAAGATACGGTTAACATTCAAGGGATTGTATTTCGATTGATCGATACCGCCGGCATTCGCGAAACAAACGACGCAATCGAAACAATGGGAATCGAACGGACATTCAAAAAAATAAAACAAGCTTCCATCGTATTATGGATGATTGATCTGACAACACCCATCGAGCAAATCGAACATCTGGCGCAATCGCTTGCTCCATCACTTGCCGATAAACAGGTGATCATGCTGTTTAACAAATCCGATTTATTGTCTCCGGAAGAAATTCAGTCAAAATTGAGAATTTTCCCAAATTTGAAAGCCGAACGACTGCCGATTTCGGCCAAAAAAAACATCAATTTTGACCGACTACAACAACTATTGGTGGATGCAGCAAATTTTCCCGAAATCGGCGAACATGATGTTATTGTTACCAATCTGCGCCACTACGAAGCCTTGAAAAACGCTCAAACAGCTATTCATCGCGTTATCGACGGTCTCAATTCGGGGATTACAGGCGATTTTCTCAGTCAGGATATTCGCGAATGCATGTTTTATTTGGGAGAAATTACGGGCCAAATCACTACCGACGAAATTTTAGGATCGATTTTTTCGAAGTTTTGCATCGGAAAATAGCCCCTAAAATCAACAATTAACAAAAATATTTATTATTCTGTAATACACCTATTTAGATATAATTTATTGCAATTTATTTATCCTTTTCTATTGTTATTTACAGATATTTTGCTTATTTTTGTACCGTATTTGTACCACTATTGATGCAGATGCAAATATGTAATCCTAAGTAGTGCAGTAGTTTTACAAATAATTACAACCACAAACAAAGATTGACGAAAAGTTATAGCAAACAGATCCAATGTACAGGCAATAAATGGCAACAAATTTTGAATATCAAAAAATCTGCAAATTCTGTGGAAATGAATTTGTCGCTCAAAAATCCACTACAAAATATTGTAGTGAGCGATGCGCTAAGCGCGGAAAGAAAGACGAAGACAGGCGGGAACGACTTCTGAAAGAGAGCGAAACAATCAAAGAACGCAACCGTCAAAACTTACTTTCGCAAGAAAATTTATCACTTACCGATGCCGCTGCTTTACTTTCCATTTCCCGACCGACATTATACAATCTGCTCAAAACAAAAAACATAAAGTTGCTGCGCATAAGCAAACGCACAATTCGCGTAAAAAAATCCGATTTAATGAATTTGTACCAAAATTCAACAGCTACTATTGCACCCATAAACACACCCATTGCTCAAATCAACAAAGCAAAGGAAGAATTTATCAGCATTTCGGAAGCTCAGCAACAATTTAAAATCTCGTTGAGTTGGTTTCATAAGAAAGTAAGAGAAAATAAAATACTTCCGGCTATTATTGAAGGCAAAACCCTTTATCCTGCAAAAGCGTTGAAATCGCTTTTTGCAAAAAAACAATACGCCGATATTTCCGAATGGTACACCGTAGCCGAAATTGTAGAAAAATTTGGAGTATCGCAACAATATGTATATGAATACACAAGCGACCATAAAATGCCGAAAAGACGAGAAGGGAAAACCGTTTTCATTTCAAAACTACATTGGGAAAAATCCAGGGGATTAGACCAGACAGAAAGCGAAAGTTACTATACCGTTGCGCAGGCAACCGAAAAATACGCCATTGGTCGAAGTCACTTATACGACTTAGTCCGGGCGCATAAATTACCAAAAATCAAAAGCGGAAAAAATATTCTGATACACCGCCAAGAGTTAGACAACATTATGAACAATCGTAAAAGATAAAGTAATATGTCAGCAACCAAAGTAACATTAAGAAAACGAGAATTGCCAAGCGGAAAAATCACACTTTATCTTGATTTTTATCCTGCAATTCGCAACCCGCGCACAATGCAAATGAGCCGTCGTGAGTATTTGGGAATATACCTTGTTAAAAATCCGAGAACAACTGATGAACGTATTATCAACGCCGAAAAACTGAAACAAGCCGAAGCAATACGAGCGCAAAGAGAATTATCGCTAATCAACGAACAATTTGGCTTCATTGATAAAACCAGGCAAAAAATGGATTTTTTGGCGTATTTCAAAGAAAAATTACCCAATCAAGACCAAAAGTGGGAAAAAATCTACAAGCATTTTGAAAAATATGTCAATGCCAAATGTACTTTTGCCGATGTTACCGTTGATTTATGCAACGGTTTTCGCACCTACCTTTTAACTACCAATCAGTTAAGAAGTAAAAAACGCAAATTATCACAAAATTCGGCGGCGGGCTATTGGTCCACTTTTCGTGGATTGTTGGCGCTCGCCCATAAAGACAAATACCTGTTGGAGAATATCAACGAACACCTCAATAAGATTGAAACAAAAGACACACGCCGCGAATTCCTTACTGCCGCAGAAGTACAGGCACTCTATAACACGCCTTGCCGTGAGCCGGTACTCAAAACCGCTTCGCTCTTTTCGTGCCTCACCGGATTAAGATTTAGCGACATTGTCGCCCTGCGATGGGAAGACTTTGGAACCTACCCGGATGGCGGACACTGCATAAGGCTACGTACCGAAAAAACCGATGCAGAAATTCTAAATCCAATCAGCCAAGAAGCATACGAACTTTGCGGAGAACAATCCACAGGTATAGTCTTTAAAGGTTTCAAAAAAACAATGCTACAAAGCATACTTCCAAATTGGTTAAAATCCGCGGGCATTACCAAACATATCACATTCCATTCATTCCGGCACACATTCGCAACCTTACTTGTATCTTATGGCAGTGAAATTTATACCGTGAGTAAAATGCTCACGCATAAAAACGTTTCCACTACTCAAATTTATGCCGATTTGATAGACGAGAAAAAACGCCAAGCGGCAGATATTATAAAACTGAATATCAATAAAGACCAAGATAAACAACAGAAAAACAATTAGAAAAAACAATCGAAACAATTTTCCTTTATTTTTTCTGATATTTTTTTATATTTTTTGATTGCCAATAAAAATATTGTTCGTAACTTTGCGAACAGTAATTTTCACTATGACAAAAAAAGAACTGACACAAGAACAAGAACAATTGGCACGCTTTGCAAAAGCATTGGGACACCCCATTCGCATAGCTATCCTGCAAATGTTAGCAAATGAAAGTTGCTGCTATCACGGCGATATGTCCGAAATTTTACCTATTGCCAAAAGCACACTTTCGCAACATTTAAACGAGTTGAAAGATGCCGAATTAATTCAAGGAACAATCACACCACCGACCATAAAATACTGTATTAATCAAGAAAATTGGACGTTAGCTAAAAAAATGTTTAGCGACTTATTCATAGAAATGGACAACAAAGAATATTGTTGAAAATTTTTTAAATGAACAGTTCGTGTTTCTACGAAATACGAACCATTAAATAGTAGAAATATGACGAACGAAGAACAAATCAAAGAAACAGTAAGGCAAAAATACAGTGAAATCGCTGTGCAAGACAAAGAAACAGCCTCTTGTTGCAGTCAGGGAAGTTGCTCGCCCGAAGTGTACAATATGATGAACGAAAATTACAATCATTTAGACGGCTACAATCCCGATGCCGATTTGGGCTTGGGTTGTGGGCTACCCACGCAATTTGCTAAAATCAAAAAGGGCGATACGGTAATAGATTTAGGAAGTGGTGCGGGCAACGATTGCTTTGTAGCAAGAGCCGAAACAGGCGAAGCGGGCAAAGTCATAGGAATTGATTTTACCCCCGAAATGATTAAAAAAGCACGTATCAATGCCGAAAAAAAAGGGTATAACAATGTGGAATTTCGACAGGGCGATATTGAAAAAATTCCCGTAACAGCAGCTGCGGCCGACGTAATTGTAAGCAACTGTGTACTAAATCTTGTCCCAAATAAAAAAGCAGTTTTTAAGGAAATATACAGAGTGTTGAAACCCGGCGGTCATTTCTGCATTTCAGATGTGGTACTTACAGACGAACTGCCCGACAAATTAAAAGAAGCTGCCGAAATGTATGCAGGTTGTGTAGCGGGTGCAAGCCACAAAAACAAATATATCGTTGACATATACAGCGCAGGATTTCTGAAAGTAAAAATAGAAAAAGAAAAAAACATTATAATTCCTAATGAAATCTTATCTAATTATTTGGAAACAGACGAACTAGAAAATTTCAAAAAAGAAAATCCTATACTTTCAATAACAGTTACAGGCTTAAAACCCTCAAACGATTGTAACTGCAATCCGGGATGTTGTTAAACAAATAAATAAACAAATAAACAAAAAAAATGGAAAAGAAAATTTTAGTACTCTGCACAGGCAACAGTTGCCGTAGTCAAATTGCCGAAGGATATCTGCGCCACTTTGCAGGCGACAAAGCCGAAATTTACAGCGCGGGCGTAGAAACGCACGGCGTAAATCCGCGTGCCATTGAAACAATGAAAGAAGACGACATTGATATTTCGAGCCACACCTCAAACAATGTGGATGAATACCGAGATATTAATTTTGACTACGTAATAACCGTTTGCGACAATGCCCGCGAACGCTGTCCCTACTTCCCCACAAAAGCCAAAAAGTTTCACCATAATTTTCCCGACCCGGCAAAAGCGCAAGGTACAGAAGAAGAAATCACAGCCGAGTTTCGCCGAGTGCGCAATATGATAAAAGAATATTCGCAACAATTTACCAACGAAAATCTGTAAACCCGTTATGAGTGCAAATAATTGTAATCCCACGGTAGAGCGTAAACGACTAAGTTTCCTCGACCGTTACCTTACCCTTTGGATTTTTCTTGCGATGGCAATAGGCGTAGGAGCCGGATATTTTTTCCCTTCCGTGGCAGATGGAATTAACGCGATGTCGAGCGGAACAACTAACATACCCTTGGCAATAGGCTTAATTCTGATGATGTACCCACCTTTGGCAAAAGTGCGTTACAACCAAATGAGCAAAGTATTTCGCAATACAAAAGTTCTCACTGCCTCGCTTTTGTTGAATTGGATAATTGGTCCCATTTTGATGTTCGCTTTGGCGGTAATATTCCTGCGAGACTACCCCGAATATTTGGTCGGACTTATATTGATTGGTTCGGCACGATGTATAGCTATGGTAATAGTTTGGAACGAGCTCGCAGGCGGAAGTCGCGAATACGCCGCGGGATTGGTTGCCCTCAACAGCATTTTCCAAGTCTTGTTTTACAGCGTTTTCGTTTACTTTTTTGTTTCCGTGATGCTCCCCATTTTTGGTATTTCAACCGAAAGTGTAAACATTACGATGGGCGAAATTGCCAAAAGTGTAGCCATATATCTCGGTATTCCGTTTGCAATGGGCATATTAAGTCAATTGGTATTGGTAAAGTTAAAAGGCGAAGAATGGTTTTGGAAAAAATTTATTCCTTTCATTTCGCCCATTACTTTAATTGCTTTGTTGTTTACAATTGTACTGATGTTCAGCCTAAAAGGTCAATTAATTGTACAAATACCGCTCGATGTGGTACGCATTGCCATTCCCTTGCTCATATACTTCGGACTGATGTTTTTGGTCAGCTTCTTTGTGGGTAAGCGAATGGGTGCAGATTACGAACAAGATGCCGCACTATCGTTTACCGCGGCAGGCAACAATTTTGAATTGGCAATTGCCGTTGCTATTGGCGTATTCGGCATTAACAGCGGACAAGCATTTGCCGGCGTTATAGGCCCGTTGGTAGAAGTGCCGGCGCTTATTATGTTGGTAAATGTTTCATTATGGCTCAAACGAAAATTTTTTAGTAATCATAAATAATAATTCCAAAAATGAAAAAAACAGTATTCGTATTCTTATTGATAGCCGTTCTAACAGGCTGTAATCAATCTGCAAACAAAGCAGACAATTCCGCAACCACCACACCAGCCGAAGATGCAACATTGGTAAGCGTCTATTATTTTCACGGAAAGCAACGTTGTAAAACCTGTATTGCAGTGGGCAATATAGCCCAAGAAACAGTTGAGAAAGCGTATGCCGACAACTCAAAAGTAGTATTTACAGAAATAAAAACAGACGAAAAAGCCAACATTGGTTTGGTTGAAAAGTATCAGGTAACTTGGAACGCGCTGATAATTGCCAAAGGCGAAGATTTTATTGATTTAACAGAGCAAGCCTTCGCAATCGCATTAAGCAGCCCCGATGCGTTGACCAACCTAATCAATGAAGAAGTAAATAAAAGACTGTAATTGCGTATGGAATGGTTGCAACAGTTAGCAGATAGTTCGAATATTCCATTGCTCACGGCATTTATTTTGGGACTGATGACAGCCATTAGCCCCTGCCCTTTGGCAATGAATATCACTGCCACAGCATATTTGAGCAAAGACATTGAGAGCAAACAACGGGTGTTTTTCAACGGACTTTTTTACACGCTTGGGCGAATGTTCAGCTACACCGCCTTGGCAAGCATTATTTATTTCGGTGCGAGCAAGTTTCACATTTCCCGTTGGTTTCAGCAGATTGACGGATTGTGGATAGGTGTTGCCTTGGTTGTAATTGGTGTACTGATGTTGGATATTATCAAAATCAATATCCCCTTTTTAAACAAATGGACTTCACGCGTAAGCGAAAAACAAACCAAACGAAACTATTGGAGCGCATTTATATTGGGAGTTTTATTTGCTTTGGCTTTTTGTCCGTACAGTGCCGTTTTATATTTTGGCGCACTTATTCCGTTGACGCTCGCGAGTTCTACAGGACTTTTATTGCCGCCTGTTTTTGCGCTTGCAACGGGTTTGCCCGTTCTCATTATCGCTTGGCTGTTGGCTTACAGCATTTCAAACGTGGGTAGGTTTTACAACAATATGAAGACCTTTGAAAAATGGTTTAAACGTATCGTTGCGGCGATTTTTATCTTAGTCGGAATTTATTACATAATCTTAGCAATCAGCTAACTAATATCTCAAACAAAATGGAAATAATAATTCTCGGCACCGGATGTGCCAAATGCAGCGCAACTTATGACAAAGTTGCAAAAGTGCTGAAAGAACAAAACATTTCGGCAGAACTAAAAAAGGAGCAGGATATCCTCGAAATAGTGAAATACAACGTAATGTCTTTGCCCGCTATTGTAGTAGATGGCGAAATAAAATTGAAAGGATACGTTCCTTCCGAAGATGAAATTATCAATGCAATAACAAATAAAAATTGAAAAAATGAACACGAGAGAAATAAAAATTTACGATCCAACCCTGTGTTGCCCCACCGGCTTATGCGGAGTAAATATCGACCCCGAACTGATGCGCATTGCAGTAGTTCTTGAAACGTTAAAGAAAAAAGGAATTATTGTGGAGCGGTTTAACCTGCGCGACAACCCACAAGTATATGTTACAAACAAAGTTATCAATGATTTTTTAATGAAAGAAGGAGCCGAAAAATTGCCTGTAACTACCGTTGACGGAAAAATAGAAATAACAGCCGCATATCCCACCAACGCCCAAATAGCCGAATGGTACGGAATGTCAGAAGATGAACTAACGATAAAAAAATAATGCACCAATGATACAATACAATCCTGCCGAACAGCAATTTACAAAATATATATTTTTCACAGGAAAAGGCGGCGTTGGTAAAACCTCCGTAGCCTGTGCAACAGCAGTTAATTTAGCCGACAGCGGGAAGAAAGTTTTGTTGGTAAGCACCGATCCTGCTTCAAATTTACAAGATGTCTTTGAATTGAATTTAGACAACAAAGGCACAGAAATTCCCGAAGTGAAAGGACTTACCGTTATCAACCTCAACCCCGAACAAGCCGCAGCCGAATATCGCGAAAGCGTGATAGCGCCCTATCGCGGCAAATTGCCCCAAAGTGTCATTACCAATATGGAAGAACAATTATCAGGCTCTTGTACGGTTGAGATTGCGGCTTTCAATGAATTTTCCGACATTCTCGCCAACGATGAAAAGCGAGAAAAATTCGACTACATTATTTTCGATACCGCCCCCACAGGACACACGTTGCGTATGTTGCAATTGCCTTCGGCGTGGAACACTTTCATTGACGAAAACACCACAGGTGCGTCTTGTCTTGGGCAGTTGTCGGGATTAGAAGACAGAAAAGATATTTATAAATTAGCAGTAAATACATTGTCAGATAGTGATTTAACAACGTTGTTTTTGGTCAGCCGTCCCGATGAAACGCCGTTAATAGAAGTAGAACGCTCGGCAAACGAATTGGCAGAACTCGATATTAAGTCGCAAAATCTCATTATCAACGGCATTTTAGAACAACCGGACAACAACGACAAAATCTCAAAAGCATTGTACAG
This sequence comes from Seramator thermalis, assembly GCF_004138125.1. Taxonomy (GTDB): domain Bacteria; phylum Bacteroidota; class Bacteroidia; order Bacteroidales; family Dysgonomonadaceae; genus Seramator; species Seramator thermalis. The sequence continues at coordinate 156,524 of NZ_RXHS01000001.1, forward strand.
CAGGCAGCAAAACGCATTAAAAAACCGTCCGCAGTCGTTATTGAATATGCAGACCTATTTCATTCCGTTGCGTTCTTACAATATGGTTGGTACAGCCAATATTCGCAATATGCTAACGGAAGATACGGCAGAACAATTGGAAAAAATAGAAACCATAAAAAACGATTTTCTGAACATTGAAAATCTGATTGACGACCTTTACAAAACCAACAAACGTGTAATCTTCACAATGGGCAAAGGCGGAGTAGGAAAAACCACCATTGCCGCCGCTATTGCCAAAGGTTTGGCGGAGCGTGGAGTAAAAGTGCATTTAAGCACCACCGACCCTGCCAATCATTTAAGTTTTGTGAATACAGACGGATTATCCGTGAGCCACATAGACGAAAAAGCGGTATTGGAAGCCTATCAAAAAAAAGTGTTGAACAAAGCCCGTCAAACAATGGGCGATGCCGATTTGAGTTACATTGAAGAAGATTTGCGTTCGCCCTGCACCCAAGAAATTGCAGTGTTCAACGCCTTTGCCGAAATTGTAGCAATGTCCGAAAATCAAGTCGTGGTAATAGACACCGCCCCAACCGGACACACGCTATTGTTGCTCGACGCCACATTAAGTTACCACCACGAAGTAGAGCGTACGCAAGGAAACATTACCCCCGCGGTTCGAGACCTGTTGCCAAGATTACGAAACCCGCAGGAAACCGAAGTTGTAATTGTTACCCTGCCCGAAGCAACACCCGTATTTGAAGCCGAACGCCTCCAACAAGATTTAAAACGCGCAGGAATTACAAATAAGTGGTGGCTTATAAATAGCAGTTTGCTTTTAACTGATACGCAAAACCCATTCTTGAAATCAAAAGCACAAGGCGAAAAACGTTGGATTGATGAGGTAAACAAATTATCGGAAGGAAATGCGGTGGTAATGAAATGGGAAAGTAGTTAAATAATTTAAAAATAAATAAAAATGAAAGCACAAAGTACAAAAACCCAAAAAAAATCACTCAACAATTAATGTTAGTGACATTTTAGAAGTTTTATCACAACACAACTTCTCTAACCAAAAGCAAGTTGAGTTACTTCAAGTGCTCAACTTTGCTTTATTCAAAAAAAAATATCCGCACGACCTTTGCGGAATTATCGACAGGAAAATACTAATCCTGCAACAACCGTCTCATACGTCCGAAAAAGACAATCCCCAAAAGAGCGGAACAACACGAACCCTGAAAGTTACTACCGATGTACTGATAATACTTTTGCAAAAATCAGGCATTAGTGTCCTCTCAGACGACAAAACAAAAATGGCTCGACTGATAAGTTACCTTACAGGTTTTTCCGAAGAGAAAATCAGGCAACGCCTCTCAAACACCGAAGAATTAACTTCGTACCACAGAACGGAAGTCGAAACAATAAACAAAATACTTACAGATTTAAACTGCGATATATCAATCAAATATAATAAGCAACGATAATCTGTAACCGATTACAGTAACCCATTACACACTCCTTTTTCCTATTCTTTTGCACCACGGCTTATAAACGTAAGTCGTGGTTTTCTTTTTATTGGCACAAAAGTAAATCCAACCGCCGAAAACAAAAATAATTATGTTTTCTGATGACATTTCTTTCAACGATGTGCCCAAAGCCGTAGCACATTTAATCAACAAGGTAGAGAAAATCGAAGCCTTGTTAGTCACAAAACAATCGCAAGCACAAGAAACAAACCAATGGCTAAACCTCGATGATTTGTGCAAATACCACCCGGACCGTCCCGCAAAACCTACGGTTTATGCGTGGGTAGGCCAACGTTCAATACCATACCACAAAAAGGGCAAAAAATTAATGTTTCTGAAAAATGAAATTGACGATTGGCTCAAACAAGGCAGACGAAAAACCGCCGCCGAAATCCAAACCGAAGCCGAACAATTTGTATATGGTAAAAGAAACAGAAAATGAGCAAGCCAAGATTATTAGCCGACATTCTGAAAGATTACTTTCAGAATAGCCAGGAGCAGTTCGCCATTGAGTTTCGTCGTCATTTCAACATTCAGCCAATTGTAAATCTTGATTTGGTTTCAAACGAAACATTAAACACGATGGTCGAAAATTCTTTCCTCGAAGATTGGATAGATGGACAAATTGTTATGCAAACTTTACACGTAAGTCCCCGCACTTTGCAGACACTTCGCACAAACGGTACTTTGCCTTACACAAAATTTAGCAACGGTAAAATTTTCTACCTCCGCCAAGACGTCGAAAAAATATTGAAACAAAATTACAGCCGGAAAGGAAGTAGTAGATGACTGTCACAAAAAAATCAATTTTGGAAATAACAAACTATGGATTAAATATTTATAGTCATATCTTACGGCTCTACTATCCCGATGAAGTCGTTATCAAATTGGTTGGAAGAGATTGCGGCTTATGCCGCAACCCTTTCAATGCCAACAAAAACACATTGCACATTTTCATTGAAAAAGAAAATATTTTAGGCAATTCTCTTGACAGAGAATTTGCCAAACATACCGATAGCGAAAACGCTATACCCGCGGGCGATGCGTTCGGCTTTGCCGAACTACACTACAAACAGCAAGACGATGAACTTTTGCAAACCCTTAATCGAGAACTAAATTTGCGTATAGGAGAGGACAGAAACTTTTATCCCAAACGGCAAGCGTTTGCAAATGCTGAAAAACCTTGTCCGGTTTTCAGTCCTAAAAGTCCTTACAGTCCTTTTAATCCTCTATTTTCATTCTTCAAAGCCCCAATATCCAACACCAAACCGCATAAAGCGGTTAGGTTGCTTGATATTTACAACTATATTGTTGGCAAGTATGCAAAACACCGTACCGAAAAATTGCAAGCAATGCTTGTAGTGACGGACGGTCGTCCGTCTAATTCCGCAAGACATTTCAAAGCCGCCAACTTCGATTATTGTACCTTTTCGGGTGTTTTTACTACCCGGAACGACAAAGCATTAGTAAAACATTCGGGTTTGTTGTGTCTTGATTTCGACCACTTGCAAAATGTTCAAAAACTGCGTTTTCAACTTTTGCAAGACGAATATTTTGAAACACAATTACTTTTCGTCAGCCCTTCGGGCAATGGGTTGAAATGGATAATCCAAGTTGATATAACCCAAGCCACACACGCGGATTATTTTTTGTCGGTAGCAAACTATCTAAAAGCAACTTACAATATTGAAGTTGACAAATCGGGAAAAGATACTTCGCGGGCCTGTTTCCTGCCACACGACCCACAGGCGTTTATAAACCCCAAATTGGTGTAATTAGTTACAATTCGTAAAAATTTGTAGTATGAGCAAGAAAAAATTCAACCCAAACGATTGGGTAATGCCTGCGGTAAACCAATCCCTAAATTCCTTAAATACCTCAAAGTCCTTATCTTCCGACAATGACCTTGAAACAATCACAAAAAGAATAGAATCCGCCGCCACCGACATTGCCCCCAATTACCCCGATTGGCGAGATGTAGGCTTTGCCCTCGCTCACGCGTTGGGCGAAAGCGGTCGCACCTACTACCACCGCATAAGTCGCTTTTATCCCAAATACAACCAAAGCGAAACCGACAAGCAGTTCAGCAATTGCCTAAAAGCCCGCGGACACGGCGTAACAATCAAAACACTATACCATTTAGCAAAATCGGCAGGCATAGATGTTTCAATAAAAACAGTCCCGCTCACAAACTCGTTAAAGTCCTCACACTCCTTCCCCGAAAAATCCCCTAAATCCCAAAATCCGCCAACGGCGGAAACAGGGGATTTAGAAGATTTAGAAGAAAAACCACTACCCACAATCCCTGAAACAGTATATAACAATCTACCCGATTTTCTGCAAAGAATAACCACAAAAGCCACTTCTGCCGAAGATAAAGACTTGTTACTGTTAGGATCCTTGGTTGCCATTTCGCCTTGTCTGCCCAATATTTTCGGTATCTATGCCGAGAGAACCGTATATCCGAATTTATTTCTTTTCGTAACTGCCCAAGCCTCAGCAGGAAAAGGAAGATTAACATTGTGCCGTAAATTGATTGAGCCGATACACCGGGCATTGCGAGAACAATCCAAAGCCGAACAACAGGAATACCAACGCCAACTTACTGAATACACAACGACAAAAGATAAAACCGACAGGGAACGCCCGCAAGAACCGCCACTACGAATGTTAATCATTCCCGCCAACAACAGTGCGACAGGACTTTTTCAAATTCTAAACGACAACAAAGGCATAGGACTGATTTTTGAAACCGAAGGCGATACGTTGGCACAAACATTCAAATCCGAACACGGTAATTATTCCGATGGTTTCCGCAAAGCGTTCCACCACGAAATAATATCATACAATCGCCGCAAAGACCGCGAATTTGTAGAACTCGAAACGCCACGCCTCTCGGCGTTGCTTTCCGGAACACCCAAACAAGTTTCAACCTTGATACCTAACGCCGAAAACGGCTTATTCAGCCGTTTTATCTTCTACTATATGAACATTCTGCCCGTTTGGAAAGATGTATTTGCAGGCGATGACAGCCAAACACTCGACGACTATTTCAAACATTTAGGCAATCAGTTTTTCGATTTTTACAAAATCCTGCAACACCAATCCGAACCGTTGCGCTTTTGCCTTACGGCAACGCAGCAAACAGATTTCAACGCCTATTTTTCGCAAGCTCAAAATCAATACCTCTATCTCTGTGGCATTGATTATTTGGCAACCGTGCGCCGCTTAGGATTAATAACTTTTCGCGTGGCAATGATATTAACCGCCTTACGAGTAATGGACACAGGCGCTCTCCCTTGTGGAAATATGCTAATTTGCGAAGATACCGATTTCAATACCGCCTTGGAATTAGTGAAAATCCTAATCCAACACGCTGCCCGCATTTACGAAACCTTGCCCGCTGAAACCGAAAAGCCGAAACAACCCAACCAAAAACAACAATTTTTAGAAATATTGCCCGCCGAATTTTCACGGCAAGAATACCTAAAAGCCGCCCAAAGCCTAAACATACCCCACAAAACCGCAGAAAAACACATTGCCCGTTTCGTACAAAGCGGATTGATAAACCACTTTGCACACGATAAGTACAAAAATCCCCATTCCTCTATAAGAAAGGAAGTTGGGGAAATGTAGGAAATATAGGAAATTAACACAAATTACAGATAAATCCTCTATTTCCCCAATATCTCCTAAGCGGGTATTTGGGGATTTATTTTTTATAATTTAATCGGAATAAACATTTATAGATGTACCCCCGCACCAAAACAACGCAGGTAAAGCGGTATTCGTCAATCACTCCCTTTGTTCCACAAAAACATACTTGCAAGGGTATAACAAGCGGCTTTAAAAAATCTCCACCCTGCGGGTAGTATTTTTTAGCCGCCCTTGCAAGCACCGCCGCCACACCACGCACTGCGTTCCGGTAGGTACTCGCCTGCGTGCGTGTCGGCTTGTTTTGTTTCACACGGTCGCTCAATCCTCATTCGCGGCTACTCCTGCCCCCAAACCCCAATAAGGTATCGCTTCGCTCCGAATAAGATTTTGAGAATTATTTTGCTTTTTTCAAGGCTGTCGAGCCGAAATTAAGGAAGTTTACATTAGTAAATGACCGAAAATTGAGTGCGAAGACGAACGCAGAAAAAAGCAAAATAAACTCAAAAAATTGGGGTCAGCCGCCGCTTATTGTTGTGCTCGCCTGCGGGTCGCTCGGGCTAATCGGGCTGTCACGCTTTTTGCTTTGTTCCGTTTCGTTTTTTTGCTACTCTTTTCAGCGGTCGTGGTCGTGTTCGTTTCAGTCGCTCCGCAGGCTGCACTCTTTCCGCTCACACCACCACACATTTTATACCCGGCAAGCACAGTCATTCATTCACTCCATTTCGCTCTGCTCCATTTCATTCATTCATTCCTGCCCTTGCTTTTCCCGCAAAAAAAACTTCACTGCACGGCAAAAAATCGCGCCACCCCTGCGGCAAAGCCGTGGGCGTCCGGCACACTTCGTGTTATCTCCGTCCGCCACCCTCGCTCCACTCGCAGTCGGCTCGCGCCTCTCCACTACGCAGGCAAAAAATTACTCCGCTATTGCTCCGCATATTTTTACCGCTCCGTTCCGGCTCAGGGCTGTTTTACCTGCGTTGTTTTGGTGCTACGCCCACGCACAGCCCCCGACCACCCACCCCTAAATTCAGTTGATTTCTTCATTTTATTTGCGTTACCACGCAGGTTATTGAAATACAGCCAAAGAGCGACAAAAAAATGTTCACAAAGATAACAGCAAGAAAATAAGTCTGTAAAGGTCGAGCCCTCCGGGTTTTAATATCAAAAAATGCCAAAACTCCACCCTGCGGGTAGTTTTTATCATTTTTTAATACTAAAAACCTTGACAGCCTCAACGCTCCGTTTCTCTCCGCTTTTTCTTGCAGTAATAGGATGTTTACATTTTCTTTTTCCTTTTCTTGTTTTTTGTGCAAAGAGTAATGATTGTTTTCCATTGTCATAAAGCAACATAGCGCAATCGAAAGCACAAGAGACCAATAATAAGGTAGATATTAATCGGAAATGTATTTTTGTTATCGGAAGCGGACAGGGCTATACCAAAGCCGTACCAAGTCCAAGCAAAATCAAGTTCAACAAATTAAATTCTTATCAAAATGGGAACAATTAAACAAGGTATTTTAGGCGGCTTTTCCGGTAAGGTTGGGACAGTCGTAGGCGCGAGTTGGAAAGGCATTAGCTATATGCGTTCCTTACCGCAGAAAGTCAAAAATCCCCGCACAGACGGACAAATGAGCCAACGCACCAAGTTTGCACTTACACTCGGTGTACTCAAACCAATGACGGCACTTTTGCGTACAGGTTGGAAACTCTTCGCTAACAAGCAAACGCCGTTCAACGCGGCAATGTCGTACACGTTAGCAAATGCTATCACAGGAGCATATCCCGATTATGAGATTGATCCCGCCAAAGTGTTGGTTTCTCGCGGTGCATTAACCACCGCAGCCAATGCAAGTGTAAAATCCGAAAATGGAAACATTATTTTCAGTTGGGACGACAACAGCGGCGTAAACTCTGCCAAACAAACCGACAAAGCATTGATTGCAGTACTCAATCCCGCCAAAGGCGAAGCAATAACCGACACCGCAGGCGCAGAACGCTCGGAAGGAACACAAACTCTCGCACTTCCTGCTGATTGGGCGGACGACGAATTGCATACTTATTTGGGATTTATCTCCGAAGACGGCAAAGAGATTGCCAGCAGCGTGTATTTGGGTGTTGTTTCATTGTAATTCAAACGATTTTCTTACAAATCCCGCCAAGTGCGGGATTTTTTATTCACTCATTCAAATATCAAAATAGTATGGAATTTCTAAATTATATTTTACCTTTTTCGGTATCGTTAATCACGTTAATTGTCGGTTGGATGGGCGGCAGACGCAAATCCGCTGCCGAAGTCGAAATCATAAAATCCGACCACGCCGAAAAATTATTGCAGTTGAACGACCAATATCTGATTGCCCCGCTCACGAAAAGGATCGATATTTTGAGCCATAAAATACAGCGATTAGAGCAGGCAATAAGCCGAATTTCAGATTGTAACGAAAAAGAGAATTGTCCCGTAAAAAGCGAATTAAAAAAACAGAAAAAATTATGACACCAAGGGGATTACGCAACAATAATCCTTTAAATATTCGGCACAATGTCGATGTTTTCCAAGGAGAAATCAAAGGGAATGATAAATCATTCAAAACCTTTTCCACAATGCCTTACGGCTATCGAGCTGCGTTTGTTACGCTTGCAACCTATCTTTCAAGAAATTTGAACACAATCGAAAAAATCATATCACGATGGGCACCGCCAAGCGAAAATAACACACAGTCGTATATTACAACAGTAGTAAAATTTTCGGGCATTCCGAAAGATAAGATTTTAACCGCTTCTGATGGTGCAGACTACATTCTGATTGTTGCCGCAATGAGTTTTGTCGAAAACGGACAGAACGCCGATATAAACCAAATCAAAGCGGGTTTTGCCTTGCAAAATAAAATTACAATGCAATGAAAAAGGCAAGAATTTTCATAACTTTATTGCTTTGCGTTTGCAGTTCCTGCAAAACACCGCAATATATTCCTGTTGAAACAGTAAAAACAGAATATCGGGACAAAATTGTTCGCGATTCTGTTTTCAGATACGATTCTGTTTTTGTAAAAGACCAAGGCGACACAATATTTTTAGAGAGATACCGGTACTTATACAGGGATAAAATCATAAGAGATTCAATTTTCAAAATCGATACAATCCGTGTTCCCTATCCGGTAGAAGTAATCAATCAAGTCAAAGCACCATTAACAAGTTGGCAAAATTTTCAAGTATGGTGCGGGCGGATTTTGCTTGCAATCGCCTTATTGGTTGGGTTGTACTTCGTACTTCGATTGAAAAAAATCTTATCTTAAAAAGCCGCTTGCAGCGGCTTTTTTCGTGCATTTGCTTGCGCCAAGCACGCATAAATAACAATTAAAACGGCATTAAAACGCCGTTTTTTTTATTACTCCTTGTCTGTACTCACTCTTGTAGTTTCTTATAACAAAAAAGTCATATCTTTGTATAGTGCAATAGATACTTATATTTATTTCTTTATACAAATAAAATATTTGTACCGCTTTTGTACCACTAAGTAAATAGAATACTAATAATCAATTAAGTATATTTTTTGTATAGGAAAATAGTTTATTAAAAAACTGTCAGGAAGGCTTGATTACTCTCACCCAATCCTTCCCCAATCGTAACGATTGCCGGACAGACGACTCAGTTGCTGACGGAGAATCTGATGATCCGGTGCTTCGAGTTTGGGGTCGTGTTGGATAATTTTTTCGGCTATTTCGCGTGCACGATACAGGATGGAACTGTCACGCACCAAATCGGCAATTTTCAGGCTGAAGGGAATGCCGCTCTGCTGCGTGCCTTCCAAATCGCCGGGGCCGCGCAATTTGAGATCGGCTTCGGCGATGACGAAACCGTCGTTGCTCTCGGTCATGATTTCCATCCGCTTACGCGTATCGGCCGACAACTCATAGGGAGTGATGAGAATGCAGTACGACTGATCGGCACCGCGCCCTACCCTGCCACGCAACTGATGTAGCTGCGACAAACCAAAACGTTGCGCACTTTCGATAACCATCACCGAAGCATTCGGCACATTCACCCCTACTTCGATAACCGTTGTCGAAACCATGATTTGAACTTCGTTGGCAACAAAACGACGCATCACTTCATCCTTTTCGGCAGGCTTCATTCTGCCATGCATTTTGCAAACGGTAAACTCGGGAAAAACCTGACAAATGTGTTCGTAACCTTCTTCCAGATTTTTTAAATCAAGCTTCTCACTTTCTTCTATCAACGGATAAACAATATATATCTGCCTACCCGATTGAATTTGTTGACGGATAAACTGATAGAGTTGGCCTCTATTTTTATCGAACCGATGAAGCGTTTTCACCGGTTTGCGACCGGGTGGAAGCTCGTCGATGATGGAAACATCCAGGTCGCCGTAAACCGTCATTGCAAGGGTTCGCGGAATAGGCGTAGCAGTCATCACAAGCACATGAGGCGGATGTTCGTTTTTGGTCCACAATTTGGCACGCTGCGCTACCCCAAACCGATGCTGCTCGTCAATAACCACAAAACCCAGATTGCGAAACTGCACCACATCTTCTATCAATGCATGTGTTCCGATCAGAATATCGATATCACCCGACAGCAAATCGGCGTGAATTTTTTCCCGTTCCTTCGGTCTGGTGGATCCGGTAAGCAATGCCACCTTCACATCCATATCGGCCAGAAGTTGAGAAAACGTTCCGAAATGCTGCAAAGCCAGAATTTCGGTGGGAGCCATCAAACATGCCTGAAATCCGTTATCAATTGCAATCAACATGCACAGAAGTGCCACCAGCGTTTTACCACTTCCAACATCGCCCTGCAGCAAACGATTCATCTGCTTTCCCGTAGCCGTATCCTTGCGAATTTCCTTAATCACCTTTTTTTGGGCATTCGTCAGCGGGAAAGGGAGATGTTTTTCGTAAAAAGTATTAAAATGTTTTCCCACTTTTCTGAAAACAAATCTATTAAGCTTCGCCTTGCGGTCGGCGGCATAGCGCACAATATTCAGCTGGATATAAAACAGCTCCTCGAATTTGAGGCGGTATTCGGCATCGCGCAGAAGAACGGGATTTTTGGGGAAATGTATATTTTCTATCGCATCGTGATAAGGCATCAGATGAGCCGCTTGCAAAACATCAGGCGAAAGCGTTTCGGGAAGGCGATCGTGAATCATCGCAAAGGCATTTCCCATGATTTGGTGAATCGCTTTTGAATGGAGAAAATGATTCTTCATTTTCTCCGTCGTGTTGTACATGGCCATCAAACCTTCGGGGCGATCGGCTTCACTCAGGTAAGGATCAATTTCGGGATGAGCGATGTTCCATCGATTGTTGAACAAGGTCGGTTTGCCAAAAACAATATATTCCTGATTGAGTTTGTATTTGTTTTCGATATATTTCAACCCCTGAAACCACACCAAATCGATGAATCCGGTTCCATCGGTGAAATGGGCAACTAATCGTTTTTTTCGGCCTTCACCGAAGGTCTCGAACGACATGATTTTTCCCTTCAACTGAATAAAAGGCATGCTGCCGTCGATTTCGTGCACATAGTACATCCGACTGCGATCAACATAGCGATAGGGATACCAGCGCAACAAATCGCCAAGTGTGAACACATCAATTTCCTTATTCAGTATTTCGGCTTTTTTGGGGCCGACACCGGGAACAAATTTTATGTCGGTTTGAAGAATGTCCATTTTTTCTTTTGTTGCACAGAGTAACGCCGAGGATCACGGAGAACACAGAGAGCTTAAAATTCAAAGGTAATTATATTGTAATCCATTAAAATTCATTGCATATTTGACCTAAAGATACAAAGATTTTATTTTAGTTCGTGAAATCAGCTTACCAATCTCATGTCTCTGCGAACTCAGTGCTTTCTCTTTGATCTTCGTGCACTAAAATTCGGTTTGAAGAATGTCCATTACATCATAAGTTCCACAGAGTATCACTGAGGGTCACAAAGAATCACAGAGATAAGAAAATATTTTCTGCAATTCCGTCACTAAAAAATATTCGTTTTAAAAATTAATCAACCTTTAAGTTAGATACAAATATATCTACTTTGCAGAAAAAACACAAGGAGCACAAAGTTTTCCTCTGTGCCCCTCTGTGTATCTCTCTATAAATCATCGTTTATCAGCACTACCACGCAAACAAGGGATATTGTTTCATCGTGGCATTCACTTTCTCGCGAACGGATGCGATCGTTTTTTCGTTTTCCACGTCCGAAAGTACCGTATCGATCATTTCCACGATTTCGCCCATGAAATCTTCTTTCAAACCGCGCGTGGTGATGGCAGGCGTACCGAAGCGCAATCCCGAGGTTTGGAACGGACTGCGACTGTCGAACGGAACCATGTTTTTGTTGGTTGTAATATCGGCCGAAACCAATGCTTTTTCGGCAACTTTCCCCGTGAGATCCGGAAATTTTGTACGAAGATCCACCAAAATGCAATGATTATCCGTTCCCCCCGATACCACATTATATCCTTTATCCATAAATGCCTGAGCCATAATGGCCGCATTTTTTTTCACCTGCTTCTGATAGGTTTTAAATGAATCGTCGAGTGCTTCACCAAAAGCAACGGCTTTGGATGCAATCACATGCTCGAGCGGTCCGCCCTGCATTCCGGGAAAAACAGCCGAATCGAGAATGGCCGACATCATCTTTTTTTCGCCTTTGGGCGTTTTCAATCCCCACGGATTTTCGAAATCTTTTCCCATCAGAATGATTCCGCCACGTGGACCGCGCAACGTTTTGTGAGTAGTTGAGGTAACGACGTGTGCATGTTTCAACGGATTTTCGAGTAATCCGGCAGCAATTAATCCGGCCGGATGTGCCATATCCACCATGAAAATAGCTCCGATTTCATCGGCAACCTTGCGAATGCGTGCATAGTCCCATTCACGAGTATAGGCCGAAGCACCGGCAATAATCAATTTGGGACGTTCGGCACGTGCAACGCTTTCGAGTTGGTCGTAATCGACCTGCTGATTGTCTTCGCGAACATTGTATTCGAGCGCGCGAAACATGATTCCCGAAAAGTTGACCGGCGAGCCGTGCGACAAGTGTCCACCGTGCGAAAGATTCAGCCCCAAAAATTTATCGCCGGCCTTGAGGCAAGCCAAAAAAACCGCCGCATTAGCCTGAGCGCCCGAATGCGGTTGCACGTTCACCCATTCGGCATCGAAAAGTTTTTTGAGACGATCGATGGCCAGTTGTTCACTCATATCCACAACCTCACAGCCACCATAGTAACGTTTTCCGGGATAACCTTCGGCATATTTGTTCGTCAAAACCGAACCCATAGCTTCGAGTACCTGATCGCTGACAAAGTTTTCCGATGCAATTAGCTCAATTCCTTTCAATTGACGTTGCTTTTCTTTTTCGATAATCTCGAAAAGTTGAGAATCTCTTTTCATTTGAACTTGATTATTGTGATTGAAAATTACCTATCGTTTTCGATTCAAAAAAAGGAAATCGATTAATTGTGGTTTGTACAAATAAATCGTCAAAACACAATTTGAAAAATTAAAACATTGACAGATAGCAGTATGTGCTCATAATCGAATCGTTCCCAATCTGCATGAATCAGACTGCAAATGTACAGAAAGTTTTATTTAAATTTGCAGTTATCTTCACCAAATGCAATAATCCAAACCAATGATACACTTTTCATCTTGTTTGCAGAAAAAGCCTGAATAGAATTTTCATTGTTACGACAGTACGTTCATTTTGAATGTTGGCTTTCAATTCGCAAAAACGACTTCGCCTGATTGTCCGGATCAGTTAAAAAGCAGTACTAAATTCCGGATATACATCGAGTGAAAAATTGGACATAGTTAACATTACGTAACGATTGATTGTTTTTTCGAACATACAAATTAATACGACGTTGGTACGGACTTGGTATGGACTTAATACGACGAAAACCCTACAAGACCGTATCACAAAATCATTGATATATGTTTGCATATTTAAACAATATATAACTAAATATGAGAATAATGCAAAACTATAAAATGATGGGAGTGAACCCGAAAATTTAAATTTCTTCGAAACGAGCCGTGAAGAAACGCAACTGTTTGGGTTCATAAACAAAACGCAGTCCGCGGATCTGATCTCTTTTGCGGAACAAATTGACGACGGCTTCGGCAACAACATCCATATGACGATAAGTGTAAACCCTGCGAGGAATAGTCAGGCGAACCGTTTCGAGTTTGGGATAATGATTCTCGCCTGTTTTTGGATCGCGTCCTGCAGAAACGATCCCCCTTTCCATACTGCGAACCCCTGATTCGAGATAAAGATTAGCTGCCAGACTTTGTGCGGGAAACTGTTCCTGATTGAGATGCGGGCAAAAACGACGAGCATCGAGAAAAACTGCATGCCCACCCACCGGTTCGATAATCGGAATGCCTGCTTGTTTGAGATTTTCGCCCAGATAACGCACTTGAAGCACACGATGACGTATATAATCGAACTGCATCGATTCGCGCAGACCGATAGCCATTGCTTCCATATCGCGGCCCGCCATGCCGCCATAAGACGGCATACCTTCGTATGCAACTACCAATTCCTTGGCCTGCTCAAACAATTCGTCGTCGTTCATGCAAAGAAAACCACCGATGTTCACCAGGCAATCTTTTTTACCACTCATCGTGCAACCGTCGGCGTAACTGAACATCTCGTGCACAATTTCGGCAATAGTTTTGTCGGCATATCCTTTTTCCTGCTCCTTGATGAAAAAAGCATTTTCGACACAGCGTGTTGCATCGAAAAATATGTCGATGCCATATTGACGAGCAAGTTTGTGCACCTCACGCATATTTTTCATCGATACAGGTTGGCCTCCGGCCATATTTACGGTAACGGCAAGACAAATGTACGCAATATTTTCGGCGCCATGTTCGTCGATCAACCGTTGCAGTTTAGCCAGATCGATATCGCCCTTGAAAGGTACGTTCAGTTGTGCATCATGCGCTTCATCGCGAATTACATCCACAAAAATCCCTCCATTTCGTTCCTGATGATAACGCGTGGTAGTGAAATACATGTTTCCGGGAACATACTGACCCGGCTTGATGTGAATTTGCGAGAGCAAATTCTCTGCGCCACGTCCTTGATGAGTAGGCACAATATGCTTGAAACCAAAAAGTTCCTGTACTGTTTCCTGCAGATGAAAAAAGTTGCGACTGCCAGCATAAGCTTCGTCACCCATCATAATGCCGGCCCATTGACGATCGCTCATGGCATTAGTGCCACTATCGGTTAACAAATCGATATAAACATCTTCCGAATTGATAAGAAAAGTGTTGTAACCTGCATCTCTGATGATTTGTGCACGCTCGTCACGCGTATTCATTTTTACCGTCTCTACAGCTTTGATGCGAAAAGGTTCGGCAGGAAAATTGTCGTAATTCATAATAGCATTATTTAAGAAAATTGGTTTATTTTTCCTTACAAATGTATAGCATTACGACCAAATATCAAAGAATAATGACAATATTTTTATCAAAATATCAATTTAAGGCATAAATGAAAAACCGTAACGCAAGAATTACCGGTTTTCCTTATGAAACAGTGTTCCATTGGCCTGAGCAGTAGGCATCACAATCATATCGTTGATATTGACGTGTGGCGGACGCGAGACACAAAACCAAATGCACTCTGCGATATCTTCGGCAACCAGATTTTCGAAGCCATCATACACCTGATCGGCACGTTGTTGGTCGCCGTGAAAACGCACAAGCGAAAATTCCGTTTCCACTGCTCCCGGACAAATTTGAGTCACCCTTATATTATAGGGCAACATATCTATACGCATGGCTTTGGAGATAGCATCCACCGCATGTTTACTCGCACAGTAAACATTGCCATTGGGATATACTTCTTTACCTGCAATGGAGCCAATGTTGATGATTTGTCCCTGTTTGCGATCGATCATTCCGGGCGCAATTGCCCGCGTAACGTAAAGCATTCCCTTTACATTGGTATCAATCATACGTTCCCAATCGTCGATATCGCCTTCCTGTATAGGCGACAAACCGGCAGCCAACCCGGCATTATTGATCAAAACATCTACATCCCTCCATTCGGAAGGCAAATGACCTAAATATATTTCGACTTCGTGCCTGTCGCGAACATCAAAAGCCAAAGGAAATACCCGTATGGAGGTTGATCGAAGTTTGTCGGCAAGCAATTCGAGACGATCAGAACGGCGTCCGGTGATAATAACATTCCATCCTTCATTTGCAAATTTCATGGCGGTGGCTTCCCCTATTCCGGAAGTAGCACCGGTAATCAATGCTATTTTGTTCATAGATTATTGAATTTAAATCGAACCAAAAGTACCCAAAAAAAAGCTGAAAACATCAAAAGTAGCAAGAAAAAAAGTAATTTTACAACCGAATATTAACTTCAGACACTATGAAACCTGACTTTGTAACTGTCAAAACCTTCAACTTTCCGTCAGAAGTGGCGGTAGTACAATCTTACATGGATATGCGAGGAATCGAAACCTATCTAAAAAATATGACATCGAATCGATTAGCTTATACTTTAGGCGACATTGAGATGCAAGTAAAAAGCGAAGATGCCGAGATCGCAAAACAAGCCCTGATTGAAGGGGGATTTGCAAAACCGGAAGACTTTGAAGAATAAACAGACAATGAATATTAATTGAAAAATATGGAACAACAGTCGATTGAACAGTCTATAAATAAAAAGCAACGCTACACGTTGATAGGATTGATTGTAGTGTTGGGTTTGATTCTTTTTAACCAAACGCGCCCCTACATGAGCGGCCTTTTAGGCGCATTCACACTCTATGTGCTACTGAACAGGCAGATGGTTTTTTTGAGCGAAAAACTAAAATTTGGAAAAGCTTTCAGCGCAATCATACTTTTATTGGAAGCATTTCTCTTTTTTCTGTTGCCACTCACAGGCGTAGCATTGTTGGTAATAGATACGCTTTCGGGCATACATATTGACCCTCAGCTGATTTTGGAACAAACAACAGGGTTCATAAACAAAATAGAAAGTCGATTGCATATCGAAATTTTTACACCCCAAAACCTATCCATGCTTCCCAAACTGGGAAGCAATTTGATACAAATCCTCGGATCGAGTGTTTATTCACTTTCCATCAACGCAATCGTTATTATTTTTGTGCTTTACTTCATGCTTTACAACTATCAATCGTTCGGGAAAATTATTCGCGAAATAATTCCGTTCAATGAGGAAAACAAGCAAATTCTTGCCGAAGAAACCCGATCGATTATCAAAGCAAATGCGATTGGGATACCGCTTTTGGCAGTCATTCAAGGCCTTGTGGCATATTTGGGATATGTTTTTTTCGGCACATCCAATCCTTTACTTTTCGGAATTTTTACGGCATTTGCCACCATCCTTCCGGTTGTGGGAACCACCATTGTGTGGCTTCCATTGGCCATAGTACTTTTTGTTCAAGGTAACATAGTTGGTGGAATAGGACTTGCCTTATATGGTGCGATTGCAATTAGTGGCGTGGATAATGTGATACGATTTCTACTACAAAAACAATTGGCCGATATTCACCCGCTGATCACTATTTTCGGCGTTTTCATCGGGATTCCGATGTTTGGATTTTGGGGAGTGATATTTGGCCCGTTGTTGCTTTCACTTTTCTTGCTGTTTTTCAACATGTATCGCTACGAATATATTCCCGGCTCGACTGCCGAACCCCGGGTTACAACCAAAATGAAGGTACAACAAGTTAAATTGCCTTCTGTCAAGAAAAAACAAAAAAATGAAGCGACTCCGAATAAAAAATAATGCAATAACACTGTTTTTCGGCATTTTCGTCTTTCTGATTATTGGTTGCACGGGAAAGCAAAAGTCCTCCAATTCATCATCGGAGAGTCAACCGCATTCGTTTACGGCCATTAAATATGCCAAAGGTTTTCGGATAGAACATTTTGATGGATACACACGCCTGACAATTCTCAATCCCTGGAATAATTGGACTCCGTATCAAACTTACAATCTTTACAAAACGAACGGGGATAAACTTCCATCTGAAGGAACAAATCTGAAAATTCCATTGGAATCAATTGTAGTGAACACATTCGCCTATTTTGATTTTTTAGAGCAATTAGGCCAAATTGACAAGATCACAGGTATAACCGATGGATTCAGAGTTTACAATCCTAATATTCTGCGACGAATTGCAAAAGACAGCATCGCGGATTTGGGTGATCCCTTTAAAATGAATCTCGAAAAAACGCTCGCTCTAAAACCCAATGCGATCCTTACGTCGGCTTACGCCCAACGCGATCAGTATTCGGAGCGCCTCGTCCAAGCCGGTATACCGGTTATTTACAACCTCGAATGGATGGAAAACTCGCCACTGGCTCGTGCAGAGTGGATAAAAATGATAGCCGTATTTTTCGATAAGGAAGCGGACGCAGACCGTATTTTCGACCAAATTGAAAAACGATATCTGAAAGTGAAGGAAAAGGTTGGCGGGGTTGAAAAAAAATATTCGGTTATGGCCGGCGATAATTTTCAGGGAACATGGTACGTGCCCGGCGGACGAAGTTTTAACGCCTGCCTGTTTCGTGATGCCAATCTCAATTATTATTATGAGGACGACCACAATAGTGGCAGCATTGGACTGGACATCGAAACCATCCTGACACAATTTGGAAAAGCCGATTATTGGTTTGGGTGTACGGCGGATTCGTACGAAGAGCTCAATGAAAAGGATCCAAAATACAAACTGCTAAAATCGGTAAAGGATAAGCACGTTTTCAACAACAAAAACAGGGTAACACCCTCGGGAGGCAACGATTTTTTTGAAAGCGCCATAGCCAATCCCGATTTGATTCTTTCGGACTTCATCAAAGCAGTTTATCCCGCGCTTCTGCCACAATACCATTTCACTTACATCAAACCCCTCAAAACGGATAATGCTTTGTGAAACGAAATGCCATACTTTTTTCAATTCTCGTAATCCTGCTCTTAACAGCTTTTTTTTGCGATCTTTTCGTGGGAAATGCTCACATATCGATACGCGAAACATGGGCTGCACTTTGGGGAAGCTCGGGCGATACCATCACCGACGAGATCGTGCGGAACTATCGAATGCCTAAAGCACTGACATCGATTCTTGCCGGAGCATCTTTATCAGTGGCCGGCTTGCTTATGCAGACATTGTTTAGAAATCCACTTGCCGGTCCCGATGTATTGGGAGTCAGCGCCGGTGCCGGATTGGGTGTGGCTTTACTGACCATGCTGAACGGTTCTTTTCTTTATCCGATAATTTCTACGCTTGGGAGCATGGCTCAGGTGATTGCAGCTATCGCAGGAGCGGCACTCACACTTCTGCTCATTTTGTTCGTCTCTTCTCGAATCAATGATTCGATCACCATCTTGGTGTTAGGTATGATTTTCGGATACGTTGCAAGTGCAGCGGTCACCATCTTGCAAAGTTTTGCAGATCCCGATTCGTTGAAAGTATTCGTTACATGGACGTTTGGGAGCACGAGCAACGTCACGTGGAACAAAATGCCTATCATGGCAGGGATTGTGATCATCGGAATATTGTCTTCTTTTTTTCTACAAAAAAATCTTAACAGTCTGCTTTTAGGCGAACATTATGCCTCGACTGTTGGTTTAAATATAAAATCGATACGCATTGTGCTTATCACAATAACGGCACTCGTAACAGGCACCATTACTGCATTCGCAGGGCCAATCGCGTTTGTTGGTGTCGTAATTCCACATTTTGCCAGAGCTCTTTTCGGTACTGTCAATCATAGAATCGTGATTCCTGCAACACTCCTGTCCGGAGGCATTTTGATGATCATCTGTGACATCATATCACAGGTGCCTATATCGAATCGAACGCTTCCGATCAATGCGGTTACAGCATTGTTTGGAGCACCGATGATCATTTGGATTGTATTAAAACGAAAAAAACTTTAAATTCATAATATAAATATTTTCTATAATATATTCTTGGATATTTATTTTGAATATATCGAAATACTTTATATATTTGCATCAGTTATAAATATTAATAATTAAAACAAAGTGCATTATGAAAACATTAGATTACACACAGTTAGAAGCCAAAACGGCTAAAAACGTGGCAGAAGAGTTGCAAACCTTATTAGCCGATTTTCAGGTATTTTATACGAATATGCGTGGTTTTCATTGGAACGTGAAAGGGCGCGGATTTTATCAGTTGCATGAGTTGTTCGAAAAAATGTACGACGACGCAGCCGAAAAAATAGATGAGATTGCAGAACGAATCCTCATGTTGGGAGAAGTTCCTGCACACAATTTCAGCCATTATCTGAAAGCTTCTCAGATTAAAGAAAGCGGAGTAGTAAGCGATCCTGATGAAATTGTAAAACTCATACTCGAATCATTGAAAATATTAATATCGCAAGAAAGAAAAGTTCTCGACCTGGCAGCAGAAGGCTCCGACGAAGTAACGGTAGCGATGATCAGCGATTTTTTGACGGAACAAGAAAAAAGCGTTTGGATGCTTACCTCTTATCTTGCCTAAGCAAAAAAATATCTTTAAAGGCGACTTCTTCGGGTCGCCTTTTTTTGTTTTCTGCCCATAAAATACTGTAAAATATCTGGCACTATTTTTGCATCTCTTTTATATAATAAAATTATAAGTATATTTGTAGTCGATACATGCTACGAAAGGGAATAAAAAATGGAAAATAATTTTTCACAAAGAGTCCGCGACATCATGGCTTACAGCCGTGAAGAAGCAGGGAGACTCCAAAACAATTATATCGGACCCGAACATCTAATGCTCGGCATACTTCGAAATGGAGAAGGGATGGCAATTCAGGTGCTGCAAGATTTCGACGTAGATCTTCAAGCTCTGAAAGAAAATATCGATTTGCATATTCGTCAGGTACAGGAGCCATATGAAGGTACAGGTGAACTCGTAATCAATAAGAATACGGAAAAAGCTTTAAAAATGAGCATATTGGAAGCAAGACTGACAAAAAGTGCGGAAACCGATTCGGAACACATTTTGCTTGCTCTGCTCAAAGATTCGAACACGCTCATATATACAATTTTAAAGCAATTTCACTTGGATTATGCAAGTACCTTTTTGTATATCAAGAACCTACTCGAAGATCGTCAGGGAAACGGGGAGGCAGACAGCCCCACAATGGGACCTAATTTCACGGATGACGACGACGATGACATGTCCGAAAGATCATCTTTCAATCCGGGAAGTCATGGAGGATCACCACAAGCCAAAACATCAGATACTCCCGTTCTCGACAATTTCGGTACCGACATCACACGAGCTGCAATGGAAAACCGACTCGACCCTGTGGTCGGTCGTGAAAAAGAAATCGAGCGTATCGCTCAGATTTTGAGTCGTCGCAAGAAAAACAATCCCGTCCTCATCGGCGATCCGGGAGTTGGAAAGTCGGCCATTGTTGACGGACTGGCATTGCGCATCGTACAGAAGAAGGTATCGCGCACACTGTTCGATAAACGTGTCATAGCTCTCGATATGGCATCGATAGTCGCAGGAACAAAATATCGCGGACAATTTGAGGAACGTATCAAGGCAATTTTGAACGAACTTTCGAAAAATCCCAATATCATCCTGTTCATCGACGAGATACACACCATTGTAGGTGCCGGAGGTGCGGCAGGATCTCTTGATGCCGCCAATATGCTGAAACCGGCATTAGCACGAGGCGAAATACAATGCATCGGGGCAACCACGCTGGACGAATATCGCAAGAACATCGAAAAAGACGGTGCATTGGAACGTCGTTTTCAAAAAGTAATTGTCGATCCAACCTCACCCGAGGAAACATTATTGATTTTGAAAAACATCAAGGAACGTTACGAAGAGCACCACAACGTCAGATATACCGACGCAGCACTTGAAGCTTGCGTGAAACTGACAGACAGATACATCAGCGACCGCACTTTTCCCGATAAGGCAATCGATGCGCTCGATGAAGCAGGAGCAAGAGTTCACATTTCGAATATTGTAATTCCGGAGACTATCCAGAAGTTGGAAGCCGAACTGAAAGAGGTTGAACAGCTGAAAACCGAAGCCGTCAAGGCTCAAAAATACGAATTGGCTGCCAGCTACCGCGACAAACAGCGTCAGCTGCTGCTTGCACTCGAAGCCGAGGAAGAACGTTGGCAGAAGGAAATCAAGGAAAAGCCCGAAATTGTGGACGAAGATAAGGTCGCCGAAGTGGTAGCAATGATTTCGGGAGTTCCCGTTCAGCGTATTGCACAAGCCGAAGGCGAACGCCTCATCGAAATGAAAGATGTGCTGAAATCGCAAGTCATCGGGCAGGATGAAGCGATCGACAAGGTCGTTAAAGCCATTCAACGCAACCGGGTAGGACTGAAAGATCCGAATAAACCCATCGGCACATTCATGTTCCTGGGACCAACAGGAGTAGGCAAAACCCATCTTGCCAAAAAATTGGCCGAATTTCTGTTTGATTCGCCCGAGAATCTCATTCGCATCGACATGAGCGAATATATGGAAAAATTCAACGTTTCGCGCCTCGTAGGAGCACCTCCGGGATATGTAGGATATGAAGAAGGCGGACAATTGACAGAAAAAGTAAGACGTCGTCCCTACTCCGTAGTTTTGCTCGATGAAATCGAAAAAGCACACCCTGATGTCTTCAATCTTTTACTTCAGATTTTGGACGAGGGACATATTACCGACAGCTTGGGCAGAAAAATCGACTTTAAAAACACGATTTTGATCATGACCTCCAATATCGGTACACGACAATTGAAAGATTTTGGGCGTGGAATCGGATTTAATACGGTCGCGAATGTTGCTGACGCCGAATATTCGCGAGGAATCATTCAGAAAGCCCTCAACAAGGCATTTGCCCCCGAGTTTCTGAATCGTGTGGACGACATTATCATGTTCGAGCAGCTCAGCAAAGAATCGATTTTCAAAATCATCGATTTGGAATTGAAAGGACTTTATAAAAGAATCGCCGAACTTGGTTATCAGGTTACGATTACCGAAGCTGCCAAAGAATTCCTTGCCGAAAAAGGTTATGATGTACAATTTGGAGCCCGCCCGCTCAAGCGAGCCATTCAAAAATACATCGAAGACGAAATGGCCGAAATGATACTGAGAACGAGTATCAAAGAAGGGGAAACGCTCGTAATCGATTTTGACAACGAAACCAAACAAATTACGATGAAAGTTGCCAATAATCAAATGGAGCAGCCAAGCAAGAACAAAGCCTGAAACTTTTAACAGAATCCCTCTTATCTATTAAACCGCCTGAAATTCATAAAACGGGCGGTTTAATTTTTGAGGGATCATTTAGTTTCCACAGCAAATTGCGGAAACAATAACCCGTGTAATGTTGTTAAATGAATTCACCCGGAATTAAAATTCGATAGTAAAAATGACTGAACAAAAGATGAAAGTTGAAGTATGGACGGATATTATGTGTCCTTACTGCTACATAGGCAAAAAACATTACGAAAAGGCACTTGCCCGATTCGATCATGCCGACGAAATAGAGCTTGAATGGAAAGCTTATCAACTCAACCCCGATTTGCCGGGTAATGGACATGGAATTCCGGTATCGGAATATCTGACAAATATGGGGATGTCGGAAGAAAGTTTGAAACAAATGTATAAAGGAATCGAACAGCTCGCCAACGAAGCAGGCGTCAAATTCAATCTTCCGAATGCCGTTGCAGCAAGCACTCGCGACGCTCACCGATTGATAAAATTGGCTGCTCAAAAAGGGACAGACAATATCGTTGTTACCCTGTTGGGAAAAGCTTATTTTGAAGACGGCCTCGATTATAGCGATCCCGATTTACTGATTTCGATTGGAAAAGATGCCGGTTTGGACGAAGCCGAAATTCGCCAAATGTTGGCAAGCGACGATTTTTTATACGAAATAAAACAAGATATGCAAGAAGCGGCAAATTTGGGGTTCGATACCGTTCCAACTTTTCTGATGGATCGCAGGCAGGCGATAATCGGATCTGAACCGGTAGATTTGTTTGTGAAAGTGCTCAACAAAGCATACAACAACAGGAAAAACCGTTTGGAAAAGGAAGAGCTGAGCATAACGAAAGGGCAATCGTGTTCGGCTGACGGAATGTGCGAAATTTGAAAACATCATACCCAAAAAACGTTTTTCTTTCATGGAATTTTTAAAAATAAAACCATCGGATACCATTCGGTGGAACGAAGTTTGGAAATTGTACGAAGAGAGTTTTCCCTTTGCCGAACGACGCAAAATGGAAGACCATATCCGTGCATCGGAAAACCGACAATTCTTTCCTCTTTCGGCATGGGATGAAGACCGGTTGATTGGAATTATATTTTATTGGGAATGGGATACCTATCGTTATATCGAATATCTTGCGGTTAATCCCGAAATTAGAAGTCAGGGATTCGGATCGCAAATACTTCGATCGATTTGTGATTCGGGGCACACCATTATTCTCGAAATCGATCCACTCGTAAACGATTTGTCGGTACGCCGCCTGCAATTTTATGAAAGAGCCGGATTTACGCTTACGCCTTATCGATTCGTGCATTTGCCTTACCGATTAGAAGCGGAGCCTCAGGAGCTACTTATCTTGAGTTACCCTAAAATGATTACCAAAGAACAACACGAGGAATTCGTACATTTCTTGGAAACGACCATTATTCGCTATTGCGAAGGACATCGATTGAGCCTTCCCAACGAGTGAAATCAATCCGCAAAAAGCGAGCGCAAACTCGCAAGAGTCGATTCCATCACTTTTTCGGTTAGCAAGGAACTGCTTGAAACAGGATATACGACGATTTGAACAGTCAAATCGTCGTTCATTTTTACGTATCCGCCAATACCCCAAGCCATCATCCGCGAATCAGTTCTAAATTTAAGAACATGATTTTTCCGGTCGGAAAAGGAAACGATCCAACGACGATCGATACGCTGCAAGACATCATCGAATGGATGACTGCTGCGTGGATTGATACGAAACACGGCTTCTCTCTGTCCTTTAAACCGAGGAGGATTTAGATCGTCGGATTCCATATAATCGAGCTTTTTATAAAATATTGCCGTTATAAATGCAGGTGGAAGCGCACAAAAAAGAAGAAATCCACCCGTCAGCATCCATCCATTTACACTTTCACCCAAAATCGGCAAAATTATCACCGAAAAAGGGAAATAAATGAGAGACAATATCGCAATCCAATAAATCAACAGTTGTGTTGTGAATTTCATTGTTCCAAATATTTATCAATGAAGTTCCGGCAAAGCAATTTCTTCGGTAACTTCTATTTTTTCAAAACCCAGTCCTTGTAATAAAGCACTAATTGCAAGTTTTGCCTGTTCATTAGCTTCCTTAAGTATTCCCTGTTTGAGAGCATCGTCAATCATCGTATTTTTTTCTTTTTTCAAAGCTTCATTGTAATCCGTGATTTTGATCGGATTAAAAGCATTTTGACTTTCGTCGTACACTTTTACCGAATTTTCGTCGATAACCGTATCCAAAATTTTAGCTTTCGGAACCGATACATGCACACTTCGGTTATCGACATCAACTTTGATTCGACTAAAATCGACCCCTGCTTTAACATAACCGCCATATTTAATCAAAAAAGATTTTTCGGTAAGCGGAACATTGATATTGAGTATTTTGTAGTAATCCTTGTAACTGATAACGCCCGTGTAGTTGTATTTGACGAGTGACAACTCTTGCAAATAAACAATTTTGCTTAAAACCATATCACTCGTATATTCCTCAGTCTTTGTAGATTTTGATTGGTTTATTATCAGCAAAACCAAAAGAATGATAGTTGTACCGATAAAAAAAACAGTCAGATAATTGATTTTTGGCCTGCACCCATTATTTAACGGATTTTTCATTTCAGTTTACTTATTTCTTTTCTTGTAATAGACCCACGATACAACTATTATGGCCAACACAAGGAGAACTGTTAAAATATATTTCCAATAATTGACAACAAATTTGACGATGAGATAGATCAAAATTAAAACCAATATAACCGCAAGTGTTTTCCACACGATGGAAAAAATCTTCTGTTGCTTTTGTTTTTTCAGTTTTCTATCGTCGGGTACCTCCTCTTCGTTTAATGTCGCATAAACGATTTCTTCATCAGCATCCACGTAACCGGCATGCACCGAATAATGATGTCCGGCATCATTTTCCGATATGAATGAAGCGTCATTTGCATGTGCGTCGGTGTTTTTTTGGGAATCGGGCTCGTCAACATTTTCACCTGAAAGATCCATATCGACAGGTTGTCCGGAATTTTCCACATCTGCCTGTATGGACAACGGATGAGATGAAGAGGCCGAGAGAGTGGATTTGTTAATGATGAAATCGACACGACGCGAAGCGCGCGAAGTATCAAAATCGTTCGTACGAACCATTTCCAAAAGCTCATCCTCAATTTCGGGATACTTGACCATTAGAGATTTGCATGCTTCTGCAAAATCGCTAAATCGCCGTATCCTACTCAGATTCTGCTTCATCGTTTCGTCATCTTGCGAAGTGGTCTCAAGAATCTTGTCCGCAATTGCCAATTTTATACGTTCCATCGGGTGATAATATTTTTAGGTTTCACAAAAATAATCATTCCATAATGACAAAAGAAGTTTTAACTAAAATTTATGATGCCGAAAATAGATATTTCTGTTAAAATACTAATTTACATGTAAAATAATCTTTACATTTGTAGCGATATTTAGGGAGTATAAAAATGAATTCGCATTCTGACATAAAACAATTTAACGAATTATTCAACGAATACTACGAACGAATCGTACGATTTGCCAAGAGTTATGTACGAGATCTTGCCGTTGCCGAGGATTTCGCTTCGGAAGCTTTTGCTGCTTTTTGGGAAAATCGAGCCATTCTTTCGGACGAAACAAATCCACGGGCTTATATTCTGACCATTGTAAAGAACAAATGCATTAATTATCTGAAACATGAGCAAATACGTTTAAAGGCAGAAAGAGAACTCAACGACCACTCAGAGTGGGTATTCACAACAAATCTGAACACGTTGGAAGCGTGCGATCCCGATTTCATTTTTTCAGATGAAATTCAGCATATCCTGAATGAGACACTCGAAAAAATGCCACAAAAAACCCGTCAGATTTTTTTTCTCAATCGTTTCGATGGACTATCTTATAACGAAATTGCCCTGAAAATGAATGTAAGCCAAAAAACCATCGAATATCATATTTCAAAAGCGCTCCGTGCGCTCCGATTCGCTCTGAAGGACTTTATCTGCCTGCTCCTTTTCATCCTGTTGCATCGTTAAATGATTTGATGAAAGAAATTTTCAAGTGAACATATTTTCAATCCGATTAATAGCGATTTTTATAATCAAAAAAACGATAATGAAGAATATTTTAAAAAAAGCTCTATTGTTTTGCTTTCTGACATTTATACTTTTCACTGAAATGAAGGCACAGTCAACAAATCCGAAGCCGATTCGACTGGCTATCGCAGGTGTGAGTCATGGACATATCAGCTTTATTTTGGAAAGGCCCGATAAAGGAGATTTTCAGTTAGTTGGAGTTTATGAGCCAAACACCACGATGGCATTTAGGTACGCTCAAAAATACGGATTTGATTCCAAACTAATCTATAGCGATCTTGAGAAAATGCTCGATCAGGTAAAGCCTGAAGCAGTAGTGGCTTTTGGCTCTATTTATGAACATATGGCGGTTGTCGAAGCTTGTGCACCGCGAGGGATCGATGTGATGATGGAAAAACCGCTTGCGGTCAACATCGACCATGCCAAAAGAATGGAAGAACTGGCTGAAAAATATCATATCCATTTGCTCACCGATTACGAAACATCCCGGTATCCGAGCACGGCGAAATCTTTTCAATTAGCTAATGACAGCAGCTTTATAGGAAATTTAACGAAAGTGATTATGCATGATGGCCATCAAGGACCCAAAGAAATAGGCGTCAATAAAGAGTTTTTGGAATGGCTGACCGATCCTGTACAGAATGGAGGAGGTGCTTTAATGGATTTTGGATGTTATGGAGCCAATCTTATGACTTATCTTATGAAGGGGGCCGAACCAATATCCGTAACTGCGATTGCAATGCATTACAAACCGGACATTTATCCGAAAGTAGAAGATGATGCAACCATCATTGTTACCTACCCCGAAACGGAATGTATCATACAAGCATCGTGGAATTGGCCTTTCAACCGAAAAGATATGGAAATTTACGGCAAATCGGGTTACATAAAGGCGATAAATGGGAATGAAATACGAATAAAGAAAGAAGGGATGAATGATGAAAAGGTAATTCATGTAAGTGCAAAAGATATTCAGGTTTATGAAGATCCTTTCTCTTATTTTGCAGATGTAATTCGCGGCAAGATTCAAATGCCCGATTATGGACTATATTCGTTGAAAAATAACCTGACTGTGGTTAAAATATTGGACGCAGCAAAAGAATCGGTCAAAACCGGCAAAACTATTCGATTCAAATGATAAAAGGATATTACACTGTTCTCAAAAAACTTCAATCTTTATTTCCATTAAAAATTTTTATTTTTAATTTTTGATTAGGGTATTCACATCTTCGATTGTTATTAATTATATAGGGAATAAAAAAGCGAATGAATAAAGACCTGTTATATCGTTTTTTTGATGGAACAGCAACCATCGAGGAGGAAGAATCCGTAAGAAATTGGATCGAGTCTTCAGATGATAACTATGCCGATTTTTTGCGTGAAAGAAAGATATACGACGCTTTGCTGCTATCTACGCCTTCAAAAATATCGAGACAAAGCTTCCATCAACACATAACCCCGTGGATAGTGTCCACGGTAGCGTCCATTGCACTTCTCGTTATTGCAACCGGATTGTTTTTTTATGCCGAAAGCTCGAAATCGCAACAGTATAACACCATTATCGTGCCTCCGGGTCAACGCATTAACCTGATTCTTGCCGATAACACCAACGTTTGGCTCAATGCCAATACCACGTTTCGATATCCATCAAAATTTGCCCGAAAAAATCGTGAAGTATTTTTGGATGGCGAAGCATGGTTCGACGTTAGCAAAAACAAGAAAAAACCTTTTATCGTGAAAACCGATCAAGGCGAAGTTCGCGTTACGGGAACAACTTTCAATCTCGAAGCTTATTCGGAGTATAAGAACTTTGTTACCAGCCTTTTTGAAGGAAGTGTTGACATATATCAAAACAATACCAAACTTGCTACACTCAAACCCAATCAGAAAGGGATGCTTCAAAACGATCATTATTTTATCTCTACTATCGACAATACCGACGAATACCTTTGGCGCGACGGATTGATTGCCTTCGACAACATGAAACTCGAAGACATACTTTTCGAGCTCGAAAAATATTTCGATATTCAAATCGAGATCAATACCAAAAAATTACCTCAACACCGTTATACAGGGAAATTTCGTCAGGCTGACGGCGTAGATTATGCCCTACGCGTTTTGCAAAAAAGCATCCATTTTTCTTACAACAGAGACGACGAGAAACAAATCATTTATATCAACTAATCATTCACCACTAAAATGCAATGCCTATGAAGAAACAATAGCAAAAACAAAAAAACCGGCGAGTGCTGCAACACCTGCCGGTCAGAGTAAAAAATCAACACAATTTAATTCCTAACTGTATTAATTAAAAACACTTACAAATGTATGAATAAAAACAATTCGTCGGGTAACCTTTTGATAAAAAAAATACCCATTAACCATTTTTTATTGATCATGCGAACAACCATTTTCCTGCTTTTTACCTGCGTCTTTTGTTCGATGGCCGAGTTGAGCTATACTCAAAATGCTCGCGTAACCATCAATAAACGGAATGCAACCATTAAGGAAATACTGAATGAAATCGAAAAGCAAACCGATTATCTGTTCATTTACAACGATGAAGTAAATGCCAACGAAAAAGTATCGGTGAAAGCTAAGCAAGAAGCAGTTTCGAGTGTACTAAATTCGATGCTGAAAGATAAAGACATAAAATATTCGATGGAAGGAAATCATATCATCCTCTCAACGAATAAAAATGAATCGCCTGAAAACCAGATCGAAGCAAACACCCAACAACAACAGAAAAAACGAATCTCGGGTACAGTACTTGACGAAAATGGGCAACCCATTATTGGCGCCAATATCATTGAAGTGGGCACTACCAATGGAACGGTAACCGACATGGATGGAAAATTCACTTTAGATGTTTCAGATAATGCCACTATTCGAATTTCCTATATCGGATATCTCGAACAAGAAGTGAATACATCCGGCAAAAATACCCTAAACATTACCCTAGTAGAGGATACACAAACGTTAGAGGAAGTTGTTGTTGTGGGGTATGGGACGCAAAAAAAAATTAACCTGACAGGTTCAATTTCATCCGTAAGAACAGAAAACATACAGACTGCAACCCATTCAAGTCTTGCCCAAAAACTACAAGGAAAAGTAGCTGGCTTAAATATCCGTCAAAATTCCGGACAACCGGGACAATTTGACAATAATATACAAATTCGTGGTTTTGGAAATCCATTGTATGTTATTGATGGTGTCATCAGGAATGATGCCGGGGCGTTTCAAAAATTAAATCCTGAAGATATTGAAAGTATAAGTGTACTTAAGGATGCTTCTGCAGCAATTTATGGCATCGGAGCTGCAAATGGAGTAATTATTGTTACAACAAACCAAGGTACTAAAGGCAAAACAACATTTAATTATTCAGCAGTAGTAGGAACATCTGCTATTACTGATCGTGTCAGGCAAGCGACAGCGGCTGAGTATACAATGATGCTAAACGAAGCTGCACTATATTCTAACCCAGGTAGAATTTCTTCACCTGCTTTTGAACGAGAAGAGTTACAAAAATGGCAGGACGGAACCCTTCCAGGTTATGAAGGCACTGACTGGTGGAAATTAACAATGAAGGATTTCTCAACTCAAACTCAACATAATCTATCAGCTAACGGAGGAAATGAAAATGTAACCTATTATATAGGGTTGGAATATGTTAAAGATAATGGAATGTTACAAAGCGGTGATCTGGGCTATGACCGTGCTAATTTAAGGAGTAATGTTACCGCCAACCTAACAAAAGATCTTCGTGTGCGGGTAAACATTGCTGGTTTATATGATAAAGCATATCAACCAGGGGAAAGTTTTCAACAGATTGCTAGAAATACAATTGTAACTCTACCTACAGAATATCCATATGCAAATAACAATCCGTTATATCCTGCCACCACCAACCTTGGAGTTACTCCATTGGCAGCATCGCAAAGAGAATTGACAGGTTTCAATGAGAATGAAAATAGAAATTTACAATCAAGTCTTGAGTTGAAATACACTGTTCCTTTTCTTAAAAATTTAGTTATAACAGGTCTTGGATCGTATGATCAAGGAACTTACTTAAATAAAAATCTTTATAAAGCATTTTATACATATACGTATAATGCTGAAACAGATACTTACAATCCCATCTTTCGCCGACCCGATCAGAATCTTTATAACCAGTCTACTGTTAATAACACTTATATGCTGCGTATCGGCGCAGATTATAACATAGTAATTGGGGCGGATCATGATGTCAAATTAATGCTGGTTGCTGAACAGTACAAAGGTTGGCTTCGTGGGCTGGAAGGCAGAAGATACTATGGAGATTTTTTTACAAACGATCAGCTTCGTTTTGCCAATGAAGCTAACCAAACGACCAATGGGTGGGAGGATCAAAATGCAAGGATCAGTTATATTGGAAGGTTAAATTATGCTTTTGCTCAAAAGTATCTGATTGATTTCGCATTTAACTACAACGGCTCTTATCGTTACCATCCAGACAATCGATTTGGCTTCTTCCCAGTTGTCTCCGGCGCATGGAGAATATCTGAGGAAAATTTTTTAAAAAACAATGACGTTATTTCAAATTTAAAATTACGTGCCTCCTATGGTGTATTGGGAACAGATGCGGGAAATCCTTTTCAATACTTGCCCGGTTTCACATTTGGAGGACCCAGTTTTTGGGAATTTACAAACGGAACTCAGTTAAATGGACTTCAATCTCCTGCGCTTACGAATAACTTATTATCGTGGTTAACTAATGAAACTACCGATATAGGTTTTGATCTGAGCTTATGGAATGGAAAACTAGATGTGACTTTTGATGTGTACAACAGGGAACAAAAGGGACTATTAGCTACACGGGCAGTATCTTTACCAAATACATTTGGAACAACCCTTCCACAGGAAAACCTGAATAGCAATCGTCAAACTGGTTTTGACTTGGAACTTGGACACAGGAACAACATCAACGGATTTAACTATGAAATCCGTGGGAATATGAACTGGGCCCGGACAATGATACGCCATAGAGAACGGGGCCCTTTTCAAAGCCAATACGACAGATGGTTAAGTAATGATGCACCGAACAGATGGACAAACTTTGTCCGCGGATATCAAACGGACGGTCAATTTACAAGCTTTGAAGAAATAAATAATTCTCCTCTTCAGCAATTTCAATCTATCAGAGAATTACCGGGAGACTACAGATTTAAAGACAGAAACAATGATGGGATTATTAATAATAACGATGGCGTAGTTCCTTATAAATTTGGCGCCACTCCGTTATTAAATTTTGGGTTGATGCTTAATCTTAATTGGAAAGGTTTTGATGCAGCAATACTGTTTCAGGGGGCAAGTGGATATACTGTGAGATATACTGAAACACTTGCCGAGTGGTTTTGGTTTTCAGGTAGCTTGCCAGCATATTTTATGGATAGGTGGCATCAGGCCGATCCATATGATATAAATAGTGAATGGATACCTGGGAAGTGGCCTGCTCCCAGGCCTAATGCAACCCAAACTATGCAAAAAGAGGTGGAGAGTGATTTATGGAGAAGAGACGCAACGTATGTCAGATTGAAGAATCTGGAAATCGGATATACTTTTAAACCTGAGATATTGGAACTAATAAAGGTTCAGCGTCTTCGTGTATATACAAACGCCTTTAATCTTTTAACCTGGACTAAAGATCCGTTAGTAAAAAAATTAGATCCGGAGAAAACTGCAGGCCCTGGTACAGCCACATATGGTCACAATTATCCTTTGACCAAGAATTTTAACATTGGTCTAAATGTGACATTTTAGTGAATTATTAAAAAATTTATAAGTATGAAAACTTTAAAATATA
Source organism: Seramator thermalis (assembly GCF_004138125.1). Lineage (GTDB taxonomy): Bacteria > Bacteroidota > Bacteroidia > Bacteroidales > Dysgonomonadaceae > Seramator > Seramator thermalis. The sequence goes on from NZ_RXHS01000001.1 coordinate 188,937, forward strand.
TAACATCAGCTTTACTTTTAGTAACTCTATTGATAGCATCTGGGTGCAATGATGTTCTGGACTTGCAACCTCAAGATAAAATGCCCATAGAAAATGTACTTAGTGATCCAAATGGCCTAAAACTTTACTTAGCAAATTTGTATTACCAAATGCCTGTTGAAGATTTCCGTTATGGTGAAGAAGGTTGGCATTCCAATACAAATGGTGGGAGAAACAGGGCAATGTACACGGATGAAGCGATACATACCGAATGGATAGGTAATTATGGTGTGGCGACTAGTTATGCGGCTCCTCATTACTGGGAACAAGGTTATCGCTTGATAAGAGATGTCCATTTATTATTAGATGCGATACCCACATTAGAAGTGACAGACCAGATTAAAGATTACATGACGGGAGAAGCTCTTTTCATCCGGGCTTATGCTTATTTTGGGTTAGCTATGCGTTATGGCGGTTTACCATTAATAAAAGAAAGCCAGAAATATGATCCCAATGATCTGGAGTCTCTCAAAGTACCGAGAAGTACCGAGAAGGAAACATTTGAATTTATATTGGATGAACTGGATGCGGCAACAGAAAAATTACCTGATTCCTGGGGAGAAGAAGAAGGAAGAAGAGCCAGTAAAATGGTTGCGCAGGCACTTAAATCAAGGGTCGGGCTTTATGCCGGTTCTTTGGCCAAATACTGGCATTTAGCACCTTTACAGGGAGAAGCAGTTGATAAAAAGTTAGTGGGTATGGTTCCTAGTGATGCAGAAGCATTCTTTGCTGCTTCCATAGCAGCATCTGAAACAGTAATAAATTCAGGTAAATATTCATTGTATGCACCCACGCCAAGTACACCTGAAGAAGCAACTGAAAATTATATTAAAATGTTTCAGGATCCCAATATTGCCCCAATGGAAGCTATATTTATCCGCGGGTTTAATGTTGTAGGAAGAGGGCATAACTATGATTTCTGGTTCAGTCCTGCTCAGGTAAGAGCTGGAGCCCCATATCCGGGGCGTATGAATCCACTGGTTGAAATGGTTGATCTTTTTGAGGAATATTCTCATCCAGGGGAGCCGGCCCCAATTATTACCACTACCGATCCCAATGACGTGGATGATTATAATGGATATAATCCATCAAAAACTTATCTGCATTTTGACGAACCTTTGGATCCTTTCAGGGACAAAGATGCCAGGTTGCACGCTTATACTGTCCTCCCGGGTAGTATAATGAGAGGTGTTAAGATTGTAATACAGGCCGGTTTAATTATGCCGGACGGTACCCCACAGATAAGAACAGGGATCCCTTCAGAGGGAATAACCCTTAATGGAGTGACATATTGGCCATGGGGAGCACAAAATCCGGATGATTATTCGGGATTTAATTCCAATTCCAGTGTGGCCAGCAGAAACACCAAAACCGGATATTCAATGCGAAAATTTCTTCAGGAAAGAGGTACTGCACAAAGGGATGCTGGAACTTCTGATTGGATGGATATAAGGTATGCCGAAGTTTTATTAAATTATGCAGAAGCTGTTATTGAAAGCGGACTGGGGGATGTTGATAAAGCTACAAAAGCGTTGAATGATATAAGAAGACGTGCTGCTTTTATGGCCCCGGTTCCACTTACACAAGAGAATATATTCCGTGAGAGGAGGGTCGAACTCCTTTTTGAAAATAAAAGGGATGCAGACATGAAAAGGAGAAGGGAACACCATGTATATTTTAATAATCGGTTGGCATGGGCAATGCTGCCGGTATTAGATCTTAGCGTAAGTCCCCCCAAGTACATTTTTGTAAGAGATCTCCTTCATGCAGCAGTTGAAAGACCATTTCCAATTAACTGGTATTACTATCCAATCCCAGGTATTGAAGCTAACGGTTTGATTCAAAATCCAACGGGTTAAATGAAACGAGTTTATAAAAATTTTCTGAGTAAGTACAGAACACTTAATAGTTTTAATTATTTTCAATAGTAAGGGTTTTGAATATCAATAGATATAGTAGTAGGATAATGCAAACTAATTGAGATCTGATACTAACATCAACAGAATTTTATAAAGGAAATGAATTTTAAAATTAAAAATTAAAAATTATGAATAGTTTAAAATATATTATGTTTTTTATCGTGCTGGCTTTAGTATATTCTTGTGAAATAGATAATTATGATGCTCCCAGTGCAGAATTGTTTGGTACCTTTATTGATGCGGAAACCAATGAACCTGTTCAGAGTGAAATTGTGCAAGGTACTGTAATTCAAATTATTGAACATGGGTGGGTGTCAGGCCAAACAAATATAACACAAACGCTTGTTGTTAAACACGATGGTACTTATCGGAACAGTATGATTTTTCCAGGTGAATATAAGATTAGTGCAGTACAGGGAAATTTTCAACCAATAGCTCCTATAGACACTTTCGAAATCAAAGGAAGTACCAAACTTGATTTTTTAGTAATTCCCTATTTAAGAATCAAAGATGCTTCGATTGTTCGAAATGGAAATATTGTTACAGCTACGTTTAAAGTTGAAAAAACAACCGGCGATAATATTGCCCGTATTGGATTATTTTCACATCCTAATATAGCTGTAGGCGCCAATACAAGTCTTGTAATGTCGCAAAGTACAGCAGATTTAAATTCCGATCCGGACAAAATTCATACCCTTCAGATCGATTTAAATAATCCTTATTTTATAGCCGGAAGGTCGTATTATTTTCGTATAGGAGCTTTAAGTAGTGCATCTGGAGCAAGGTTTAACTACGCACCGGCCATTAATATAACCATTTAGTAATTTTTATTAAGCGGGGTTGTCTTGGAAAAATTTTTATGAATATTTTTATGAGGCGGCCTCGTTTATATCTTTTTTCAATCTTTTGCCACTTAATTGTAATTTGAAATGTATGGAGATTTAATCCATACAAAAATCAGGTCTTATGTCTTAATGTATTTGGATATAATATCCGGTAATATTAAGGAAATTAAAAGATTATGTAATAAAAATATGATTTTAATGAACGATATTGGTGAATGGTTGAAACCCTCTATTTATAAATAAATCTATATTAATTTAAAAAAGATGAAAAATATGTCTATATTCTTCTTGGTCTTTATTTCAATTTTGCCTAATTCAGATGTTTTCTCTCAGAGATTATTTGTAACATTGGGGAAAACTATAATAGAAACAGAAACTACCGAACCATTTTTATGGATTGGGGATACTGCCTGGGAATTATTTAATGATTTAACCAAAGAAGAAGTAGTTTCTTACCTTGATAACCGGGAAGAGAAAGGCTTTACGGTTATACAGGCAACAATTATGATGGGTGGATTTAATCAAAGGAATGCCTATGGTGATTCCATTTTTTTAAATATGGACCCAACACGGCCAAATGAAAAATATTTTGAATATGTGGATTTTGTTGTAGATGAAGCAGAAAGGAGGGGGATGTATATGGGGTTACTCCCAACATGGGCAAATAATGTGGTTGACCGTAATGGGAGAGGTGCTAATTTTAACGTTGAGAATGCTTTTAACTATGGCAAATTCCTTTCCGAAAGATATAAAGATAAACCTGTCATTTGGATATTGGGTGGAGACAGGAATGTCCAAACTGACCAGGAATATTTGATTTGGAAAGCAATGGGCAAAGGCTTGCAATCGGGAGTTGGTGGCAAAAATTTGATTTCTTATCATCCCACTGCTCCGATTTCTTCTCATTTTTGGTTTCATAATGAACCTTGGCTTTCATTTAATATTATCCAAAGTGGCCATTTCAAAAAATTTCAAACAGAGATTTATGAATTTGGAATGGTATTTCAACAACTTATCCCCATAAAACCATGGGTAAATGCCGAACCTGCTTATGAAGATATTCCAGTATTGTTTTGGCACTTCGATGATTATTCACAATTTGGGAAAAAGAAGGAGGATGTAATTGGTGAAGATGGATTAATCAAAGACAAGGATTTTTTCCAGCATGGCTTTTTTGATGATTATGATATTCGAATAGAAGCTTATTGGACCTTCTTCTCGGGCGGGGCAGGCTATACCTATGGGAATAATGCAATCTGGCAAATGTATAAACCGGGAACAAGGTATGCTGTCCCCTGTCTGAACTTCTGGGATGAGGCATTGGATCGTCCGGGTGCTGAGGATATGAGACATGTGAAAAAGCTTTTCACCCGATTTCCCTTGGGAAGTTTTCATGTGGATCAATCAGTTATCTATGGTACTAATTTTTTAGATGAGGATAATATCCGTGCAATTGTTGCTAATGATAAGTCTTTTATCTTATTGTACCTGAATAAGGGACAAGAGGTTAGTGTAAACTTAAGTAAATTGGTCGGTTCAGGAACAGCCTCTTGGTATAATCCGCGTGAAGGAACAATAGATGAAATAGGATTCGTTGAAAATAAAGGAATCCGTTTATTTGATCCACCGGGTGAATTTGGACAACATGGTAACGACTGGATTTTGATTTTAGAAGCTGCCCAAATGTAAATCATTTAAATTTCAGCCCACAAAAAAATATCCCGTATGTTATGATGAAAAGACATATTTTTTGGCCCATTTTTATACTTTTATCCATATGTTGCGCCGACTTATGTTTAGCCGGTACTTTTCAACCAGAACAAATAAGCGACACTGCGGCGGTTTATAACATCAAAGAGTTTGGCGCTGTTGGAGATGGTGTTACAATTAATACCGAACCGATCAACCGCGCAATTGATGCCTGTGCTTCGAGCGGGGGCGGCACCATACTGGTGCCCGAGGGAAAGTTTGTTACCGGCACAATTTTGCTTCAAAGCAATGTTACGTTGTATCTTGAAAATAATGCCACTATCGTTGGAACAAACGATACCAGGCTGTACAAAAGTTTCAACTTTAGGAAGGAGAACCCGGACCGCCCTATTCATTTGCCTATCAAAGGTAATTCAGTATGGTCCCGTTCGTTGATCCTGGTTGACAATGTGCAGAATGTTACCATCACCGGTACCGGTACAATTGACGGGGGCACAGTCATCGATAAGCAGGGTGAAGAAGGATTCCGGGGGCCGCATGGCATCCTGATTGGGGAATCGTCAAATGTGAAAATATCCGGTGTGAGGATTTCAAGGTCAGGAAATTACAATATTCTGGGAGCAAATATTGAAGATGTTGAATTAAGCAACCTGACGATAACAGAAGGATCGGACGGCATTCATATCAGGGGTGGTAAAAATATACAGATCGAAAATTGTAAAATTTATACCAGTGATGATGCAATCGCAGGAGGATATTGGGAAAATGTGCAAATTTCAGAATGCCTGATCAACAGTTCATGTAATGGTGTGCGGTTAATTTTGCCGGCAACCAATCTTGAAATTAAAGATTGTGAAATATCAGGGCCCGGGGTTTTTGGACACAGGCGGGGCTCATTAAACAATCCGCTGGTTACCAACTCGCTGACGGGAATCATCATGCAGCCAGGAGCCTGGGGGATCGGTCACGGAAACCTGGAGCAGATATTTATTCACGACATTCGGATCAGAGATGTTCAAACGGCTTTGACCATCGTACTAAACGAAGGTAACAATGGAAATGATATCCGGGTGGAAAATGTGACAGCGACCGGAATTTACCGGAATGCTTGTTCGGTAGAGGCCTGGCCCGAAGGAAGCCGGTTTAAAAATGTCTTGTTCAAAAATGTGTCGATAGCCTATCATGTTAATGACAAAGACATTTTAACTACAACTGCGTTCGACAGGCCTCGGACTGAATCAAGACCACTTCCGTTTTGGGGATTTTATGTGCGTAACGTTAAGAATATAACATTTGAAAACGTGCGTTTGGATTATACTGGAAACGAGGTGAGACCTATGATGGGGTTTGATAAAGTGGATAGCGTATTTTTAGATGGAATGTCGTACCGCGTTGTGCCGGGAGTGGAAGCGATAAGGTATTCCGGGTATACAAAAGTTAGAAATCTGAATTCCAAACCATTTAACTGACGGGAATGAAAAAAGGCATAAAAATAACTAAAATAGTACTTGCAGTGATTTTATCCTGTACAATATGCTCCTTTAGCAACCAAAAGGAGTGGATTCGTTTGCTTGACAAAGATTTGACCGCATGGGAAACCTACCTCAGTTACAGGCATCAAACCGGCTATAACGGTCAGGTTCCTCAAGATGAAGAAGGAAAACCTTTAAAGCCAATAGGTTATAATAAGAAAGGACAAAATGTCTTTTCGGTAATTGAACAAGACGGTGTGCCGGTTCTAAGGATATCGGGTGAAATTTATGGTTGCGTTTTCACCAAACAGGAGTTTGAAAATTATCACCTGAAAATGAAGGTAAAATGGGGAACCAAAAAATGGGATCCGCGGCTGAATGAACCCATGGACTCGGGGATACTATACCATTCGCAGGGAGAGGCCGGAGTGGATTACTGGCGGTCATGGATGTTGGCCCAGGAATTTCAGATTATGGAAGGCGGGTTTGGTGATTACTGGGCTATTGCCAATAGTGGCTCCCACATAAAGATAAAAGATCCCGGTAGCAGAAGCGATATGGGCATCTTTGATCCTGACGGAATTGATACTGCGATGGGGGCAGGTGGAAACAGGAGTGGGTTTGTTCAGCACAGCGCCGATTACGAAAAACCAGGAGAATGGAACGAGGTGGAGTTGATCTGTTTTGAAGATAAAAGTATCCATATCATCAACGGCCATGCGGTGATGGCCCTTTCACAATCGGTTTACCGGGATGGTGAAACACTCAAACCGCTGGTTAAAGGTAAGATCCAATTACAAAGCGAGGCCGCAGAGGTTTTTTATAAGGATATTGAGATCAGGAGGATCAAACAAATACCTCATAAATTCAAGGCTCTTTTCCAATAAATCAATTAAACTGTTAAACTGTAGCTATGAAAAAAGGCAACTATCTAATGTTGTTTATGCTCCTTCTTCTGAGCGGGCAAGTTTATGCCGGCGGGAAATCCTACCAGATTTACCCAGCGCCAGCAGGTGAAGTACTGAATGAGGATTACTGGGTGACAATTGAAGGTGAGAATATCCCAGTGTATTCGGTAAAAGTGGCGCCAAAAGATCAGCAATTGAGATGGAAAGCAATGGATGACAAAAAGAATTCAGCCAATTATTTCGAAGAGGCGGCATTCGCCTATTTTGATTTGAAAGATGAGGTCACCATTGAAGTAACTAACCGCGAACAGATCCATTCAGTTAAAATACTGCCTTCCTCTGCAGGAATTGTCTCTCATGTTGAAGGCAAAACTGTTTCATTTAACGTGGCTTCACCGGTTAATCTCACGATAGAAATTAATGGCGAATGGGTTCGCTCACTGCACCTGTTTGCCAATGCTTTTGAGGAGAATGTCCCCGACGCGTATGATCCGGATGTCATTTATTTCGGGCCTGGTATCCACGAAGTCAGTAATATGGTCGTTGGCGATAACAAAACAGTTTATGTCGCTGGCGGTGCTATTGTCCGGGGAGTCATTAAACCGGAAGAACCATATACCATCAGCGGCTATAGCGGGCTCCGGCTTTATACGCCTACCTTCCACCTTCAGGGCAAAAATATTACTTTCAGGGGACGTGGAATTATTGATGGCAGCCTTTGCACCACCCACTCACGGTTCATGATTTTTGTAGAAGGCGCTGATATAAACCTGGAAGGCGTTATTTTGAGGGATGCCAGTCACTGGACCATCCCGGTGAGAAGATCAGACCGGGTACACATCAACAATTTAAAGCTTCTTGGTTATCGGGCAAATTCTGATGGTATTGATATATGCAACAGTCGCGATGTGTTGGTCGAGAACTGTTTCATACGGACACTTGATGATCTGGTAGTCGTCAAATCGGATGAGGGAGATGGCGAAACGAGAAATATTGTAACCCGAAAGTGTGTTTTATGGAACGAAGTCGCACACGCTTTGAGCCTTGGCGCTGAGATCAGTGAAGACATTGACAATGTTCTGTTTATTGATTGTGATATCATTCATGACAAAGGAAGAGAGTGGACGCTCAGAATTTTTCACGCCGATGCAGCATTAGTCAAAAATGTACGCTTCGAGAATATTCGGATTGAAGAAACCCAGAAATTGATCTCTTTGTGGATCAACAAAGCAGTGTGGAGCCGTGATAAAGAACGAGGGCATATTCAGGGGGTGGTGTTTAAAGATATATGGGCCACAGGTGATTTACTCAATGTAGAACTGTTGGGGTTTGACGAGAAGCATCTGGTAGATGATGTGCTCTTTGAAAATGTTTTCTTTAACCGCAAAGCCCTAACGTTGGACGATATCCACAGTAACTCCTATGTACGACGCGTTTTTGTCCGTCCACAACCTGAAATAAAACAATAAAAAATACCAGAGATATGAAAATCAATTTATAGGCTTAAGCGCTTAGAGCGCACTAATAAAAACAAGATGCTACCTTTGTAGCATGAATAAACGAGATAGGTTCATGGGAGTAAACTCCATTGTTTTCTACAAACGGTTTTCCGGATGAAGAGTCCTGTTATAATTACCTGGCGGAAATAAAATGGGAAGAGGGTTACGTGTGCAAAAAGTGTGGGCACACCAACTATTGCAGTGGAAGAAAGCCTCATTCCCGTCGTTGTACACGTTGCAAGTACGATGAGAGTCCAACAGCAGGGACGATGTTCGACAAATGTAAGTTTTCGCTCCATTTGGCATTTCATATCGTATTCAAGCTAAGTACGAGAAAAAAAGGAATGTCTTCTCCGGAGTTGTCCCACGAATTTGATTTGCGTCAAATGACCTGTTGGGAATTCAAAAGAAAAGTGCAGCAAGTGATGCGCAGCTCCATGCGATACCCTCTCACGGGTACGGTGCATGTTGACGAGTTTCTGATCGGAGAATATGAAGAAGATCAAACCGGGCGTAGCTCCGACAGCAAAAAATGGTTAGTTGTTGTCGCATTGGAAGTACTGGGAAAAGGCGGTGTCGGAAGGGCTTATGCCAAGGTGATAGAACACGCTTCAGGTGAGGAGTTCAAGCCCTTTTTCGACAACCACATTTCACCACAGGCGCGTGTTGTCACTGATGAGTGGAGAGGCTACCTGCCCCTAAAGAAAAGATATCCTTTCCTTGAACAGAAGCCGTCAGGGAAAGGACGAAACTTCCATGAGCTTCATATCCACATAATGAACATACAAGGGTGGTTGAGAGGAATACATCATCACTGCTCAAAGGAACACCTACAGGGCTATCTTGATGAGTATCATTATAGATACAACAGAAGAAGTCAAATGGAGACAATCTTCGACAACCTTGTCGTAAGGATGATGAGATATAAGTCAATCCAAGGATTATGAGAATATTAAATGGTGCGCTCTAAGCGCTTATACCGAAAAATGAACAGAAATAAGTTTGAAAAATTATAATTTTGCTATCATTTTGTTTCAATTTCATTAAGAGTAAACGCTACGAAGAGATTTTAAACGACGTTTCAATTAAATCGTAACGTTTACTCTAATCATTTACAAATGATTAAAACAAATTAAGGATTACACATGATACACGCTTCAGTGAATAAACGATTTATCTTTTTGGCAATTCTATCCATAATCCTGCCGAAAATATTTGCACAAAATACTCAACTTCCATCATGGGCATTAGGCGAATTCGTACGACCGATAGATCCGCCCATTATCATTCCCAACTCCGAAAGCAAATTCTATTGTCCGATGCGCAAACAGATTGTAAAATGGGAAGAAAGCGACACATTTAATCCGGCTGCAGTAGTCAAAGACGGCAAAGTATATGTGTTGTACCGTGCAGAAGACAATTCAGCCGTCGGAATCGGAGAGAGGACATCGCGCATAGGACTTGCCGAAAGTTCCGACGGCATTAAAATGACTCGCAGAAACAAACCGGTTATGTATCCCAATGAAGATAACATGAAAATATATGACTGGCCCGGAGGGTGCGAAGATCCACGTGTTTGCCAAACTGAAAATGGATTATATGTGATGACTTACACTTCATGGAACAGAAAAACACCTCGTTTATGTATAGCAACTTCAAAAGATTTGGTTAATTGGCAGAAACACGGACCTGCTTTTGCCAAAGCATATAGGGGCCGCTTCAAGGACATGGCATGCAAATCCGGATCTATTGTTACTAAACTAAAAGATGACAAGATGGTCATCGTTAAAATAAAGGGTAACTATTTAATGTATTGGGGCGAAAACCAGGTAAATATGGCTACGTCGAAAGATCTGATCAACTGGGAACCGTTACTGGAAAAAAATGGAGATTTGAAAGCAGCAATGCATCCACGAAAGGGATACTTCGACAGTGCCCTGACAGAATGCGGACCACCTGCACTACTCACCGACAAAGGTATTTTACTGCTTTACAACGGGAAAAATAGTAAGGGCCAAGATCGTGATTTTCGTTTCAAGGACGGAAGTTATTGTGCCGGACAAGCTCTTTTCGACAAAAATAATCCTTCGGAACTTATCGCAAGATTGGATTTGCCTTTTTTCAAGCCAAGTGCCGATTTCGAAAAAAGTGGTCAATACCCTGATGGAACGGTTTTTATAGAAGGGCTCGTCTTTTTTCACAAAAAATGGTTTCTTTATTACGGTTGTGCCGATTCAAAAGTCGGCGTAGCTATTTATGATCCAAAGGAATAATAAGTTATAATATTTTATCCTCTTTCGCCAAAATTTTCCTCTTGTTGGTTCATCAATAAAGAAACGGCTATTAATCATAATTCATATATTCGCGTCGAGCATATCCTTAAGAACTTTTTAATTATTTATTTTCAAATCATAAAATCATCACATTAAGAATGAAAAAAATTATTTATTTATTGTTGTTGTGCACAACTGCTATTCCATTGTTGAATGCGCAGTCCAAGTTGAAGCCCGGCGATTACGACATCACCAAAGATCGTCTGCTTTACACGGTGGGATATGCTCACCTCGATACGGAATGGAATTGGGATTATCCCTCTACCATTGACGAATTGATTTTGAATACCATGGTCGAGAATTTCAATCTTTTTGAAAAATATCCCGATTATGTCTTCAATTTCACGGGTTCACGTCGTTATAAAATGATGAAAGAATACTACCCCAGGCTCTACGACAAAGTCAAAAAATATATTGACGAAGGTCGGTGGAAAGTTTCCGGTTCGTCGGTTGATGAAGGTGAAGTAAACATTTCTTCTTCCGAGTCACTCGTGCGACAAGTTCTTTATGGAAACGAATTTTTCAGAAATGAATTTGGTAAGGAAAGTGTCGATTATATGCTGCCCGACTGTTTCGGTTTTTTATGGAACCTGCCATCTATCCTCAATCACTGCGGAATTTTGGGATTTTCCACACAAAAACTGACATGGCGATCAGCTGCAGGAGTTCCATTCAATGTTGGAGTTTGGAAAGGACCTGATGATAAAGGAATTATCGCAGCACTCAATGCAACAAGCTACACATCGGAAGTCGAGAATCGCCTCGATAAGAATCCCGAATGGAGCAAACGATTGGATGAAGACAAGGCAAAAACCGGCTATGCGTTCGACTATCGCTACTACGGCGTAGGCGATCAGGGAGGTGCTCCCCGAATCAACGATGTAAAACGTGCTGTGAATAGTCTGAATCACGATGATAGTAATTTCAAGGTATTGCTGACTTCTTCCGATCAAATGTACAAAGACATCACTCCCGAAATCAGAGCCAAACTTCCGGTTTATTCGGGCGATTTATTGCTCATCGAGCACAGTGCAGGATCTTTGACCTCCCAGGCATTTATGAAACGGATGAATCGAAAGAACGAATTATTGGCATCTTCGGCTGAATTGGCTTCGGTTGCAGCCGATTGGACAGGTACAGCATCCTATCCAATGGAAAAATTGAACAATTCATGGGATCTGGTTTTGGGAAGTCAATTCCATGATATATTGCCCGGAACATCTATCCCCAAAGCTTACGAATATGCATGGAATGATGAATTTATTGCTGCTAACGGTTTCGCGGAAGCTCTTAAAAACGGCGTTAGCTCCGTAGCTTCGAAACTGAACACACAAACAACAGGCCGATCGGTAGTAGTTTACAATCCAGTTTGCAAGACCCGACAAGATGTTGTGGAAGCCGAACTCGAATTTGCTACATTGCCACAGACAATTTCCGTATTCGATAAAAGCGGGAAAGAAGTTCCGTCGCAGATTGTTGAAAAAAGTGGAAATAAAATCAAGTTTTTGTTTTTGGCCGATATGCCTTCGGCAGGCATGAAAGTATATGACGTGCGCGAATCCGGAAGTTCGACAAAATCAACTGAACTCACCATTTCGGATAATACACTCGAAAACGCATACTATACCGTGAAGGTTGCTTCAAATGGGGATATCACGAGCATTTTCGACAAAAAAGCATCTAAAGAATTATTGTCGAAACCGGCCCGATTGGAATTTTTGGCCGAAAAGCCTAATGAGTGGCCGGCTTGGAACATGGATTGGAAAGATCGTCAAAAACCCGCTTTCGATTTTCTGGACAAAAATGCAAAACTTTCCATTGTCGAACAAGGGCCTGTGAGAGTAACCCTAAAAGTGGAACGCGAAGGCCGAAATTCTGTCATCACACAATTCTACAGTCTTAGTGCCGGTGAAGCAGGAAAACGATTTGAAGTAAGCAACAAAATCGATTGGCAATCGCAAGGCGTCAGCCTCAAGGCGTCATTTCCGCTGTCTGTTTCCAATGAAAAAGCTACTTACAACATTGGAGTCGGCACCATAGCAAGAGGGAATAATGAAGAAAAGAAATTCGAAGTTCCTTCAAAAGAATGGTTCGACCTTACCGATAAATCGGGAAAATATGGTGTATCGATTCTTGAGGATTGCAAATTTGGTTCGGACAAACCAAATGACAATACGCTTCGTTTAACATTGCTTTATACCCCTGAAATCAACCTTCCGGGATGGCGATGGACAATGTACCAAAGCACCCAGGACTGGGGCATTCACGATGTTCGATATGCAGTATATGGACATCAAGGCGATTGGCGAAAAGGCGAATCGGCATGGCAGGCACAGTTTTTTAATCAACCGTTGATGGCTTTCGAATCGGCTAAACACGATGGCGAATTCAACGGAACGTATTCTATGATTTCGATCGATCGGCCCGAAGCCGGATTGATGGCTTTCAAAAAAATGGAATCGGGCGATTATTATATCATCCGCGTAAATGAATTGACAGGAAAAGATATGAAGAACGTCAAGATATCGCTTCCACTCGAAATCATCGATGCCTACGAAGTAAATGGACAGGAAAAGAAAATCGGAGAAGTGAAATATGCTAAAAACGGATTGCAATTCGATTTAGGCCATTACGGGATAAAAAGTTTTGCCGTTAAACTCAAAGGGATGAGTCCTACACCGGTGCAACAACAGTCGGTAGAAATTCCGTATAATGTAGATGTTATCAGTTCTGATGGAAATCGTAACGACGGTACCATGTTCAACGGACAATCGCTTCCTGCCGAGCAACTGCCGGAATATGTTGAAAGCGAAGGTATTCGCTTTAAAATCGGCAATAAGGACGACGAGCAAAATAATGCTGTCGTTTGCAATGGACAAACTATATCGTTACCGGCCGGCAATTTCACCAAACTTTATCTACTTGCTGCTGCAGCCGGCGATATCAAAGCCGATTTTATCGTGGATGGACAACCTACCAATTTGGCCATTCAACGATGGACGGGATATGTAGGGCAGTTCTACAATCGTGTTCTGAATTTGGATGAGGATAAAGTTCTTGAAATGAAAGCTCCATTTGCCAAAACAAATAATATTGCATGGTTCGCATCACACTGTCACAATAATTATCCGATGAAAAACGAGGCTTACCAATACAGCTATCTTTTCAAATACGAAATTCCGATTCCTGTAGGGGCTAAAAGCATTACATTGCCCAATAACAGAGGCATTAAGATAGTTGCCATGACCGTAGCAGCACCTAAAGCAGAAGAAATGAAACCCTTGCAGGCTCTCTACGATAATTTCAAAGATAATCCTGTCTTTAGTTTACGTTCGAAATAATATTGACATCGAATACATTTCAGTCCATTATTACTCCAAAAAATCCCGGAAATTATCCGGGATTTTTTTAAATTTGGGAGTTCATTTCTATTCCGTTGAGTATAAACCACGAGAAATGATGCCAAATATTTAAAACAACGATAAATTTTCGTCATGAACAACAAGTTTCTCGGTTATTTGTCCATACCACTTACATTGGCAGGACATAATATGCAGGCACAACAAGCCGACGAAACATGCAGCAGTGAAAAAACAATCGGTAAAAAAATGAACATCGTATTCATCCTTTCCGATGATCATCGCTATGATTATATGGGATTTGTCGAAAAAATTCCCTGGTTGCAAACGCCATCGATGGACAGAATGGCACACGAAGGCGCATGGATGAAAAACGCGTTTGTAACCACTTCCTTATCCTCTCCCAGCCGCGCATCCATTCTCACCGGAATGTATTCGCATTCTCACAAAGTGGTAGATAACACGGCCCCCCTGCCCAAAGGATTGACTTTTTTCCCCGAATATCTGCAAAAAACCGGATACAAAACCGCTTTTTTCGGCAAATGGCACATGGGAAACGATTCGGGCGATCCCCAACCGGGATTCGATCATTGGGAAGCATTCAAAGGTCAGGGCGAATATTACAATCCGCGACTGAACACAAACGGCAAGTGGATTCAATACGCCGATAGTGTGTATGTTACCGACTTACTTACGCAACACGCCATCGATTTCATCGATCAACAAACCAAAAATCATCAACCCTTCATGGTGTACCTTTCGCACAAAGGGGTGCACGACAATTTTCAACCTGCCAAACGACACAAAGGATGTTATCGGGACAAACCGTTGGTATATCCCGCTTCCTTCAATACTCCGAAGTATGGAATTACCACGCCTCCAACCATCAACAGCCTAACCGGAAAGGCAGCATCGGGAAAAGACTTCTATGGTGAAAACATGATGCCCAACTGGGTGAAAAACCAGCGTGAAAGTTGGCACGGAGTTGATTATTCTTATCACGGCAGACCTTGGGAAACGCAAGTGCGCAACTATTGCGAAACGCTCCGATCAGTGGACGAAAGTATCGGTGCCGTGCTCGATTATCTCGTTGAAAAGGGGCTGGACAAAAATACGATTGTCATTTACATGGGCGACAACGGTTTTGCATGGGGTGAACACGGATTGATCGACAAACGACAGTTTTATGAAGAATCGGTACGGGTGCCGATGCTTGTTTGGGCTCCCGGACTTTTCCCCGGAGGCGAAGTCATCGAAAAAATGGTTCAGAATGTCGATATTGCCCCTACCCTGATGCACTGCGCAGGATTGGAAAAAGCTCCGCAAATGGTGGGAGAATCGTTCGTACCACTTTTGCTCGGGAAAAATATCCCTTGGCGCGACAAGATTTTTTACGAATATTATTGGGAGTACGAATTTCCACAAACACCAACCATGCACGGAGTTCGTACCGATCGCTACAAATATATCCGATATCACGGCATCTGGGATACAAACGAATTTTACGATCTGAAAAACGATCCTGACGAAATGCACAACCTTATCGCAGATCCTGCCTGTCAGGATACGATAAAGTCGTTGAATCACGAACTGTATAATTGGCTCGAATCAACCGACGGAATGAGTATTCCCTTGAAAAGGACTGAATGGCCACACGGCGATCATCGAAATACGGGAAATTACTGATATTGAGGTAAGGCCCAAAATGGGAAAGGTGTAATTCATTCTTTTGTATCGGTTTCATCAGCTATCACTCTACTCGCCGAGATTCCGGCACAAAAATAAACCCCAAACATTGTGCTCATTTCTTATTCTTGCCAAATTGCCATTTGGGCAATTTGGCAAGATAATGAAACGCAAATTCAATGCTTTTCCTGCTTTGCAAATAAACAATCTCCTTCGGGGCGGACTGCACTACGATGTGCTTACTCGGCTGAACCTCTTTCCGGAGAGCTTTGTACACAGCACCGACAGCTCTTCGTCAACTTCGGTGAGCGGGAGGCAAATTACCTGCTGCCAATGATCACGCAATTGCGGCGCACGGGCATCTGCTGCGAACTCTATCCGGGGGCAGCAAAGATGAAAAAACAACTCTCCTATGCCGACCGCAATCATATTCCCTTTGTGGTGATGGTGGGTGAGAACGAGATGAAGGAGGAAAAGATTACGCTGAAGAACATGCAGTCGGGTGATCAGAAAAGTATCTCCCAAAACGAAGTTCGGAAGAAATCAGTAAAAAGACAACTGTTTGCACAGCTGACAATATCCCAAAAAGAAAACTCCGGAAATTCCGGAGTTTTTTGGTTCAATTATCGGATGATCTTCACATCCACGGCATTCATTCCCTTGAGACCGCGTTCCAGCCGGAAGGTGACCATGTGGTCTTCCTGAATACCGGGCTCGGCATTGCTCTTGTGAAAAAAGTACTTGTTGACACTGTTTTTCTCCTTGATGAAGCCGAAACCACGACTCTCATCGTAGAAGTCCACCCTGCCTGTGGGCTCACCCACTTCTTCGGGCTTCTCCTTGCGGGGTATGGAAACTTCGATATCCTCAATAGCTATCTCGTCTTTCCGAATGGGTATTGGCGGCTCATCAACGATTACACCATTGGCATCCACGTAAGCGATCATATCCTCAAAGGAGCTGGGGCCCTGCTTCTTGCGCTCTTCCCTGCGCTGTAGTTTCTCTTTTTTCTTCTGTTGTTTACTCTTTTCGATCTCTTTTTTGTGAAATGAATTTGATCTGGCCATTTAAATGTGTATAGTTTATAAATTTGATGTTTCTATTGTTACGTATTTTGTCGTTCCTAAAAATCGATGTTGATACCTTATTTCAATTCGCCACAGGTAAAACCCTGCCGGTCAGTTTTTGGATATCCTTCAGCATTGACCGCTCATCGGGGGCGCAGAAAGTCAGTGCCGTGCCACTGTTGCCGGCTCTGCCGGTACGGCCGATACGGTGCACGTAGGTTTCTGCCACATCTGGCAAATCATAATTAATCACCATGTCCAGCTGATCAATATCGATACCGCGGGCAGCAATATCAGTGGCGATCAGTACCCTTGTTTCGTGTGATTTAAAATTGGTGAGCGCACGCTGACGAGCATTCTGCGATTTGTTGCCATGAATTGCCTCACTGCCGATGCCGACCTTGCTCAGCGACTGGGCAATCTTATCGGCTCCATGCTTGGTACGTGAAAAGACCAGCACCGATTTACACTTGTCCTTTTTCAGCAGGTCGATCAGCAGATCTTTTTTCTCCGGCTTCTCCACAAAATAGATGTATTGTTCGATGGTGTCAACCACGGAGGAGGTGGGATCAACCTCTACCCTCACCGGATCATGCAGGATGGAACGCGAGAGCGAAGTGATGGATGAGGGCATGGTGGCCGAGAAGAAAAGCGTTTGTTTCTCCCTGGGCAGCAGTGGCAGCAGACGCTTGATATCGTGGATGAATCCCATATCGAGCATCCGGTCGGCTTCATCCAGCACAAAATGACGGATGGCATGCAGACTGACATAACGCTGGTTGATCAGATCAAGCAAACGGCCCGGCGTGGCAACCAGAATATCGACGCCGTTTTTCAGTGCACTTACCTGTGCCTGTTGTTTCACTCCGCCATAAATAACGGTGTGACGGATGCCGGTGTAAGTGGTGTACTCCCGCAGACTGTCGTCGATCTGAATGGCCAGCTCACGGGTGGGCGTCAGGATCAATGCTTTGATCTCTCTTCTTTTTCCGTGGCTTTTATCGAGATACAATTGCTGAATGATAGGGAGTGCGAAGGCTGCAGTCTTTCCCGTGCCGGTTTGTGCCAGTCCCAGTATATCGCGGTTGCGCAATGCCGGAAGGATGGCTTCTTGTTGGATAGGTGTGGGAATGGCATATCCTTTTTCGTCGAGCGCCTTCAAGATAGGCTCGATCAATGTTAATTCTTTAAATGTCATTTAATTTGTTTATGCTACACCTCGCCGGGGTAGCGGTTGTTGATAAATGGCCGGTATTTGCTTCAAACGGCCTGAATTTAACAAATGGTGGGGGAGAACGGTAGCGTAACCAACACACAAGATGTTATCGGGTACAAAATTAATCAAAATTTTCCGATTTAACCAATCGCACCCGATTTATTATGTTGTCTGATCTGTCTTCTGCAGAATTTTCCCGGTTTATTCCATTGAACTTCCCTATACACTGCATGTTTGATTTTGAATGCCGGATGTTTGCTTTTTGAATTTCTGTGCTCCCATTCCCAATTTCATTTCCCGATTTCGTGGAAATATATTTTCATAGTTGCTCAAAAAGCGTTTCCTTTGCATGCACAAAATGTGAAAAAATGGTCTCTATCGAAAATATCACTGTTGAATTTGGGGGATTCACCCTACTCGACCGGATATCGTTCGTACCGAATAAAAATGAACGCGTGGCGCCGGTGGGCAAGAACGGCGCCGACAAATCGACCCTGCTCAAGATCACGGCCGGTTTGCAGCAACCCACACACGGCACCATCTCCCTGCCGAAAGAGGTCTCTGTGGGCTACCTGTCGCAGCAGATGAAGCTGAGCGACAGCCGCACCGTGAAGGAGAAAGCGTCGATGGCTTACGACCATCTGCAGAAGATGGAACAGAAGCCGGGGGAGCTGCACACGGAAATGGCAGTGCGCACCGACTGCGAGTCGGAGGCTTACCATAACATCATTGAGCGGGCGACAGACCTGCAGGAGTTGTTGCAGATGTCGGGCATCCACAACGTCGAGGCAGAGATGGCAGCCACAGAGAAGGAACTGCCTACGCCGGAGGGGGCATCGGACGCGGAATTACTGCAAAAGTACCCGGAAGCCAAAGCAAAACCGGATCGCGTCATGAACAATTGGGAACGATTAACGTTAGAACCAGAGAAGTTTACACACTAAACTTTATACAAAAAAGAATGGCCAATTTCAGCAAATTCATTTTAACCAAGATCCTCGGATGGAAGGTGATCAACGAATATCCGGTTGTGCCCAAGTGTGTGATGGCAGTAGCACCGCATACCAGCAACTGGGATTTCGTGATAGGTAAGCTTTTCTACTCCTCCCTGGGCCGTCAGGCCAACTTTTTGATCAAAGCAGAGTGGTTTTTCTTTCCTTTCAACATCTTCTTCAGCAGCATCGGCGGGATACCGGTGAAAAGGGAGAAAAGCGGTTCACTGACGGATATACTGGTACGGGAGTTTCAAACGCGCGAGTGGATGCATCTTGGCATCACTCCCGAGGGTACACGTAAGCCGGTGAAGGAGTGGAAGAAAGGCTTCTATTTTATCGCCATGAAAGCGAAGGTACCCATTATTCTGATTGGCCTCGACTACGACAAGAAAGAAGCCAGGGTGCTCGACCTTTTCTATCCTACGGGTGACTACAGAAAAGATATCGTGGAGATCAAGGCTCACTATCAGGGTATACAGGCCAAGAAACCGGAAAATTTTATCCTGTGATATGCTGCAACTTTAGCGCCCTGTTTTTACTCTTCAAACTCAAGCGATAGCTGTACACCCTCCACGGGCACCGGCACATGATCGCCATCGGCATTCCTGAGCGTGAGGCCCATCAGGCGGATCTTTTGTTCCTGAAAATCGTCCACCTGCAGCAGCAGCTCCTTGCCGATATCAAACAGCTCTTCCTGTGACCGGATGTAATGCCCCACGGTACGACTGCGGGTGATCACCGTAAAATCGGCAAACTTGATCTTCAGCGTCAGCGTGCGCGCCAAAAACTTTTTCTTTTCAGTCCTGCGGTGTACTTCTCCAGCGATCTGATCAAGCGCACCGAGGATATCTATCATCTCGCTCAGATCTTCTGCGAATGTTTCCTCGGCGCCGAGGGACCTGCGCACCCTCTCCGACTCCACCTCCCGGTCGTCGATGCCCCTCGCAAAATGATAATAGGAGATACCGGCCTTACCAAACTCGCGCACCAAATCAACCTCTGACCACTGCTTCAGGTCGGCTCCTGTCTTAATGCCCAGCTTTTCCATGCGCGCTGCCGTCACTTTACCCACCCCGAAGAACTTGTCCACCGGAAGTTTCTCCACGAAAGCCTCCGCATCACCGGGTTCAATGACAAAGAGTCCGTCCGGTTTCTTGTAATCGGAGGCGATCTTTGCCAGAAACTTATTGTACGACACACCGGCCGAAGCGGTGAGCCGCGTTCGGTTCAGTATCTTTTGTTTGATTTCTTTGGCAATGAGGGTAGCCGAACGGTTCCCTTTATGGTTAACAGTAACATCGAGGAAAGCCTCGTCGAGCGACAACGGCTCCACCTTGTCGGTGTACTCAAGGAAGATCTGCATGATCTGGTTGGAGACATTGCGGTAGAGATCGAACCGCGGCATCACGAAGATGAGATGGGGACATTTGCGCAATGCCGTGACCGACGGCATGGCGGAGTGAATCCCATAGCGACGCGCCTCATAGCTGGCAGCCGCCACCACACCCCTCTTCTCTCCGTAGCCCACAGCAACCGGCTTGCCGCGATATTCGGGATTGTCGCGCTGCTCGATGGACGCATAGAAGGCGTCCATATCTACATGGATGATCTTGCGGTTCATAGGGGCAAATGTACATAAAAGTTTATACATTTACATAAACCCATAAAAATTGAGGGTTTCATTAACTTCGTTGCCTTCGGATGCGTGAATTGAAGAAGCCACAACTTTGTTTATATTTGAAGATTATTTATTATTGAGTCCACTTTAAAAAGTCATTTATTGAAAAAATAACATTTGATTATCAGTTTATTACAACGTAAAATTCTTGGATTTTGAACATTTTAAAGTAGACTCCTTCTTTATTTCTTTATTTCTTTATTTCCTACTTCTTCACTTCTTTCTTAAATTCTCAATTATCCATTATCCATTACATCATAACACCTCCCTGCCTTCGGCAGTACCCCTCTTATCTTAAGAGGGGAGTAATTATAGGATTATACCATCTGAACTGTCCCCTTAAGATAAGGGGACAAGTGCTGCCGCCAGGCAGCACAGGGGTTATGATATTTCTTCACTTCCAACTTCTTCATTTCTTCTTAATTACCATCGCCGTACTTGCGTCATACTTGGTTCGAATCAACACCAAAGGCACATTTTTCTGTAAACCTATTTCGGAACACGATACAACTTTTTGTAAAGGTCGTTGTTTAAAATCAACAGAATTTCATTCACAACAACAATAGGAAAGAAAATATGAAAAAAGCAAACAACCAGGCATTGGTAATTTTCGGGGCATCGGGCGACCTAACCTATCGAAAACTCATTCCGGCGGTTTTCGATTTATATATGAACAATCTGCTCCCCGAAGGATATGTGGTTTTGGGGGTCAGTCGCACAAAATATACCGATAAGGAATTCCGAAAAAAGATGTCGGAAGGTATTCGTCAATTTTCGAATTTTAAAGATACAGCCTATGAAAAGATCAACGATTTCGTGGCTAAAATCTTTTATCTGAGTATCGATACCGAAAACGGAGACGATTATGCACTGGTGAAGGAAAAACTTTCCAAACTGAATGACAAGTTCAATTTGCAACACAACTATATTTTCTATCTTTCGACGCCTCCTTCGCTCTATCCTCTCATTCCAAAATTTCTTTATGGACAGGGACTTACGATTCAGGAAAAAGGATTCAGGCGTATCATTATCGAAAAACCCTTCGGGCACGATTTGCAATCGGCCATCGAATTAAACAAGCTTTTGCTCGAGTTTTTCAGTGAAGATCAGATCTACCGCATCGATCATTATTTGGGAAAAGAAACCGTGCAAAACCTTATGGTTACACGCTTTGCAAACGGAATTTACGAACCGCTGTGGAACAGAAATTATGTAGAGCATGTCGAAATCACGGCAGCCGAGAGTTTAGGTGTGGAAGATCGGGGTGGATATTACGACAACGCCGGTGCCTTGCGCGACATGATTCAAAACCATTTGCTTCAAGTGGTTTCGCTCGTGGCAATGGAGCCTCCCATCAAAAATACGCCCGAAGATATCCGCTACGAAAAGATGAAAGTCTTTCGGGCACTGCATCCACTGAGTGAAGATGACCTGAAAAACAACGTGATCAGAGGGCAATATACGGCATCGAACATTCGTGGGAAACACTACGTGGGTTATCGCGAAGAACCCGGCGTCAACAGCGAATCGCGCACGGAAACATATGTGGCCATGAAATTCTATATCGACAATTGGCGGTGGGCCGGCGTACCTTTCTACGTTCGCACCGGCAAACGAATGCCTACGCGTGTTTCGGAAGTTGTCATCCACTTCAGACCATCGCCACTGCCCCTCTACAAGCATGAAGATGGAGAAAACAAAGGCTTCAACCAATTGATTTTGCGCATCCAACCCGACGAAGGTATTTTGCTGAAGACAGGGATGAAAGTTCCCGGAAGCAGCGACAAAGTGAAATCGGTGAACATGGATTTCCACTATTCCGAACTCACCGATCATTATATACCCGAAGCTTATGAACGACTGATTCTCGATTGCATGCAGGGCGACAATACGCTTTTCATGCAAGGCGAAGCCGTGGAAGAAACCTGGCGGTTTGTGCAGCCCATTCTCGACTATTGGGAAAAACATCCCGAAGCTGCATTATACGGTTATCCGGCAGGTTCGTGGGGACCGGATGTTGCCGACGATCTCATCGAAGGAGCAGATAATACCTGGCGTTATCCCTGCAAGAATCTGGCCGACGACGGCATTTATTGCGAATTGTAATTCGCTTTTTGTCGATTATTTAAAAACTAAAAGAGAAAAATGGAAATTCGAATTTTTGATACTCAGCCACAGCTCAATCAGGCATTCACCGACTGGTTGAAAGAAATTGCGTGCAACAAAGATTGCGTCAATATAGCTCTTTCGGGGGGCTCAACGCCCAAATCGCTTTTCGATGAGTGGTCGATGAATCATCGGGACGATATCGATTGGGATCGGATAAGATTTTTTTGGGGCGACGAACGTTGCGTACCGCCTGACGACGAACAAAGCAATTACAGGATGACGCGCGAACACCTGTTCGACAAACTGTCGATACCCGAAAATCATATTTTTCGCATTCACGGCGAAGATGATCCCGACGCCGAAGCTCAGCGCTACGCCGAAGTATTGCGCAACGAGTTACCGATTGTGGCCGGAGTACCTGTCTTCGATGTAGTGATGCTCGGCATTGGGGATGACGGACACACGGCCTCTATTTTCCCTGATCAACTTTCGCTCTGGAATAACGATCAACTGTGTGTGGTGGGTACGCATCCGCAATCCGGACAAAAAAGAGTCAGCCTGACTGGGAAAGTTATCAATCATGCCCGATATGTTGCTTTGCTGGTAACCGGCGAAAATAAGGCGGAGAAAGTTGTCGAGATTATCGAAAATCCTCAGGAGGCGGCAAAAAAATATCCGGCAGCACAAGTGCAACCGGAATCCGGTAATTTGGTGTGGTTTTTAGATCGCACTGCGGCACAAAAACTAACCAAACAGTAGCCCTCACATCCTCTATTTTGCAGTTTTCACCCGATAGTGGCAATTGGTTCTTCCGTTTGCCATATTGGTGAGTTTGCCTTTGATCAATCTTTTGCGAATGGGGGCAATTTTATCGACGAAAAGGATTCCGTCCAAGTGATCGTATTCGTGTTGAATGGCACGAGCCATGAATCCCGAAAATTCATCTTCGTGTGGTTGCAGATTTTCGTCGAGATAAGCAATTCGGATATTTCCTTCGCGTGGCACTTTTTCGTGAATGCCGGGAATGCTCAAACAACCCTCTTCCACAAGTTCCAATTCCCCCCAACGTTCGGTGATGCGGGCATTGATAAACACTTTTTTAAAGCCCTTAAATTCGGGATTTTCATCGCTGAGCGGATCGAGATCGACAACAAAAATGCGATCTTCTATCCCAACCTGCGGCGCAGCCAACCCCACTCCATCGGCATGATACATGGTTTCGAACATATTGTCGATCAATTCCTTCAAATTGGGATAATTGGCCGGATCGATATCTTTTGCAACTTTTCGTAAAATGGGATGTCCGTAAATATAAATCGGGAATATCATCTTTAATTATTTCATTTATAATTCATTCTTTTGCTTTCCATATATCCCTGAAGAATAATGGTAGCACTGATTTCGTCCACAAGCGCTTTGTTTTGACGATCTTTCTTTTTCAAACCTCCATCGATCATCGACTGATGAGCCATCTTCGAGGTAAAGCGTTCATCAAAATATTCGATTTGCAGATTGGGATACAGCTTATGCAAACGATTGACGAATGGCTCAATCCGGCGAATATTTTCCGAAAGTTCGTTGTTCATCTGTTTGGGCAACCCTACCACAATTGTCGAAACCTCTTCCTTTTGCAGATAATCGTGCAGGAAATCCAACAAACGGGACGTTTCGACAGTAGTAAGGCCGTTGGCAATAATTTGGAGGGGATCGCTTACGGCGATGCCGGTGCGTTTTTTCCCGTAATCGATGGCAAGAAGTCTTCCCATAAGAGGTTATCCTATATCGAATGTGCGGCGGCGTAATTCAAAATCGCGTCCCAAATATTTTTCGCGTACAATCGGATTTTCGGCGAGCTCTTCAGCCGTACCCTGGAAGAGTACTTTACCCTCGAATAACAGGTATGCCCGATCGGTAATACTTAGTGTTTCGTCCACATTGTGGTCGGTAATCAAGATGCCGATATTGCGATATTTGAGTTGTGCCACGATGGACTGAATATCCTGAACGGCAATAGGATCGATGCCGGCAAAAGGCTCGTCGAGCATGATAAATTTGGGATCGATAGCCAGACATCGGGCTATTTCGGCACGACGACGTTCTCCTCCCGAAAGTCGATCTCCCTGATTTTTGCGAACTTTTTGCAACCCAAACTCCGAAATCAAACTTTCGAGTTTTTGCTTCTGTTCGTTAGGCGTTTTGTCGGTAAATTCGAGCACTGCACGTATATTATCCTCAACCGACATTTTTCGAAAAATAGATGCCTCCTGCGCCAGATAACCGATTCCATTCTGCGCGCGTTTATAGACCGGATATTTGGTAATGTTTTGGTTGCCGATATAAATTTCGCCTTCGTTAGGAACGATCAATCCTACGGTCATGTAAAAAGTGGTAGTTTTGCCGGCACCGTTTGGTCCCAACAATCCCACAATCTCGCCCTGACGCACATTGATCGAAACATGATTTACCACCGTCCGCTTCCCGTACTTCTTCACCAGATTTTCAGTGCGCAGCATCAGCCCATCTCCTTCTTCCCCTTCAAACATTTCTGTTGCAGGCTCGGGAGCATCGGACGACAGCATTATTTCTTCGAGATTTTCATCCATCCTTTTCGCAAAATTTTTGCAAAGGTACAAAAAAGAAAGGAGTTCTGTTTGTCCGAAAATCGAAATAGAACTTAATGAATAAGAGGAAAGAAGAAAAATTTAACCTATCCGAAAAACACATTCAGAAATTTGAATCGAATTTTTTATGCAATAATCCTAATTTCGGCAGCTTCCATTTCGCCATTTACAGGTGGTGTCATCTTGGCAAGCCGAATTTCGACGGTTTCAATTTCCGGAAAATGGTTTTTTATTTGCTCCACGATTCGATAGGCCACATGCTCAATCAATGCCGAAGAAATTGCCATTTCGTGCTTCACGATGTCATATACAGCCGCATAATTCACCGTATCTTCCAACGAATCGGAAAGACAGGCCTTTGAAACATCTACCTGGAGCTTCAGATTGACCCGAAATTCGTTCCCCGTCTTTTTTTCTTGGGGAAACACGCCATGATAGGCATGAAATCGCATGTTTTTAAGTTCGATGTACGTTTTCATTCGCGAAAAATAATGGTTTGCCCCCAAATATAGACAAAATATTGCGAATAATTTCTTCGGTCGAAATTAGTGTTTCACAAATGAACAAAAGCATCGAAACATTCGTTTGATTGCATAAGTAAGGAAAGATATGAAAACTAAAAACATACAGTTCATTCTCGATCCGCCGAAAACACATTGGGTGGGCAATGGCTTTAAAGTCCACAATTTCATTCCGGGTATGCCTGAATTGAGTATGCAAGCAATGGATCCATTCGTCCTGCTCGATTACAATGCGCCCATGCACGTTTCTCCATCCGATACTCCAAAAGGAGTTGGACCTCATCCGCATCGCGGATTCGAAACGGTAACGATAGCCTACAAGGGCCGCGTGGAACATCACGACAGCAACGGCGGAGGCGGCATTATTGGCGAAGGCGATGTGCAATGGATGACTGCCGCAGGCGGAATACTGCACAAGGAATTTCACGAAAAGGAGTGGAGCAAACAAGGCGGCACATTTCAGATGGTGCAGTTGTGGACAAATCTTCCTGCAAAAGACAAAATGGGTCAGCCCAACTATCAGGCTATTCCGCGTTCGACGATGGGACGTTTTGAATTGCCCGATCAGGGCGGATATATCGAAATAATTGCAGGAGAATACAATGGCGTGAAAGGTCCGGCGACTGTACATTCGCCTATTTACCTGATGAACGCCCGACTCAACGAAAGCGGAAAAGCCGAATTCACGTTCCCCACCGGTTATCACACTGCAATGATTGTAATAGAAGGCCGGGTAAAAGTAAACGGTGAAGCTGCATCAGCCGATCAATTCGTAAAGTTCGAGGACGGAGGCGAATCTTTTACGCTGGAAGCTCCCGAAAATGCCGTTGCACTGATTATGAGTGGCCAACCGCTTCACGAACCTATCGCAGCCTACGGACCATTCGTCATGAATACCCGCCGGGAAATCGTTCAGGCTTTCGATGATTTTAATCAGGGAAAGTTCGGTTACCTCGAAGAATGAAGGCTAATGTTATTCGATTGTTATTCCGGATAGCTGACGCAAGAAAAGTTCACGCAAATCATCGCAGATTTTCCTCGCAGATGTTCGCAGATAATTTGAAATACACCAGTGAGATTGAGAGAATATCGATATTTCAACTTCACAAACTTTCAAACTTTATAAACTTTCATCGGACAAAGTATCGCCGAAAGTGCGTATATTTGTTTATTCAAAATCACAAAAAAAATCGACTATATGAAAACGAATCAAATTCCCGAAAGACTTTCCGCCTTGCGAAAGTATATGGAAGACCACAATTTGGACGTGTTTATCGTTCCAAGTACCGACCCTCATTTGAGCGAATATCCTCCCAAAGCATGGGAATCGCGTAAATGGATCACCGGCTTTACCGGATCGGCCGGCACTGCTGCAATCTCGAAAAATCAGGCAGGATTGTGGACCGATTCACGTTACTTTCTGCAAGCTGCCGATCAACTGAGCGGAACGGGATTTGATCTGTATAAAATGGGGGTAGCCGACACTCCCGACCTCATCGAATGGGTGATCGATCAAGCCGGCAACAACGGCACAGTAGGCATCGACGGGATGGTGTATGCCTCATCGGAAGCCAACATCCTTAAAGAAAAGCTTTCGGCAAAAGGAATAAAGCTCGAAACCGGACTGAATCCTTTCGACACAATCTGGACAGACAGACCTGCGATTCCCAAAAATCCCATTTTCACCCTCCCAGAGGATATTTCGGGCGAAACAACCCGACACAAAATTGCCCGCATCATTGCCGAACTCGACAAATGCGATGCCGACGGCATTATAATTGCTGCACTTGACGCTGTGGCATGGACATTTAATATTCGGGGCAACGACGTCGATTTCAATCCTGTAGGGGTAGCTTATGGCTATGTTTCGAAAAACGAATCCATTCTGTTTATCGATCCCGACAAACTTACCGAAAAGGTATCGAACGAACTGAAAGCCGAAGGGGTGAAACTCGCAGGATATAACGATATTTACGCATACGTTAAGGGACTCCCGGCTTCTACCAAACTTTGCATCACCGGCAGCAAAATAAATTATGCTCTCCGCCAGGCCATTCCTTCGAACTGCAAGGTGATTGACGTTCCCATTTCGCCCATCGACAAGATGAAGAGCATGAAAAATCCCATCGAACTGCAAGGTTTTCGCAATGCCATGATCAGAGACGGCGTTGCGCTGGTACGCTTCTATCGATGGATGGAAAAAGCCCTTGCCGACGGCGAACTCGACGAACTGACGATTGCCGAAAAATTGCGCGAATATCGCTCGAAACAGGACAAATATGTGGGCGAAAGTTTCAGCACGATTGCCGGATATGCCGGACACGGCGCTATCGTGCACTACAGTGCAACCGAAGCCACCAACGTGAAAGTGGAGCCCAAAGGACTTCTCCTCATCGATTCGGGTGCTCAGTTTATGGACGGCACGACCGACATCACTCGCACTTGGGCTGTGGGAGAAACTACCGAACAAATGCGCATCGATTATACCAATGTATTGAAAGGTCATATCGCTCTGGCAACTGCTATTTTCCCGCAAGGTACACGCGGTTCGCAGCTCGATATCTTGGCTCGCAAACCTATTTGGGACACTTGCAAAACCTATTGGCATGGGACGGGGCACGGCATCGGACATTTCCTCAATGTGCACGAAGGCCCGCAAAATATCCGCCTCGAAGAGAATCCAACTCCACTCGAAATAGGAATGGTTACTTCGAATGAGCCCGGCGTTTATCTTGCCAACGAATACGGAATCCGTACCGAAAACCTGATCGTAACGCAAGAATATAAAAAAACCGAAGATTTCGGAACATTCTATCATTTCGAAACCATTACGCTATGCCCCATCGACACGACTCCCGTCGAAAAAGATTTGCTGACCGAAGACGAAGTGAATTGGCTCAACCATTATCATGCTATGGTGTACGAAAAACTCGCTCCTCATCTCGATGAGGAAGAAAAAACGTGGTTGAAAAACAAAACAAAAGCAATATAAAATACGAACTCGACATAAAAGGTTGCTCATTGCGCGCAACCTTTTACATAATGCAACAAACAAGAAAAAAAACTCATGGCTCTCATAAAATCGGTTCGGGGATTCACCCCCGAAATTGGAGAAAATACCTATTTGGCCGACAATGCAACGGTGATAGGTGATGTTGTTATCGGCAAAGATTGCAGCATCTGGTTTAACGCTGTGCTACGAGGCGACGTCAATTCCATCCGCATCGGCGATCGCGTAAACATACAGGACGGAACGGTCATTCACACACTCTATCAAAAATCGGTATCCATCATCGGAGACGATGTTTCCATCGGACACAACGTGGTGATTCACGGCGCAGAAATCAAGAACGGGGCGCTGATCGGCATGGGAGCTATTGTGCTCGATCATGCGGTGGTGGGCGAAGGCGCCATCATTGCTGCCGGCGCAGTAGTGCTCAGTGGCACACAGGTGGAACCGGGCAGCATTTATGCCGGAGTTCCCGCAAAATTTGTCAAGAAAGTCGATCCGGAACAAGCTAAGGAAATGAACCAAAAAATTGCTGCAAATTACTTGATGTACTCCGGATGGTTTAAGGAAGAAGATAATCGGTAAACTATTCTTTCCACTTCATCATTCGGGCAGGATTATGATTTTTAATCGGGAGTA
This sequence comes from Seramator thermalis, assembly GCF_004138125.1. Lineage (GTDB taxonomy): Bacteria > Bacteroidota > Bacteroidia > Bacteroidales > Dysgonomonadaceae > Seramator > Seramator thermalis. The sequence goes on from NZ_RXHS01000001.1 coordinate 218,563, forward strand.
ATTGAATAAATTACTTCTGCGCACGATTTTTATGTAACACCAATTTCCGCACGCCTTCACCCTGCTGACCCCGGAATTGCTACATTTTTATCGTATTTTTGTCAGTTTTCTAAAAAAACAGTCGGCATGATAACATTGATGATCGCAATTTTCGTTATAGGCTATATAATGATAGCCTTCGAACGCCCGCTACGCATAAACAAGGCGAGTACAGCTCTCTTCATTGGAACTATTCTCTGGATTATTTATCTGTATATTGCTCCCGAAGTTATTCCGCAAGTTTCGGCCGATCAATTTGCTCACTTCATTCACACTCATCCCGAAATACAATCGCAACCCTATGGGGAACAGGTACGAGATTTCGTGATCAACAATCAGATTATAGAGATGTTGGGCGATATCTCCGAAACATTGTTGTTTCTGATGGCCGCAATGACCATCGTAGAACTGATTGACGTTCACGGAGGGTTTATGTATATAACGGATTTGATAACCACACGCAATAAAAGGCTGCTACTGTGGTTGATCGGGATTATCACTTTTTTCATGTCGAGCATCCTCGACAACTTGACGACCACCATTGTGATGATCATGCTTGTCAAACGTCTTGTACCCGATCGTCTGGATCGATTGATTTACGGAAGCATCATTGTGATTGCGGCAAACAGTGGAGGAGCATGGTCGCCTATCGGAGACGTTACGACCATCATGTTGTGGGTAGAAGGCGCCATAACAACCAAAGTTATTCCTCAATTGTTTTTCCCGAGCTTGATTTCGATGATGCTGCCAATATGTATCGCACAATTTATGCTGAAAGGAAAAATAAAATCTGCGACTTCAATGAGTGTCAACGACGAAAATTCTGTCCTATTAAGACATCTGAACACCTCCGATCGTGTGGGTATTTTAATTTTTGGTGTTTTGATATTAATCACAGCCCCAATCTTTAAAGCCATTACACATCTCCCTCCATTTGTATGGTTGTTACTCGGAGTAAGTATGATGTGGATATACACAGAAGTGATCTACAATCACAAAAAAAATATAGAAGAAAACATAAAACAAAGACTGGATAAGGTTATCGGAAAGCTCGATTTTACCACCCTTTTGTTCTTTTTGGGCATTCTGATGGCGGTAGATGCTTTGCAAAGTGCAGGGATATTAAACGGCATCTCGCAGATCATGTCCGAAAAAATGCCAAATGTCTATTCTCAAGCAATCAGCATCGGATTATTATCCGCCATCATCGACAATGTTCCTCTCGTTGCCGCTGCCATCGGGATGTATCCGACAATTGACCCTGCACTTGTGCAAAACTTTTCCGATCCGGGCTTTATGCAAAATTTTGTCGTAGATGGTGTTTTCTGGCATTTTCTGGCCTATTGTGCAGGGGTTGGAGGAAGCATATTGATCATCGGCTCGGCGGCCGGAGTGGTCTTTATGGGGCTCGAAAGAGTTTCCTTCGGATGGTATTTCAAACGAATTTCATTTTTGGCGTTGTTGGGCTATCTGGGTGGTGCAGCTATTTATATTTTGCAAAATAATTTTTTCTGACTTTATAATTGCCGAATTACGAGATAATATCTTCTAAAAATCATCATAGAAAGAGCAACACGGAAAGAAAACAATCGAAAATCAAAAAATGGCTTGGTCAAAGAAACAACTCTCGACACTACTTGTGGTTGTCGTTACTTCGTTCATGGGAACTTTTTTGGTTTCCTCTATCAACATCTCTCTTCCCGCAATCGAAAAAAGTTTTGGATTAGATGCAGTTGCTTTGAGTTGGGTCGTCACGGCTTTCATTCTCGCGAGCGCCATGATTCTGCTGCCCGCAGGCAAATGGGGCGACGTATCGGGGAATGCCCGATTGTTTAAAATTGGACTCATCATTTTTACGATTGCTTCCATTTTTTGCGCCATAGCGCCGAATGCAACATGGCTCATCATTGCACGTTTTGTTCAGGGTGTAGGTTCCGCTTTCTCCAACACTACAGGACAAGCTATCCTGGTATCGACTTTTCCGCTAAAACAACGGGGACAGGTTATCGGATTCAACGTGGCTTCCGTTTACACCGGATTGGCCGTGGGCCCGCTAATTGGGGGATTTCTCACACAACATATTGGTTGGCACTCGATATTTTGGGTCGCAAGTTTATTGGGAATTTTGGCAACCATGATCGCATTTATGTTTTTGGAAAAAGATCATTTACTGCGAAAGGAATCGCCGAAAATCGATTACCGGGGAACTGTTTTGTTCATGATCGGACTTCCGGCACTTACTTACGGCTCATCACTCATTCCCTCTGGTGCGGGATGGCTGCTGTTAGTGACGGGAAGTATTCTGCTCATACTGTTCTGGGTATTGGAAAGTCGGGCAGCAAATCCAATGTTCGACACAAAACTGTTTACGCACAATAGGCTCTTTGCATTCTCCAATATCGCCTCGCTCATCAATTACACGGCCACTTTTGCCATCGTTTTCTTTTTGAGCCTCTATCTGCAAAAAATAAAAGGGCTTGCCCCACAGGATGCCGGCATGATCATCATCGCCCAACCGCTGATGATGGCTATCTTTTCGCCCTTGGTAGGCAGCTGGTCCGATAAAATTCAACCCAGATATTTTGCCACTTTGGGAATGGCCATGTGCACAATAGGCTTGGCCGCATTTGCTTTTCTGGATGAAAAGACGCCTCTATGGGTTATCGTCGTCATTCTGCTTTGGGTAGGATTGGGATTCGGTCTGTTTTCGTCGCCCAACACGAATACGATCATGAGCTCGGTTAAAAAGACACAATACGGTCAGGCATCAGGCACTGCAGCCTCCATGCGAATGATCGGGCAGATTTTCAGTATGACTATCGCCACGCTGTTTTTCGCAATTCTTTTTGATGGAGAAACCGTTAGCGAGGTGAGTGTTCCAACATTTCTGTCGGCCGTGCGTCGGGGATTTGCCACATTTGCCCTTATCGGATTTGTGGGAATTTATTTCTCTTCCGCACGCGGCAATCTGAATAGAGATTAAGGGCAAACGAGGAGTCTATTACGACATTTATGGTACATCAATCAATCGGTTGAAAATCTTCACGTAACCTTCTGTCATAATTTTCCACGAGAAATGCCGGCGGGTAAATTCCTTTCCTTGTTCCGAGAAGGTTTGCAGTGCAACTTCATCGCTTAACAATTCGTGAATCTTATCAATCCAGGCACTTGCGTCACCGGCAGGAAGGAGAGAACCATTTTTGCCATCCACAACGGCATCTGTAATGCCGTCGATGGCCGACGCCAATACATACGTTTCCCGCATACTTGCCTCGAGAGCCACCAAGCCGAATCCTTCCACATCACCGGGAATAGAGATATTCGGCATGACAAAAAGATTGGCTAACGATAATAGTTGCATGAGATCTTCGCCGGATACTTTACCCAAATGGTAGGCGTTTTTCTGTTTGCTCAGTTGTTCGATAACCTCGAGACGGTCGGTGGAGAACCCCAACAATAAATGCAGTTTGTACCCAATCTTGCCGGGTATCATCCTTAAAAGTCTTTCGAACACGGTTTGTTCTTTTTTTAACGGACCAATCATCAGAAACAGAATATCTTCATCGAGATGTGGCATTACGTTTTTTAGAAACCAGGAAAAGCCCTTTCGTTTTACGGGACGACCGGTAGAAACAATTACCCGTTTGTTGGAAACATCGATTCCATAATCGTTTTGCAATTTATCGACGATGGTCCGATCGAATGGAATATCTGCCGAATGGTGATCGACGCCATTGTTGACGGTGAAAGTGGTTGTTGCATCGAATCCTCGTCGGAGGCATTCCTGACGCGTAAACTCGCTCACGCAGATAGCTCCACGATATTTGCGAAGTCGGGGGACGAATTGTTTCTGAAAGAGCGTTAACGGATAGGTGATGTCGAGTCCGTGATAGGTAACTATGACCGGTATGGCGGTAAATCTTTGCAACCAAAGCGATGCAACACCCATTGACCCATCGTTGAGATGAATGAGCCGAATGTTCGAATTCTTTCTCAAAATATTTCGTACACGACGAGGCAACCTCAAAAACCATAATACTTTGTTTTCGTCGCCGGTATAAGCAAGAATATGCACGCTATAGAATTCGGACAATCCACGGATTAACTCATAACTTTGAGTTTCCATTCCTCCAACAAACGGCGGATATTTGTGCGTGATACACAGTATCTCTTTCTGCATTTATGCTGTTTTGTAGGATTTTTTGGTGATGATGATTAGGAAAACACCTGCAATCGCCAACCAGAACAATTGTCTTGAACGCCGCACCAGCGATACGATCAACCATATTTCGTTGCTGTTGATCCCGATTACATCGAGCAATACTTTATTGCCATACTCCTCCACCCCGAGTTGACCGGGAACGATCATCCCCATCGATTTAAAAAGAATAACTCCCATTTCTACCGAAACAGCATCGATGAACGACACTTCTATGCCCAACGTTTTCAAAACAATAAAAAATTCGAGAGCTCCCAACATCCAGTGCAAAGCAATCAAAACGAAAGCAAGCGAAAATTTCAATTTGTTTGTCCTGAAATAATGGGCAGCGATGGCATTGGTTTCGTAACACGATTCCACAATTTTGGGAGTAAGGAATGTCCATTTGGTTTTATCTCGAATCTTTTCCACGGTTTTACCGAAATACAGCTTTTCGTTAAGAAAATACTTGGCCAACAAAAAACACAACGCCCCCATAATGATAATCATCACGAACAAAATAAATTCGTCTTTGTCTCCGAACCTGCCAAAAGTCAGGTAGATGATCGAAACCGTCATCAATAAAACAGAAGAGAACAGGTTAATCATCCGCATCAACAAAATCGAAGTCACACCGTTTTCGGTGGACAATCCCGATTTTGACAGCAATGAAATTTTGAACGTATCGCCGGCAATGACACTTGTCGGATTAAACGTCCCGAGCATTTCGCCCACGTGCCGAATTCTGAATGCTTCGGCAAGCCTAATTTTGTGACCATCGGCCCCCATACACAGCTTCCATCCGACGGTGGAAAACAGATAGGCCAAAAAAGAAGATCCGATGACTGAGGCAAACATGCCCGGCATTTCATCCAGGTATCTGCTTAACATTCGAAAATCGATGTTCGATACAAACCGTCCGACGAGTATCAAAACGGAGACGAACAAAACGGAGACAATCAGTCTCCGGTATTTGGTAAAAAATGTCATTCCGTGCAATGATACTGATTATCCGCTTCCATTCTTATACTGCAAAATTAGCCGGATAAACTTCATTCGACAGAACGACATCTTGATTGCTATAGGAAGGAATTTGTTTCCTTGCAAGAGTTTCGAGATCGGCAAAATATTCATTCACCAAAGCATCCCAGCTCAGTGTCGAGGCAAATTTTACACCGTTCGACTGCATGGACTCTCTCACGAAAGTATTGTTTAGCAATACTTTTATTTTTTGTACATACGAAGCCGCATCATAAGGATCGCACAAAAAACCGGTTTCGCCATCGCGTACCAAGTTTCGAGAACCTCCGCCACGTGCAATCACAGGAACACATCCGCATGCCATTGCTTCTACAACCACATTGCCAAATGTTTCGGATACCGACGGAAAAACAAATACATCGGAAGTTGCATATACCTTCGACAATGTCTCTTGATCCAACTGTCCGAGAAACACTGCGCTTTTCATTTTCTTTCGTGCTTCCGTTTCGGCAACCCCGGTGCCGGCTATAACAAAATTAACATCCAGATGTTGAGCTTCTGTTTCATCATAAATTCGAAACAACGTTTCGAGATTTTTTTCCCAGACCAATCGCGAAGCAAACAAAATAGACGGTTTATCGTTTCCTGTCAGGTTTTGCATAAACAATACGTCTTTTTTCGAAGGATTAAACAGCTCTCCATCAATTCCTCTTTGCCACAGCTTCAGGTTGTTGTCCACAATGCCACACTCGGTGAGCTCATCCATCATTTGTAAAGTGGGAACATACACCATTTTACACAAATTATAGAAATTTCGATAAATTCGTTTCACCAACCCTTCGAGAGGTGATATCAACAGTGGCAAACGACTAAGATAGTGTTTGACATAAGCAAGAAAATGCGTATGATAAATCGATAGCACAGGAATGCGATTACGGTTGGCATAATTCAATGCAAAAAATCCTAATGGTGAAGGCGTTGCAATATGAATAACATCGGGGTCGAAATCCGAAAGAGCTTTTGTAATTTCTCGTTGCTTCAAAGCCGGAAACGAAGCTTTGTAATTCGAATTAAAAGGCATCGTAACAGACGGTATTTCCAAAACCGCATAATCCAGTTTCTCCTTTGGTGGAATCCCTGTGCAAAACATAAACTCGAACCTGTTTTCAGGTACATTATCGATCAAATGATACATTGTTTTGATGGCCCCGTCATAGTTGCGAGTGAGAATGTCGGCAAAAAAAGCCACCTTTATTTTTCGTTCATAACTCATGCCAAGAAACTTTTCGTTGTAGGAATACTGCGCAAAGAAACCCAACTTTAATTACGAATTGCTTACGATTTTATGAAGAATTTGTTAACAATTTTTTCGGCATTGGAAGCCGCAGTAAAACGAAATAATTTGATTACTTTTGGGAGATTGAATCAGCATCCGTATGAATGACAAAAAAGAGCTTATCCGACAGTATTATCGAAAAGTCACTGCTTCAAATAAGGAATTGACCAAAAAAGAAGCTTTTAAGGATTTACTGAACAGATTATATGTATCGGATAAGGACATCGAAAATATCATCGACAAGATTACGCTTGGTGCTGAAACAACGGTACTTAACATTCCCAGAAAAGATAAATTGCACCGTGGAAGCGCCGACACGCTTTTCAACAATATCATCATCGAATTTGAAAACGATTTGAAAGTTTCCTATTCTCATGCAAAAGAACAGTTGGCCGGATATTTGTTGGGGCAGTTCAAATCGGGAAGCGGCTATAATTTCACCCTGATTGCATCAGATTTTATCCATTGGAAAGTTCTTGCACCCGATATCGGCTGTCTGGATAAACTGGATTATTTACAGGAAGATGAATTGATGCTGAATGAAATTGAGGGTGTTTCATTTGTACTGAACGAGTCGAATGCTGAGGATTTTTACTATTGGATCGACAGATTTTTATTTAAGGAAGAAAAGCAAAAAGCGACGCTAAAAAGTATCGAAGAAGCCTTTGGTTATCAAAGTCCCGTGTTTATCGAATCTTTCAGAGAATTAAATAGTTGGTTTAACGAGGCAAAGAAATACGGTGTCGTACAGGTATCCTATGAGCAATGGCACAGGTTCTTAAGCATTGCTTACGGTTCTTTTGATGCGCAGGAAAATGTATTCTTAATTCATACCTATTTGAGCATTTTTTCGAAGATGCTTGCTTATGCCGTAGTATCCAACGACGATTATATCGACGATGGCGAGATGCGGAAGATATTGGACGGCAGTATTTTTCACAGTTTTAATATTGCCAATTTTGTCGATAACGATTTCTTCCACTGGGTAAATGGGGACCGCGATTATCCTAAACTGAAAAAAGTATTTCGCCTGATTGCCCAAGAAATTTCGACCTTCGATTTTACCGATGTTACCGAGGATATTCTGAAAGGCGTTTATCAGGAACTTATCGATATTGATACGCGTCATTCTCTGGGAGAATATTATACGCCAGACTGGCTTTGCGAACGGATTGTAAACGAATTCGAATTTAAAAAGAGCGATAAGATATTGGACCCTGCTTGCGGAAGTGGTTCTTTTCTGCGTGCATTTGTTCACAGGATCAGAGAACTGAATCCGGACAACACTCCGGAAGATATTAACAATCAGATTTACGGCATTGATATCCACCCGCTTTCGGTGCAGATTGCCAAAACCACTCTGCTGCTGGCATTAGGTAAAGATATTGCAAAGTCGAGAAAGCCCGTTCACTTGAATGTGATACTGGCAAACACGTTACTTGCTCCTGAAGGTTTGAAAAATTTGTTCGGCAGCGAGTTTGTCATGCAAATCGATCGAGATAAGTATGTCATCAATACCCAAGTTCTCGAAAATGTAGAGGTATTCGATTCCGTCCTCGATATTTGTGAAGAATTGTCGGAACAGACGATGAACAAAAAATCGATTGAATTTTCGGTTTTTGAACCTATTCTTCATCAGCAAACTAAAGGAGGATTAACCCCTCAATCGGTGGAAAGTTTCTATCAGATTTATACCGGATTCAAAAAAGTGAAGGAAAAGGGTCGTGACAGCATCTGGAAATTCATCCTGTCTAATCTGTACAAACCGTATTTCTTGGCAGAAAAGTTTGATTATGTCATAGGCAATCCACCGTGGTTTACCTACAGCTCGATCAAAAATGAGGATTATCAAAATATTCTTGACGAACTGGCCGTCAGATACGATGTAAAACCCAAGAAAGCAGCTAATTATCCGCATTTGGAAATTGCGGCTATTTTCCAAGCGTATTGCAGCGGCTATTTTTTGAAAGCATCCGGAAAACAGGCTTTTGTCCTGCCCAGATCATTTCTTAGCGCCGATCACCACGAAAATTCGAGAAACGGTACAGCCAAGGGGTTTCGTTTGACCCATATCTGGGATTTAAGCGAGGTATCTCCGTTATTCAGGGTGCCTTGTTGCGTATTGTTTTCCGAGAAGGCACAAGATAAAAGAATAATAAAGACTTCAGGATTGCAGGGGGTGAGATTTTCGGGGAAACTGCCCACCCATAATTGCAATTTCGAAACTGCCAAAAATCGGTTACTCGAAACCCCTGTAGCTTGGTATTACATCAAACAAGGCCAATCTTCGGCATTTTCAAATAGAAAAAACGGTTCGCAGAAGAACGACGTCAATCCTTATAAAAATCTCTTTAAGCAGGGTGCTACTATCGTGCCTCGTGCTTTTTATTTTGTTGTCCTCAATCAGGAAATGCCCGATGATTTCGTGGACAGGATTATCAACATAAAAACTGCCGAGTCTGTTAAAGCGGACGCCAAAGCTCCTTGGAAATTCGATTTCTCGGGAAGAATAGAAAGCCGGTTTTTATTTAGAACGGCAATTTCGAAATCCATGCTTCCCTTTCATATCTACAGACCCGATTTTGTGGTTCTGCCCATCATTATTGCAGAGGATGAAAATAATCGTAAAGCAATCCGATTGCACAACTCTGACAGTTTAATGAATCTTGGTTATCTGCACGCTTCCCGTTGGTTTCGCAATGCCGAAAGAATATGGGATATTTCTAAAACAGAAAAAAATAAGGCAATGAGTGCAGTCGATTATTTAAATTGGTTAAATAAATTGACAAGTCAGAATTTAAATGCCGAATATGTGGTTTTATACAACTCTTCGGCTAAAGATGCGAATGCCGCGATTGTGAAACGCACCGACATCGACTTGGAATTTATCGCCGAAAGTAAATCTTATGTTTATTATACCCTTGATGAAAATGAAGCCTATTATCTTTCCGCTATTTTAAATTCCTCTATTCCAAATTTTTTGATGAAGGACTTTCAGACAAAAGGATTGTTTGGGGCAAGAGATGTTCACAAGAAAATTTTGGACATCTATTTTCCGAAATTTGATGCAGATGATGAAGTGCATGCAAGGTTAGCAGAATATGGGAGAGTCTGTCACGAAAAGGTGGCAAAATATATGGAAACAAATCCGCCAACAAAAGAATTAACACCACACACTTTGGGGAAACTCAGGTTAGACATCAAAGCATTTTTATCCGAAGAATTGAGTCAGATCGACAAGCTGGTAAAAAAGGTAATGAAACAATGAAGTCGAGGCGAATGCAATGCCTGTTGAATAAGCACTGCATAAGAAAATCGCCATAATTTTTGGATAGGATTGTTTTAAAAAAACAGCATGAATCATTACGGACTTGCAAACTAAATAGAGACAAAAAGTTAAGCGACATTTTTAATCGACTCTTTTTTAGTATTATACTGATTTCAAAATTCATCAATGGTTAAGTTCACCAATGCCGAGAATCTCCTTTTATGATTATATCGGGATTCAATATATCCGAATACACACAAGCGCATCTGCTCTCTTGCTTTGAGTTTGGTTCCATAAACCAATTCAGATTTGAAAGTTTTGAAAAAGTTTTCAGCCACGGCATGATCCCGGCAATTGCCTTTTGCGCTCATACTTTGCTCCGGGTTCAAGGATATCAACAGATTTGGAGCAACCTTATAATCGTCCATTCTTTCGAGTTGTACTCCTTGATAAACAGAAAAATCAACGATCTCTCATGGAGATGATGCTCAAAGCTTTTTTTAATACGTCACGTTCCGTTTCGGCATCACCCGGGCGTTTTTCCGGCTCAACTATCCTTTTGGCTTCTTCACCTAGTGACCGGACTCCATTTCCGCGTAAACCGGAGTCACCTTTCTGTTGGAACTCTTTCCGCCAACGATAGAACAGAAAGAGGGTTATGCCCAATTCCCGTGCAAGCTCGGAAACATTCTTGCGCTATAAGCCAAGCGTGACCGCATTCTCTTTGAATGCTTTGTCATGTCATAATGGGTTCTTTGTTTTTTCATATTACACAAAAATAGGCGTCTATGCTTAACCCTGTGTCCCGGTAATGTTAGTAATTCCATTCCATTTTTTCCTTTCTTAAAAACTATTTATTTGTCGAACTGTTATATACAGTGCTATTATTCACAGCTAATAAATTATACTCGTTCTAAATAGACAGATAAATGACCCAAAACGATTTACCCGCGATTTTTCGTGAATTTAACCCAATAGAAGATAAGATGCTCTCTATCATCGACAATGAGGGACATGTCGTGAACAAGAAATGGATGCCGGCGTTGGATGATGCAACCATTGTCAGTGCCTATAAGCAGATGTATTATGAGCGGGTAGCCGACGAAATGGCCATCTCTTACCAGCGTCAGGGACGCATATTTACCTATACCCCGAATCTGGGACAGGAAGCCATCCATATTGCCGCCGGAATGAACATCCGCAAAGAGGACTGGTTAGTGCCTGCCTTCCGCGAGATGGGTACCCTGTTGGCGAAAGGAGTGACGATGAAAGAGATGTTCCTGTTTTATATGGGAAATGAACAGGGAGGCAGTTTTCAGAACGCGAACCACACGTTGCCAATCTCCATCTCAATAGGGACGCAGTTGCACCACGCCACCGGCATCGGTTACTCCGTAAAATACCGGAAAAAGAACGAAGCTGTCTTCACCTTTATCGGCGATGGGGGCACCTCAGAGGGCGATTTCAGCGAAGCATTGAACTTCGCCGGCGTCTGGCAGGTGCCCGTCGTCTTCACCATACAGAACAACCAGTACGCCATCTCCGTGCCAACGAGGTCGCAGACAAAATCCATCAACCTGGCCGTCAAGTCGGTTGCCTTTGGTATCCCGGGTATCAAAGTCGACGGGAACGATTTCTTTGCCATGTATCTCGCCTATCAAACAGCAGCCCGGTATGCACTCTCGGGAAAGGGTCCGGTTTTGATCGAAGCTTTTACTTACCGGCTGGGAGCACATACGACCTCCGATGATCCCACGAAATACCGCTCAAAGAAGGAAGAGACGGAGTGGGGACTGATCGACCCGTTGATCCGGCTGAGGCGCTATATGGAAAATGAAGGGATATGGAATATCGATGTGGATAAGTTGACGGATGAATATAAACAGCAGATCAATCAGCAGTTTCTGGAGGCGGAGCAAAACAAAGCGTATTCGCACGATGAGGTCTTTGCCTATATGTATACCGATATGCCTGACGATCTGAAGAGACAAAAAGCCGAATACGAACAATTCTTAAGCTGGAAGGAGAACAGAAAATGAGTGTGATGACCATGGTACAAGCGATAAATAACGCGCTTGATATCAAACTGAACGAAGACAGCACTGTCGTCATCTACGGCGAAGATGTGGGTGTGGAAGGAGGTGTTTTTCGTGTGACCGAAGGTTTGCAAAAGAAATACGGGGTGGAACGGGTGTTCGATTCACCACTGGCGGAATCGGCCATCGTGGGAACAGCCCTGGGAATGGCTGTCTCGGGACTCAAGCCGATAGTGGAACTGCAATTCGACGGCTTTACCTATCCTGCCTTCAACCAGATAGCATCCAATGTGTCACGGATGCAAAACCGTTCACGCGGCAAGTTTACCGTTCCCATGGTGATCCGTTTCCCTTATGGTGGTGGTATCAACGCTCTGGAGCATCATTCCGATAGTCCTGAAGCACTCTATGCCCATTTACCGGGACTTAAGGTGGTAGTACCATCCACACCGTACGACGCAAAGGGACTCTTGATTGCGGCGATTGAGAGCAATGATCCGGTCGTTTTTATGGAGCCCAAACGGATTTACCGGGCCATCAAGCAAGAGGTCCCGGATGAAAAATATAGTTTGCCGCTGGGCAAAGCCAAAGTGATACAGGATGGTTCAGACGTAACAGTCGTGGCTTACGGTGCTATGATCCGGGAATGTCAGAAAGCCATCGCCATGGCAGAAGAGGCCGGCATATCGGTGGAGCTGATCGACTTGCGCTCCATTTATCCCATCGACAGGGAAACGATTCGCAACTCTGTGCGAAAAACAGGGCGCATGATTGCCGTGGCGGAAGCCCATGAATCATTCAGTGTGGGCTCGGAGCTGATAGCTATCACCAACGAGGAAGCGTTCCTCTATCTGGAAGCTCCCCCGCGCAGGGTGATGGGATACGATACCGTTGTGCCGTTGGCGCAGGGTGAGAAATTCTACATCATATCACCGGACCGGATTTTTTACGAGATAGAGAAAACTGTTAAATTTTAATCGTTATGAACTTTATATTTCATTTTCCCGATTTAGGAGAGGGACTCGAAGAAGGAACCATCCTGGCGTGGTATGTCACAGAAGGACAACAGGTGAATGAGGGTGACCCGCTTGTGCAGATGGAAACCGATAAGGTGGTGGCCGATATTCCTTCGCCCAAAAAGGGTGTGATTGTCCTGTTACATGGCAGCGTGGGGGATGTGATTAAAGTGGGCACACCCCTGGTGGAAATTAAGACAGAAGATGCCGACGGGGTGCAACAAAGCGGTCAGGTGGGAACTACAAAAGAAAAAGTGACTACCGAACCCGTCTCCGAAACTGAGGAAGATGCCGGCGCCGTGGTAGGCACCATGGAAATAGCTGGAAAGGATGCCCTGCTCCCGGAGAGTAACGAAGGATCTCAGGAAATACCTACTACGGAGAAAGCACCGCAAAAAGTACTGGCCACACCCGTGGCAAGGGCCATGGCCAAAGAGATGGGTATCGACATCAACAAAGTGCCAGGCAGCGGTCCTTCGGGCAGGGTGAAAAGTGAAGATATACTGAATTTCAACGCTGATGTACCAAAGTCAGTTCCCGCCAAAAAAGAAACAACAACCGCCGCTGAGGATGTAACCTACCTGCCACTGACGCAAATCCGGAAAACCATTGCCCGAAACATGTTACACGCCAAGCATAACGCCGCCCACGTGTCGGTGTTTGAAGAAGTGGAAATATCTCGATTGATGCAGGTGAGATCGAAATACAAACAGAAGTTTGCCGAAAAGGGAGTGAAGCTGACCTATCTGCCGTTTATCGTGAAAGCGGTGGCGATGGCATTAAAGAAACATCCGCAACTCAATTCACAGATAGATACGGAAAATAACCGCATAATCATTCGCAACCGCTGCCATATCGGCTTCGCAGTGGATGCACCCGACGGACTGGTGGTGCCCGTGATCCGGGATGCCGACCGGCAATCGATCTTTCGGATTGCCCAACAGATTGGTGAACTGGCTGATAAGGCAAGGAGACGGGAACTGACGCTCGACGAGATGAAAGAAGGATCATTCTCCGTTACCAGCTTCGGCTCCTTCGGCGGTATTTATGCCACGCCGGTACTCAATTACCCACAGGCAGGTATACTGGGAATAGGTCGTATTCTTAAGACACCCATCGTCAGAGATGACGAAATAGTGATTGGTAACATCATGCCTCTGTCGCTCACTGTGGACCACCGTATTGTGGATGGCGGCGAATCGACCCGTTTCATTTACCAGGTGATGGAATACCTCACAGATCCGATATCCTTTTTAATGGAGGACTAGATTTCATGAAGGTGGAATAGAATTCCTTTGACAAAGCTACTTGTGTCAAATGATTCACGGAGCCGTTATAGCAATTATAACAAAGGGGAAATACCTAAACGTGGCATTTCCCCTAAACAATATGTCACATCAATTATTCTCTGTATTTACAGCATGAGGGCAATGCGTCATACGTTGCCTGTTCGGCTTTGTCCTTGTCCGTGTCATGTCCTGCTGCTGCAATCACTTTGCTGATGGCTTCGATATTGGTTTTGGCAGGGTCAAAATTCATATGGAGTTCCTGCTTTTCCATATCCCAGCTTGCAAAGGAGACGCCTTCCACACTCTTTGCAGCCTTTTCGATGCGCTCCTTGCACATCTCACAGCTTCCCTTTACGCCAAGCATGGCATGATTTTCGTTCTGAGCACCCTGTTGCATGTGTTCCATTTCATTTTGTGAATCACCTGTTGTCATTTGATTCATCTCTGCTTGCTCATTCTTTGATTGATTCCTGTTGGATGTGCCTGAATTACATGCAGTGAACAGGATAACACCCAAAATCATGGTTGCTACAAATGTTTTTTTCATTGTTGTTGCATTTTAAGAATTTATCATTCAATTAATTATTCTCTGTATTTACAGCAGTCAGGCAACGCATCATAGGTCGCCATGTCTGCTTTGTATGAATCGGTATCGTGCCCCGCTTTGGTAATAGCTTTGGCAACGGCATCGGCCGATGTCTTGGTCGGATCGAACCCGAGATGCAGCTGTTTGGTCTTCCGGTCCCAGCTGGCGAAGTAAACCCCGTTTACTGCTTTCGCCGCTTGCTCGATGCGTTCCTTGCACATCTCGCACAACCCCTGCACCGCAAGCATCACATGCTCCCCGCCAGGGATCACAGCCTGCATGGTATGTTCCTCATGCCCGGCGGAAGGTGCACTACTTGTCGGGGTACTATTCTCAGGACTGTTTCCATTCATCGTATGACCTTCATGCCCGGTAACGGCCCGGCCTGCCTCGTCATTCATCATACTGCGCTTACCGGCCAGCTGGGCACTCGCATCGATGGTGAACGCACCATTGGTCACGATCTCATCACCCTCATCGATACCTGAAAGAACGACGTAAGCGTCTCCCAGTGAAGGTCCCAGCTCGACCTCCCGTAGCATGAACGCGGGTGTTTCGGTATCCGGTTGCTTCACATAAACGATAGAGCGCTTGCCGGTCCACAGGATGGCCGACTTAGGAATAACAACTTCGTTGTTGTATTGTTTAAGCGGTGCGTCGATGAGGGCGTTGGCATACATCTCCGGTTTCAGCTCCATCCGGGGGTTGGCTGTCTCCACACGCACCTTTGCGGTACGTGTGGAAGGATCGAGAATGGGATTGATAAAAGAGATCCGCCCGGAAAATGTTTTACCGGGGAGTGACTGGAGGGTGTATGCCAGCCAGTCGCCCACCTTCAGAAAAGGCAGATCGGATTCGTATGCGTCGAAAACAGCCCATACCTGCGATAAGTTGGCCACATCGAACAGTACAGTGCCGGTATTCACATAGTCACCCTGGTTTACATTTTTTGAAATCACAATGCCGCTTGTGGTTGCCGCTACATCGATCAGCGGCGACACCTCACCTGACTGTTCGATGCGTGCAATCTGTTCGTCTGTCAGTTTCCACAGACGCAGTTTCTCTCTTACCGCCTGTAACAAGGCGGGCTGCAGCTCCTGCATTTTCACCGCCTCTATCAGCTCCTGCTGCGCGTTCAACAGCTCAGGGGAGTAGATGGTGGCGATGGGTTGCCCACGGTGTACACTTTCGCCGGTGAAGGAGACGAACAACTTCTCAATACGCCCGCTCACATGGGAGGTCTGCGATTGCGACAGCCGTTCATCCACCTGAATGGTGCCATAAAGCTGAACCTCTTTTACCGGATTTTGTCTGCTCACCACAGTCGTTTGTACGTTGGCGAGGGCAGCCGCTTCTACCGATAGTTGAATGGCATCCGGATCGATGGAAGCATCGCCCGAGCCGGTAGTCTGTAGCGGGATCAGATCCATCCCGCAAATGGGGCAGTCGCCCGGTTCATTCATCCTTATCTGTGGATGCATGGAACAGGTCCAGATGGTTTCTTCAGCATCGTGATCGTGCGCTTCTTCTATCGTCGCTGTTTGCTGTGACGATGGTTTGCGGTTCCCGCCGGAGAATAGTAGCCAGCCGAGAAGGATGCCGGCCAGCAGGATCAACCCATACCTTACATAGGGGTTGTTGGTGATTTTTTTTATTTTATTCTTATCCATATTGATAGTTATCTGTTAATTGTTGAATGAGTTGAAGGAACGCAATTTACGGATGGAAGCCACCCTGGTGTTGTATTCGGCGATGGCTTCGGCCTTCCGCAACTGGTAATCGAGCAGCTGCCGCTGCACCTGAATCACGTTGGTGAGGTCACTCTTTGCCGATACAAACTCCTGCACCACCAGCTGATAAGTTGTACGAGCCAGTTGTTCCTGTTTCTGGTACAGCGCGATCTTACGCTCCGCATCATCAAGCTGATGTTTCAGTTTGAACAGGTCAGACTGAAGCATATTCAGCGTGTTGTTGTACTTCTCCCGGGCCGATTGCCACAGAAACCGGCTCTCCCGTTGCTGCGCCTTGTATTTATTCCGGTAAAGGGGGAGGGAGATGGAAACCATGGGCATAACCATATCCATGCCGTTCATTTCCGGTTCCATTCCTTGATCCATCGGTGCAGCCGCGATTTCCCCAATCAGCATGTACTGCAGCCCGATACCGAACATAGGATAACTCATTTTTTGATCCATCTCACCCTTTGCCCGGTAAGCCAGTTCTTCTTCTTTCAGCATACCCAGCATAGGGTTCCGGTTTTCGATCTCGTCCAGGGAAACCCCTTCATCGAAGAGAAAGGGCACTTTTGTAATGGAGTCTGGCAGGATAACTTCCACGCCGGCTGGCCGGTTCAACAATGCGTTGAATTTGGCTTTCCCGGCTACAATCTCCGAAAGGATGCTCTCGATGTTGTTTTCGATTTCGGCTATCTCGAGTTGCACGCGGAGCACGTCTGACATGCCCGGGGCAGCGCTGCCCATGCCGGAGGACATGGTTCCGCCGGAACTGCCCATACTAAATGACATCTCGGAGGAGGATGAGGTGCCCGACGAAGCGGCAGTACCTCCCATCGACCCCATGCCCGCCATGCCTCCACCGGCGGGAGAGGTGGCACTGCCTTTTGTTACCGGTGAAGGGGCAGGCACAGTATACCCTGACGACGAACCGCCGGAGGGCGAAGAGACTCTGCGAAGAGCCAGCTCTTCAAGTTGCTTCAGCAATTGCAGATTATCGCGGTTGTTACGGAGTTGCTCTACAAGCGTAGAGAGGAGATACCATTGGGTATACACTTCAAGATACAGGTTGTCCCTTGTCTCCCTAAATTTTTCATACGCCATTTTGGCCATATGGGTGGCTTCGGTCTGTGCTGCCTTTTTGGTGCCGAACCAGGGGAACATCTGCATGAGGGTGAAATCGGCTATCTGTCGTCCTCCCACAATATCCATCGGCTTGAGGAAAAAGCCGATTTCCAATTTGGGATCGGGCCAGGCACCTGCCTGCGGCACCTTCTCCAGTGATGCCTTATAAGTCAGAAAATCGGCATTCAGACCCGGATTGTTCTTCGCCGCTGTTTCCAGGTAATGAGTGAGTGAATCGGGTGTTTGCGCCACTACAGGGTTAGCACCCATGAGTGTCAGCACAACCAGGATGACGCCGAAGAGGTTATATGGTTTCATAATCTGTCGTTTTAGCTTGTTGTTTTTCTTTTTTCCGGATGACACCTTCCCGCCACCAGCATTGAAGGATGGGTACAATAAACATGGTCATCGACTGGATGAGCATCCCGCCAAAGGTGGGGATAGACATGGGAATCATAATCTCGGATCCCTTACCCGTGGAAGTAAGCACCGGCAGGAGTGCGATCAGTGTGGTGGCAGTGGTCATCACTGCCGGGCGTACCCTTTTTAAACCGGCATGGACAACGGCTTCCCTGATCTCCTCCCTTGTCTGCGGGTCTCTTTCCAGAAATGTATCGTGGATATAGGTTCCCATCAACACCCCATCGTCCGTGGCAATGCCGAAGAGGGCGATAAATCCTACCCAGACGGCAATGCTGAGGTTGATGGGATGCATGCTGAACATATCACGGATATTGATGCCGCCCATCGAAAAATTCATGAACCACGGTTCACCGTATAGCCATAAGAGGATAAATCCTCCGGACAGAGCGACGAACACCCCCGAAAAGTGAATCAGTGAGGCTGTCACCGTTTTGAACTGGAAATAGAGGATAAGCAGGATGCTGAGCAAAGCGATAGGTATAATAATCATCAGCCGCTTTGATGCGCGGGCCTGTTGTTCATAATTACCGGCAAAGGTATAGGAGACACCATGGGGCAGGCTGATTTCCCCGCTGCGCAGTTTCTCCTGTAACAGCGCATCGGCCTCTTTTACCACATCAACCTCGGCCTTGCCTGCTACCTTGTCAAAAATCACATAACCCACCAGGAAAGTATTTTCACTCCGGATCATCTGTGCACCACGGGTGTACTCTATCTCCGCAACATCTCCCAACGGTATCTGTGCACCGGTGGCTGTGGGTACGATCAGCCGCGACAGCTCATCGGGGTTCTCTCTCAGTTCACGCGGATACCTTAAGCGTACGGGAAAACGTTCACGTCCTTCTACCGTGGTTGTTAACGGCATGCCTCCCACTGCCGCACCGATCACCTCCTGCAGGTCGGCCACCGTGATGCCGTAGCGGGCCATATGCTGTCGGTTCAGTTTGATCTCGATATATGGTGCTCCCACGGCGCGATCATAGAATACAGTAGAGGAGAGTACGGAAGGCACCTCTTTCAAAGCTGCTTCCAGCACTTTGCCTCCCTGTTCAATGGATTCCAGGTCGGGTCCCGATACCTTCACGCCCATCGGCGCGCGCATGCCGGTGGACAACATCACCGTCCGTGCTTCAATCGGTTGCAGTTTCGGTGCCGATGTCAGACCGGGTATATGCGAGACATTGATGATCTCCTGCCAAATATCGTCTTCAGTCCTGATTTGCGGACGCCACTGTCTGAAGTAATCACCCCGTCTGTCGGGAATAAGACTGTCTGCCGGAACTAATCGATAGCCATCTTCCGGATTGTACGTTGACTGATCTGTCAAGATAAATTCTCCTTTTCGGTTGACCTTGAAACGTTGACGGTTGCCGTCTTCATCCAGGATATATTCGGGACGGTAGTTGATCGTATTTTCGAACATCTGTACGGGTGCCGGGTCGAGTGCCGAATTGACCCGTCCCCATTTACCGACGGTCATCTCTACTTCCGGGATATTGCTGATTCTTTTATCCAGTATTTCAATATATTGCAGGTTCTGTTCAATACCCGTATGTGGCATGCTCGTCGGCATCAACAGGAAGGAACCCTCGTTGAGGCTGGGCATAAACTCCTGTCCGATACCGGGAAATCTGTTGCTGGCTGTCTGCCAGAAACCTGTCTGACGGAAAGTGCTCCATCCTGCGGTCTCAAAGCCTTTTGCCACAATGCCGAATGTTTTGTCGAAACCCATCCAGATGACCAGGCCAAAAAATACCGTCGCAATAGGCAGTGCCATGAACTTCCATTTGTTGGCCAGGCTCCATCGCAGGATTTTTTCGTAATAGATCACCAACATCCACAGGAGCGCGAGGATAAGAGCGATGATCAGGATCACGAATAACAGGTTGCGGGATACCCCAGCCTGCGTACCCATGGGCAGCCATTCCACGGTGAGCAGGTAAACCACCGCCAACAGGGCAATCCCGATATTGAGGAAAGTGGGTATCCGCTGATTCTTCCACTGATGGGCAAACAGGTTGTTCAAACCGAAGAAGGTTAGGGCAATGTAAAGGCCAAATCCGGTGAAGATCACCAACGCAACGCCGGCGACTGCCAATAAAATGTTCGCTATTTTGTGGACCTGCTTTGAGGTGATTCTGATCGAGAAGATATAATAGACCAGGGTAGGCAGCACGACAATGCCAAGCAGGTATGCCGAGATGAGTGCAAAGGTCTTGGTATAAGCCAACGGGGTGAAGAGCTTCCCCTCCTGTGCCTCCAGAAAAAAGACAGGGAGAAAACTGACCACAGTGGTGAGCTGCGCGGTGAGCACAGCCCCAGATACTTCACTGACACTCTTGTAAATTAAGTTAGCGAAAGCCTTGCCTTTTCGTATACTCTTGTTCTCTTCCATCTCCATATGCCGGATAATGTTCTCAACAAAGACTACTCCGATGTCGATCATAATCCCGATGGCGATGGCGATACCCGATAGTGCAACAATATTGGCATCAATGCCCGCGTAGCGCATAATGATGAAAGCGGCCAGCACCCCCACAGGTAATATGCTGGAAATGACGATCGATGCTCTGAGGTTCAGGATGATGACGATGACCACAATAATGGCAATAAGCGTTTCATGGGTAAGTGCTGTCTCCAGCGTGCCTATGGTTTCATGAATCACACCGGTTCTGTCGTAAAAGGGAACAACGGTCACCTTCGAAACAGTACCATCAGCAAGGGTCTTTTGGGGTAATCCTGCTTCCATCTCGGAGATTTTCTCCTTCACGTTGTTGATCACCTCCAACGGGTTGGATCCGTAGCGTGCTACCACCACACCTCCCACGGCTTCCACCCCTTCCTTGTCGAGGCCGCCCCGCCGTGTGGCAGGACCAAGATTGACAAAAGCCACATCCTTTATTTTTACCGGCACACCATTGCGGACAGTGATGACGGTCTCCTCGAGGTCAGACACATTTTTGATGTATCCCAATCCCCGGACGAGATATTCCACCTTATTGATCTCCACTGTCTCCGCACCGATATCGAGATTGCTCTTCTGGATGGCATTCATCACATCCATGATGGAGAGGTTGTAGGCGCGCATGGAATTGGGGTTGATCTCCACTTGGTATTCTTTTACAAACCCGCCGACAGAAGCCACCTCTGCCACACCCTCTGCCGATGAAAGTGTGTACTTGGCGTAGAAATCCTGTACGGTTCTCAACTCGTCGGGATCCCACCCTCCCGTGGGTTCGCCGGTATCCGGGTTTCTACCTTCCAGCGTGTACCAGTATATTTGCCCCAAGGCAGTTGCATCCGGTCCCAGGCTGGGTTGTACTCCTTCAGGTAACGTTCCCGGTGGCAGTGAATTCAATTTTTCCAGAATGCGCGAGCGACTCCAGTAAAATTCGATATCTTCATCGAAGATGATGTAGATAAACGACATCCCGAACATGGAAGTGCTGCGAATGGTCTTTACGCCGGGAATGCCGAGCAGTGAGGTGGTGAGCGGATAGGTGATCTGATCCTGGATATCTTTGGGTGAGCGTCCCATCCATTCTGTGGCGACGATCTGCTGATTGTCGCCGAGGTCGGGAATCGCATCTACCGGAACCGGATCACGCGGGAGCACACTGTACCAGTTGAAGGGGGCAGTGGATATGCCCCACGCAATGATGACAGTGAGTATCAGGATTGTTATCATCCTGTTATTCAGAAAATACTTTATGATCTTGTTAAGCATGAAAATTTTATTTGATTGAACAATATAAAAATAGTGCACAATATGCCGCAAAATTAAAACGACTGCCGGAGATTCAGGCAGTGGTAAAACCCCATGAGGTTTTGTTTGTCAGCAATCTGTCCAATCAAATACGGTAAATGCAGATGTAAGTCAGCAGACTTACATCCTGTAGGAAAAGTCCCTTGGGGGGAAAATCTTGAAAAAAGGATAAAGTGTTGGTTTCGGGTTCTGATAACCTGAACAAAGGAATCAACAATGCAAATGCATCATCGAAAGAAATGGATGCCATGTGGGAAACAAGCTGCTCGGTTTTACCCTGATAATCATCGGTGTCGATCGTGAGTAATTGTGTAACGCAGCAAGTTTCGTTAGCTTCACCCAGGATGCAGGTGTGATGGGGTCCCCCGACTGGGATGTTAACTGTTTTGGGAGTCTGTTTTTCGGTTTGTTCTATATTATCACAGCAGGAGTGGAGATTGTCGGCTGTCTGAACCAGTGAAAAGGAATACAGCTCATTCCCGCAAAAATGCATTGCCAGTACCGGTTTTACCGCTGACAGCATCATCATGAGGAGCAAGAATATGGCCGTAACTTTCTTCATTCTATATTCAGATTGCATAACCTGTAGAACAACAAAAACAGGTATTTGGTTACAAAAGTAGCGTTTATTTTGTTTTTTGCAAAAATTGTGCTGTTTAAAATGATGAATTAGTGTCTGCCAAAAAACTCCCTGTTTTTTGAAAATGCAGAAACAAAAAAGTTGATTATTCATTTTTTCGTAGACCAAAATTTTATTTCCGACTAACTTTACAGGTTTTAACGATTAATCTTCAGTAAAAGTAACAAATTGTTACCAAAATGACATAGCGTTCTCTATAAGTTTTCACTTTCATTTTATTAATGAGCTGTATATTAAAATGTTGAAATGATTAAGCTGCTTGTTTTATTTTTCCCTCTCTTTCAATTCGTAACAGCTCTGCTCCTATCTTGTGAAGGTTATAGGCGCAGACGCATATAACCACATATCGTTTGGAGTGGGCATAACCCTTGTCGGGACACCTGTCTGATCCCCTATGTTCCGGTTCGTTGATGTTCGACTCAATCGCACTGTGTCGATGGCGTGTTTTTCTAAACGCCCTTTCGCTCTCTTGTTCCTGCTCTTTGTGATTGAGCTCTCCCTTTTTTGGCATAACCAAATGTTGGAATTTATTTAAAAAAATGTTTGGAGGAGTACGGATTTTTTCTCACAAAGTGTTTTTGTTCAAATTCCCCACCTCTTTACCTCATTCATCTTCCCCGTCATCTCCCACTTATCTCTATCTTTCCTACGCTATAGCTCCGACATAGCTCCGAGGCAACTCCATGTCAACTCCAAGTTAACTCCATAGCAACTATCAAGCAACTATTACTTTTCAAAAAGTTAATGAAATTAAATAAATAAAGATAATGCTTTCATCGGCACTATCTTTGTCTTATAGGTAACCAATCGATCAAATTGAAAAAAATAATGGCTAAATTCGAATCAAGTACTTTTGGCAAAATGTCCGGACGATTAGGCAAAGTAGTTGCGGTAAAACGCAACGGGAAAAACTTCCTGCGCGAATATACCGTTCCGGCTAATCCACAAACGCTCAAACAACAGGCAAATCGTATGAAGTTCAGGTTTGTCAATCGCAGCCTGACACCACTGCGCCAAGTCATCAAACGAGGCTATCTCGACACTCAGGCTTTCCCGAAAGTTTGCAGTAAAGTACTGAAAACGGCCGTCGAAGGTGAATATCCCGATTTCGCCATCGATTTTTCGAAGCTGCAACCGGCGGATGGTACTTTGCCGCCGGTGGAAATGGTTACGGCTGAAACCCGAAAAAGCACATCCGAAGTTATCGTCAAATGGCAAATCGCACCTGAAGCGCAATTACAAGGGAATGCAGACGACAAAATCTCGCTGGTGTTTTTTGACGAAGCAACAGGGTCATGTTTTTTTCACCAAAATATCGGTTCTCGCTCCGACCAAATGGTTACCGTATTGTTGCCCGAAACAAACAAAGAAAATCCTCTCCACTGTTGGGCTTATTTATCTACAAGCAACGGCAACATGAATTCTTCGAGTGTATATATAGGGCAATTGAAATGGTAAAACCAAATTCGTACCAAGTCCATACCAACTCCATACCAAGTCCAAGTAGAATTTCGTGTATTCCGGCTAAAGATATCAGATGATGCTGTCAGGAAGATCAGCACCTGCGACTGCGAGACACTTTCACGGTGAATGCATTCGAATTGGTATTTAACGATGGTATAACAGACAAGCACATCGGCAAAACCTCTATCATTTCGAGTTGAAATAAACTGCCTTTCCCCATTTTTATACGAAATTGGTGAGGAATGATGACCGCTCAATAATGGTTTTTTATTTGTTTTGAATAATTAAATCACCACCCACCAAAGGAGGTGGTGGTTTAATATTTACACTAACTGCTTCGAAGTGATTATTTTTATACATTTTGACATGAATAATTTCGTTAAAAACAAAAGAAGTTGTATTTTTGTAACTCAATAAAAAAGATAGTATTTAGGAACACTTTTAACAAATAAAATTCAACAATTATGATTAAAGTAGGTATTAACGGGTTTGGACGCATCGGACGTTTGGTATTTCGTGCTGCTCAAACAAGAAACGACATTGAAGTCGTAGGTATCAATGACTTGCTCGATGTAGATTACATCGCTTATATGTTAAAATACGACACGATTCACGGCCAATTCAAAGGCACTATCGAAGTAAAAGACGGTAAACTGGTTGTAAACGGAAAATCGATCCGCATTACCGCCGAAAAAAATCCCGCCGACCTGAAATGGGGCGAAGTTGGCGCCGAATATGTAGTTGAATCTACCGGACTTTTCCTGACTAAGGAAAAAGCCAAAGGTCATATCGATGCCGGTGCAAAATATGTAGTTATGTCGGCTCCTTCGAAGGACGACACTCGCATGTATGTTTGCGGCGTAAACGAAAAAACTTACACCAAAGGCGAACAATTTGTATCGAACGCATCTTGCACAACCAACTGCTTGGCTCCTATCACCAAAGTGCTTCACGACAAATTCGGCGTGCTTGAAGGATTAATGACAACCGTTCACTCTACTACAGCTACACAGAAAACTGTTGACGGTCCTTCGATGAAAGACTGGAGAGGCGGACGTGCTGCTTCGGGCAACATCATTCCTTCTTCTACAGGTGCTGCCAAAGCTGTAGGTAAAGTTATCCCCGAACTCAACGGCAAACTTACAGGTATGTCGCTTCGCGTTCCTACTTTGGACGTTTCGGTTGTTGACTTGACTGTTCGTTTGGCAAAGGAAACAACTTACGAAGAAATCTGCAAAGCTATGAAAGAAGCTTCGGAAGGCGAACTGAAAGGTATTCTCGGATATACCAACGAAGAAGTTGTTTCAAGCGATTTCATCGGTGATCCTCGCACTTCTATCTTCGACGAAAAAGCCGGTATCCAATTGAGCCCGACTTTCGTAAAAGTAGTTAGCTGGTACGACAACGAATGGGGATATTCGAACAAAGTTCTCGATTTGATTGCTCACATGGCAAAAGTAAACGGATAATCCGGATTTTCACATACAACTAAAACAAAAAGCGCCTTTCGAAAGGCGCTTTTTGTTTTTTATCCGTTGTAAACTATTTTATTGCCTTTCTTGTGTTTGCATATTAAGCATCCAACCCGGATATTCGGGACGCAATTCGCTTACAGCATTCAATTGCGACAGCTCTTCAGCGGACAATTTCACATCTGCCGATTTCAAATTATCCGTCAATTGTTCCGGTTTTTTGGAGCCAACAATCACGGATGTTACCACAGGTTGATGGAGCAACCATGCCAAAGCGATCTGAGCCACCGACACCTGTTTATTTTGAGCAATTGTCTGCATGACGTCAATAATGTCGTAAGCTTTTTCCTTATCGATAGGCGGAAAGTCGTAGTTGGCACGACGCCCTTCGGTATCCGCATTCTGACGGGTATATTTTCCACTCAAGAAACCACCTGCCAGCGGACTCCATACCAACAATCCCATTTTCTGATCAAGCAGCAGCGGAACAATTTCGCGTTCCAGGTCACGACCTGCTATTGTATAGTAAGCCTGCAGTGAAACAAATTTCGACAAATGTTGCTGTGCCGAAATTCCCAATGCTTTCATAATCTGCCAGGCGGCCAAGTTGCTGCAACCAATGTAACGAACTTTACCGCTTTTTACCAGTATGTCAAGCGTTTCGAGTGTCTCTTCCATCGGAGTTTGCGGATCAAAACCATGAATCTGATACAAATCGATATAGTCCGTCTGCAGACGTCGCAAACTATCCTCAACCTGCTGCATAATGTGTTTACGACTCAAACCCACATCGTTCGGGCCTTCACCCATCATGCCGCGCACTTTGGTTGCAATCACCAAATCATAACGCTTCAGCCCCAGCTCCCGAATAGCATTTCCGGTCAATTGTTCGCTCAGTCCAAAGCTGTAAATATTTGCCGTATCAATAAAATTGACACCGGCATCCACCGCAATTTTAATCAATTGTTTTGCCTCTTCCAGTGGAAGTGAACCGATGGCAGTCCACATACCCTGTCCACCAAATGTCATGGTTCCCAGGCACAATTCGGAAACCTTCAATCCCGTATTACCCAATAATTTGTACTTCATAAACTTAAATTTAGAATTTCTACTCTGTCCTTTTTGATTTTATACTTTCGAAGAAATTGTGATTTTTACCCTCTTAAAACAAACAGGAATGGAGGAATGTTCGCCCGCTATCCTGAAATTTTTCCGAATAACTCGCAAAAAAGCATCATCGGAAAGCTAAGTTCAAGTTAGAAATGCCAACAAACGTTGCATCGACAAAATCACGGTGAAAGTTAACGGCAAAGAAGTAAAATCGATGTCGCTCGTCACGCGAAGCTCCACTGCATCTCATATTATCAAAATCAGCCTCATTAGAATATTATCGAAGACAAAATCGCTATAAAAAAGGTACAGCTTTTTCGAGATGAACCGAATGCGAGCCTTTGAGCAAAATGTAATATCCCTTGAGCGGTTTTTTTTGCAGCTCATCACACAATTCGGCGACGGACGAAAAACAGTTTCCATTCATCCACTGCCTTAGCGATTCGTCACCATCGGTCAACGTTTTGAAGATGTTGCCCACCAGATAAACTTTTTCGAATTGTTGCGAAGCAATAAAATTCACCAGCTTTTGATGCTCCTCCAGACTAATATTGCCTAACTCGCTCATTTCGCCAATGATGACGGCTTTGGGCAAAGACGTAGGGATTTTCACAAAAAAATCCATTGCAGCCATCATGCTGGTAGGATTGGCATTGTAGGCATCCACGATGAGATCGTTGTACTCGGTGCGTTCGAATTGCGAACGGTTATTTTTCGGCTGATAGGCTTCGAGAGCATCGCTGATGCTGTCGGCATTGATGCCGAAATACTTGCCGATGGCCACTGCCGCAAGTGCATTGTCGAAGTTGTACTCGCCCACCAGATGGGTTTTCACGTGATGGGGATGCTCGAAAAAGTTCCAGTCGAATTCGAGAAAGGGCGTTTCGGACGAAAGCGTGCCCGAGGCAAACAAATCGAGATTATTGCGCCCGTAAAGAAGGCGATCCATCCCTTCGGACATTTCGAGCAACATTTCGTTGTCGGCATTCACAAAAACCTTCCCGTCATGTTCGCGAATGAAATCATAGAGCTCGCCTTTGGTTTTTTTTACGTTTTCAAACGATCCGAATCCCTCGATATGCGCTTTGCCGATGTTGGTAATCAGCCCGAAATTGGGCTCGGCTATGGCACACAGTTGCGCAATTTCGCCGGGATGGCTTGCCCCCATTTCCACAACGCCTATCTCGTGCTCGTGCTTCATCAACAAAAGAGTGAGCGGCACACCGATGTGATTATTGAAATTTCCCTGCGTGAAAGCCACCTTAAACTCTTTCGAAAGAATGGCCGAAACCAATTCCTTAGTAGTGGTTTTGCCATTGGTGCCTGTGATGCCGATGATGGGAATTTTGAGCTTGCGCCGATGATGATTGGCAAGCTTTTGCAAGGATTCGAGGACATTGTCCACCATGATGATGTGATCGTTGCCCTCCAAAGCCTCGTCGCGCTCGTCAACTACGGCGTAAGCGCAACCTTGCTGCAAGGCATTCAGGGCAAAACGATTGCCATTGAATTTGTCGCCTTTGAGTGCAAAAAATATAGAGCCCGCAGGACAGTTGCGCGAATCGGTGGTGACGATCGGATGTTGGATGTAAATATCGTATAGAGCAGGTATATCCATGCTGTTTGCTGCCAATTACAAACCGAGTTTTTTGGAAACAGAAGCCGGAAGTGCTTTTTTGTTGACAACGGCACTCAGCGTTTTGTAACGGACAAAAGCTTCGGAAACATACCAGATTCCTTTGTAAGGTCCAGTTTCGCCCCACGAATTTTTCACCATATAGTATTTGTTGCCGTTTTGATCTTTGGCAATGCCATAAATTTGCATTCCGTGATCGTCTGTCGTCTGAAAATTATCGAAAGCCTCCTGTCGCGTTTCCTGTGTAACGGTTTTTTCCTTCAGCATTTCCTTCCCGATTTTGTCGCGAAGCGCATTGGTTTTTTCGCGAGGCGAAAGTCCCAACCATTTGGCTTGATCGCTTCCGGCATTTTCGGGAGCATTTTCATCGGGTACGATTGCAATTCCTTCGCGCGAAAAACCGGCTTCGCTCACGTCGGAAGCCCAAGCCACCGTGTAGCCGTTGTTGATGGCATTGTCGATGGTTTCAATCAGTTCGTCCAACGGAAGATTGTACGAATTAGCCCAACGCCAGTTGTCGGGCACTTCGATGGCGAATTTGGTATAAAAAGGATGATGGGTGAACGAGGTAATCGAAACATAATCATTTTGGTTCAAGCCCAACATTTTTGCGAAACTTTGAGGCGTGTATTGTTTGCCCTCATAAGTAAATGTGTCGGGCGTGTTTCCGAGATAAGCATCGAGAATCCCGCTAAATCCGTTGAACCAGGCAGTGGTCAACGAATTGCTTTCCGCGATGCCTTTAATATATCCGCTCAGGGCTTTATCCATTTCGCTGTGGTTGTGCGTTTCCGAGCCATAATTTAAACCGGTATACACCGAATTGGGAACCAATCCGTAGTCGTCAATCGACTCGATGACATCGGCAAACGATCCGCCAGGGCCGAAATTGAGACTGCCATGCAATCGGGTATATTTTTTGGCCTTATCTTCATAATTTTTCCGGACAGTGTACATTTCGGACAAATCGTAGGTTCCTTTTCCCTGCCTGAGAAGTTCCGATTCCAAAAAACCAAGTCCCGAAAAACACCAGCATGTACCCGTGCTATTTTGATTTTTGACGGAAGTAATCGGATTTTCTTTTACGACAGTAAATGTGTAAGCTTCGGTTTTTTGCTGAGCCATCAGCATCACAGAGCATAACAAAAGCGCGCTGAATAAAGTTAACCTTTTCATAATGAGTGTTATCTTAAATAATAAATAAGTAATTGACTTGTAACTATTGTTTCACAAAGATAGCCAAAAGGAAAATATTATTCAGGATTTTAGGTTTGATAAATACTTAAAAAGCAAAAATACTCTTAACTTTACGGACGAAATATTAATACTTGATTGTTATGGACGAACTGAAACCCCGAAGCAACAGAAAGAAAAAATTTCTTGGCTGGGCTACTTTTATCATAATATTGGCATTGGGAATCTTTGTTTACGTACGTTTTTATTACGTATTCGGCACCGGCGTGAAGTCGGGCGAACTCAATTATCTCGTTTATAAAGGTGTGATCTTCAAAACCTACGAAGGGAAACTCATTCAGTCGGGTTTTCGGGCCGAAAAATCGAGTGGTTTGCAATCGAATCAGTTCGAATTTTCGGTGGTGGATAAGGCAATTGCCGAAAAGCTCATGCTTGCCGGGGGGAAAAATGTTCAGCTTCACTACAAAGAGTATTTTGCGCCCCTTCCGTGGCGGGGATACACGAAATACATTGTGGACAGCATCATCGACATCCGGGAACCTCAACCGATTCAGGAAATTCCATATCCTTATCAGGATAGTTTTCAGCCTGCCCCCGGACAATGAAGAAGCAAAAATATTATGTCGTATGGCAGGGCGTGAAACCCGGTATATACACATCGTGGGAAGCATGTAAGGCTCAAGTATCGGGTTTCGAAAACGCGCGATACAAGTCGTTCGAGTCGGAAGAAGAAGCGCAAAAAGCCTTTGCAGATAATCCATGGAAACATATCGGCCTCAAGAAAAGAACTCGTCCTGCTTTCCTACCCTCTTCTGCCGAAATCATTGCGGAAAGCATAGCCGTAGATGCAGCCTGCAGCGGTAATCCCGGACGAATGGAATATCGCGGTGTTTATGTTGCCGACGGCACCGAAATATTCCACGTAGGCCCGTTCGAAGACGGTACCAACAATATCGGAGAATTTTTGGGTATTGTTCATGCGCTTGCGCTTCTGGCGCAAAAGAAGAGCAATTTACCGATTTATTCGGACAGCGTGAATGCCATCAAATGGGTAGAACGCAAAAAATGCAACACCAAGCTCAAAGAAACACCCCGAAACCAAATCATTTTCGACTTGATAGCCCGAGCCGAAAAATGGTTGAACGAAAACAGCTACTCCAATCCGATTTTGAAATGGCAAACCGAGATTTGGGGAGAAATCCCGGCCGATTTCGGCAGAAAATAAAAACTCACGCCGTTGGTTGCAGCATGAGTCTTTATTATTAATTTGGTGAAAAAACAATGCAATTTGTTTTTTATTCTTCCTGTACTTCTTTCATCTCCTCCGGATCGAATGGTTTGGGTGGTTGCAGTGTTGGAAAGATACGATGAACATTTTGTGCAATCCTGTCAGCAAAATCTTCAAGATTCATATTCAATGCCAGAGCAGCCTGCATATAAATGTCGCGTATATCCATTTCGTCTTCGTCGGTTTCGCAAAACAGAGAGTCTAACGGAATCAAAGCGAGCGATTCGATATTGATTTTATCACCCACGGAAAACATAAATCCCTCCTTGATCAATCTTTTAGTAAGCTCCGGATTACTGCGGTAACCGTGAATAATCCAGGGTTGCGATGGCTGTGATTGCCGGCGAACGCGAATGAGCTCGTCCCATGCTTTCACGCAATGTATTATGAGAGGTTTCTTGAGTGATTCGGACAATGCGATATGTTTCTCAAACACAGGAATCTGAATGTCGTATGACGGTCCTTTCAGTTTATCGATACCCGTTTCTCCGATAGCTACAATGCGTGGATCAGTCGCTATTTCGGTCAAATATTGCATTTGAAAATCGCTATCTTCTGAGTACCAGGGATGGATTCCGCATGAAAAAGCATGTCGGTGATAAGATTCTTTTGCTACTTCAAATTCCAAAGGATAAACATCGAGGATACACGAGTGATAGGGGTCATCATTGTCCTCTAAAAAAACTTGGTGAGTATGTACGTCATAAAGTTCCATAGTGTGTCTTGCTATGCTTTCGGTCTGTCTTTTTTCACCTTTACCTTGGGCTCAGGAACAGGATCGTACCCGGAACCGCCCCACGGATTACAACTTAAGATGCGTTTGGCAGAAAGCCACGAACCTTTGATGGGACCGTGTTTTTTCAATGCTTCTATCGCATACTGAGAACATGTAGGTGTATATCGGCAACTGGGAGGCGTGAGCGGAGATATGGCAAACCGGTAGAAATACACCGGAGCCAAAAGAATTTGGATTACTATGTTTCGTAAAATTTTCAGCATTTTTCGTTTCCCTTCATGCAACGGGCAATTTCGCTTAACGCCTTGAGTACTGCCTTTTGAATTGTGGCATAATCGCAAAGCTCATCTTTGAGATACACGAATGCAATATCCAACGATTGTTCATGCGGAAATGTAGCTATATCCAACAGATGGGAGTTTTGGCGAAAAGCTTCACGAACGAGTCTTTTCATTCGATTACGAGCCACCGCCGATTTCAATTTTTTCTTGGGCACACTTACCATCACCGATATCGGATAATCATCTCTTGAAGAACGAATCACATATACCACCCTCAACGGATATGATATAAAGGACTTTCCATGAGCAAAAAGGTGCTCCATCCGTTTTACGCCGGAAATACGCTGTCCCTTTCGCAAAGTTCTCTTTTTAAGTCCTTCCATCATATGATAAAAAGCATTCCTCCGAAAGCAATTCAATTAACAAAGATAGTTGTTTTTGTTATTTGTTGATTCTCTTTCGAAGTAATTTTAAAAATTTTCTCTTCGATTTGACCAAGCATCTCAGCTCTCAAAGTATTTTAGTGATTTTTGTGGTTTTCTTTCAAGAAGTTTTCGAGTGCGGCAGTCATAGAAGGAAGTCCGGGAAGCGGAGCTTCACAGTCGAGTCTCAATCCAGCTTCTTCAACTGCTTTGGCAGTAGTGCTTCCAAAACACCCGATGGCAATGTCGCCTTGCTTGAAGTCGGGGAAATTTTTGAAAAGCGATTGTACACCTGCAGGACTGAAAAAAATAACCATATCGTAGTCAAACGGTTCGTCTTTGTCAAAATCGTTGCTCACCGTACGATACATGACACTCTCGGTATAATCGATCTTTTTTTCTTCGAGAAAACGTGTTACCTCACCGTTATGCTGATCGGGGAGGGGTACCAAGAATTTTTCTTTGGAATGTTTCGTAATTGCATTGTTCAACCCTTCTATTTTACCCGTTTGACTGAAAAAAATCTTGCGTTTGCGATACACAATGTATTTTTGCAAATACAAAGCAACGGACTCGGAGATGCAGAAATATTTCATGGTTTCGGGCATCGTGATGCGCAACTCTTCACACAACGAAAAAAAATGATCGATGGCCGTACGTGCGGTGAAAACAATAGCCGTGTAGTCGGGAATATTGATGCGCTGCTGACGAAATTCCTTTACCGATACGCGCTCTACTTTGATGAACGGACGAAAATGAATCTCGACATGAAATTTTTCGGCGATCTCGTAGTAGGGAGATTTGTCTGTTGTGGGTTTGGGTTGCGATATAAGTATCTTCTTAACTTTCCTTACATTCATAATGCTATGCTGCCAACAATGTGAATCAACGAAATTGCCCCAAAATAAAGTAAAAAATATGGCAAAATTTCGACGCTGCAAAGGTACACAATAAAACCCAAGTAACCTAACCTGTGTTTAACAAAAATATCTAAAACAGAAGTTATAATGATGACTCTACTAATAAAAAAAATTATAATAAGTATGATCAGCATTATTTGACTGAACTGTGGGGCGAAAACAAAAATAAAGGCGGGAACAAAAGACAATATTCCCATAAATCCTATCAGAGAAAGGTATTTCGACATAAGGCCCGAAACATCGGATGAGAAAAAGACACTTCCAAACAATCGAAAAATCAAGAGACGCACCAATATAAAAAATCCAAAAAACATTCCCAATCCGATGAAATAGATCGTTTTGCTTTCGGTAGAAGACAAAACAAATTCCTGCTGTCCAAAATACTTGTAAGCGACCATTGCTGCAATCAAAATGGTTTGCACGATCATGAAAAAATCAGCCCAAACGTCAGCCGCAGTCACCTGCTCGCTATATGATAATGAGTGGCGTTTGCGACGAAATTCTTCTTCGAAGCGATTGCGTATCGATTCTCCGGAAATGCGATAAAAAAAAGAAAAAATGGACAGGCATAGCAGAAAAATCAAAAAGAACAGACTGTTCTCGTATAGCGGATAATTGCGTGGAATTCCAACTTTTCCATTTTCGACAGACCGGATTGAATAAGCTATCGAATCCTTTTTGAAATGAATGCCCGTAGAATCGTTTGCAATAACTTTATACGGAGAAAAGCCGAAAGTAACGGAATCGGTTTTTACAACCACAGGCTCTCCGACGAGGAAAAATGAAGTGGTATCGAACGTTGTATTGCGAATCGTATCGAACACGGATTGTCGTAAATTTTCGCAAAGTTACAACTCTTTTTCGTCATATTTGGAAAACAAAGGATTCCACACGGGAAAATTATTTAGGGCATCAATCGCTTCTTCGGGCGTTGATACTACTTTCCACATTTGACAATAACCGGGGTTCATAAACTGCTCCGTCATCATTTTGTCCAAAAAGCTGAGCAATAAATCGTAATAACCGTTTATGTTCATGATGATGATGGGTTTGTTGTAAAGTCCCAATTGTTTCCAAGTGATAATCTCGGCTAACTCTTCGAGCGTCCCGATTCCTCCGGGCAATGCGATGGCTGCGTCAGATATTTCTGCCATCAGCGATTTGCGTTCGTGTATGGTATCGGTAAAAATTGTTTCGGTTAAGTTTTCGTGACACCAACCCGCATCTACCATAAATTGAGGAATGATTCCGATGGCTGTTCCACCATGTGCAAGTGTGGAATCGTTGAGAGCTCCCATCAAGCCCTGTTTACCTGCACCATTAATCACCGAGATTCCTTGCTCGGCACATAATTGCCCCAGTCTCTTGGCTGCCTCAAAATAAGTCGGATCGACTTGTGCGCTCGACGCACAATAAACGACAACTCCCGAATTTTGTGACCACGAAAATTCGGAAGTATCGTTTCCTGTTTTATTGACTTTCATATTTTTTCTACACAAGTCCGAATGCCTTTTTAACTTTATCTACGTAGTCGAGTTTTTCCCAAGTAAAGAGTTCAACTTCGCACACTACCGGCTCGGGCATGTAGCGCGACGAAAAAACTTTTTTCACCACTTGTGGTTCACGTCCCATGTGCCCGTACGAAGCCGTTTCGAAATAAATCGGATTTCGAAGTTTCAGTCGCTCTTCAATAGCTTTTGGACGCATATCGAAGAGTTGTTTCACTTTTTCGGCAATTTCGGCATCCGAAAGATTGACGTTGCTTTTGCCATATGTATTGACATAAATGCTCATCGGTTCGGCGATGCCAATGGCATAAGAAACCTGAATAAGAATTTCGGAAGCCACGCCGGCGGCAACCAAATTTTTGGCGATATGACGAGCTGCATACGCTGCCGAACGATCAACTTTGGAGGGGTCTTTTCCCGAAAACGCGCCTCCGCCGTGCGAAGCTTTTCCTCCGTAGGTGTCAACGATGATTTTTCTGCCCGTAAGTCCCGTATCTCCATGAGGCCCACCGATAACAAATTTGCCTGTAGGGTTGATATAATATTTGATATCACCCTCAAAAAGTTTATGAATATCTTTTTTGAATTTGTATTTTTCCCTTACCCGAGGGATGAGGATATTAATGATGTCTTCGCGAATTTTGTTCTGCATGGCTTTGTCTGCCTTGTCGGACGCTTCGGGAGAATTGTTTTCGGGCAAAATAAATTCGTCGTGCTGAGTGGAGATCACTATGGTATCGATGCGAAGCGGGGTTCCGTCTTCGGAATATTCGATGGTTACCTGTGATTTGGCATCAGGACGAAGATAGGGCATCAAGTGGAGCTCATTTTTGCGGATATAAGCCAATTCCTGCAACAACGCATGACTCAAATCGAGCGGAAGCGGCATGAAATTTTCGGTTTCGTTGGTTGCATAGCCAAACATCATTCCCTGATCGCCAGCCCCCTGCTCCATGGGATCGGCTTTTTGGTCGACGCCACGATTGATGTCGTCCGATTGTTCATGAATGCTCGAAAAAACGCCGCACGATTGCGCTTCGAAACGGTATTCGCTTTTAGTGTAGCCAATTTTGGCAATTACGTTACGTGCCACTTCGGCCACATCCACATAAGTTTGTGATTTGACTTCTCCTGCCAGTATTACCTGTCCGGTAGTTACCAGCGTTTCGCAAGCTACTTTTGAGTTAGGGTCGTAAGCCAAAAACTCGTCAAGCAAAGCGTCCGATATTTGATCGGCTACTTTATCGGGGTGTCCTTCGGACACCGACTCGGATGTAAATAAATAGTTCATAATCGTTGTTAATCTGTAGGTGAAAAACAGCGGAATCGTGAAAGCGTACTAAGCAACAAAGGGAAGTCTAAAGCATTGCGGAGAATGGTTTTAGCATTTTTTTCTGTGGTTGCAAGCAGCTCAAATCTGTCCACATCGTCTTTCTTTTGCGCAAAGTTATAAATAAAACATCAGACTGCAAACACATTTCAGAAAATAGCCGATAGGTTTTATTTATTGGGAAGTTCAATGACATAATTTTCGTAATTTTGCAACGTGATTAAAAATGTGATTGTATTGAAAAAACGGTTTTTCAAGATATCGTGTATCGTCTTTTTTTTCATTCCTTTATCTGTTGCTGCTCAGGATATGGCTTATCCGATTCAGGGCGACGGCATTTATTCGTTTCTTCGACGTTGGAACAGACTCGATTCTACGTATGTACGCGAATTTGTTGAATTAAACAGAGATCGATTAAATGCTCAGGGTGGACTTGAATTAGGCACGGTTTATCTTATTCCCCCATTGCATCCCGGAGATGTTTATCCTCCAAAGCCCGTTACTTTTTCAACATTCGATCCGGCTCTTTTTGGAAGCGCATACGCCGATGTGCCCAAAAATTCTGACAAACTTAAAAATGCCTGTTTTTATATCGAAAGCGGACACGGAGGCCCTGATCCCGGAGCGGTAAGCAATTTCGACGGAATCGAACTCCATGAAGATGAGTATGCTTACGATATTGCGCTTCGATTGGCCAGAAACTTAATGGCCGAAGGTGCTACGGTTTACATGGTCATTCAAGATCAGAATGACGGCATTCGTGACGACAAATTTTTGAACAATAACTACGATGAGACCTGTTTGGGCGAGCCTATCCCCCGAGGTCAGCTTGACAGGCTCAAACAGAGGGTTAATGCTGTCAATAAGCTTTATCGAGAGGATCGGAAAAAATTCGATTACCTCCGAGCTATTGCAATTCATGTTGACAGTCGCAACGAGACTGAACAGATTGACGTGTTTTTTTATCATTCCGACAATCCGAAAAGTATAGCGTTGGCCAAGACCATGAGTGATGTTTTTCAACAGAAATATGACCAATTTCAGCCTTGGAGGGGATTTCAGGGAGTAGTCGGCCAAAGAGATTTGTATGTTATTCGCAATTACAAACCGGCATCCATTCTGGTAGAAGTCGGCAATATTCAGAATGATTTCGATCGGCGTCGCATTATCCTCGAAAACAATCGTCAGGCAATGGCTAACTGGATGACTCTCGGGTTTATAAAAGATTACGAAAACAATTTAACGAAGTGAACAAACAAACACATAAAAAATCGCCTGCTGCATCAACGAAGAAAGAACAGACGATGATCGTGAACGAGAATGCTCTTTTGCTCGATTTTTTGCTGACAAACATGAGCGAAAAGAGTCGAAATTCGGTGAAATCGTTACTCAAATATGGTCAAATAGTTGTCAACGGCAAAACCATCACACGCTACGATTATCCTTTAAAATCGGGTGATAAGATTATCGTTGGCAATCATCGGAGCATCGTGGAGAAGAATATCCCGCAATTGCGCATCCTGTACGAAGATGACGACATTATCGTTATTGACAAAGAAGCAGGGCTGCTTACCATTACCACCGGAAGTGGAATTGATACCACAGCAGTCTCGTTGCTTAAGGATTATGTCCAAAAACAATCTCCCTACAATAAAATATATACGGTTCACCGGCTCGATCAATTGACTTCGGGAGTGTTGGTCTTTGCCAAAAATAGCGAAGCACAGCATCAGCTGCGTGATAATTGGCGCGATATGGTTACCAAACGCACATATGTGGCTGTTGTAGAGGGAAAAATGGACGAATCTGAGGGAAAAATTTCGAGTTGGCTGACCGAAAACAAAAAGAACTATATGGTGTATTCCAGTCCCGTAGATAACGGGGGAAAACCGGCCATTACA
The DNA here is from genome assembly GCF_004138125.1 of Seramator thermalis. Taxonomy (GTDB): domain Bacteria; phylum Bacteroidota; class Bacteroidia; order Bacteroidales; family Dysgonomonadaceae; genus Seramator; species Seramator thermalis. The sequence goes on from NZ_RXHS01000001.1 coordinate 256,261, forward strand.
CGATATAAAGTTTTGCAGACTACCGACCAATTTTCGTTACTCGAATTGGAACTCGAAACCGGGCGCAAAAATCAAATACGGGTCCACCTCAAGGATCTCGGACACCCTATCGTTGGCGACCGCAAATACGGATCGTCCACATCTATAAGTCGCATCGCATTGCATGCGCGCGTGTTGGAATTTTATCACCCCACTTCGGGGGAAATCATGCATTTCGAAACGCCTGTGCCCAAACTTTTTCTGCGATTGTTATGAAAATGCTTCCCCTTTAAGATTATTTTTCCAGGAAGGAATTCTTTCAGGCATCAATCGATAATGCCTCTATTTTTCAGTTCTTGTTCTAAATTGATTTGAGGTGTCAAGTGTAACGTCTGAAATCCGAGTTGTTTGGCAGTTTGGATGTTTTCCGGATTATCGTCGATGAACAGTGTTTCACGAGGATCGATTCGATAGCGATCGATCAATATATGATAAAGTGCCGGATCAGGTTTCACGATTTTTTCCTCACCCGATACAACAATTCCGTCAAGCAAATCAAAAAAATCGTATTTAGCCTGAGCAAGCGGAAGCGTTTCGGCCGACCAGTTGGTCAATCCATACAAATTGTATTTTTCTTTCAGCGGTGTCAGTAATTTCACATTTTCATCGAAAATTCCACCTACCATTTCAATCCATCGGCCATAATATAATGCAATCTCGTCGCTGTATCCGGGATGTTCTTTTTGTTTTGACAGTGTAGCTTCGGCGAGCGAACGGCCGGCATCCTGCATCAGATTCCAGTCGTATGGACAAATGTGTTCGAGAAAGTATTCCATTTCGTCTTCAGTCTCGAAAACGTTTCGATACAGATAACGAGGATTCCAGTCAATAAGTACGCCTCCAAAGTCAAATACGATATTTTTGAGTTGTTTCATATATTCCAAGTCAATTTTCGGACAAAAATAGACCTAATCGATCAAAAAAAGAATAAAGACCCGAAATTCTAAAAGTTAAAAAAACAGAATAAAGGCAGCTATCACAATCAATTCTTTATATTTGTTTCGCAATAAAATTGAATGTGTCCGAAGAATACGCGTTTATGGCATATTTTCTCAACGAAAAAAAAACTGTAATTTGCTTGTGGCTATTGCTATTACTCACATTACTGCTTGCTTCTTGTGGAACCTCACGAAAAGCTGTTTCGGAGAAACCATACCTCTCGTCAACACAACAGCAATTGATCGATTATAGCAAAGATTTTTTGGGTAAGCCATACCGACCTGCGGGAAAAGGACCTAATGCTTTTGACTGTTCAGGTTTCACCTCTTTCGTATTCAGAAAATTCGGATACAAACTCAGTGCCAGCTCCGAAGATCAGGATAAACAAGTACCTGCCATCAGACGAAAGGAAGATTTACAAATAGGCGATTTGGTTTTCTTTGAGGGGCGTCGCAAAAATGGGAAAGTAGGCCATGTTGGGATCGTCATCGAGAAAAAATCGAACGGTGAGTTCAATTTCATCCATGCATCCACTTCCGACGGAGTAATCATCACCGCATCCACCGAACCCTATTACGCTTCGCGTTACTTGCGAGGAGGGCGCGTATTGAAAGAAACTGATCGACTGACCTCACAACAAACGAAGAAAGCACAACAAAAAGTTGTCGAAGATAAAAACAGTATTAACACTCTGAAAAATATTTCGGAAAACGAAGCTAATCGAGTCGATTTGCCTCGACTGAAATCTTCGGACGAAATTTCGAAAGCTCAGGCAGATAACAATTATATTGTGCACTCGCGAGAGGCATCTCGAAAAACAGTGTCTCAACTCGCAAGCACAACAAGCCATAAGAACACAACAGACAATTCACCAACGAATAGCGGGATTAATCAAGAGAAGCAAACCATGCGTCGCCCCAAATATACAACCGTTTCCGATCCGGAAGAAATGGAAGCAAACTCCGACTCATTGTCAAAAGATACGGTTAACAATGCAGATGTTAGTATCCAGCACACCGTAAAAATGGGCGAAACACTCTACTCTATTTCTCGAAAATACAATTGCACGATCGAACAGATTAAATCATGGAATCCGTCCATAGGGAAAGTTTTGAAAACCAGCGAAATACTTTCGATTAGAAACAATTGAAAAAAGTTTCGTCCCGACAGTTAAAAAAACATATCGGAACACAAGCGTGTAATATTGTTTGTATCCCGAGAGGCCATCACGTAATAACAACGCAATTATTCCAATTCTTTTTGAATGAAAGTATGCAACTTTCGCAATCGCAAGGCAAAAACAATCGAAAGTGCTCCACTGGCCAAAAAAGCAAAGCCGGTCCATAGCACAATGGACAAACCGCCGAAAGCCGGATTGAAAATCATCAGAAACGAAAGCAAGATTCCCAATACCGAAAACACCATCAGTGTTCCCCAATCGATTACATAATGACGGCGCAATTGAAGAGCAATAGCAATACCCGAAACAGAACGAAACATTAACATAAATCCTACGTACAAAGGTAGCGTAATGGCCGAAACGCAGGATTAAACAAAAGCATTAATCCGAGAATCAAACTCAAAATTCCCAATACCAGCGACCAACCATTCGTTTTGTTTACAATGGCGAAATAAGTTTCGAGAATTCCGTTAATCAAAAAACCGATTGCAAAAACAATGGCCAATGCTACGTAAGATTTTGCGGGAGTGAAAAGCGTCCAAACTCCCAAAATCAACAAAATCACGCCGATAACAAGCGGAAGATACCATCGTCTAACAATTTGATGAGTTGATGTAAGTATATCCTCTATCATATTATGTTATAGTTTTAGTATTCAATTTATTGAACACTTATCATACTAAATTGTTCGTTCGCCTTCACTCAGCAGGTTAGCCCGATTAAGGCATAAAATCATACTGAAAATGAAACAAATAAACGAATAAAATGAAATAAAAGTAAAACTCTATTCCGTATATTTTTTTCGATGTTTGGATTTGAAATATCAAAGTTTTATCGTATCTTTGCGCCTCTAAATTCGATATTTAGCTACAAAAATTATCTAAACAAAAGATTAACAGTATGAACAATTACGAAACCGTTTTCATTTTGACTCCCGTTTTGTCTGATGCACAGATGAAGGAAGCGGTTGACAAATTCAAAAACATCCTTACCGAACAAGGAGCCGAAATCGTAAACGAAGAAAATTGGGGATTGCGCAAGTTAGCCTATCCCATTGACAAAAAGACCACCGGTTTTTATTATTTTTTGGAATTCAAAGCCGATCCTTCGGTTATTGAAAAACTGGAAATTAACTACCGCCGCGACGAGCGCGTAATTCGTTTTCTGACGGTAAAACAAGACAAATTTGCCTTAGAGTATGCCGAGAAGAGGCGCAACAACAAAGGCAGTAAGAAAAACGAAGCTCCTGCACCCGTAAAAGAAAAGGTGGCTGAAAAAGTTGAACTAGAAGAAAAGGAGGATTAAAAAATGGCAAAACAATCAGAAATTCGCTATTTAACGCCGGTTTCGGTAGATGTAAAAAAGAAAAAATATTGTCGTTTCAAAAAGAACGGAATCAAATACATCGACTATAAGGATCCCGAATTCCTTAAAAAGTTTCTCAACGAACAGGGTAAGATCTTACCCCGCCGAATCACCGGAACTTCGCTTAAATTTCAACGCCGCATTGCACAAGCCGTCAAACGTGCCCGTCATATTGCTTTGCTGCCTTACGTAACCGATTTAATGAAATAAGGAGGAGAAAAAATGGAAGTAATATTGAAAGAAGACGTTCCAAATTTGGGCTATAAAGACGATATCGTTAACGTGAAACGCGGCTATGGTCGCAATTATCTCATTCCTCAAGGGAAGGCTTATATCGCTACCGAATCGGCAAAAAAAGTACTTGCCGAAAATTTGAAACAACGCGCTCATAAAATTGAAAAAATCAAAAACGAAGCTCAGGAACTTGCAAGCAAACTCGAAGGAGTATCTCTGACTATCGGCGCAAAAACAAGCTCTACGGGCACTATCTTCGGGTCGGTAACGAACATCCAAATTGCTGATGCTCTAAAAGAAAAGGGATTTGAAATCGACCGAAAACTCATCCTTATCAAAGATCCGGTGAAAGAAGTCGGCACTTATAAAGCAACGGTTAAATTACACAAGGAAGTATCGGTAGAAATACCGTTTGAAGTAGTTTCAGAATAAAATAATTCTACTATTCTTTCAGATAAATCATGTTCAAAAAGAGGATGTTCTTCGGAATATCCTCTTTTTGTTTCCAACAAAAGTACATGAAAATTGATTATTTACGAAACAACCTTCAATCACAAATTTTAATGCTATTTTTGTCCAAAAATGTATCTTAATGAAAAAAAACGATGACATATACTCCTTCGCACAAAATGAGTGATTTGGCTACTCACCATTTTCGTATTTTACTTGTCCTCAATCGTTTTGGAATTGGGCTCGGTTTTGGTGAAAAAACGATCGCTGAGGTGTGCAACGAAAATAATGTTGATGTAGAGACTTTTTTGGCGGTCGCAAACATGCTGGTAAAAGACAATGACATTGCAGAGGAAACGATTCCCAATATATCGCCCGAGGCTCTTATCACGTATTTACAACGGTCGCATGAATATTTTCTCGAATTTAAACTGCCCGGAATCAGGCAAGGATTGGAAAATGTCCTAACCGAAAGAAAGAACGACCTCAACAATGCCGTGTTGAACTATTTTGACGAGTATGTTGAAGAGGTTCGTAAACACATGATGTATGAAGAAACAAAAGTATTCCCATATATTCGTGAATTGGTCGAAGGGAAAAACAATCGAAAATACAACATCGATATTTTTCGGCGTCATCACGATCAAGTTGAATACCGATTGAAAGAGTTTAAGCAGATTTTAATTAAATATTATCCTGCCAAAGGATCGAATGAGTTAAACAATGTATTGTTCGATATATTTAACTGCGAATATGATTTGGCCTCGCATAATCAAATCGAAAATCAATTGCTTATTCCGTCGATTCTGAAACTGGAGCAAAAAAACCGGCTGAAAGATGAGCAAACAAATTAAGGTTGCAATAGCCGAATCGTCCGATGTGATCCGAACCGGGATTATCTCGATTCTGAAAAGTATGAATTTTCAGATTTTTTTTGTTGAAATAAAAAACTTGCAGCAGCTTAGGCAATCTTTTGCCCATCACAATTTCGATATTTTAATCCTTAATCCGATTCTGACAGGATTTTCATCCCCTCAGCAATTAAAAAAAGAATTCTGCAAATCCGGCATTAAAATCATCGCATTGCAAAGCGTCTTGTGTGAAAATTCTCTTATGTTGCAATACGATGAGTCTGTTTCGATATTCGATTCCGCTGAACAAATAATCAGCAAACTGAAGAAAGCGATATCATCACCTGAGTCAGATATTTCGTCAGAGTGTCTTAGCTCGCGCGAAAAAGAGATCGTCGGGTTGGTTGTGAAAGGACTCTCCAACAAACAAATTGCCGAAAAACTCAATCTCTCGATACACACCGTAATAACGCATCGGCGCAACATATCCACCAAACTGGATATCCACAGTACGTCTGGGCTTACTATCTATGCCATCGTCAATAAGCTAATCGAAATCGATGATATTAAGAAAAATGATTAGTCCTCCCCCTACTCCGTTGCAACCTTATTCGAAAGATTTTTCGAAACGATTTCGAGTGTGTCTTGAGCAATGGTCAACTCTTCATCCGTCGGAATGATAACAACTTTAACTTTCGATTCAGGTTTACTTATTTCACATTCGATACCACGAACCGAAGCGTTTTTCTCTTCATCAAGTTCGATACCCAAAAACTCCATATTCTTGCAAACCTCACTTCGAGTAATAGCCTGGTTCTCACCTACTCCACCAGTAAACACCAAAATATCGAGACCACCTAAAATTGCGGCATAAGCTCCAACATATTTTTTGATGCGATAATTATACATATCGAGCGATAGAGCAGCACGTTTGTTTCCTTGCGCTATTGCTGCGTTCACTTCCCGCATATCCGATGATACGCCCGAAATACCCAACACGCCTGAGAATTTATTCACCAGACGCGATATTCCCGGCGCACCCAAACGTTCCTTTTCCATCAAGTAGGTCAGGACACCGGGATCAACATCACCCGAGCGCGTTCCCATCATCAATCCCTCCACCGGCGTCATTCCCATACTCGTATCGATAGACTTACCGTTTTTAATCGCATCTACAGACCCTCCATTGCCGATATGGGCCGTAATCATGCGTTGCTCTTCAAAAGGAACGCCAAGAAATTCGCAAGCCCTTTTCGAAACATAGCGATGACTCGTTCCATGAAAACCATATCGACGAATACTATATTTTTCGTAAAGCGAATAAGGTAAGGCGTACATATAAGCATAATCCGGCATCGTTTGATGAAAAGCAGTATCGAACACTGCAACTTGAGGCGTTTCGGGCATTAATTCCTGAATCGCATAAATACCTTTCAGGTTAGGTGGATTGTGTAGGGGGGCAAGCTCAATGTATTCTTCAATAGATGCAATCACCTCTTGCGTTAGCAAAACACTTTGATTAAATTTCTCTCCTCCGTGAACCACACGATGACCCACAGCATCGATCTCGCTCAACGAATTAATACAACCGTATTTTTTACTGAGCAAAACGCCCAAAATATATTCAATGCCTGTCTGATGTTCCAGAATTTCGCCTTCGAGCATCACTTTTCTTCCATCCTGCAAAGTGAATTTCAGAAAAGAACCCTTCAGCCCAATCTTTTCGACTCCACCCTGAGCAAGTACTTGCCGAGTTTCCATCTGATAAAGTTTGTATTTGATGGACGAACTGCCACAGTTGAGTACCAAAATTTTCATTGCGATTTGATTTCCTGTTTAAAAAAGTGAATTGTTGATACCTGTTACATTTCCGTTTTGGTCATAAATATAAAATCCTTTCCCTGTGCGAATTCCCAATTGATTTGATCGGTAGAGTTTCCACAAAATGGGATTGGGTTTGTATTTTTTGTCGCCAAAATCGTTGAACATCGCTTCCATAAGAGTTACCATTCGTTCAATGCCAATAATATCGGCCATACGAAAAATTCCGTAACGCTGACCATAGATAATCGTAAATGTTTCTTCGATATTTTCCATAGAGGTTACATGTTCCATTAATATTTCACACGCCTCGTTGAGCATGGCTACCATCAAACGCAGGCTCACATTTCCATTGCTCTCACTCACTTTGTGAGGTTTGTATCCGATAAGTTTGGCGAAAATTTCCATTTTGGCATACACTTCGTTTGAGGTGTACATTCCACTCACAATTTCGAGAATACGAGCATCGGGATGTGCCACTGGAAAATACAAACTTACACATCGCTCTTTATGTATCAAGTCGGCCGCAAGTTCACTAATAATTACTGTCGGTCCGTTTGTGGCAATAATAGCATCGGGCTCGAGAATTTCTTCGAGTTTTTTAAAAATATTTTTTCTCAAGGGAGTACTTCTACGTCCGGTTTCGGAATAACGCGTACATTCTACCACCAAATCACATCCTCTGAAGTCCACATAATCAAGTGTGGGAGTGATGCGGTTCATGATTATTTTCTTTTCGGACTGAGTAAGACCCCAGTTTTCAATTTTCGAATCGAGATTTCTACTTACCTCTTCCATCACAAAATCGATGCGTTCCTGATTTTCGTCCATGAAAATCACATCCATTCCTGCGCTGGAAGTTAGATTGATGATGGTACGGCCTTCTTTGCCGGCACCCACAACACCGATTTTCGAAAACATCGGCTTTTTTTTGTGCTGTGCGCTAATGCTGAGCCCAAATTGCTCGATAGGTTCTATAATAGTTTCTGTCATAATAGTTTAATAATTTTTTATCTATGAAGCACGTTTATGGCTTTTTTAAACCGATAGCCTGATTAGCAGCTATCGCAGCCATTTTGTAGATATCTTCCACCGAACATCCACGCGAAAGATCATTGACTGGCGCAGCCATCCCTTGCAAAATCGGACCAACGGCCTCAGCATTTCCCAACCGCTGCACAAGCTTATAGCCGATATTCCCCGCTTCGAGTGATGGAAATACCAACACATTCGCATTCCCGGCGATTGAGCTTCCGGGAGCCTTTTGCTCGGCAACCGAGGATACAAGGGCAGCGTCAACTTGAAGCTCGCCATCAATCTGCAACAAGGGGTCTTTTTCTCTTGCGATTCGAGTGGCTTCCACTACTTTATCCACACGTTCATGTTGTGCGCTGCCTTTCGTCGAAAAACTCAGCATGGCAACTCTCGGTTCAATTCCGACGATATCACGAGCGGTTTGTGCCGAAGCAATGGCAATCGAAGCAAGTTCTTCGGCCGTAGGATCCGGAATCACGGCACAATCAGCAAAAACAAGAATTCCGTTTTCGCCATATTGAGGCGTGTTCGTAAACATGATGAAAGCACCCGAAACCACACTCACACCAGGCAATGTTTTGATAATTTGCAATGCAGGACGAAGGACATCGCCCGTAGTATTTCGAGCACCTGCTATTTCGCCATCGGCATCTCCATTTTTGATCATCAGGCATCCCAAATAAAGTGGATCTTCAATCAGTTTTTCCGCTTGTTCAAACGTCATGCCTTTTTTCTTCCGGAGTTCGTAAAGCAGGTCGGCATAAGTTTGCTTTTTCGAATAATTGTGGGGATCGACAATTGTAGCTTTGTCAATATGTTTCAATTTCAGTTCTTCGGCCAGTGTGGTTATTTCATCGGGATTTCCCAACAAAATGATGTCGGCAACACCATCCGTAATCAGCTTGTCGGCAGCCTGAAGTGTGCGTTTTTCAGTCCCCTCGGGCAGTACAATACGCTGTTTGTTTGCCTTGGCCCGGGCAATAATGTTTTCGATTAAGTTCATTGTTCGATTTTTGATTACGCTGCAAAGATAGAAAAGAAAATTGGATTTTGCCCTTTGAAAAAGGAATCCAATTTTTTATTCTTTGCGATCATCGGCCGAACTCATCCTAATCTTGTAGGTTGTTGCTGAAAAAAAATTAATTCGAAGTATCCAACTTAGATAGATATCCGACTTAATAACTCCGACAATCATCTTATTTCCTCTGCCGCTCTCTCCATCTTTTCTCTGATTTGTTTTGTGCAAAGGTTTCCGATGCTTCCGGCATGGGTATGATGCACTTCCTTGTTGGCTTTGTATGTTCCGCTTTCCACTTCGTGCCCCACTTGCTTGTAAGCTTCGCGAAACGGCATTCCGGCGAGCACAAGTTTATTCACTTCCTCCACCGTAAACAGATAATTGTAGCGCGGATCATCGAGGATATGTTCGTTCACCGACACATGCTCGAGCATGAAGTGCGCCATTTGAAGAAGTGTGTGGAGCGTTTCGATGGCAGGAAACAACACTTCTTTCAGCAACTGATAGTCGCGATGATAACCGTGCGGCATATTCGTTGTCATGAGGGCTATTTCGTTCGGAAGGTTTTGCAGTCGATTACTATGAGCACGGATAAGCTCCCACACATCAGGATTTTTCTTGTGTGGCATGATGCTCGATCCGGTCGTCAACTCGTTGGGGTATGAAATAAAGCCATAATTTCCGGACAAGTACATACAATTGTCCGCAGCCAGTTTGTTAAGCGTAAAAGCAATATTCGACATTGCCTGAGCAAGAATTCTTTCTGTCTTACCGCGTTCCATTTGGGCTGCAATCACATTATAGTTCATTTCGGAAAAACCAAGTTCACGAGTGGTCATCTCCCGATCGAGCGGGAACGAATTGCCATAACCGGCAGCCGAACCGAGGGGATTCTGGTCGGCCACACGCCATGCAGCAACCAACGAATACATATCGTCAACAAGTGTTTCGGCATAAGCGCCAAACCACAAGCCGAAAGATGATGGCATGGCTATTTGTGCATGCGTATATCCGGGAAGGAACACATTTTTGTGCTGTTCGCTCAGCAATTGCAACAAATCGAAAAGTTGAAGCACTTCGTTTTTGAGCTGACGAATTTCGTCTTTCAGATAAAGTTTTATGTCAACGAGCACTTGATCGTTGCGCGACCGCCCCGAATGAATTTTTTTGCCCATCTCACCCAATTTTGCTGTAAGCATCGATTCGATTTGCGAATGGATGTCTTCGGCATCTTTATCGAGATGGAAATTGCCCTTCTCAACTTCTTCCAAAATATATTGCAACGCTCCTTGCAATTGTTGCTCTTCTTCGATTTCGAGTAATCCGATTTTTGCCAACATTTTGATATGCGCCATCGAACCGATGATATCGTATTTTGCCAAGCGCAAGTCTAATTCGCGATCGTTTCCAACCGTAAAATTTTCAACAAGTGCATTGATATCGAACCCTTTATCCCAAATTTTCGCCATATTAATTTTTTCCTTTATTAAAAACTATTTTTCCGAATTTGCGAAATCTCCCATTGAATATTTTGAAAGTTCCTCAATAAAAGCAATATATCCCGTCAATCCATCCTCCAATTCTTCAACAAGCACGAACTCATCGGCCTGATGCGAACGCGAAGATTGTCCCGGTCCCATTTTGATGGCAGGGCACGAAATGCGCATCCAATCGGAGGTTGTGGGCGAAGTATAGGTTTCGATCCCGAGTTTTCGAATGCATTTCATCAACAGATGATCGGACGGCGTTGCCGAACTTTTGTTGGTAAGCGAGCGTGCTTTCAATTCACTTTTTACTTTGGGTTTCAGCATATCCATAATCTCGGAATTGGTGTACATCTCGGTCGGACGAATATCCACCACAAACGTACATTTATCGGGTATTACGTTATGCTGCATACCTGCATTGATTTGGGTAACGGAGAGTTTCACTTTCCCCATGGTCGGGGAAATTTTATCGAAATCCACATTTCGGAGCGTTGTGATATCGTCCAAAGCAATATAAATTGCATTTACTCCTTCGTCACGGGCAGCATGTCCACTAATGCCTCTGGCTTCGCCATCGATGACAAGCAGCCCACGTTCGGCAATAGCCGCTTTCATACCCGTAGGCTCGCCGATAATGGCAAAATCCACCGAATCGGAAATTTCAGCCCAAACTTTTCGCATCCCGTTCGGTCCGGAATTTTCTTCTTCACATGAAAGCACGAGCATCAGGTTGAAAGGCAACCGTTGTTCGTAAAAATGAAGAAACGTCTGAATCATGCACGCCACACTTGCTCCGGCATCGTTACTTCCCAACCCATAAATATGCGAATCGGAAATCAGCGGGAAATAGGGATCGAACGTATAGCTTGAAGCCGGTTTTACGGTATCGATGTGCGAATTGAGCATTAACGTAAGTTTCGAAGAATCGTGATGGTGCTGACGAGCAATGATGTTCTTACCTATGAAATCGACTACTGTTCCACGCTCGGTAAGATAGCCGAATAAATAGGCGGCACGCGCCCCTTCATCGCCTGAAAGCGACGGAATCTTAACTAAATTGCGAAGTAGCCGGCAAGTTTCACATAATGAATTTTCGGGAGCAGTCATAATTATAAAATTAGTTTTGTTCCTTTTCCGTTCAATAAATTTTTGGCATGCAAAATCACCACTTCCGATACACCTTCCTCCATGGCCCTGAACGAATTGTCGATTTTGGGAATCATGCCTCCGGCAATAACTCCTTGTGATTTTAGCTCGAGATATTCGCTGAAAGTGATCATCGAAATCAAACTGTCTTCGTCGTTAACGTCGCGCAAGACTCCTTCCTTTTCGAAGCAATAAAACAACGTCGTTCGATAATATTTCGACAGAGCCGAAGCGAGAGAATAAGCAACGGTATCGGCATTGGTGTTGAGCAGCGAACCGTTTCCGTCATGCGTGATCGCACAAAAAACAGGAACCGCTTCATTTTCGATCAACATCGAGATAAATTTTCCGTTCATTTTTTCGGTTATCGGATCGCCAACAAAACCATAATCTATCGGTTCAGGATTTCGACGCTTCGAAGGAATGCAATTGGCATCGGCACCCGAAAGCCCAATGGCATTGCAACCCATTTTTTGTAACGAAGCGACCATCTGTTTGTTGATCCAGCCTGCGTAAACCATCGTAACCAATTTCAAGGTTTCTTCATCGGTAACGCGACGCCCTTCAATCATTTTTGTTTCGATGCCAAGTTGCGACGAAAGTTTTGTGGCCATAACGCCGCCACCATGTACGAGCAGCTTTCGGCCTTCCAACCGATGAAAATCGGAAAGAAATGACTCCAGTACCTCGGAATTGTCAACAATGTTCCCACCGATTTTAACAATGGAGAGCGCATCTTTTTCGGCCATTTCGGAATTTTTATGTTATTGCAATCCGAGAAGAATTTCTTTTAATACTACCTGAGCCGATACCTCACGATTGGCAGCTTCTGGAATCACGATAGATTGGGGACTTTCAATCACTTCGTCCGTTACGATCATGTTACGTCGAACCGGCAAACAGTGCATGAAATAAGCATTGTTGGTCAACGCCATTTTTTTTGCATCTACCGTCCACGACATATCCTTATTGATTACCTTGCCATAGTTCGGGTCGCGATAAGCCGACCAATTTTTCGCATAAATGAAATCGGCATCTTTGTAAGCTTTTTCGCGATCATATTCCACTTTGGCATTGCCGACAAATTTTTCGTCGAGTTCGTATCCTTCGGGATGGGTGATAACAAATTCGTAATCGGTAGCATTTATCCATTCGCAAAATGAGTTTGCCACGGCTTGAGGCAGCGGTTTAGGATGAGGGGCCCACGTAAGCACCACTTTCGGGCGAGGCGTTTTTTTATACTCTTCGATGGTAATCAAGTCGGCAAAGCTTTGCAGTGGATGTCGTGTAGCCGCCTCCATACTGAAAACCGGTCGCCCGGAATATTCGATAAACTGATTGAGAATGACCTCATTGTAATCATCTTCTTTGCTCTGAAATTGAGCGAAAGAGCGAACGCCGATAATATCGCAGTAACTTCCCATCACGGGAATGGCTTCGAGAATGTGTTCGGTTTTGTCGCCATCCATGATCACGCCACGCTCCGTTTCGAGCTTCCATGCACCCTGATTGATGTCGAGAACGATTACGTTCATGCCCAGGTTCAGTCCTGCTTTTTGGGTACTCAAACGTGTTCGGAGACTTGAATTGAAGAAAATCATCAGTAAGGTTTTATTTTTGCCTAAAGCCTGATCGGCAAACGGATTTTCCTTGACATATTTTGCTTTTTCGAGCGCCAGTTTCAGGTCGCCAATGTCTTTAACGCAGGTAAAATGCCTCATGACGTATGTTTTTTGAATTCGTGAATTAAAATATCAATTTCTTTTTTCGAAACGCTCAGCGGAGGAAGTAGTCGAATCACATTATTTTTAGAACTGCCGGTAAAAATATGGCTTTCGAATAACAATTTGTCCCGAACGCCGGCATATTCGGGTTTCATTTCCACACCGATCATCAATCCACAGCCACGAATTTCTTTGATTCCGGAACATGTGGAAAGTTCGCTTTGCAGATAACGGCCCATTTCTTCGGCATTCTTCATCAGCGATTCCTTTTTCATGGTGTCGAGCACGGCTATTGCAGCCGAACAAGCCAGATGATTTCCGCCGAAAGTTGTACCCAACATCCCTTTTTTGGCTTCGAATTTCGGCGAAATCAACACTCCGCCGATCGGAAAACCGTTTCCCATCCCCTTGGCCGTGGTAATGAGATCGGGCCTGATGCCGGCAAACTGATGAGCAAAGAACTTTCCGGTACGTCCGTATCCCGATTGAATTTCATCGAGGATAAGCACCGATCCGTATTTTTCGCAAGCTGCCTGCACACACTGCAAAAATTCGGTATCGGGAACGAAAATTCCGGCAACACCCTGAATACCTTCGATGATGACGGCAGCCACATCACCTTTTGCCAATTCATTTTCTATGCCTTCCGCATCGTTCAAGGCAACGAAAGTAACTTCATGCCCTGTATTGAAAGGCGATTGAATGGAAGGATCGTCGGTAACCGCAACGGCTCCTGATGTACGTCCGTGAAAGGCTTTCTTCATCGCAACCACACGTTTCCTGCCTGTATGAAACGATGCCAGTTTTAAGGCATTTTCGTTGGCTTCGGCTCCCGAATTGCACAAAAAGAGCGAATAATCGGAATATCCGCTAAGTTCGCCTAACTTTTCGGCAACTTTTTTTTGAAGCAAATTCTGCACAGAATTGGAGTAAAATCCCAGATTCTCGACCTGTCTCTCGATTGCTTTCACATATTCGGGATGCGAATGTCCGATGGATATTACGGCGTGTCCGCCATAAAAATCGAGATATTCCGTGCCGTTTTTATCCCAAAGTTTGCATCCTTCAGCCTTTACCGGCTCAATATTCCACAAACTGTAAACCTCAAATAAATTCATTTCATTTTGTTTTATTCCGTTTTTATCAAAAGGCACTCCCCTTCAATTTTAATCCGGTTGCCTCATCGAGCCCAAACATCAGATTCATGTTCTGCACCGCTTGCCCCGATGCTCCTTTGAGCAAATTATCGATGATGGATGTGATGTGAATATATCCGTTGTGAAATTCAATGTGCAACAACCCCTTGTTCGTATTCACCACTTCTTTCAACGAAACAGGCTCGTCCGACACAAAAACAAATGGTGACCCCGCGTAAAATTGTTTGTAAAAATCGATCGTTTCCGTCTCACTCATTATCCCCTCCCATTTGGTATAAACGCTCGCAAAAATTCCTCGCGTATAATCACCACGCATCGGCACAAAATTAATTTGAGGAAGAGAGTCATTCCCGGCGCTCGCCAATGTGTTTCGAATTTCGTCCAAGTGTTGATGACGAAAAGCTTTATATACCGAAATATTATTGTCGCGATAACTGAAATGAGTAGTTTCTCCGGGTTTTTTGCCGGCTCCTGTCGATCCGGTGATGGCGTGAACGTGAATTTCGTCCGTCAACAACTTTTTCGAAGCCAATGGTATCAATGTCAGCAAAATAGATGTTGCAAAACATCCGGGATTGGCAATGAATTTCGCCTCGCGAATGAGATTCTTATTTAATTCGCAAAGCCCGAAAACAAATGTGCGATCTCCGTAAACAGGATCATTTCGGAAGTCATTTCCCAAATCGATGATTCTACACGATGAAGGGAGGCGATTTTCGTCAAGAAACGGACGCGACATACCATGCCCGAGGCAAAGAAAAACGACATCGGGATTTCCGATTTGATCGGTGAATACAAGGTCGGTTTCGCCATACAAATCGCGATGCACATCTGTTACAGGCTTTCCTGCCGATGAAGAACTGACAACCGATTCTATTTTCACTTCGGGATGATGCAGCAAAATACGCAACAATTCACCTGCCGTGTAACCGGTTCCTCCGACAATGCTTGCTTTAATCATTTTGATGGATATTGTAATATATTTTTAGCGGATTGGCAATCACTTTTGTAAATCCTACAATATCTTGTCCCGAGAGAGATTTATTGATTTCGCCGTACTCTCCAAATTTCGAATTCATCAAATCATAATCCGAAGTGCAACCCAAAACGGCAAAATGATAAGGCCGCAATTCCACATCTACATCACCGGTAACGTATTTTTGAGTGTCATCAAGAAATCCTTCGATATTGCGCATTACCGGTTCAAGATATTGAGCTTCGTGCATGAGCTGTCCATACCAGGTTGCCAATTGATCTTTCCAGTAGAGTTGTTGCTTGGTGAGCACATGTTTTTCGAGCAAATGATGAGCCTTGACAATGATCAGTGGTGCAGGAGCTTCGAAAACTACGCGTCCCTTCATCCCAATGATCGTATCACCTACGTGAACATCGCGTCCGATACCGAATTTGGACGCTGTCCGGTGTAATTTGTGAATGAACTCGATTGGGGTCATTTTTTCGCCATTGAGTGCCACCGGTTCGCCTTTTTCGAAACGAATCGTAATACGTTCTACTCCAAAATCGGTAACTTGCGAAGGATAAGCCTCTTCAGGAATTGTCCCATTCGATTTGAGGGTTTCTACACCACCCACACTGGTTCCCCACAATCCCTGATTGATGGAATATTTCGATTTTTCCCACGAAAAATCAAATCCCTTATTGTGCAAATAATCGATTTCCTGCTGACGCGACCAGGCCAATTCGCGAATGGGCGCGATGATTTTCACCTGCGGAGCAAGCACTTCGAAAACCAGATCGAAACGCACCTGATCGTTACCGGCTCCCGTGCTGCCATGAGCAACAAAATCGGCTCCAATTTTTTTAACCTCATCGAGCACGGCCAACGCCTGAAAGAATCGCTCGGAACTTACAGACAATGGGTAAGTATTATTCTTTAGAACATTCCCAAATATCAAATATTTGATTCCGCGATTGTAATAATCCTCCACGGCATTCACACACGTGTGTGTTGCAGCACCTAACTGAAAGGCACGTTCTTCGATATGCTTGGCCTCTTCGTCCGAGAAACCGCCTGTGTTCACAAAAACGGTGTGAACTTCCAATCCCTTTTCGTCTTTCAGGTACGGCACACAAAACGATGTGTCGAGGCCGCCGCTAAATGCTAAAACTACCTTTTGTTTCATCTTGTTTGTTTTTTGGGCTACGCCGGTCATATTTCGTAAATCGGAAATGTTAAGCAACGCGCAGCATTATTTTTTAAACATTTTATTCGGATTCTTTTTCTTCACTACCGGTTTCACCACTTTTTTGGCAAAACCGCTTGGTTGAGGTGCCGGTTTTTTCTCAGCCGGATCATACAGCAATCCCGTACATAGGCACATGCGATAATTATTGCGTTCCAGAATATCAAAATTTCGACATCCCTGACATCCTTTCCAAAACTCCATATCGTCGGTCAACTCCGAAAAAGGAACAGGTCGAAATCCGAGTTCTGTATTCATTTTCATCACGGCAAGGCCGGTGGTGATGCTGAAAATCTTCGATTTGGGATAAAGCTTTCGCGAAAGCTCGAATATTTTATGTTTGATTTGCTTGGCCAATCCCCGATTTCGATAATCAGGATGTACAATCAGTCCCGAGTTGGCTACAAACCGCTCGTGCCCCCATGTTTCGATATAGGCGAAACCTACCACCTTATCGCCATCAAGCGCGATAACGGCTTTGCCCGCGATCATTTTTTCGGCAATATATTCAGGACTGCGTTTAGCAATACCGGTGCCCCGAGCCTGTGCCGATTCGTAAACAAGATCGCATATTTCCTGTGCATAACCTGTGTGGCTGCTATTTGCCACATGAATTTCTACATTCATTTAACAATCAATAATATAATACTTTTCTAAGAGGAGGATTATTTTTTGCCGTAAGGCAATGATAGGTTTTGTATTTATAAGCTTCATCGCTTATAAATAGAGTTAACGGCATCGTCGGACAAGACCCGATGCACTTACGAAGATGATATGTGTATAAAACTCATTCATTGATGCTACAAAAGTAATCATAAAATTTTTAATATTCTATTTTTTTGATAGGAAATATGCATGAAAAATAAAATAATGACAGACCTAACATTGATTTATAATATTTAACAAAGTATAAAAACCCAATTAATAATTTTAAAATGAAATGATTGTATATTTGTTCAATGAGATTTTGGTAACCAGATTTTTTTGACCCTATTATCTCCCCTATCCATATTATTAATAAGTTTTGGAATCAAATTGAAAATAGAGAAGTTTATGAAAGAAATGAAGTATCATGCTTATACATTGCATAATTACAAAGAAATACCCCAACTCAAAAAGTTATCCGAATCGTCTTTGGAAGCAATAGAGGTTGTGGGACACGTTTTGCCTTTCAAATCGAACAACTATGTGGTAGATGAATTGATTGACTGGAACAACGTTCCGGAAGATCCCATGTTTACACTTACATTCCCTCGAAAAGGCATGCTTACGAATGCCACCTACAAGGAAGTGTTAAAACTGCTGGACAAGGCTGACAACGAAAAACTCGAAAAAAAGATATACGAAATACGTATGAGTCTGAATCCGAATCCGGCTGGTCAGGAGCATAATGTGCCGGTTATGGAAGGAAACAAATTGCATGGAATACAACATAAATATCGAGAAACGGTTTTATTCTTTCCAAGTCAAGGACAAACGTGTCATGCCTATTGTTCTTTCTGTTTCCGATGGACACAATTTTCGGGTATCAACGAATTAAAATTTGCGATGAAGGAAGCGGATTTATTACATAAATACTTATTGAAGCATCCCAAAGTTACGGATATCTTGTTTACCGGTGGCGATCCACTCACGGTGAATGCCAAAATACTCAGTGCTTACATCGAACCACTTCTCTCAAAAGAATTTTCGCATATCCGCAACATACGTATCGGATCTAAAACGCTATCATACTGGCCATACCGCTTCCTCACAGATAAGGATGCGGACGATTTGCTCAGATTGTTCGAAAAAGTCAACAAAGCCGGGAAACATCTCGCTTTTCAAGCGCATTTCAATCATCCGGTCGAATTGTCCACCGAAGCCGTAAAATTGGCGATACAGCGTATTAGAAATACGGGGACTCAAATCAGAACGCAATCACCGCTTCTGAAAAACATCAACGACGACGCCAAGATATGGGCAAACATGTGGCGCGAACAAGTTGCACTCGGACTTATTCCTTATTATATGTTTGTAGCACGTGACACAGGAGCTAAAGCATTTTTCGAATTGCCACTCGAAAAAGCGTGGGATATCTTCCGAAAGGCTTATTCGAGTGTAAGCGGAATTTGCCGTACGGTAAGAGGGCCAAGCATGAGTGCTACTCCCGGAAAAATCCAGATTCTCGGAATAACGGAAGTAAAAGGCGAAAAAGTTTTTGTTCTACGATTTCTTCAATGTCGCAATCCGCAATTTGTAGATATTCCTTTCTTTGCAGCTTACGATCCGAAAGCCACATGGTTTGACCAACTCAAACCCGCATTCGGCGAAGAAAATTTTTTTTTCGAGACTAACGAGCTGATGACAAAAAAGGAGAGCGATTCGGATTTTTTATGGGAATGACTCCAACCGGCCTTAAGATGATTTTTCAACAAAAATCGGATTGTTTCAAAATATTAACACCATATTAAATGATTTATTGTTTATTTTGCCGGCTAATTGAAAGGTGAATATGGGCAAAATAATTGCACTTGCAAATCAAAAAGGAGGAGTCGGAAAAACCACTACCGCCATCAATCTCGCAGCTTCACTCGCTGCACTCGATAAAAAGGTTCTCGTGGTCGATGCCGATCCCCAAGCCAATGCCTCATCGGGATTGGGCATCGATATCAAAAACATTAAAAACACCATATATGAAGGGCTTATTGGAAAAGTAAGCCCTTCGGACATTGTATTGAAAACACCGTTCGACAACATCGACATTATTTCTTCGCACATCAATCTTGTAGGAGCCGAACTCGAAATGGTGCAGATGGACAATCGCGAGAAACGACTGCGTGATTTGCTACATCCGCTCAAAGACAATTACGACTATATTCTAATTGACTGTTCACCTTCATTGGGCATCATCACGGTCAATGCACTTACTGCTGCCGATTCCGTAATTATTCCTGTGCAATGCGAATATTTTGCGCTCGAAGGATTGAGCAAACTTCTAAACACGATTAAAATCATCAAATCGAAATTGAATACCAAGTTGGAAATAGAAGGATTCGTTTTCACCATGTACGACTCACGACTGCGCCTGCACAACCAGGTGTACGAAGAGGTGAAACACCATTTTCAGGAACTGGTTTTCAATTCGGTCATACAGCGAAACATTACTCTAAGTGAGTCTCAAAGTCATGCTCAGCCGGCATTGATGTATGATGCCGCTTCGCGGGGAGCTTACAACTATATGCAATTGGCCAAAGAACTTATTGAAAAAAATTCGTAACTTTGCCTCTACATCGAACGAAAACGTAGAAGAATGTCTAAAAAAAATGCTTTAGGAAGAGGACTGGATGCGCTCATCACTATGGAGGATACCGAAACGCAAGGCACATCCTCCATCAACGAGGTTGAACTTTCGAAAATAACGCCCAATCCCGATCAACCACGTCGCGTTTTCGACGAAGAAGCGCTGGAAGAACTGGCAACATCCATCCGCAAAATTGGCGTCATACAGCCTATTACTCTTCGCAAAATAGATGACGACACTTATCAAATCATCGCAGGTGAACGCAGATTTCGCGCTTCGCAAATCGCAGGACTGACAAGCATTCCCGCCTACATTAAAACAGCCGAAGATGACGATTTGATGGAAATGGCTCTTGTCGAAAATATTCAACGTGAAGATCTCAACTCCATCGAAATCGCATTGGCTTATCAAAATCTGATCGAAACATTTTCACTCACTCAGGAACAGTTGAGCGAACGTGTCGGTAAAAAAAGGGCAACCATTGCCAATTATCTTCGTCTTCTCAAACTGCCGGCCGAAGTGCAAATGGGCGTAAAGGACAAAAAAATCGATATGGGACACGCCCGTGCCTTGCTTACGATTAACGATCCGGTTTCGCAATTGGCAATATATAATCTTATCCTTCAGGAAGATTTATCGGTGAGAAATGTCGAAAGTATAGCTAAAGATATTTCGGAGGGAAGGGATCTCGACGAAATCCTTCATCCGAAGCAGAGCAAAAAAGACGGAAAATCATCCAAATCGAAAAGCAATTATTCTGACGATTTTGATGTTTTGGAAAAACATTTGTCGGCTTATTTTAAAACCAGCGTAAAATTCAGCTGCAATAAACTGGGAAAAGGCAAAATCACCATCCCGTTTACTTCAACAGACGAGTTGGAGCGTATCATCGGCATTTTCGATCAACTTAACAAAAGATAATCGCATGAAAAAGTGGAGGATTATCCTTTTCATGGGCATTCTTGTGTCGATACAACTTCAGGCACAAGTGAACTCCACACCTCAAAAAAAAGATACTGCCAAGCTAACGCCTTTGCAAGATACTATTTCGCAAAAGGTTCGCACCGACGTAATTCAGTATAAAACGGACAGCATCATTGCGGCCGAGCAGCAAATCGACACCACGCGCATTCTTATTCCGGAAGAATTTAAACCCGATCCTACCAAAGCAGTCATCATGGCGGCTATCTTTCCGGGGATGGGACAAGTATATAATCGAAAATACTGGAAATTGCCGATTCTTTACGGTGGGTTCGTAGGATTTGCCTACGCCATTTCGTGGAATAATCGGTACTATCAGGATTATTTTAATGGCTACAAAGATATTGCGGACGATGATCCGAATACCAATAGCTGGCAAAAATTCCTGAGGTATGGCCAAGATCCCGAAACGGTTGACAGAGAGTGGTTAAAAAGTGTACTGAAGCGTCGCAAGGATTATTATCGCCGCTATCGCGATCTTAGTATTATTGGCACGGTGGCATTGTATGGATTAAGTATCGTAGATGCTTACGTCGATGCTCAATTATTTGATTTTGATATTAGTCCCGATCTGACCATGCGGTTACAACCTTCCGTTATTCAGAGGGATTATTCGTTTTCGAAAGATGCCTTTGGCATCAGTTGTACTTTTAATTTCAATTAACAAAGGGGCAGCTGTGCCCTCACTTTTTTTGCAAAACTATGGAAGCTTCTCATAAACTGATCCTTTCATCGATTGTTGCCTGCTCATTGGCTATGCAACCGATATCTGCTCAAACAACAAAGCAGGCCAAAGATACCATTGTCGACAAATCGATTGTTGTCCCCGAAAGCATGAACAAAGACCTCAGCGATTTACTGCACGATTGGCAAATCGACTTCTCTTCTTTCCAAAACGATTGTCAACAAGGGTCCAATGTTGTTTTTAATGACAGCATTTACATTCAGCGCCTTCATAACATGCCATCGTTCATGGAACTGTCATACAATCATGTAGTGCGATCGTATATCGATATGTATGCCGACCGTAAACGCAGCCAGGTGGCGTACATGCTGGCGCTGGGAGATTATTATTTTCCAATGTTCGAACAAATGCTCGACAAATACGGACTTCCTCTCGAATTGAAATATCTTCCGGTCATCGAGTCGGCACTCAATCCTGTTGCCGTTTCAAGAGTAGGCGCTACAGGACTTTGGCAATTCATGCTCAAAACAGGAAAAGGTTACGGACTCGAAATTAACAGTTTGGTGGACGAACGCCGCGATCCCATCAAATCCTCCGAAGCCGCCGCCCGCTATCTCAAAGATTTATATACCATCTATCAGGATTGGAATCTGGTAATTGCTGCATACAATTGCGGACCGGGTAACGTAAATAAGGCCATTGCCCGCAGTGGCGGAAAACGTGATTACTGGGAAATCTATTTCCATCTTCCTCGCGAAACTCGTGGATATGTTCCCGCATTTATTGCAGCGAACTACATTATGAACTACTATACCGATCATAATATTTGCCCGGTTCGCATCAATGATTATGTTGCTTTGGATACTGTTCATGTGAGTGAAGAAATCCACCTGCAACAAATATCGGACATACTCGATATTCCTTTAACCGAACTTCGCCGACTCAATCCTCAATTCAAACGAGATATTATTCCCGGCAATTACAAATCTTACGCACTCAATTTGCCGACAAAAAAAATGATAGCTTTTATCGATCAAAAAGACAGCATAACAAATTACCGACGATCCGAATTTTTAACACACCGTCTTAGCACCGACCGCTACATCAGTAATAACTATAATATTCCCACATCTTCAGATGGAACTTATGTGTATTATAAAGTACGACGCGGAGATAATTTATCGAAAATCGCACAACGAAACGGGGTTACCGTCAGTCAGCTGAAATCGTGGAACAACCTCAAATCGAGCCGAATTACGGCTGGAAAAAGACTTATCGTGAACAAACGCAAAATAGAAACGCCCAAATCTTCGCCGGAAGAAAGTCAAACTTTACTTGCACAAACCGACAACGAACAACATCCGGCCGAAAGCCGCTCCGTCAACCAATACTATCGCGTAAGAAAAGGTGATACACTGAGTGGTATAGCACAGAAAAATAATGTTACAGTGTCTCAACTAAAGGCATGGAATGGACTGAATTCTACTAAGTTATCGATCGGAAAAAATTTGATTGTCCAAAAAAAGACTGTAAAAACTCCGTCGAATACACAAACCAACGGCGAATCATATTCAGCGCCCGGCAAGACCGAGAGCAGCATCATTTCCAATTATCTGAAAGATCAAATAGGGAATTCCTCAGCATCACAACAAAGTTTGGATGAAAATACCGATCAACCCATATTAGACAGCGAACAAACGAATTAAGATATCTATCGTACCAATACTTTTCGTATTCCACTTCCATTGGTGGTTTCCACCTTAACCACATAAACGCCTTTGGCAAGATGAGAAGCGGAATACGATGCAAGATTAACACTCTTGTCGATTTGTTGGGCAAATATTTTTTGACCCGTAACATAAAATATCTCCCACGAAACAATTTCCTGATTCGATTCGACAAAAATTCGTTGAACTTCGCGATTATAAGTAACATTCAGTTCAAATGATTGAGACAGCTGTTCTTCACCTTCCAATCCGCGTCCTACGACATAGGGCGAAATCAACAATGAAGTATTCACCGGATTGTATATGTTTTCGGACGAAAGAGCCCAGCCCGTAGAGTTCTTCATCCAAGCAGTAGGGCTAAGTCCCGACCCGGTGCTGCGAGGCTCGGTATTCAATACACAAAATCCCGGCGTCGTTCCGTTGGCATCGCTATAAGAAATAAAAAATTTACCGGAGACTGTTATGGGTGACACAAATCGGATATAATTCTCTACGGTAGTATTCATATCTCTGTTTCCGGATAGGTAAGATCCTCCCGAATAATATGGAAACGAATAATTAAACTTTTGATCTGCTAACAAAATCTCCGGATGCTCACTCCCCGAATAAACCTTAATCCGAACATCCATCCCTGCAATATTTCTTATCGCCGGAGTCGATATAAACACTCCGTCAATTTGAACTTCGCTTTTGGAATAAAATTGTTCGGCAAACTCCGAGTATCCAAGTGAAGTATTGGTCTGAAAAAGATTGATCGTATTATTATACGTAGTTTGGGTGATTGTCTCATCGGTATCAAAATTATTTTCGCGTGTCATCGGCGCATTTTCGTAAGGATTAAACCCATTTAACTGCTGAGACCCGGAATTGACGGGGTCGAGATAATATTTTATGGAATTCGGATTATCGATCGATCCTTCCACATTCCAAAATTTATTAAGCGAAGCATATTGATCGGGCCCTTTCGGAGAGGAACATTCAGATAATCCGCCACTGAGCGTTCCTACCAACCGTTTATCTTTGTCCACCAACGGCGATCCTGAAGATCCGGGTTCCGTGGATGCCACGTCCCATGATGCGACATTCCAATGCGAATTTGGCTCCATGTTATAGGGAGCTGAAGTTCCAAAAGAAGCAATCGTAAGCGCATCGTTTTCAACAGCTATTTTTTTTATACCCCCATTCGGGTGATGAATTCCATGAAAAGGAGCCGATGGTGCCGAACTAACGTTCCAGCCCAAATAATAGGGTTGATATTCTCTGGGTGGCATTTGCAAAAACCGCAAAAGCGAAATATCGTGCTTTTCACTAATAAGGACGGAGTCAGCACCGGCCAGTGTCATTTGCGTATTGCCCCGAATAGTTGCATCACATACAGGCGATTCGTAACGAAAAAATGCAACAATGCTACCCGCAACAACATCATATTCTCTGTCGGCTAAAAACGAAGTATTGTAATCTCTGTTCAAACAATGAGTAGCCGTGAGCAAATAAGGAGTTCCATCCTGAGCCGTATTGTTAACAAGTGCACCGGTGCAATAGGTATTGCCATTGATAATCAGTTCCACTACTCCACTTCCTGCCTGTGTATCTTCCGGATAGCATACGAGATTGGGGTGACAACTTTGCGACGGATCACGAGGTTCGGTTCCTGCACGGAAAAGTCCGAGAAAATCGTGATTCACTTCGCCTACCTCTATTTCGCTTACCGAATTTTCCGGCTCCTGTAGCTCCACAATCAATTCTTCACCACCAATGGGTTGCACCGGCAGCAAATTATGTTCCGTATTATTTTCGTCGGTATAGGAACCTAAAATCTGCGTTTGATCGGCATTATACACAAAAACTTTTGCTCCTTTGGACAAATGAAATTTCGAAAAAAGGATATTTATCGAATAAGCGCCTCGCGAACGAATGCCGACACACCAAACATTTGTGCCGTCAGCGTTTGTAAATCTGACTCCGGAATTATCGGGACGAAGATGGACAAAAAACTTGTGCGCAAAATATAAGCTTTTGAATTGGGCTTCATTTTCGCTCAACCGCAACTCTTCGGCTACGTCGAAAGACGGCATCTCCACAAACATTTCCCTTTTAATGGTCAACGCTCTTTCACCGGCATTCAATGGAAGCGGACTCCCGCCATGACTAATTTGTGCACTGATCGTTGCTGTTGCGAAAATAGAAAAAAACAGAAAAAATAGTTTTCCGATTCTTGGGGAAAATTGATAGCTGAAAGTCATAGTTTGCCGTTTACGATGAAATAATACTTCATACCGTTTTGCAAATGTAAGATGTTTTTAAGAATATAGATTATTTTTGCATTGTAAAATTCCCAACGCAACAATGAGTGTTCCCGATTTCCAGCTAAAACATTTTTTAGACGAACAGGTCGATATCTACAACTCACCGACCTTTATTCCAAACGATCCAATCTCCATTCCGCATCGATATTCCGATAAACACGATATCGAAATCATGGGATTCTTTGCAGCCACACTCGCTTGGGGACAACGAAAAACCATCTTACAAAAATGTTCGGAACTGGCAGAGAGGATGAACAATTCGCCCTATTCATTCATCATGAAGAACGATCCAGGAGAACTGAAACCTCTTGTCGGATTCAAACATCGTACTTTCAACGATACGGATTTACTTTATTTTGTCGATTTTCTTCATCGCCACTATCAGCTTTACGACAGTTTAGAGGATGCGTTTCTGACGGATGGGCTTTTTATTTCGATAGAAAATTCGCTGACCCAATTCGAAAAAAAGTTTTTCGATCATCCGGATGCGCCGAAGCGCACCCGCAAGCACATTGCAACTCCCGCCCGCAATTCCACCTGCAAACGATTGAACATGTTTTTGCGATGGATGGTGCGTAATGATGACAAAGGTGTAGATTTCGGACTTTGGAAACGCATTCCGCAACATGCACTGATCTGCCCGATCGATGTTCATGTAGATCGGACGGCGCGCCAACTGGGACTGATTACCCGAAAACAAACCGACTGGAAAACCGCTGTCGAACTTACCGAAAACCTTCGCAGCCTCGATCCGAATGATCCCGTGAAATATGACTTTACCCTTTTCGGGCTTTCAGTCGATCAAAAAAACGGCTATAAAGCCTCTCCGCAATTCGGTTAAAGTAATCCGTTAAAACGTAACGTTCAAGGACAATCCGGCGGAAGAAATGATGTTCACCCAAATAATTATTCGATTCCACAAACGGCATGAGATTGATTTTAACCTGACTTGTATTTTTTCATAAGTCTTGAATATACATGTTATTGACTTTGGCAACTCTGGTTGCATCCACGATAGCCCAAATGTCAACGGCAAGTGTTGCAGCCAAACCTGTGAGCATAATCGCCAACACCTGTCGGATTGGTTTCAAGCTCGGTAAAACTCCCGAAATCATTATAAGTCGTAACTTCATCGTAACTCATCAAAGCTTCTATCACCGTAACGACGGTCAACAAAACGGAACTGGGCATTGATGCCGGATATTGAAAAGCCCAATAACAGAAGAAAAAAGATAATTTTTTGTTTCATGTTAAAAAATAAGAAGGTAAATTTATTATGGCATAATCTTAACGAATGACATTGGGAGCAAGGCTCGATGACCTTTGAATATCTATCGAAATCCGTTTTTTTCCGTCATAACACAACGATATGGCGGCGAAATTAACTTTCACCGCCGTATTCCATCAGGTATGCCTTAATAAAACCATCGATATCGCCATCCATCACACCTGTAACGTCCGATGTCTGATAATTGGTGCGATGGTCTTTTACGCGCCGATCGTCGAAAACGTAGCTGCGGATTTGCGATCCCCACTCTATTTTCTTTTTCCCGGCTTCGATTTCAGCCTGAGCGGCACGACGTTTTTCGAGCTCAATCTCATAGAGTTGCGAGCGCAACAAGCGCAAGGCATTTTCGCGATTGCCCAATTGCGAACGACTTTCAGTATTTTCGATCACGATTTCCTGCTCCTCGCCCGTATCCGGATCTTTATACATGTAGTGTAGTCGAACACCGGTTTCCACCTTGTTCACATTTTGTCCCCCGGCTCCCGACGAACGGAAAGTGTCCCAACTCAAATTCGCCGGATTCACTTCAATTTCGATAGTGTCGTCCACCAACGGCACAACGAAAACCGAAGCAAAGGATGTCATACGTTTGCCCTGAGCATTATAAGGCGAAACTCGCACCAGGCGATGAACTCCGTTCTCGCTCTTCAAAAAGCCATAAGCCATCTCGCCTTCAATTTGCAGCGTGGCCGTCTTGATGCCGGCATCGTCACCATCCTGCCAGTTGGTAACGGTGGTTTTGTAATTTTTGCTTTCGCACCATCGCTGATACATTCTGAACAGCATCGACGCCCAATCTTGACTTTCAGTACCGCCCGCCCCTGCGTTGATTTTTAGCACCGCTCCGAGCTTGTCCTCTTCCTTGCGAAGCATATTTTTGAGTTCGAGATTTTCTATCAAATCAATGGCCTTGCGGTATGCCGCATCGACTTCTTCCTCCGTAACGACACCATCCTTCACAAAATCGTAGGCAAGTTGCAACTCATCCGTAGCCGATTTCACTTCGTTGTAGTCTCGTATCCAGCCTTTCAGTTCGCGCACCACTTTCATTTGAGCATCAGCCGCTTTGGAATCGCTCCAAAAATCGGGCGATTGCGTTCTCAGTTCCTCCTCTTCGAGTTGAATGATCTTTGTATCAATGTCAAAGATACCCCCTCAGCGCTTGCTCGCGCTCCAACACTTCTTTTAGTTGGTCTGCTGTTATCATAATCTGTTTCTGTTTCGGTTTGAGGCTGCAAATTTACATGATTATTTCCAATCGGCACACAGGTTGATGGATTAATGATTTGATGAATTATGGATTTACTGATTCATTGATGAAAGAATTTATGAGCGTAGATTTGTCGCGAAACGGATTTTTTAGGAATGTTTCTCACAGGTGAACGCAGATTTTTTCTCGCGGATTTTCGCAGATAATTTGTAATTTGTATTCTCCCGCTGACGCAGGAATTTACCTGTGCTTTTGTTTTCCCTGATTTCGTCTGTCAATGAAATTCAATTCGTTATCTGAATTCGTGAATGTCCGTTGCCCAGAGGTACGACTTCGATGTGCGTTGAAATTCGTTCTTTTAGCTCAGTCAAATGAGAAATAATGCCAATGATTTTTCCTTCACTTTGCAAATTCGATAAGGCATTGAGTGCTACGTCGAGATAGTCGGAATCGAGTGTTCCAAAGCCTTCGTCGATAAACATGGTGTCGATGCGCATATTTTTACCGGCCATATTGGCCAAACCGAGAGCAAGCGACAGCGAAACAATAAACTTTTCTCCTCCCGACAGATTTTGCGCCGTTCGTTCTTCACTGTTTTGGAATTTGTCGATGATCGATAACTCGAATGGATTGGTACTGTCGCCTGAACGTTTCAGCAGATAGCGGTCAGACATCTTTTGCAATTGTCTGTTCGACAAACTGATTAAATGTTCGAAAGTCAATGCTTGAGCAAAGTTGCGGTATTTTTTTCCGTCACCGGAACCAATCAGCTCATTCAATTTTGCCCATTTATTGAAAATCGCCTGTTGTCGTTCCTTCTCTTTTAGTTTATCAAGACTGGCTTTCCGATTTTCGGCATTGGACCGTAAGGTTTGCTTGTTCGCTCCAATTTTTTGAGACATCTCTTCGGCCTGCTTTTTCTTTTCTTCTCCCGCAGTTTGAAGTTCTTCGTACGATTCTTCCGTAATGTTCTGTGCCTGTTTTTCTGTCCACTCTTTTTCTTTATCGGTTACGATCGCCTTGTTTTTCTCAAATTCGGTATTTGCTTCATTCTTCTCTTTTTCGGTTTTTACTCTTGCGGCTTCAGCGGCTTCAATCCTTCGCTTCAGCAGATTTTCTTCTTCCTCAACCGATTTTTCCCCGAAGATTTCTTTCCGTTGCGCCGAGAGTAATTGCTTTTCTGTTTCGATGCTCAGCTTATCGTTTTGCTTCTCGGTAAGCGATTTTTCCAGGTTCTCTAACTCTTTTCGATTTAACGCGATGCTGCTTTTTAGTGTGGTAGTTAGGTTCGTTAATTCTTCGATTTGTTTTTTATTCTCGTTCCAGGCCTCGAGGCATCTTTTTAGTCCCTCCATGTTTTCAACGCCATAGTCTTGGAGTTTGACCCGCAAAGATGCTCTTTCCTTTTCATATTTATCCTTTGCAGTGGCTGCTAATTCTTGTTTGTCGTTCAATTGTTGTTCGGCTAACTTTTGAGCGGTTTCGGCTTCATTTTTTAATCTTTCAGCCGCCTCTTTTTCTCTTTGCAAAGCAGGAATTTCTTTGTCTCGGAGGTTTACCAGTTGTCTTTCGCAATTTACTGCTCGTTCGATGATGGCAGTAATTTGTTTAAGTTCGGCTTGTTTCCGTGCCAGCATTTCATTCAGTTCCTCTATTTTATTTTCTCCAACAGGAATCGTGAAGTCAGTCTGTATGCTTTTTATTTCAGCGAGTATTTCCTTTTGTTTTTCTAAATTGTCCGATAGATATTTTTCTTCTTTTGCTCTGTTTTTCAAAGCGTTGTCTCTATCCGAATTGTATGTTGCAAGATTTTTTTCGTTTTGTTGAACTGTCTTCGAGATCTCTTGCCACTGCCTTTTTAACGTTGCCAATTCAATTTCCTTTTCTCCCATCTGCGGAACATTTCCCCGAGCAAACGGGTGCTCCAAGGCTCCACAAAGCGGACATTCCTCTCCGTCTTTCAGTGTTTGCCGGAGTTCATCAAAACTTTGAATGGTCTTTGTCAGTTTGATATTTTCGTCCAGCAAGTTGATTTGACGATCCAGATGGTCGATGGTTATTTTATCGGTTTCAATCTTTTCGGAAAGTTCCTGAATGAACGAATCGAGTTGTCTTATTTTTCCTGCAAAGTCTTCTATTTCTTTTTGATTGGCAGCAATTGCCTGCTCTACCTGAATCAGATTTTTGATTTGATTATACAGACCAGAAATGTTTTCTTTTTCTGATTGAAGCAAGGATAGCTCCTTCCCGTCCAATATTGATGCATATTCCCTCTTCCCGGTTTCAAGTTCCTGCGTTTTTGCTGCCAAATCCTTTTCTTTTTCTGTGAAAACTTTTGCTGCCTGTTGAAGTGCAGCTTCTTTCGACTTTAAATCCTTCTGTAAATTGGTTATTTCAGCGTTCAGATTTTCGATTTCTTTGAAGGAAGAGATTAATTGTCGATATTCATTTTCAATCGCCGCATAGGTTGAAACCAATTCTTCATATTTCTGATGTTCACTCGCCCATTTGCGTTTTGCTTCCAACAATTTTTCTGCTTTTCCCAAATTCGAGTGTTGCGTTTCGAGTGTTTGCGATAATTCATGCAGCTTTTTCTCCAAATCCGAAATGGCTGTCAAAATGGGATGCAACAATTTTTCTTTCTCCGAAATTTTGGTATCGAGCTCTCTGACCTTTTTAAAAAGCGGTTCGAGTTCTTTCTGTTCCTCTTTCAGAGCCTTTAAAGCCCTTTCCAAAGCATCAAACGCTTCTTTGGTCGTTATAGTTTTTACTTCCAATTCAGGCAACTTTCGTTTCGTTTCATCGATTTGCTTTTGCAAACTGTCCAAATCCGAAAGCCATTTCTTCGCATGCTCTATTTTCTGCAACTCTTCGTCCAGCTGTGTTTTTTCATTTTCAAGTGCGGCAATCTCATCGTTCAGGTTTTTAATTTCTTCCTCCGAAAGAATTTTGATGGCTTCGAGTTCGAGTAAAACCCTATCCAATTGTTCTTTTTCTGCTTTGCTTCGTTCAAAAACCTTTTTCGAAATCTCTCCATAGATTTCGGTTCCTGTTATTTGTTCCAAAAGTTCTCCCTTGTCATTCTTATTCGCTTCCAAAAAAGCAGCGAAACTGCCTTGCGCAAGCAATATCACTTTAGTAAATTGATCGAAGGTCAACCCAAGGATTTCCACAATTCTTGTATCGCAAGCACGCAATTGGTCGGCTATGATTTTGTTGTTGGAATCAGAAATCTGACGAACCACCGGCTTTAGATTTCCTGTTCTGGTTCGCTCCTGTTTCCAGCTCGATTTCCATGTTTTACCGGCTACTTCAAAAATAATTTCCGAATAGCAATCTTTCTCGCCTCTTGTCATCACGGCATTTTCGTTGCCCGAAATTTCCACACGCGGCGTTTTACCGTACAAAGCGAGCGAAATGGCATCCAGGATAGAACTCTTACCCGCACCTGTCTTTCCGGTAATGGCAAAAAGTCCTTCGTTTGTGAAAACCGATTGTGTAAAATCAATTTCATTTTCACCTGACAGCGAATTGATGTTCTTGAATTTGAGTTTCAAAATTTTCATAAGACCATGTTCTGTAAATGCAAACCGTCAATAATCTCTTTATACAATGCTTTCAGTTCTGTTTTTTGCTCGTCGGGGATATTGTTTTTTTCCAACAGCCTGTCGAAGACTTCCATTTCGTTGAGTTCGTCCAACGAATCTGCTGCATCAGCTTGTGTCAAAACTTCATTCAAATATTGGCGGTTCTGAAGTTTGAGCACTTCAATGTTGGAATCGGCGATCTGTTCGTTCACCCACGAAGATAAATCGGGAAAAATTTCATTCCCGGTGTAAATCACTTCTGCCCAAACAGAGTCACCGGTTTTTTTCAATTCCGACAAACGTTGGGCGATGAATTTTTTGTCGCCTACGATGGATTCCAATCTCTGAAAAACAGGAATTTCAATGGTTTCAATGCTTCTCCTTTCATTGAATTCAACAAGATACACCTGCTTTTTTTGTCCCACTTCACCAAAACCCATCGGAATCGGCGATCCGCAAAAGCGAATGTGGTCTTTGATGACAGACGGGATGTGATAATGTCCAAGTGCAACGTAATCGAATGTATCGGGAAAAATGTCGTTGCCAACCGCTTCGATATTCCCAATGTAGGTTTCGCGCACGCCATCGTCGTCGTTTCTTTTTCCTCCTGCAACAGGCAAATGTCCCGTTGCTATAATCGGAACGGCGACACCCAATTCTTTCCGTTTGTTTTCAGCAAGTTGAGCAATTGCTTCATAGTGTTTTTTTATGTTTTCGTTGATTCGTCTCGAACGATCGGAATAATTCTCCCCTTCCGTAAAACGGCTGATATCCCGTTCCCGCAAGAATGGGACTGCACAAACAATGGCCAGAGGATTCCCATTCCTGTCCGTAACGACAATCATTTCATCTTCCGGATTTTCTGTCGCATTGCCAATGACCGTAACGTTCAGTGCGGCCAAAATGTCTTTGGGCGCATTCAGGAAACTTGGCGAATCGTGGTTGCCACCCACTACAATCACATTTTCGCAACCCGCTTTCCGCACATTGATCAGAAAGTCGTAATACATTTTTTGAGCCGTACTGCTCGGCGATGCCGTGTCGAATACATCACCTGCGATGATCAGCAGGTCTATCGAATTTTCCTGAATCGTTCCGAGCAACCATGCTAAAAATGCCGTATGCTCTTCCTGTCGTTCTTTTTTGGAATAAAGCGTCCGTCCTAAATGCCAATCGGAGGTATGTAATAGTTTCATAGTTTTACCAATATCGTTCAAATTCCGTTTTTATTATCGTTCTTTCATAACCCACGATTTAAATCGTGGGCTTAGATGGTTAATGAAATTGTTTCAATGGATTCATCCATTTTGTTCAATAATTTTATTTTCTTCGTTCGTTTGTTGTTTAAAACCGTTGAAACGGTTCGGGTTATGTTTTTTATTTTCATAACCCTGTATAATCTTCCATGCCTTCTACAATGACTTCGTACACACTGGGAATTATCTCTTCGGTTTCGTGTACATGTCCTTTTTTGAAGTACTAAAAACTACGTTTCAGTATGGGTTCGTCTATATATTGCTCAAATCGGTTCAGCGGAATCTGCATAAGTCATCCGAATTTATAATCACAAAGATATCATATTTCGGTGGGCAAGTCGGTAAGTGCGGTTGACAAATAGGTCGTTTTATGTATCGGGTGTATATTTTTCTCGGTGATTTACGCAGATTTCTTCTGCTGATTCCCGCAAATTTTCTTGAATATCATCACACGAGCAAATTATTTACATTGGCACACTATACAATATTTAACGCAAATCATTCATGTTGCTTCACAGAAAGCCTTTTGACTTCGCGAACAACCAACGGGAATGCCGGATAAGTCATGTCGTGGCCGTAACCTTGCAGTTCGAGCAACTGGGTTTGCTGATGGCCCACTAGTTTCATCATCCGAGCAAGATAGGCATTCTCTTCGTAGCGGCCCAACATTTCTTGCTCACGGTCGCCGGTGATGAGCAAAAGTGGCGGAGCATCTGCCCTCACGTGCCATAGCGGAGCAAGGGAATCTATCTGTGGCTGCGTATCCTTGATGCCGCGCTCGTTGCGAATGGTGAAATGAGTAATCGTCTGACCGCTTAACGGAATCAGTCCCGCAATGCGGTTGGCATCTATTCCGGATTTCGCCAGATAATGCTTGTCCAGACCAATCATCAAGGTCAGGTAACCTCCGGCCGAATGTCCCGAAACAAATATTTTGGTCGTATCGCCTCCAAATTGTGAGATGTGCCGGAAAACCCAAGCCACTGCTTCTGCTGCATCTTCAATGTATTCGGGAGCTTTGGCTCTCGGGGCAAGCCGATAATTCACGCCAATCACGCAAAAATCGTTATTCTTCAAGGCTTCGGGAATTTCTTTGTTTCCCCTGGTCAGTCCGCCACCGTGAAACCATACCACAGTTGCGAAATTTTTTTTATTTGTCGGATAATAAATATCCAGTTTGCAACGCTCGTTAATGTATGCGTTTGATTTCCGCAACTGTTCCGAATAGTACGAGATATCGGTTTGGGTTTGATAAACCGTTTTTTTGAGCCATTGCCGTCAATGACAGGCTCATTGTCAAAAAGATGATTGCAAGTTTTTCCTTCATTCTATTTTGGATGTTTGTGAAAAAAAAATTTAACTGAATTTCTCATCAAATTCCTTTATCAAATCATTGAACTCAGTCGGCAATTTATTTGAAACAAACCGGATGATTTCTTCGGAAATTTCGCGATAAAATGCAGCTGCAATGCCGCCGGTCATGCAGGCAATTGTATCGCTGTCGCCTCCAATCAAAATAGCTAAACGAATGGCATTTTCGAAATCAGTGCTTTCCAAAAAAACAATTACAGCTTGTGGTACAGATCCCTGGCAGGTTTCATCAAATTGATTGGTTTTCCGCAAATTTTCAACAGTATTGTTTAAGTCGTAACCAAATGCTGTGGAGATGTATTCCTTGATAAACGCTTTACTTTTTCCGGTGCGAGCATAAAAAAATGGCAGACGCAATTGCTTGAGCTCCTTTAATTCCTTCTGGATGATTGTTGTAACCTCAGCCGATTGTCTTGCGACACACAAAACGGGATCGATATCGTTATATGCAAAACCAACCGGACTCACACGCATTGCCGATCCGTTGCCGAAACTACCGTAAGGCTTCAAATCCCCTCTGATAATCCATTGCATAAATCCTCCACCATAACCTCTGTTGGGATATTTTTTTGCATATTCCCATATATTTTTGCCAAAATCCTTGTGATGTAAAATACAATCAGCCAAAGCGATAGTTAATACCGAGTCATCCGTAAAATCACATTTTTCGTCGAACGAAGGAAAATCGACTGTCCTGATATTGTGAAATTCATAAATCGAACCGATTAGATCTCCAGCAATAGCACCAATAATCGTGTTTTTCATATCGTAATGAAATTTAATATTTTGTATCTCAACGTTCGTCGGATATTTCAACTATCCGAATTTTATTCATCTTGTCATAAAATATCTCCAAATATACAAATTATATTTCATCCAATCGTTCGTGATTTTTAATTCACATTTTCAATACCGTCAGCCGGCCACAATTTCAGCTTCGATAAATTACCGATTCAATGATTTATCGATTTACCGATGGAATCCAAAGCTAACTGTCCCCTTAAGATAAGGCGACAAACAATGCTGCCGGGCAGTGCAGAGATTATGATAATCCTTAAATCCGCAAACCAGTTTCGCCTTTAAGTAAGCAAAGCGCTGATAAGAAATATTTTATCAAACGCTTTGCCATGTGTAAGATTTCACCTGTTTTTATGATACCAAACAAAAAAAAAGAAAAACTTACAGAAGGATGAAATTACAAAAAGTTTCTCAAACAATCACACCATTTGCCGGAATTTCTTTTATTCATGAAGAATTTAACAAATCCGGTCTATCGGATCTTATTGACAATCATCTCGGCACCGGAAACATGACCGGTTATCAATACGGAGAGCTCTTTAGAACCCGGTTTGAGGTGTTCTTTTGTGGCGGTGAAGTTGCAGAAGATGTACAGGAACATTTACGTTCCACCCTTGAAGATATACCGGGCAACCGTGTAGACAGCCCGGACACCTTGCTTCGCGCGATAAAAGAGTTGGCCACCGAAAATACAACAATCACCTCTTCAAGTGGGAAAGAGTACCAATTCAACTTCAATAAAAAGATGAATGATTTGAACATCAAGTCATTGCTATTGACTAAACAGCTAGCAAAGGGCAAAATGTATGATTTTGATTACGACAATCAGATCATAGCGCATGAGAAATATGACGCCAAAAGAACCTATAAACATACGACAGGTTACTTCCCGGGAGTTGCCACGATAAACGACAAGATCGTGTACATTGAAAACCGTGACGGTAACGCCAATCTGTGAAGATCTCACAGAATGAAACACTTGAAAGAGCTTATGAGTTGATTGAAGAGAATGGGATAATGATTAATCGTTCCCGCATGGACGCCGGTTCGTATGCAAAAGATATTATTGATACGGTTTCCGGGCACAGTAAGCTATTCTACATCCGGGCAAACAAATCCGAAAGTATGTTTGAGCAGATATGCCAAATAAGCGATTGGGAAAAAGTTGAAATCAATTATAAATCATACGAAGTAGCCTTAATTCCATTCCGCCGGTTTTTTGAGGATCGAAATTATCGATTGGTGGTCATGCGGGAACAGTCAGATGATGCCCGGTTAGACCTGTTTACAGGAGATAGCTTTATTTATCGCTCCATTTTGACCAATGATCATGCGTCAAGTGAAAAAGAGGTTATCGAATATTACAATATGCGTGGGGCGAGTGAAAAGGTATTCGATATCCAAAACAACGACTTTGGCCGGGGACGCCTTCCCACATCAGAAATGAATAGCAATACAGTTTTTCTGATTCTGACAGCTATGATGAAAAACTTCTACAACCACATCATTAAAAAGGTATCAGACGTATTTACGGATATTTCTATCGTATCAGGAATGAAACGCTTTATATTCAAATTCATTTGTGTCGCCGGAAAATGGATCAGACAGAGTCGTCAATGGAAGCTCCGGCTTTACACCGACCGCCCGTACGATTAATTGCAATTTACCTGATTAACAGTATATTAAAACTCTCTTGGGAAACCTGACAGGGGGAGGTATGTCTTGACATGAAAAATAGCGCAATGTCGCTCAATTTTTCTATAATTTTTTTACTTACTTTGCTCAAAAGCCAAGGCGTTTATATCGGATTGAATGAAAAAATGAAGAAACAAGATGAAATCAACCCAAACGACCTCTCTAATTTTTTTGCTTGCGGATTTTAGGGAATATTTTTTGTCAATCCGATGTGCTATTTCCGGCGTATTATACCGGCCGGAATTATAGTTAGTTGACGATTACCAACATCTCTTTCGTAAAGTTGCAAAGACTTTTCTTCCGAAATACAAAAATAAAAATCGGTGAACTCTGCCGCTTATTATGAACAGACCCACTTCGTTTCGGTCTGCCTTGCTTTGGCCGGACATTTTATCGTTTTTGTTTTTTACAGTAGAATTGCAGCTTTCATTTGTTTCCTTCGCTTGTGAATAATGTTCGGCAGTATGAAAATACCGTGCACTTATTGGCCATATCGAGAAGTTTTACTCACAAATTATTTACCCTATAAATTCTTTTTTCAGCTACAAAGGTAGATGTAATTTCTCGGAATTTTTTTTAAATTTGGGAGTTCATTTCTATTCCGTTGAGTATAAACCACGAGAAATGATGCCAAATATTTAAAACAACGATAAATTTTCATTATGAACAACAAGTTTCTCGGTTATTTGTCCATACCACTTACATTGGCAGGACATAATATGCAGGCACAACAAGCCGACAAATCGAACAGCAGCGAAAAAACAAACGGTAAAAAAATGAACATCGTGTTCATCCTTTCCGATGATCATCGCTACGATTATATGGGATTTGTCGGGAAAATTCCCTGGTTGCAAACACCATCGATGGACAGAATGGCACACGAAGGCGCATGGATGAAAAACGCGTTCGTAACCACTTCCCTATCCTCTCCCAGCCGCGCATCCATTCTCACCGGAATGTATTCGCATTCGCATAAAGTCGTTGACAATACGGCACCCCTGCCCGATGGATTGACATTTTTCCCGCAATATTTGCAGAAAGCCGGTTATATCACCGGATTTTTCGGAAAATGGCACATGGGAAACGATTCGGGCGATCCCCAACCGGGATTCGATCATTGGGAAGCATTCAAAGGTCAGGGCGAATATTACAATCCGCGACTGAACACAAACGGCAAGTGGATTCAATACGCCGATAGTGTGTATGTTACCGACTTACTTACGCAACACGCCATCGATTTCATCGATCAACAAACCAAAAATCATCAACCCTTCATGGTGTACCTTTCGCACAAAGGGGTGCACGACAATTTTCAACCTGCCAAACGACACAAAGGATGTTATCGGGACAAACCGTTGGTTTATCCGGCTTCGTTCAATATGCCCAAATACGGCATTACGACTCCTCCAACCATAGACAGCCTGACCGGCAAAGCGGCATCGGGAAAAGACTTCTATGGTGAAAACATGATGCCGAACTGGGTGAAAAACCAGCGTGAAAGTTGGCACGGGGTTGATTATTCTTATCACGGCAGACCTTGGGAAACGCAAGTGCGCAACTATTGCGAAACGCTCCGATCAGTGGACGAAAGTATCGGGGCCGTGCTCGATTATCTCGTTGAAAACGGGCTGGACAAAAATACGATTGTCATTTACATGGGCGACAACGGTTTTGCATGGGGTGAACACGGATTGATCGACAAACGACAGTTTTATGAAGAATCGGTACGGGTGCCGATGCTTGTTTGGGCTCCCGGACTTTTCCCGGGAGGTGAAGTCGTCGAAAAAATGGTTCAGAATGTCGATATTGCCCCTACCCTGATGCACTGCGCAGGATTGGAAAAAGCTCCGCAAATGGTGGGAGAATCGTTCGTACCACTTTTGCTCGGAAAAAATATACCTTGGCGCGACAAGATTTTTTACGAATATTATTGGGAGTACGAATTTCCACAAACACCAACTATGCACGGCATCCGAACGGATCGTTACAAATACATTCGGTATCACGGTATTTGGGATACAAACGAATTTTACGATCTGCAAAACGATCCCGACGAAATGCACAACCTTATCACCGATCCTGCCTGTCAGGATACGATAAAGTCGTTGAATCACGAACTGTATAATTGGCTCGAATCAACCGGTGGAATGAGTATTCCCTTGAAAAGGACGGAATGGCCACACAGCGATCATCGAAATATGGGAAATTACTGACATTTAAGGTAAGGCCCAAAATGGAAAAGGCGTAATTCATTCTTTTGTATCTGTTTATCAACTATCACTCTACTCGCCGAGATTCCGGCACAAAAACAAACCCCAAATATCTTGCTCATTTCTTATTCTTGCCAAATTGCCAAAATGACAAAATGGCAATTTGGCAAGATAAATGAAACGCAAATTCAATGCTTTTCCTGCTTTGCAAATATCGAATCTTTATCTTCGATTGCTCCCAAGTGCAATCATAATATAATAGATCAACGTAGCCAGAGAACCCAGAGCAGCGACCACATAAGTATATCCTGCCCAACGTAAAGCATCTACGGCCTGAGATTGATTACTCACATCTGTAATGCCGGCATTGCTTAACCAGGCGAGCGCTCTGTTGGTTGCATTTTTTTCGACCGGCAAAGTTACAAAACTAAATATGGTTGTAAGCGCAAACATGGCAATTCCAACCCATAACAGTGCCGGAAATGTTTGCAACATGATAATCCCCAACAGAATTACCCACATCACCCATCGACTTGTTGCCGAAATAACAGGAACCAACGCCGAACGCATTTTTAGCGGAGCATAACTCACGGCGTGCTGTACGGCATGGCCTGTTTCGTGTGCAGCAACAGCGGCCGCTGCCACACTTGTACCGGAATAAACCGGTTCACTCAGGTTTATGGTTTTATTCATCGGGTTGTAGTGATCGGTAAGATGTCCCCTTGTTGAAATCACCTGCACGTCATAGATTCCGTGATCATGAAGCATTTTTTCCGCAACATCTTTTCCAGTCATGCCATTTCGGAGCGAAAGTGAAGAATATTTTTTAAATCGACTTTGCAATTGTGCCTGCACAATCCAACCGGCTAAAGCTATAAACCCGAAAAGAATCCAGATCAGGACTGTTCCTCCCATCTGTGTGGAAGATTGCCCGTTACCGTAGTAATTTGCTTGCAATATGATTTCACCCGAAGGCAAAAAACTCGCGAGAAAAGAAATTAATGTCATCATTTTTTTAAATTATTGAGTTTGCATTATTGAACGTATATTTAACACAATAGTTCAAAACAAATTGTATGCCAAACGAATTGGAATAGCAGGCTTTAACACAATAGTATTGTTACCGTATGATTGTTTGCTTTCTATCAGGCCCGAGAGAAACGATGCTGATGGGAACCCCCAGCTCATCCTCCAGAAAAGTGAGATAGTTGTTAAATTCTTCAGGAAATTCATCCTCCGATTGCATTTGGCTCATATCGGTTTCCCATCCGGGTAACTCTACCCAAACCGGCTCGATGTTGTCCGATAAATCGAACGGCAAATCTTCCGTTTCTTCACCATTCACAATATACGAAACACACGCTTTTATGGTATCAAAAGTATCGAGTACGTCGCTTTTCATCATCACCAGTTTGGTAACTCCATTAAGCATTACCGTATATCGAAGTGCAACAAGATCAATCCATCCGCATCGCCGTGGACGTCCGGTAACAGATCCGTATTCGTGTCCGCGATCGCGAAGCAAATTGCCGGTTTCATCTGTCAATTCGGTTGGAAAAGGTCCGCTACCCACACGTGTACAATATGCTTTAAAAACTCCGTACACCTCGCCAATGGTATGTGGCGAAACGCCCAATCCGATACATGCACCGGCGCTAATTGTGTTAGAGGAAGTTACAAATGGATATGATCCGAAATCGACATCAAGCATCGAACCTTGTGCTCCTTCGGCTAAAATTCGGTCACCTTGCAAAAGAGATTTGTTAATGAAGTGTTCTCCATCGATAATGGTAAATTCTTTCAATTTTTCGATTCCGGCAAACCACTGAGCTTCGAGTTCCGATAAATCGTATTCGAAATGATACTGCGAGAGCATCTGTTTGTGTCGGTCAATCGCGATTCGGTATTTTTCTTCGAAATTATGAAACAAGTCACCGACACGCAGACCATTGCGACTCACTTTGTCGGTATAAGCCGGGCCTATTCCTTTGCCGGTAGTCCCAATTTTCGAATCGCCCTTCGACGATTCCATTGCGGCATCAAGCAATCGATGAGTCGGTAAAATAAGATGTGCTTTTTTTGAAATAAAAAGGCGATCGGTAAGTGTGTGTCCGGATGCTTCGAGAGCATCAACTTCCTGCCGAAACAATGCTGGATCGAGCACGACGCCATTACCTATCACATTGATTTTCCCTTCCTGAAAAATACCCGAAGGAATTGATTTCAGGATGTATTTCTGTCCTTCAAATTCGAGCGTATGACCGGCATTTGGGCCGCCTTGAAACCTTGCAACAATCTGATAATCCGGGGTTAATACATCCACAATCTTCCCTTTGCCCTCATCTCCCCATTGAAGGCCTAAAATTACATCAACTTTCATTTTTCTTTGATTTTTTTTGCTTTTTATCCGCTCCGGTTGTTTTTTCCGGCTGCGCTTGACTTAGACGGTGTAATTCCATTTTTTTGGCATGACTGCATTTACTGCAAATGCCATAAATGTACATGCTGTAATAATGAACCGTAAATTTTTTGATTTTTTTCTGCTGTGTCGGAGTAAAAAGATCTCCGTTTTTTGTTTCCCAAACACGTCCACACGAAGTGCAAATAATGTGATTGTGATTTTCATTGCCATAGGCACGTTCATATTTCGACACATTTTCACCAAACTGATGTTTGACAACCAATCCGCATTCGAGCAGCAAATCGATGGTATTGTATAGCGTGGCCCGGCTCACTCTGAAATTTTCTTCAATCATCGAATTGTATAACGAGTCCATATCAAAATGCCCTTTGGTCGAATAAATATGATCAAGAATGGCATATCGTTCGGGCGTTTTCCGATGTTTGTGCAGAGTGAGATATTCGGTAAAAATTTCTTTTACCTTATTTTTTATGATTTCATCATCCATGTTGCAAAAATATGTTTTTTGAACGATTCATCTTGCTTTTTATCTATTTAATTATCAACATTTCGTGCAAAAAATTGCAAATATCGATTTAGAATGAAATATGAAGTGCAAAATGAAAATAATTTCTATTTCTCGGTTTTTGAATGCCAAAAAAATGCCGGTATTGTTACGGAACTTTCATTATGAAATGAATTGCTCGAAGTAACAAAATAATAATAAGCGCTGTCGTCTTCGGGTGGTTGATACATAAATACAGGTTCGCGCAACCCTGTCGCCAGCAGATTAGAGCCATCGGTTATATCAA
The DNA here is from genome assembly GCF_004138125.1 of Seramator thermalis. GTDB lineage: Bacteria > Bacteroidota > Bacteroidia > Bacteroidales > Dysgonomonadaceae > Seramator > Seramator thermalis. The sequence goes on from NZ_RXHS01000001.1 coordinate 298,521, forward strand.
CAGTGTCTGATTTGCATCGATACACATTGAATGTTATTCGCGGATCTGAATCTTTTACTTTCCATCGAAGCTGAAAATCGGCAGCAACTTTTTCTGCTGTCAAATCGAACGGAGCCTCCGGAAATTCATCTGACAACCAACTCATCGGAGGCATTTTTGCAGGATATTTGTAATATTTGTCAGACAACTGACGAAGGATGTTGTGATTGTAATTCAACACATGTTCCACTCTGAAAAAAGCGTTTCCCGATACTGCTTTGGATCTGCCGTATTCTATCTGATCAATTATATCGCTGCTAAGCCAACCCAGATCTTGAATTTGATAAACGCCCAATCCCGGGACCAGAATACGTCCGTTTGAGTTTTCTATCCATTGATCGAGGTATGGATAAAACAACCCGTCACGATAATACATCATCGGAAAAACGGCATCGTGCTTGCCGGCATTGAGCCATTGAACAGGATCCTGATAAACACTATAATAAGCTGTCCACGTATCATTGGGGTTTGTATTCAAAGGTTTGTATCTCCCTAATGGTGAACTACTCACCATTACCCATGGTTTTAACTTTTTTATCTGATCATATGCTTTGGCAACAAATCGATTGATATTTTCCCGCCGCCAATCGTCTCGAGCTTGTCCTTTACCCCAACGACGATAACTTGCATCGTCGGTAAATTTCACTGCACGGTCGGGATAACGAATGTAATCGAAATGAATACCGTCCACATCATAATTCGAAACAATTTCCCGAATAATGGAAAGGAGGTAGTCGTCGGTCTGAGGATTTCCGGGATCGAGATACCACCCATTTTTGTAGAGAGTTACAATATTACGGTGTTTTTTTACTACAGATGCTGCACCCAGGCTGTTTTGATGTTTTCGAGAACCAAGCGGATAAGTAATGAGCCACGCATGACACTCCATGCCTCGCCGGTGGCATTCGTCGATTACAAATTTCAGGGGATCAAAAAACTCTTTACCGGGAGATTGTGCAATACTGCGAAACATTGGTTCGATGTTCGATTTATACAACACTTCACCACTATTCCTCGTTTGAAAGAGTATGGTATTGAAATTGTTTTTTCGAAGATGATCAAGAATTTCTTGAATTTCCCGCTTTTGTGCCGTAACACTCGATTTGGATCGTGGCCAATCTAAATTATAGTTGGTAGTAAGCCACACGGCCCTTATTTCAGTTGCAGGATATTTTTGAGAAAAAACATCAATCGTCGCCAGCACGAAAACAATTATGAAGGTATGAAGTTTGGTCATTATTTAAAATGGTTCTTTACAGATGCTACAAAAATAGCACAAAAAGCCATATTTAAGGTTATATTTAGTAATAGATGTATCAAGTATATCGGTTAAAAAATATAGTAAAATTTTAAAAGAGTTAAGCCCAAGAATAATTAATTGTAAGTAAGAGAGTAAATATAAGCATATTCAGAATTAAAATTGTTTGATAAAAACAGCTCAACAGAATGGATTGAAGTCTTCTGTTGAGCTGAAAATCTCGAAAAACAAAATAAGATTGTTACTGTCAATTTCAAAATATTTGAAACATCTAATCTAACATTATTTCCAAAGTGGATTTTGCGTTAAATTCGGATTTTTATCCATTTCATCTTGCGGTACGGGAAACCAGTACATTTGTTTTTCGAAAACACGTTTTTGATAGGGTTTGCGAACAAAAAATGCTTTGGGATCATTATCATCATCGCTTAAATTCTCTCCCAAGTAATTCATCCCATAAAAATCTCCATCTAATGTTTCCTTGCCCATTTTCCATCGGCGAATATCATTCCACCGTATTGATCCTTCGCAGTTCAATTCAACACGACGTTCTCTGTGTATCGCTTCACGCATGGCATCCTGTCCTTGTGGAAGAGGAATCTGATTTACCCCGTTACCATAAGTCGGAATACCGGCTCTTTCACGAATCAAATTCAAATATTTCACAATATCCGGATTCCCGGGATCCGATTCATTAAGGGCCTCGGCATAATTCAAATAAGCTTCGCCCAAACGATAAAGAATGCCGGGTCTATAAGGAAAAATGTTCGTTCTACAGTTATGATCCGGGTGCACCATCTTTCTTAACAAATATCCGTTTTGAGGTGCGTCATGTGTTGGTCCCCCATCCCATTCTCCAATGAGAAAACGGGTTGTACGTCCCTCTTGACGATACCACGCCCGGTTATATAACACAGAAATATAAAATCGTGGTTCACGATGACAATACATATTGTAAGTACCTGCTAACGTTACTTGCCCTTCTTTCCCGGGTTGATCGCCTTGACATTCTATCCATTTTGTTTTTCTGACTTCCGGTTCTGTTGAAAATCCTTTTTCTTTATATCCTGAAACCGAATTTATAATGGGTTTTGATTTATCGCCATCTTGATAACCTAAAATGGGAGGTAATCCGTTTTCCATAAAAAATGCATCAACCAACGATTGGGTTATTCCATAGCCACCATTACCCGCACATCCTCTCGGGGTAGCATGTCTGTCAAGACTTGTATAATCACATCCGGGTCTAGCGAATAAAATCTCAGGATTAACGTCTCCTTTTTTGAACATCATGTTTTGATAGGATAAAAAAGGATCTATTGTTCCATCACCATTATACTCATAATACAATTTATGACCTGCTGCATGAGCGGCATCTATAAGTTCTTTGCACGCCTGAGCCGCCCGTTTCCATTTGTTGGGATCGTAAGTAGAATTAAATAATTCCTCACCTTTCCAATTCACATGACCTTTATAATCAGGATTGCCGTTAACTAAGGGACTAGCAGCAAACAGTAACATTCTTGCTCTTACGGCTAAACACATAATTGAAGTTGCACGACCATATTTCTTTTTATCCGTATAAGAAGCAGGCAGTACTTTCGATAAGTTTACTAATTCCTGATCAATCCAATTAACAATGGTATCGTAAGGAGTTTGGCCTAGCAGTAATTCTTCCTGCGAAACATCAGTAGGCAATATTTGATTAGGGTTAAAAGGAACCGGTCCATACTTCTCAAGCAACAGGGTATAATAATAAGCAATTAAAAAACGTGCTTCATTTTTCATGTTTTCTACCTCAGCTTCGGTAACCAATTGTTTTGCATTCGGCCTTACATTATCAATAAAAATCAAAGCACTTCGAATTCTTTTAGGTAAATCTACCCACCTGTTATCTCCATCATAGGAAGCCGGATTCCAATTTCCAATTTGTTTTGCTACTACATCCCATCCAAATTTTTGCCAACCGGTTGATGGTGCCAAATCATCCCCCAAAGGTCCAACACCATGATGTGACATATCTCGCCAGTATGGATCAGGTATGGCATTATAAACACCAGCCAACCAATCTTCTGTTCGCGTTTTATCGCCAAAAACCATCTCTAGTGTTAACATATCGTCCGGTTTTTTATCCAAAAAGTCGGAGCAAGCTGAAAACAACAAAACAACTATAAAAAACAGGATATTCTTTAAATATTTCATCATTTTTCGATTTATATTATGTATTAAAAATCTATTTCTAAACCTATGGAAGCCGATTTCATGATGGGATATCTTAAACCATTAGAAAAACCAATTTCCGGGTCCCATAATTTGAATTTGGAAAATTGCAGTAAATTAGACCCCGCCAAAAAAATACGCGCGCTTTTAATATAATTAGGCAATACAGTTTGTTTGGGAAAACTATAACCTATTTCAATATTTTTTAAACGCAACATGCTCATATCTTTTAACCACCACGTTGAGGATTGGGTATTATTGGCATGATTATAACTCGATAAACGCGGCCAAAATGCATCTTGGGATGGATTATCCACAGTCCATCGATCCTTATAATTGTCATAAATATTTCCCATGGAAGCATCTCCGCTTCCCGGAATAAAATTATTGCCTCCAATTACACGATACGTTTTTCCATTCCCTTGAAAAAAGAAACTGAAATCGATCTGTTTGTACAATATACTTGCACCAAACCCATATACAATCTGCGGATCTACAGTGCCTCCAATAGGACATTCATCTAATGAATTGATTACTCCGTCATCATTGATGTCTTTATATTTGATATCACCCGGTCTTACCGGTGCGAATGTATGCTTAGGTATGCCCGGAGCTAATTCCAATTCACCGCTTTCATTTGTAACGAAATCGTCATCCGTAAAAAGGCCGTCATCAATCAATCCAAATATCTGACCTATCGGATGTCCTGTCCGAGACCGGTTGGTACCGATTACACCCAAAGGCTCGTCCTGCTCTGTAATCTCGTTTTTAGCATAAGTAAACGTACCTCTCATTACAAACTGAAAATCTCTTGTAACTTGTTTGTTTGCTGTTAATGAAACGTCTATCCCTCGATTATCTACCTTTCCATAATTAGCAAACGGTGTTTGAATAAATCCGGCCGAAGCAGGAATAGTCCTTCGCTGCATGAATATATCATAACGATGATCCTTAAAAGCATCAAACTGTAACTCGATGCTATTCCATAAACCTAATTCTACACCCACATTTGCCTTTTTCACTTTTTCCCAGGTAAGATTCTGCACACCTACCTGTCCTTCCCAACGACCGGAACGCCCATAATCATTGTCTACACCCCAACTATATCCTCCGGTATCTCCAATCGTTGTCAAATAGGCAAAACGATAATCTCCCCTATTCTGGCCCAATTGATCATTTCCAACCAATCCATAGGAAGCTCTTAATTTTATTTTGGAAAAAGTATTTCTATAGGGTTCCATAAAAGCTTCTTCAGACAAAATCCATCCTACTGCCAATGAAGGGAAAAAACCGAATCGATGCCCTTTCGCAAAATTTTCCGAACCATTATATCCAAAATTAAATTCACCCACATATTTATTATCGAAGGTATAAGATGCCCTCGCAGCTATTCCTTGATTTCTATAAGGTAAGGCACTCCCATCCTCAAAACTTCGTTGATTATATAAAAACATTAGTCCGATAGCGTGTTTTTCATCGAAAATTTGATCATAATTCAAAGAACCTTCCAGGTAAGTGCTTTTATTCCCCCATTCGGCAGAGGTACTATGACCTAAAAATGATTGTCCATACCGATAGATGACAAGATCTAAAGAGCCATCGTCTTTTCTTCCCACTGCAGGATTATAATAATCCGGAGATTTACTCCGTTGAACACCATTTCCGGAATAACGATCGAAAGAGAATAAAATTCGGGCTTTTAAACCCGGCAACAAGAATTTGAGATCTTGTTCCATGGAAGCAGAAGATTCGATTTGATTATGACTGAAAGTTTCGTATCCCAATTGAGTAGCCAATGCCCATGGATTAGCTCTTTCAGGAACAACAGGAATTTCACCCGAAGAATAAATTGGCGGATGAACAAATGGAGGGGTATCAAAAGCCAAACCGAATAAATCATCTACGCTCTGAGGAGATCTGACTCTTTCTTGCAGATACCCTCCAATATTCACACGGAATAAAGTGGTAGGTGTAATATTTACATCGACATTTGAGCGGACATTGTACCGATTTAACCTTGATGAAGAGTCCCACTCTTGCCTTTTATCTCGAGCAATAATCCCTTTTTCTCCGTAGTAAGACGTAACTAACGAATAACGCAGTACATCGCTTCCTCCAGAAACAGTCAAATTTGCCCTTGTGTTATATCCAAAGTCATCTGTAATAGCATCAATCCAATTCACATTCGGATACAAATCCGGATCCTCACCGGTACGATATTTTTCTATAACTTCTTCAGGATACCGAATAGGTTTTCCTTCATCAATTGCAATTTCATTTAAAAGTGACAAATATTCGGTCGAGCCGATAAAAGTGGGCAATTTCCCTAATGCAGTAGCCGCTTGCTCCACTCTCACATTTATAGCTGGTTTTCCAATTTGACCCCTTTTCGTCGTAATGATAATTACCCCATTAGCACCTCTAACACCATATACAGCACTTGCTGCCGCATCTTTTAAAATCGAAAACGACTCAATCTCGGCAGGATCGATATTATTTAATGAACGCTCTATACCATCTACCAATATCAAAGGGTTATTGTTCCCTGCAAAAGAAGAAATTCCCCGAATCCAAAATTGAGAATTATCGTAACCCGGTTCACCTGATCTTTGTACACCAATAATTCCGGCCAGTTGTCCTGCCAGATTGTTACTGATAGAACGAGTTGTCCCTATTTGCAATTCTTCCGGTTTAATTGTCGTAATTGAACCTACAACAGAAACCTTTTTTTGCGTCCCATGGCCAACTACTACTACTTCTTGCAATTCACTTACATCCTCTTCTAATTGGATATCCAAAATATTTCCACCGCCCACAGGTACTTCTTTTTCTTTAAAACCAATATAAGTAAATTTTAAAACCGGTTTAGGAGTAGTCACCGAAATACGATACGTTCCATTTACATCGGTAACGGTACCATTAGTGGTACCCACTTCAACAACGTTGACTCCTATCAACAACTCTCCTTTCGTATCGTAAACACGACCGGTTATCGTTCTTCTATTTTGCTGCTGTTGAACGCTATTTCCCTTTGCTGTTTTTTCGAGAAAAATATATTTTCCCGATATTCTGTAGGAAAGGGATGTGTTAGTGACCAATTGATCAAGGATCTCTTTAATATCTTGATTTTTTAAATCGACATTAAAACGAAGCGAATGATCGACATCCTCATTTTGATAGAAAAAAGTGTAGTCCGACTGTTTTTCGATAATGGATATCACTTCTTTAAGGGTGGCATCATTTGCTTTAACGGTTATTTTTTCGCTTTGTGCATATCCTGCGGCAAAAGCATTACACATGCCTATCAGCAAAAAGGCGATAATACATTTCATAGTCAAAAATACGTCCCTTGATGGAAACTTAAGTAAGATTCGTAATTTATTCATATATTTGTGTGTTTTTGATTGAGTTATACACAACCGTTCCGACAGTTTGCAGACGTGGAGGAACGGTCATTGATTCATTTGATTAAAAACGCTCCTTGAATCGGGTAATCAGCCTTGCTATTCCCGATTCTTTTTTTCTTCTTATGTCTTTCCCATAGCAATTTGATTTTATAAAATTCAACAATATTATTCTCGGTCACTTTCTTTGCAAAACGATCGTATCATTTCGAAAACGATACTCGAATTGTCCTTTAAAATTGATGATCTGTATAATTTCCTCTATAGTTTGTGATGAAGAAAATTTACCGGTGTATTTTTCTTTTCGACTTTTTTCGTCCGGAATAACAACGGTTACATCATACACCTTTTCCAAACGTCCCGTAATTTGTTCTAACGGTACGTCTTCAAAAGAATACGTTCCTGTTGTCCATGATAAGATATCATCGGGATTGACATCTCTGAGCGTTACATAGCTGGTATTCTTATCCAACAGCACTTGCTGCTTCGGCGTTAATACCATGCGGTTTTTTACGGTATGCGATGCATCAAAGGTTTTCAATTCTATCTTCCCTTTTATCAATGTTGTAGCGGCAAAAGCATCGACAGAATAATCCATCACATTAAATTGCGTTCCCAACACAACGATTTGTTGTTTGTCGCTTTGCACCTCAAAAGACCTTCCGTCGTTTTTCACATCAAATATGGCCTCCCCATCAAGGTAAACTTGGCGCTTTTTCCCTGTAAATCTTTTTGGATATTTCAGAAAAGAAGATACATTCAATTGCACCGTGGAACCGTCAGGCAGTTGAACAAGTTGAACTTGATCAGAAGAGGTTGTCCGCACTTCAACCCATACGGAATTTTGTTTCATACGGCCATAAAACAACGAAGCGCCGATAATCAATAACCCTGCAAAAATAGCGGCAACTGCTTGCCATCGATTCAATTTTACACGCTTATTTCTTGTAGTTGTGGATTGAAAGATGTGTTGGGGATTATTCTCCAATTTATTCATGAGCCTGTTCCAACTTACTTTCGTTTCCTTGCTATCAGGCATCAAACCACCCTTTCGATGATCATATATATCTTTTAACTGAAAAAACAAATCTTTGTTTTCGGATGAAGAATGAAACCATTCGGAAAAAAAAGCCATTTCTTCTTCCGAAACATCATTTTGTAACACATGGATAATAATTTGTTGTATATCTTTCATTTAACTCGAAATATCTACTCACTAATTTTAGTCGCTTCCTTTATCCGGATACTACCCGCTTTGAATATATACGATTAAAAAAAAGAAATTACGTATTCTTTTTTCGAAGAAATTTACAAAATATTACCAAAAAAGAGGAAATATTAAAACCAAAACCGGTATTAAATGGTCACGGATTATTTTTAAAGCCTTATAAACCTGTGTGTCTACCGTTCTTACAGAGATATTAAGTTGAGTAGCAATATCGGAATGCTTTTGTTCTTCTAAATAAGCTTTTACAAAGATCTCTTTGCATTTTGGAGGAAGCCGGTCAATAATAGTATAAACAGCATTTATGTTCTCTTCTTGATCAAGAAAAGTTTCGTAAGAATCGTTCCACTCCAATTCTTCCATTTTCAACTCATTAAACGCTTTGTCTACAAAACTTTCTTCCACCGCTTTATGTTTGAGAAAATCATAACAGGCATTCCGAACCATACGAAAAAGATACGGATTATCCTCTTCACGAAAATCAATCTCCGGTTTTTCGTGCCAAAGTTTCAAAAATATATCGTGGACAATATCTTCGGCAACAACATTATCTACAAATTTTCGAGCATAAAAAATCAATTTTGGAGCTTGTTGTAAATAGAGATTTTCAAATTGTTCAATAGTTATGATTTCCAATTTCTGATCCTTATCCCACATTTTAGCACAATTAAAACCTCATTTTAGAGTTTTGTCTAAAAAGAATAAAGTTAGCCCTCAACTTATTTAAAGTTTATCCACCTTGCTATATTTTGCACCTGATTTCTTAAGAATTTCTAAAGTAATTGAGGATAACAATATCATACAATGCAATAAATAGCCCTTTTAACTATCTAATACTTTCTTAGGAGAGTTAATAATTCGCGGTCAAGTCGATGTCCATACCAATCTTCATATTTCACATCTTTCCGGCCGGAATCGAGAATACCGAAATCGCCCCGAAAATTCCAAAGCGCATAACCTATTCCATGCTGAGTAAGGATATCGAGTACATCCTCAAACCAAGCTAAAAATACTTCATGAGGTGTTTCTTTCCAACAACCACATTCACCACAATGTACGCCAACACCCTTATTCACGGCATCAATCCAAGGGGCATAAAACTCTTCAAGGATTTTTCTATTGAAATATTTTCCGTCAATTACGCCCGGCCATACCGGTTTGGGAGCCTCATCCGGATTTTTCCATACCCACGGAGCCCGATAATGTGAAATATAATGAGGATAGTATCCCCGACAACTTTGTCCGATATCGAGGTCGAAAATCTCCGGGATAGGATCGTTTCCCACGTTATTCCCATCGGCAATAACCAGATGCTGAGGATTATGCTGACGTATGGCATTCAAGGATTTTTGAGCCACTTCGCGATAAAGCTGACCGGGAACAGGACCTCTCTGTGAGTGTTGATCGTTCATATCTTCACGCAGACAAGGTTCATTCACCAAATCAAAACTTATTTCTCGAGGCGAAAGATGCTTGAATCGTTTGGCCCACATGCTCCAGTGCTCATAGAAAGCTTCCTGCGCTTCCTTATCCTTCCACAGATTATACGGTTCATTAAATCCCGCATTTACACAAAAACCCGGCGCTCGGTGCAGGTTTAAGCTCACGTGCAATCCGTAACCATTTGCCTTTTCAACCAACGACTGAATATTGTCTATTTCCTTTTCGTCGAAATGAAGTACATCATCGGGCGTAATATCTCGAGACGGATCAAAAATAATGTATCGCGGATAAGCTATGGGAAGACGCACAAAATCGAAACCCCAGTCGGCCATCCATTTCAAATCTTCGTCGGTGGTTACCGAACCGGCTTCTCTGTAGGGAGAAAAGTAGTCGAGCAGATTAAAACCGCGCCAACGAGGCAACTTGTTTTTGGTTGAATAAAAAAGATTTTCGGCAGTTGCTGATCCTGTTACACCTACACCTGCAGCAATCATACCCATGCCAAGGGTCCGAATAAAATTTCTTCGTTTCATCATCATGATGTTTGTTGGGGTTCACTCATATCAATCAAATGCCTGTTTTCGCACCGCATAATTTTTCCCGGAAATGTTTGCACAATCGAATAATTGTGGGTGGACATGATAACGGCGGTACCTTTTTCGGAAATCGACTGCAACAAGGCAACGATCTGGCTTCCCGTTTCGGGATCAAGATTCCCTGTTGGTTCGTCGGCCAAAATCAACGGAGGGGAATTGAGCAAGGCTCGGGCTATCACAATGCGTTGCTGTTCTCCACCCGACAGTTCGTGCGGCATTTTGTAGGTTTTGTTTTGCATGCCTACCTGCACCAACACTTCGTGAATGCGATCCTCGATCATCTTTTTGTTTTTCCAACCCGTGGCACGAAGCACAAACTCCAAATTCTTTTCTACCGATCGATCGATGAGCAATTGAAAATCCTGAAATACAATACCGATTTTTCGTCGCAAATAAGGGATTTGATTGCGTTTTATTTTTTGCAACTGATATTCAAAAACCTGCGCATCGCCCGACATGATAGGTATTTCGGCATAAATACTTTTCAGTAATGTACTCTTTCCGGATCCTACTTTCCCGATGATATACAGAAAATCACCTCTCACTACTGAAAAATTCACATCGCGGAGAATAGTATTTTCTTCACGATTCAAAACAACATCTGTATATTTTACCAGTAATTCTTCAGTCATGTTTATTTAATAAATTCGATCGTCATCGGATATTTCCAACTTTCGCCGTTGTTGGCTTTGATGGAAGCAACGATGACGAAAACCACGTAAACTATTCCCAAAATCACTGCCAATGGAATCCCAATAATGGTAATGCACAAGATTACGGCATATATCGTATAACTTATCATGAAATTTAGAATATTCCGTCCGTTAATATTTACCTTTTCGTTTACATCTTTGTTCGTAAGCCACAGAACGACAGGAATAATAAAACCAATCAACGGTACCACCAATCCTGCCAACTGCGATAAATGCATAAGCATGAGATAGGTGTTTTCTTCCAAATCGAAAAGAGGTTTTTTGAACGCTCTTTCCCCATCAGCACTATTATATTGTTCATTAAGAATTTTCGCTTTTTCGCGCTGAAATTCTTCTTCGGTGATACTTCCCTTTTCGCGAAGTTCGTCTAAAATTTTAAGATCTTCGTATTTCATTTGAGTAGTTTTTAGGCAGTTTATTGTTATCGAAGGTTTTGTTGCAAAGGTAAACTTTTTTTCGCCTTTTGTTTCCGATCGAGAATATAAATCGAAAGGATGGAAGCAACAACGGATCCGATCATATCGGAAAGAAAATCAACAATATCGGCACTTCTACTGGTAAAAACATATTTTTGCAACAATTCGATTGCCGCTCCATAAAGCACAGGAATTACAAATCCCCAAAAAATCCATCGACCTTTTCGCACATTTCCGTCATTGAGTTGAAAGTAATCGTAATAGCAAACAACCGATAAAACGAAAAACATACCAAAATGCGCAAGTTTGTCCCAAGGTATTACATCGGGCATTTCAGGTATTTCATTGGGTGTCAGCAAACAGGTCAAAACAAAAATGACCAATCCGATGAATCCAGGGAGTAAAAGATGTCGAAAAAAACGAGACATATCATTAGCTTATTCTTTCGCAAAAGTACATGAAAAAAGAGGTATTTCCAAGCGTGATTTATAGAGGAAAGATACGAAATTCCACAATCGAGAGCCACTTTTAAAAACATATAACAATACGCGGTGCATCTATTCGCAAAAAATTCGTTTCTTTGTGTAGAATTTAACAATACAATTTTGCAACATAATATGAAGAAGATCTTTTTGATGCTGCTTTTTTCTGCATTCTTATGCAACATATCAGCTCAAACCTCCCCCAAGAATGACAATCAACGTTATTTCGACATCAATAAAAACCTTGACATCTTCAATTCCGTATTCAAAGAATTGCACATGTTCTATGTGGATAGTATTCCTACGGACAAAATGATGCAGAGCGTCATCGAAAATACGCTTGCCGGACTCGATCCATATACTGAATACTATGCAGAAAATAACATGGACGATTTGCGCATGCTCACTACGGGCGAATATGCCGGAATTGGAGCCGTGATTTCATACAACAACGGGCAGGTCATCATCAATCAACCTTACGAAAATATGCCCGCGGCAAAAAGTGGACTGAAAGCTGCCGATGCCATACTTGAAATTGATGGCATAGATATGCGCAAAGCAAACGTTAAGGATGTTAGCGATAAACTCAAAGGCACTCCCGGAACAACAGTTACACTACTCATCCAAAGACCCGGCGAAAACAAACCACGTACCATAAAAGTCGTTCGCGAAAAAATTACGATCAATCCCGTAACCTATTCGGCAATAAACGATAGTGGAACAGGATACATCCATTTTTCGGGTTTCACCGAAAACAGTTCGAAAGAATTTCGTAAAGCGTTTCTCGACTTGAAAGATAAAGGGGCTCAATCGCTCATCATCGATTTACGAGGCAATGGTGGCGGAATTTTGGAAGAGGCAGTAAGTATTGCCAATCTTTTTATTCCGAAAGATCAGGAAATTGTTTCCACCAAAGGAAAAATCAAACAATGGGATCGCACCTACAAAACATCCGAACAACCCATTGATACACTTATTCCGATTGCCGTGCTCACCGATACCAGCTCTGCTTCGGCATCGGAAATTCTTGCCGGTTCGATGCAAGATCTCGATCGCGGAGTGATTATCGGTAACCGAACATTCGGAAAGGGTTTGGTCCAAACAACCCGCATGCTGCCTTATAATGGAAATCTGAAAATCACGACTGCCAAATATTACATTCCGAGCAGACGTTGCATTCAGGTGCTCGACTATTCACATCGGAATCCCGACGGAAGCGTCGCCCGCGTGCCTGACAGTCTGACAAATGTATTTTACACTCGAAACGGACGTGAGGTTCGCGATGGTGGCGGAATCAATCCCGATTTTATAATTGCCGAAGACAAACCGGGAACCATTACTTATTACTTGATTACTCAAAACGTTGTGTTCGATTTCGTGACAGATTGGGTACTGAAACATTCTCAAATTGATTCTCCCGACAAATTTTCGCTCACGGATGCCGATTACGAAGCTTTCAAGCAATTTGTTAAATCGAAAAAAGATTTCAAATACGATCAAATGAGCGCGCATTCGCTTCGCAATCTTGAAGAGGTAATGAAATTTGAAGGGTACATGGATGTAGCATCCGCCGAATTTCAGGCACTCAAAGCTAAACTCGTCCCGGATTTGGATCGCGACCTCGAATTATTTAAGGAATCGATTAAGGATGTCATCACCAACGAAATCATTCGGCGCTATTATTTCGAGAAAGGCGTTCTCATTCACACACTGCAAAACGACAAGGCTTACCAAAAGGCGGTAGAAGTGCTTAACGACAAATCGTTGTATAACAATACGCTGAAGCCGGGCAAGTCAATTGCTTCGTCGCACTAACCAAGATTCAAAATGACGCTTCGACGCCTTGTTGTTTCATGTTTTCTGTCGGTCGCATTTTATGCGTGTTTCGCACAGAAAAAAGAGGTGAAACTTCTTTTTGCAGGCGATGCCATGCAGCATATGCCACAAGTGGAATCTGCATGGAACGAAAGAGGAAGTTATCGGTATGACGATTGTTTCGAATTGGTAAAAAGTCGCATCTCAAGTGCGGATTTAGCTTGTGTTAATTTCGAAACCGTGCTTGCAGGAAAGCCTTATACGGGCTATCCCACATTCAGTTCGCCGGACGAGTTTGCACTTGCCTTGCGAGAAGCGGGCTTCAATCTGTTCGTTCAGGCCAATAATCATGCAGCGGACAAGGGAAGCAAAGGATTGAAAAGGACTATCGACGTACTGGATTCTTTCGGAATAAAACATACCGGAACCTTTTCTTCTTCCGAGAGCCGCTCGTTGCAATATCCCCTCATCCTCATTCGCAACGGCATTCGAATGGCTTTTCTCAATTACGTTTACGATACCAACGGAATTGAAGTGAAACCTCCGTTCATTGTAAATCTGATCGATACCATACAAATGAGAAACGATATCGAAATGGCAAATCTTTACCACCCCGATATCATCATTGCCGTTATGCATTGGGGCGAAGAATACCAAACCTACCCTACTGCCGAACAATTGAAATTGACCGAATTCCTGAAACGAAATGGCGTACGCATTGTCATAGGACATCATCCTCACGTCATTCAACCGATTTTGACAGATTCCACCCGAAATGGGATAAATAGTGTGGTCTTTTTTTCTTTGGGAAATTTCATCAGCAATCAGCAGAAGTCGAATACCGATGGCGGCATGATTGCCGAAATAACAATCAGTAAAGTCGACGATAATTCATTGGTAACCATAGATACGGTGCAACACAGTTTGGTATGGGTACGAAAATTTTTCGAAAACAAGAAGAAACGATATCTACTCATCCCGACCGATTTGCCCCTCGAACAAATTCATCCGGTAATGAACCCCGCCGAAATACAAAAGATGAATGCTTTTACCTCGAATGCCCTGCAGATTCTAAATCATCGGATCCACTACTAATCATTTCTTTTGGCAGCTATTTATTTGTATCACCATCACGCCCTTGCACTGTTTTTGTGAAGCACAGTATTCACTCAGCGTTGCTGGTTGAATGATTACTTTTTTCGCGACGCTCGATGCATGAATAAAGGTCAGTTTCCCATTCTGTCGATAGGCAAAAGCCACATGCGAAACATCCAATCCGTCAATCGACGTAACGAATGCAATCATTGCCATATTCGGAATTTTGTCCGATTGAGACAAAATTCGGTCCTTCGGAAGATAATAAAATCCGCCTCTATCGTTGATTATTTTTTCGCGCAGCGACATTTTCTGCAACATCTGTTCATCGGACGCGAGTTGTCGGTATGCCTCACGATGCGATGTCATAAAATGAATTTTGCGCACATCTTTTGTTCCACCCAATTGGCGACTGATATTTTCGACGATTCCTCGTCGTTGGTTTTCGAAAACCCAGTCACAAGTATAGTGCAAACGCGAAGAATAATCATCGATAATGCCATTTCGATAACGAATTTTTCGAAGTTCGTCAACGAAAGCATCAAACGACAATTCGTCACCTCGGGCAGCAAGCGATAAGGCAATTACATTTTCCACGAAAGTCGTGCAATCAAACTCTCTCAGATTTACAATCAATATTTCGTCAGCAGCTTCAAGTGTATTGGCTACATACGGCGATTCAAGAAAAAATTCGGCAGTAGCCTGCAATACATCCTCCATCGGCTTGTTGCGATAAGGTTCGATATATTGCACATACCTGTCGAAGATAGCGATATCATCCCGGGTATAAATTGGTTTTTGCTTTGCAAAGATAACTGAAGCTGTGGCCAGAAACAATAACAATATCAACCCTACTCTTTTCATCGAAGCATCATTTTAATTGTGCGGTTATACCAACCACTATCATTCCCGTAACAATGGCGATACCAAAACTAAGCAAAGTTCCGATAAGGATATATTCGGTCAACTTTCGATTTCCGGAATCTTTTAAATCACCAAATCGAAACACAGATTTGGCGGCCACTAAAAAACCAATGGCATCCCAATGGCCTGAAATCACAAAAGTAAAGACCAATAGTCTTTCCAAAATGCCGATATATTTACCGGCGTTTGGCAACGATTCCGCTTTTGAGAAGTTTATATAACTAGTCCAATTTTCCAACATTAGTTGAATCGCAATGCCACATGCAACCGTCAAAAACACAATTGCCGTCAGATATACCCAAAACAGATTATTTTCGAAAATAAAAGTCAGAGAGAGATTTGGATAGAAAAACAAAAACCATAGTGCAAAAATACTTACGAGATGCAACGACTGATCAATCAAAAACCAGCGCGATTTACTGTTTTCTTTCTGAAAATGCTGTTTCATCAAATCTATCACAACATGAATGATCGCAATGACAAGCGCCAAGGCCCAATAAGAAAGATTCCACAGAACCAACAGTACCAAGACCCCATGAATGAATCCGTGAAAGTAAATTTTCGAGGATCTAAACCCCAATTTTTCCTTTTCGTCTACCCACGACTTCGATTGTAAAACAAAATCGCCGATTAAATGAGCCAAAATCAGTCTGACAAATTCCACTTAAATCATCAATTTATTCAATTTTCGCCGGTAAACTTGTTCCACAGCCAATATTTCGTCTATTCTTGCTCTTTTCCACCTTCCACTCACAGAGTTTTGCTTGATATCAAGCATTTTACCTATTTCATTCTGTTTCCGATCCGGATATTTCAACACCATCTCCATCAATTCGGCAGAAGCGATGGTCCAATTATCCATAAAAATAGATATTAATCTTAAGTAAAGATTCATTTCATCATCGAAATCTCTCCAAGGACTTTTTATAAGTAAATTAACTTTTTCTCTTTCAAGTTCTTCAAATTTCTCTCCCGCATTTATAAAGGCTTCCCCGTTACTTTCAGAAATACGCTTGCCGGAATAATTTTTTTCGCCAAGACCAATTGCCATTCTCACATCGATATCGCTTGCTTTTTTATTTTTATTTTTAGGCATTGTCTTTTTTATCAAAGCTTTAATGGACAAAGCTTTGAACAATACTTCGGCAGGTTGGTCTACTTCGAGTTGAAAAGAATCTCCCCAAACCAACTCCCATTGCGCGGGCGTTTCACCCCACTTATCGAATAATTCTTTCAGTGGCAATAGCCAAACTTCAGGATTATCCATTTTCCGGGACGAAACAATATCTCCTTTTATAATTGCTATCATGGTTCAAATATCGTAATAATAAACGATAAATCAAAATATCGTCGAAATAAACGATAATCGAAAATATCGTCGAAATAAACGATATTTTTCGAAAGGGGAAAGTATAGAAGAATTTAGCTCAGTCCTTCCACCTGACCATTCACCAAATCGATGCGTTTTGCCTGTGGATCGGCCGGTAAACCGGGCATGCGAACCATTTCGCCCGCAATGGCAACAATAAATTCCGCCCCCTGATTAATAACCAGATCGTTGATTTTGAATGAAAATCCTTTGGCTACGCCATAAGCCGTTGGATCGGCCGAGAACGAATATTGCGTTTTGGCAATGCACACAGGCAGCTTTTCGAGAGCAGTTCCTTCGATTTGCTTGAGCATTTTTTGCGCCTTTTCGCCAAACGAAACTTCGTGTGCGCCATAAATTCCCATTGCTACTTTTTCGAGTTTCTGATCTATGGGATCATCATCCTCATAAGTAAACAGCAAACGACCGGAAGGAGAATTTTCTACCACATCTACCACAACATTCGCCAACTCCACGGCGCCTGCGCCACCTTTTTCGAATGCTTCGCATAAAGCAAAACGTACACCTTTTCTTTCACAAAAATCCCGAACCACAGCAATTTCTTCTGCCGAATCGTTATGAAACTTGTTAAATGCCACGACCGTTGTTTGTCCAAATGCGGCCAAATTGATCAAATGGCGCTGCAAATTGTCGAGACCTTTTTTCAGCCCCTTCATATCGGGATTTTTAATCAGTTTTTCGGGAGTGCCGCCATGCATTTTCAATCCCTGTGCAGTAACTACGATTACCGTTGCTTTGGGCTGCAATCCGCTTTTCCTGCATTTTATGTTGAAAAACTTTTCGGCGCCCAGGTCGGCACCAAAACCGGCTTCGGTTACCACATACTCACCATACGACATCGCCATTTTTGTGGCCAGTAACGAATTGCAACCGTGTGCAATATTGGCAAAAGGTCCGCCGTGCACAAAAGCCGCCGTATTTTCGGTTGTCTGCACAAGGTTCGGATTTAATGCATCTTTCATCAATACAGTGATGGCGCCTGCAACACCCAAATCCTTCACCGTAAATGGTTCGCCACTTCGTTTGTAACCCAAAAGAATGTTTTCGATACGACGCCGAAGATCTTTCTCATTTTCAGCCAGGCACAAAATTGCCATCAACTCCGAAGCAGCCGTTATGTCGAACCCACTTTCCTGCGGAACGCCATTGCCTTGCCCCAGACCGGTAACAATATAACGCAAACTCCTATCATTCACATCCAGCACACGTTTCCAAAGCACCTGTTTCAGTTCGTCCTGTGTTCCCTGAACGCGATAAATATAGTTATCCAACAAAGCGGAAATAGTATTGTGAGCGGTAGTAATGGCATGAAAATCGCCCGTGAAGTGAAGGTTGATATTTTCCATCGGGAGAACTTGAGAATAACCACCACCTGCTGCTCCGCCTTTCAAACCAAATACAGGCCCTAATGAAGGTTCTCGAAGAGCCACGATAGCCTTTTTGCCGATACGATTCAATCCGAGTGTCAATCCGATAGAAATGGTTGTTTTTCCCACCCCGGTTTTGGTAGGAGTGATGGCCGTTACCAATATCAAATTGCTTTTCGCAATATGGTCATCATTTATCTGATCGTATGGCACCTTTGCCATATGCCTTCCATAACTGATAACCTCCTCGCGTGGAATGCCGATCTCTTCGGCAACATCTTTAATTCGTTTCAACGGTGTTTCACGCGCTATTTCAATATCCGATTTCATAATAAAATCCGTTTCCGGAGATTGGTCAAACTCTTTCGTTTGCTCGTTCATGTGAATAATGTTTAATATTTTGTATGATGTTTGATTTTTTCTTCTTCTTTCAATTTGTCTTCCAACATAATCAGTTGATCGCGCAATTGTGCAGCTTCCAGGAATTCGAGTTTTTTGGCGGCAGCCAGCATCGCTTTGCGTGTTTTTTCGATTTGTTTTTTCAAATCGTCCTCCGAAGCATAATTCGGTTGTACCGGTTCGGCAACGAGCGAATAATAGTCGGGCTCGACATAGGCATGCGGTTCCACGGTAGCCGCCTTTTGCCCCAAAGCCGACGATTTGGATTTGACGATGGGTTGTGGCGTAATGCCATGTTCTTCGTTATATTTCATCTGCTTTTCGCGTCGGCGATTGGTTTCGTCGATGGTAAGCCGCATGCTTTCAGTTATTTTGTCGGCATAAAAAATCACCTTTCCGTTCACGTTTCTTGCGGCACGTCCTGCTGTTTGCGTAAGCGAACGATTGGAGCGCAAAAAACCTTCTTTGTCGGCATCGAGTATGGCCACAAGCGAAACTTCAGGAAAATCGAGCCCTTCGCGCAACAGGTTCACCCCGATAAGCACATCGAAAAGTCCATTCCGAAGATCGTCCATAATCTTCACGCGCTCCAAAGTCTCCACATCCGAATGAATATATCGGCAGCGAACGTTGAAACTCGTCAGATAATCCGTCAGCTCTTCGGCCATACGTTTGGTGAGGGTCGTCACGAGCACACGTTCGTCTCGTTCCACCCGCTGCTGTATCTCTTCCATCAAATCGTCGATCTGATTCAGACTGGGACGCACTTCGATAGGCGGATCAAGCAAACCCGTAGGACGAATCAGCTGATCGACCACCACTCCTTCCGACTTTTCCAACTCATAGTCGGCGGGCGTTGCACTCACGAAGATAACCTCAGGCACAATAGCTTCGAATTCTTCGAATCGGAGTGGACGATTGTCGATGGCGGCCGGCAGTCGGAACCCATATTCCACCAGGTTGATTTTTCGCGAATGATCGCCGCCATACATCGCACGAATTTGCGGAATGGTAACGTGACTTTCATCGATGACCGTCAGAAAATCTTTCGGGAAAAAGTCCAACAGACAGAAAGGTCGCGTTCCGGGCGGTCGTCCGTCGAAGTAACGCGAATAGTTTTCGATACCCGAACAATACCCGATTTCCTTAATCATTTCCACATCGTAGGTAACCCTGTCATACAGTCGTTTGGCTTCGAGTGGCTTACCAATGGATTGAAAAAACTCTACCTGCTTGCCCAAATCGATCATAATTTCATCCACCGCCCGAAAGATGCGTTCCTTGGTAGTTACGAACAAATTTGCCGGAAAAATGCGATAAGCATCCAATTGCTCGAGCGTGACACCCGTCAACGGATCAACCATTTCGATGCTTTCTATTTCGTCACCCCAAAAAATGACGCGGATAATCTGATCGTCATAAGCCAAAAACACATCCACTGTATCGCCTTTTACCCGAAAATTGCCCCGATTGTATTCGGCTGTTTCGTTGCGAGAATACAGACTTTCGACAAGCTGCCGCAAAAAAACATCGCGCACCAGGTTTTGCCCCACTTTGAGGTCGATGGTTACTTTATTGAAATCTTCGGGATTGCCAATGCCATAGAGGCACGAAACCGACGAAACCACGATGACGTCGGTTCTTCCGGAAAGCAATGCCGACGTGGCCGAAAGGCGCAGTTTTTCGATTTCGGCGTTGATGGACAAATCTTTTTCGATATACGTGTCGGTGGAAGGGATGTAGGCTTCGGGCTGATAATAATCGTAGTACGAAACATAATATTCCACCGCATTGTGCGGGAAAAAGCTCTTGAACTCGCTGTAGAGTTGCGCGGCAAGCGTTTTGTTGTGACTGATGACCAGCGTCGGCTTGTTGATTTGCGCAATGACGTTGGCTATCGTAAAAGTTTTGCCCGAACCCGTAACACCCAACAGCGTTTGGTACGGAACTTTATTCCGCAAGCCTTCTACCAGCGCTTTTATGGCCTCCGGCTGATCGCCGGTTGGTTTGTATTCTGATGTTAACTCAAATTTCATTCTTCACCTTTAGCAAAAAATTGCAACCTCAAAATTTAGGGTGCGTCGATATAAGGTTTTGTTTCGAAAATTCCGATAATACGAAACATTTCATCCAATTCGGCATGAATGATGTAACCATATTGGGTTACCGAATTGCCTTTGTTGTCGATATATGTTTTAGTCAGCGGAATATTGGTTTTATAATGCCCGTTGAACGTTTTTTGGTACTGCAAAGCCGCAATGTCGGGAACAAACTTGATAGTTGGTTTTGAAGTTTTTGACCCTGCCACAACCAGCTCTCCCATCAACTTTTCACGCGAAATTGTTCCTGAATCGAAAAAGCGGAAGATTCTGGGAGCAAGCGTTTCTTTCATTTTGTTGTAATCGACATTCGAAAGTGCCACAAAAAAGGCATCCATTGTCATCCGAATCGAATTGTATTCGGCAGAATCTACCGGATAGGACTGAAAAAGCATTTCATAGCGTTTTTGGGCATCGTTGTAAAAAATACCCGGCAATTCACCGCTGTCCGACGAAACCATGTAATCGTAATAAGACTGCACGGTGTTGGCATTGAGTGCGGACCGCCATCTCAACGAGTCAAGTCGATTGAGTACCAATGATTTGTATGGGCTTTTTGGAAACGACTTTAAAAATGCATGAAATTCTGCCTCGTTGTCTGACTTTCTTAAGTTATCCCATGCCTTCGCTTCTTTCTCCTTCAACTGCTGCATTTTCGACAAAGCTTCGGCAAAATGTTTCCCTTTTGGAAACTGATTCATATACGACACATAAGCGCTCACTGTATTTTGTCGTTGCGCGTTTTCCCATTCCGAACGATCAAGATTCAGACCTTTAACGTAATACGTATATATCGCAAAAGAGCCTCCTGATAATAGAATAAAAGAGATAATCCACACAAATATGGTTCCCATTCTTCGAGAAGATTTTTTCCCCTCAACAATATCGTTGTTAGTTTCTGGGGAAAGAGTCTCTGATGTTGGCATCTTATGACTATTCTCGCAATATACCGTCTCAACATCTTCGACAATCATCGACGAACGATCAATTCCATACTCGGAATTATCCGGCCGAAACAAATCTATTTCGAAGTCACGTTGAATTTTCTTCGAACAATCGGGACAAAATAATTCATCTTCGGATTTTGATTTTTGACAAATCGGACAAAACTGCGACATAACCGAAAAACAATGCGTTGTTTTTTCATCACAAAGATAAACAATGTTAGCGTATTAGCGGACAAATTTGAATGGTTTTTACACAGTGGAACGAAAAAATAATGCAATCACATCACCAAAAACAAATTGTAATCGATTTATATTACTCACATACTTATCACTTCGGCCCTACTTTCAAATCGATGGAAAGCAAATTTTCCCTATCTGAAAAAACTGACAAAAAGCATCACGTTTAAAATCGTCACAATCGATCCGAGCAAATAAAGAACAATTTTCGATAAAGTGGAATTTTTGTACTTTCCCATCACCTTTTCGGATGAAGTGAGCCTCACCTGCGTGAAAATCGTAAACGGCAGTTGGACACTCAACAGCATTTGCGAAACAATAAGTCCCTGAAAAGGATCAGAGATAAAGAAAATGACACACACAGCGAGCACCAAAGAAATAAGAACCCCTAATCGCGAGTGATTGTCTTTCATATCGTAAGGTTCCTTATACATTCCTGCAAAAATGCTTGCACCCGCCATCCCCGACGTGAGTGTAGAAGAAATTCCCGAGAACAGCAAAGCCACTGCAAAAACTACCGAAGCATTTTTTCCTACCAACGGTGTCAGTAAATGATTGGCCTGCTGCAATTCGGTAACCGGAGTTTTGGTTTCGAAAAAAGTGGCCGCCGCCAACAAAATCATGGCACTGTTGATTGCCCAACCAATGAGCATGGAAAACAGTGTGTCAAAAAATTCGTATTTCAGCTGTTTATTGATTATTTTTTCATCTTTCAAGTTCCATTGGCGGCTTTGGATGATTTCGGAATGCAGAAAAAGGTTATGTGGCATCACAACCGCACCCAACACACTCATAATAATCAACATCGAATTTTCAGGGAAACTTGGTGTCACCCAACCCACAAGAGCCGAATTCCAATTGATATCGACTAACGACAATTCATACAAAAACGACAATCCAATGATCGAAACAAAACCAATAATCCATTTTTCGATTACGCGATATGAGTTCGTAAAAAGCATGATGAGCACAAATATCGTCACCAGAACAGCTCCTGCTCGAATGGGGACATCGAAAAGCATGTTCAAGGCAATGCTTCCGCCCAAAATTTCGGCCAACGAAGTAGATACCGATGCCAACATAGCCGAACCCAGTACAAACTTGGAGTAAACCGGTTTCAGATGAATAGCAGCAGCCTCCGATAAACACAAACCTGTGGCAATACCCAAATGCGCCACATTATGCTGCAGCAAAATAAGCATGATTGTGGACAGCGTTACCATCCACAAAAGCGAATATCCAAAATTGGAACCGGCGGCCAAATTGGAAGCCCAGTTGCCCGGATCGATGAATCCAACGGTTACCAACAAACCCGGACCGATAAATTTGAAAATATCCGATGCTCCGAATACCGGGCGATAGGATTTATTGTCGATATGTCTGAATGCCTTAAACACAACTTGAATGTCTTCAAATATACGGATTACAAAAATATTAAATTCTTCTTTAAACAACGATAACCAATAGCTTGTTTAAAAGAGCCGTTCAGAAAAGCAAAAAAATCTACAAATAATTTTATTTTGCATGATCAATTATTGGCATTCTCAGGCAATGTTTTTTCTTTTTCTCAACGAAACTCGTAACTTTGTTCAGTGAATCACACAAAAAACAATTATGCATTCCTATTTTCAAAAGCGAATTTTGTCCTTCAAATATGCGTTTCGGGGAATAAAAGTGCTCGTACATGAAACACCTAACTCTCGAATTCATACAATACTCGCCATTATGGCGATCACGTTGGGATTCGTATTTCGTATTTCGACGACAGAATGGATAGCGATTTGCATCGTCATCGGACTGGTTTTCGCTATGGAAGCGATAAATACAGCCATCGAAACACTCGCCGACTATGCTTGTAACAAACAAATCGACAGTCGCATAGCAAAAGCGAAAGACTTGGCCGCCGCCGGCGTTTTGATGGCCGCCATAGCAGCACTTGTCGTCGGCATCATTGTTTTCCTGCCAAAATTTTTTCAGTGAAAAAATTTCATTACAAAAACTCACCAATCATGTTCGACGCATCACCCTATCTCACCGAAATAGAAGAAATATCGAATTCCGATCTCACCGCCGGTGAAAAAATCGTTCAACTCAACCGCCTGCTCGACCGATTGTCCAAATCGATTGTTAGAGACGAAACGCTGCAATTTGCAAACCAGTTTTCGCGATTAGTATTCATTGCCCAGAAATACAATCTCTCCAAGCAACACGAATGGCAATTACAGCACTTCCGGGTGAAAGCACGGGAAATCCGTCGCAATAAAGGCAAAAAAGCACCTGCGGCAGAATATCGACGCATGGAACGTGCTTTCCTCGATCTTTGTCATATTGTGGGAGGACAACCTGTTACACAAACTGGACCGATACAGGAAGAAATAGCCGAAACACCCGCAGCAGAAACAATGAGGGTGCAGATAACCGCTATTGATCGCGAAAAAAAAGAACTGCATTGCATCAGCGAACATGCCCCAATAGAACTGACCGTAAAATATGGCATCAATGCCGAACAAAATACCTACCAAGCTTCCATCGACCGGTTTTGGGTAGGAGCTCAGCTCAATTTGATAGATTGCACAACGGACAACGAGGGTTGCCTCATACCCCGACATTTTGTGCTCGAACCCGATTATCTGATTGATGCTTCGGCTCTGGCCGAATGCTTCCAGGATTACTGCAAATCGCCACTTCACTATTTTCGCAACAAATTCGAAGAGAAAGAAAACCGCTCCTATCTGCTTTTGGGAAACCTTGCCAACTTTTTTCTCGATAAGCTGGTATTTGCAGAGCATCCCGAAGAAGTGAGCTTCATGGACGTTTTTCTACAATCGTTCAAGCAGTCGCCATTCGAATATGCCAGCTGCAACGACATCCGTTCCGACGAAGATTTTCGAGACTTTATGGCTACCGCCCGGCAACAGTTCGAAAACATTCGGCGCGTTGTCACGAAAGACTTTCCGGCACGAAAAATCGATCGGAAACGTTGTATTCTCGAACCTTCATTCTTCAGCGAAAAATTTGGATTTCAGGGACGATTGGATATGCTGCAGGCCGACGCCAAACAACAAAAATTCAACATTGTAGAATTGAAATCGGGAAGGCTTCCTTTTCCACCATCCGAAAAAGGGAAAATCGCACTAAATCACGAAACACAAACGGCCATCTATCGAATGATGATCGAAAGTGTTTTTGGTGCAGATTCACGTGCGATTGATGCAGCCATTCTGTATTCTGCAGGCAATATTCCGGGCGAAAATTTACGTTTCGCAGCCGTATATCGGCAATTGGAAAAGGAAATCGTGAACATGCGCAATCTGATTGTGGCCGATGAATATCAACTGACATACGGCGACAACCGCGCCGTTGAAAATAAATTCGAAGAACTGTTTCAGTCCGTTGAAGGAATCGACAGGCTTCCCTCTTTTTACCTCAATAAAATAGAGGCCCTATCGTCGGTGCTTCAACAAGCTACCGACGTCGAGCGCAGCTATTTCTATCGTTTTGTCCGTTTTATTGCCCGTGAAATGTATCTGCAAAAAATCGGCGACACCGAATACGAATCGCCTACAGGCGTGGCCGCACTCTGGAACAGCGATTTCGCCGAACGTGCCGAATCGCTTGACGTACTCTATGATTTGACCATCGACGAAAAAACGATGAACGAAAACGACATGAGTATTCGCTTTTGTAGAAACCATCCCGAAAACGATATCGTCAACTTTCGCGAAGGCGACATCTGCATTGTTTATCCCCGCAACAGCGAGTCGGACAACGTGCTCAACCAACAGATTCTGAAAGGGACTATCGAACATATCACCCCTGACGAAGTGCATATCAGATTTCGTTACAAACAGCACAATCCGGCTTACTTCGACGAAAACCGCTACTGGGCAGTGGAACACGATACACTCGACAACTCGTACAACGGAATGTACCGAAATCTGTTTTCATTTCTTTCGGCTTCACACCGAAAACGCGATTTGCTGCTCGGCTTGCAGGAACCACGCACAAGACAAATCGAACAAACAGAGGAAAAACCATATCCCGAAAACATTATTTCGAAAGCGCTGGCTGCCGAAGATTATTTTCTGATTGTTGGGCCTCCCGGCACCGGAAAGACTTCGATTTTCGCCCGAAGACTGATCGAAGAATATTATGCACAGCCGGATACGAATATTTTGGTTTTGGCCTATACCAATCGTGCGGTCGATGAACTGTGCGAAGCAATCAATGCCGCTTTTGACAGGAAGTCGCCCGACAATGCACCTTTCATTCGCATCGGATCGGAGTTGTCGTGTGCCGAACCCTATCGCGACAGACTATTGCAGCGAATATCGGAGAAAGCTCTTAATCGCGAACAATTGCGGAACGAAATTGAACAAACACGCATTTTTGTTGCCACCATTGCCTCTCTCAACGGCAGGATGGAGCTCTTTTCGCTTAAGGATTTTCAGATAGCGATTGTGGATGAGGCTTCACAAATTCTCGAACCACAACTCGTCGGCATTTTGCCTAAGGTGAACAAATTCATTCTGATTGGCGACCACAACCAACTATCTACCATCGTCCTCCAAAAACCGCTAGTTTCGGCCATTCACAAGCCGGAACTCAACCGCATCGGATTTCTCGATTGTCGCGATTCCCTTTTCGAAAGGTTATTCCGCGTATGCAATGCCAACGGATGGAAACATACCTGCGCACAACTCACCCAACAAGGACGCATGCACAATGATATAGCCAATTTCCCGTCCACCTTTTATTATTCACAAGGGCTATGTCCGGCCAGCGAATGGCAGCAAGAAACATGGAGATTGGATTGTGCAGACTACGGCAATCTGTTTGACAGATGTGTGGCATCGCAGCGTGTGGCAGTGTTTTCCACCGAAAAATTATTTCGATTCACACCTTCCGACAAAATCAACGAAACCGAAGCCGACATTGTCGTAAGGCTGGTACAATCCATTAACAGAATATACGAAGCCAACGGGAAATCCTTTTCGAGTGAAATGCTCGGAATCATTGCACCTTACCGCAACCAAATCGCACTCATCAAGCATAAACTGGCTTCGGCCGGTATAAGCGATTACGAAAAAATAATGGTGGATACGGTAGAACGCTTTCAGGGGAGTCAGCGCGAAGTGATTTTACTGTCGTTTTGCGTCAACCGGCCTTATCAACTCGACTTGATGTGCAACCTGAATCACGAGGGCAAAGTCGATCGCAAACTCAACGTGGCTATCACACGGGCACGGCAGCAATTCTTTATGACCGGCAATGCACGTTTGCTTCGCCTGCATCCGGTGTATGCCACCCTACTCGACTATTATGATTCCCAAACGTTTGTTTTGAACGAAATCCCTTAATTTTTCGTTTCGGAACTATTGCGGAATCGCAATTTATTTTATACTTTTGCACTCACAAATTGTCCTGTGGTGTAATGGTAGCACAACAGATTCTGGTCCTGTTTGTCTTGGTTCGAATCCGAGCAGGACAACAATTCTCACAAATAACTGTCTATTATTTAGGCAGTTATTTTTTTGTAAAAACTACTTTGGCTCACCCGCAAACATATGTGTTTAAGCATTATATTGCGTTAACGTAACTTGGATGCAAAACAAAAAGCAGTCCGGAAACTGCGGTTGTTTCAAGCAGAAGTTCGGAAACTTGAACTACAAAATAAAAGGAGTGAAAAAGTTAGAAACGAAGAAATGGGAATTTTAAATTACATGGGGGTTGGAAAATTACGCTATTTTGGACCTTAAGTTCATTCGAATCATGTACGGAGCAGATACGACGGAAGTGTCATTCGAAGAATGGATGATTTTCAGAAGAAATGAAGAAGTGAGAAGTAAGAAATGGGAATTATCCGTCCCGTCTGCGTTTTTTTAATCTGCGAATATCTGCGTGAGATGAATTTTTTTCTTTCTCGCAGATCAACGCTGATTCTTTTCTCACTGATTTACGCTGATTTTATTCGGAATCATCTGCATGAAAATTACGCTGCGCTGCAGAAAGTGAGAAATGAGGAAATATCATAACCCCTATACTGCTCGAAATTCATCCGTAAATCATCAAATCAGTAAATCGATAAATCATCGACTAATTCCAATCTCCAACCCCCATCCTCCATCCTCCAGCCATGTTTACATCCTTTCACATTCTCAATTGTGATGTTTTGTTAATAAAATAGGGCAAATTTCTTTCATAAGCTTTCAGTATGACATTAATATATGTATATCAGCAGATTATTTGTATGTTTCTGAAGTAAAAATTCATCGATTCGGGAACAAAATTGCCCCGTCAGAAATGTAGAAAACGCGTTTGACTCCGACGGACCTGTTTTCTACTTTGTAGAAACCACGTTCGACTTAAAGAATGTTATATCTACTTTGTAGATTTCGCAAATGTGAATGAAAACGTCCAATCTTGTTAACATTCTATAGGGATTCGGCGCCAAATTGCCCAATTTTGAAGTGCAGAAAGTACAACTTTGTCCGACGAACATACTTTCTACAAAGTAGACGGAGCAATTTTGTCCGCCGATTGCCCCGTCTATACTTCTGAAAGGTACATTTTCGAGCCAAATTGCCTTTTCTATTAACATGCTATAGGTATTTTTTGGCTAAAACATGTAATCTGCAACGTAGAAACCATGACTTTTTGTGACGGACATGCTTTCTTCACACCAAGATGACAGGTCACGACAGGTCAATCGTGTCATTTCGAAGTGAAAACGGGGGATCATTCCTCGCCGAACGTGTCATCTTTGAGTGAAGATGATGGAATTTGAGTAACAGGAGTGTTAAATCAGCCTCATTATTTAACGATTTTCTACGGATTTGCATCATCACGAAGTGTAGAAACCACAACTTTTTCGGCTGATGTAGTTTTCCGCGAGTACGGACGATGGGGTTTTCTCCGACGATTGTGTAATTCTTGTGTGCTGCATACCTCCATAACCCTCGAATTGATTCGTGGGTTAATGATGGATGATAACAAAAACCCACCACGTTTCGACGTTTTAGAATAACTTGCATGCACTATTTACTTATTCGTCCCCATCGACTAATCAATAAATCATTGAATCGATAAATCACTCATATGGTATTATCAATATCATGAATTGTTTTTTCTGCTTTGTTTACCTATGATGGAATTTAGATATCCGGTCAAACAAACAATGATTTTATCTTTTGGCGGCATTAAGTTTCTTGAGTATTTTTGCAAAAAATTGTTTACAGTAATGGCATTACAGTAATGGCATCGGGAAAAACAAAAAGATTGATTCTCCTGTTTCTGATATTTTTATCCTGTGAAAGACCGGATAACCAAACAGTCTGCGATCATTTGCAAAAATGGGATACACAATTGACCATAAACCCGGAAAGAATTCGGGACAGCTTGAAAATGATCGATCGGGAAGTTTTATCGGGTGCCGATCGTGCCTATTTCGATTTAATGAAGGTGATTGCGGACGACAAGTCGTTTGTCGCGTTCACGTCCGACTCGCTCATAACTTCAGTCGAGGACTACTATCGACGTCATGAGCCCAACAGTTACAATCATATCCGATCGCTGATTTATCAAGGCATTGTCCGATACAGGATGGGCGTTAAGGATTCCACGGCGATGCTTCCCTTTCAAGAAGCGAAAAAGATTTACTCGCATCGGGGAGAAGAAGATCCAATACTCGGATATTTCATTCATTACTATCTTGGAGAGGTATTAATAGACAACCAACAAAGCCCGATGGCAAAAAAGTATTTGAATAAAGCGCTTTCTTTTGCAAAATTGTCCGGGAACAAAAATTACGAATTTGATGCCTATGTCGAATTATATTGGTGCGAAATGATTCAGGATCACTATTCGGAGGCCAAATCCTATCTGGACACGTTGCAAACTTTTACAAACCTTTCGTCCGATGACCGCTATACTTTGTATAATGCACAAAGCATTTATTACGATACGCAGCAAGACTATCAAAAAGCACTCGATTTCAAGAAAAAACAAAAAGACCTCATCCCGTATTTGAATCACGAAAAAGAATTTTTCAGATTATATTACTCGATTTCGGAAAGATATGGTGACATCAACCGGCCCGATAGCGCTTTTTATTATGCAAAACTGGCTATTGATAACATACAGGATACCTCCAATATTTTCAATTATCTGCTCTATGAAAATATTGCAGATGCTGCCGAAAAACTTCATGATTACAAAACGGCCAATGACTATCGGAAAACCGGTATGGGCCTGCTCGAAAAAAACATTGAACGTAAAACCGAAATGCAGGTAGTAGCGTTAGAAAAAAAATACTCTCTGGCCGAGGCAGAAAATAAAGCTTTGAAGATGAAGGAGCACAATCGTTACCTAATATCTGCGCTGGTGATGCTGAGCCTTTTTATCGTCCTGCTTTATTTTTACATATCCAAACAAAAATCTCTCGGAAAATTAAAGCAAAAACAACTTGAAGCAGAAATGCAACAGACGATGCTGCAACACCAAATTGCAGAGACTAAAGCTTTGTATGCTATGAAGCAAAGCCAGTCGCAACAACAGATGTTGCTTATTTATTCGACATTCGTCAAACATTTTGCCGATCAGGTGCACAAAACGACTTCGTTGGCCATCAACATAAGAGGCAAGAATCCGCAAATAGCCGACAAACTCGACCTGCAATTAACCGAAAACCGGAAAAATATCAATCTCCTAACCACACATTTGTTTTCGCCGGAAAAGTTAGCCGAATTACTGAAGTTGAATACGATTCCAACTTTCCTCAACCATCACGAATGCTTGATCCTCTTTATGATGGCGGAAAAAATGGAAAATGCACAGATCGCAGCTTTACTAAACACCACAAATGACAGTTTTAAAGCAAGAAAAAGTCAATTGAAAAAGAAAATATCTTTGAAAGCACAAGATTCTTCGGATTTAAACACTTTGCTTAACCTTTTTAACGGCTAAACGGTGGAATGAAAAGGTTAAAATTCATATTGGCAATATATTAAAAATGAATGTATTGAATATGGTTTGGAGGTAAAACTCAGTCGCGAAACTTGTATAAAAACAAAACTTCGGTTTATTTTGTTCCAAAATTAATATCAATTTACTAAAATACAAAAGCAAATCAATATGAGTTCTCTATTACTAACATTATAACATATTAAATAACAACTTTTTATGAAACAATTCTACTTTATCGCTGTGGCTGCCGTGGCTTTTTGTGCATCGGTCATTTCGCCTGTAACCGCCCAACAGGCATCGTCTTACGGAACTGAAGATCAACCTTTTTCGAGCTATAAAGACTTCCGCGTAGCTGTTGGTGGCGGCTACGCCTATCGGCTGGGAAAGATTGAAGAGACTTCCGACCCGGAAATTGACGATATGAATAAGAAATTACGCAACGGGTTCGTGATCGATGTCGATGCCCAATATTTCTTCAGGGAATCGTGGGGAGTCGGACTAAATGCCAATTTATGCACTGCTTCTACTTCTGGGAGTGGATTTACACTTCCCGGACTGAATCAAACCATCAACAGTTACGAAGAAACCCAGCGATGCTTATATGTCGGTCCCGCATTTGCAGCTCGCTCCGAAAGCGATAAGTTTTTATTGGTAACCTCCATCGGCATCGGCCCGTTAGTCTTCCTGGATGATATTACCATCGAAGGCGTAGAAGTCAACGGCAATAAAACGACTGTCGGCATCAATGCAGGTGTTTCGGGTGAATATAAGATGAACAACCGGATGGGATTAGGTCTGAAGTTTTCCTATACGATGGGAACCATCAATTCGATTAATTTCGAGGGACAAAACATTTCATCCGATGAAAAGATAAACGTTTCCAACCTTATGATTACGGCATTTTTGAGTTTCCGATCCTGGTAATTAAGTAATGTCAGTCAGGCTCTTGTTTGCTGAGTCTGATGGGCTATCAAATCATCCAAATAAAACCATTCGCAATGAAAAAAACAATTTTCTCTTTTATCTTCTTTCTATTGCTAATTGCCACTCCCACATTTGCTCAATTTCGTGCAGGACTGAAAGCAGGTGCCAACCTGTCGAATATGAGCATGAATATGAGCAGTGTGGAATTAGAAATCTATGAACCTCGGGCGGGTTTTCATGCCGGTATGATGGCTGAATACATGTTTAGCAGATATTTTGGACTACATAGCGAACTCATGTACATATACAGCGGGGCGAACATAAATCCCGAAAAATACCTACAGGGATTGGAACTTCCGGAAGGAACGTCGGTGGAAGGGTATGTAAGCATGAATACGATCCAGTTGCCGCTGTATGCGAAGGTTAAGTTCACGCTGCCTGACGGATTGAAAATATACGGCATGGCAGGAGGTTTTGCAACCTACGCACCAGCTGCAGACCAGCATATAAAATTATCGCAAGGTGGAGAATCAATGAAGGTGAAATGGAGTTTGTATGACCCCAACATACGGATTCTTGACCAGGAGGAAAGTAACGTGTATCTGCAACAACGCTTTAATGGGGGAATAGCTTTGGAGGCAGGCATGGAGTTTTCGCAGGGATTGACGGCCGGAATCGGATTTCGTCAGGTGTTGAATAACATGGCTGCTTTTGGATATATGGTCGGTGGCGGTTCGGTGAAACCTACTACCAAAATGTGGACGGCAACCTTATCGGTAGGATATTATTTTTGAGATAATTTCTCTAAAGGTATTTTTTGATTTGTCTTTACCTTTGAAGCGGGTTCCAACTTCGAAATTTGGCCAACATCCTGCAGCGGAGGGGTAACTTTTCCCCCGTTTGGCCAATGCGACCGGCGACAGGGTAAAGATGGACGTCATGCAGGCAAATACCGCTTTATTGACGCGGTATTACCTTGGCGGGCAGTACGAACTGGATGCCCAGAGCGGTGTGGAACGGCTGTATTTGGGTGGTGATGTTTATTCTGCTCCGGCAGTGTATGTAAAGGAAGCTGGGAATTGGAATTATTCCGTTAAGTGAGAGCAGAACGAGTTTACTCGTTTTGCCGAACGAAGGAATAATCTACGTAGTGAATATTTATTATATTTGTCGGGATTATCTGGGCAGTATCACCCATGTGGCCAATGCCGATGGTTCTTTGAAATGACGAACGAGTGAGGGTAGAGCCAAGCTTGCTTGTGCTATGCCGAGCGAGGAGGAATTCTGCGGCATAGCCGCGAAACAGGAGTTAAGTTACGATGCATGGGGACGGTTGCGAAATCCTGCTACGCAGGTAGCCTATGATCCCGGAAGCGAGCCTGCCTTATTCATGGGCAGAGGTTACACAGGGCACGAATATCTGCCGTGGTTCGGGCTAATCCATGCGAACGCCCGACTCTACGATCCCGCCTTGGGGCGTTTCCTCTCGCCCGATCCC
The DNA here is from genome assembly GCF_004138125.1 of Seramator thermalis. GTDB lineage: Bacteria > Bacteroidota > Bacteroidia > Bacteroidales > Dysgonomonadaceae > Seramator > Seramator thermalis. The sequence continues at coordinate 331,976 of NZ_RXHS01000001.1, forward strand.
TATGTGCAGATGCCGGATTTCTCGCAGAATTTCAACCGGTACAGTTACTGTTTGAATAACCCGCTGGTGTATGTGGATGATGATGGAGAATCATTTATCCTTGTTGCTGCCATTATAGGAGCATGGATGGGCATGGAGCAAGCTATGATTAGTAGTGACGAAACAGGCTGGGGATTGGTTGGAGATATGTTTAAAGGAGCTTTGGTAGGCGGTGCAGCTGGATCCATAGGAGCCTGGGCCGGTGGTATCGTTTCAAGCGCGCTTAATTTTGGAGGATTTTTGGAGGACATGTATCCGGTGGAGCCAGAGGTGGACTCGGTAGTTTTGTCGGCGGGGCCGGAAATGCATGGTTATTACAAGGCGCTAATTTTAATCAAGGGCTACAAGCAGGATTTATTGGAGGAGGCGTTGGATTAGCTGGTGGCGCTCTATTGGGAGGACTTACCAGAGGAATTATGGATTACAGAAATGGCCAAAAGTGGTCCTAAAAATGGGTAGTACCATAGACAGCCGAACATGCGTACATCGGTTCAGGATGTGTTCGGCCGTGTGCATTGGCGGATATTCGTGTTTATTGTGATCGTTAGGTCCATATTCTAACGTCGGATGATTTATTTTTTCTCTGACACAAAATTATAGGATAATTTTCAATTGACATACTGACTGACAAACCAAAATTCGGAGATTAGAGGTTGGAGAATGGAGGATAAATGGATTTAACGATGCAATGATGTGAAAATTAATGCATAATAAAAAATGCAGAATGATAGGTTGGTTATTTGATAGTTATTCGATCGTTATTCAGTTGTTATTCAGTTGTCATTTAATGGTGTTGATAGCTGAACGCTGATCGCTGGCACTTATAGCCGCATAGCGGCGAAATATTGGTAGCTACGACGTCACAACCAAAACCAGAGCTACAGCGTAGCGAAACATAAATGTCGGTTGAAGGTTAGATGCTTCCTTCGCCTGTTTGCATTAAAAAACGGCCGTTCGTGAAGGAACAACCGTTTAAAAATCAATCTTTTATTTGAATTAAATTTTTACAAATTGGTCGCGGGAGGTTTGGCAGAAAGCACATTTCTCATCCACACTGCCAGCTTCATACGTATTTCCACAAACCGGACACACTTCGTAATCGAATGGCAACGTGCTTTCGTTTCCTGCTTGCAAGACTGCAAGTGCTTGTTTATAAAATTCGGCATGTTTCTTTTCGGTGTCCCTTGCCCAAGTAAACGATTTTACGGCATCGACTGCCTTTTCCGTTTCCGCATCGCTAAGAAATCCGGGATACATGGTTGTTTCTTCGTAGGTCTCTCCATCAATGGCGGCTTGAAGGTTCTCAGCCGTTGTTTTTACTTCGAATTGTGGAGTGAAGGGTTCCATTTTCTCACCAAGTTTTTCCAATACTTTTGTGTGATTTGCGGCATGAATGCTCTCTGCTTTGGAAGCAGCATCAAATAATTTGGCGATGGTATCGTTCCCTTCTTCGCGAGCTTTCTGAGCGAATGCGGCATACTTGGCACTTGCCGTAGTTTCTCCTTTAATTCCTTCTTTCAGATTGGCAATGGTTTTTACTGGTTTCTGACTGCAACCAACGAACGCAAACATGGCTCCTAAAGCCAATAGAATGAATACATTTTTTTTCATTTTGTAACTTTTTAAATATTTAAACATTAAAGTGGCATCATATAGTTATAGACAAGAGTTCCTCCGAAATTGCCGGTTACGAAAACGCTCACGGTGGCTAACCCGTAAAGTATAAAACCCAGATTTTTCAGGGTGCGATTATCTTCTTTCTTTTTGGCTCTGATATAAATTCGGATACCGGAAGTGATGATCAAAAGTATGACCGTAATCGTAGCTAGAAGGGCATGCATTTCGCGGATTTGTCCGGAAGTGCCTTCCATTTCAGCGGTAAATAATTCTCCCGACAGCCAGGTAACGATGGCTGCCAACGTTCCCAGCAAGAGCAGGTAATAGCCGGCCTTGGTCAGACAAACTTCTTTTTTGTTCAATAAATAGATCAGTTCAAAAAGAAAACCGACGGCAGTTAAAGCAATCGGAAAATGCACCAACATGGGGTGAATGTGCGATAACGTGAACATAAGACTGTGTTTTTAAATAAACAATTTTAAATCTATGTAAAGATAGCATGCTTTCAAACAGGTTGTTTATCTCGAATATTAAATATTCTCAAATTTATAAAATATAGAATCATTCTATGGAAGATTTTTACGCTGGAAAAGGCATTTATTCTACTAATTTACAGAGATATACATCGATATATCAGTTCATAAATTTCGGGATTAATAACCAACTAATAAAAGCTATAGTATTCAATTGTTTGATGAAAGCCTTTTCAAGCTGATTTGTAGGGATCGGAACTAGATAAACCATCTTTGTTCGCCGAGAGACTGACGAAAAAATAGGAACGATTTTACTCCAACTCAGTGTTTGAAGGGTTTCTATTTCTGCCCTTCAATTACTTGAAGAAAACTTGACGGCAGCCATACATTTTCCAAGTTAGCGGCCTCTGCAAACAACGGGGCAATCTCTTCATCGCGAAAACCGGCAATGCCACATCCAACACGGGTGACCAAAAAATGCAATTCGGGATGCGATCGGGCAAAGGCGATGAACTCTTCCACATAGGGTCTGATAGCTTCCACACCCCCGTGCATGGTAGGAATTCCGTACGAATTACCTTGCAATCCCGCACCCTGTCCCCAAATGGCACCAAAATGCCGGTAAGCAGTAGCGGCAGCACCACCTCCGTGTGCTCCTTCGAGATTACTTCCGAAAACGAAAATTTCGTTGGGTTTAAGTTCCGTTATCCGTTCGGGCGTAATTCTTCTATTCGACGGTTCGGTTTTCATTATGGTTTGATATGAGGTTTATACATATCGTCGGCAGTGATTCCGCATTCGTTTTTCATTTCAATGCAATATTCGAGTTTTCCGAGATTAGCGTCCGTGTTATTTGTCCCGAAAGTAAATTTCAAGCCGGCAGCTTTGGCTTTCCGAATAAATGTCTTGTGTGGAATTTTGTAGCGATTGTTGATTTCGAGAGCTTTTCCGTTCTGCACCATAGCATCTATTACCCTGTTCATGCGTTCTTCGGTCCAGAACTCATCGTAACGATCGCTCATTACATCCGGCAGAAAAGTTGGATTTACATACACATCCATGGGTTCTTTCATCACCTCTACGATTTTATCGACAATCAAGTCCATATATTTCTGCTCATCATCGATGAATACTTCTTCGGGAATCCACAGGCGTGTTCTGTTTCCCTTTGTATCGATGAATGTCATGGCGTCGGTAAACACATAGTCGAACCGGTCGCGTACTTCTTTCGAAAACGTAGTAGGCCACTCACGACCTTCGCCCTGCATGGCAAAAACGAAAGGCTGCCCTTTCATGCTGTCGAGATAATGGATGACTTGTGCATCATTTTGAATCGGAAATCCGATTCCGCAATTGGGTGCAAGTGCATAATTTATGCCGAACTTTCGCGATTGCTCCGCAGCTTGCTCTCCCGTCCAACCACCTTTCAGGTGAACATGATAGTCGAGTACCGGAAAATTTTCCTGATGCAGTTTGACGATATCGTCGGCAGATTCGTCGATTGACGAAACAATAGCCGGCGAAGCGGGTTTTATTTTTTCGATCGCAATGCGCTTAAACTCCAAATTGCCGCCACCCGTATTTTTTATAAAAATTGTTCCCTTCGACAGCAGTTGGTCAGCATGATCTGCAGTGCGAAAAGGTTTGTCCGGTTCGGTATATTCCACAACGGGATATTCATTGAGTCTGATGGTGATGGTCTTGCCATCTACACGAATGCTCATATCGAACCATTCGCCGGTTTTGACCAGAGATTTTACAAGATTACGAACCGAAAGCAAACTGCCCGTCTTGGTCCACCATTGCATAGCCGATGTATCGTTGTCGAAAGCCACACGATATCCTCCATTTCCGTGATCATCTGTATGAAATGCTATGAATCCCTTACCGGTATCAACAGTGCGGGCGGTAAGCTTTAATTCGAAATTGTCGAAAGATCCGTCGGTAAGTGTCAGTGAAGCGTCATTCTCCAAGGAAAGAATACTGTCATTGAGTTTGACATCACCTTGAGCAGTCCATTGATCGATGCTGTTGCCATCGAAAAGTGTCTGTATCGATTTTGAATTTGAACATGCACCGACTGCCATCAGCACAAAAATCATGACGGCATACATAATGTTGTTTTTACTCATGGAAGTAGTTATTTGTTTTTTTGTTATCAGAGAGTCAAAAGTATAAAAAAAGATATAAACTTTCTCTTCCGCTGAAGATTTTAACGCTGAAAGGAAAGATTTATCGGATCAATCAGAAAATGTAAACGAGCTCAACGGTCAGTTTGTCGGCATCCATTTCTTCATTTTGGTGCATGAAGTCGAGTCGGTTGTTCACGAAATACAATTCGTAGTCGATTCGAAGAAGCGAATCAAACGGTTTTGAGCTTAATCCGAATCCCAGCCCAAGAGTTAAGCGGTTGACATCGAAAACATCGTTACCGGTTTTGTCGATAAAATCGTAACGTGCTGCCGGCATCAGATTTTTAAACAGATAAGAATCTTTCAAAGGAAAAGAATATCCGGATTGCAAATATGCAGAAACAAAATTTTCTCCATTGACTTTGTCATCGCGTTTCATAATCTCGGTTTCTATTTTCCAATTGTCTGAAGCATAGCGAAGATCAGCCCCATAGAGAAGATAATGAATATCAGGCGAATTGGGATAGTCGTATATTTTCATGGTCGAGCGCCAACCCTTCATTCCTCCCAAAGTCAATCGTCCGGCTATCGACATTTTTTCGCTCCACAGCGGATTATTGATCGTGTTTCCGTTATATACTCCCAAATCGATGCCGAAAGGCATGTTTCCAATCCGTTTTACATATTTTGCCACAAAACCTATATCGCGCGTGCCGGCATAATATTTTGCCAAAAAGGTGCGATTGGCAAACATCATCGTACCCGGGTTGGTGGTGTAGGAGTTAAAAATAGGAATGCTCGTTTGTCCAATTGTTAGAGACAGTCCTTCAATCGGTCTGAGGGTTCCACTCAAATCGAGTACTTGAAATTTACCTTCGTTGCTCAGTTCGACTTGCGCTCGATAATCGACCTTCGGATATATTTTGCCCGAGACACCAAGTCGTGAATTGCGTACCGAAAACCTTGATGTGCCGACAGGAGGCGCATATTCATATTTTGTTTTCAGCACGCCATCGAATCGAAAAAAAGGATACATCGATTCCTTTTCTTGCGAAAATAAACTCGTTGTCAGACCAATGCCGAAAATAAGAAAAAACAGGTAACGTTTCACTTCTTTGATGTTGGGTATGTTGTTAAAAATTAACGTAAGATGGATGCACGTTCCCAATCAATCATTTTCCTCTTTATGTCGATGCCCCAGTGATAACCTCCAAGCTTGCCATCGGCACGCAACACGCGGTGACAGGGGATTAAACAGGCTATCGGATTTCGGCCAATGGCACTTGCAACGGCACGCACTGCCTGTGGAGCTCCAATGGTTCGAGCAATTTCACCATAGGTAGTCAGCATGCCTTTTTGTGTTTGCAACAATGCTTGCCAGACCCGCATTTCGAAATCGCTTCCTTTGAGGTGAAGAGGCAAAGCCACAGAAAGTGCCCCATACTGATCGATTGCGCCGACTGCCGAAAATTGCAATTCTGTTTCTTCCCGATGAAAAATTCCTTTCGGAAAACGCATTTCTAGTTCTTCCAAAGTTTTTACCCCATCGCCGAAAGCAATAAAGCAGATTCCCTTCCGTGTATTTGCAATAAGTGCACTACCATATTGGGTTTGATGCACATGGTAACTGATAACGATCGACGATTCTTCCTCAGGCAACATCCGCTCGATGATGAAAGATTGAGTGGAGGTATGAAAAGTTTTTGATGGTTGCATCATTGTCTCTACTGTTGTTCCAAAACTTCGGTTTTATCCGCAAAAAACTCAAGTAATCCTTCGGAGAAAGCAATTTTTGTTTTTCCGTCGGGATCAGAATAAATAATGTAGTATTCCAATCCCGGAATTTTTTTTGCCATTTCTTTCGATTTTTTTAAGCCGGCGGCCATGAAAGCCGTGGAGTAGGCGTCGGCAGTCATGCAATCGTCGGCAATGACGGTAGCTCCGAGCATTTCGTTTTCGGAAGGATATCCGGTGATCGGGTCGATGGTATGGGCATATTTTTTACCGTTTTTAAGGTAATAGTTGCGATAGTTTCCCGAGGTAGAAAGACACTTGTCGCACACGGAAACGATGGTTTGCAACTCATGCCGCAGTCCGGTGTTATCATCGATGGGTTTGTCAATGCCGATGCGCCAGCATTCATTTTTGTCGTTCACGCCTTTTGCGGCAACTTCGCCGCCGATTTCCACCATGTAATTTTCTATTCCGTAATTTTCGAGCAAGCGGGCAATCACATCGCTCGCATAACCATCGGTCAACGATGTTGTATTAATTTGCACGCGTGGATCGGTTTTCACAATCTTGCCATTCTCGATTTTAATTTTCTGGTAGCCTACAAATTGCTTTAAACTGTCGATGATATGTGGTGTGACGTTATCCATGTTTTCGAAGCCGAAACCCCATGCATTGATGAGTGGCGAGACGGTAATATCGAACTTTCCTTCAGAAATAATAGCGACTTCCATCGATTTGTTAAACACATCCACGAAAAATGAGTCAAGTTCTACGGGTTCGTTTCGGTTGACTTTGCTGACGATCGAGTTTTCATCGAATGGATTAAGCGAATGATCGACCTTGTTGAGTTCGCTCTTAATCTCGTCATACAATGAGCTATTGTAAGCATATTTGATGTGAAAACTGGTGTGAAATATTTCTCCCTGTTCCTGATAATAGGTATAGTTTTCAGAGTTTTTGTCGTTTTTCTTCGAAGAAGAATTGCATGAAACAAAAAGGGAGGGAAGAGTAAAGAATAGAAGAAAAATATAGCAAGTGATTTTGAAAGACTTCATCGCGGTTGTATGTGTTAGTTAAGGGTTTATCTCCATTCTACGATCTCGTTCAACGCTTTGCGTTTTTTGTTGCGGGCATCGGCCACAAAATCGTTGGCCGGATAACCAACGGGCAAGATCACCATCGGTTCCCACGAATCTGATAGTTGCAGCGCTTTTTTCACTTTTTCGACGTCGAAATGGCACACCCAGCAAATTCCGAGTCCCAAATCGGTAGCTTTCAACACAATGTGCTCAACGGCAATGGCAACATCAATGTCGCAATGATCTTTTCCATCGGTTGGTCGTTTCCACGACTGTGAATGATCGCCACATGCCACGATATAAGTTTGGGCTTCGGCAAACCACTTTCGATCGTAGCTTTCCCTCAAAGCCAACTTCATTTCTTCGGATGTACATACGTAAAATCTCCAGGGTTGAAAATTCACGGCCGACGGAGCAAGACGAGCACTTTCGAGCAACTTGACGATGAGCTCTTTATCCACCTTTTTTTCACTGAACTTTCGAGTCGATTTTCTATTTTCTACTACGCTGTCGAATTCCATTTCTTTTCAAATTATATTTCTTCCGTAATTCGGTAATAATTTCTTTCCGGTGAATTTCGCGAAATAAGTTCTCCAATGAATCCGCCCAGAAAAAGCAAAGTACCCAATATCATCATCGTGAGGGCAATATAAAAATAGGGCGACTCCGTTACCAATCGGTAAGGATTTCCGTGCTTCATGTCGTAAATTTTAATGACTCCCACAGCAACCACTGCTATCAATCCGATCAGGAACATGAGCGACCCCCAGAGACCAAAAAAATGCATTGGTTTTTTCCCGAATTTGTTTAAAAACGATAGCGTCATCAAGTCGAGATATCCGTTAACAAAACGGTTCATACCAAATTTGCTCTTTCCATATTTACGTGGCTGGTGGCGGACTATTTTCTCCCCAATTTTGGTATATCCTGCATTTTTGGCCAAAATCGGGATATAGCGATGCATATCGTTGTAAACCTCGATATTTTTCACTACTTCATTTTTGTATGCTTTCAATCCGCAATTAAAATCGTGAAGTTTAATTCCCGATACTCTGCGGGCAGTGGCATTAAAGAGTTTTGAAGGCAGATTTTTTGACAAAATCGAGTCGAAACGCTTTTTTTTCCATCCCGATACCAGGTCATAATCCTCGTGCCGAATCATCCTGTAGAGCTCGGGGATTTCGTCGGGACTGTCCTGTAGATCGGCATCCATCGTAATCACCACATCGCCCGAAACTTTCTGAAAAGCACAAAACAGTGCAGGAGATTTTCCGTAGTTGTGCTGAAAACGAATAGCACGAATATTCGGATCCTGTTCTCTGAGCTTTGAGATCACACGCCACGAAGAGTCGGTGCTTCCGTCGTCCACGAAAACAATTTCATACGAAAACCGATTTTCGGTCATCACACGTTTTATCCAGACATAAAGCTCTTCGAGCGATTCTTCTTCGTTGTAGAGCGGAATAACAACAGAAATGTCCATTTTATCGAGATATAGATTGAGATTTTAATCCTCTTTACGAGAATTCTCGTTTTGTCTTGTGATTTCGATTTTCATTGCCAGTGGTACAATGAGAAGTGACAGAACAATGCCTATCAACACATCACTTATTATCAAATTAAGAGTATAGAGAAAAGGCGTCGGAACGGGTTGATTTCTGACCTGTTCGATCGTATTTTGATCTACGGGTAGCGATTCGGCTATCGAAATAATGTTTTCGAACGTATTCGATATGTAGTTCGGATCGATCCATAAAACGTGAATCATCACGATAATCGCTTCGATCAGGCCTGCGTAAAAAAACAGCAGCATCGAAAATTGCACTCCGTGCCAAAAACCGATACGACTGCCTTCAATCTGATTTTTGTATTTCACAATAAAATAGAGCAAAATAAGAGGTGTTCCGATGCTTAACAATGATTGCACAATTCCCAAAAAAGGAAATTGTGTTGCACCAATCACAAAAAGATATTTGAAAACCCAGAATCCCCCCAGTATAAGACCGCTATTCATAGCGTAGTTCATCAATTGACTTTTGTCTTCCTTCATCTGTATCGGTTTTATTTTCGTGCAAAAATAATCAAAAAATACGAAAACATAAGGATAACCATCTCTGTCATTTTTGATAGAAGTATTCCGATCAGCTTTCAATTTATGCTGATGATAATATTCAAAAGTTAAGAAATGGATTACCTTTGCGGACGATACTAATTTATAAAAACTTTTCATTTTCTGTCAATGAGTAACGATAAACAACTTTCTCCGGCTTCGAAAACGGTAGTTGGAGTGCAATTTCTTTTTGTGGCATTCGGAGCCACAGTCCTTGTACCCCTTCTGGTGGGACTCGATCCGTCAACAGCTTTGTTTACGGCAGGTGTAGGGACATTGCTTTTTCATTTGATTACGAAAGGCATTGTCCCTATTTTTTTGGGAAGCAGTTTCGCATTTATCGCACCGATTATTAGAGCAACCGAATTATACGGACTCGCTGGAACGCTTTCAGGATTGGTGGCCGTAGGCCTTATATATTTCATGATGAGCGGGTTGATAAAATGGCAGGGACTAAAAATAATCGATCGTCTTTTTCCGCCTGTGGTCATCGGTCCGGTGATCATGCTCATCGGGTTGTCGCTCGCCGGTACAGGCGTAAATATGGCAAAAGAGAATTGGTTGCTTGCTCTCATATCTTTGTCAACAGCCGTTGTCGTTAGTTTGTTCGCCAAAGGGCTGTTAAAATTGATACCTATTTTCAGTGGAATCATTATCGGATATTTGGTATCCATTTTTACGGGAAAAGTTGATTTTTCGGGCATAGCGACCGCTCCCTGGATTGGCTTACCACAATTTGAGAAACCGGCGTTTTCTTGGGAAGCCATTCTCTTTATGATTCCTGTTGCAATAGCACCTGTCATCGAACATGTAGGCGACGTGTATGCAGTGAGTCACATCGCCGGAAAGGATTTCGCGAAAAAGCCCGGCTTGCATCGCACCATGTTGGGCGACGGCATTGCATGTTGTTTTGCAGGGCTGGTGGGCGGCCCTCCTGTAACTACCTACTCCGAAGTTACCGGTGCGATGGCTCTGACTAAGGTTACCGATCCGGCCGTGATAAGGATCGCCGCCGTGACGGGCATTGTTTTTTCGTTGGTGGGCAAGGTAAGCGCCGTGCTGAAATCGATCCCGAATGCCGTTTTGGGCGGTATTATGCTGTTACTTTTCGGGATGATTTCCGCAGTGGGGATCAACAACATGGTTCACAACAAAACCGATATGAACAATACCCGCAATCTCATCATTGTTTCGCTGATACTTACCACCGGCATCGGTGGAGCGGTTTTTCAATGGGGAACTTTTAGTATTTCGGGTATCGGTCTTTCAGCCCTTGTAGGGATTATTCTCAATCTGATTCTTCCGAACTCAAAAAAGGATGAGGATGTGCAAGCGAAAGAATAAATAGCTATTTTAGAAAATTAATTATTTGATATTTGTCTTTATTCAACAGAAATACTTTAAAATTTGTCGGATCTACTGAGCATTTTTGTTGTATAAATATTGAAGGACAAAATCATAATCAATTCATCAAGAGTCACAAAAGTGAAGCAATTGAACCGTAATAAAAATGCCCGAAGATTTCGGGCATTTTTATTATTTATCTTACAGTCCTGAATAACCGGGATTTTGAGTAAGCTTATTATTAGCCTCCAATGCCTGAATAGGTATTGGGAAAAGTATTTTATAAATTGGAGTGGTTTCGGGTTTTAAAAATCGAGGCGCTGTAAACGTTCCAAAACGAATCATATCTTGACGCGTGTAACATTCCCAAGCCATTTCATACCTCCGCTCTCTATAAATATCTTCCAAGGTCACTTCTGTAAGTAGTTTGGAGGGATCATCAAAGGCTCTTTTTCGAACCTCATTCACAAGAGGTAATGCTTCTGCATTTCGGCCTAAACGAACCAATGCTTCGGCTTTCATCAAATAAACATCAGCTAATCGGAAAATTGCAAAATCATTTTCAGAATTTGCAGACATACCGGGCTCAATTGCCCATTTATAACAACGAGCTCCAACTTCTTGATGAACCTCTCCCCAAGTCCCATCATACTTATTTTGCGATCCTTCAATTATAGGTATGTCAATCGTATGAATGAGATCGCGGCCATGTTGAGTGATCAGCACATCTCCTGTAGCCGGATCAATCATAGGTCCGATAAGAAATGACCAATCTTTGCGCTTATCCGCATCATCATACTGATTTACATAATCGGGGATTGCACTAATTCCATTCCATGGACTGATGCTAATACCTAAAGCTATTGGATCTTTATAATGCAAGGTTCGATGCAAAATATGATTTCCCGATTCTTTTCGAGTAAACACACAGGGGAAAATGATTTCCTTTGACGACTCATTGTTTACTTCAAAAGATAATTTCCAATTTGGCTCAAGAATGTAAGGTAATTTTAAGACTGAGTCGCAAGCATCGATACAATTTTGCCATTCAGCAGTTCCTTTAGTGAAAGAAGACTCAGTAAGCGTTCCCGTAAAAATTTCGGCATTCAAATACATTTTTGCCAACAAAAAATACGCCGCTCCTTTAGTAAACTTTCCATAAGTTTTTGATGACACGTCTGATGGAAGTTGATCTTTTATCTCAGTAAGTTCATCTATTACAAATTTATAAACATCTTTTCTACTAGTAGTACTAGGCAATTCTGTATCGTCGAAACTAGTAACCAACGGAACATTTCCAAAATAATCGATCAGTATATAATACCAAAAAGCCCTTACACCACGTATTTCAGCAATGGCATTAGCTTTTTTTGTTTCATCCATTGATGTGTTTGATTCTATAATTGCCAATACTTTATTGCAGGTGGTAACACCGTTATTCGCACTATTCCAAAATCCGTTCAATACTCCATTTCTTGGCTGCCAAGTATGTCTGCCGAATTCCATATGAACACCACCATCCCACCAATCACCTCCGATTCGAGTAGGAGTTATAGCCATATCCGCAGATTCTTCCGAAATAACTAATCCATCTCCAGGCCATAAACTAGTCAATGAACGATAGATTGGTGCAATTATAGCATTGATTTGAGCCTCAGTTTGGCCGAATTTATCGGCAGGGATTTTATCATATACATCTTCTCCTAAGTCAGTACACGAAAAAAAGAATAACAGAGAAAAAGAAGTTAGTAGATATTTGATTTTTGTTTTCATAGACTTTAATGGTTTTATTATTAAAAACTTAAACTTACTCCAAGAGAAAATGTTCTTGGTTTGGGATAAAATTCTCGTTCTTCCTTTCCAGGATCAACTCCGTCCATCCTTACTTCAGGGTCAAGACCGGTGTAATTAGTAATAACAAACAAATTCTGACCTGTAATGTACACACGAGCATTATTCAACCACCCTATTCGAGATGTGTCGAAGTTATATCCAATGGATAGGTTATCGAGTCGTATATGGGATCCATCTTCTACATAGTAGCTACACATTTGTGGAGCTTGAGTTAGCCCTATCTTTAGAGCTTCTTTTCGTACATTAGCACCAATCAAACTTTGGGAATTAGAGTATGCAATCTTTCCAATATTCAGTACATCGTTACCTACAGTACCTCTGAAGAAAAACGATAAATCCCATTTTTTATAATTGAATGTATTTTGCCATCCGAAAACAAAGTCCGGTTGAGCATCTCCTACATAAGTACGATCAGCATCCGTAATTTCACCCTCTCCCGTAATATCTTCGATTATGTATTTTCCATTTTCATCAATGCCATTACTCTTAAGCATATAAAACTGACCCACAGGGTACCCTTCTTCCAATATTGATGAAGTAGTAGCTGACATACCTCTAATTCCACCAACATCCCCCACATACAGTCTACTCGTAGAATATAATTCATTGGATAATTTCGTAACTTCATTATGATTGAAAGAACCATTGATCGAGGTAGTCCATGTAAAATTAGAGTTTCTAATTGGAGTTGAAGAAAGTGCAAATTCAAACCCGGTGTTTAACATATCTCCTACATTCGCCATAATTCTATCATGTAAAAAAGGAGGAGTAGGTACAGCATATTCATAAAGCATATCCGACGTTTTTTTGCGATACCATTCTACAGTTCCATTTAAAACATTTTTAAAGATCGAAAAATCAAGACCAATATTGAGAGAAGAAGTTTGTTCCCACTTTAAATCAGGATTAGCATTCTGAGCAATTTTATAGGAAGTGTACCAGTTTCCCTGATCATAATAAGACCCCGAACGACCATACAATTCTAATGTTTTGTAAGGATCAAGCCCGTCTTGATTTCCGGTAACACCATACCCTACTCGAAATTTCAAATCATCCAGCCATGTAATATCTTTCATGAATTCTTCTTGTGAAACACCCCAAGCAGCTGATACCGAAGGAAAAGTACCCCATTTATGATTCGATCCAAATTTAGAAGAACCATCATAACGAAGTGTCGCTGTAAGCATATATCGTTCTTTATATGCATAATTTAATCTTCCGAAAAATGAAATTAAACGATACATATTTTTCTCAGATAAAACATCTTCGGGAAGTAGATTCTGTCCTGATTGCAAATCGTTTGCCTTTAACATATCTGTAATAAAAAAACGATTTTGCGCTTGAACTCTTTGAAAATCATTTTGTTCCCATGAATAACCGCCCAAAAGCGTAACCTTATGAGCATTGTTAAATATGGTATTGTATGTGAGTGTGGATTCCAACAAATTTTTATCCATCGTTCTTGCGTCACGCTGAGCGAAACCTTTTGGATCTCTTCCATTATATGTTTCACTGTGATCGTAACGAGAATAATCAAAAGATTTTCTTTGAGTGTACAATGTCAGTTTACCAATAAGATCCTCAGTAAAGCTAAATTCAATATCGCCATTACCATAAAAATCTACATTTTTAATATTTCTTTCATTCATTTCTATTTGTCTCAAAGGATTTCCTTGATTCCATTCGGTCAAATCAAACCAACTTCCATCCGAATTATACACAGGATAAACCGGTAAAAAGTTTGAAGCTAACATTGAATTAGATTTATCGCTTGGAGAAATATTTCGGATGTTTGCAACGCCTGTGAGTCCAATTCTGAGTTTGTTGTCAATAGCTCTTTGGCTGAATTGGAATCTGAAATTGAAATTTTCAAAAGTGTTGTCTTTCATAATTCCTTCCATGTTCCGATAATTGACAGATGCCCTATAATTATTCGCCGAACCTCCCCCGGAAAGAGATAGAGAATGATTTTGGGAAAATCCAGTTCTCAATATTTCATCAAACCAATTGGTATCGGCATTATAACGGTCAAAAGCAGCGGCCTGTTCCTGTAATCCATTTTCAGTTACATAATTACGCCAATCTTGAGCCGAAAGCATCTCCGGCTTGTTGGCGGCAGTAGAAATGGCAACGTATCCATCGTAAGAAATTCGTTGAGCACTTGCTGAACCTCTTTTTGTTGTAATCAGAATAACACCTCCGGCAGAACGCGACCCGTAAATAGCTGCAGAAGACGCATCTTTAAGAACGGAAATGGATTCAATATCCTGAGGTGCAACTGAATTTAAATCACCTCCGGGAACACCATCTATAACAATGAATGGACCGTTATCCCTTTGAAGTGTATTAACTCCTCTTAAACGAATAGTTGGACTATCATTTAAATCTCCACTCGCAGATGTTATTGAAAGACCCGCAACTTTTCCTTGAAGCAAGTCGGCTGCATCTTTAGTTAAACCTTTGTTAAAATCTTTTTCGGAAACGTTGGCAACAGATCCTGTAATCTCTCTCCTTGTCTGTGTCCCATATCCTACGACCACAACTTCATCCAAAGCAGCCACGTCTTCACGCATTGTAATGTCAATAGTCGATCGGCCATTTACGGCAACCGACTGCTGCTGCATTCCCACATACGAAAAATCGAGAACGGCGTTGGTAGGGACATTCTCCAATTCGAACTTTCCATCCATGTCGGTAACCGTTCCCGAAGAAGTCCCCTGAATTTGAACCGTTACTCCGATTAATGGTTCTCCCGATGCATCTTTCACCGTTCCTCTAACGGTGCGATTTTGAGCAAACACACTGAACGAAAACAAGCAAAAAACCAGGAATAAAGCTCCTTTCGTCAGTTTCCATAAATTTTTTTCTTTAGGTGTCATAGATCATTTTTTTAAGTTAAATGTTTGCGATTTTTTAATTAGAACAGGACAAATATATCAAATCAAAATAAATATTCAAAGTTTTTGTAATATTTTTTTTATTTTAATTTTACAGCTACGCAGAAAGACCTAAATCAAAGCAATGTTAATTGATCCCCTTTCATGATTATTCACAACGAACACTTCGAAAGTGTAATAAAATTGATTTCCTTTGCACAAATTTTTTACTGACTATGCTTTCTGTCGAAAATATTACGGTTGAATTTGGTGGTTTTGTCCTGTTAAATGATATTTCGTTTGTAATCAACAAAAACGAACGCGTCGCATTGGTCGGAAAAAATGGAGCCGGAAAATCTACTTTACTCAAGATTATGGCCGGCAAACAAATGCCGACGCATGGATCGATAGCTTATCCAAAGGATATTTCGGTAGGTTATCTTCCTCAGCAGATGACTTTAAGCGATTCGCGAACGGTGAAAGCAGAAGCATCTACGGCCTTCGAACATCTGCAAAAGATGGAACGTGATTTGGAAAAACTGCACATCCAGCTTGCAGAACGAACCGATTACGAATCGCAAGAATACGGCCAACTTATCCAACGAGCAAGTGATTTGCAGGAGCTTCTGCAACTGTCAGGAATCCACAATTTCGAAGCAGAAGTCGAAAAGACACTGTTGGGATTAGGTTTTTCGCGCTCCGATTTCGACAGGCCGACTCGCGAATTCAGCGGCGGATGGCGCATGCGCATAGAACTTGCCAAACTTTTGCTGCAAAATCACGACGTGTTGCTTCTCGATGAGCCCACAAATCATCTCGACATAGAATCCATCCAATGGCTCGAAAACTTTCTGGTTTCGCATTCCACGGCAGTAATGCTGGTTTCGCACGATCGCGCTTTTCTGGATAAGGTAACCAACCGGACTATCGAAATTATGCTCGGCAATATTCACGACTATAAGGTCAACTACAGCAAATATGTAGAGTTGCGTAACGAACGTCGGGAACAGCAACTTCGAGCATACGAAAATCAGCAAAAGCAAATTAAGGAAACCGAAGATTTTATCGAACGTTTTCGATATAAACCAACAAAATCCAATCAGGTGCAATCGCGTATCAAACAGCTCGAAAAAATAGAAATCATCGAGGTGGACGAAGTGGATAATTCGAAGCTGAATCTGAAATTTCCCCCCTCTCCCCGCTCAGGTTCCTACCCTGTCATCATGGAAAATGTGTCGAAAAAATACGGTGATCACACGGTTTTTTCGGATGTAACACTTACCATCGAACGAGGAGAAAAGGTGGCTTTTGTCGGGAAAAATGGCGAAGGAAAATCGACGCTCGTTAAGTGCATTATGAATGAAATTTCTTTCGACGGCAAGCTGCAATTGGGGCACAATGTCAAAATAGGTTATTTTGCTCAAAATCAGGCGCAATTGCTGGACGAAAATCTTACGGTTTTCGAAACCATCGATTATGTGGCCGTCGGCGATATCCGTACGAAGATTCGCGATATTTTGGGCGCTTTTATGTTCGGCGGCGAGGCATCAGAAAAAAAAGTGAAAGTACTGTCCGGCGGCGAACGTGCCCGATTGGCAATGATCAGACTGCTGCTCGAACCGGTAAATCTGCTCATTCTCGACGAGCCTACAAATCATTTGGACATGGCTTCGAAAGATGTGCTAAAGAAGGCTATTCGCGAATTTGATGGTACGGCAATTATCGTTTCGCACGATCGCGATTTTTTGGACGGCATCGTCAGCAAAGTGTATGAATTTGGGCATGGAAAAGTAGTTGAGCACCTTGGCGGAATTTACGATTTTTTGAATCGAAAAAACATCGACAATCTGCAAGCATTGGAACTTGCTACTCCGAATTCGGCGCAAAACGTTTCGGAGATGAATGAAACTACTTCGGCCGGCAAACTTTCGTATCAGGAACAGAAAGAGCGGAATCGACTAACGAGAAAACTCGAAAAAGAAGTTGCAGACTTGGAATCTGAAATAGAATCCATCGAGAAAGAAATCGAGCTCCTCGAATCTCAACTATCCACCCAAAAAGGTTCTTCCGACACATCTCTGTATTATAAGCATCTCAAGCTTAATACGAAACTCGACACGCTGATGCAGGCATGGGAAAATAAACAAAACGAATTGAACGATTTTCTGAATCGAACCTGATTTAATTCTAAACAATAAACGCGGATTCGGCGTTAAAAATAAGCGCAAAAAATTAATTATGTGGCAAAAAATCAGCAAAATTATTTTGAAAACCCTTGGCTGGAAAATAACAAATATCATTCCCGATATTCCCAAATGCGTATTGGCTATAGCTCCTCACACCAGCAATTGGGATTTTTTGATTGCAAAATTGGCCTATACGTCCCTTGGCAGAAATGCCCATTTCCTCATAAAAAAAGAATGGTTTTTTTTCCCGTTCAACCTTTTTTTCAAAAGCATTGGGGGCATCCCTGTGGATCGATCAAAAAAACAATCGATGACGGACATTATGGCCGAAGAATTCGGCAAACGTGACCGGTTTCAAATCGCTATTACTCCTGAAGGAACGCGTAAACGTGTAACCGAATGGAAGCGTGGTTTTTACTATATCGCCGATAAAGCACAAGTTCCTATTGTACTCATCGGCCTGGACTATAAGAATAAAATCATTTCTTTTCTCGATGTTTTCACTCCCACAAGTCATGTGGAAGAAGACATGCTTACTATTCAATCGAGATATAAAGGATTGTCAGGCAAAAATCCCGACAATTTTTCTTCGTAACATTCATTGTCGGCTACGGGACATTCCTTTGCTGCATTGTTTGCCGGTAAAGCATTTTCCGATGAGATATTTAATAAAACCATCATCTTCTTTTCTTAAGCAATGGATCGAATAAAGTTGCCATAATTTTTTTTTATTGCATGCTTTTTATTTTGGAAAAATACATGGCAAACGAGCGGTAAAGAAAATGCGTCCATTTACCGAAAGGAACGATGATAAGTGCCCATTGCGCCAACACCGTCAGGTGAATGATGTACATCCATTGTTGGGTTTCGATCAGTCCCAAATCGATGAATAATCTGACCAAAAAAGCAGTAACTCCCATCAACAAAAGCCATATCACGAACAACCAATCCGAAGGTTGCGAAAACTGGTTGAGCGATTTATTTTTCTTGATGCGACTCCCTACGAAATCGATCGTTACCACAAATATCAGAAAACTTTCGATGTATCCCAACGCGATCACAAAAATGCTTTGAGAGCCGAACCAGTTGAGAAAAACCGTTGTGAAAAGCAGCGACAGATAGGCAATCACGAGCACAAAATGCTCGAGCCATCGGAAATGAACGTCGCCGTCGCAATCCTTATATCGTTTTTGAGTGAACATGTGAACCAGCAGATCGCTAAGTGCCGATACATAATTTTTTAACGGAGCTTTCACTTTTGGCTTGACGATGGTGAAATACCACATTCGCAACAGGTTGGGAAGAAAAATTACCAGAAGAACTGTCCCGATCGCGGTCATTTCGAAATAGTGCCCAATGTGGAGCATGCGTTCGGCATCGAAACCCACGGAATTGGCAAACAACAAAACGCCGGCAAACACCAGCAATAATGCAGCAATGGTGAACGAGAGCGAACGATAGAGCAGTCCCGACAACCCCGTCCAATCGTATTGTGCGGTAAGCCATCTGCGGAGCGACATCATCAGTTCACCCGGATTGGCCGTTTGCGGACAATTGGCTGTGCATTCGCCGCAGTAATAGCACTCCCACGGTTTAAGCGACGATTTGATTTCGTCTTCGAGCCCCAGTGCACTGTATCGAACCATTTCGCGTGGAAAAGAATCGTCGGTGGTGGATAGCGAACATACCGCCGTGCAGGTTCCGCAATTGTAGCACGCGTTCATGTTTACGGCACCGTATTTTTTTAGTTCTTCCGAAAACTTGGGATTGATTTTTGTTGCCATTATTTTACCGGTTTATACGAAAAATATTCATCCATATCGTCAATTTCGCCAACAACTACCATACCATATTTCACTAGCGTTAGAAGATAATAGGTAACGTCGGGTTTGGACATTTGCAATTTTTCGGCCAGTTGCGGAATTGTCATTTCCTGCTCTTTCAGGGCATCGAAGATGGCCTTTTTGATGCGATTGAACTCTTTGAGTTGTTCCTTTGCGCTATCGGGAACACCTTGCTTGTCCCGAAGATATTTGGCGGTTTTTCCGATTTCTATTTCCATAATTTTGTTAAGCTAAAGCATCGATCATACTCATCATTTCTTCACTCGTATAGCCAATCAGGTTGATGGCATCTACCGGACAAACGGGAGCACACATGCCACAACCCTTGCACACCATCGGGTTGACGGATGCAACCTTTCTTCCACCCGTTTCTATCTGTTCGATAGCATCGAAGGGACAGGCATTGCTGCATTTGTCGCACCAGGAGCAAATATTCTGATCGATTTCGGCGATAATCGGTTCCGTTTCGAGTGTCCCTTTGCTGATATACGAAAACGATTTTGTTGCTGCCGACAAGGCCGAATTTACCGATTCGCTGATGTTTTTCGGCCCCTGACAGGTCCCGGCAATGGTTACGCCATCGATCACGGTTTCCACCGGTCGGAGTTTCATGTGAATTTCGTTGAAAAACCGGTCTCTGCCTTTCGGCAATTTAAGCATCGTACCGATAGACTGGTCTGCTCGCGGCACCATTCCGGTTACCAGCACCACCAAATCGACTTCCATTTCCATCTCCTTTTCGGCCGAAAGAATATCTTTTACGGTTACGACCGTTTTTTTGCCTTCGGTACGAATTTCGGGGAGATTATGTTCATCGAATTGCAGATACAGATCGCCCATTTGCAGCGATTCGGCATACAGCAACTCCTGCTTGCCATAGGTGCGGATGCCACGCGTTAGATGGATATTTTGAATGCCTTTGAACTTCTTTTTGGCTTCGATGGCCGTGTGAATGACCGAAGTGCAGCAAAATCGCGAACAATACGTGTTTTCGCCCTCACTCTGACGGCTGCCGACACAATAGACATAAGCGATATTGTTGATTTTCTTGCCGTTGAAATCCAATGATTTGCCGGCAGATTTATCGACCAGTTGTTTAAATTCGGGCAAGGTGATCACAACCTCGCTCGTTCCGAATCCATATTCCCCCTGTTTCGGCAAATAATGATCGTAGCCTGTTGCTACCACAATTGAGCCTACATGCAGTTCGATGATTTCCATCGGATCGTCCTCTTTCTGCGGACGCCTGCGAATTTTCAACTCGAAATTGCCAATGCTTCCTTTGGTGTCCGTAACTTCCGCACCTGTTAGAATGGTTACATTGTTATACTTTCGTAAATCGCTTTCGATGCGGGTCGTCAGTTCGAAACCTTTTTCATCGGTCATAAACAGACTGCCCCATTCGGCAGTGTGTCCTCCCAATCGGTTTTCCTTTTCAATCAGGATCACATTCGATTTTTTTTCGGCGAGCGACAAAGCTGCTTTCATTCCGGCAATACCGCCACCGATGACGGCGATGGTTTTTTCGGCTTCGAACTGATTGGGAAACAGCGGATCGGCATATCGCGATTTGGCAATAGCCGCCTTAACCAGCCGAATGGCTTTTTCGGTTGCACCGAGTTTGTCGTCGGAATGTGCCCACGAAGCTTGTTCGCGAATGTTAGCGTGAACATACGTATATTTGTTCAAATCGCCCCGTTCGGTAACATTGCGGAATGTGGTGAGATGCAATTTGGGTGAACACGAAGCCACAATCACTCCGTCGAGATTGTGTTCGTGAATATCCTGCACCATATCGGTCTGATTGGTATCAGAACAAGCAAACATGGTAGTTTTGGCTATCACCACACCCTGCTCGTGTTCTACGGCAGCGCGTACCTTTTCTACATCCACGTAGTCGGAAATATTTCCGCCGCAATGACAAATATAAACGCCTAATCTTTCTTTCATACGCTTTGATACCGGGTTAAGTAACTGATTGCTTCCGACGATGCCGAACCGGCCGATAGAATGGAATCGGGGATATCCATCGGTCCAGATGCCGTGCCGGCAACAAAAACCCCGTCGATACTGGTTTTGGCCGGACTGCCCAACAAATCTTGTTGCGCCACAAACTGCAGCGGATCGAGTTTGAGCGAATTGCCGTCGAATATTTTTCCTGCCGAAGGATTAGATTTTACACCCACCGAAAGCACTACCATATCGTGTTCGGCTTCCTTCACCACCCCTTCGGCTATATCTTCGTAACGCAGAATAAGATTTCCGTTTTCTTTCTCGGTGATTTTGCCGATTTTTCCTTTCACAAAATTCACGCCCATTCCTTCGGCTTGCCGGTAAAATTCTTCGAATCCCTTGCCGAAGGCTCGAATGTCGATATAATAAATGGTAATATCTGCCATTGGTAAAGCACCCATCAGCAATTGCGCCTGCTTCATGGAGTACATGCAGCAAATTTGTGAGCAAATGGGGTTGCCGACGGTGTTGTCGCGCGAACCGGTGCAAAGTACATAAGCGATGCGGTCGGGCACTTTGCCGTCGCCCGGTCGCAAAATGGTATTGTAGGGTCGTGTCGGAGCAATTTCGCGTTCCATCTGCATGGAAGTAATCACGTTCTTGTATTGACCGTATCCGAATCGCGGTATCTCGAGCGGATCAAAAAGATTGAAGCCTGTGGCGAGAATGACCGTTTTGACGTGAAGCTCATAGTATTCCGTTTCCATCGTAAAATCGATGCAGTGGGTAGGACAGGCTTTTTCGCAAGCGCCACACAGCGTACAGTTTTCGATATCGATGACCGCCGCTTTGGGATTGGCAATGCTGAATGGAATAAAAGCCGCCTTGCGACCGATGAGCCCGAATTGATATTCGTCCCGAACACTCACAGGGCAGGCTTTTTCGCACAGTTGACATGCCGTGCAGTCTTCCACTCTTACATAACGTGGTTTTTTCGTGATTTGTGCAACGAAATCGTTGTCGCCTTTTTTTGCGATATGGGTTACCTCGCTTTCCGTGAAAACGGTAATATTTTTATGACGAGCTATTTCCGATACTTTTGGAGTCGTGATGCAAGCGGCACAATCGAGGGTCGGGAAAACCTTGCTCAACAAAATCATTTTCCCGCCAAGCGAGTGATCTTTTTCTACCAGCAGCACCTTGTAGCCGGTATTTGCAAGATTGATGGCAGCTTCACCTCCTGCAATTCCTGCGCCGATTACCAAAGCATCGTACTCGATAATTTTTCTGTCTTCCATTAATTATTGTTTGAATGGATGGTTTTTATCAGATAATCGTTGAAACTGCGCATTTGCTTCACAAAGGCCTCACTGCAAACCGAGCATAGGGCTGCCATGCGTAGACGCGCAGGATCGATTTCCTTCTCTTTCATTTTTTCGTGTGTCATCGCCACGATGTTTCCGGTTTTTTCGGTACACGATTCGCCGAAAATGCAATCGGTGCCGTCGGCTGCGATGAAAACTCCGTCGAAGCCTTTTTCATAGGCATGCATAATCCACGACGGTTTGATGCCGCTCGAACACGGAACCGTGATGGTATAAACCGTAGGCGGATAGTGCAGCTTGAGCAATCCCGCCATGTCGATGGCGGGATCCGAAATCTTTTCTGTGGAAAATACGAGTATCTTCGCGTTCTTTTTGAAGGAATCCGACATTTCGAAACAGTTTTTTTCGATGTTGGGGTTATTTTTTTCTCAGATAAACTTTGAAATATCCGTTCTCGTCAATCGATCCGAGAAATTCGTGCCCTTGTTTGGTGCACCATTTCGGGATATCTATTTTTGTGCCTTCGTCAGCCGACAATACTTCCATCACATCTCCCACATTTATGGTTCCGATGGCTTTTTTTGCTTCCAAAAGCGGTCCCGGACAGGCAGTCCCGCGTGCATCAACCGATTTGGCTACTTTCAATCCTTTCAATTCTTCTGTTGTCATGATGTTTGTTTTTTATGGTTTCCCCTTTTAGTCGAGGAAACGAGGTGAATATTTAATGTGAATATTTTTTTTGGGAAACGGTCAAATAAACCATTGCATGCTGCTTTCGCCTGCATCGGCAACGAAAGTGGTTGCTCCGGCAAAACGGAGATTGGGGTAATCGATCATTTCTTCTTTCTTGAAGCCCATCAGGTGCATCGACATTTCGCACACCGTGATTTCGATTCCGAGCTCCGCTGCTTCCTTGAACATTTCGTCGAGCGACATTACGCCTTGTTTTTTCATCAGACTTTTGATCATCACGGGTCCCATTCCACACATGTTGAGTCTGGAAAGTTTCAGTTTGTTGCGTCCTTTGGGAAGCATGAATCCGAACATTTTCGAAATAAAATCTTTTCCTTTGGCTTTCTTTTTGGGATCGCGCAAAGCCGCCAATGCCCAAAACGAAAAAAACAGTTTCACTTGTGTGTCCATAGCCGCGGCAGCCAGCGAGATGATCATTCCGGCCAATATTTTATCCATATCGCCCGAAACAATGGCGATGGACAATTGATCTTTTCGCGAATTTTCCATTCGTGAGGTTTGTGCTTTCAGGGTTTCGAGTTCCGCCAAAAGCTTTTCCATGCTTATTTCTCCCGATTCTTCCATGTTGTTGATTTTTTGTAAATGAATACAATGCGAAATAAGGAAATATTTCCTTATTAAATTCTTTTTATCACGTGCAGAATCATACAATATTTTGTGATATGTATCACTTTTTAGATATCTTTGTCGTATGAAGAACGAATGCCTCAATTGCGCCTGCGTCATGAAATCGATGCAGTCGCTCAAAAGCTGTCAGTTGGAACAGCTCGAAAGTAATCATGCCGTAGTGCAATTTCGGAAAGGTGATCCCATCATCAAACAGGGAATGTTTTCGACCAACGTTGTTTTTCTGAAAAGCGGGTTGGTCAAAATTCACATCACGGGCCCTTATCACGAACAGATCGTGCGTTTGGCCAAAGCGCCTACTTATTTGGGTTTGCCAACCACAATCGGCGATAAAATCAATCAATATTCCGTTACGGCAGTGCAGGATTCCGAAGTTTGCTTTATCGATCTGAACATCTTTAAGCGCGTATTGGAAGAAAACAAAGACTTTTCGTCCCATATCATTCTCGAGTTATGCAAAAGCGAACTCGAAAGCTATCGCAGATGTGCCAACCGCACTCAAAAGCAAACGCGAGGCAATTTGGCTGATGTTTTGCTCGATTTGTCGGAAAACGTTTTCGAGTCGGCTGAATTCGTCTTGCCCATTTCTCAATCGGATATAGGCAATCTGGTTGATGCCAGTCGCGAAAGCGTGAACAGACTTCTATCCGAACTGATGAACGATGGAATCATCCGCATGGAAGGAAGGAAAATAGAGATTTTGAACAAATCTTCGCTGCAATTGATTTCTCAAAACGGATAAAGTGGCGAACCTTCATTGTGATTGTGTGCCCATATGGATGGAATTTCCCCATTCCCACACAATTTCCATCATACGATTTTTTTACCGGCCACAGCGCGGATTGAAAATTATCATGTATTTTTGCAGTCGATAAAAAAATCGTATGGATACGACTGAAGGCGAAAATAATTTGGACAAAAAGTTTCAGCGCGAATCGATTGCTCCCATGCACACGGCAGAACATATTCTGAACCAAACAATGGTACGCATGTTTGGTTGTCCGCGCTCGCGTAATGCCCATATCGAACAGAAAAAGAGTAAGGCCGATTATCTGCTCCCGCAACCGCCAACCGACGAACAGGTGAATGCCATCGAAACAGCCGTTAATGAAGTGATTGCACGCGATTTGCCCGTTACGGAAGAATTTATGTCAATGGAAGAAGCTTCTCATATTGTGGATTTGTCGAAATTGCCGGCCGATGTTTCGCAAACATTGCGTATCATACGCATAGGCGATTATGATGCATGTGCCTGCAGCGGGCTGCACGTCAAACATACATCCGAAGTGGGACGATTCGAAATCATCAGCCACGATTACGCAGACGGGCGTTGGCGCGTACGTTTTAGGCTCAAAAACAATCACTTGTAAAAAAAGCTCCAACATCGCATCTTTTTATCGATTATTGTTGACATGAAAAAGATTTTTCGATTTATACGCAAAGTCATTCTGTGGTTTTTCATTTTATCGATTGGCGGGGTAATACTCTATCGTTTTTTCCCGGTCGTATTCACCCCTCTGATGGGCATAAGGATGGTTCAACAAATCGCCGAAGGAGAAAAACCGGTTTTTCATCACCAATGGGTTTCTTACAACTATATATCGGATAATCTGAAACGGGCCGTAATTGCCTCGGAAGATCAGCGTTTTTTCGAACACAACGGATTCGACACCATCGAAATTGAAAAAGCTCTGAAGGAAAACAAAAAACGAAAACGTCCTCGCGGTGCAAGCACCATTTCGCAACAAACGGCTAAAAATGTTTTTCTGTGGCCAAACTCATCTTGGGTGCGTAAAGGATTGGAAGCCTATTTCACGGTTCTGATCGAATTGATTTGGCCGAAAGAGCGAATTTTGGAAGTTTATCTCAACTGTATGGAAACCGGGAAAGGAATATATGGAGCCGAAGCCGTTGCCAACCAACATTTCAATACCACAGCCCAAAAGCTGACGGCTTCGCAGTCGGCTCTCATCGCAGCCACACTGCCCAATCCCATTCGATACAATTCGGCAAAGCCATCGGCCTATATCTTGCGTCGCCAATCGCAGATAATGGCGCAAATGAGATATATCCAATTGCCCGACAAAAAGATTGCCGGGAAAAAATCAAAATAATCAGTAGATTTCTTTTGCAACACGATACACACTCTCGGTGGCCATCAGCGAATAGAAATGAATGCTGGGCACCCCATGCCGAATCAGCTCCTTACACTGGGTGATGCACCACTCCACACCCACTTCCTTGGCTTCGTCATCCGTAGTACACTTGCGCAATTCCCTTGCCAAATCTTCGGGAATGTCCGAACGAAAAACCTTCGGTAAAACGGTCAACTGACTCATCAAGTGGATGGGTTTAATGCCGGGTATAATCGGGACAGTAATTCCTGCAACTCGGCATCTATCGACGAAGTCGAAATATTTCTGATTGTCGAAAAACATTTGCGTTACCAAATATTCGGCACCATTATCCACTTTCATTTTTGTGTAATAGATTTCGGACTCCATGTTGGGTGATTCTTCGTGTTTTTCGGGATAACATGCCATACCGTACGAAAACGGATTTTCTGGCGCTTCAAACCGAGTCCCGTCATAGCCGATTCCCTTGTTGAAGTTGTTCACCTGAATTTGCAAATCGGTGGCATGTTCGTGGCTATCCATTTTTCGCTGTTCGATGTCGAGTTTGTTGGTATCACCACGCAGCAACAGCAAATCGGTAACGCCGAGAAACGACAGATCGATCAGGGCATATTCGGTTTCTTCTTTGGTGAAGCCTTTGGCAATGAGGTGAGGCACCGCCATTATTCCGTATTTGTTTTGAATGGCAGCCGCAATGGCTACTGTGCCCGGACGTTTGCGAATATTAATTTTGCGGATAACCCCATCATCGCCTTCCTTATAAATATTTTCGCTGTGATGTGTAGTTATGTTGATATATTTCGGGTCGAATTCCTTCAATCGGTCAATTGTCGTGAAAACATGTCGAATACTGTTTCCTTTGAGAGGAGGGAGCAACTCGAAGGAAAACGCCGTTTTCCCCGAATTTGAATTGATCAATTCCGAAACGCTCATATTTTTGACGATTATTTAAAAATTGCTCTTATTATATCCATTCCGTTGGCATAGATCACAAGCCCCAACAATAAAACCATGCCGGCTATCTGTGCATATTCCATAAACTTCTCGCTCGGCTTGCGACGTGTGACAACTTCGTAAAGGAGAAACAACACATGTCCGCCATCCAATCCGGGGATAGGGAGTATATTCATAAAGGCAAGAATTACCGAAAGAAAAGCGGTCATCATCCAGAATGCATGCCAGTTCCAAGTTGGCGGGAAAAGACTTCCGATTGCACCAAAACCGCCCAACGACGATGCTCCTTCCTTAGTAAATACGTATTGAAACTGATTTACATAATCCTTCAGCGTTTGAATACCCATTTTTATTCCGGCAGGAAATGATTCGAAAAATCCATATTCAAGCGTTACCGTTTGATAGACTTGCATTTCGTTTTTCGGATAAAAACCCAGATATCCGGCCGTATCCACTTTGGCAACGGTAGACTCCAAAATGCCTTTTCGGTAAAAATCGAGGGTAATCTCCTGATTTTTATATTTCGACAATTCTTCTCGAAAATCATTGAAGGTAGGAGTAATTACGCCATTGATCGCGACCAAACTGTCGCCGGACATCAAGCCGGCCTGTGCGGCTCCCGAATTGGGCTGAACATCATAAACAACTGTCGGCAGACGAAACGAGGCAAATCCCTGCTTGGACGACATCAATGTTTGCATGAAATTTTCAGGGATATCGATGGTAACTTCCCGGCCGTCGCGCAATACGGTAACTTGGCGCGCATCGGCTACATCGAGCAATGTGCTCACTCCATATCGTTCCAATTCCTTTCCATCGGCTCTGAGCAGAATGTCTCCATCCTTAAATCCGGCCTGCTGTGCAGCTTGACTGAATTCCATTCCCATCGTGGCATTTTTCATCGGCAAATAGGTATCGTTCCAGGTGAAAAGCACCATCGAATAGATGAAAAAAGCAAGAATAAGATTGAACAAAACGCCTGCAATCATCACCAGTAAACGCTGTCCTGCCGGTTTCGATCGGAATTCCCAAGGTTGTGCAGGTTGTTGCATTTGTTCCTTGTCCATCGATTCGTCTATCATTCCGGCTATTTTAACATAACCTCCCAAGGGCAGCCAACCTATTCCGTATTCCGTTTCGCTGTTTTTGGGTTTGTATCGAAAAAGAGCGAACCAGGGATCGAAAAACAGATAAAACTTTTCGACCCTTATTTTGAAAATTCGGGCAAACAGATAGTGCCCGAATTCGTGAAAAACGACGAGAATAGACAAACTTAATATTAATTGTAATGCTCTGATTAAAAAAGTCTCCATGTAAATATTAATGAGTTGAGTTGTTTATTTTATTCGTTTTATCAATTCAGTTGCCACCATTCGGGCTTCGGCATCGGTTGCAAAGTAGTCGTCGAGCGAAGGCGACTCCAAAAACGAAACTTTTTGCATGGTGTATTCGATGACGTCGCTCATCGGCAAAAATCCGATTTCTTCGCGCAAAAACGAAGCCACTGCTATTTCGTTTGCAGCATTCATGATGCACGGCATATTTCCCGCTTTAGCCACAGATTCGTACGCAAAAGTAAGATTTCGGAACTTGTCGGTATCGGGTTTCTCAAACGTCAAACTGCCCAAAGTCGCAAAATCCAAAGGCTGTATGTTCAGATTCAACCTTTCGGGATATGAGAGTGCATACTGTATGGGCAATCGCATGTCGGGTTGACCGAGTTGGGCGATCACCGAAGTATCTTCGAATTGCACCATCGAATGAATGACAGATTGCGGATGCACCACGATTTCGATTTGCGAGGGAGTCACATCAAACAGCCATCTGGCTTCGATCATCTCAAACCCCTTGTTCATCAACGTGGCCGAATCAATCGTAACTTTCGCCCCCATATTCCAATTGGGATGGGCAAGTGCCTGAGTCTTGGTCACTTTTTTCAATTCGTCCACCGAATAGCCACGAAAAGGGCCACCCGATGCAGTGAGGATTATCTTTGAAATGGCATTGTTGCCTTCGCCATTCAGACACTGAAAGATGGCCGAATGTTCGGAATCTACCGGCAAAATAGGTGTTCGATAATGAAGAGCCAGTTCGGTAATCAGTTCGCCGGCAACCACCAGCGTTTCCTTATTGGCCAAAGCGATGGTCTTTCCGGCCTTGATGGCTTCTATCGTCGGTTTCAATCCCGAAAAGCCGACCATCGCCGTCAGCACAATGTCGATAGGTTGGCTCTGCACGACTTGAGCAATCGCTTCACTCCCACTCCACACCTTCATCGGCAAATCAGCCAAAGCCTCCTTCACGAAAGCATACTTTGCCTCATTGGCAATCACCACCATTTCGGGGCGAAAGCGACGAGCTTGTTCCACCAGCAATTCGGCATGATTGTTGGCCGTGAGTGCATACACCTCGAACCGGTCGGGATGTTGCGAAATCACGTCGAGTGCCTGCGTACCGATGGATCCTGTGGAACCGAGTATGGCGATGGATCTTTTTTTATCTTCCATGAGCAAAGGGTTGTCCTTTAAACCGTGCAAAGGTACATGATAATTTTTAATCCACATACCCACTGAATAAAATTTCAATTCTAACCATTCTGAAAATGTTTCCAATGAGGAGGTTATGGGTTGGAAAATGATTTACCGATTTGCCGGTGAATTCCGGTCATAACTGTCCTCTTAAGATAAGGAGACAAGCACTGCCGCCGGGCAGTGCAGGGGTTATGATATTCCTCCACTTCCGACTTCTTCTCTTCTTTCTTAAATTTTCAATTGTCAATTATCCATTATTTTTTGGGAGATGTGGTCTTGATCTTTTTGGCATCAAGGCAAAAAAGCATGTTGGGTTTGCGGCAAAGCCCCAACAAGTCAATCGATAATTGATAATGCACAATGAATAATTTACAGATTCTATGATTTAATGATTTACTGATGAATTTCGCGCTGTGTAGGGGATATGATAATCAGTTAAGTTTGTAAAGTTTTTAAAGGTCATAAAGTTCCTGCCTAAAGTTATGCTGCCGCTAAACTTGAACGGATAGCAGTTGAGATAATAATTCAGACCTCGTATGTTTGCAGAATTAACACAAAGAGGGAAAAGTACTGCCTTTCAGGCAGGTTTCTGACGACGATTCATGCCGCAGAATAAATTCTGCGGTTATGAAAATTCGGCTTTTCAAGCCAAAAATACCTTCGAATACAGAAACCCATCGCAGTGGAAGCATTCAATTCACTGGCTCACTTTTGCCTGAAAGGCAATAACCTTCATAACCGCAGGTCGGTGACCTGCGGACAAAGACGTCCCTACCATTACTGCCTGAAAGGCAGAACTCTTGCCGTTGTACAAATGAATATCCACACCGGCAAAAAAGAACAAACAAAACGAAAATTCGTAATTTAAAATTCTCATTTCCGACTTCTTCACTTCTTCTCTAATAGAGCAAGTTCCCGAACTTGTGCCGGAAACAACGGAAGTTTGAAAACTGCCGGTCGTTTTGCGTCCAAGTTATGCCATCGCTAAACTTGAACGAATGGAGATAACTCAAGCATCGCCAATTTCCTCATCAATGAATCGTTGAATCGATAAATCTTCAAATCAACACTATTATTTCTTTGCGCTACTGCCCTCTCCTATCATGGCATTGTAACAATCCAAAAGAATTAACGTTATTCGTAGAGCGAGGAGAGTTTTTGCAACATATCGTCGATGGAATGTGCAGTCATGGTCAGATTGTCTTTGCGAATTGTCCACAATCGACTCACGTCGTCAATCGTCAACTCCACCGGAGACTGATTGTCGATACGGAATCCTTTCCTCGAAAGGGCTTTGGTGGTCCATCGGGCCATCAATCCGTCGGGACGACTTACACGAGTGGCAATGGTTTTGTCCAAAAGTTTTTTAACAACAAAACTACCATATTCCTTATCAAATTCGTAGGAAGGATTTTTGAATACGTCATCTATTTTTCCGGTCAGCACCATATCTTCGGGTGTACCCATAATCACCCGATGACTTTTGTCGAGCAGCCATATTTTGTCGGCCACTTGCATAGCCGTTTCGATTTCGTGTGTCGAGAGCAATATGATTTTTTTCGTGTCGCGAGCTAATTTCTGCAACAAAAGCAAAATACGGATTCGGTTAGATAAGTCGAGATGCGAGGTAGGTTCATCCAACAAAATTACTGAAGTATCCTGTGCCAATGCACGTGCAATGAATGCCCGTTGACGCTCTCCATCCGACAATTCGTTGACGTTTCGTTGCTCGAACCCCTTCAAATTTGTCATGTCGATAGAACGATCGACCAACTCTTGATCCTCGTCGGTAAGTTTTCCCAACCATCCGGTATAAGGATCGCGTCCAATGGAGATAAGCTCACGCACGGTGAATGATGCCGGCGGTTGATTGTCGGTGAGAACTACGGAAATTAAAGTTGCCCTTTGTCGGGTGGGAATCTGTCGAATATTTTTGTTGTCGATGAAAATTGTTCCGCTCAAGAGGGGTTGCAAACACGCAATAGAGCGAATCAGGGTAGATTTTCCACATCCGTTTGGGCCAATCAAAGCGATCAGTTCCCCTTCGCGGGCTGAGAGATTCAATCCCGATTGCACAAAAATCGGTTGTTTTCGGGAGAAATAACCGATGCTCACATTTTGCAACTGGAGGTGCGACACGAATTTGCGAAACTATTTACAATAATTAGAAATGCGATTGACGAGAAATGGTTTAAAGACTGATTAATCCTTCAGGCAATTCCATTCGGATAATTTTTTGATTATCGTCTATTTCGGTAATGAAATCTTCTGTTGCGGGAATCAAATGTTCGGTTTCTGAGCCGGCTACTACAAAAAGCACGTTCATTGTGGAATGATCAACAAATGTGATTTTGCCGATTTCGCCCTTTTTTTCGTCATGCACTGTGTAGCCCACGAAAAAATCGAAATTGGGGGCATTATCCGCAGCAACAGATTGTACGACATTGCGCGGCAAAAATACGGGAGTATTGCAATATCTCGCAGCAACAGACTGATCGTCGATGCCTTCAAACTTTACGTAAGCGGAAATATCGGTATGAAAGCGCATTTCTTCAACAAAAAAGGGGACAAAAATGCCGTCGATGTCAAAAAAATAAAACGATGAATCGATGTCGGCATAAGTCTCTTTATCGAAAAGAAGCACAATTTCGCCTTGGATGCCGTGAGGTTTGAGCAAACGCCCGATCTGCAAAACGTCGTTATCGGTAATCATAGGCCCAATCAGCGTTTGCGTTGCATTTTGATGGACTTTAGTTTTTGAGGCGATGCATTTGCCTTCATATCCGCTAAGTGATAGGTTTCGTCGAGCATGATTTTGCCATCAGACAATTCGTATAAATCGCTAAAAATTTTGGCATTATCCACATCTTTGTTCCATTGCATGTACGATTTTTTCATCTGACTTGCCAACATGCGCACCAAATGATCTTTTTCCGTCCCATCTTCCATCGCAGCTGCAATCTTGATCATGCGTTCGAGTATTTTGCCGTAATGGCGATATTTCATCGTTGGACGACTGTAATCGATATGACCGGGAGGAGTATTTAGCTCCTCTTGCTTGATGACTTCGTAGGGATAGTCGATATCGAGCTTGAAATCGGACATTATGGCCAAATGATCCCAAAGGATGTGTTTAAAATCATTCACATCACGTAAGTGAGGAAACATATTTCCCATGATGTTGATGATTGCATACGCACATTTGGTACGTTCTTCCCGATTTTTGACGGTTACGCAGTAATCCACCATATTCTGAATGTTGCGTCCATATTCGGGCATAATCAATTTTTTCTGTTGTGTATTGTAAATCATATTTTTATCTGAGTTTGAGTACGTCTCCTTCGGTGGGAACGTATTCATAATTTTTTTTGTTCAACTTATACAAACTCGAGACGCGAATGCCGTATTTCTGAGAAATACTATACATCGACTCGCCAATCTGCACCACATGCTCAAAATATGGCTTGTCGGCTTTCGATTTTTTCTTTTCGAAATAAACGATATCACCCTCGCTCAACGGGAAATTTTCGGGAACTTCGTTGTATTTGAGCAAATCTTTCGTTTTAAATCCAAATTCTTTGGCAATACTTTCAAATGTGTCTCCTTCGATAGCAATTACATACACCAATCCGTGCGTCTTGTAGGGTTGATGTTTCCACTCGGGATGTTCGGCCAATTCCGACGATCGCGACTTTGAATCGTTTTTTCTATAGTTTTTATCGTCGAATCGATACAATTCGTAATCTTCGATAAGTTTGATCAGCTTATTGGCATAGGCTCTGTCGGTAGCATAGCCGGTGGTTTGCAAACCGCGCGCCCACCCTTTGTAATCGGTGATTTGAAGATTGAAAAGACTGCGATAGCGTGCGCCGTTCGACAAAAATTCCGAATGATCTCTATAAGAATCTTCCACACTGCGATATTTGCGAAAACAATCGTTTGGGCCATCGTCCGGCGCAAAAACTTTAGGGCCTTCCCATCCTCTGTGGCATTTGATGCCAAAATGATTGTTGGATCGAATGGCCAAATCACTCATACCGGCACCTGACTCGAGCAAACCTTGAGCAAGTGTAATAGATGCCGGAATTCTGTATTCGCGCATGTGATCAACTGCAATTTGGCTATAGCGAGTAATGTATTTCTCGTATGCAGGATTACGATTTTGAGCAGAAATGCCAAAAGTAGCAAGAAATAAAAACAACAAAACGAGCCGGCATAATGAATTGTGCGTATATTTGTCGGGTAAAACGGTCATTATTGTCGATCTTTTTAAAATATAAATCAGAATAATCGCATGAAAGAAATCAATCTAACCACAAAGATAACGGTTTATACCATTGAGGAGTGCAACGAAACAGAAAAAAATCTGATTGAAGCCGCAAAAAAAGCCACCCAACATGCTTATGTACCTTATTCGAAATTTAGCGTTGGAGCTGCGGTATTGCTCGAAAACGGAGAAATAATCTCGGGAAACAATCAGGAAAATGCCGCTTATCCTTCGGGATTGTGTGCCGAACGGACGACTGTGTTTTTTGTGAACGCCAACTACCCCGATCAAAAAATCCTGACAATTGCGATTGCGGCTTTCTACAAAGGAAAATTTACAAAAGAGGTGATCACTCCCTGCGGCGCATGCCGACAGGTACTACTCGAAGTGGAAAATCGCTTCAATATGCCTATGAAAATTTTGATGTATTCCGAAGAAGAAATTTATTGCGTAAAAAGCGTAAAAGACATTCTGCCGCTCAGTTTCGGAGACTCAATGTTGCGATAAAAGAAATCGGAGTTGATTCCCGTCAGAACTCAAAACGATGTATCCTCGATACCTACAAGAAACCATTTCCCATTGTTTTGCTTGAAATAATAATTGGCATAAATGCCATTATCAATTCCACGAAGCTCGACAATGGCCGAATCGGAAGTAAAACGAACCCGTTGCAAATATTGATCGTAATCGCGTGAAACGTAAGTGCTGTCATATGATAGGTCGAGGTATTCCCAGTCCTGTTTTTCAATCACTTCCTGCATGGGTGCAAGGCCTTCGTCGTCAGGGTTTCCCACAATTGCGTAAATCGGAAACGATATACGTTTTAATTGAAAAATTCGATCGTCGTTGAAATTTTCAAAGAAAGTGGAAAAATCTTCGATTTGGGATTGATTTTTCGAAACGGAAACGGTGGATTTTGATGCGTTTATGCCATCGGAAAAGTGCTTTGGTGAATCCTTTGTGGTACACCCTGAGCCGAAAGTGCTTATCAAAATGAAAAGCAATGCGATAACCTTCATTTTTTGTCTTTAAAATATGATGCAAAATTACATATAAAACCATTACATTATCCTGATTATCCGATAAAAATAACTACAAATTCGATAAATTTCTTCTTTCGCCCATGCAGATGCAAATTCCTGCTTCTCTAAACCACTCGTCTGTTACGATAAAATAAGTCGCCGAAGTGAGCCGGATTATAACTCCGATGTTGTCTTTCGTTTTCATTAAAAATAGCTATCTTTGTTCGAATAAAACGCTTGTAAAATAAATGAACCTACAAGAACAAGTAAATGAATTGATAGCGTCACAACGCGGCGAGTGGAAAGAATTTGACGAAGCTCTGCTCCAACTCGATAACATAAAAGTTAAAACATTCCGCTGGGGAAAAGATGTTTCGGTAAGCGTTCAATTCAATCCCGGAAGAATGGTTTCGACGGCGGCTAACATCGACAAACAAAGCATCGAACACCGGCCCTGCTTTTTGTGCGAAGCCAACAGGCCGAAGGTGCAACGAGGCA
The DNA here is from genome assembly GCF_004138125.1 of Seramator thermalis. Lineage (GTDB taxonomy): Bacteria > Bacteroidota > Bacteroidia > Bacteroidales > Dysgonomonadaceae > Seramator > Seramator thermalis. The sequence goes on from NZ_RXHS01000001.1 coordinate 367,329, forward strand.
TTCCGTTTCTCGACAAATATTCGATTCTTGTCAATCCGTTTCCTATTCTTAAAAACCACCTCACTATTCCCATTCATTCACACGTACCTCAACGCATTCGCAAAAAAATTGGCGACATGCTCTCGTTGGCCGAAATGCTACCGGATTATATCGTTTTTTACAACGGTCCCAAATGCGGGGCATCGGCACCCGATCATTTTCATTTGCAGGCAGGTCTCAAAGCCCCCGTTTTGCTTCAGGGCGAAAACGAACTTCGATCCTGTCTGATCATCGAATCTTCGACGAAAGAGGAAGCCGAAGAACGATTCGAAGATGTTTATCATTATCTCCGAAATCGTCAACCCGAAGAAGATGAGCCCATGCTCAACATCATAGCCTATAAGGAAAACGAAAATTTCGTTTTGCACATTTTCCCGCGCAAAGCACATCGCCCCCGCCAATATTTTCTGGAAGGAAAAAATCGATTGATGGTAAGTCCCGGAGCAATCGATATGGCGGGATTGATCATTGTGCCCCGCGAAGAAGATTTTGAAAAAATAAAACCGGAAGAGATCGAAGATATTTATTCACAGGTTTCGATGCCTATCATTTAATTTTTATGAAAGATTCGGAAATCATTCTCATGATCATCAATAGCGAAGATCGTCCCGGAGTAACCTCGGGATTGACCGAAATACTTGCCCGTCACGATGCATTCATTCTCGATATCGGACAAGCCGATATCCATCGCAACCTTTCGCTGGGGATTTTGTTCATGGCCCAAAATTCAGGCGAAATCATGAAAGATTTGCTCTTTAAGGCATACGAGATGGATGTAAACATTCGTTTTAACCCGATATCGAAAGAGCAGTACAGCAATTGGGTCAGCCTGCAGGGCAAAAACCGCTACATCATCACACTGTTGGGCAGAGTGCTTACCGCAAAGCAGATAGCTGCAGTTTCGAAAATTGTTGCCGATCAAAATCTGAATATCGATAACATTGTCCGACTCACGGGTCGCGTGCCTCTTGATGAGAAACAGCGTTCTCCCAAATCGTGTGTCGAACTCTCGGTGAGAGGAACACCTTCGGATCGCCGCTTTATGCAGGAAGAATTTTTGAGGCTTTCGTCCGAACTCAATTTCGATATTTCGTTTCAAGAGGAAAGTATGTATCGACGAATGCGACGGCTGGTCTGCTTCGATATGGATTCGACCCTGATTCGCACCGAAGTCATCGACGAGCTTGCCGACAAAGCAGGAGTAGGCGAAGAGGTGAAAGCCATCACCGACGCGGCTATGCGAGGCGAAATCGATTTTCAGGAAAGTTTCCATCGGCGAGTCAAATTGCTCAAAGGGCTCGATGTATCGGTGATGCACGAAATAGCCGAAAATCTGCCCATAACCGAAGGTTTAGATCGACTAATGTCCATACTGAAAAAAGTAGGGTTTAAAACTGCCATTCTTTCGGGTGGATTCACCTATTTTGGCAACTATCTGAAAGATAAATATGGGTTCGATTACATGTATGCCAACGAACTCGAAATAGAAAACGGCAAACTTACCGGAAATTACATTGGCGATGTTGTGGACGGAAAGCGCAAAGCCGAATTGCTCCGATTGATTGCTCAAGTCGAAAAAATCGACCTTCGACAAACGGTAGCCGTGGGTGATGGAGCAAATGATCTGCCTATGCTCGGCGTTGCCGGATTGGGAATTGCATTTCATGCCAAACCGAAAGTGAAGCAAAATGCCGAACAATCGTTATCGACCGTCGGAATCGACGGCATTTTATATTTTCTCGGATACAAAGATTCGATGTTGGACAATTATTGAGAACTTGTTCCGAAAACAAACTGTTTATAGTTTAATCATTCAAAATCATTGCAATGGGTAAGAATCCGGATTCTAACACACCTGTCAATCAACTGATCTGTTTCATGGATACCGACACGGGAATAAAACTGTGTGAGCTTTCGGCAAAACTCATCTCGCGAACAAACGAATCGTCTATCACGCTGCTTCAGCTGATGAACAAAGAACAAGCTGCCGGTATAGACAATCTTGAGAAATACAAAAACGACACATTTCGATCAACAATCGAACTATGTAAAAATAAAGGGATCACAATCCGCATTTTCGTAAAGATTTCCGAAAATTTCCCGGACGACATCGTTAGCATGATTGAAGAATTTGGTTACAATTTTCTTTCAGTAGGCATTCATCAGCAAATTATCGACGACCCTGCCTGGCCACAAAATATGAACCTGCAAAACAACGAATCCCCGATAATGTGGAAAGCATCGAATGCAAATGACAATGTTGTCAGAAAAAACGATATCGCCGAACAAATTTCGTCGTTGCTCAATCGAGTAATGATTATGACCGGAATCTTTATCAATAAGAATTTTGAAAAGATGAACAACATTTTTATTCCTCTTCTCGACAATAAAGACATTCCTCTTTTCAGGTTTGTCAATTCTTTTTCCATCAAAGAAGTATCATCGGTAATCACCTGGGATGCCGTTGGTATCATCGAAAACAATCCGGATCTAAAAAAAATGTATCGAGATAAGTTACGGAGTAGCGATGGAAAATTTACCCTGTGGGATACAAACAAAAAAATAGATTGTAATTTTATTGAACAGCAGGATTTAATGATTATTGGCCTTGAAAGTTGGGGCAAACTCATTGGGGCCGCCCTCACGTGGTGTCACGCTCTACCTTCAACGTTAATCATCAAAGACAAAACAGATTGAAACTCATGACTCAAAAAGAAATACAAGATACTTTATCGACTGTCAATCGTGCAATTGAAGGCAATCGGCTGAAAGACGCTTTCGACGGTATAAAAAAGTTACTCGGAGGACAACAGAATTGGGCTCTTGCCGACAGTCTGAACGAGATCGAAACCAATTATAGATACATGATTCATTATCTGACTGATGGCGGCAAAGATCCCGATCAGCGCAATATATACCGGCAATTGCAACGCAACACATATAAACTGGCTCAGGATGCGGCCGAGAATTTATGTATGAAAACAAGTTCGTTGCTCTTTTTCGAAAAATCGCGAGTGCTAATGATTCGTCAGCCAATTTCGATAGACGAATATCGTGAAATGATAAACAAACAGATGGACACGTTTGCGGTGCTCGATTTATTGGAAGATGGATATGAAAAAAATTCAAGAATGAAGCTCAATGCACAAGCTCACGAACACACGGTTTCCGATCTTTTCTATGCTGTGTTTGCAGGCCCTCGTGCCAACGACGATCTGATCGAATCGTATCGTAACTTTATGAACGATACGATCATCCCGATCAACGACAAATGCATGCTGGTGTCGGCACTGACAATGAATGTGATGCAGCGGTTTGACTCTAAAAAAATCGGATTTATGATCGACGTGGCTCAGTTCGGAGTCCCCGAAACAGCCATCAGGGCGGTTATCGGATTGATTCCCGTTTTTCAGATTTATGCTTCACGTTGGAAGCTATATCCCGAAATCGTCAACCGGTTGGAAGTTTTGGCTGACGATCCGTTGTTCACTCGCCGCACAATGTTTGCCCTCATACAATATATTCAGGCACGCGAAACCGAAAAAATTGCAAAGAAGCTTACCGAAGAAATTCTGCCTGAAATGATGAAAATAAGCCCAATGATCGGGAAAAAAATCAATTGGGACGAATGGATCGGAGAAAGCAACTTCGAAGACAAAAATCCCGAATGGCAGAAAATTCTTGACGAATCGGGGTTGAGCCGCAAACTGGAAGAGTTCTCCGAAATGCAACTCGAAGGGGCTGACATTATGCACTCTACTTTTTCGAATCTGAAATCCTATCCTTTTTTCCATGAAATGAGCAACTGGTTTTTACCCTTTGATGGACATCATTCGCAAGTGCAACAACTCATTTCGGATCTTGCAGACAGCAATCAGCTTTTGAAGTCGCTTATCGAACAGCCCATTATCTGCGATTCCGACAAATATTCGTTTTGCTTCAGCATTATGCTGATGCCGGCAGAATATCGCAAGATGACGATTTCGCAACTTTCCGCCGAAGGTGATGAAATTCAGAAGATGATTGAAGAAGGTGTGGCTCTCAATCCTAATCAAAAAGAGGAAATGATTTGTCGGCAATATTTACAGGATTTATATCGCTTCCATAAACTTTTTTCTAAAAAGTCCGATTTCATCGACATCTTTGCTCTCCCACTCGATTTTCACAAAATCGAAATATTAAGTCCGATTACGGGAACGCCCGAAAATCTTCAACGAATAGCATTCTATTATTTCGAGAAAAATCACTTCGAAGAAGCGCTTGAAGCATATACCTTATTGGCCGGCGAGGGATTGCAAAATGCCGAAGTGTGGCAAAAAATAGGTTACTGCCGTCAAATGTTGGGCGATATTCGCGATGCACTCGATGCTTACCTCAATGCCGACCTCATCGACGAAAACAACCCGTGGGCATTGCGTCGGATAGCCCAATGCTATCGTTTGCTGAAGCAGCCGAAGGATGCACTCGAATATTATCGTCGCCTGGAACAACTGAAACCTAACGATTTAAATATCCAACTCAACATCGGACATTGTTATCTTGAGCTGAAAAATTTTGCGGAAGCTCTCAATTATTATTTTAAGGTCGAGCTCATCGATGGCAGCAATACTCGAGCTTGGCGTTCAATCGCCTGGTGTGCTTTTCTGTCCCGAAAATTCGATATCGCACGGTCCCATTATGCCAAAATCATCGAATCGAAGCCCAATGCTCAGGACTATATGAATGCCGGACACGTAGAACTTTGTACGGATAATATCAAAACGGCCATAGAACTTTATGAACAGTCGCTCAAACTGTCAGATAGCTTTGATGTATTCATATCGATGTTGCACGAAGATAAGGATGAACTTCGCGAAGCAGGCGTCAATATCGAATTATTGCCGATTATCGTGGATAAAATCAAGTACGATCAGGAAGAAAATCAATGATCATCTGTTGAACACGAAATTGAGTTATGATTTGTAAAGGTTTTTCTTCACGATAAAATCATACACTTGCGAAGGAACAAAAGCCCGCATGTTTTTACCTGCTTTTATACCATCTCTGACGAAAGTGGATGAGATTTCGATAATCGGAGCGGCAGCGCAATATACATTCGATGAAAATTCCGAAGGAATTGTGACAGGTGCCCCTGTTCTGGGATAAATAAGGATTTGATATTCGCGGCGAAGGCGCTCATAATCTTTCCACTGATCGAAGATTATCCAATTGTCGCTGCCAATAATTAATGTAAATTCGGTATCGGGATTTTCGCCCGAAAGTTTTTCGAGCGTGTCAATAGTATAGGACGGTCGCTGCATGCGGAATTCGACATCCGAAACCTGCAAATTGTCGAAATCGTGCAAAGCAATTTGAACCATTTCGAGGCGGATATCGTCGTCCAACAAATCATCGGCCTCTTTCAACGGATTGTGAGGCGTTACCACAAACCACACTTCGTCCAGATAAGTAAATTCGCGCATATAGTTGGCCAAAACCAAATGACCTACATGGATGGGATTGAAAGTTCCCGAGAATATTCCGATTTGTTTTTTATTCATTTCCATCCAATTTCGGATAGAGCATAAAGATCATAACAGCTATTCACCGAAATTTTCGACCTTTTAGCATTCGGGCATATCGCGAATCATACTTTTTTAAATAGCGATATAAGCCACAGCAACAAAATTGCTCCTACCAAAGACGTAACGAGACTTCCGATAATGCTACCGTCGGGGCCAATGCCCAACAGTCCGAAAACCCATCCACCAATGACTCCGCCAACAATACCTACCACAAGGTTGATGAGCAGTCCGAAGCCTCCGCCTCTCATTATTTTACCGGCCAGCCATCCAGCAACTGCACCGATGATAATAAACAATAACCAATTCATAATTTTCTGATTTAAAAGTTGTCTGTCGGGTTGCAATTTGCAATCGATCATATAATAATATTGTTATAAACATCTCAAAATTGGAAATTGTTTACAACAAAGAAACAATTCATCATCAACACATCCGGTTTTTATAATCTTCGTAACCAAATTGCCGATAAAGCACAAATTCGTTGTCTTTTGTCCACAGACCGATAGAAGGATGCGAAACCCCATTGAACATGGTGGTTTTGACAATGGTATAATGAATCATATCCTCAAAAACAATTCGATCGCCCACCTTCAGAGGCTCGTCGAACGACCAGTCGCCCATGAAATCGCCACTCAAGCAACTGTTTCCTCCCATGCGGTAAGTAGGCTTCCCCGCAACAGCCTCCTGATAAGCACCCCGAATAACAGGTTTGTAGGGCATTTCGAGACAATCGGGCATGTGGCATGCAAACGAAACATTGAGCATTGCGGTTTTCACACCGTGATTTTCGACGATGTCCGTAACGGTGGATACCAAAGGACCTGTTTGCCAGGCAAACGCGCTTCCGGGTTCCAGGATAATCTCAAGATGCGGATAACGCGATTTCAGATCTTTCAATAGTCCGATCAGATGCTCGATATTATAATCTTTGTGCGTCATCAAATGTCCACCACCCAAATTAAGCCATTCGATTTGTGGGAACAGATGACCGAACTTGCTTTCCACCACTTTCAGGGTTTCTTCCAACGCATAAGAATTATTCTCGCACAGGTTATGAATATGCAAACCTGTAATGCCTTCGGGCAGCTTGTCACTAAGTTTATCGGCCGTAACTCCGAGACGTGAACCGGGCGCACTCGGATTGTACAAATCGGTTTCAACAACCGAAAATTCCGGATTGATGCGCAATCCGCATTTAACGGGTTTTCCCGAAGACTTGACTTGCGGATAAAACCGTTCAAACTGACTAAGCGAATTGAAGGTGATATAACTGCTATAATTTAATAAAACTGGAAACTCATCATCGGTATAAGATGGTGCATATGTGTGAGCCTGACTTCCCATTTCTTCGAAAGCAAGTTGAGCTTCTGCTACTGAACTTGCAGTGGATTGGCCGATATATTCACGTATAATAGGAAACGATTTCCATAAAGCGAAAGCTTTGAAAGCCAAAATAATATTGACGCCTGTCCGATCTTTTACCGAGCGGATAAGTTGTAGATTTCGTCGCAATAGCTCTTCTTCCATTACATAACATGGAGAAGGAATTTTAGAAAGATTTATCATTTTCGGAGAATTTGTTTTGCCGACAAAGGTAAGCAATTTTCGAAGTTTCGTTGGAATATATTTTTTCGAGAAAACTGTTATCACACAAAAAACGTCGAAAGCTAACTTCCGACGATTGATGAGTGCGTATAAAAAAAATTCTCCATGTTATTTCGAAAAAGTGGCATTCTTCATGCTGCCGGTTTCAAGCAAAGCTTTATGAAAAGCAAAGCATGAATCCAAACTTTGAGGAATATGCCCTTTAACACCTAAATTGAGATATTCGTGCAGAAGCGGACGGTAATCGGGATGAGCACATTTTTCGATGATTTCGACGGCACGCGAACGAGGATCTTTGCCACGCAAATCGGCCACACCATACTCCGTTACGATAATTTTCACCGAATGTTCGCTATGATCTTCGTGAGTAGCCTTAGGAACGATACAACTGATATTGCCATCTTTGGCAACAGACGGGGTAAGGAAAATCGAAAGATAAGCGTTGCGAGTGAAGTCTCCCGAACCGCCGATGCCGTTCATCATTCGCGTTCCGTTTACGTGAGTCGAATTCACGTTTCCGAAAATATCCACTTCGATAGCCGTGTTGAGTGCCAAGACGCCCATACGGCGAATTACACCCGGATTGTTCGAAATTTCGGAAGGACGTAGCACTAATTTCTTTTTGAAATAATCCAAATCGTTATAAAACTGATGGAGCACATCATTGCTGACCGTGAGTGAACATCCGCTTGCAAACGAAATATTGCCTTCCTCCATCATTTCGATCACGGCATCCTGAATGACTTCGGTGTAAACTTCGAAACGAGGTATGCCATCGTTGTTGCCCATAGCCGAGAGCACAGCATTGGCGATATTTCCGACACCCGACTGTACGGGTAAGAAAGTGCGAGGTATGCGGCCGGCTTTAATTTCTTCGACGAAAAAGTCAGCCACATTCTCTCCTATCTTTGCCGTAATTTCATCTACGGGTGCAAATGGACTCCCATCGCCGTCTTTCTCTGTTTCCACAACATAAATTTTGTTCGGATTCACCTTCACGTATTCCAATCCGATGCGGTTTTGTACTTCATAGATGGGTATCTCGCGACGTTTTGGCGGATCCATCAATTCATACATATCATGTAGTCCACGCAATTTCTGAGGAACACTTTTATTCAATTCCACAATCACGATCTTTGCCATGCGGCAAATGGTCGGCAGAATACCTACACCTGTAGTAGGAACAATCTGACCGTTTTCGGTAACTTCGCATGCTTCAACCACGGCCACATCCACATTGCCCAAAAATCCGTAACGAATTTCCTGCGCAAGTTGCGAAAGATGGAGGTCGTAATAAGCCACTTCGCCGCTGTTGATGGCGTTCCGCAAATCCTTATTGGTTTGATAAGGCGTACGAAACTTAATGGCTTTGGCACGCGAAAGAGCTCCATCGATAGCGTCTCCCGTGGAGGCACCGGTGAAAACACCAATTTTGAAAGGATTGCCTTTAGCGTGTTCTTCTTCCGCGCGTTTGGCGATTTCCACCGGAACAACTTTGGGACATCCGGCATGCGTAAATCCGCTGAACCCAACATTATCGTTGTTTTTGACAAGGGCTGCAGCTTCTTGAGCGCTCACATAATTTAAAGACATAATACGAAAGTTTGTTATTTTTGTTGTCGTTGAAAAACTAATAAATTCGTCTGAGTGTTTAGTATTTTCGAGTAAAGATTTCGGAGTATATAAAGGCCTTCTTCCACTCATCGGTGTCTCCATCAACAAGTTCACGCAGCAAGGGATGAGCTCGTCCGGTCCGGCGTGAGATTTCGTCCGGCGACTCTGCGTCTGCAATTGCGTACAAAGAATTTTCGATGGCCTTTTCTCCTTCGTTAATATGACTATTATTCACAAGATCGATGGAAGATTGGAAAACGGGACGTTGGCTTGATTTTGGTCTTACCGATTCTTCGTTTTTCGCTTTTTGAACCGAACGTCGACGAAGAATATCCGGTGTTCGATCATTGATGGGCGGATGATTTTGCGGAGAGGAGGAAACAACAGGACCGCCGTTATTTTCCTTTTTCGGTTTTTTGAAGAATGAAAATACGAGAATGAATAAGACGAGAATAAAATAAATAATATCTCCGGCGTCCATATATTTATTTTGATTAATTTTGCAGTCCACAAAAGTAGTGAAAATTTACGAATTAAGGAAGTTGGTCAATAAAAAATCGGGAGTAACTTCACAGTCTCTCCCGACAGATTAACCAAAACCTTAACTATGAAAAAATTTTATTATTTCTTCACTGCAAATGTAAAACAAGATCATTGAATCTGCAACTTTTCGAATAGAAAATCTTTTTCCTTTCGCAGCAAAATTTTAATATGGAATAATCACAAAATGGATAAAAACAACAATCATACAAATACCGAAAAAAAATTATTTATCGAAACTTATGGCTGTCAGATGAATGTGGCAGACTCTGAAGTAGTAGCCTCGGTCATGCAAATGGAAGGATATCGACTTACCGAAAATCTGAAGGAAGCCGACGCCGTTTTTGTGAACACCTGCTCCATACGCGACAATGCCGAACAACGAGTGGTACAGCGCCTCGAATATCTGAATGCAATCAAAAAACAGAAAAAAGGGAAAATGATTATCGGTGTGCTCGGTTGTATGGCCGAAAGAGCCAAAACAGATCTCATCGATACATACAAAGCCGATATTGTCATCGGGCCCGACGCCTATCTCGATTTACCCAACCTTGTCGGGCTGGCCGAAAAGGGAGAAAAAGCCATCAATGTGGAGTTGTCGAAGACCGAAACATATAAAGATGTCATTCCGTTAAAGATTGGAGGAGGCATCACCGGATTTGTTTCTATCATGCGCGGATGCGACAAGTTTTGCACCTACTGCATCGTCCCGTTCACCCGCGGCAGAGAACGAAGCCGCGAACCGGAAAGCATTCTGAACGAAATACGAGACATGCAGCAAAAGGGATTTAAGGAGGTTACGCTTTTGGGGCAAAACGTCAATTCATATCTTTACGATGACGGCAATCGAAAAATCGATTTTCCGTCGTTGCTCGAAATTGTGGCTCAAGCGTTCCCTACGATGCGCATCCGCTTCACAACCTCCCATCCCAAGGATATGACAGACAGAACGATTGAAGTGATAGCCCAATATCGCAATCTGTGTAACTTTATTCACCTGCCGGTGCAGTCGGGTAGTTCGCGCATGCTCAAACTGATGAATCGAAAATACGATCGCGAGTGGTATCTCGACCGCATTGCTGCTATTCGTCGCATCATTCCCGATTGCGGTTTGTCGACGGACATCATGTGCGGGTTCCACTCCGAAACAGAAGAAGATCACCGGGAAACGCTTTCGCTGATGCGTGAAGTACGCTTCGATTCGGCGTTCATGTTTAAATACTCCGAACGACCGGGTACTTTTGCGGCCAAAAGGCTCGAGGACAATGTTCCCGAAGAAGTGAAAGTGCGCAGGCTGCAAGAAATTATCGATTTGCAAAATCAACTTTCGCAACAAAGCAACCAAAATGATGTCGGCAAGACTTTTGAAGTGTTGGTAGAAGGATTTTCGAAACGTTCGCGCGAACAACTTTTTGGTCGTACCGATCAAAACAAGGTGGTTATTTTCGATAAACAGAATTATCGTGTAGGCGATTTGGTCACGGTTCGCATCACCGGACACACTTCTGCAACTCTTTTTGGGGAAACTATTATCGACAAGGTCGAATAATTTTTAACAAATTCGAGAACAATTTTCCGACAAAAATCGTTGTAAATAATAAAGATGGTTTTATAAACCGTCGAAAAAGCAACAAACTAACTATTTAAAAAAATTAAAACTATGAAATCAGAAGCTAAATTACTTTTAGGATTAGGTATCGGTGTAGCTCTGGGAGCTGCTATCGGCTACATCATGGGAAGCGATCGTAAAGAAGAATGGCTCGAACAGGCCAACGAATTCGCCGACAAAGTTCGCGCAAACGTTAAAACGGCCATATATCGCGGAAAAAGTGAAGTAAATGATTTGAAAGAAGATATCGACGATATAGCCGAAATTGCGAAAAAAGAACTTGCCAAGCAATAAATTGTATATTCCTTTTATTAACTAAACGATGGAAGATAAAACAGTTAGTACATTGTTTGAGGAATTGAAAGAAGATGTATCGAAGTATGCGAACGATACTATTCAGCTCGTCAAACTTCAGGCCTTCGAAAAAATCGGAATAGGCTCCGGCAAAACAGCTTATAGTGTCCTTCTCATCTTTTTTGTTTTGTTAGCTTTGTCGCTCATACTCATCACTGTAGGTTTCTATTTGGGTGAGTTGTTTCAAAGCAATTGGGTAGGTTTTGGTATCGTGTCGGGAGTGACTCTACTGCTGCTTCTCATATTACTACTTTCGAAAAAATCGATAACTAAATCCATTACCAATAAGATAATTGAGTTTTTGATGGAAGACGAAAACAAGAAAAAAGAAGAGAAATGAAAACATATAAGCTTACTCCTCTCGAACAACTCCAAATGGAGCAAAAAAGGCTTCGTGAAGAACGTGCCATTGCCGAGCAGCGCATGGGTTTTCAATTCCAATACTTGGCTGATAACTGGGGAACTCTCCTCACAAAAGGTGTGGCCTCTTCCATCAAAAATAAGATTACGGAAACGGTAGATGGCATTTCTTCAGCAGGCAATGCTTCGCCGGCACCTTTCATCACCAAACCGTTATCGGTGTTTAACTGGAGAGGATTGATCAAATCCAACCTGCCATTTCTCGTAAGTTCAATTGTATGGAAAACGGCAAAACCCGCATTAATTGCTTTCGCAGCAAAAAAGGTATCGTCCCTTATTTTCGGGCGACGAAGGAAATTACTTAAAAAGTGAGAAAAATTTTGGACGGCGCTTCATCACTAAAAGCGTCAGTTAAATCAACGATCGGTGGACGGTGCTAACGCCGTCCACTTTTGCTATCTTCGAACACAACAAATTCACATCCTCTACACTATGCACATGAACATTGATAACCCCTTCGAAAATACCGTCGTTCGACGACACATTTACACTCTGGATATTCACAACCACATCTTCAGACAGTTTTGACAAAATAGTATTCAAAATGCCAATTCGATCGATTCCGGTGAAAGCTATTGACGCCAAAAAAGAATACTGATGATAATCGCCCCAGCGCACGGCGATTATTCTGTCGCCAAAATTCGATTTTAACTTTATTCCTGTTTCGCACGAACGTTTGTGCACTTCCACCTCGTTGCGATCGTTGATATAACCAAAAACATCATCACCGGGCAAAGGTTTGCAGCATGGCGCTACAATGAAATTTTTTTTGAATCGCTCTTCCTTGAGTTCATAAACTTCTTTCGTATCAACGGCAGGAGAGGACGATATATTTTTTTTATTGCTGTCGGACTGGGGAACAATAGGGCTTGTTTCAACCGAAGATTTTTTCATCGCGCTCATAGCCTGCTTCATATACTTCATGAACAAATTTTCGCTCTTAGGCAATGTCTCCTTTATTTTGTAGAAACGATCGGGTGATTCGGGCAAAACAACCTCGTTGTTTCCTATCAGATAATAAAGATCTTCCCGTTTCTCCACCTTATAGTAATTCAATATTTTGGTCATGACATTATTGTCGATGGGTTCGTTGTTGAACAGTTCTTCGAGCATGACCTTGCCTTTTTCGGCAATTCTTCGTTTCTGTCGTCGTAGCGACGCTTCGATTTTTGTACGGGCTTTGGCCGTGGTTACGAAATTGAGCCATTCGGGCTGTGGATTCACGGTTTGCGAAGTAAGAATTTCTACCTGATCGCCGCTCTTCAGCTTATAACTCAAAGGCACCAACGTATGATTGACTTTTGCGCCGAGACAATGATCCCCGATTCGGGTATGAATGCGGTAAGCGAAATCGAGAGCAGTGGCATCTTGCGGCAGTGTGATAATTTCGCCTTTGGGCGTAAACACGAAAATCTCCGACGAAAAGAGATTCATTTTCACCGTATCCAAAAAGTCGATTGCATTGGGATTGGGATTAGCCAATATTTCCTGAATGGTGCGAATCCACTTGTCGAGCTCACTGTCTTCCTCCACTCTATTTTCCTTGTATTTCCAATGAGCAGCAAACCCTTTTTCGGCGATATCGTCCATGCGGCGACTACGAATCTGAATCTCGATCCATTTTCCGTCAGGGCCCATAACAGTTAGATGGAGTGCCTGGTACCCATTCGATTTGGGATGACTCAACCAGTCGCGAATGCGGTCAGGTCGAAGTTTATAAATATCGGTAATGGCCGAATATATGTCCCAACACTGTTTTTTCTCATCCATTCCGGGCGTTACTTCGAAAATAATGCGTACGGCAAACAAATCATACACTTCTTCGAAGCTGATTCCCTTGGCTTCCATCTTTTTCCAAATGGAGTAAACCGATTTCACTCGTGCACGCATTTCGTATTGTATGTCCATTTTGTCCAAAGCCTTAATGACAGGTTCGGCAAAATGTTCATAAATCTTGTTTCGTTCCGGAGCAGTCTCTTCTATTTTTCTGGTCAGTTCGGCATAAATATCGGGATGCTCGTACTTAAAGCACAACTCTTCGAGCTCGGTTTTGATGGCGAACAATCCCAATCTGTGCGCCAGCGGCGCATAGATATAAAGCGTTTCGCCGGTTATCTTGAATTGCTTTGCAGGAGCCATTGACGAGAGGGTGCGCATATTGTGCAGTCGATCGGCAATTTTGATAAGAATAACGCGAATGTCCTCCGACATGGTGAGCAACAGCTTTCTGAAATTTTCGGCCTGAGCCGAAACATTGTCGCCGAACATTCCACTCGAAATTTTGGTGAGTCCATCCACAATCTGTGCAATTTTATCACCGAACATCATGCGAATATCCTCCACCGTGTAATCTGTATCCTCCACCACATCGTGCAGCAATGCTGCCGAAATGGAAGTCGAACCGAGCCCCATTTCCCTCGAAACAATGCGAGCTACGGCCAGCGGGTGCATGATATACGGTTCGCCCGATCGCCTGCGCGCACCTTTGTGGGCCTCATTTGCCAAATTAAATGCTTTGGTAATGATATCGACCTTGCGCCGGTGATTAGAATTTAAATAATCGTTGAGAAGAGCCTGAAACTCATCGTTGATCATTTTCTCTTCTGCTGCCTGTCTTTCTTCGTCGCTCATTGTGCTGAACTGTAATATATACATAGCGAAATTACAAAAATTCTGCCAATTATAGTATTTCTTCTCAAGAATTAGCAGACAAATACCTATTTCTCGTTTTTATTGTTAAAACGAGAAAAAAATATCCTTATTTCGACAAAATAAAATACCTTTGTCGCACAGTTAACAGGGGTGCCTTATAACAACGGGCTGAGATCATACCCAATTACCTGATCCGGATAATGCCGGCGTAGGGAAAAAGGCAAAGCTCACATCTACACGTGGCTTTATTTTTTTGGTATTTCTCTTCAATAATCCCCTTTTTTGTTTCACATTCTTCCGTTTCGATCAAAAGATTCGGAGGCTAAACCAACGTAAAATGAAAAAGGTTTTTACTTTTCTGACAGGAGTTCTTTCTCTTACAACCCTCGAAGCTCAGCAAGCTCCAAACGACAGTTTAAAAAACATTCAACTCGAGGAAGTAGTGGTTTCGGCCACAAGGGCAACGCACGGTATGCCTGTGGCTTTTACCGACATCGAAAAGAAATCGATCGATCAAAACAATTTCGGGCGCGACATTCCCTACATCATGGCGCTCTCGCCATCGGTTACCGTTACTTCAGACGCCGGCACAGGCATTGGCTACACGGCTTTCCGCATTCGCGGAACGGATGTCAATCGCATCAACGTAACCATCAACGGTATCCCATATAACGATGCCGAATCGCATGGCGTTTTCTTTGTCGATTTGCCCGATTTCGCTTCATCACTCGCATCCATGCAGATACAGCGTGGCGTGGGCACTTCTGCCAACGGTGCGGCAGCTTTCGGTGCAAGCATCAATATGAAAACCGATAACTCGGGCATAAAACCTTATAGTTCTATAGGAACAAGTTTCGGTTCGTTCGGTACGTTGAAAAACACGATTTCGGTGGGAACCGGACTGCTGAACCGCCATTTTGCCATCGACGGACGATTCTCGAATGTGAAATCCGACGGATTCATCGATCGGGCTTCGGCAGATATGCAATCCTATATGTTTTCGGCTACTTATTTTGCCGATAAAACCATGATCAAATTCCTCACTTTCGACGGGAAAGAAAAAACCTATCAGGCCTGGAATGGTGTTGATCTCGATTTGGTGAAATCCGATCCCGAACACTACACCCGCCATTACAACGAGCTGGGACGCTATGTGAATGAGGATGGCAATATCCGGTTTTATGACAACCAGATAGACGATTACCACCAAACACATTATCAACTGCTGCTCACGCAATCGCTTAATGAAAAATGGATGTTAAACGGAGCTTTGCATTATACCAAAGGAAAAGGATATTACGAAGAATATAAAACCGATCGCGATTATGCCGAATATGGATTGACGCCTCCCATCGAAGATGGTCAACCTCGTATGGAGACCGACCTCATCCGTCAGAAATGGCTCGACAACGATTTCTACGGACTCGTTTTTGCCGCCAACTATCATCACCGAGCTACCGAAGTTACGTTGGGTGGCGGAGCAAACCATTATGGCGGCAATCATTATGGCAAAGTACTTTGGGTGCGCTTTCCCGACAAATTTATACCCGGCCGGGAATGGTATCGAAGCACATCCGACAAAAACGATTGGAATATCTATGTGAAGACTACTTCCGAAATTCTTCCCAACCTAATCGGGTTTGCCGACTTGCAATTTCGACATATCTTTTACGAACTCAACGGTCAGAACGACAAATACGACGCAGAAAAAGGAACGATGATCGATTTGACGCAACAACACGATTTTTCGTTTTTCAATCCCAAAGCCGGCCTCACTTACAAAATCAACCCTCGCAACCACCTTTATGCTTCGTTCGCCGTTGCCAATCGCGAACCCAATCGCAACAACTACACCGATGCCGGCCCCAACGAAAAACCCACTTCGGAAAGGTTGTATGACACCGAAGTCGGTTATCGCTACGAATCGCCGAACTTCAGCTTCGGAGCCAATTACTACTACATGCACTACAAAAATCAGCTGATCCTGACCGGTAAAATCAGCGAAATAGGTGAACCGCTCACAACCAATATTCCCCGAAGTTATCGCACCGGTTTGGAACTGACAACGGCTATTAAGTTTCACCCTCAATGGCGATGGGATGCCAACCTGACCCTGAGCAGCAACAAAATCGATCATTTTGTGGAACAGAGCGTGGATGAGTATGATGCCGACTGGAATTGGATCGGATCGCGCGACAACGATCTCGGACAAACCGATATTGCCTTTTCGCCCAATATCATCGCCAACAGCATCTTTACTTTCACTTACCGGCAATTCGAAACAGCGCTGCAAAGCAGCTACGTAAGCCGCCAATATCTCGACAATACGTCCGACCACGATCGATCCATCGATCCCTATTTTGTGAATCATCTCCGGTTGAGCTATTCCCTAAAGACGCCGCACGCCAAATCAATCGATTTCGGTCTTCTGATAAACAATTTATTCAACACCGAATACGAAACCAACGGCTATATCTGGTACACCTATTATCTGGCCGGAAAACGGGTGAACGAAAAGCGTTATTTTCCGCAAGCGGGCACTAACGTGCTGGCCAACATCGTCGTCAATTTTTAGTAGGATAACTCCCCCACGAAAATCGATTCGAACATGCAAACTATCGAAATCATCGGCGCCATCATCGGCATCATTTATTTGATGCTCGAATACAAAGCCAACAAATGGTTGTGGCCGGTGGGTGTGTTGATGCCCATGGTGTATGTGTGGATTTTCTTCGAAAGTAAATTCTATGCCGACATGGGCATCAACATCTACTATTTTTTCGCCAGCATCTACGGATGGGTTAGATGGAACCGGGGGAAAGACAAACAAAACGAATTGCCTATCGTACACACTCCCACTCGATATATTTTTCCTCTGACAGCCATTGGAGTCATTTTATTCTCAGCCATCGCCTTCGTCCTGGTCCGTTTCACCGACAGTCCGGTGCCCTACGGCGACGCTTTCACCACAGCATTGAGCATCGTTGCCATGTGGATGCTGGCGCAAAAATACGTAGAACAGTGGTGGCTGTGGTTTGTGGTGAATGTCGTGTCGTGTGGGTTGTATTTCTGGAAAGGATTGTATCCTACCGCCGGATTGTTTGCCATATATTCTGTGGTCTCGGCGTTCGGATATTACAAATGGAAACGAATGTCCGGAGAAAAGCAGGAAACAATGTCGATGAATATCGAATAATATCCGATTTCGGCTTGAATGTTCTCACATGGCAAGAGGGAAAAATGATATCTCGGCATGATGATACGCCCACGTTCACTGGTGATCAGTTCGGGCAAAATCGGAGAATCGTATTCGTATACGCTTCCAAACTTCCTGTAATTATCGGTAGCCCAAAAAATATTCTTTTGTGTGGTATGGTCTCTCAAAAGAATTTCCAATACTTCCGGATATTTATTCCGTATTTCGTTTTCTAATATATCGACTTCGTTGGACATAAATCGCAGATGCTCTTTTTGTTTATTGGTCCGGCAGATTTCCAAACCCTCTTAAATTTGTATCACAATAAAAGTAAGCAAATATGACTATTTTTTTGTTTCTTATCTGTTTGCTCACGGAATATCCTCACTTTGCTCCGTGCCGAACGCCCATTTCGCCGCTGCATTATATGGTCTCCCTTTTGCGGAACGGCCAATTGCTATTCGAAAAGGTTACCGGACTGTTAAAGGAACGATAATTTTCCGCCGAAAATTACGACTTGTTATCACGAGGAACGGCTTTTGTGCAGACACAAAACCTACTTTCCGCGCTGAGGAACGACTTTTTACCGGTAAAACACCCCGTCCGTAGGATGCAGAGTGGCCTGTTTTTACCGAATTGCCTGCTCCTCATCGTGCGGAACGACCTTTTACTATCGAAACAACTCACTCCGCAAAATGAGGAACGACCTTTTTCACCCGAAAAAGGTTATTCGGCGTTAAGACGAACGACCTTTGTTCGCAGACAAAACTCACTCGTCGCCGCGAGGAACGGGTTTTGTGTCTGCACAAAAGCCACTCTCCCTTAAAAATAGTTATCGAAAAGGGCACAACATCCCATAATTTGTTAACGGAGTGGGTCATGTAAATCGTAAAAGGTCGGTCGTCAAAGTGAAAAGCGACCATTTTGGGTTCACAAATGCCATTCCGCATTTTGGAAAGTGCGTTTTGTGTGAACACAAAGGTCACTCGTCAAAATGGAAAGTGACCAATGTTATGACACAAAACCTACTCGTCACGTTATGAAGTGTGAAAATCGATATAAAACAGCCGTTTCAACTTAACAACTATATCTAAATGTAAATAAACGTGAACATATTTACAAATTGGAAAGAATGTGATATTAAATAAATATTGATGGTTATTTTCAGTAATTAACTATGTTTTTTCGAGTAAATACAACTTAACGAAAAACGCCTAACCGGTTTTTGAAAATCGGTTAGGCGTCACAAAATGTTGAATTCAATCAACCGAATTTTTTTCTTTCATGTTGCAGAGAATTTATATTTCGGAACGTCTTAGCTGTGGGTTGAAAATTTTTCTCGCCGATTCTCACTGATTTTTTTCTGCGATCATCAGGGTCGAAATCTACGTACATTTGCGAGAGCTATTTTTCCAGATCTACGAGAAATTGTTTACTGCCACAAAGACACAAAGCACGGATCCGCTTTGCTCTGCTAATCCGTGCTTCGCTACTGTTGCAAACTGCATTTACTTCTTCTTCTTCGGAATGTGAATAGCTTCTCCCAAGGCATCGGCGCAAGCTTCGAAAAGTGCTTCGGAATAGGTGGGATGTCCGTAAATGGTTTTCACCACTTCATCCACCGTAATTTCCATCTCCACGATGAGCGAAGCCTGATTGATGATCTCGGCCGCCATTGGCCCGATGATATGAACACCGAGTATTTCGCCATAACGGTTGTCGGCAATCACTTTCACAAAACCGACAGTGTCGCCCGAAGCAAGAGCCCGTCCGTTGGCCACAAACTGAAATTTACCTACACGCACATCACCATATTTTTCGCGCGCTTTCTCTTCGGTAAGGCCCACCATCGCCACTTCGGGCAGGGTATAAACTACCGACGGCGCCGAATGCAGGTTGGCTTCGCGATGATTGCCCTTGACGGCGTTTTCGGCAGCTACTTCGCCCATGCGAAAAGCCGTATGCGCAAGCATCCACAAACCGTTGACATCGCCAGGAGCGTAAATTCCCTTCACACTCGTCTCCATATATTTATCCACCTTTATTTTCCCGCGATCCATTTCAAATTGCACTTCGCCTATTCCTTCCGTGTCGGGCACTCTGCCGATGGCAAGCAACGCTTTGTCGGCAAATACGGAATCGTGACCGTCGATTTTTATTTCGAGCCGATTGTCCTTGTCCACAATCTCGGTAATTCGAGCGGAAGTGATGATTTCCATACCTTTCTTGCGAAGTGTCTGCGTGAGCAGGTCTGAAGCTTCGTGATCGATCATGGGGATGATGCGGTCCATCGCTTCTATTACGACAACTTTCGAACCGAACGAAGCAAACGACTGCCCCAACTCGATTCCCACTACGCCGCCACCAATCACTGCAAGTGTCTCGGGCACTTCGGTGGTGAAGAGGATATCGTCACTGGTGAACACTTTCGGACTTTCGATTCCGGGAATGTTGATGCGGTTCACTTTCGAACCACCCGCCAGAATAACCTTATCCGCTTTCAGAATTTGCTTATCGTTGACCACTACATTTTTATTTCGGTTGATTTTGCCCACGCCTTTGTAAATGTCCACGCCATTGCTTTTAAGGAGTCCTTCAACACCACTCGTCAGCTTTTTCACCACACTGTTTTTAAAGCTCATCACTTTATCCATATCGACGGTGAATTTCGTGCTTTCGAGCATGATTCCACGCGAAGCAGCATTTTCGATATTTTCGATGATTTCGGCATTCTTCAGATAGGCTTTTGTCGGAATACATCCCACGTTGAGGCACGTTCCTCCAAAAGTTCCCTTTTCCACAATAGCCACTTTGGCACCGAGTTGGGCTGCTCTGATGGCGGCAACATAGCCTGCCGGTCCCCCTCCGATGACAACTACGTGATAGGAGTTTTCCTCCATGCGGATCAAGGGTTTTTCTTCTCCCTGCTGCACCACAGGTTGGGGCTCTTCTTCCTCTTGGGGGATGAGATCTACGTTTTCACCTTGCTGTCCAATATAACCTATGACGGTAGTTACGGGAACAGTTTCACCATCGTGATGCACGATTTTGAGCAGAACGCCCGATTTTTCGGCCTCGATTTCCATGCTCGTTTTGTCCGTCATGATTTCGAGAATAATTTCACCTTCGGTCACGGGGTCGCCTTCTTTCTTGAGCCATTTTACGATTTGCCCTTCGCTCATGTCGATACCGGCTTTGGGCATAATAATTTCAAAAGCCATATTTTTTAGGTTGAATGATGTTAATGATCAGTATTTGTTTTTGATTCCGAAATTTCGGAACGGATTTCCGTTTTAAATAAGCAGCGACAGCGGATTCTCCATCGAAGCTTTCAGATCGGCCATAAACTTGGCACCTGTCAGCCCGTCGATGATGCGATGATCGCAGGTGAGGCTCATTTTCATAATCGGGCGGATTTTCGGTTCGCCATTGTATGCTACCAGTGTGTCTTTTGTAGCAGCCACACTCAAAATGGCCGCATTGGGCATATTGATGATCGCCGTAAAGTTATCCACGCCATACATGCCCAGATTGCTGATCGTAAACGTGCTTCCCGATTGTTCGTCGGGCAGCAGTTTCTTCGAAAAAGTGCGTTCGGTAAGGTCTTTGATAGCTACGACAAATTCGCTCAGCGACATTTTTTCTGCATTCTTTACCACCGGAACCAGCAACCCCTCGTCCATACCCACCGCTATTCCCAAATTCACGTAGTTGTGAAAGGTAATTTCGGTTGCTTCCTTGTTGAGGCTGGCATTGATGAATTTGTGCTTCAACAATGTTCTCACCACCGACATCGAAATCAAATCGGTAACGGTCAGTTTCTTCCCCGTTTTCTCCCTGATCGGATCGAGCAGTTTCGCACGCAGGGCAAGCATTTCGGTCATATCCACTTCCCATGTCTGCGTAAACGTGGGCGCCGAATAAAAGCTCTCGGTCATGCGTTTGGATATGATTTTGCGCATCTGGCTCAATGCAACTGTTTCGGTTTCGCCTGCCGGTTGCGATTGTGTCGCCACAGAAGTAGAAGGCTCTGCTGACTGTTGAGTCGTGTTTTGCGTTTTCGCTGTTGCCTGCGATGGAGCTTTCGGTGTCGAAAGTTCTGCAAAATAATCGCTGGTCAATCGTGCTTTGAGTTCGGGATCGGAAATGAGCTTTATCACATCATCTTTCATGATTTTGCCGTTGCGTCCGCTTCCTCTGATTCCTTTCAACGATATTTGATTGTCTTCGGCAATTCGCTTGGCCAAAGGCGAAATGTGGATTTTGTCCTCAAAGTTGAATCCTGCCACATCATCGCGATGAATGCGCCCTTTGTAGCCGGTTCCGATAACATTCGACAAATCGACGCCCAATCGCCTTGCCAAAGCTCTTGCCGCCGGAGTTGCCCGTAATTTCGTTTCTTCCATCGATATGTACAATTTCAATTATCGTTTGTTTACCAGTTTGAGAATATATTTCTTAATTCTTTCCACGCTCGGAACCATAGCCGTTTCCAACAGGTGATTGTATGGCGTAGGAATATCGTCGGCAGCCAGTCTCAGAATGGGACTGTCGAGATAATCGAAAGCATCGCTTTCGGCAATCATGGCAGCCACTTCGCCGATAAATCCGCCGGTTTTGTGGGCATCGTTCACCAAAAGCACGCGACCGGTTTTCTTCACCGATTCGAGAACGGTTTCCTTGTCGAGGGGAGCCAGCGTTCGCAAGTCCACCACCTCTACGTGCACTCCGTCCGATTCGGCCAGTTCGTCCGCGGCTTTCAGCACTCGTTCGAGCATTCTGCCGTAAGTTACCACCGTCACGTCGTTGCCTTCGCGCTTAATTTCGGCTTTGCCGAGCGGCAACACAAAATCGGGATCGAGCGGCACCTCGCCTTTCATGTTGTATTGTGCTTTATATTCGAGGAAAATAACCGGGTTATTGTCGCGGATGGCTGCTTTCAGAAGTCCTTTGACATCGGCAGGCGTACCGGGAGCCACCACTTTGAGTCCGGGAATGTGCGTGAACCACGCTTCGAGCGATTGCGAGTGTTGTGCGGCCGAACCGACTCCCGATCCTGCAGCGCAGCGAAACACAACCGGTATCTGACCCTTACCGCCGAACATATATCGCGTTTTGGCCGCCTGGTTGACGATGTTGTCCATCATGTAAACGATGAAATCCATAAACGTTACGTCCACTATAGGGCGCATCCCGGTCATGGCAGCGCCGATGGCACATCCCGAAATGGCGTTTTCGGAAATTGGCGTATCGCGCACGCGTTCTTTCCCGAATTCTTCGAGCATTCCTACCGATGTTCCGAAATCTCCGCCGAATATTCCGACGTCTTCACCCATTAGAAATACGTTTTCGTCGCGACGCATTTCTTCGGACATGGCCATAATAACTGCGTCTCTGACAGACATTAATTTGGTTTCGTTTTCCATTTATGTTGTTGTGATTTTTTTTGATTTAGCTGTGATTGATAATAATTCGCATGAGTGGAAAATTGGCTCCGTTATGGTGCGAAGATATCTTCGAAAGCCGATTCAAGAGAAGGCTCCGGACTGCTGAAAGCAAACTGTACGGCTTCTTCAACTGCTTCTTTCGAAGCCTTGTCCAAATCGTCAAGTTCTTTTTGAGTTGCGATTTTGTTATCGATCAAATATTTCGAGAATTTGAGGATAGGATCTTTTTTCTTCCACGCATCAATTTCCTCTTTCGTCCGATATTTTCCCGGATCGGAAGTGGAGTGTCCGTACCACCGGTAGGTGAGGCTTTCTACCAGTACAGGACCGTTTCCTTCGCGAACATACGCTACCACGTCGCGGAATCTGTCGTAAACGTCCATTACGTTGTTGCCGTCTTCGATCAGATAGCCCGGAATCCCGTACGAAGCAGCCCGACGATAATTGTAATCGATATTGATTACACTCTTGATCGGCGTACTTATTCCGTACATATTGTTGATGGAATAGAAAATGACCGGAAGTTTCCAGATGGAAGCAAGATTGAGGGTCTCGTGAAATGTGCCCTCGTTAACGGCGCCATCACCAAAAAAACAAATTACTATTTTTCCGGTTTTTTTCATTTGTTGTGTTAGGGCTGCACCAATAGCCATTCCCATGCCACCTCCTACAATGCCGTTAGCACCAAGATTTCCCTTATCGAGATCGGCAATGTGCATCGATCCCCCTTTACCTTTGCACGTGCCGGTGGCACGTCCTAAAATTTCGGCCATCATCTCGTTCAGGTCGATCCCCATCGCAATGGTTTGACCATGCCCGCGGTGGTTGGAGGTAATCAGATCGCCTTCGCCGATAGCGGCAATAGCGCCAACGCTTGCCGCTTCTTCGCCTACCGAAAAATGCGTCATACCGGGAACTTTTCCTCTCTTCACAAGCTCGTTCACCTTGTTATCGAAATTTCGAATATCCAACATCTGCCGATGCATGGTAAGGAATTCGTCTTTCGAAAGAGCTTGTTTAATTGTGTCTGTTGTCTTGGTGGATTCTTTGGATTTTGAAGCCATAATTTTTTGCTGTGATTTTATCAATTATTTCAAGTTCTATTTTCTTATAGACAAAGTAACGCTTGAGCGTACCATATTGTTTAACATACCGTTTTTTTTATCGGCATTTTCATAAGCAGCTTGCTCATAAGTCACTTTATAAAATTTTTTACGGAATTTTATTTAGAACCGTTTTACATAATTTTTCAGACAGAAAAACAAATCAGATTATTTTTTGTTCGTAACAAAAATGTTTTTTTTCTTCGACAAGCGTTCCATGCAAATACAAATGTGTAATTTTGATCCGATCAATACAAAGTGTTAGAATGACTAAAAAACCAACATCCGCAGTTGTTGTGGCTAACGGGCAATTCCCCACCCATCCGATTCCGTTATTGGCTCTACGCGAGGCAAAATATATCGTATGCTGCGACGGAGCTGCCAATGCATTCATTTCCAATATCGGAATTCCGGATGCGATAGTTGGCGACTGCGATTCCATTTCGCCGGAAAACAAAATCCGTTTCGAAGATCGGATATATCCCGATCCCGATCAATATACCAACGATTTGACAAAGGCCGTCAACTTTTGCATCAGTCGAGGAATAAAGGATATCACTATCGTTGGTGCCACAGGCAAACGCGAAGATCATACCTTGGGCAATATTTCGCTTTTAGCCGAATATCGGTTGAAAGTGAGGGTAACCATGATTACCGATTACGGCCGCTTTACCCCTATCCACGGCGAAACTACGTTCGAGAGCAAAGCAGGGCAACAAGTTTCGGTATTCTGTATCGATTCCAATCCAATAACTCTGACAGGGCTGAAATATCCACTCGAAAACGCACTACTCACCAATTGGTGGCAAGGCACACTCAACGAATCGCTTGGCCGAGAATTTACCGTCAGTACGCAGGGAAGAGTGATTGTTTTTCAGGCATTTTAAAATAATTCGCGCAACACATCAAGCGATTTGAGGGGTGGAAAATCGAAAACATGCAACCGATAATATTCGAGCAGGTAATCGATAATCAAGTTGCGATTGGCTTTCGACAAGCGGAACAAATTCATGTTTCGAAAACTCATTCTTTTCAGCTTTTCGAGATATGCAGTCTCTTCCGGCGAAAGAAAATGTCGATGAAAAGGTTTCAAATCCACATATTCGGCATTCATCAAATCGAAGCAGCAATTTTGTCGATAGTGTTCCAAATTGGGCATAATACCCAGATAACGCGTCAATTGAAGCAGAAAGGCAATGTGGAAATTGGCTATGCCTGAATCGGTATTTTCGAGCACCTCGACAGAATGTTCGAGAAAAGCGAATAAAGGCCTGTTTTCTTGCGTTTCGCGCAATATTTTATCCAGAAATTCCGAAAGGAAGAAAATCACCGAGATTTTACCCAAATCGGAATTGAGTGCCTTCAACGAAAATGTTCGTTCCACATCTTTCAGCCGCTGAATTTCGCGCAACGGAAGGTGCTCCACATCCATTTCCAATATCGAAAACGGAAAGAACAGAGACGGCTTCACTTTTGCTTTTTTGCCGGCTTTTTGGGGCAGCAGATATGAAATTCGTCCGAAATCGAGCGTAAAAACATGAACCACCGAAAAAGCATCGCTATATGGCGAAATGCCCAACACCACACCACGTGTTTTATGCTGCATATCTTTTTCGAAAAATAATCTTCGGCAAATATACGACAAACGCCCCAATTTGCATTGGAGCGTTTATGAAGCGATTGTATATTTTTCGATTAATACATTTTCTTTTTGATGCGGGCAGCTTTCCCACGCAAGTTGCGGAGGTAATAAAGTTTGGTACGACGAACCTTACCTTCACTGTTGAGAACAATATTTTCAATGAAAGGAGAATTCATGGGAAAGATACGTTCAACGCCGATATTATCCGACATTTTGCGAACGGTAAATCGTTTGTTGTCGCCATGCCCCGAGATTCGGATCACAACACCGCGATATTGCTGAATACGTTCCTTGTTCCCTTCGACGATGCGATAGGCAACCGTCACCGTATCTCCACTTTTGAATTTTGGGAACTCCTTTTTAGTCCCGGCAAAAGACTCTTCTGCTATTTTTATTAAATCCATGTTTTGTAAAGCTTTATGTTAATAATTAACGAAAAAAGAACGCAATATAACGGCATTTCCCGACAGAGATTGCGCAAAGCGGTTGCAAAGATAGTAATAAATCTTTAATCCACAACGAGAAATATCTTTTTATGTGCATTTTTTCGTTTTTATACCTTTCGATGACGGAAAAATACGTATTTTTGACACGCTCAAAGGTTATTCATCACACAGAAAATCGCCTTAATATAAAAAAGAGATAAACCATCAAAAAATGATATTCAAGAAGTTACTCTATCTATTCACGCTCGGATTGCTGCTCGTTTCGTGCAAACCGTCATATATGATCACCCACGTCGAAAATTCTGTTGTAAAGATTGACAGCACTTTTGATGCATACCCGCAACCCCAAATGCATGAACTGGTAAAAAAATACAAAACTCTGCTCGACAAAGAGATGAATCAGGTAATCGGAACTTCGACACAATTCATGGACTACGGCATTCCTGAAAGTCTGCTCACCAATTTCACCTCCGATGTCATGAAAGCCTATGGAGACGAACATTTGCCGGCAGGTGCAGATATTGCCGTGATGAACGTTCACGGACACAGAGCAACGATGCCAAAAGGGGAAATCACCATCGGCAATCTCTATGAAATTTATTCCTTTGACAACACCATCGTCTTTCTCGATCTGAAAGGCTCCGATTTGAACGATATTTTCAGAGCTTATGCCGGCATGGGAGGCGGAGGAATATCATCGAACGTAAAACTGGTCATCGAGAACAAAAAGGTGAAAAGTGTTTCCATTAACGGGAAGCTCATCGACGATAACAAAATCTATCATATCGTTACGTTGGACTACCTGGCCGACGGTAATAACGGAATGTCGGCTTTTAAAAATGCCGTGAAGTTGACCGATACCGGCATTACGCTTCGCGACATTATGATTGATTACGTTCGCGAACAAACCCGTCAGGGAAAAGAAATAACGTCGCAACTCGACGGTAGAATTACTGTACTCAACTAATTTATGGCGAAATGAAAACCTCATACAATCATCTTCTGTTAATTATTTTCCTGTCCTTCAGTGTTGGGATATGGGGACAGGTGAAACTTGTGATATTACACACCAACGATACCCACAGTCGCATCGAACCGGTACCGGCAACCGATAGTCGCAATGCCAATTTGGGCGGAGCAGAACGTCGTGCTGCCTATTTTGATTCGGTGCGAAAAGACAACAAAGATGTCCTGATTCTCGATTCGGGCGATTTTCTGCAAGGTACACCCTACTTCAATATGTTCAAAGGCGAGGTTGAGACCGAGGTCATGAACTTATTGAGATACGATGCGACCACGCTCGGGAATCACGAATTTGATTATGGATTAAACACGATCGCCAGCGTAGCACGCAGGGCAAAATTCCCCATCGTATGTACCAATTACGATTTCATCGGAACACCTGTCGAAGGTTTGACCAAGCCCTATATCATTCTGAAAAAAGGAGGAGTCAGAATTGGCATTATTGGAATTGGCATTCAACCCAAAGGACTAATTGCGTCCGCGAATTATGAGGGAATGCAGTTTCTCTCGCCCATTCCTACAGCCAATCAATATGCGACTATGTTGAAAAAAGAAAAAAAATGTGATATTGTGATCTGTCTTTCTCATCTCGGATACACCGACGATATCAATTTGGCTGAAAATTCACACAACATCGACTTCATTTTGGGCGGACATAGCCACACCTTTATGAAGGAAGCTAAAACATTGAAAAACGCGGACGGAAAAGATATAGTGATATTTCAGAATGGCGACCGAGGAATGTATATCGGCCGTTTGGATGTGGAATTGGAGAAGACAAAAAAATGAAACGTTATTTTCTATGGGGATTATTTTTATTCATCGTAACAACACTTTCGGCACAAATCCCGACAAATTTTTATAACAAAGTCGATAAACAAAAAATGTCAACTTGGGTTGATTCCGTTTATCGCACCATGACTGTTGAAGAAAAAGTCGGACAGCTTTTTATGCCCATCGTCGAACTCAACAAACAGAGCAAAGCGCAAGTTTCAGCATACATACAAAATCAAAAAATCGGAGGAATCCTTTTTGGTAAAGGAACGCTTTCTTCGCAAGCCGAAATCGCGAGATATGCACAACAAATTTCGAAAATTCCTCTGTTCATTGCCCTCGACGGCGAGTGGGGTCTTTCAATGCGGTTGGTCGATGCTCCACAATTCCCCCGTAATGAGGTTTTGGGCGCAATCACCAATGACACGCTTCTTTATCGATATGGTGCCGAAATAGCCCGACAGTGCCAACAAATGGGCATTCACATCAATTTCGCACCAACGCTCGATGTCAACACTAATCCCAATAATCCGGTAATCGGAACACGTTCCTATGGCGCCGATCCACAAAATGTGGCACGCAAAGGCATCGCCTATTCGCGAGGATTGGAGGATAATGGTGTGATGGCTGTCGCCAAGCATTTTCCGGGACATGGCAATACTTCGGAAGATTCACACAAAACATTGCCAACCGTAAATCTTTCTGCCGATCAATTGAACGAAATCGAACTTTTTCCCTTCAGAAAATATATTGAAGCCGGCCTTTCGGGTTTGATGATCGGACATCTCAATGTCCCCGCTCTCCAAACCAATGGCCAGGCCTCTTCCCTCTCCCCGAATGTTGGCGAAAAATTGCTCAAGGAAAAAGAAGGTTTTACCGGACTTGTTTTTACGGACGGAATGGCAATGAAAGCCGTCGCAAAACAGCCGGATATGAGTGTGAAAGCCTTGTTGGCTGGAAATGACATCGTCTTGGGAACTCCAAAGCTGTCACAGGAATTCGAATCCGTGAAAAGCGCCGTTGATCGAGGAATCATTTCGCAATCGATGTTGGAAGAGAAGGTAAAAAAAATCCTTGCCTACAAATACATTCTCGGCGTATCCCAGAAAAAACCTGCCGATGTTTCGGATTTCATGCTGAAACAACAAATCAGCACAGGCAATACCGAATGGCTTCAACGAAAACTATATGATAATGCCCTTACGCTATTAAAAAACGAAACCGATTTGGTGCCTTTGAAACACCTCGAAACAAAAATCATAGCCTCCGTTGCTATTGGAGAAGTGGTACGAAACGATTTTCAGAAGATGCTTCGCAAGTATGACTACGTGAAAGATTTTCAGGTATCGACACCGGATGATTTGGCAAAAATCGAACAACAGCTGTCCGATTATAATATCGTGATTTTTTCGATACACAATACCGGATTGAAAGATGCGCCTCTATTGCAAAAACTCGTGGAACAAAAAAACGGGATTCTTGTATTTTTCACCTCTCCTTCGGAGACCGATTCGTACAAACTCTCGGTTTCGAAAGCCAAAGCTGTCCTGATAGCGCAAGATAACAGTACCTTTGCACAAATGAGTGCAGCGCAGGGAATTTTTGGAGGAATTTCCATTTCCGGTAAACTACAGGTGCAGACGACGGGGTTCGAGCTTAATCATGGAATACGGACGAATAAAATCCGGCTCGCATATAACGTTCCGGAAGAAGTTGGAATTGCTTCCGCTAATTTGAAAAATATCGAAACCATTGCTTACGAAGGCATTCGCAACAAAGCCTATCCGGGTTGTGTAGTTTTGGTTGCCAAAGATGGGGTTGTTATCTACGAAAAAGCATTCGGTAATTTTGAATACGGACTTGGATCTCGAGTTACCGACGAAACGGTGTACGACTTGGCATCCGTCACAAAAGCATCGGCAACCTTGCCTGCCGTCATGAAACTTTTCGACGAAAAAAAATTGAAATTGCAAGATCCGATCAGCAAATTTGTTCCCGAAACGAAACATAGCAACAAAGCCGGCATTTCCGTTCAGGAACTTCTTTTTCACGAATCGGGCATCACTCCTTTCATCCCATATTACGAGTCCGCTATCGACAAACGCAGCTATTCCGGTCCGCTTTTTGGACCTAAATCGGAAACCTATAACGCCTATTATGCGGGAGCTTGGGGACGAACCGACTATAAATTTCGTTCAGACCTGATAGCCTCGCAACCTTCGAACAACTTCAACTTGCCCGTTGCAAAAGATCTCTATGCCGGCAAAAAAATGCATGATGTGCTGCTTAAGGACATCATCGATACGCCGTTGAAAAATCGAGGAAGATATGCTTACAGTTGTCTGAACTTTATGCTTCTGAAAGAAGCCGTCGAACATATTTCGGGGCAAGATTTAAACACCTATGTACAAGAAAATTTTTACAGAAAATTGGGGGCATATACTACTACATTCCAACCCCTCAAATATCTATCGCTCAACGATATTCCTCCCACCGAAAACGATCCTTTTTTCAGAAAACAACTTGTCAGAGGATACGTTCACGACGAAGGAGCAGCGCTTTTTGGAGGAATTTCGGGCAATGCCGGTTTGTTTTCGACGGCTAACGACTTGGCTAAACTTTTTCAGATGTGGCTTAACAAGGGAAAATATGGCGATGAACGTTTTTTGAGCGAGGAAACCGTTAACCTGTTCACTACCAAAAAAAGTATGGTCAGCAGGCGCGGATTGGGATTTGACAAACCCGATCCCAAAAATCCAAGACTTAGCCCCACAGGAACTTTGACGCCCGAATCGGTTTATGGACATACCGGATTTACGGGTACTTGCTTCTGGATTGATCCCGAAAACAATCTCATTTATATATTTTTGTCGAACAGAGTATATCCGTCGCGAACTCCCAACAAGCTTTCGACGTTAAATATTCGCGAACGAATTCAGGACGAAATCTATAAAGCTATCGATACAAAAAAAGATACGACCCACTAAAAGAACATTATTCCATGCAAGAAATCATCAAAAGCAGTCACATAGCCGACGATCTCGAAAAGGTGATCAAAAGTATTCATCACGACAAGTTATTTGTCTTGACAGACGAGCATACCTCTCAACTATGTTTTCCTGTCATCGAACCGTTGGAATCGGTGAAAAATGCGGCACAAGTGGTCATTCCGGCAGACGATACCAACAAAACCATCGAAAACCTGCAACGCGTGTGGCAGTTCCTCACTGAAAACGGAGCCAGTCGCCATTCGCTTTTAATCAATCTGGGCGGAGGAATGGTTACCGACTTGGGTGGATTTGCGGCAGCCACGTTTAAACGCGGAATTAAATACATCAATATACCCACCACTATTCTCGGAGCGGTGGATGCGGCCGTAGGCGGAAAAACCGGCATCAATTTTATGGGATTGAAAAACGAAATCGGCGCTTTTTATCCTTCGGAATATGTAATTATTGCTTCCACATTTTTCACGACGCTTCAGCCTAAAGACATCCTTTCGGGATATCCCGAAATGATTAAGCATGCACTTATTCACTCGCAACTCGATTGGGAAAAACTTCTTGATTTTCAGCTGACAGACATTCATTGGGAAGAAATGCTCGAATTGGTTTTCCGATCCGTATCCATCAAAGAACGCATTGTCGAAAAAGACCCTTTCGAGCAAAATATACGTAAAGCACTGAATCTGGGACACACCGTCGGCCATGCTTTCGAAAGTTTTGCCCTCGAAAAAATGCAACCCGTTCCACATGGATATGCCGTGGCTTGGGGATTGATTGCAGAGCTGTATCTTTCGCACCGCCTGTGTGAATTTCCGAAAGAAAAACTGCAAAAAACTGCACGTTTCATTCATCAGCATTATGGTGCTTTCAACATTACGTGCGACGATTATGAAGAATTGTATCGTATGATGACTCACGACAAAAAGAACGAAGGAGGAGCCATTAACTTTACGTTGCTGTCAGAAATTGGAAATGTGAAAATTGACCAGCATGCCGACAAAAAACTCATTTTCGAATCACTCGATTTCTTTAGGGATGCTGTGGGCATTTAAGGAAAATAAAAACAAGACAGGCAAAATAAGGGAGCTGTCTGCCTCATGAGTTTTTCAAGCTTTTGTTGACAGCTTCTATGTAATTGAGCAACTCGTCTCTGCCCTGCCCTTTTTCAGAAGAAGTAACAAAAATCGGAGGCAGTTCCTCCCAGGTCTCGAGCAATTTTTCCCGATAAGCTTCGATATTCATTTGCAAGCGGCCGGTTCCCAACTTATCGGCTTTGGTGAATACGATGGCAAACGGAATAGCGTTTTCGCCCAACCATTCCATAAACTCCAAATCGATTTTCTGCGGTTCGAGTCGACTATCCACCAAAACAAACAGGTTTGTCATTTGCTCACGCTCCAATATATAATCTTCGATGATTGCACGCAAACGCTCACGATTTTCCTTTCCCCTGCGGGCATAACCATAGCCGGGCAAATCCACTAAATACCATTCGTCGTTAATCACGAAATGATTGATCAACATCGTCTTACCCGGAGTAGATGAAGTCATTGCCAAGCCTTTTCGGTTGGCAAGCATGTTGATAAGCGATGATTTCCCGACGTTGGATCGTCCGATGAAAGCATACTCCGGTTTGCCCTCCTGTGGACATTTTCGATAATCGGTATTACTAATCACAAATTCTGCCGTTTTAATAATCATAACGAATGTATTTTTTCTGAATTTATTTTTTCTCGATAAACATTATTGGCGAACCATCTGATCGCTACGTCGAACAGAAAGCAGCCACAAACCCAATCCGGTAAGTAGTCCGTTCATTAAAAGCAATTCATAACCAACAATATATCCTGCAAATTTTTTCATTGCCACTTCGAAAGCAAAGCACAAAATCGGAGCCAACACCGCTACATAAGGAACGTACTTATCCACAGGTTTTAATCGCGTATAAAGTCCAAAAACATACAACCCGAGCAAGGGCCCATAAGTATAGGACGCAAGCTTATAAATCGCCGTAATAATACTATCCGAGCCAATAGCATCGATAATCAGGATTATAATCACAAATACGGTACTGATTCCTATATGAACAAGCCGACGTGTATGGATATTTTGCTTCTCGAGATCGGAATTATTATTCGCGGTTTTCATTTCGAGAATATCCACACAAAACGAGGTTGTGAGTGCTGTCAATGCAGAATCGACACTCGAAAAAGCGGCTGCTACAATGCCGACGACAAATACGCCTAACACAACTTCTCCCAAGTATTGACTGGCAATCATCGGCAAAATATTGTCCGAAACGGCGGGAAGCTCGATTCCCTTTTGCTGCGCAAAAATCAGAAGTAAAACACCCAGACACAAAAACAAAAAGTTGATCGGCGCAAAAGCGAGCCCATACGAAACCACATTTTTCTGTGCATCTTTCAGGTTGCGAATCGTAAGATTCTTCTGCATCTGATCCTGATCGAGCCCCGTCATCACGATAGTGATAAACATGCCGCTGAAAAACTGCTTGAAGAAATTCTGTGTGCTTGCCCAATCGTCAAAAACAAACATACGCGAATGCGGATTATTTTTGATGGCAACGGCCATTTCTCCGATGTTCATATTTATCTCTTTTGAAACGTAAAAAATAATCAATACTAATGCCACAAGAAATAGTAATGTTTGAAGCCAATCCGTCCATATAATGGTTTTTATTCCGCTTTTATTGCTATAAAGCCAAATCACCAAAATAATGCCGACAACAGTCAGCACAAAAGGAACTCCCCATTGATCGAAAACAAGCGATTGAAGAATGAATGCAACCAGATAGAGACGTGCCGCCGCTCCTACAATTTTAGAAACAAGAAAAAACCAAGCTCCCGATTTATACGATTTTTCACCATAACGCTGACCAAGATATCCATAAATCGTTGTCAGATTGAGGCGGTAATACAATGGCAAAAGCACGTAGGCGATGACCAAATAACCAAAAAAGAACCCGAAAACCATTTGCATATAGGTCATGTCGAGATTTCGAACCATTCCGGGAACGGAAACAAAGGTAACACCTGAAATCGATGTTCCAATCATGGCCACCGCCACCACATACCATTTTGATGATTTGTTGGCTCGGAAAAAAGCATCGTTGTCCGATCCCTTACGACTGGTAAGATAAGACACGAGCATCAACAATCCCAAATACACAGCAATAACTATCAAAATAAAAGTGCCCTGCATCCTTGTTTCCACTTTAAAGGTTCATGAAATAGTCTGTCAGCTCGGGAAACGAATCGAATTTCAAAACATACCGGTCGGTCGTTCCAAAGCCATACGTAACGAAAACAAAAGGCACTCCGGCTTTTGCCGCCTCGCGGCTATCCGAATCGGTATCGCCGATATAAACCGGTGATTGCAAACCGTTCCGTTCGATGAGTAACTGCATATTCACACTTTTGGGTTGAAAGTTCTGGCCATGTTCGGCATAATCCAAAAAAAGCGATCGCGTGTTGGTGTAATTCATAAAATTCACCAGTCCACCTTCTTCGCAATTACTTACCAAATAAAGTTTGTATTTCTTCGAAAGTTTTTCCAATCCTTCCCGCACTCCGGGAAAAACGCGGGGAGTCATACTTCCCTGCATCGATAAATAGGCATCGATCACCGCCTTAAACAATTCGTTTTGCTCCTCTTCGCTCGCACCGGGTAAAATAGTATTCAACATATATCGGGCTTCTTTGCCCATGAGGGCGCGAATATCGGCACGCGTAACTTTTTTGTCATGACCGGTCTTCTCAAGTCCTATATTCCAGCACTTCACATAGGTATCCACGTTATCCCAAAGCGTTCCATCCATATCAAAAATCAATCCGTCGGGTCTTTTCATCTCAAAATCAATTTTAAATAGAATGCAAAAGTAAGTAACCACGACAGAAAGGGCAACTAAAAGAACGTTAAAAACAAAATGCTGCTCTATTTTATGCTAAATTTGCAATAAAGATGTGCGTTATGAAAAAGTCGCCTATTTATGTGATCATTAATCCGGTTTCGGGTAGCGAATCAAAACAGAATATTCCCGAAATGATAGCAGGCGCTTTCGACCAGCGACAGTTCGATGTGATAATTCGCATCACCGGCTATCCCGAACATGCCACCGAAATAGCACGGGAAGCCATAAACAACAATGTCAGCACTGTGATCACGGTCGGAGGCGACGGCACTGTGAATGAAGTTGCTCGTGTTCTGGTTGATACCGACACCACGCTGGGCATCATTCCTTCGGGATCGGGAAACGGATTAGCGCGAGAGCTGGGCATTCCTATGGATACACCAAAAGCTATCGAAATCATACGCGACAATCATACACGTATAATTGATTATGGTGTTGCCAATAACCACATCTTCTTCACTACTTGCGGAGTAGGATTCGACGCATTTGTAAGCGAAAAATTTGCCGACGAAAAAAAGCGAGGTCCTCTCGGCTATGTTCGTAATGTCCTGGAAAGTGTGATTGATTTCAAATCGGAAGATTATGAGATAATCTACGATGAAGGTTCGATAAAAGAACGTGCTTTTATCGTCACTTGTGGCAATGCATCACAATATGGCAACGATGCTTTCATTGCACCGGGAGCCAATTTAGAAGATGGCAAAATGAACGTGTCGATACTCAAGCCACTGAACGCGCTCGAAATACCTCAAACCACACTACAGCTTTTCACCAAAAATATAGATAAAAACAGCAAGATGATTACGTTGATCACGAGTAATCTCGTCATCAAACGATCACATCCCGGCATTATGCACGTCGATGGTGAACCTGTAAGTACAGATCGTGAAATTCACGTTAAAATCGTGCCAAAAGGATTAAAGGTTTTAGCGCCGTCGAAAATGGACATAAAAAAGAAAGAAAACGAAAACATTTTTACTGCACTCACTCGTTGGCTTGCTGATGAAGGCTCAATTTTCTAAATCGAAATAATCAATCCACAATAAAACTTATTTATATGAAAAACTTTATCTTTCAAAATCCGACCAAACTGGTATTCGGAAAAGGACAAATCGCTAAATTACCCGAATTGATTCCGGACAATGTCCGATTGATGATCACTTTCGGAGGAGGGAGCGTCAAACGAAACGGTGTGTACGACCAAGTGAAAGAAGCATTGAAAGGTCGGGAATACATCGAATTTTGGGGAATTGAGCCCAATCCTCATGTAGAAACACTGCGCAAAGCTATTGACGAAGGCAAACGAAATCAAATCGATTTTTTGCTTGCCGTTGGAGGCGGCTCGGTACTTGATGGAACCAAACTTATCGCTGCAGGTATAGCGGACGAAAGAGATGCTTGGGAAATTGTACTTTCGGGCTATGCCGATAAGCAAATTCGGTTTGCTTCAATTATGACTGTGCCTGCTACCGGATCGGAAATGAATCAGGGTGGCGTCATTTCGCGTGCCGAAACAAACGAGAAATATGGATTTGGGGGCAAAAATTATCCCGAATTTTCCATTCTCGATCCCGAAGTTACTTACTCGTTGTCCGACTATCAAATCGCATGCGGACTCTCGGACATCTACACGCACGTCATGGAGCAATATATGACTACTCCCGGACAGTCACGTATTATGGATCGCTGGGCCGAAGGATTGCTATTGACCGTTATCGAAATTGCTCCACAAATCAAAAACGATCACACTAATTACGATCTGATGGCCGATTACATGCTTTCCGCCACACTCGCATTGAACGATTTCATCCGCATGGGGGTCACCGAAGACTGGACGACTCACCAAATCGGGCACGAACTCACGGCTCTACATGGAATCACTCATGGACATTCGCTTGCTATTGTTATGCCTGGTACGCTTCGCGTGCTCAAAGAGCAGAAAAAAGCCAAACTGCTGCAATATGGCGAACGGGTTTTCGGGATTACCGAAGGTTCGGAAAACGAGCGCGCCGACAAGGCAATCGAAAAAACCGAAGATTTTTATCGTTCGTTAGGTCTTTCAACCCGTTTATCCGAAGTGAACATTGGCGATGATACCATCAAAATCATCGAAGAACGCTTCAGCAAAAGAGGTTATTTTTTGGGCGAAAATCATAATGTGAATTCGAAAATTATTCGCCAAATTTTGGAAAGTTGCAAGTGAAAGTTCGGACACGATTCCTCTTTTAACATCTCACACATAAACCATTTGTTTTATGCAATGTTATAAGTAATATCGAAAAAATACTTTCAATATGAAACCGAGAACTTTTTTTCTTATCTTTTTCATCCTATTGTCAGTTTCCATATCTTGCCAGGCCCAAGAAAAGGATAAAACCACGAATGGACAAATTGGTACACTTCCTCCGGTAGAAACTCAACCGGCAAATACCAATTATGCTCCGGCATTTGAAGGACAAACGCGCATCGGAGGCGTAAAAACCATTACACCTTACGAAGTGAAAATAATTGCCGAAGGGTTATCGAAACCTTGGGGCGTCACTCCTCTCCCTGATGGAAGACTGGCTATAACCGAAAAGGGTGGAACCATGCGTATTGCCACTGCCGAGGGGTCGGTCAGTGATCCGATTATAGGATTTCCTGCAGTGGATGACCGGGGTCAGGGTGGCTTGCTTGATGTGGCTCCCGCTCCCGATTTCGAAAGCAGTCGAATGTTGTATTTTACCTTTGCCGAAAAAAAGCCTCAAGGTTCGCTTACAGCAGTTGGAAAAGGAAAACTTTCGACCGATGAAACCAAAATCGAAAACTTTCAGGCAATCTTCCGAGCTGTTCCCTATTTTGATAACAGCATGCACTTTGGTAGCCGCATAGTTTTCGATAAAAACGGCAATATTTTCGTCTCTACCGGCGAACGCTCGGACCTGGCCACACGCCCTAAGGCACAACTTCTCGATAACGGATACGGAAAGGTAATCCATATTACTCCCGAAGGGAAACCGGTACCGGACAATCCTTTTATAGGCGTAACAAGTGCTATGCCCGAAATCTACTCTTACGGTCACCGAAACGCTCAGGGACTGGCCATTCATCCCGAAACGAATGAGTTATGGCTCAGCGAGATGGGACCCCGCGGAGGCGATGAGCTAAATCTAATTGAAGCGGGAAAAAATTACGGGTGGGCTGTCATAACTTACGGTCTCGAATACAGCGGCAAACCGGTGGGCGAAGGCATCACCCAAAAAGAAGGAATGGAGCAGCCGATTTATTATTGGGATCCGGTGCTTTCTCCAAGCGGAATGACGTTTTATAGTTCCGATATCATCCCCGAATGGCAAAACAATTTGTTTATCGGGGGATTGAGCAGCAAGCATATTGCCAGACTTGTCATACGCGAGCACAAAGTGGTGGGAGAAGAACGGTTGCTTGCCAATGAGAATCAACGCTTTCGCGATGTGGCCGAAGGCAAGGATGGTGCTCTTTATGCAGTAACAGACGAAGGCAGATTATACCGTATTTCCAAAAAATAATAAACGATCGGACTAAAAATTACAGCCAATGAACAAGCGAGAATTTATCAAACGGAGCGTTACGGGAGCAATAGCTTTGGGGATAACAGGAAAAACATCCGTTACCCTCGCTGAAAATCAGAAAATTCCTGAAGTAAAAAAACGCAAGCTTGGCAAAACCGGATTTGAAGTTTTTCCTGTTCTTTACGGTGGTATTATTTCGAGGCAAGACGGACAGGAGGCTTCGAACAATTATGTCGCCTGGGCAATCGATCGTGGCATCAATTATTTTGATGTCGCTCCTTCTTATGGCGATGCACAGGAAAAACTCGGAATTTCGCTGCAACCCTACCGGAAAGACAAATATTTGGCCTGCAAAACAACACAGCGCAAACGGGTGGACGCAGAAAAGGAATTTGAGCAATCGCTGAAAATGCTTCACACCGATTATTTCGACGTCTATCAACTTCACAGTCTGACTACACCCGACGACGTAGATCAAGCTTTCGGTCCCGGAGGGGTTATGGAAATGATCGAAAAAGAAAAACAACGAGGACGTATTCGCAAAGTCGGGTTTTCGGCACATTCGCAAACACAGGCCATTCGCGCCATTTCGATGTATGATTTCGACACGATGATGTTCCCTACCAATTGGCAAATGATCATGCGTGACGGATGGAGTACCGAAGCAATAAAGACCGCAAAAAAACACGATATGGGCGTTATCGCCATCAAAGGCCTCATTCATCGCAGTTGGATCAACCAAGAGGAGCGGAAAGCATACCCTAAATCCTGGTGTAAACCCATTGATGTGTCAGATGTTCCTTTCGGAGTTGCTGCCCTGAAATATACTTTCAAAAGCGGTGCAGACGTAATAATTCCGCCGGGCGACTTTCGCGATTTCGCATTCTGTGTCGATCATATCGACGAAATTTTAGGATCTCCTCTTTCAAATAGCGAACAGGCACTGCTCGATCGCGAGTTTCTCGCCGTAAAAGATCACCCTTTCTTCGAACCAAGAACATGAGAAGGGAGAACGTTGTAAACAATTAATCGAACAACCGCCATTTTGTACTTTACGAGTACGGAAGGATTGCGATCCTTCGGGAGTATATCCAACTCACTGCGGAGTGTCACTCTGTCGGTCAATAGCGCTCACGGGCAATTCAAAACTTCTTCCGCAATGTGCAACTAAACGTATCCATTGATAATTGCAACGACAATTTCACCCGACAAAACTAAAAAAGTTGTTTCAAACTGGTTTTTGAAACAACTTTTTTTAGTTGATAACACAGCTCTCTTTTTCAAACTAAGCTACTGCACTACCTATAAGAAATACTCCTGCCAAGGCTACGATAGCATAAAGCTCGGGAAATACGGCCAAGATAAGCGTGTTTCCGAAGACATTGTGTCCTTGTCCTATAGCGGCTATACCGTTGGCACATACTTGTCCCTGTCGGATAGCTGACAATAAACCTACCAATCCCATTGCCAATCCTCCACCAAAAACAGCCGCTGCCTGTATGGCAGTTATTTGAGGCGTTAGAACCCCAAAAATATTTTGGAACATAAAATATCCTGCAAAACCATACAAGCCTTGTGTTCCCGGAAGTGCGGTCAATACAAGAAAATTTCCGAAAGCACTCTCATTTTTCTTTAAAGCTCCTATTGCAGCATTTCCCGAAATAGTAACTCCATAAGCACTTCCGATTCCGGAGAGCGCAATCATCAGGCCTATGCCCAAATAGGCTAATAACAAATTTGTATCCATACTCTAAATTGTTTTATTGTTGTTAATTGAATCGATATATTCTATGATAATTTTCTGAAAGGACTATACTTTTTTCCTCCTCCCGAAAATTCGGCATTTTTATAAAATTCTACGAATGTGAGACGCATCGGATGAACAAAAGCGCCCAAAGTGTTCATAAATATAGTGATGGCATGCCCCACAATAAATATCAGTGCGGCAACTATCGGCCCCAAAATTACATTGTCCGGGCTCATTCCGGCAGCAAGGCTATTGAATACGCTTGCCAATATACTTCCCGACAATCCGAGTGCAAACAAACGCACATACGACAACACATCTCCAAGCAAGCCTGTGACCATATTATAAGTATCCCAAAGCGCCAATCCAAAATTCATGAATAAATTTTTACCCGGCGAATTGAAAAATAAGATGAATATGGCCGATATCCCGATTATTGTCAGATGCAATGTGCCGAACATAGGCATAATTTTCGGCAATAACGCCGAAATAATCATACTTACCAACAATACAAACCACCCTATTGTGGCTAAACCATACACAAATCCAAATTGACGTATCCTGTTAAAGACTTTAAGAATCATACCAAACAGTATCTGTACAACCCCAAGCACCAGAGAGAGGATAAACATTTGATTGTTGTCGAGAAAAACGATTGATTTCAGTTTTTGAAAAACGGGTAGTTGCATATCGTAAATCTGAAATCCGAAAAATCCGCCGGTCAGTAAACCGCAGAAAAACGCCGAAGCGCCCAAAATCTGCACCAATGTCAGCATCCCTCTTAGATTAGCCGAAAGGGTTTTCCGCATGAAAATTGCAGCGACAGTGGACACAAGAAAGAGAAACAATCCGTATCCGACATCGCCGAGCGACAATCCGAAAAATATCATGTAGAATGGTGCAAAATAAGGAGTCAGATCTATCTCATTATACTTGGGCAACATATACATTTCGGCTATCGGCTCGAAAAGCTTCGTAAACTTATTGTTCTTAAATTTGATGGGAACATCGTCTTCCGGAGCGGGATCAGAAATTTCGAAATAGGCATTTTTCGATTCGAGATATTGCGAAATCTCGTTCATATTGTCCTCGGGAGCCCATCCCTGCAAAAGCATCAATTTATCGTCAGCAAGCTTATTGCCACTGCTTTTCACACGGGCAAAAGTAATTTCCGATTCAACTTGTTTGATCGCTACATCTAGTGAAGGAATATCAGCCGATAACTGCGTCATCTGCAGTTCGAGCTGTCGCATTTCATCTTTCAACGAATCTGTCAACCCATTAAGTTTGCTGAGCGAAACTTCGGGTATTTTCACTTCCTCTATATTGAGCTCATCAATGGGAACATCACTCTTTGTAACGGTAATAAAATATGTTTTGGAAGCTTCCTTCTTTATAAGAATTGCATCTAATTTCGACTCCAATTCAGGATTATATTGAGAACTCGGAACAACAAAAAAATGAATCTTATAGCCGCTATCTGATATTTTTTTCAGTATCTGAGGATCAAAATCGCCCCAAGGTGCTATCGCATCGCGTTCTTTTGTGGCAACCTGCAATTGTTGTTGAAGCAAAGCTTTTTTCTGTTGAATGCCATCGACTTCATCAATCAACTGAAATCCCCGTTCGATATCGGCAGGATGAAGTGTTTGATCGTTTTTTTTATCCCGTGCTTTATTTAATACTTTTTTTGTTTCCTGCAATTGTTTAAGTTTTGCTACAAGCGATAGAGATGCCTCATCGTCGGAAACCACTTTATCGTTGGTGGCAACGTGAATCAATCCCAGATCACGCAGATCGTTGAGAAACACTTCATAATCTTTATAAAATACCAAAAAGGTAAATTTTTTCATTTTCGCTACCATAGGCTGTTCCCTTCCTGTTTACGTTGTTCCTGATGGGCACGCATGATTTTCTGAGACGATTTCGAGAGATTTTCTTCATCTTCGAGATAACGTTTTATTTTCAAAATAGCATCCTGATAACCGGGAATCTGAACTTTTTCGAACAAGTTGACTTTTTGCGTAGTTTTTTTGCGCGCAAACTCCAATCTCGTTAATTTCAATTCGTAAAAATCGCGCTTGATACCTATTTCGGCCAATGTTTCGAGAGTTTGAACTCCGTCCAAAAACCATTTAGGTTGATTGAATAAACTGAACGGCTTTACCTCAAAATCCACTTTGTCGAGTGACGGAACAGGAACACCGGCTATTTTTTGTCTCGAGAGATGAACATCTTTAATACTGACAAGCGAAGCATCGAATTCTGTCCACAAGCCCACCATCTTATCATAGGAGTGGATTTTTTCTTCGAGTTCCTTCTCAAGCAGCTTCATTTCGTTTTTTGCCTTTTTCACTTCCATACGCAAAGCGGTTTCCTTGCTTTGCAGCGTAGGCAATGCCCGAACCCTTACATTTAGCTGTTTTTCGAGTTGTTGCCGCGACGTTTTATTGTATTGAAATTTGATTGCCATCTGATAAAAGAGTGAAAACTTCGGAAAATAACACAATCAGTTAGTCCAATATTTTTCGACCAATTCTTGTTTCATATTGACTTCTGCGGGCTTGAAATGCCTGGAAAGCAAACTCCAGGTTTTGTCCAACATTTCGGTTGTATTTAAATTAACGTCGATCGAAAGAATATATTCGGAATAATCGCGAGCAAAAGCCAGCGCACGCTCATCGTAATCGGTGAGATCGAACCCGTTTTCGAGTTTCGTTTTGGCATTGGCGGCGTCGGCATAAAGTCTGACAGCAGCATTCATAATCTGAGGATGATCTTCACGTGTTTTCTTGCCTTGAACCAATTGTTTCAGGCGCGAAAGCGAACGGAAAGGATCGACGATGACCTTACCCACATCACTATCCCGACGCAAAAACAATTGGCCTTCGGTGATATATCCCGTATTGTCGGGAACGGCATGCGTGATATCGCCTCCCGAAAGAGTAGTTACAGCGAGTATAGTGATGGATCCACCCGTCGGAAACTGAGCAGCTTTTTCGTAAATTTTAGCCAAATCGGAATAAAGCGAACCCGGCATCGAGTCTTTCGAAGGAATCTGATCCATACGATTTGATACGATTGCCAGTGCATCGGCGTAGGAAGTCATATCGGATAACAAGACCAGTACTTTTTCGTTTTTGTCAACAGCGAAATATTCGGCAGCAGTTAACGCCATGTCCGGAACGAGTAATCGTTCTACGGCCGGATCTTCGGTAGTATTCATAAAACAAATGATTCGGTCTAAAGCGCCGGCATTGCTAAACACATTTTTAAAGTACAGGTAATCGTCATAGGTCATCCCCATGCCTCCCAAAATTATTTTATCGGTTTCGGCACGCAAGGCCACCGTTGCCATAACCTGGTTGAATGGTTGATCGGGATCGGCAAAGAAAGGAATCTTTTGTCCTGAAACAAGCGTGTTGTTGAGGTCGATGCCTGCTATACCGGTTGCGATCAGCTCCGACGGTTGTCGTCTGCGCACGGGGTTTACAGAGGGGCCACCAATGGGCCGTTCTTCGCCTTCGGGCACAGGGCCACCGTCGATAGGATTGCCATAGGCGTCGAAGAATCTGCCGGCCAACTGGTCTCCAACTTTTAAAGATGGGGCCTTACCCAAAAAAACCACTTCGGCATTTGAAGGTATCCCTTCCGTTCCCTCAAAAATTTGAAGCGTAACCTCGTCTCCTATAATCTTCACAACCTGTGCAAGACGACCCTCGACGGTTGCCAATTCGTCATAACCCACATCGGTAGCTTTCACCGAACAAGTAGCTTTTGTAATCTGGGTAATCTTCGTATATATTTTTTGAAATGCCTTTGCCATGATTTCAAATTTTCTTTTGAGAAACTAATGTTTTTAATTGTTCACGATATTGATTGTATTTATCGGACTCGAATTCGGCGTAATTCATCTGTTTACCTACGTAGATCAATTCCTTAAAAAAATCGGCCACTTGATTGAAATTATCGAATTCGAAATCGGTACGACAAATGTCCACGACAATATCCAATATTTCTTTTTGACGCTCAATTGGTGTTACGGAATCTATCAAATCAAATGCATCCTGTTGCAACACGATAAAATCTATCAATTCCGATTTCCAGAATGTGATGTGATATTCCACCGGCACACCATCGTCTCCTAAAATGTTGATTTGTTCGGCGATTTCTTTTCCACGTAGCAAACGAGTTCTGA
This sequence comes from Seramator thermalis, assembly GCF_004138125.1. Lineage (GTDB taxonomy): Bacteria > Bacteroidota > Bacteroidia > Bacteroidales > Dysgonomonadaceae > Seramator > Seramator thermalis. The sequence continues at coordinate 411,768 of NZ_RXHS01000001.1, forward strand.
TTTCGTTAACTTTCAGTGTCCAATCGCTCGAAATATGTTCAGAAATGAATTCTTCGAATTCGGGATACTCGATGTATTTTGAATAAGATTCGATAGGATTGATGGCCGGATAACGTTTTTTATCGGCTCTATCTTGTTCGAGGGCATAAAAACATCGTGCCACTTTCTTCGTATTTTCGGTTACCGGTTCTTTCAGATTTCCTCCGGCAGGCGAAACAGTCCCGATAAAAGTAATTGAACCTTCGTGTCCGTTATTTAAAACCACGTGTCCGGCACGACCGTAAAAATTGGAAATGATAGCCGACAAATCCATCGGGAATGCGTCGGGACCGGGAAGCTCTTCCAAGCGGTTGCTCATCTCTCGCAGAGCTTGAGCCCAACGTGATGTGGAGTCCGCCATAAGCAAAACTTTCAATCCCATCGAACGATAATATTCGCCGATAGTCATCGCCGTATAAACCGATGCTTCACGAGCGGATACCGGCATATTTGACGTGTTGGCGACGATGATCGTTCGTTCCATCAATTTTCGGCCGGTATGAGGATCAATTAGTTCGGGAAACTCGGTAAAAATTTCGACTACTTCGTTGGCACGTTCACCGCAAGCAGCGATGATAACGATATCTGCCTCGGCCTGTTTGGATATGGCATGCTGAAGCACTGTCTTTCCCGTGCCGAATGCACCCGGAATAAAACCTGTACCTCCTTCAACGATAGGGTTTAGCGTATCGATTGAGCGCACTCCCGTTTCGAGTAACTTGTAAGGTCTGTGTTTTTCCCTATAGGTTGTGATGGGAATTTTAACCGGCCAACGCTGTATCATGTTGATTTCGGATTCATTTCCTTCATCATCAACAACTACGGCTATGGTGTTATAAATATTGTATTCCCCTGCTTCCGCGATACTTTTCAGCGTATATTGTCGGTTCATGGTGAAAGGCAACATGATTTTGTGCGGTTGAAAATTTTCGTCAACTTCACCCAACCATGACCCGGCGGTTACCACGTCGCCCACCTTTGCAATAGGTTTAAAATCCCAAAGTTTTTCTTCGTCGAGAGGAAAGGTATATTCGCCACGTCTGAGAAAAATGCCTTCCATCTTGTCGAGATCATTTTCCAGACCATCCAGATTCTTCTCCAAAAGTCCGGGACCAAGAACCACTTCGAGCATATGTCCCTGAAATTCCACTGTCGAACCGACAGTGAGTCCGCGTGTACTTTCGAATACCTGCAGATATGCATTTTTACCTATAACTTTAATCACTTCCGACATCAAGCGGGTGCCCTCAAGGTCGATATAAGCAATTTCGTTTTGGGAAACAGGCCCCTCCACCTCTACGATCACCAGATTGGAAATGATCCCTTTTACTGTTCCTTTTGTCAACATATATAATTATTCTTGTTTGGAATCGTATTTTGTTCAATTGTCTTCAGGGATTTCTATTTCGTTTTTCAATCTCTCTATTAATTGACGAAAAACGCGTTCACCTTCTTCTGCATTGAGGCCTACCCATCGTTCCAGTATCTGTAATTTGCACAAGTAAGCAAAAATATATTCGATATCGAAATAATCGAACACCGTATTTTCTTCGAGCCACTCCCAGCGAAATTTATCGGTCTTTCGTTCACGCTCGTAGATATCACCTTCTTCGGAGAGGCGCTGAAGCGTATCAAAATATTCGAGTTCCTGACCTATTCCGAAATCGCGGGCATTGATATTGAGCCGCATGGTTTTGGCAATCTCGTTATTTCCTACAATTACACGCGCTGCATCCATCCCGTATTTTCGTGCATAGATAGCCGAAAGCACGTTACCAATATTCAGATTGAGCTCGAACCACCGAGCTATAAGGCTGTTTTTTGTCTCTCTGCCATAATCCATGTACAATGAGGAGAGAAGATCTTCCCACAATTGACCACTGTTTTGAGCTTCATCGCTCAGCCAGGTTTGAATGAATTGAATATAATACGACGGGATTTTTTCGTTCGGCTTCACCAATTCGTAGGAAGCATCATCGATCGCTTCGATGATTTCGTGTCGCGATAACACACCTAACGAATTTATGGCAGCATCCTTGTTTTTGAGTATTTCGAGCAGGTTGCGATTGTCGTAACTGAAAAAATAGATATCCAGCAATTTTTTATCGGCAGGCTTTAATTCTTCATCGAGTAAAGCTCTGAATTCTTCTACAGTGAATGGCAGTTTGGTGCTGTCGAACGAAAAATCGGGCAGACCGGACACAAAATAATAATATTGATTTTTGAATAGCATAGGCAAAATCAAACGGATATCGATGGCTGTCGGATACCTCAATTATTGAAATAAAAGCTTTTGAACTTGCGGGCGGAGGAACTCCTTGAAATATTCGATAAATTCTTCTTCCCCAAATTTGACCTTGTATGAGCCATCTTCGGGAGATAATGTAAATCCGCTTTTGATGCCGTTTACCGATTCTATTTTTAATCCTTTATCGAGTATGTCTTTTGCATTGGATGCAATGTAGTTTTCTATATCTTTGGAATTCTGAACGCCGATGGTAAGCTTCTCGTTTTTCGACCAGTTTCGCACCAGTTCGACAATTATCTTTTGAATAAATGTTTGATCCTGCATTGCTGCTTTCACGTTGTCCGATACCAGCTTGTCTGTAATCAGATTCGTGATTTCGGTTTTGAGTGCTTCGATGGCTTGCGCAGCAAAAAGTTTAAGTTCTGCCTCGGTATGACTTCGCATTTCTGCACTTTGCTTTTCGGCCGTAGCAATGATTTCTTGTGCCTTAGCTGTAGCTTCGTCTAAAATTTGCTTTTTTTGGGCGTTTGCTTCGGCAATAATTTTTTCGGCCTCCTGTTTTCCTTTTTCTACTCCTTCAGCGTATAATTTCGATGTGAGTTCCTGAATTTTGTCCATATGTGATTTGAGATGTATTAAGAGCTAAATTTGAGACGAAATGACTTATGATTTTTATTCCACTTATAGATATTGTATTCACAAAGGTATAAAACAAAAGCAATCATGGGAAAAAAATGAAGTAAAAATCTTTTAAACAAACACGCTTTTTTTTAAAATTAGTCAACAAAGGCTCATTCATATACACAAGAATTTTCTTATGCGATTTTTTATGGAATATGGCGAACCGTAAACAGGTCAATGAATCGAAAAATGGAGGTCAAAAAATGGGTCGTACTCTATTCGAAACATGTACGACGCAAGTACGACCCAAATACGACCGAAACAAATCCCAAGCACGTATGCAAAAATAGTAAGTAAACCCGATAGTTATTCGGCACTGATTAAACTATATTTAAAGGCTTCTGATTTTTCAGTCAAGCAGCATGGTTTTCCAACTATCTATATTTCAATTCAAATATTCGTCAATCTTTCCCGAGATCAACATGAGCGAAATTTCGTAAAGTTTAGTTTGGTATCTGGCAGTCAGCAATCGTTGCTCGGCCTCGAGCAAACTGTTTTGCGCTTCGCGCAATAAAATTCCCGACAAGTCGCCAAGCTTGTATCGATCCATCGCAATTTCGTAATTGAGGAGGGCATTCCGGAGACTTTCCTCTTCGAACTGAGTAAGCAGAATATTGTTTTTGTAGGCCATCCACATATTCGAAAAATCGCTTTGTAATGAAAGTTTGAGTCGATCAAGCTCAAGTTGACGGTTCTCCATGGTTATCCGTGCGTTTTTCTGTTCACGTTTTCGATTGAAACCGTCGAAAATATTGAATCCGAGAGTGAGTCCGATATTTGGTCCCCAGTTCCGCTGTTTGTCCCATGTCCCCTTATTGTATCGGTAATCGGAGAAACCATAACCCGCATTCAGTCTCAAGTACGGATAATTGCGACTTTGCAGGGTTTTGAGGTCGAGCGTGCCGAGCAATCGATTTTTTTCGGAAAGTTGCAACGATGTGTTTTTTGCCATCATATCACGAAACAATTCTTCTTTGGACAGTGCATCATTAAAAACAATATCGGTATCACTCACGAATAGAGGTTGTTCCACATTTTCCATCCCCATCATCTGATTGAGCCTGATTCGCGATGTATGAAGCACTTCATACTGTTGTATGAGTTGCGAGCTGTCGGCATTGAAATCGACGCGTGCTTGCTGCAAATCCAATCGCGAAAGCGAGCCAATCTGATAGCGCGACTCAACTATACGGAGCCGTTCACGGGACAAATCAACCGCATGACGCAAATTGCGCATCCGAATGGCCTGTTGAACATAATTATAGTACTCGGAGGTAAAGTCGGCGATAAAATTCTCGATATCGAATTGAGTATTGAGTTCGCCAATACTTTTCAGTTCTTTCAACCTTTTGTAATTCGTTTGTACCTTAAATCCTTCGAAAAGTGTCCAATTCAAATCAACTCCGGCAGTGAGGGTATTTGTGTTGGAATTTCGCAAAACCTCCGTTTCGCCTTCATCAGCCGGATATTGATCGGAATTGTTATTACGAGTCGATAAGCCGGCAGAAGCATCCAGAACGGGTAAAAAACCTGCATTGCCCAACGATAAATTGTTGTCGGAAACTCGCTGCTCATTTCGCGAAATTCTGAGATCGTAATTATTTTCTATCCCAATCTGTAAACATTCTTTCAAATTCATTACAGATTGTGCTTGGGCAGCCGGATACCAAAGCAAACACATTAATCCCATCCACACCCATTTCTTCATATCTAAATAATTTTCAATCGTTTGTTGTTTTGTCATCTGCAGAATTATCGATCAACGCTACCGATATGTCAGTTTGTTTTTCGTTACGTATTTTTCTGTCAGTAGAAAGATACATGTATATTGCCGGCACAAGAAATAGAGTGAGCAAGGTTGCTATCAGCAAACCGCCTACTACTGCCGTCCCCATTGCAATACGACCATTAGCACCCTCGCCCGTCGCAAAAGCCAAAGGTAAAGTTCCGAGAATGGTGGAAATGCTTGTCATGAGTATGGGACGTAATCGTTGCACGGAAGCTCCCATTACGGCCTCATATTTCGACAAACCGCTCTCTTGACGTTGATTGGCAAATTCGACGATCAATATTCCATTTTTTGCTACCAATCCTATCAACATAATAATTCCGATTTGACTATAGATATTCATCGTAACACCAAACATCCACATAAACAGCATAGCTCCAAAAACAGCTAATGGAACAGACAACATGATAACCAACGGGTCTTTGAAACTCTCGAATTGTGCAGCCAGAACCAAAAATATAAGTAGAATGGCCAATCCGAAAGCAAATAGCAAACTCGACGAGCTTTCTCTAAAATTGCGCGATTCGCCTTCGAGCGTTGTCCGAAAACTGTCATCCAATACCTCTGCCGCAATCCGATCCATTTCTTCAAGCCCCTGACCAAGCGAATATCCAGGAGCCAAACCGGCAGAAACAGTGGCAGAACTAAAACGATTGTAACGATATATTTGCGGCGGAGCAACGGTTTCCTGCAGTTTCACAAGATTATCCATCTGAATCATTTGCCCGTTTTTGTTTTTCAAATAAATAGCTTTTAAATCGACAGGAGTGTTACGCTGCTGACGATTGATTTCGCCCAAAATCTGATATTGTTTTCCGTTCATGTAAAAATAGCCCATGCGCTGACCGCTGAGCGCATATTGCAAGGTTTGCCCAATATCGCGTGTACTTACGCCCAAAACGGCAGCTTTGTCTCGATCGATCACGATTTGCGTTTCGGGTTTGGTAAATTTTAGGTTGACATCGGCCATCTGAAAATAAGGGCTTTGATTTACCTTTTCCATGAATGGAGGAAGAAATTCTCGAAGTTTTTCGAGATTGTTGGCTTGTAACACATATTGAATGGGCATTCCGCCTCTGCGTCCTCCGAAAGTTGGTTGTTGTTGGACAAAAGTACGTGCCGCAGTTTCGTTCCGCACGGCTTTCGAAAGCTCATCTGCTATTTCCATTTGCGTACGTTCGCGTTGATCGATATCCGGAAGGGTCAATCGCACTGTTCCCATCCCGCTTCGAATAATGTTCAAATTCGAAACTCTTTCGGGAGCAACGGAATCGGCTATTTCGGAAATCCGTGTAGTATAATCTCTCGTAAACTCAAATGTTGCTCCCTCCGGAACGGACGTACGAAGAACAATTTGCGATCGATCTTCCAACGGGGCCATTTCGGCAGGAATGATTTCCCAAAGCACGACGATAAGAAGTGCCGTGAATATTATAATGGGAAATATAAGCCATTTGCGCGCCAAAAACCGTTGGAGCATCTGTTCGTAAAGTAGGTTGAACTTGTCAAAATAAGCCTCAGTTTTTTCATGCCACTTTCCTCGCTTTGTCTTGGGTTTAAGCATTTTGGACGAGAGCATCGGCACAAACGATAAAGCCACAAAAGCCGAAATCGTCACGGCACCGGCTATTACAATACTAAATTCGCGAAAAAGGCGGCCGGTCATTCCTTCCAAAAAAACAATCGGGAAGAAAATGGCTACAAGTGTGATTGTGGTGGAAATTATAGCAAAAAATATTTCCTTCGATCCTTCGATAGATGCTTTTCGAGGGCTCATTCCCTGCTCTATCTTTTTGTAAATATTTTCCGTTACCACAATTGCATCATCCACCACCAATCCCACGGCAAGCACAACAGCAAGCATGGAAAGTACATTAATCGAAAATCCGGCCAGATACATCACAAAAAATATCCCGATCAGCGAAATCGGAATTACCAGCGTCGGGATGAGTGTGATACGCCAGTCGCGAAGAAATACAAAAATAACCAGGATCACCAGTAAAAATGCAATGATCACGGTTGTTTGCACTTCGTAGATAGAGGCACGAATAAAGCGTGTATTATCGAATGCAAAATCAAGTTTTACGTCGCTCGGTAAATCTTTCTGCATCTGCTCTACACGTAAGCGGGCTTCGTCGGCTATACTGATATGATTGGCTCCGGGTTGGGGTATAATGACACAGCTAACCATAGGCACGCCATTTCTACGTAAGATGTTCTTACGGTTTTCGGCATCCAGTTCGGCATATCCAATATCTCTAAAGCGTACGATTCGAAAATTATCTTCGATGATGACTAGGTTGTTGAAATCTTCAGGCGATTGCAATAACCCCATAGTTCGAATAGACTGTTCTATCTGATCGCCTTCGATGCTTCCGGCCGGAAGTTCGATATTTTCGCGATCGAGAGCATTTTTGACATCTATAGGCGTAACTCCATACGCTGCCATCTTCACCGGATCGAGCCAAAGGCGCATCGAATAGCGATGTTCACCCCAAATTTCTACAGCACTGACATCTGAGATGGTTTGCAATCGTTCCTTGACGGTAAGATCGGCAATTTCAGACAATTCGAGCAGCGATCGAGTGGGACTTTCAATCGTAATCTGCATAATAGGTTCAGAGTCAGCGTCGGCTTTCGACACTGTGGGAGGATCGGCATCTCGCGGCAAATAGCGCTGTGCAACCGAAACCTTGTCGCGCACGTCGTTAGCCGCAGTCTCCATATCCACACTGAGTTCAAATTCGACGGTAATACGCGAACGTCCCTGACTACTCTGGCTGGTGAGTGATCGAATTCCGGGAATGCCATTTATGTTTTGTTCGAGTGGTTCTGTAATCTGATTTTCGATAACTTCGGCATTTGCTCCCGGATAGGATACAGTTACGGTGATGATGGGATTATCCACGTTGGGATATTCGCGAACCGGCAAACTCGTGTATCCTATCACTCCAAAGAGAATGATAACAAGCACGAAAACCGTTGCCAATACCGGTCTGTGGATACTTAATTCCGATAAATTCATGCTACTCGGTTTTGTTAGGTACAAATTCTCCAATTTTCACCAAAGCGCCGTCCGTAAGCTGCATGACGCCGGTTGTCAGCAGTGTATCACCAAACGACAATCCGTCGGTAACCTGCACAGAGGAAGCTGTGCTCAATCCGGTTTTGATTTCCACTTCCTTGGCTTTTCCGTTTTTATATATATAAACAAGTTGTCGTCCCATTTCGCGGATCATAGAAATACTGGGAATCACAATGGCATCATTTTTCTGATCCAATTGTATGATGACGTTTGCAGATTGTCCGGGTTTGATCTTCCCTCCGGGGTTTTGAAAAAGTGCCCGGGCAAAAAAGGTTAATGTTTGCACGTCGAGTCGCGATTCGATTGCATACACTGTTGCATGATAGGTGGCCAAATCATTGTCAACCGTAAATGCCAGATTTGTACCAGGTTTGATTTCGTTTACCATATTCTCATTAACTGAGAATTCAATTTTCAGAGGAGAGATTTTAGTAAGTTTGGCAATGACGACTGTAGGTGATGCATAGGCGCCTTCGCTCACCAGTCGGAGACCTATAGCGCCATCGAAAGGTGCTCTTAATTCGGTTTGGGCGATGCGTGCTTTCGTCAACTCAATGTCAGCTTTCAATGTTTCGAGTTCGGTAAGTACCGATTGATACGTTTCCTGACTCACGGCATCTTTCTCGAGCAGAATCTGTTGGCGATATACACGATCTTGGGCCAATGGCAATTGCGCTTCGAGTTTTTTTAATTCTGCTTGAAGAGGAGCATCATTCACTTTAGCCAGCAAATCTCCTTTTTTAACAAAGGTTCCTTCCTGAAAATAAATTTTCGTGATTTTACCTGATGTCTCAAACGTCAAATCTACCTCCTCATCAGGTAACATGATACCTTTCATGCGAAACATATCGTTAAGTGTCTGTGGTTGAAGAATAGTGGCCGTAACGACCAAAGGTTGTCGACCTCCACTCATTCCCGTTTCGCGAGGTGATACATTGTCGTCGGCTTTTACTTTCTTCTTGATAGTAGGAAACAAAGCCATTATCAAAATCAATAAACCGATGGAAACAAAAATAATTATTCGGGTTTTCTTACTCATGATGTGGATACAAATTTCCTCAAATTTAGCTATTCCGTCTGACTTTAACGAATAGCCGGTTTACACTTTTAGGTTTTTTAGTTTCGAAAATAGACGTATAGTAAAATTTAATCGACGAAACTGACTAAAATCAGAAAAAATATAACTAATTTTGACAATTATCTGATCGGTCTTTTTTACACATCAAAAAACACAGAGATTATGAATTATCGTAAGTTATTATTAGTCGTACTTGTCTTATTTATGACTTCAACCATTGAAATGATGTCGCAGGATTGGGCTAATCTTGCCCGCTATCGCGAGGAGAATACCAAATTAGGACTGCCGCGCACTTGCGACACGCGCGTAGTTTTCATGGGAAATTCCATTACTGAAGGATGGATTAAGCAGGTTCCCCATTTTTTTGCCAACGGCATGTATATCAATCGGGGTATCAGTGGCCAAACTACACCTCAAATGCTCGTCAGATTTCGTCAAGACGTCATTCACCTGTATCCAAAAGTTGTGGTGATTTTGGCAGGGATAAACGATATTGCAGGAAATACCGGCCCTTCGACACTCGAAATGATCGAAGACAATCTTTATTCGATGACTGAGCTTGCACAAGCACATGGCATTCAGGTAGTCCTTTGCTCTGTGCTTCCGGCTCTCGATTTTCCGTGGCGACCAGGCATGGAACCTGCCCTGAAAGTTGTGGATCTCAACAAACGTATCAAAGAATATGCTCGAACACATGGAGTGGTATATTGCGACTACTTTTCGGCAATGGCTGATGAAAATAACGGATTACCGAAAAAATTATCCGAAGACGGTGTACATCCAAACAAGGCCGGTTATGCCATTATGGCCCCGCTCGTCGAGAGAGCCATTGCTCAAGCTCTGCTCATGTGGAAAGAATGGAAATAAGAGAAAACGAAGTAATGAAAGATAAATAAAGCGGTCGTAACCGCCTTATTTTTTTATTTTATGCGGTTTGCATGCATGCTTCTCTTTCTTCACTGTAGCACCGCATTTTTTACATTCAAATTTTGGATCTCTATGATCGATCACGTCACTATATTTACAGGCAGTTTTGCTCATTGCTTACGAACACATTTTTACTCAAAAACAGACAATGCTTCACTTTGATTTCAAAAGAAAATCAATTCAAACCACGATCAACATCAAACTTGAAACAAACAAAATATGACCAATGACATTTCGGGCTGTTTTCCGAAATACAGGAAACAGCCCAAAATGATATCATAATGAAATTAAGATCCTTAGGGAAAACGATAAACAACGCTATTGATATTCATTCCGGCTCCCACGGAAGCAAGCACCATCGTATCTCCTTTTTCAAGATTATGCGGATGCATCTTACCCTTCATTACCATATCAAGAAGCGTAGGAACAGTAGCAACCGAAGAGTTGCCAAGCCACGAAATAGTCATGGGCATCACATCTTCAGGCACTTCGTTCAAATCGTAAAGTTTGAAAAGACGTTTGATAATGGCATCGTCCATCTTTCCGTTGGCTTGATGAATAAGCACTTTTTTCACATCGCTGATATGAAGTTTAAGTTTGTCGAGACCATCCTTAATAGTTTTGGGAACATTTTCGAGCGCATACTGATACAAACGGCGGCCATTCATCTTCAGATAAAGTTCTTTTTTCTCGGCCAATTCGGGATTATAGGAATATCCCATATGCAGCATATTGGCATATTCCAAAGCATCGCTTCGCGAATTATGACCGATAATGCCGATAGGCTCATCGCTTTCGCGGGCTTCGATTATGGCAGCTCCGGCACCGTCGGCATAAATCATGCTGTCGCGATCGTGCGGATCGGAAATGCGCGAAAGAATGTCGGCACCAATAACCAATATTTTTTGGGCATCACCCGAACGAATGTAATAATCGGCCTGGATGAGCGCCTGAATCCATCCCGGGCAACCAAACAACAAATCGTAAGCCACCGTGTAGGGATTGGCAATACCCAATTTCTGTTTGGCACGAGCTGACAATGTCGGCACAATGTCAATGCGATTGTTGTCCACTTTTGTTTCGCCGAAATTATGTGCAAAAATAATATAATCGAGTTCTTCCTTGTCAATGCCGGCAGTTTCGATAGCTCTTTCGGCTGCAACTTTAGCCATATCCGACGTATTTTCGTCGGGTTCTGCATACCGCCTTTCGGCAATGGTGGTTATTTCGAGAAATTTTTGGACTATTTCCTCATTGGGTGTAGGAATTTTTTCGCCGGTGGAATCGTAAAACTCATTCGACAGAAAATCACTGTTTTTCTGCCTTTTAGCCGGAATATAACTTCCCGTTCCGGTTATCACGCTATATATTCTACTCATATATCGACTTTTAATTATCATTTAACTTAAATCACTACAAAGGTAAAAATTAATTTGCAATGAAATGATTTGGCGTATCTTATTTTTGCGTTTTTATTCTGCAATTCGTCATTCACAAATATTTTAGGTTGTCAAATGTTCTCGTAAAACCACTGTTTTGTCAGCTATCTTTGTTTTAGAACGCCTTCACAGGTGTAATTGTTTTTCGTCAATTTGGAAGGAATAAAAAAGGCAGGGATGAAAATTGAAAATTTCTAATTACGAATTTCAAAGAATTATCCAATTCGTAAATCTTCGCATCAAGAGTTTTACTTTGAATTTTAGTGCCTTTGTGGCTAATATTTGCCACGAAGACGCTAAGTCGCGAGTTGGCTTCGCCCTCAGATTATCATAACCCCGCACTGCTCGGAATTCATCGATAAATCATCGAATCGGTAAATTATCCATTGTACATTATCAATTCTCAATTATCAATTGACTTATGGTGCATGGCACCACAATCTTTTGTAGCAAAAAACATTTATCTATCCAAATAACAAAGGTGCATCGCTGCGAAATATTCTTTTTCACAAAGATCATTCCGTTTCCATCCGTTTTATTTGCAATTTGACTAATTGGTAATTAATCCGTAATTTGTAATTCTCGCCCATTCACATTCTTTCACTTTCGCAATTGTGATGTTTTGTTAATAAAATTGCACTATATTTCGCCGTGAGCTTTTTGCAGGATATCAATCTCTCTGTTTCAGAAGATTAGTTGTATGTTTCTGAAGTAAAAATTCATCGATTCGGCAACAAAATTGCCCCGTCAGAAATGTAGAAAACGCGTTTGACTCCGACGGACCTGTTTTCTACTTTGTAGAAACCACGTTCGACTTAAAGAATGTTATATCTACTTTGTAGATTTCGCAAATGTGAACGAAAACGTCCAATCTTGTTAACATTCTATAGGGATTCGGCGCCAAATTGCCCAATATTGAAGTGCAGAAAGTACAACTTTGTCCGACGAACATACTTTCTACAAAGTAGACGGAGCAATTTTGTCCGCCGATTGCCCCGTCTACATTCCTGAAAGGTACATTTTCGAGCCAAATTGCCTTTTCTGTTAACATTCTATAGGCATTTTTTGGCTAAAACATGTAATCTGCAACGTAGAAACCATGACTTTTTATGACGAACATGCTTTCTTCACTCCAAAATGACAGGTCACGACAAGACAATCGTGTCATTTCGAAGTGAAAACGGGGGATCATTCCTCGCCAAACGTGTCATCTTTGAGTGAAGATGATGGAATTTGAGTAACAGGAGTGTTAATTTGGCCTCATTATTTAACGATTTTCTACGGATTTGCATCATCACGAAGTGTAGAAACCACCATTTTTTCGGCTGATGTAGTTTTCCGCGAATGCGGACGATGGGTTTTCTCCGAAAAAGTAGTCATTCTTGTGTGTTACCGGGCACTTCTTTGGGAATAGAAGGGTCATTTATCATTTATATAATACCTAAAAATCCGCAAGTCAATTATTTTGAAAAAAGCAGGTATATTCCGGCAGATGTTCAAATTGCCGTTTTCAAGATTTCACGCCGTTTTTTTCTCAATGCATAAAATTGTCCACAAAAATGTGCCTCCTGTTTGCAAATTTAAGGAGAGAAAATGTGATATTTCATCCTTCATTTAACGTCAAGACATATTTTCCCCTTTCTCGTTTGTCGATTTGAGCGGCTGACAGGAAGATATTCAGGATAAGCACAGCTGATCGTACGGGCGGTAGGTGTAAAGTCGGAGCTTCCATTGTCAACTCGTCTGATCCATTTGCCGGCAACACGGATGAATTTGAAAATAAACCGTTTTATTCTTGAGGTTGAAGGAATATCTTCGAATACCGCCGATACCTTTTCGATAAAGTAGTTGTAAAAGTTTTTCATCATGGCCGACATAATCAAAAATACGGTATTGCTCTTCATCTCTGATGTCGGAAGACGTCCCCAACCGAAGTCGGTGTTTTGGTATCGAACAGCTCCTCGCTTGATCCACGCATATTGCAGTATTCGATGACCTGCTTTTCATCCGATTCATGATCATTGGTTAAGATGGAGCGATAAATCATGTTGCCTCCCGTAAACAGATTCATTTGGGCATCATCCGATTTTTCCCGCATAACCACCAATCGATAATTGCGCTCTTCAAAAAACCGTTTAAAGGGAATGGATGCTACTTCGTATGTCTTGTAGTTGATCTCTGCTTTTTCCCATTCGCTTATTCGGCTTATCTGTTCCGTCATGCTTTCCGATGTCGATCGTAAATGTTCGTGAACGTCTTCTGCCACTTCACCGCCACAAAAAAACACCTCCAACCATGTCCTGAACAGTTCTCCGTGACCGTATCCCGAAGCATTCCTTTGCCCCGGGTGTTCGTCTATGAGTTGCAATAAACCGCAGTTGTCAAATTCTTCGTGAACAAAAGAAATTCCTGCAAATGAACTCACGGATTGCGAAACTTTTTGTTATTTCATCTTCTGTAAGATTTACTTTGTTTTTTGTTTTTCACTCATAAAAATAGGTGAAATCTTACACTTGGCAAAGCGTTTGGTAATTTGTTTTTTATCAACGCTTTGCTCTTTTAAATTTAAAATTTGGTTGCGGAATTAAGGGAATATAGATATTTTCAATCAAAAAAGTTACCTTTGTGTCGTAAAAACGAGAACTGATGTTCTCTATAGAGAATTATGAATCTAAATTACTGGATACGAATAATATGAACGATCTTGAAAAGTATTTTTATAACAATAATGATAAATTGATCGATAAATGGCTACATTATTTCAATATCTATGATATATATTTTAACAAATACAAAAACAAAGAAGAAATAGTTATATTGGAAATTGGTGTGTTTCAAGGCGGAAGTCTACAAATGTGGAAAAGTTATTTTGGGCCTAATGCTAAAATTTATGGGATAGATATCAATCCTAATTGTAAAAGTTTTGAAGAAAAAAATATAGAAATATTCATAGAATCACAATCCGACAGAGCATTTCTGCGTAAAATCAAACAAGAAATACCTAAAGTTGACATTCTAATAGACGACGGAGGACATAAAATGAATCAACAAATTATTGCTTTTGAGAGTTGTTTGATCATGTCAAAGAAGATGGTATTTATTTATGTGAAGATACCCACTCATCCTATCAAATAATGTATGGCGGTGGTCATAAAAGATACGGGACATTTATTGAATATTCAAAAAATTTTATCGACTATATTAATGCTTATTTTTCAGAACAATCATCACTAAAAGTCAACAAGTATACCAAAAGCATTAAGGCAATACACTTTTACGATAGTATTGTAGTTTTTGAAAAAGGAAAAAGAGATAAACCACAAAGATTGACAACAGGAAAGGCTACAGTCCAAAATTATTATCTTGAACCAACAGGTTTAAAAAAAGTCAGATGGATTGTTAAAAAAATGTATTAGTGACGATTAACAAGGGATTGCGATTTTTTAGAATTAAAAATTTTTTTTGATATGAATTGTAACATATCAATAGAAACGATACATTTTGATTTTGTAAAGTTGTTGAGATTCTTTATTTTTTGGGCATGAAAGATAAAGAGCGAAACATAAAAGCACGCTAAAAATGGCTACATATCTACATCTACAAAGAGATGGGGTCAGTAACTAAAGCATCTATAAAGTGCGGTATCTCCCGATCTACACTTTACAGATGGATTGATAGGTCAAGATCGGACGTAGATTCAAAACTGTCAGATAAGTCGAAACGTCCTAAAATCCTCACCAACCTTAAGGTCTCAGACGAAATAGAAACTCTTATCCTTGATATTAGGAGAAGACACAACTGGGGAGCACAACGTATCTCAACATTTTTATTATGAAAGAACGATATTCATCTGTCAACAATGACTATATGGAGAGTGTTGAAAAAAACATCATGTTAAACCAGTCGTTAAACGGCGTAAGAAAAGTGATTATAAACTCTACAACAAAGAGATTCCTGGCGATAGAGTGCAGCTGGATGTAACAAAACTCGCTCCTAAAGCTTATCTGTTATGTATCATAAGATCGTTTACACTTCTAAGCGAGGAAAGTGTATCAGGAGTTCGTTTACATTCTAATCAAGGGAATGTATCACGGTTCGTTGACACAACCCCATGGGGTTGGCCGACTTGTTAGGACAGTCAAAATATCAGGAGTTCATTTACACGTTGTTTATTTTGGAAGAAACATCGGGAAAGGGAAAATATGATAAACGATGTTGTTTCTCGAGACCGTTAAAACATACTTTTCGATGACGATTCGTGCGATTACGTATGAATATTTCAATTTTTCATCAACACTAAAAACCGAATCGAGAATACGCAATTTACAGTCGCTGCGAATGAACCGTATAAAAATCAGAGAGCCTTCTTCAATAAGGATCTTGGCATTCATATCCCATTCCGCAGATAGTCTGAATTGTTTTTCTAAAGGCTCGATGGCTTGCTCCGGCGTTTTAACCGATATAAGGGATGTATTTTCAAAAATTTTATTGTACATTTGTGTACAATAATTTTCAAAATTCAAACCTAAATATCAGTCATAGATGGGAAAAGTATTAATTATTGGCGCAGGCGGTGTAGGAACGGTAGTAGCCAACAAAGTGGCTCAAAATCATGACGTTTTCACCGAAATTATGTTGGCAAGCCGTACAAAAAGCAAATGCGATGACATAGCCGAAGATGTGAAACGTCGTACCGGCGTGACGATTAAGACATCGCAGGTAGATGCCGACAATGTATCCGAATTGGTAAAGCTTTTCGATACGTACAAACCCGATATCGTGATCAACGTAGCACTACCATATCAGGATCTAACCATCATGGATGCCTGTCTGGAATGTGGCGTGAACTATCTGGACACGGCAAACTACGAACCGCGCGACGAAGCACATTTCGAATATAGTTGGCAATGGGCCTACAAAGATAAATTCGAAAAAGCCGGTCTAACTGCCATTCTCGGATGCGGATTCGACCCGGGCGTTACAAGCGTTTTCACGGCGTATGCGGCAAAACATCATTTTGATGAAATTCATTATCTCGATATCGTGGACTGCAATGCCGGCGATCATGGCAAAGCATTTGCCACAAATTTCAATCCCGAAATCAATATCCGCGAAGTAACCCAAAAAGGAAAATATTGGGAAAACGGAAAATGGATCGAAACCGAACCGCACGAAATTCATAAACCACTTACGTATCCCGAAATCGGACCAAAAGAATCATACGTGATTTATCACGAAGAGCTCGAATCGCTGGTAAAAAATTTTCCCACGATCAAGCGTGCCCGCTTTTGGATGACTTTTGGTGAGGAATATCTCACGCATCTGCGTGTGATTCAGGATATCGGAATGGCGCGTATCGACGAAGTGGAATTCAACGGACAAAAAATTGTTCCCATTCAGTTTCTGAAAGCCGTTCTTCCCGATCCGGGAAAACTGGGTGAAAACTACAAGGGACAAACCTCAATCGGCTGCAGAATAAAAGGTATAAAAGATGGTAAAGAACGCACCTATTATATTTACAACAACTGCAGTCACGAAGCCGCATATCGGGAAACCGGAGCTCAGGGAGTAAGTTACACGACAGGCGTGCCCGCAACGATCGGAGCAATGATGTTTATGCAGGGACTGTGGAAGAAACCCGGCGTACACAACGTAGAGGAATTTGATCCCGATCCGTTTATGGATCAACTCAATAAGCAAGGGCTTCCTTGGCACGAACTTTTCGATATCGATTTGGAAGTATAGCAAACTCGCTCATACAAAAAGTCTTGCCCGAACTTGCAACCGCAAATTCGGGCTTTTTTTCACACAAGCTCAAAACATTTCGTTATATCGATTTGATCGGAAAATGAAATGATTGTGCCGGAACAACAAAAATTTATTGAACGAACTTCAAAATTTGGAGCAAATTTCCGTATTTTTGCCGATATAAACATCTATACTTCAATTCGCCAATGAAGCCCAAAAGTTTAGTAGATATCAACGATTACAACAAGGATGATATTGTGCGTATTCTTGAGAGTGCCGCTCGCTTCAAAGCCAATCCCAACAGCGATTTGTTGCAAGGGAAAGTGTGCGCCACGCTTTTTTTCGAACCATCCACGCGCACGCGCCTGAGTTTCGAAACGGCCATCAATCGACTTCGCGGCAGAGTCATCGGATTTTCGGACGCAGGCACTACAAGCTCCACCAAAGGAGAATCACTCAAAGACACCATCATGATGGTGAGCAACTATGCCGACCTCATCATCATGCGACACTATCTGGAAGGTTCGGCACGCTATGCATCCGAAATTTCTCCGGTACCCATTATCAATGCCGGCGATGGTTCAAACCAGCATCCTACGCAAACACTGCTCGATTTGTTCACCATTTACGAAACTCAGGGTACACTCGAAAATCTGACGATTACCATCGTAGGAGATTTGAAATATGGACGAGCCGTGCACTCACTCATTCAAGGAATTTCGCATTTTCATCCGACATTCAATTTTGTGGCTCCCGAAGAATTACATATTCCCGACAAATACAAAATCTTTTGCGACAGCAAACAGATTCGATACAGAGAATTTGTGGATTTTGCTCCCGAATCCATCGAAACAGCCGATATTCTGTATATGACACGCGTTCAAAAAGAGCGCTTTACGGACTTGATGGAATATGAAAAAGTGAAAAACGCATATGTTCTCAACAACGAGATGCTCAACAATTCGAAAAGCAATCTTCGTGTGCTTCATCCACTTCCTCGCGTGAAAGAAATCGATCAGGATGTGGACGACAATCCGAAAGCCTATTATTTTCAACAAGCAAAAAATGGCATATATGCACGACAAGCCGTAATTTGCGATTTGCTGAACATGGAATATCACGAATAACGATTTTGCATTTTTTCGAGATTGGGTTTCCCCTATTCCGAAGAGATTTAAAGAGATTTAAACAAAAATGAGATATGAGAAAAGAATTGCAAGTTGCCGCACTCGAAAACGGCACCGCCATCGACCATATTCCCACCGAGGAACTGTTTAAAGTTGTTTCGCTGCTGCAATTGCAGAAAATCGATCATCGCATCACTATCGGCAACAACCTGCGAAGCCGCAAAATGGGGAAAAAAGGCATCATCAAGATTGCCGATAAATTCTTTCGTGAAGACGAAATCAATCGTATCGCTCTGATCGCCCCCAGTGTAAGCCTCAATATCATCAAGGATTACGAAGTTGTCGAAAAAAAAGAGATTACGCTTCCCGACGAAATCGTAGAAATTGTGAAATGCAACAATCCAAAGTGCATCACCAACAACGAACCGATGAAAACACGATTTCACGTCATCGACAAGGAAAAAGTGATTTTGCAATGCCATTATTGTGAATTGAAGATTAACAAGGATGAAATCGAATTGAAATAATTGCGAGACGAAATATTTGGAAAATCCCTTAGAAAAAAAATGAAACAGGACTGGAAACCCGGCACTATGATATATCCATTGCCGGCCGTAATGATCAGTTGCGGCAGCAAACCCGAAGAATACAATATCCTCACTGTAAGTTGGGTTGGAACGATTTGTTCGAATCCGCCCATGTGCTACATTTCGGTGCGCCCTGAGCGACATTCTTATGAAATCATCAAACGCAATATGGAATTCGTGATCAATCTGACCACCGAGAAATTGGCTTACGCGACCGATTGGTGTGGGGTACGTTCCGGCAAAAACTTCAACAAATTTCAGGAAATGAAACTTACGCCCGGCAAAGCATCCATGATTGAAGCGCCCATCATCGAAGAATCGCCGTTAAATATCGAATGTCGTGTGAAAGAAATTATTTCACTCGGCTCGCATGATATGTTCATAGCCGAAGTGCTAAATGTGAAAGCCGACGAACAATTTATGGACGCCGAAACGGGAAAATTCGATCTCCAACAGGCCGGTTTACTTGCCTACGTACATGGCAATTACTACGGATTGGGTAAATCAATCGGAAAATTTGGTTGGAGTGTGCAAAAAAAGAAAAAATCATAAAAAACTCTTCTTTCCGTTTTTATCCATAAAAATAATTTGAATTACTCACCCGAAAGAATAAACTATGCCTCTAAAATTACCCGATAACCTGCCCGCTATTGAGATTCTGAAAAACGAACATATTTTCGTGATGAACGATCTGCGTGCATCCATGCAGGACATTCGTCCATTGAAAATACTTATTCTCAACCTAATGCCCTTGAAGATTACCACCGAAACCGATTTGATTCGGTTGCTGTCGAATTCACCCTTACAGGTTGAAATCGAGTTTCTGGCACTATCTTCGCATTCACCAAAAAATACGCCCATCGAACACCTGATTCAGTTTTATATAAAATTCTCGAAAATCAAAAATTCGTTTTACGACGGAATGATTATTACAGGAGCTCCCGTCGAGCTGCTTCCATTCAGCGAAGTGAAATATTGGGACGAACTCACGCGTATTTTTGATTGGGCACGTACGCACGTTACCTCCACATTTTATATCTGCTGGGCAGCACAGGCGGCAATGCACCATTTCTACGGAATAGAAAAATACCCGCTCGAAAAAAAATTATTCGGCGTTTTTCGACATACGATCAACGATCCCGCATATCCTCTGTTTCGAGGCTTCGACGACGAATTTTATGCGCCCCATAGCCGCCACACAACGGTGAATGCCGACGAAATCCGTCAATGTCCCGATCTGAAGATTCTTTCGGAATCGGACGAAGCAGGTGTTTATATTGTTTCGTCGAGAGGCGGCCGGGAATTCTACGTTACCGGCCATTCCGAGTATTCGCCGCTAACGCTGCACAACGAATATGTTCGTGATTTGAAAAAAGGACTTACTTCGGTGGAATTGCCAAAAAATTATTACCGTAACGACGATCCTCAACAACCTCCGCTGGTGCGTTGGCGATCGCATGCCAATCTACTGTATATCAATTGGCTCAACTATTTCGTTTATCAGGCAACACCATTCAATTTGAGCGAAATACAACAATTGGGAGATTTGTAATTGAAAACCGTACGAAAAATTGAGTTATTGGCTCCGGCAAAGGATAAGCAAATCGGGAAAGAAGCGATTTTGCACGGAGCAGATGCAGTTTATATCGGGATCGAAGGATTCAGTGCCCGTTCGGCTGCCGGCAATTCCATTGAAGATATCGCAGAATTAGCCGATTTTGCCCATATCTACAATGCTCGCGTTTATGTGGCAATGAATACCATCCTCTACGATAAGGAACTTTCGAACGTCGAAAAGTTAATTCACAAAATTTATCGTGCAGGGGCTGACGCACTTATCGTGCAGGACATGGGCATTCTGCAACTCGATATTCCTCCTATCCCGCTTCATGCGAGCACTCAGACCGATAATCGAACGGTTGAAAAAGTCCGATTTCTGGAACAAGCCGGTTTTTCGCAAGTGGTGCTGGCTCGGGAACTTTCTTTCGGCGACATTGCCGAAATTGCTTCGCAGACGAGCGTTCCGCTCGAAGTTTTCGTTCACGGAGCGCTATGCGTCTCCTATAGCGGACAATGCTATCTGAGTCAGGCCATAACGGGCAGAAGTGCCAATCGGGGCGAGTGTGCACAACTCTGTCGGTTGCCTTACGATTTGGTGGATGCCAACGGACAGGTATTGCAAAAAAACGCCCATTTACTTTCGCTGAAAGATTTGAATCAGTCGGATCATCTCGAAGCATTGCTCGATGCCGGCGTATCGTCGCTGAAAATCGAAGGTCGTCTCAAAGATGTTTCGTATGTGAAAAACGTTGTTTCGGCATATCGTCAGAAACTCGACGAGATTTTCAATCGAAGGCCTGAGTTTACCCGTGCTTCATCGGGCATCAGCAAAATTACATTCGCGCCCAATCTTTCCAAAAGCTTCAATCGCGGATTCACCGATTATTTTTCGTATGGTCGGCAGCACGATATTGTTTCGTCGGAATCACCCAAATCTGTCGGCGAATATATCGGAACCATTAAATCTGTCAGGAGAAACTCGATGGTAATCAATACGAAACTATCGCTAGACAACGGCGACGGACTTTGCTTTATCGATCGTGACGGATTAACGGGCTTTCGCGTCAATCGCGCCGAAGGAAATACGATATTTCCCGCAGAAATGCCAAATGTGAACGTCGGAACAAAAATCTACAGAAATTACGATCACGAATTCGAAACGCAATTATCGAAAAAAACTGCCGATCGTAAGATCTCTGCAGTTATTACAATCAGCGAACAGCCATTCGGTTTTGCGCTCCAAATCAGAGATGAAGACGGCGTGAGCATTTGTCTTGCAGAACCTTTTGAAAAGAATCCCGCAAAAACGGAACAAACCGAAAATATACGCTCGCAGCTCTCACGAACAGGAAATACGCCATTTGAAATTAAGTCGGTAAACATCGATTTCGATAGTCAATGGTTCATTCCCTCCTCGATATTGAGTGACTGGCGCAAAAAACTCGTGGAAAAACTGCTTTCGGCACGAAGAATAAATTATCGGCGGGAGACAAAAAAACTACAGGCAACAACACATCCCTTTCCTACAAAGGAACTTACCTACTTAGGCAATGTTTCTAACGAAAAAAGTCGATTGTTTTACAATGCCCACCATACGGAGATTCTGCAACCATCGTTCGAACAAGTTGCACAGAAAAATGTTGTACTCATGACAACCCGACACTGCATCAAATTTGCACTCGGATACTGTCCGAAAGAAACAGACCGAAAAAACGATTTCAAAGAGCCACTTTATCTTATGAATGGCAAATCAAAATTGAGACTTTCATTCGATTGCAAAGAATGCCTCATGCAAATCACTCAAAACGAATAAACCGATATGGGACTATTTAATTTTTTATCAACTTCCGGAAATATTAAAACCCTTAACGCAAACGAGTTCAAAAAAATAATTGCCGATCCGAAAGTGCAATTGGTGGACGTTCGCACACTCGATGAATATGCCTCTGGCACGATCGGCCAAGCCATTCAAATAGACATTACTTCGCCCGATTTTATCAAGAATGCAAGGAAAAAGCTCGACAAATCACGCCCTGTTGCAGTATTCTGCCGCAGCGGGGTGAGAAGCATGCGCGCAGCCCAAATGCTGACCAAAGAGGGATTCCCCGTCATCTACAACCTTAAAGGCGGTATATTAGCCTGGAAATAATCGGCTACAATCGCCGGGATTATTTACAGTTAAGAAAATTTCCCGAATTACATCGACGTGAATTTCACGCAAACCGGTTTACTGAGTTGAATATCCTGATGAGTATCGCTCAACAGTCCGGTTTTGGAATCAATCGAAAACACCTGAATTTTGTTGTCGTCGCGACACGCAACGAGCAAATATTTTCCGTTTGGAGTAATGGCAAAGTTGCGCGGATGCAAGCCGGTAGGCTGATAACCGATTTTGGTAAGTTTGCCGTCATCGGGGTTAACGGTAAAAATTGCAATACCATCGGCTTTCAACCTGTTGGAAGCATATACAAAACGTCCGTCAGGTGAAACGTGAATATCGGCACTGCCATGTGCACCAACCGTGTCGGAAGCTATCGTTTGCTTTTGGGTCAACATTCCGCTGCTGTAATCGAACACTATAACCTGACCCGAAAGCTCACCCAACAAATAAACGTATCGTCCATTCGGATGAAAATCGAAATGTCGCGGCCCTGTTCCTGCGGGGACAGGAAATTCCTTTAAACTTTCGTTCAAAACAGAAGGTTGACCTTTGAAAGGTGATTCGAGTGGAGTCAGTCGATATATTTTATCGGCTCCCAAATCGGCAGCAAAAATATATTGCCCATCGGGCGAATATCTTACCGAGTGCAGATGGGAACTTGTTTGACGATCTTTATCGGAACTCGAGCCATGAAATTGCAAGAGCGTATTAATAGGCAAAAGCGATCCGTCTTTTTCGACTTGGAAAGACGAAATGCTGCCGCCGCTGTAATTGGCAGTAAACACGGTTTTCCCTTTTGGGTCAATTGTAATATAACAAGGATCGGCACCCATTGTCAATTGTTTGTTGAGATGTTTGAGTATTCCCGTAGATTTATCGAACGAAAATGCATGAGCCGCACTGTGTTTTTCACCATTTTCTTCGACCGCATACACAAATTTACTGTCCGGACTAATGGTCAAATAAGAAGGATTCTCCGTTTCAACCATACTCACAGAATCGGCTTTACCCGAATCCATATTAAAACGATAGACATAAATACCCTTGCTGCCTTTGTCCGAAGTATACGTTCCGACCAGCATAAAGAGATCGCTTTCGCCGGCAACAATTTTTTCTGCAACCGAACCTTCGGCAGATGTTTTCTGAGTTTTATCCTTATTGGAACAAGAGGCAAACAACATGGCTATTATCGATAAAAAAACAACGATTCGTTTCATACTTGTTTTGTTTTTGCAATGCTAAGATACATCTTTCTTTCGAAAATCGGATCGATCTCTTAAATTATCACTCAGGCAATTTTTCAATTTAAAAAACGAAAGTTTGCATATATGCCACCCTATAACTACCTTTGTGAGTCAAAAATCGCTCTATTAAACATATAGATAACAAATAACTCAAAGATATGCTTACGAAAATACTATCTGTTTCAGGCAAACCGGGTTTATATAAATTGATATCGACCAGTAAAAACATGAACATCGTAGAATCGCTTGCCGATGGCAAACGTATTCCCATCTATCTCTCTGAAAAAGCCGTTGCATTGAGTGATGTCTCGATTTACACCGAAGAAGAAGATGTTCCCTTGCGGGAAGTTTTCGCAAAAATTAAAGAAAAAGAAGAAGGCAAAAAAGTTGCTATCGATAAATTGACTCAAAACAAGGACCTTTTTGCCTATTTTGCCGAAATTCTTCCGACCTACGACAGAAACAGGGTTTATGCCTCCGACATAAAAAAACTTATTGGTTGGTACAATATTTTGATAGAAAATAATATCGATTTTGAAGCAGAAAACAATGCCTCAGAATCAACCGAAATGCAGGAAGAAAAGTCCTCGACTTTGACCAACGAAGCCAGGAATGAAGTGAATGCCAAACATTCCGAATCTTCGTCAAAGAAAGCCGATTCGAAATCGAAAAAAGTTGAGACGCAAACACGAAGCAAACACTAAAGATGTAGTTCAAAAAAAATAGACACTTTACCCGAAATCACTTATTCCAGATTTTGAATACAAAAGATTTATTTACCCGGGCAATAGCCGGTACGATTTATATCATCGTCATACTGATTGGCCTGCTTGGCGGCAGGTTTTGGTTTATGCCCATCTTTGCCGCCATTCTCGGATTTGGCCTTTACGAATTTTACCGGATGGTGGAAAAAAATACCACCCATGCCATCAGCAAGATATTTAATATCTTTTCCGGAGTACTCATCTTCTTTACTGCTTTTCTGTTTCTCGAAAAAATCAATCTTTTCGCTTTTCCGGCAGCGATTTTGGCCTACTTATTGGCGCTTTATATGTCGGCAATCATTGTCAATCGATACGATATTCTTCATGCCATCATCTATTCGGTCTTCGGCCAAATGTATATCACTCTTCCACTCTGTTTACTGATGCTGCTTTCGTATCATTTCAACCTTTTCGACGAAAAATTTCATTACGTACCGGGACTTGCCATTTTTGTTTTCATTTGGGTGAATGACACGGCTGCCTATTTCATCGGCTCACTCATCGGCAAACATAAATTCATTTCACGAATTTCGCCGAAAAAATCAGTGGAAGGATTTATCGCAGGAATTGTGTTTACGGTGATTGCAGGACTGATTTTTGCACATCTTATACCCGAATATCCGACAGATTTTTGGGTCATCTTCGCATTTGTCGTTTCCATATTCGGAACATTGGGCGATTTATTCGAGTCGCTCATCAAGCGAACCTACGATCTGAAAGATGCGGGAACCCTTATTCCCGGACATGGGGGAATTCTCGATCGTATCGACAGTGTACTCATTGCGCTTCCGGCTTCCTATTTGTTTTTGATGGCTTATTTCGAATTGGCCATCCGATAAAAATCACCACACTTTCACCAACGCCTTGAACGTCTGCACCGATGGATCGTTCTGAGCTTTTTCGTCGGTTCCGTTCATTCCGTCGATAAAAATGCGCGTATCGCTCCAAAACGTGTGCATTACTCCTGCAAATCGGGAACTCATAACCGAAGAAGAATTCTCACGAAACATTTTCATCATTGCCGACTGTTGAATGGCAACTTCGGGCTTGCGCCACGGACATGCCACGACCGAAAAGCCCTTTGCAGCAAAAAACGCAGGTGTCGGCACAGCCTGTTCGTAGTGCCAATCATTGATGATCACATCTTTCGGAATCAAGTCGATGGCTCGATACGTATTGTTGTAGCTTCCTTCCCACTCCCCAACGCCCGTTGTTTTTCCGTCAATAAGTCTGTCACCCCAAATCCACAACTGCCTTCCGCTTTCAGCCAAATGATTGCGAATGAGGGTTACCTCCCGTGCAAAAAGTACTGCCGGATCTTCGCCCTTGCACCGCTCGCAATCGGGATGAGCAATATAAAAGACCTCATCCATCCCCGCATGAAATGCATCGGACCGGCAAGCCTCCACGATTTCGTCTACCACATCGAACACGACCTTGTGTACATCGGGATGCAACGGACAATAACTTTTGCAATACAATCCGTCGGCGTTAGGCCACTTGTAATCTTTGGGCAGTTGAATCGAAGGTGTTTCGTCGAATTGGGGATAAATTTCGAGCAATTTGCCGACTTGTCCTGCCCATGATTGGTGTCCCAAAAGATTGATTTGTGGAATGAGGCGGATATGATTTTTTTGACACGCATCTGCAATCTTTTTCAAATCGGACTCCGACAGCGGATCGCTTGCCTGCAACTCGGGATGCGATTTGTATTCATAACGATAATCGATTCGGAGAACAATGGTATTGACACTGTCGGCAGCCAGTGTGGTGTCGATTAATTTTACAAACCTTTCGACATCGGCTTTTGACGGGGCATTCAAACAAAGTCCACGAACCACGGCTACAGGTTGTGCATGCAAAACGGATGCAGAAAATGAAACGAGAAATGCTAAAAGCAGGATGTGTTTTGTTCTCATATTATTAGTAAAAAAAGGAATAAAAGGTTGAAGATCTTTTGCAAGTTCTTCAACCTTATGATTAAAAAAAACAAATTAACCTTTGAAATCGACTTTGTGATGTGAGCCATCACAATAAGGTTTGTTGTTTGAATGACCACAACGACACAAATGTATTGCACCGCTTTTTTCTTCCGTTTTTCCGTCGGGATGAACAATCTTGAAATCA
Source organism: Seramator thermalis (assembly GCF_004138125.1). Classification (GTDB taxonomy): domain Bacteria; phylum Bacteroidota; class Bacteroidia; order Bacteroidales; family Dysgonomonadaceae; genus Seramator; species Seramator thermalis. The sequence goes on from NZ_RXHS01000001.1 coordinate 438,372, forward strand.
CCTTCGAGGTGAAGTGGCCCATTGGGCAGCATTTTGATTTCGACTAATGAACTCATAAAGCATGTTTTTTTAAAAGGGTTAAACTTCAATTACTTTATTTTTTGGCACTGTGGCCACAAATTCTTTCAGGTAATGTGGTTCGAAATAGGCAACATCTACGAAATCATTAGCATCGAAAGCTTTTTCGGCAAGGGGAATCATGGCAATGGCCAAAGGGTAAATGTTGTCGGCAAAGAGTGCATTGGCGTGTGTGATGGTGTTTTTGCATTTGTCGGATCCATTTCCAAAAAAGAGGATTCTGTGCTCGGCAAGTAAATCGCTAAAACTGTCGGGAGTAATAATTTCGGCCGTAGTTGCTCGGATTGTTTCCAACGAATGATCGTAAACCGTTGCAAACACTTCCATCCGGCGTGCGTCGATCATGGGACACAACAGCGTTTGAGCATCTGCAGTATCAATCATCATCTGCGCCATAATGAGCGGCGTGGGTATGGCTATCAAAGGAATGCCAAATCCATAACTCAATCCTTTGGCTTCCGAAACGCCAATTCGCAATCCCGTATAGGAGCCGGGACCACTACTCACAGCAATAGCTTCGATCTTTTTCTGTTGGGTGCGGGCAAAAGCGATAGCCTCGTCCACAAAAACGCCCAACAAAACGGCATGCGACAGTCCCTCGCGATTTTGGCGGTTGAAAATAATTTGTCCATTTTCGGATAATGCACACGAACAAACAGGTGTAGCAGTTTCGATATGAAGTATAACACTCATTTACGATTAAATTTGAAGTTTAAACATTTGATTCGAAAATTGGTTCACCGCGAATTCCATAAAAAAAGACCATAGCCCCTTGCAGGGATATGGCCTTCGATGAGATTTCTTTTAACTACTTAATAACGGTTCCTGTCTCTATTGTCGCGATTTCCGTATCCACCGCCGCGATTATTGTTTCCACCTCTGTGAAAGCCACCGCCTCTTCTGTCATCGTTTTCAGTGCGAGGACGAGCAACAGATACTGATAAAGTACGACCGTCGTATTCGGCGCTGTTTAATTCATTAATGGCATTTTGACCGTTTTCATCTGCCATTTCTACAAAACCGTATCCTTTTGAACGGTTAGTTTCTTTGTCAGTAATGATTTTTGCAGAGGTAACGTCTCCGTAATCCTCAAAAAGTTCTTTTAAATCGGCATCGCTAATTTGATAGCTTAAGCCAGCAACAAAAATGTTCATGTAAAAAAATTAAAAAAATAAATAAGTGAAAAAACTATTTGCAGAAGTATGTATAAGAGAGGTTAACAATTACGTACTTTTGAAAGAGTAGAAACCAGATAACGTTCTGCCATAAAAAACTTTTGCGGGACAAAGGTAAAAAGAAATTTGAAATAAAAATGCAAAAACGAATATTTTTTTCGAATATTTTTTCACGATAATCATATTGCAGGTCTGCAAAGCACCAGATCAACCCTATTCAAGTGCTTTGCACATCTGCAAAGTGCTAATTCAAACTTGTGCAGATGTTTTGCAGGCTTGCAATGAGGTTGGATTATTCGATATATCGGTTATCATCCGAATCGAGTAGGTAGGGGGATTACTCCCCCGCCCTCTCACACCACCGTGCATGCTCTCGCACACGGCGGTTTCTTTTAATTGTTTAACTTCTCGTAATTTAATGTGAGGTTGTATAGACCCGCTTCATCAAACCATTTGTTATTAAGAGCCTGGTGGGCTTGTGGGCAACCTGACTTGCACCAGTGTCCTTTTCCGGAGAGGGGTAATATCCAGCTTTGCCGACTTTCAACTCCCTGTCTTTCAAGAAAACGTTGCAGGGTAATTACCCTCTTGCACTGCTTTAATCTGTAGCACCGAAGTTTTCTGCGTATCCATGAATCGAGATTCTTTAATAAGCCTTTGCATCGGGCAAAGCGAAAGTAGTTCAACCATCCACTTTCATGACTCTCTCGCCTGCCGCTTGGCTGCGTACGTAGATGTTGCAATCGTCGGCATATCGAACAAATTTGTGTCCCCTTTTCTCCAGTTCTTTGTCCAACTCATCTAAGACGATGTTCGACAACAGCGGAGAAAGAGGGCTTCCCTGAGGGGTGCCTTCGGTACGTTGACTTACAATGCCATCAACCATTATTCCACTTTGAAGGTATTTGCGTATCAGTTTCAATAGCGTTTTATCGCCAATGGTTAATGATAATCGATACATTAAGCGGTCGTGGTTTTCAACATCGAAGAATGTTTTTAAATCCATATCGACAACGAAGTATCTACCCTGTTCTACATATTCGCGCCCTTTCTTAAGCGCTTGGTGAGCAGCACTTCGATTGGGTCTGAATCCGTAGCTGTGGTCAGAGAATGTGCGTTCGTAGAGGGGACTCAGCACCCGGGCTATGGCTTGTTGGATGATACGGTCGGTGACCGTGGGTATACCCAACTTGCGCTTGCCTCCATTGAGCTTCGGAATCTCGACTTGTTTGACGCCTTGCGGTTCATAGATCCACATCGCTGCATATCCCGCACTGTTGGTGCATTCTGCAAGATCTCCCGGGATAAACAATACTGCTTTCGACAGGTACCACCGGATTTACTGGAAACGGTTACGGTTGGTTTTTGGGATATCGCAATCCATGGCTCGCTCGCCCTCCGTTTGTCAGCCTTATATCCGATTTCTGTGCGTTGATACGCTGTCTTTGCTGATGGCTTCTTTCAGATTTGCAGTCACCTGCAACACCCGTTCGGCTGAGCTCACGGCCGAAGCCTTGCCATTCGCTAACACTTCCTTCCAACTCGGCGTGTACAAGAACTTGCATCTTGTTAGTAGTATGTATATGCCTGGCATACTAAAAAAGACCATAGCCCCTTGCAGGGATATGGCCTTCGATGAGATTTCTTTTAATTACTTAATAACGGTTCCTGTCTCTATTGTCGCGATTTCCGTATCCACCGCCGCGATTATTGTTTCCACCTCTGTGAAAACCACCGCCTCTTCTGTCTTCGTTTTCAGTGCGAGGGCGAGCAACAGATACCGATAAAGTACGACCGTCGTATTCGGCACCGTTCAATTCATCAATGGCATTTTGACCGTTTTCATCTGCCATTTCCACAAAACCGTATCCTTTTGAACGGCTAGTTTCTTTGTCAGTAATGACTTTTGCAGAGGTAACGTCTCCGTATTCCTCAAAAAGTTCCTTTAAATCGGCATCGCTAATTTGATAGCTTAAGCCAGCAACAAAAATGTTCATGTAAAAAAATTAAAAAAATAAATAAGTAAAAAACTGTTTGCAGAAGTATGTTTAAGAGAGGTTAACAATTACGTACTTTTGAAAGAGTAGAAACCAGATAACGTTCTGCCATAAAAAACTTTTGCGGGACAAAGGTAAAAAGAATTTTGAAACAATAATGCAAAAACAAATATTTTTTTTCGAATATTTTTTCACGATAATCATATTACAAGCCTGCAAAAGGGATTGCATAATCCGATATATCATCCGAAAGCAATCAAACGATACCTTTCGGAATTGTTTTAACAGGGATGTTTAAACAGGAAGATGAAAAAAAATCAATTTCTATCGTTTTCAGGTTATAAAATCAGAAATCGAGGATGAATTACGAAAAAAATGTTTACACCATCCAACAATAAAGATAAAACATTGTTTGCAAAAAGACAATTAATTATTAACCAATTCAGAAATTATGAAAAAGTTTTATTACTTATTCATGTTAGCACTCGTTGCTACATTCGCACTCACACTATCGTCGTGTTCCGAAGAAGAAGTGGAAGGCAATATCACAAAAGCCACCATGATCGTGAAAAATTGGAAATACTCCTCCATTCAAGGGCACGAGTTGCCCGATTGCTTGAAGGACGATGTTTACAATTTCAAATCGGACGGTACTTTTTCCATCAATGTTGGCACTTCGACCTGCTTCAGCGAAACAAATCAGGAAGGAAACTGGCAATTATCCACCGACGGCAAACAATTGTCGTTGAAAGTAGGCGCCATAACCACTAACTATGAAGTAGTGGACATTGCGCTCGACAAACTGGTTTTGAAAATGACCATTGGAGACATGGGCTTAGTAGAAGTAACCTTTAAGTAATCAGGATTCGGTCATTTATCTTCAAAAAATGCAATATCGATTACTCGTTATTGCATTTTTTATTCTACCTTGCAAAATAAATGCGAAGGGAAAAAACATTCTTTCCCCGACTACGTTTAAAACACAGACAAACATCTAATTTGATTTGAATATGAACGACACAGACACTAAGCCACGGCCGAAAACGAAGAGTGGCAGAGCAAAAACCGGATCGGCACATCAGAAAAAAAATTTCATCCTCGACACCAATGTCATTCTCCACGACTACAAATGCCTGGACAATTTCGAAGAAAACGATATTTACATCCCCTTTGTGGTACTCGAAGAATTGGATAAGTTTAAAAAAGGAAGTGACCAAATCAATTATAATGCCCGCGCTTTCATTCGCGAACTGGACGAAATCACCGATGATACGCTCTTTACCAATGGCGCCGATTTGGGCATCGGTAGAGGCAAACTTTATATCGTAAACAGTCCTAAAACCAACATACGCATTGCGGAAGCCTTTCCCGAATACTCTTCCGACAACCGCATTCTTTCGACAGTGGTCGATATTTCGGAAAAATATCCGAAGATGAAAACCATTCTGGTTTCGAAAGATATCAATCTTCGCATGAAAGCCCGTTCGTTGGGACTGTTGGCTGAAGATTACATCAACGACAAGGTAGTGAACGTCGATATTTTTTATAAAGGCGAAGAAACCTTCGAAGGAATTAATCCCGACCTGATCGACAAAATTTATGCGCAACCGGCTGGTGTGGATTTCGACGAATTCAATTTTGAAATGCCCATCGAACCCAATCAATGCTTTATTCTGAAAAGCGATCGCAATAGTGTGCTGGCACGCTACAATCCGTTTACGAAAAAAATCAAAAAGGTTGACAAGGACAATAATTTCGGCATCCTTCCCCGCAATGCCGAACAGGCTTTCGCTTTCGAAGTGCTCAACGATCCCGATATCAAGTTGGTGGGTCTCACGGGAAAAGCCGGCACCGGCAAAACACTTCTTGCACTTGCTTCGGCTCTCAAACAACACAAAATTTACCGGCAAATCCTGCTGGCACGTCCCATTGTATCGCTTTCGAACAAGGATTTGGGCTTTTTGCCGGGAGACGAAAAGCAAAAAATCGCCCCATACATGCAGCCGCTTTTCGACAACCTGAATGTGATAAAAGCCCAACTTGGCATCAATAGCTCAGAGTTGCGGGTGATTGAAGAACTTCAAAAATCGGGACAACTCGAAATTGAAGCATTGGCCTACATTCGTGGTCGCAGCCTTTCTGAAACGTACTGCATTATCGACGAAGCCCAAAACCTTACGCCTCACGAAGTGAAAACCATTATCACCCGTGCCGGCGAAGGAACAAAAATGGTTTTCACAGGCGATTTGCAACAAATCGATCAACCGTATCTGGATGCTCAATCCAACGGATTGGCTTACATGATTGATAAAATGCGAGGCCAGGCGATTTTCGCGCACGTCAATCTGGTGAAAGGCGAAAGGAGTGAACTATCGGAACTTGCGAGCAATTTGCTTTAGTATTTTTATGCCATAACTTTTTCAGGCGCTCTCGGAAAAACTTTTTCGGGGAGCGCTTTTTCCTATCATTCCATGCCTCGACTATTGCCTACACCGCAAAACGAAAAAAAGATATCATCGAAATTGTTTATCTTTGCACTGCAAAAAAATAGAGAAAGATGCAAAAACCATCCATCCCGAAAGGAACACGCGACTTTTCGCCCGAAGAAGTGGCAAAACGCAATTATATTTTCGACACCATCAAAGAAGTATATCGCCTGCATGGCTTCCGGCCGATAGAAACGCCGGCCATGGAAAACCTGTCCACACTGATGGGAAAATATGGCGAAGAAGGCGATAAACTGCTCTTCAGGATATTGAATTCGGGAAATTTTCTTGCAGATATCGATGCTGGTGACTTGACGGAAGGTAACGCTGCCCGGACTGCCACCAAGATTTCGGAAAAAGGACTTCGATATGATCTGACCGTGCCATTTGCAAGATATGTGGTGATGCATCGCAACGAAATCACATTTCCCTTCAAGCGCTACCAGATTCAACCCGTTTGGCGTGCCGATCGTCCACAAAAAGGCCGTTATCGCGAGTTTTTTCAGTGCGATGCCGACATTGTGGGCTCCGACTCGCTGCTCAACGAAGTAGAACTGGTGCAAATCATCGACGAAGTTTTCACACGCTTCGGCATTAGGGTCTGCATAAAACTCAACAATCGGAAAATTCTTTCGGGCATTGCCGAAATCATCGGCGAAGCCGATAAAATAACGGACATCACCGTTGCAATAGATAAACTCGACAAAATCGGGCCGGACAATGTGAACGCCGAATTGCGCTCGAAGAATATTTCGCAGCAAGCCATCGACAAGCTGCAACCGATTATCCTGTTGCAAGGCAACAATCGCGAAAAAATAGCCACACTACAAAACGTGCTCTCCGATTCAGAAACCGGAATGAAAGGCGTGGCCGAAATCGAATATATTCTCAACAAAGTAGATGCAATAGCTCCGGGAAGCGAATTGCAACTGGATTTGACGCTGGCCCGCGGCCTCAATTATTACACGGGAGCCATTATCGAAGTGAAAGCGCTCGATGCCGAAATGGGCAGCATCACCGGAGGAGGGCGATATGACAATCTGACCGGTATTTTTGGACTTCCGGGCGTTTCGGGTGTAGGAATTTCTTTTGGCGCCGATCGCATTTACGATGTGCTGGCACAACTCAACCTTTTCCCCGAAAAATCCACGCACGGCACCGACATCCTTTTCGTGAACTTTGGACAGAAAGAAGAAACATACATTCTCTCCTTGCTGCCACAAGTGCGTAACGCGGGTATTTCAGTAGAACTGTATCCGGAACCTGCAAAAATGAAGAAACAGCTATCATATGCCGACAGCAATCAAATTCCGTTCGTGGCATTGGTGGGCGAGACCGAAATGGGCAACGGCACTATTTCGCTCAAAAACATGAAAACAGGCGAGCAACAATCTCTCACACTCTTTCAGCTCATCAACAAGATAACCTCCTGAAAAAACATTCCGATTTTATACTATCTGTTCTCAAAAAGCGTTTATTAAAACATGAAACAGATCCTCATCGTTTTATCATCGCTGTCCATCATCACTATAAACTGTTTTGCACAACAGCGCAAACTGCAGAACATGCCTTATGCCGATCAGCGAATATTTCATTTGGGATTCACTATCGGACTAAACACGCAAGACCTCATTCTCACCCAATCGGGTTATATCAATGATGACGGAGAAGTCTGGTTTTCCGAAATCCCGCATTATTCTCCCGGATTCAGCGTTGGACTGATTGCCGATCGTTATCTGAACCGATATATGAACCTGCGCCTCATTCCTACCCTGCACTTCGGGAGCAAAGACCTTGTCTTCAAGGAACAAACTTCGGGTGAAGAGTTCGCAACATCGATACGAAACAACTATTTAACAATTCCGTTGCAGGTGAAAATGGCCGCCGGAAGAATTAACAACTATCGCCCCTATCTGTTGTTGGGTGGCTACGGTAGCATAGAATTAAATCGCAAGAAAGAGCAAGCAGTGCTGCTCAAATCTTTTGACTACGGGATAGAATTGGGCTTTGGATGCGATTTCTATATGCCGATGTTTAAGTTATCGCCCGAGCTGAAATTTTGTTTCGGATTGACCGATATTCTCGAGACAGATCGTTCGGATTTAAAGGACGAAGCTTTGCAAAAATATGCAAAATCCCTTTCAAAAGCGACGCAACGCATGATCGTACTCTCGTTTAATTTCGAATAATCGTAAAAACTTTACCGAAAAAAAAGCGTTTCAAAAAAAACAGGCCTACAGAATTTCCTCAAATTCCGATTTTTTGGCTCCGCAAATAGGACATTCCCAATCGTCCGGCAAATCGGCAAACGGAATTTTCTCATCGGCTTCGTTATACACATAACCGCAAGCCGTACACTCGTATTTTTTTAATCCAACCATCTTGTCTGATTCCGTTTTTTCATCAAAAAGAGAACGATCGACATAAGTGGGTGCATTTTTGGGCGCAACTCCTTTTTTCACCTTATGGTAATAATCGTAAGTAAGCGGCTCACCCTCAAGATCGAGAACGTCACCATTCAGCAACTCGCCAATGAATATCAGGTGAGTACCCACATCAAACGCATCGATAAGAGTGCATTCGAAGTAGGCCAAGCTTTCGTTTTTCAGAATCGGAACTCCACTTTCGCCATACGTCACATCCAAACTCGAGAATTTATCGATATCCCTACCCGATTTATATCCAAATCGATTGATAAGATCGGACGAAACATCACGCGAAAGAACCGAAACCGAAAAAGCTTTATACTGTTTGATGAAATCGGATGTATAATTGTCTTTATTGCAACAAACAGCAAACCGAGGCGGTTTTGATGTTACTTGAAAAACGGTATTTGCAACAAATCCGGTGCCTCGGAATCTATTGCCCGAACAGACAACATATAGCCCATACGAAATTTTTGAAAATAAATCGGGATTGATCATATAAAAAAGATATTTTTCAATGGTTTGTCGTTATTATACGGTATGCAAATATAAACCTTTTTTTCAAAAAGAGGTAACTTAATATGCACAGTGTGTAAAAAGCAAGAAAACATTTCGTAATTTTCGGATCTATTTATGATTTCGATCGAAAATCGACTGAAACGTTTTTTTGCCTTTCAAATAATAGTTGTAGAGAATACTGCCACCAAATTGCTGCTTGATGCAGGGGACAATGGTTTTTTCGAGATTTTGTTCACGCAACAGACGATATGCCGGTCTCATTCGCATAAAATCGGATTCGGCTCTCATCACGGCACGGGCATTATCGAATTTTCCGCTTATCAATAAATGCAGGAACGCTGCAAAATCGAGGATGAAACGTGCAAAAAGCACTCTTGGCAACATTCTGTCCGATACATTTTTGTATATCATCAGCAGATTATTGCGAAAATTGAGATAAGTCTTCTGCGGATTCTCTTTGTTGAGAGACGCGCCACCAACATGATATACAACCGACGTCGGAACACACTCGATAACATATCCTCGTGCATTGAGCCTCCAACAAAGATCAATTTCTTCCATGTGAGCAAAAAAACGTGCATCCAATCCACCTACTTCCAAATATTTTTCGCGTCGAATACACATACAGGCACCGGTAGCCCAAAAAATGGGAATTGCGGTGTCGTACTGACCATAGTCTTGCTCCACACGTTGAAGTATGCGTCCACGACAAAACGGGTAGGCATACCGATCGATAAAACCACCGGCAGCTCCGGCATATTCAAACAGATCGCGACTATGAAACGAACGAATTTTTGGCTGCACTGCTACCGTCTCCGGATGACGATCAAGATATGAGACGAGTATCGATAGCCAATTGCAGGTTACTTCGACATCCGAATTCAGCAAAACTACATATTCGGCCTCAACCTCGCGGATGGCTTTATTATATCCTTCCGCAAAACCATAGTTTTTATCGAATGCCAGAAGTCGAACATCGGGAAACTGCTTTTCGAGTAGAGAAACCGAATCGTCAGATGACCCATTGTCGGCAACGACGATTTCGGTATCGTTTGATTTCGAAAACTTCAATACTCCGGGCAAAAACTGTTCGAGCAAATTTCGCCCATTCCAATTCAAAATGATGACCGATGTTTTATTCATATTTTTTCAGCCGTTTCACGCTTAAATTTCCATCGCTTGTGCGACCAAAGCCAATACGCAGGATCGCGTAAGATGGTTTTTTCGAGAAGCCGCATATATTGTTCGGTCACGGCAAATTTTTCTTCTTTGGATGCATCGGTCGTAATTACAGAAAATCGACCGACATAATGCCCTCTTTTTTCACGACGTAGATCGAGATAAACAACGGAGAATCCAAATTTTCGTGCGATGCGCTCCATACCTATAAGCGCCGGCGTGTCCTGATTGAGAAATCGAGTCCAATGCTGGCCGGCGTTACGGCGAGGTCGTTGATCGTTGATAAAACCAATGACCATAGCCTTTCCCTGCTGACGATTGTGAACGATCGTCCGCATGGCATCACTCATTTCTATGCTCAGAGGAGAAAAACGAGATCGAATTTTCAAAAAAAAACGATCGAATGCTCCGTCACGCAATTTGTGGTAAATTTGACCCTGAAACAATTCGGGAGATAGATAAAAGCCGATAGACGAAACATATTCCCAATTGCCGTAATGCCCCAAACTGAGCAGACAAGAGTTACCGTCTTTCGTAAGCTCGTTGAGCAATTCGGGATTTTCAAATTTCATCCTACGTTTCACATCTTCATCGCTAATGTGCAACAATTTAATAGTTTCGATATAATAATCACACAGAAAATGATAAAATTGACGCTCAATTTTTTCTATTTCGATCACCGATTTTTCGGGAAATGCATTTTGAAGATTAACACGAACTATCTTACGCCTATATCTTACAAGTCGGTACAAAACAATAAAAAGTATATCGGAAAGAAAATATAACAAACTCCATGGGAGCAGGGCATGGATGTATGAAATACCATACAGTAAATAATACTTGATATAGTTGATTTTTTTCATGAAATACCTCTTATATAATTGCTTTCATCGCCGATCGATCTTCGTCCAATTCTCCAATTTGCACTTTTGTGACCTTATTTACGAGAGAAGGATTATAATCGGCAACCGTCTTGATATAATTTTCCGTAAATCCATACATTTTTGAACCATATCGAGTATGTTCGAAAATCACTTTTTTTGAAGCACCTTTTTGAGAGAGATAAAATTCGTGCAATTTTCTATCCGAAATATCCAGTAAAGCCTTACTTCGAGCATGTTTCTCTTTCGGATCGACACTGTGAGGTATTTTGAGCGCCTGAGTTCCTGCTCTTTCGGAATATGTGAACACGTGTAGTTGCGAAATAGGTAGCGATTCAATAAATTTTCGGCTTTCTTCGAAATAAGTATCGGTCTCGCCCCGCACTCCCACAATAACATCCACCCCGATAAATGCGTCGGGCATTGTTTGTTTTATTTTTTCCACTTTGTGGCGAAACAAAGCCGTATCGTAGCGACGTTTCATCAATTGCAGAACATCGTCGCTGCCGGCCTGCAGAGGCAAATGAAAATGCGGTGCAAAGCGCTTTGAATTTGCCACAAAATCGATAATCTCATCGGTAAGCAAGTTGGGTTCGATTGACGAAATGCGAAAACGCTCTATACCTTGTATGTCGTCGAGAGCAAGCAGCAAATCAAAAAAACGCTCGCCTGTTGTATGACCAAAATCTCCAATGTTGACGCCTGTCAACACAATTTCTTTTCCACCCTCAGCCACAACCGATTGCGCTTGTGTCACCAGATCTGCAATAGAACCGTTACGACTTCTGCCCCGTGCGTGGGGAATGGTGCAAAACGAACAAAAATAATCACATCCGTCCTGTACTTTCAAAAAATATCGTGTTCGATCGTCAGCCGACAAAGAAGGCACAAATGTCTTTATCCGATTGGTTTTGGACGTTATCACCGCTCCCTTGTCTTTCTTGGTCAGATTGTTGAGATATTGAAAAATATCGAGTTTTTGTTCAGCACCCAATACCAAATCCACGCCTTCTATCGAGGCTATATCATCGGGTTTGAGCTGTGCATAGCATCCGGTTACCACTACAAATGCATCCGGATGTTGCTGAATCATCTTGCGAATAGCCTGCCGGCCTTTCTTGTCGGCCAATTCGGTAACCGTACATGTGTTTATCACGCAAATATCGGCTTTTTGTCCTTTTCTTGCTTTCGTTATACCCGCCTGAGACAACTGTCGTCCTATAGCAGATGTTTCTGCAAAATTCAATTTACATCCGAGTGTATAATATGCAGCTGTTTTATTCTCGAATATGGATCTGTCAATCATATTTTTAAAGTGCAAAGGAGATACATCTTCTTTGTCGAAAGATATTTCGGATTGGTTTTTTTGAAACTTAATAGTTGGCTGTACAAAAATACAACAAAATCATTTTATTTAATGAGGTTTTTCTTTTGCAATTTGAAAAGAAGGACTTATTTTTGCACAAAAAAGATAAAAATGTGCAGCAATGATAGAACAAAACTTCATCAAACTTTACGAAAATAGTTTCAAAAAACATTGGGAACTCAATGCCCTTAGCGATTACCACGCCGATAATCTTTTAACTTATGGCGATTTAGCCCGTTCCATTGCACGCACACATCTTTTGTTCGAGAAAATGTCCCTTGCCAAAGGAGATAAAATAGCTCTTATAGGAAAAAATCACACTTCGTGGGCAACCGTTTTTCTATCCACAATTACTTATGGAGCGGTTATTGTACCGATTCTGGCAGATTTTCATCCTGAAAGCATCGAGCATATCATCAATCACTCCGAAGCGAAGCTTGTATTTATTAATAAACAAATTTGGGAAAACATAGATTCGCAAAAAATAAACGTCCCCGTATTCGCGATTCCATCTTTTGAACTGATAAAAGGAGAAAACATGGATTCGGCAGACATACGCAAACAAGTGGATGACTCGTTTAAAATAAAGTATCCGGAAGGATTTCGCAAGTCTGATATTCAGTACCCAACTATTGGAAACGAAGAAGTGATTTGTTTGAACTATACGTCGGGAACAACTGGATTTAGCAAAGGTGTAATGCTTACGGCCAACAATTTTGCAGGCAACATCACTTTTGCGCAGCGGCTCAAACTGCTCTTCCCTGGCGAACGCGATTTAGCTTTTTTACCATTGGCTCATGCCTATGGCTGTGCTTTCGATTTTTTGTATGCTCTTAGCCAAGGAGTTCATGTTACTTTGCTTGGCATTCCTCCAACACCGCGAAATTTAGTCGAGGCTCTACAGGAAGTCAAACCACATATTATTATTACGGTGCCACTTATCCTCGAGAAAATCTACAAAAAAAGTATTCAGCCGCTGCTTAACAAACGGATAATGAAAATTATATTGAAGATTCCGGTTGTAAAGCACATGATCTATAGTCAAATCAAAAAAAACATTACCCATTCGCTTGGAGGCAATTTTAGAGAAGTAATTATCGGTGGAGCTGCGCTCAATAAAGAGGTGGAAGATTTCTTTTATGCCATAGGTTTTCCATTTACCGTAGGGTATGGAATGACCGAATGTGCACCACTTATCTCGTACAGTCCTCACCAAGAATTTATACCGAGATCGTGTGGCAGAGTTTTGAAAGACATCATGCAGGCACGAATCGACTCCGAAGATCCTGAAAATATTCCGGGTGAAATCCAGGTGCGAGGCGAAAATGTGATGTTGGGATATTACAAAAATCCCGAGGCGACTTCGTCTGCTTTCACCAAAGATGGATGGCTCAAAACCGGAGATTCGGGCGTTATGGATAAAAACAATTGTCTATATATCAAAGGAAGAATCAAAGCCATGCTTCTCGGCCCTAACGGTCAAAACATTTTTCCTGAAGAAATAGAATCCAGATTGAACAATCTTCCTTACGTGGCTCAGAGTTTGGTGATTAGTCGGGATGGGAAATTAATAGCACTTGTATTTCCGGATTACCTGTCACTCAAAGAAGCCGATATTCCTCGCGAGATGCTCGATAACATCATGGTAGATAATCTCAACACGCTAAACAAACATCTTGCTAACTACGAAAAAATCAGCAAGATAGAACTCATGGAAAATGATTTTGAAATGACTCCTAAACAAAGCATCAAACGGTTTATTTACCAATAATCGCCCCGAAAAAGTTAAACAATACTAATACGGCTTGTTTTTTAGATAATTTATAACGTTAAATATGTTGTATAACATATAAATCATATATCTTTGCTGCGTTTTTGAAAAAGAAATTTATTTATCGTTTAAAATTATTGAAAGATGAAAAAAGTATTATTATTTGTAGCTATTGTAGCTACTTTGGGTTTTGCATCATGCACTGGTAACAAACAGGCTGAAGCTGAAAAAGCTAAAGCTGACAGTCTTGCTGAAGTTGCAAGATTAGACAGCATCGCTCAAGCTCAAGCCGACAGCATCGCTGCCGCTGCTGCCGCTGCTGCTGCCGACACTTTGCAACAAGCTACAGAGGAAGCCGCTGCTGCTGTAAAGTAAGAAACGACATTGTTCGAAAGAATGCTTAAGCCATCCCATAGAGGGTGGCTTTTTTCATGGCGTTATGAAACAAAAGTATTATCTTTGTATCGTACGTAACGAGAATCATGATAACATTAACGTTATAGATATTGAACGATCAAATGATTAAAAGATTTATTCCCTTAGGATTTCTTCTAATTGCACTCACCTGTTCCGCCCAAAAAATGGGAGAACTTTTCAAAACAATGCCTCAATATGTTCTGCCGGGATTTTCCGAAGCAGACAAAATTATGCTACTCGTCGACACAGCACTGACAAGCATTCCCTATCCATTGGGAAATATTGAAAGGATTAACTACAGCGACGATTTTTTAAAAATAAAAACCTCGAGCAGAGGAACTCTTCAGATAAAATTACTTCCACTCATTAATAACACAAAAATTGTATGTGTTGTGAAAACTGTTTGTGGACAAGCATGCGACAGTCAAATTCAATTTTATTCAACCGAGTGGAATCCGATCGAATCTGAGCCCCTTCTGCCTCATCTTTCGGCAGAAATGTTTTTTGATCGATCGCAAAAAAACAACATCGATTTCGAAAAAGCACTTCGATTAATTGACATGGAGCCAATTAAAGCCGAATTTAAAGGTGGATCTGACGATCTTACTCTTATTTTGGATTACGAATCGTATGTATCTGCTGAAAATGTTGAACTAATAAAGTCTTTTATTGAACAAGATTCAATAACTTTGCGGTGGAATAAAACCTCATTCCAAAACTAATTTTACTGAATGCACCCGTAGTTCAATGGATAGAATACCGGATTCCGGTTCCGACGATGCGAGTTCGATTCTCGCCGGGTGTACACTAACACATTCTCCATAAAATCAAAGCTACCGGTTTTGCGGCTGAAAATGATTTTCAGCCGCAATTTTTTTCTTCGATACCTTATACACGGATCCCAAATTTTTCCTATATTTCGAAAAAAATTGCGACGTGAATTATACTGAATTTGACGATCGAAACTGTGTAGCCCGATTTCAGAAACCGGAGGAAAACGGGAACATAAAATGTATTCTTTGTCCTCACGAATGTATTTTGAAGGAGGGACAGTCAGGATTATGCCGTGCACGCAAAAACATTCATGGTACATTATATTCGTTATCCTATGGCCGGCCGTGTTCAATAGGTATTGATCCTATTGAAAAAAAACCTTTATTTCATTTCTATCCCCGTAGCAAGATTTTGTCCCTCGCAACCGCCGGATGCAATTTCCATTGTTTAAACTGCCAAAATTGGCAAATATCGCAAACTTCGCCTCAAAATGCACATCCTTACATCGAACCAATAAGGATTGTGGATGCTGCTTTATCGCAAAATATAGGATCTATTGCTTTTACATATACCGAACCTACCGTATTCTACGAATACATGTATGACATTGCTCAACTGTCGCGCGAAAAGGACATAAAAACGGTTATGGTTTCAAATGGTTTTATCAACCACGATCCTTTGGTCGAATTGTGCTCTTTGATAAATGCAGCTAACATCGATCTAAAATGTTTCGACGAGGCGACCTACAAAAAACTCACCGGAGGACGTCTTTCGACCGTACTCGAAACTCTGTTGACCTTAAAACAACAAAACGTTTGGCTCGAAATTACATTTCTTCTTATTCCGGAATTCAATGACGATCTCGAAAAAATAAAAAAAATGTGCGAATGGCTTGTACGCAACGGATTTGATGACACTCCTTTGCATATCAGCCGCTTTTCCCCTGCGTATAAATTGTCTCATCTTCCGCCTACTCCCACAGAATTACTCTTAAATGCAAGAGAAATCGCGAAAAACTCCGGAATCAGATATGTTTACATTGGGAATGTCCCTCATTCAGAAAGCGAAAACACCTATTGTCCGCAATGCGGAAATTTATTAATTGAGCGAAAAGGTTTTTCCATTACAAAAAACCATATAGAAGATGGGAGATGCCCATATTGTAATACGCAAATTGCCGGAAGTTGGGGCTAATTTCTGAACTCCGATTCCGAAAACACAACGGCCGAAAAAATATAAATATCAGATTGCCGCCAACCATCCCATCCAATTCCGGCCTTATCACGGGCACAATGGCCCAGAAACTGTTCCAAATTCCATCCTGTCTCATCGGCGACTTGTGGTAAAAACACACCACTTGCCGAACCTTTTCGCAAATAAATTCCGTGCTTGCCAAGCACAATTTGAGAAATATCATCAATTTTTTTTAATGGCGAAAGCACAGATATTTCTATTTCAATTTGTTCGAGTTCATGCTCGGCAACCGGTGGGAAGCGGTAATCGTGAATGGCTGCAGAAACAGCCATTTGGCGTATTGTGTGAATTAATGGATTTTCGCTTTCTATCATTCCGATGCAACCTCTCAGTTGCCCGTGTTTGTGTAAGGTAACAAAAGCTCCACAATGCGAATAAATAGCTTGAGAGCATGAGCCGATATCTATTTTATTCGCCTCGTGGCCAAAAAGAGACTTTATGCTGTTTCGCGCTTCCGCCAACAGAGTTTTCTTATCTTCGTTGGTTAAATAAAACTCATCGTTTTGATTGAGATCAGCCTGTTGACAAACAACTATCGCCCAATATCCGACCACTTCGCGACGATCACCGTAGTTTCGTTCATCACCCGAATTTCGGTAATCGATAGCTTGATAATGAAGGGAGGAGTCTGAGTGAGTCAAATGCAAGAGAGTGAGGACCGAAGTCCATCCACACAAACTCGTAAGTAGATTTGGAATACGTTTCTTCCGATTTTCGATTAAAGTATCAATGAGAATTTGTGGATTATTTGACGTTATGGCATCTTTTGTGGCAGTATCCACCTGTTTAGCCGCTTGATAATGAGGATAATGAGAAAAATCTGTACTAACGACAAACAAATTGTTTTCGGTGAAGTAAGGTTTAAGAGCTTCGGCAATACGAGAGCAAGTCTCCGGCTTTGAAGCAGCTATAACAATCGGAACGATTTGAAATTCATTTTTCAGCTTGTAATGCAAAAAAGGCAACTGCACCTCAATGGCATGTTCATTTGTGTGTGGAGCAATTTCATTCGTAAACACATCGGGAAAATCCGAAACAAGTTTTCTACCTATATCGCAATTCACTTTTTCCTCACCATAATGCATCTCAAAATTCCCATCACAATAAACCGATGCCTTTTCAAATTGATAATGATGAGATGACGCAAGTATAAAAACGTTTTCGTATTGTCGATCTTCTTCGAGTTGATTAAAAGCTGACGCTGCAACTCTCCCCGAAAAAACATAGCCTGCATGTGGACTAATGAGAGCCCTCACCTTTTGCACTTTACGTGGTTCTGCTATTCCCAGATAGGTTTCGACCACTGTCTTCAGTTGTTTTGGATCGTCAGGATAGAATTGGCCTGCTACCGAAGGTTTTCTGTTTTTCATAAGATCGGATTTTTTTGTTTTAACAACAAAGTATACATCAAAGTTTCATAATTGCCTAATTTTTGGTGAAATCACTTTAAAAACTTTATACGTATCTATTTGTAGAAGATAGATAACTGAGAAGATAGTTCGAATTTGTAAAAAACAACTGAAAATATCATCCATCGAATAAAAATATTGATGTACTTTTGCACTTTGGAAAATTTCGATTGACAATATGAATTCAAAAATAGAAGGGAAAAAACCGACTCCGATCATTGACTGGTTCATAAGATTGATAAAAGGAGTTATTGTGGGCATCGGCTTCATTCTTCCGGGCTTGTCTGGTGGGGTTCTGGCAGTTATTCTGGGAATTTATGACCGTCTGATACGATTTTTATCCGATTTAAAAAAACATTTCATCGAAAACGTCCTCTATTTCATACCTGTGATTATCGGCGGAGCGATTGGCATCGTTTTATTTTCGATTTTGGTCGAAAAAGCTTTTGGCGTATATGCGGCCGAATTTATCTGTCTATTTATCGGATTCGTGGCAGGAACTTTCCCTTCGCTATACAAAACGGCGGGAAAAGAAGGTCGATCATGGCGCGATATGCTTATATTTCTACTTTCGACAGCATTTATTTTTCTTTTGATGATATATGGTGGTCGGCAATTTACAGAAGTTTCACCTAATTTATTAATTTGGGCCGCTTCCGGAGCACTAATCGGACTGGGGGTGATCGTACCGGGAATGAGTCCATCCAATTTCCTGATATACTTTGGGTTATACGATAAGATGGCAACGGGGATCAAAGATTTCGATTTTGCAGTAATCATTCCTCTACTTATAGGTTTTATCCTGTGTGTACTTGCTTTCGCAAAACTGGCGGCTTATCTTTTCAAACGTTACTACTCCGAAATGTATCATTTCATTCTGGGAATGGTGATAGGCTCATCGCTGGCAATTTTTCCAACAGTGGTGTTTCCGGCTTTTGCACCTGAGCAGCTCGCCGCTACGAGGCTAAGTTTCGGAATGGCATTTTTCCTGTGCGTCGTTTTCTTTGCAATCGGGACGCTTATTTCATTTCTGTTTAGTAAAGTTGAAGAAAAGTACCCAAGAGAAGATATTTTCTAAGGAAAAAATACCGATCAATAAAAATCTCAGATTCTAATTTTTTCTCAAAAAAAACTGGTAATTGAAACCTCAATCACCAGTTAAAACTATTCAAAGTGGAGTTGGAGGGACTCGAACCCTCGTCCAAACGAGGAAGCAATTTGCTTTCTACATGCTTATCTTCTCTTGATTTTTCGAGAAAAAGTAAGGCAGAAGCTACCAACTTTTTCCTTAGCTTTTTTGTTTCAGATAGGCGCCAAAGCCTCGCCTGTCCTATCTCCGATTTATCTGCACCACCGTTTCGGAACGCTTCGAAGCCACAGCTTCCGGGTGATGTCTTGTCCCAACACCTGTGCCGGGATTAAGCTTCAATCTACTATACTTCGATTAAGCAGCAAGAGCATAATTGTTATTGCCAGTTAATTGTTCGACATTTGAGATTAAAGTGCTAACTGTCAACGCACTGCATGCTTACAAACCTCTTCTACTCGCTGTCAAAACCAGTCAACCCCGAGTATCATCTCAAAAAATTTTACTTTTGGTTGTCCTTTGACACAAAATTACGATTTTGGTTTAATCTAACCAAATTTTATTGCGTCTTTTCAAGGTCATTGAGTTATATTGCAATATCCATGATAAAAAAATAAGACGAAGTACAAATTATCCTTCATTGATCAATATTATTGAAATTTGAATTTCTCGATCGTCAAAAATTCTGTATTTTTGCAAGATTATTAAACACACTGAAAGAAACAACACAAGATCATGAACAAAATTGTAGGAAAAGAAGGCTTATCCGATAAAGTCGTAAAGTTCGAAATCGAAGCTCCACTTATTGCAAAAAGCAGGAAACCGGGACATTTTGTCATCGTCAGAGTCGGGAAAAAAGGAGAACGCGTTCCTTACACAATTGCAGCTGCAGATCCTCAAAAAGGAACAATCACTCTGGTTATCCAACGTGTAGGCAAATCCTCCGAAAAACTCTGCCAACTCAATATTGGAGATTATGTAACCGATTTAGTAGGCCCCTTGGGTAAAGCTACGCACATCGAAAATTTCGGGACAGTACTTTGTGCCGGTGGCGGTGTTGGAGTTGCGCCAATGCTTCCTATCATAGAAGGGATGAAAAAAGCAGGGAACAAAGTAATTTCCGTTTTGGCTGCGCGCACAAAGGAACTAATAATTCTGGAAGAGCAGGTTCGTAAGTTTTCCGATGAAGTCATCATTATGACAGACGATGGTTCGTATGGCGAAAAAGGGTTGATAACCAATGGCGTTGAGAATGTCATTCAACGCGAAAAAGTTGATTTGTGCGTGACAATCGGGCCCGCCATCATGATGAAATTTGTTTCCGAATTAACAAAAAAATATGACGTGCCAACCATAGCCTCGCTCAACACGATCATGGTTGACGGTACCGGGATGTGTGGAGCATGCCGCGTTACGGTGGGAGGAAAAACACGCTTCGTATGTGTCGATGGCCCCGAATTCGATGCGCATCAAGTCGATTTCGACGAAATGCTGATGCGCCTGAAAGCATACAATTAAAAAAATACTAAAGAAAATAAACACAAATTCATAAGTAAACTATCCATAACATACAATGAATAATGAATATTTAAAGGCAGAACGTGCGCAAGAATGGCGCGAAACCCTGCGAAAATCGATGAAAAATAAGGATCGAACCGATTTGCCCCGAGTGAAAATGCCGGAAGTTCCTCCCGAAATCCGTTGTCACACATACGACGAAGTCAATCTGGGGCTTAGTCTCGAGCAAGCAATTGGCGAATCACATCGTTGCCTCGATTGCGTGGACCCAACTTGCATAACAGGATGTCCCGTTGAAATCAATATTCCGAAATTTATCAAAAATATCGAACGCGGAGAAATTCTCGAAGCCGCCAAAACATTAAAGGAAACCAGCGCCTTGCCTGCAGTTTGCGGTCGTGTTTGTCCCCAAGAGCGCCAATGCGAGAGCAAATGTTTTTACACCCTCAAACTAAAGAAAGAGCCCGTTGCCATTGGTTATCTCGAACGTTTTGCCGCAGACTACGAACGCAATAGCGGACAAATATCGATTCCCGATGTTGCTCCGGCTAACGGCATCAAAATAGCAGTTGTAGGCTCAGGTCCGGCCGGACTTTCATTTGCCGGGGACATGGCCAAGATGGGATATGATGTAACGGTTTTCGAGGCTCTGCACGAATTGGGCGGAGTACTCCGCTACGGAATCCCCGAATTTCGCCTTCCCAACGAAATCGTAGATTTTGAAATTGACGTACTTAAAAAAATGGGAGTTAAATTCTTGACAAATTGCATAGTCGGAAAAACTATCCTGCAAGAGGATCTCGTAGCGGAAGGTTTTCGAGGTATCTTCGTTGGCAGTGGTGCGGGATTACCCAACTTTATGAATATTCCGGGTGAGAATCTCAACGGAGTGATGTCGTGCAACGAATACCTGACGCGTATCAACCTCATGCAAGCGGCTGACCCCGAAAGCGATACGCCCATACATTTAGGTAAAAAGGTTGCCGTAATTGGTGGAGGCAATACCGCCATGGATGCCGTTCGTACGGCACGGCGTCTCGGGGCCGAAAAGGCGATGATCGTTTATCGTCGCTCGGAAGAAGAAATGCCTGCCCGAATTGAAGAGATAAAACACGCCAAGGAAGAAGGCATAGAATTTCTAACCCTGCATAATCCCATTAAATATGAAAGCGATGCAAACGGCCGCGTTCAACGGATGCTCCTTCAGCGTATGAAATTAGGCGACCCTGACGCCTCCGGACGTCGCAGTCCCGTTGCCATAGAAGGAGACACGGTATGGATAGATGTGGATGAAGTAATAGTGAGCGTTGGTGTTTCGCCAAATCCTCTTATTCCACAATCTTTTTCGGGTATCGAAGTAACGTCACGCGGAACTATTGTTGTGAATAACGACACCATGCAATCTGCAGTAAAAACCATATTTGCCGGA
Source organism: Seramator thermalis (assembly GCF_004138125.1). Lineage (GTDB taxonomy): Bacteria > Bacteroidota > Bacteroidia > Bacteroidales > Dysgonomonadaceae > Seramator > Seramator thermalis. The sequence goes on from NZ_RXHS01000001.1 coordinate 460,138, forward strand.
GGAGATATCGTTCGCGGTGGGGCAACCGTAATCCTCGCAATGGGCGACGGTAGAAAAGCGGCAAAATCGATGCATGAATATTTATCGTCAAATCAAACTGAATGAAAATTCTTGCGGACGCTCATATACCTTACCTGAAAGGTGTAATCGAATTGTTTGGCGAAGTAGAATATTTGCCGGGCAATGAATTTAGCAAAGAAAAAATCAAAGACAAGGATGTCTTGATAGTGCGTACTGTAACCCATTTCGGGAAAGAAATTCTCGAAGGGAGCAGTGTGAAACTGATATGTTCGGCTACTATCGGATACGATCATATCGACACGGCCTATTGTGATGCCCACAACATAGCCTGGCGCACAGCACCCGGATGCAATTCCAATTCGGTCGAACAATATGTTACTGCCTCTTTGCTTTACATCGCTCGGAAACAAGGATGCGAATTAAAAGATAAAACTATCGGAATTGTCGGCGTGGGGAATGTGGGAAGTCGTGTGGAAGCCGCTTGTCGAAAACTTGGCATGAAAGTACTTCTCAACGACCCACCTCGCGAAGAACGAGAAGGGAAACAAAAATTCGTTTCTCTCAATACGATTAAAAACGAAGCGGACATCATTACATTACATGTTCCTTTGACAAAAAACGGGAAATACCCCACATATCACTTGGTGGATTTCGAGTTTTTTCGTTCATTACGTAAACAACCGGTTATTATTAATTCCTGTCGCGGAGCAGTTGTTGACAATCAAGCATGGGGGAAAGCCATCTATGAACATTTAATCTCGGCATCGGTGATAGATTGTTGGGAAAATGAGCCCAATATCGATTTGGATCTACTTCGAAAAGTAGATATAGCGACACCGCATATCGCGGGTTATTCGGCTGACGGCAAATGGACAGCCACCAAAATGACACTTGAGAACGTGAACGATTACTTTAAATTAGGCATCGATCCCATACCGTTTCAAAAGATTCCCGACCCCGATCAACCAATTATCGATTTGCAACATGTTCCGCCTGAAGAACAATTGCCTACTGCGGTGTGGCATACCTACAATCCGATGAAAGAAACAGAAGCACTCAAATCGAATCCTGAAGATTTTTACCGTTTCAGATCGAACTATCCGCTGCGGCGTGAATACGTAGCCTATACGGTAGTCAATGCAGATCCGACAATTGCCGAAACTTTAAAAATGTTAGGATTCAATGTAAATTCTTTTCGAAATCGAAAAACTCTCTGAATGCCCGGATGTAAATACACATACCGGTTGATCTACACTTTAAAATGGTTAATTAATTTCGTTTTAAAAAGAAAATAAATAGATTTGCATTCGGTTTTGAGAAAATATTAAATACAAATCATAAATACGTTCGTCATGAAAAGAAAACTTATCTATGAATCGCTTGCGATTCTGTTGTTTATTTCTTTTTTGGGGGTTTCTTGCTCAAGTCTGAAACCACTCAAGCAATCCAACTTTGCAGTAACACCCTCACCCCTCGAAACTGTAGGAAATAAGATTCCGGTTACTGTGAATGGTATTTTTCCCGAAAAGTGGTTTAATGCGAATGCAACCGTATCGATTACCCCTGTTTTAAAATATGCCGAAAACAAAGAATCCGAATCAACAGCCTATACTTTTCAAGGTGAAAAAGTGGCCGGAAATGCCACGGTAATTCCGAAAGACAGAGGCGGAAACTTTACGATGATTTTTTCATTTCCTTATCAACCCGAAATGAATGTTTCAGAACTTTTCGTGCGTTTTGACGCAAAGATTAAAAACAAACCGGTAAAATTGCCCGAGATAAAAGTGGCTAATGGCGTTATAGCTACCTCCACTTTGGCAAGTGCATTGTCAACCAAACCTTCGGTTGCCGACGATGGATTCCAAAAAATCATCAAACAAACCCAAGATGCGAATATTCTTTTCTTGATTCAAAATGCAGCGCTTCGCCAAAGCGAACTCAATAAGGAAGGACTTGCCGCGTGGAAAAAACGCGTTGAGGAAGCCTACAAAGATCCAAAACAAAATATCTATATAGAAGTTTCGGCTTATGCATCACCTGACGGTGGAGTTTCTCTAAATGAAAAACTTGCAGCCGAGCGTGAGAAAAATACGACCGAATACCTCGAAAAAGAATTGAAGAAGAAAAATATAGACACAGAGGTAAATGCACATTATACAGCTGAAGACTGGGAGGGTTTCAGACAATTGGTTCAAGCTTCTGACCTCCAAGACAAAGATCTTATCCTTCGTGTACTCGAAATGTATCCCGATCCGGAAACACGCGAACAAGAGATAAAAAACATATCGTTTGTTTATGAAGAATTAGCCGAAACCATACTGCCTCAATTGCGGCGTTCGCGACTGATTGCCAACATCGAAATTATTGGAAAAACCGACGAAGAAATCATGTCGTTTTGGGAAAATGATCCCCAAAAACTGTCGGTGGAAGAATTGTTGTATGCTACTACGCTCACCGATGATCCTGCACAAAAAGAACGCATTTATCAATACGTTACTGTTAACTTTCCTCAAGATTATAGAGGATGGAACAACATTGGCACACTTTTCTATGAAAGAGGTGAGATATCTAAAGCTCAACAGGCTTTCCAACGTGCTATTCAAGTAGCGCCCGATGCTCCCGAAGCAAACATGAATATGGCTCTTATCGCTTTGTTGAACAACGAAAATGACAAAGCCGAAGAACTATTGGGAAAAGCATCGCAGGCCAAAGATATTGATGGGGCATTAGGCTTGCTTTATCTGAAAAATGGAGACTACAACAAGGCTGTAGCCGCTTTTGGCAATACAAAAAGCAACAATGCGGCATTGGCTCAATTGCTCATTAAGGATTACAGCCGCGCTTCAGAAACATTAGTTAACATTACCAATCCCGATGCAACAACAGCGTACTTGCAGGCTGTGATTGCAGCACGCACTAACAAATACGCTGAAGTTTTGTCGAACCTGCAAACTGCCATTATTCGTGATAAATCAATGGCTAAACGAGCTGCTAACGATCTGGAATTTGCCAAATACCATACTGATCGCGATTTTATAGCATTAACAAAACAATAAAATTCTATTTACAACTCTTATTCTAAACGGGATAAAGCATCTTGCATTATCCCGTTTCTGTTTTGGGCAGAAACTGTTTCGAAAAGATATACGGATAAAATAAAAAATGTAATTTTGCAGGTCGTCTCAATTCATATTTTTGAATCAAACATACAATAATAAAATGTTATCGCTCAAAACCAAAATTACATTCAGTTTTGCATTACTGATCTTTATGTTGATCGTAGCAGGTTTGATGTCACTCTCAGAATTTAAAAAGGTAAGCAGCTCGGCAGACCAAATCATCAAAAACAAATACGCATCGATCAAACAATCTAAATCGATACTCGAGTCTCTGGAGCACGAAAATACAGGACTACTGATGTTTTTGGCTGGAAATATGGAAGAGGGGATGAAAATCATATCCGAATCCGATTCTACCATCCAAAAAATTATTGCAGAAACTACCGCAAGTGCAATCGAGAAAGAGGGGAAAGATTATCTCCTGACAATTGATGAGGAATATCAAAAATTTCATTCTTCGGTGTTGACAGCATGTCGAAAAGCAAATTCAATTCCACTCGATGAAAGAAACAAACTTTATCTGACCGAGATTCATCCATTGTTTTCTTCTGTAAAGAGTGCGGTTGATGTTTTTGTAAAACACAATCAAGAAAATATCATTAGTCAGGCATCATTCGTCAGCCAACGTTCGAAAAGAGCAATTATGCCTGCTTTGGTATCCATTATTGCCGCCATTTTGTTTTCTATTATACTCAACTTTTTTATCAACGAATATTTTGTTTCGCCTATCAAAAAAATAACAGAAGCCGTATCTTCTTTTTACCCCGAACAATATAATCTGAACAGCAAAATCAATTCGAAAGACGAAATCAAAGAACTCGAGAAAGAAATTAACAAAATGATTCTCCGTCTGCAACGGAGCAGAAGTCAAAATGAATGATCCGAGATGAAAGCTAAAATTATTATCAAATACTTGGGATTTGTTTTGCTATTCAATGCAATTTTTCTTTTTATCTCTGCAGGTATATCTTTATATTTACACGAAACATCTTTTGTCCCATTGCTGTTTAGTGCATTTATGTGCACTATTCTCGGAACTCTTCCTCAAGTATTCGTTGAAACACCAGACGAAGTAAGTTTTCATGAAGGATTGTCAATCAGTGTATTGGGTTGGATCATCACATGTCTCATTGGCACAATACCCTATTTTTTATGGGGAGGCGAATTTTCATTTGCCAATGCCGTATTCGAGAGCGTATCAGGATTTACCACGACCGGATCTACCATCTTAAACGACATAGAAGTCTTACCTAAAGGCTTACTTTTCTGGCGCGCATCCACTCATTTCATAGGTGGAGCAGGTATTATTCTTTTTGTTTTACTTATTCTCCCTGATAAAAGAGGAATTCAGTCGAGTATTTATCATTCGGAGGTCTCGGGTCTATCGATGATGAACTTCAAAACAAAAACAAAAGAAATAGGCAATATCATTGTCATTGTATATTGTAGCCTTGTGCTTTTGGAAACAGTTTTGTTAAAACTTCTCGGTATGGAATGGTTCGATGCTATCTGTCATTCTTTTGCAACAGTAGCTACCGGCGGTTTTTCTACAAAAAATCTGAGTATTGCATATTATAACAATATCTGGATCGAAATAACCATCATGTTTTTCATGATTCTTAGCAGCATTCACTTCGGGCTTATTTATGCCACCATACTGGGTAAAAAATTCAATATTTTCACTTCGAAAATTACTCGAACTTATATCATAGTCATTTTCATCGGAATTTTACTTGTGGCTCTGCAACTGACACATGAACATACTTATGATTTCGATAACTCTCTCAGATATGCTTCATTTCAGGTTATTTCGTTAGCAACAACCACAGGATTTGCCACAGCCGACACGCCTAACTGGCCCATATTTTCGATTCTAATTCTTATCTATTACACAATCCAGTGTGGAATGGTAGGATCCACTTCCGGCGGATTAAAATTCGACCGGGTATATCTGTTTTTTCAATCACTGATCAAACAACTCAAATTGGCAAAACATCCCAACGGTGTGTATTCCGTCAAAGTCGATGAAATAACAATTAGCAACGAAGTGGAATTACAGACGGTTGTTTTTATTTTACTTTACATTCTCACCTTTTCAGTCGTGGCATTACTTTTGACCGCCATGAACATTGATGGCATAACATCCTTTTCTGCTTCAATAGCAACCATTGGAAATGTAGGACCGGGATTTGGGGGGGTTAGTTCATTAGGAAATTATGCGGGACTACCCGATACAGCCAAATACTTGCTTTCTATCAATATGCTGCTAGGCCGTCTGGAAATCGTTAATGTTATCGTTTTTCTGACAATAATCACGAGAAGAAAATAAATTTCTCTCCCCAAAGAAATTAAGCCTTTATAGATCGCGAAGATCGGAATTTTATATCCGATTTTTGTAAGTCACAGGTAAAAAATAATAAAGCCCACTTTGTGAGTGGACTTAACTGGTGTGATCCGCCTGGGGCTCGAACCCAGGACCCCATCCTTAAAAGGGATGTGCTCTACCTGCTGAGCTAGCGAATCGACCTAATTGCTTTCTTGCAAAAGCGAGTGCAAAGGTATAGCCTTTATTTTAAATTTCCAAAAATTAAATTCATTATTTACGCATTTTTTCGCGAATTCAATCTTTATCAATACCGATAATGTTCGGGTTTGAAGGGCCCGTCGATGCTCACTCCAATATAATCGGCCTGTTTTGGAGTAAGTTTCGTCAATTTTACGCCAATTTGTTCCAGATGCAGACGAGCCACTTCTTCGTCGAGATATTTTGGCAATCGATAAACACCTACCTTGTAATTATTTTTCCACAAATCGATTTGTGCCAACGTTTGATTGGTAAACGAATTACTCATCACAAACGAAGGATGACCCGTTGCACATCCTAAATTTACCAAACGGCCTTCGGCAAGCAAAAACAATGAATTTCCTTTCGGGAAAGTATATTTGTCAACTTGCGGCTTGATATTGGTATGCCGGATGCCGGGATAACTGATAAGTTTGTCCACCTGAATTTCGTTATCGAAATGCCCTATATTGCAAACTATGGCTTGATCTTTCATTTGTTCCATATGTTCTATCGTTATCACATCACAATTTCCGGTTGTGGTAACGAAGATATTGCCTTCTTTAACGGCTTCTTCCATCGTGGTTACTTCAAACCCTTCCATGGCAGCCTGTAGAGCACAGATCGGATCGATTTCGGTAACCAGCACACGAGCTCCATACGAACGCATCGACTTGGCACAGCCTTTACCCACGTCGCCATAACCTAAAATGACAACTACTTTTCCCGCAATCATCACATCCGTTGCCCTTTTAATGCCATCAGCCAATGATTCGCGACAACCATACAAATTGTCAAATTTTGATTTCGTAACCGAATCGTTAACATTAATAGCAGGAACCAACAATTCGCCACGCTCCATCATCTGATACAGACGATGAACGCCTGTGGTGGTTTCTTCCGAAATACCTTTCAATTCGGCAACTGTGCGATGCCAACGCCCGTTATCTTCTTTCAGGATTCGATTGAGGGTATCCAAAATCACCTGTTCTTCGTGATTTTCGCCCTTCCTGCCGATCGTCTTGGGATCATTCTCGGCCTTATATCCCATATGAACAAGAAGAGAAGCATCCCCACCGTCATCCACAATCAGATTGGGGCCTTTGCCCTCCGGAAATCGCAAAGCCATCTCGGTACACCACCAGTATTCTTCGAGCGTTTCGCCTTTCCATGCAAAAACCGGTATACCTGCAGCAGCAATTGCGGCAGCAGCATGATCCTGCGTCGAAAAAATATTGCAACTTGCCCAACGCACATCAGCGCCCAATTCAACCAGCGTTTCGATAAGTACTGCCGTTTGAATGGTCATATGCAGCGAACCTGTGATGCGTGCTCCTTTCAGTGGTTTCTCCTGAGAATATTTTTTACGCACCGACATTAATCCGGGCATTTCGTGTTCCGCTATTTCTATTTCTTTTCTCCCAAAATCGGCGAGTGAAAGGTCGGCAACTTTATAAGGAAGTTCCGACGAAAATTTTTGATTCATATCCATACGAAGTATTGATGTTTTTTAAGACTGCAAAGATACGAAACTAAACAATACCATATTACCTTTGATCGTCATAAACCCAATAAACAGGTTTGATGAAAATAATTTATTCTAATTTTATCCCTTTAAAAGGATTTCATGCTATAAATCTATTCGGGATTGTTTTTGTTAGAAAAGACGGTCCGAAACTTGATCAGAGGATATTGAACCACGAATCCATTCATACCCGTCAAATGCTCGAACTGCTCATTGTCGGATTCTATATCTGGTATATTTTCGAATGGATTGTCAGATGCTTACAATATAAAAACCGTTACGAAGGGTATCGGAATATTTGCTTTGAAAGAGAAGCATTTTCCCACGACACGAATTTTTCATATTTGGAAAACAGAAAGCCTTTTAGTTTCGTAAAATCTCTATTCAACAAATGACCGTTATCCGTCAAAATCGATTATGGATTGTTATAAGAGCATGAATCGAATCATTTTATATATAACGCTCATTTGTACATCGTTTTCGATGTGTGCACAAAATAACACTAAAACTCAACAAAAAATGAAATTCAATCAACTCACACCCGAAGAAGAGCGCGTCATTGTTTACAAAGCAACCGAAATGCCTTACACAGGTGAATATATTAATAATAAAGAAGAAGGGACTTACGTTTGCAAACGATGCAACGCCCCACTTTATCGATCGTCCGACAAATTTGATTCGCATTGTGGATGGCCTTCGTTCGACGATGAAATCGAAGGAGCCGTAAAACGTATTCTTGATGCCGGCGGACAGCGTACCGAGATTGTATGTGCCAATTGTGGAGCACATTTGGGCCATGTTTTTTTGAACGAAGGATTCACGCTAAAACAAACTCGTCATTGCGTCAATTCCATATCTCTGAAATTTATACCTGCCAAGTCAGAAAGTGAACTTAAGAAAGCTTACTTCGCGTCGGGTTGTTTTTGGGGAACAGAATATTTTTTTATGAAAGCACCAGGAGTAGTCAAAACAAATGTAGGTTTTATGGGAGGGCATGTCGATCATCCCACTTATGAACAGGTATGTCAGAAAAATACCGGCCATTTCGAAACGACCGAAGTGATTTACGATCCCGAAAAAACATCATACGAAAACTTATTGAAATTGTTTTTCGAAACACACGATTTCACCCAGACCGACGGACAAGGTCCCGATATCGGTCCACAATATCGTTCGTGCATTTTCTACTCTTCGTCCGATGAAAAACAGTTGGCTGAAAAATACATCCAAATCCTCAATGAAAAAGGGTATGTCGTTGCAACGATGCTCAAACCTGCTTCCACTTTCTGGAAAGCCGAAAATTATCATCAACAGTACTACGAACATAAGGGAACTAAACCTTATTGCCACAAATATACCCGCATTTTTTAGAAATTGTACAATCCTTATCTTATTTGTTTTTTGGGTTAAGCCTCCCGATGAGCCAAAATTTGTTTTGCCGGGCATCGGAGCCGTTGGCATCGAGAATACGTTCGTAATCAAAGAAGCAGGAAACGAAAAACTCACGTTCTTGGACGAAACACTCCGAAAATTATAAAAAGACGGATTGACAGTCAATAAACACGACAAAGCCCCCGATATAACATCGGGGGCTTGTCGATAAGACGGCGGCTACCTACTCTCCCACATGGTTTCGCAGTACCATCGGCGCAATTGGGCTTAACTTCTCTGTTCGGAATGGGAAGAGGTGGATCCCCAACGCTATAACCACCTTAATAAGTTCACAGCCCGTCACGGCTGCACTGTTTCATTAAACATGATGTAAAAAGTAAAACAAAAAGACTTACAGTCCGCCTTTTTCGATCCGCTAAAAAGATTTATCAAACCCTTCCTTTTCCGGCTCTTTGTAAGAAAGTTTTCGGGTTATTAGTACTGCTCGGCTTTGACGTTACCGCCTTTACACCTGCAGCCTATCAAGGTCGTCGTCTGCAACCACC
>NZ_RXHS01000022.1 GCF_004138125.1 Seramator thermalis
TTTATCAAGATTATCCATATCAATCTTGCCGTCGTAGAGTTTAGGCCTGCCCCTTTTACCCGTTGGCTTTTCCAGTGTAGGATAAAATAAAACGGCATCATCTCTGAAACGGCTGATAAGATGTAGGCCCATTTCTTTTAAACCGGTTGCAAAATTGCTTTTGGAGAAATAGGCATCGGCTACCACATAAGGGCTTATCTTGTGAAGTTTCTCTTCCATTGATTTTAGTACAAGAAGATACCAGTCGATCAGGCCAATATCGTTGCTTTCCAGAGTTTGACTGTCCGGTGTCTGAACAGCCTGAAGACTGATACAATCTTTACTGTCTATGTCAATGAGACCCACACCAAGAATTTCTAACCCTCTTTTTGCCTGTCCGGCTGTACCCGACCAGAAGTAACCAATCCAGGGAGTACACTTTCCTGATTTGGATATGTAGCTGGGATCAATGGCTATCGCCTTGCGATCACCGGTTAATATTCTTTCACAATAGTTCGGTAAATATTCAATTAACTAATTAATATTCAATGTTTTATATAACAAAGTTTAACATAAAAAAAGAAGGTTAAGTAGCTGATTATCAGTATCTTTATAGTAATTCCAAACACTGTAAAGATGGACAAAACCAGCATACTTAACCAATATAGGGATATCTGTAGTGACGTTTTAAATAAACTAACTACTAAGTTAAACAAAAGTTTCAAATCGTTCCTTATGGAGACATTAATTTTATACATAATTATCCCCGGCAGGATTAATTTCCTCCAGATGGGAAGGTATGGCAAATCGTGTGAACAACGATTCCGTCAGAACTTCTCGAATGATTTTGATTGGCTGGAGTTTAACTTGTCTTTATCTGAAAGTATTTAGTCGGGATTTATTTACATGAAAATCATAAGCCTATCAGAATTCTAAACAACGGTAGAATGGCAAAAAGTTATTTCAAATATGGTCTTAACTTTATCGCAACAGTGCTTTTAAATGCTGGTTTCCAATCAAATATCGATATCTTTAAATTTTTGTCATGTACTTAGAGGATTTTGTTTAAAAATTTCAGGTTTTAGCACAAACCATGGTTCGGCTTTGCTCACCACAGGTTTTTCGACGGCCCGAAAAGGGGTTTTTACGCCCGGTTCTTTTCTCACTCCGCCATGTCTTTTATCAAGCGAACATAGGTAAACAGGTCACATCCACGTGAAGACAGCCCGGTTCATGGTCCTTAAACTTTTCGGCTTTTTCCCTTTCCTGCCGGTGGAACCCGATTGACATGGTTTCTACAAAATGTTCTATAAACAGAACTTCTTGTAATTCGCGGATTATAGACGAAAAGCATCTCCCATACTTCATACAAAGGAAACTGGGTAGTTTTCCTGATGGAGACGGCCAAACTTTCTTCCGGCTCATTTAAAGCATATGCGATCTGATGAGGACGTGGGCTAATGAGACTTGTGAATGTTGAATGAATTATTTCTCACATCATCACAACATTAAAACCTCCGGCCTATGGGTTGATTGAAAATTATCACGTATCTTTACGGTCTATTTCTCGAAACATTCAGAATGAATAAATCCGAACAATTCCCGATTATCGCCAAAACGATGGCCGAACTCGAAGACGTACTCGCAGAAGAACTCCTTTCTCTGGGTGCAGAAAATGTAGAAATCGGCACTCGAATGGTATCTTTCACCGGCGATAAGGCCCTCCTTTACAAAGCAAACATCCATTGCCGTACGGCGCTTCATATTCTCAAACCGATTTTTCAGTTCATGGCACGCGATGCCGATGAAGTTTATCAGTCTTTAAAATCGGTTGATTGGGATCAATATCTCACACTCGATCAAACTTTTTCGATCGATGCCGTCGTAAATTCGCATATTTTCACCCATTCCATGTTTGTCGCCTATCGTACCAAAGATGCCATTGCCGACTGGTTTACCGAAAAATATGGCAAACGTCCTTCAGTAAGTGTAACCAATCCCGATTTGGTATTTAATATTCACGTTTCGCACAACAAATGTACGTTGTCGCTCGATAGTTCGGGTGAATCTTTGCACAAGCGCGGTTATCGTGTAGCGCAAACCGAAGCTCCACTTAACGAAGTGCTGGCTGCCGGTATGATTCTGAAATCGGGTTGGCGGGGCGAAAGCACTTTTATCGATCCGATGTGCGGGTCCGGAACATTGCTCATCGAAGCTGCAATGATAGCTCTGGGTATTCCTCCCGGAATTCATCGCCAACATTTTGCTTTCGAAAAATGGAGCGATTTCGACGAAGAGCTTTTCAGCGAGATTTATAACGACGACTCCGGTGCACGCGATTTCCAATTGCGCATCATTGGTTCCGATATTTCGCCGAAAGCGATTGCCGTTGCCGAAAAAAACATAAAAAATGCCGGGTTGAAGAAATATATTGATCTTTCGGTGAAACCGATACAGCAATATAGCGAAGCGCCACAGCCTCCCGGCGTACTGATGACAAATCCTCCCTACGGCGAACGCATCAAGGTGGACGATATCGAAACCCTCTATGCCACCATCGGCGAGCGGCTGAAGCACGTATTTGTGGGATATGACGCTTATATACTGAGCTATCGGAAAGAACTTTTCGATAAAATCGGATTAAAACCCACAAAGCGCTTTTTCCTTTTCAACGGGCAACTGGAATGCGAAATGCGCGAATTCGAAATATTCTCGGGCAAGCGCGAGGAGCATGATCGCGACGAACGTCCCGAAAATGCCATTCGTCGCGAACGTAGAGGACGGAAATCCGTCGATGTGCCACGGCGAAAACCTTATGAAGATTTCAAAGGAAAAGACTTTTCGTCCAATCGGGGTAAACGTTTCTCTGCTAAGAATGAGGATAGACCTCACAAAAGTGTGAATGGAGATAAAAATCGCGATCGCGGCGACAATCCGTCGTTTGAACGGAAACCTTTCAAACGTAGAGAGAGATTGTCGGAAGATGAGCAGGGGAAAAGCGAGTTTCGCCCTAAACGGGATTTTAAACCTGCGCGCAAGTTCAACGAAAAATCCTCATCGAACACACGATTTGAGAAAAAAGAAAGAAGAGGGACGAGCGAAAAGAAAACGTTCCGTTCCGACAGAAAATTCGGACCATCATCTCCCAAAAAGAACAAAGAGTGACCGTCCGGCCACTCTTTTGTCCTTTCATAATAGCGGATTCATTCATTTCACATGAATAGGTGTGCTTTGTTCGGAGATCCCGTTTTCGTTAAAAGCCTCGATCGTGAAATAGTATTGCTGATCGGTAGTAAGTGAGCGCATCATCAATTGGTTGTTGTCGTAAATCAGCCACGAGTTGTACAGTTTATCCGGCGCGATTCCCCATCGAATATTATATCCTTGCGCATTTTCCTGAGCCTTCCACGTTAAAAAAGCATCACGCCGGTCGTCTTTTCTTTCCACTTTGAATCCGTTTACTTTATGCGGTTTTTCGCCATTGCCTGTCCCGAAAATGCGGATATCGGAAATCGCCAGATGCGGTGTCGGTGCTTCCATGTGTTTGTAACGAACATAACGCACCCGTTGCGGTAGGGTAAGTTCCTCATAATCGTTTGGAGCATCCCTGTAGCTGTTGCTTTTGTCGATCAAGGTTTGCCACGTTTTGCCGTCGAGCGAACCTTCCACCGTATATCGATGTCGCAATCCGTTGATACGACCGTATAGATCGGATTTGTAGTCGAAATAATTGATCTGAATGCTTCTTACCGTACAGGGATTTAACAAATCGATTTCCGCCCACTGCATATTGTCGTTGCTTTCGGCAAGCCAAAAGGTTTTGGCTTTTTCGTCCGTCAACTTTTGCGCCGTGTGATCTTCCACAGTAGAAGAGACTTTGACCGGTTTTTTATACGAAAGCAACATCCATCCGGCAAATTCACCCTTTTTCCCGGGTTCCGACGGAGCAAAATGTGGATAGTCGCCATAAGAAGCATCCGTCCACATCAGTCCGTCGCGATCGAAAAAGAGCGGGTACATGCAAAGACGTCTTTCCCAGTTGACATTGTAGGATAAAGCCATCGACGCAAAGTGCCAATAGGTGTTTTGCGGTCCAAGCACCGTACTTCCATGTCCCGCCCCATTCATAAAACCTCCCGGTTTAAAACTGATCGGATTATTCGGGGCATACATATAAGGCCCCATCGGGTGATCGGCTACGTACACCCCGTCCCCATAGACATTGAATTCCGTTCCGGGCGCGGCGTATTGCATGTAATATTTGCCGTTGTGTTTGGTGAGCCACGGACCTTCGATATAGCCCGGTATGGTATCGCCGTTGTTTTCTCCGAAACGTTCCCAACCATGCAGTTCCATATTCTTATTGAACAAAGAATCCGGTTTGCCCACGGGCAAAAATCGATGATTTTTGTCCAATCGCATTCCGCGAATAGGATAGAGGTTGGACGATCCCCAAAACATGTAAGCAGAACCATCGTCGTCGATAAACAAATCGGGATCCTGCAAATTATGCAGAATCGCAGGAACCGCTTTCCAATCGCCTTTTTTCGGATTGTCGGTGTAGAGAATGCTCATCGATCCCGAAGGATCTCCGGTTACGTAAAGCACCGAATCTTTGTAATTGTGAGCCGCAGGAGCATTGCTTCCCTGAAAATACCATTTCTCGGGTTCGATAAAATTCCAGTTCTGCAAATCGTACGAATGCCAATATCCCATCGATCGGGTTACGAACATATAATACTCGCCTCGAAATTCCACCACTGCCGGATCGGCTCCCGATCGGTAAGAAATATCCCGATCGGAATTGTAGATCATGTAGGTATAATCCACATCGAGCGGATTGCAATACGTGGTCGATCGGGTTTGTTGTGCCCGAAGTCCGATATCGAGAATACCGACAATTGAAACGATAATCAATGCAAAGACAATTTTATTTTTCTTCATTTCAGTCCATATTATTCTGTAACCGAAAATGAAAGTTCGTTGGAATTGTCGGCCGAATGTTGGGCAACCCACACTTTAAATTCGCCGGGTTCGGTTTTCTTTTTCATATCGATACCATAAAAAGCCAAATCTTCCGACGAAAGTTCAAATGTTATCGGTTTGCTTTCACCGGCTTTCAATGCCACTTTCCGGAATCCTTTCAATTCTTTCACAGGTCGCGTTACGCTCCCTACCAAATCGCGAACATAGAGTTGTACAACCATTTCGCCATCCATCGGACCGGTATTTTCGACAGTTGCCGAAACCGTGATTTTATCGTTTTTCGACTTCATCGTCGATTTATCGATTTTGGCATTACCGATAGCATACGTTGTGTAACTCAATCCATATCCGAAAGGATAAAGCGGAGTGGTAGCCACATCCAGATAGCGCGATTTGTAATCGACATCGGGATGAGCCGGGTCTACAGGACGACCGGTATTCTTGTGATTATAATAAATGGGAATTTGCCCGACATTGCGTGGGAAAGACATCACCAGACGTCCCGACGGATTGTATTCACCTGAGATTACGTCGGCAATTCCGTTCCCGCCTTCTCTTCCGGGAAACCAGGCTTGGAGGATAGCGTCAAATTGTGAGTCTTCCCACGACAAATCGAGCGGGCGCCCGCTCAACACGATCAGGGCAATGGGTTTTCCCGTTTCTTTTAATGCTTTCAATAATTGTCGTTGTGCTTCGGGCAACCGAATATCGCTACGACAGGCTGCTTCGCCCGACCAGTTGAAATCTTCGCCTACAGCCACCAGCACAACATCGGAAAGGCGTGCGGCAGAAACGGCTTGTGCGATGCTTGCGGGACTCGATTCGGTGATTGTGCAACCCTGAGCGTAATTTAATTTCACAGTTGTGCCTTTGTAGGCTTCGGTCATCCCTTTGAGAATCGAAACGCTTTTATTCCGATCTCCCAATCCGGCCCATTCGCCATTCAGATTGACGGAATCATTCATAAGTGGTCCGATGAGCGCGATGCGGGCAGCCCGATCTTTTTTTATCGGAAGAAGATCGTTGTCGTTTTTGAGTAAAACTAACGATGAGGCTACAGCCTTTCGTGCCGTTTCGATAAATTCGGGCTTTTCGGTGTTTGCTTTTGCCCGATTTTCATCTAGATATCGGTAGGGATCGTCGAAGAGACCCAGTAAAAATTTCATTTCGAGAATACTGCGCGTGGCATTATCGATGGTTTTTTCCGATACTTTGCCTTCTTTGACAAGCTCGGAGAGATATTTGATATATGTAGCGCCGGTCATATCCATATCCACTCCGGCATTCACTGCAAGTTCGGCAGCCTGCTTTTCGTCTTTTGCCACGCCGTGTGGAACCAGCTCGTTGATACCGGTATAATCGCTAACCGCAAAACCGCGAAATCCCCATTCGTTGCGAAGGATGTCGGTCAATAGCCAACGACTGGCTGTGGCCGGAACGCCATTCACTTCGTTGAACGAAGCCATGAAAGTACCCACACCGGCCTCCAATGCGGCCTGATAAGGCGGCAAATATACATTGCGAAGCGTATGTTCCGAAAGTTCGGCCGTATTATAGTCTCTACCCGATTCAGCAGCACCATAGGCGGCAAAATGCTTTCCACAAGCCAAAAGCGTAGCAACATCCGACAACGATTGCCATCCTCCTTCACCTTGAAAACCTTTTACTCGGGCTTCGGCTATACGGCTTCCCAAATAGGGATCTTCGCCGGCCCCTTCCATCACACGTCCCCAGCGGGCATCACGCGAAATGTCAACCATGGGGGCAAACGTCCAGTTGATACCGTCCGAAGCGGCTTCGATGGCTGCTATTCGTGCCGTCTGTTCCATCATCGCCAAATCCCACGAACAGGCTTCACCCAGCGGAATCGGAAATATCGTTTTATAACCGTGAATCACATCTTGTCCGAAGAGAATCGGGATTCCCAAACGAGTGGAATCTACAGCTATCTGCTGCAGCTTACGGATGCCTTCCACTGAGGTTGCGTTGAAAATACTTCCAATCAAACCTTTGTATAGATAGGGTTTGAAATCGTCGGACATGACGGGGCCCGTGATAGACCAGTTGGCAGAGAACTGTGTCATTTGACCGATTTTCTCTTCCAGAGTCATCAATTTCAGCACGGAATCTACCCGTTGCTCAATGCGCTTGTCGCCACTCAAACTTTTCCATTTGCCGTGAGATGTTTCCGAGTTTTTATTTTTCTGATCGCAACTCGAAATAATTATTAAGCTCAAAACTAAAATAATAACGTACTTCAAATCTTTCATGTTCCAAAAAATTTCGTTTTATGATAGGTTATATGTAAATCCGAGTTTTTTTAATCCTTGTTGAATTTCGGGTGCACCCATGAATAGTTTCCACAGCAATCCTGTACGATAATTTTCGATCATCGGGGCAATCGTGAGTTGATCGATAGCCAGATAGCGTTTTGGGTACCAACGATCTTGAAGACTGAAAGCATCGTAAAAGCCGTATTTCCCCCAAATTCGATCGCCCAGCGCGAAATAAAAATGGTGAAGCGCTCTCATCGATTCATCCGGTGTGTAAGGAAAACTCGACAACGCCGCCGTAGGCGTAATGACTCCCAGATCGTTTTTCATCGGTGCATGAGCTGCATATCCGTTCACGGAATAACTTGCGGTCAGTCCCCAGCACGATTCGCCGTAGCCTTTGTATCCTTTCGGATTTTCGGCACAATATCGGTAATTGATCAGCGTTTGGTTGCGGTTGAGTTGCCAATAATCGGCATATTGGTCTTTTAACCCTTTCGGATTCAACCCGATGTAGGAGTAATGAGCCCAAAAAAGCGGACCGCCGTACTTCTCGGCACCGTTGTGTTTTAAAATCAGTGGCAAACCATAGGCGATTTTATCGCTTACGATATTACCTTTGCGCGCCCATCCGTTGTGGTAAGCCGAAGCAGGAATGGTGTGTGTGGGCGACGATGCGGCCAATATATAAGCCATCAGACACTCGTTGTATCCTTCGAGCGGAAAATTCATTTCCCACTGATATTCGGGACTCCAGTGCCAATACAGAACGTCCTTGCCATTGAGATACCAGTCCCATTCCATGTCGCGCCAGAGGGTATCGATTTTCGCGGCGAGCATTTTTTCGGAGTCATTTCCATTCTTGAAATACTCGCGAACGCAAAGCAATCCCTGCATCAAAAAAGCACTTTCCACCAAATCGCCTCCGTTGTCTTTTTGCCCGAAGGGCTTCACTTTTCCCGTTGGACCGTACATCCAATGCGGCCACATGCCGTGAAAACGATCGGTTTTTCCCAAATAATCTATAATTTGATGAAGTCGCGCTACACCCTCCGATCGAGGAATAAATGCGCGTTCGATACCTACAATGAGGCCGGCTATTCCGAACCCGCTTCCGCCAGTAGTTACCACATCGGCATCGTTCTGCGGATAATCGCCGTCGATATGGATACGTTCGGGAGCAAGCCCTGATGTAGGTTCCGCTCCCTCCCACATATAATTGAGATGGGTTTGCTGGATGAAATCGAGAAATTCGTCGTCGGAGGGAAAAGTCATGGGACGGTTGGTAACCTCTTCGACATTCTCGTAAGAATTTTCTTTTTCAGCATTATTGTTGCTTTTATCATTACATGATACAGGGAAAAACGATACGATGATGCTGACAGATGTAATGAAGGGTATCCTGAATCGGGATATAGTATTTCTTTTGTTTTTTGTTTTCACGTGATATTATATATTGTTTTTTGAAAGTTTTAAGGAGGAATAAGAATCCTGATGGATCACAAGCCGCAATTAATATCCGTAAAAGCCACTTTACATCTTTCTCCTTTTATTTGATGAATATGAAATATTTTCGAGGTACATTTTTCAGATCAATATCTAAATGAAAGTTTTCGAGTATCAAAGACTTGATCGAAAAATATAAATTTTCATTTGGTTGAAACCGAATGCTGTATTGTAATAAAACAAGAGAGGGAGAGATATTCTCTCCCAACTCTTTGCCAAATTATTCGTGTATAAATTCATTTAGTTCCATCCGGGATTTTGGGTCATGTCCGGCGTATCGATTTTCTGTTGGTTGGGAATAGGAAACAACTCGTGTTTGCCAACAACAAAGTTTTTCCCATTAGCCGTCATTGCATCTTTAGCCTGCCCTGTTCGAATAAGGTCGAACCAGCGATCATGTTCGAAAGCTAGCTCTAATCGACGTTCTTTCCAGATGGCTTTGCGGAGCTCATCTTTATTCGTGGTCGTAACATCCGGAAGATCAACTCTTCTACGAACTTCATTTAGAGCACCTAATGCCTGAGTTGTTTGTCCCAACTCGTTGGCAGCTTCAGCTTTGATAAGATAGATCTCTCCCAAGCGTAAATATCTAATATTTTTATCGGTATCACCTGCTCCTTTGTTCTTACTCGAATATGCCTTATAGTTATACATGGGATTTTCGGTATTTCCTAGTTGATATCCATCGTAGAGAACAGAATTTCGAAACATGATGGTAGCATCTCTCCGAATTACATCTCCTTCATCGTTAAAAGCTTTCAGCAGATTTTCTGACGGAGTATTGAATCCCCAACCCCATCCGGTTGTTCCGCGTGCACCTTGTGTCTGGGAATATTGCTGAATACCATGTGCAGGCGAATCGCCTCGTGCCTGAAATTCGAAAAGAGACTCTGAAGAGTTTTCACCTTCGACGCGCCAGATCATCGAGTAATCATCCAACAATTCATATCCGTAGGCCGGTGAGGTTATAACTTCATTTGCAGCATCATAGGCATCTTGCCATTTTTTTTCGTACAGATAGACTTTTGACAATAATCCCTGAGCTGCACCTTTAGTTGCTCTCCCCAAATCACTTTCACTATAAGAGTTCGGTAATACAGCCATTGCATCTTTTAAATCTTGCTCTATAAATGCATAAACTTCTTCTTTGGGAGCTCTTTCGGCAGCATTGACATGCTGGAGTGGCACATCACCCCAACCTCTGACAAGCCAAAAATAACATATTGCACGTAAAAATTTTGCTTCTCCTATTAATCGGTTTTTATAGGTTTCGTCTGTTAGCCCATAATTTTTCGTATATTCGATAGATTGGGTAGCTCGTCCTATTGTCTTGTACCATCTGCTCCACATTGCGCTTAAAGAACCGGCCGTACTTGTAAACGTCAATTCGTCGAAAAGGTTTTTGTCGGCACCTGTATCACCGGGAGAACTTCCCTTATCGGCATTATCGGAAATAATTTCAGTAACGGCAAGAAAAGAGAAGGCGTAATCCCAATCCGTAAACATCCCATATACTCCCGTTAAAAATTGTTCGGGAGTATAATTTTCTTCACTGTCTTGCGCTTCGATTCTTTCTCTCGAATCAACGTTGAGAAAATCGTTGTCGCTGCAAGACCATACAAGTAGCATCAAAAGACTTGCAAATGCTATATTTTTATATTTCTTCATGATCAATCTATTTTTTAGAATTGCAAATTTATACCAAATAATAAGTTTCTGGTGGTTGGATAAGCCGATAGCTCAATGCCGGGGGTAAGGCTTGGATTTCCATCGGAACTGATTTCGGGTGTGAATCCCGAATAACCGGTAAACATGAAAGGATTTTGTGCTGTAGTAAACAGTCGCAAACTCGTGCCTTGGGCAATCAGATTATTGAAGGTGTAGCCTAACGAAATATTGTTAATTCTGAAAAATGCTCCACTTTCAAGATAATAGGATGACGCTCTCGGCATTCTATTAGGACCCGGGTGAACATTTGTAGAGCCCGGACCTGTCCATCTTTTCTTAAAGGTCGATTCCGCAATATTTTCTCCGCCGTCAATCCTACCATATTTCAAACCATTATACACTTTGTTGCCTGCAACTCCATAACCGTCGAGATTGAAATCGAAATTTTTATATTCAAATCCCAAATGAATAGAATAGTTACTTGTAGGTAAGTACGAACCAAAATATATTTTGTCGCGATCGTCGATTACTCCATCGGTATTTTGATCTTTGTACTTTAATTGACCCGGTTGGGGAGTACCATATTTTACCTTTGCATTGTTAATTTCTTCCTGTGTTTGCCAAACTCCATCATCTTCATACATCCACCATGCATAAAGGGGTTGTCCTTCTTGCAAACGTTTCGTTATCTGTCCGTCATTTAAACTGCCTCCGGTGGCTCCGTTATATGTCGGCTTTACGTCCAGAACACGATTTTTGTTGTAAGAGTAATTTGCCCCAATTTCGTAAACAAGCCCGTTCGCAAGTTTGTCTCTCCAATTTATCGAGAATTCAACACCCGAGTTACGTACTTTGGCTCCATGATCATAGAAACTTCCTTCGTATGGAGAGTCCAGAATAGGATTTACTAATAAAATCGCATTGGTATTGGTTTTATTGTAATAATCAATGCTCCCCGACAATTTTTCATTTACAATAGCATAATCGATGCCGAATCCCCACTCACGTGTGACTTCCCAGCTCAGGTCTTTAGCCGGAGTTCCGAAAGATGCTCCATATACCAGGTGTTGATCGGCACCAAATACGTAATTGGTATTGGCACTGCCGGGATTCGTAATGACTTGTGAAATGTTTAATGGAATGTTTTGGTTCCCGAGTTCCCCCCAAGTACCTTTTAATTTAAGATAATTGATGAAATCTTGATCTTTCATAAAATCTTCCTGAGAGATAGTCCAACCCAATCCTATGGATGGGAAAGTACCCCAAAACTCGCCATTTTCCTTAAAAGTGCTCGATCCATCTCTACGAATAACACCCGAAAAATAATACTTGTTGTCGTAATTATATTGAACACGGCCGAAGTATGAGGCGATTGCTGTAGGTGTATAGCTGTATTGTTCAGTCTCAGTCGTGTAATCGCCCGATACCATGCTCATGTTCCAGTATTGAGACTTTGACGGTACTTCGTATCCTAACATAGAACTCATGCTGCCAATCCCATATTCTTCTCTTGATAGTCCGACAATAGCTTCCAGGTTATGCTTGTCGAATCGTTTGTTGAATGTAGCAAAACCTTCCCAAGTCCATCGATAAGTATCAATGTTTCTCAGATTGAGTGAATTATAAGCATACGAAAGTGCCGATGGATTTGCGGCTTTTAATGTTTCAAACTGCTGTTCCGTACGTGTTGGGTCAGAAGCAAGCCACGCATCTTTTATGTCTGAAAAAGAACGCTCTTTAGAATAATACTTTGTCGCTCCAAAACGTGAATTGACTTTCAGAAAATCTGTAATCTTGTATTCTCCTTCGAAACCACCCTGGAGGGTAAATGTGCTATTTTTCCGGTTATAACTTTCAACCGTATAAACAGGATTACCAATCGAGTTTAGTAGTCCGAAATTGTCGGTTGGAGCTCCTTCATAGGTTGCAATACCGGTGGTAGTATTTACGAAAGGCATACCCCACCTGCCATTGGGGTATTTAACCGGGACCAATGGCGATTGGCGATAAGCTTCATTAAATGCTCCAAACGGTTTTGGAGTTTCATTTGAAAACGAGAGATTTACTGTTTGATTTATTTTTAGTTTCTTGTCAAACAGAAGGTATTCGTTATTATTTCTGATGGTTGATCTTCTGTAGTTTTGACCGTCCAATATCCCTGCTTCATCATAATAATTGTAGCTAACATAGTAACTAACATTTTCACTTCCACCGTTAATCGATACAAGGTTGTTTGTTGTAATACCGGTTCTTATTAGCTCATCGTACCAATCAGTGTCATAAGGTTGTGCTGAAGCATCTTTTAATAGTTTAGGGTCTTTTGTCGGATCAGCGATCTTTATCATCTGTTGATTTTGGTTATAGTGTTCAATATATTGTTGAGCATTGGCCATTTTCACTTGATTCAAAATGTTTTTCATCCCAACATAAGATTCAACACTAATTTTAGGTTTGCCTGTTTTCCCTTTTTTCGTAGTAATGAGTACAACTCCGTTTGCCGCACGTACTCCATAAATAGAAGCGGACGCTGCATCCTTCAGAATATCCATAGTTAAAATGTCCGAAGAACTGATATTTTTTATATCAGTAACAGGAAAGCCATCAACAATATACAAAGGTTCCCGCCCTCCTAAAGCGGTGCCCAGACCACGAATAACAACTGTCGGAGAAGATCCGGGTGCATCATTATTGACAATATTTACACCGGAAATTTTACCTTGAACAGATTGTAATGCATTGAGAGCAGGCTGTTTCGAAATTACATCATTCGTAACACTTCCAATCGAACCTGTTAAATCAACTTTTCGTGCTGTTCCATACCCGATCACAACAACCTCCTCCAATGCCTGTATGTCTTCCGACAGGCTAACGTTGATGGTTGTGCGTCCATTCACCGGTTCTTCAACGGTTGTCATGCCGATATAGCTGAAAACCAATGTGGCATTGCTGGGAACATTGCTTAGATTGTATTTTCCATTAATATCGGTGACGGTACCGTTGGTCGTACCTTTCACTAACACACTGACGCCTATTGCAGGATCGCCGGTCGATTTTTCTGTTACTGTTCCTGTTACGTTCAATTGTTGGCTAAACGCAAACAGAGGAACCAGAAGCAAAGTCAAAATAAAATTCAATTTTAATTTCATGGGTCAATTCTTTTTAAAATTTTAAACGGTGTAAAGGAATGTGAAGTTTGATACCCGTGCAAATATTGACCCGCTTTAAAAATACGTTATGTTTTATAACATGTTTTGAATGGGTACTTCAATCCTACGTTTATAGATATTAATCTATTGATAAATAGCATACTGAATAAGTGTGTGGATTACTGTAAAAAGGGCAATTTATTTGAAATTAATCATAAATTCGATCAAATTTTCCTCGCTTTCGAGTGCTAATTTTTTGCGTAATCTATACCTTGCGGCCTCCACTCCTCGCGGAGTGAGATGGAGCATTTGTGCTATTTCTTTCGACGAATAGTTTAGACGGAGAAGGGCACTCAGCCTCAAATCGGCAGGTGTGAGAGCCGGATATTTTTCTTTCAGCTTTCTGAAAAAGTTTTCGTGAATTAGGTCGAAGTTATGTTGAAACTGCTCCCATTGATCTTCGTCGGTGAGGTTGTGATCGATCAGCCTAATCAAATCGGTGCCTTGTGCTCGTTGTATTTTTCCCTCCCGCACAAACTGTTGTATCATTTCCTTTAGATCTTTTAGCAATTCCTCGTGATTGATGATGAGCATCGAAGCATTGGCCAATTCTTTACTTTTGTGCATCAGATCTGCTTCGAGCTGTTCATTTTTAAGTTGAGTAATCAGTTTTTCCTGATGCTCGAGTTGGGCCAGACGTTCTTTTTCCTGTTGTTGGAAAAGCTTGTTTTTTTTGTCGATTTCTTTGTTTAGATAACTTTGCGTGACAAATGACAGGAATGCAATCAATAGTAAAATATATCCTACGATAATCCAGCTCGAACGATACCAGGGAGTTTTTATCTGGAAGGAGAATGTCAAGTTCGACAGTTCGTTTTGTAGTTCATCTACGGCTCGAGCTTTTAGCACATAGTCGCCTGCGGGAAGATTTGTGTAGTTTACGGTCAACGTGTTGTTGTCAATTTGCATCCATCCGGAGTCATATCCGTCGAGAAAGCATTCCACATAAATTTTTTCTTTCGAAAAGTTGGGGTATTGAAACTGAAATGTCAGATTGTTCTCGGAATAGGGGATAAAATTTTTCTTGTTCACGGGAATGAATTTCATTTCCATCTTTTTTCGATTAGAGATGGAGACACCTGCCAGCAAAAGTTTTTTCCAAGTCTGCCGTGTTTCTTTTTTGGCGAGATATTTCCCGATTCCGCCGTTCAGAAAAAAATACGATAAGCCGTTTTCATCCACATACACATTGCCTCTTCCTTTGTTCGGCGGGTTGTTTAATATGCCGAAAGGAATTTTTTCACGAACAATATAGGTTCCCTGCTCATAGTTGATGAGTGTATATTCGTTTTCTCTGACAAGCCAAAACGAGGTATCGCTCACCGAAATCATTTTATAGGTATCGGCCATGTCCGAAAGGTCTTCATTTAGCTGTTCGAAAGGAACGATTTGTCGTTTGATATCGTCGTAGGTGTAGAATTTGTGGAAATCCGAAAAAACGATTCGTCCTCTCAGTTTCATGATTTTTAAAGGGGTCCGAAAACGTTGTGCCGAGTCGAGGGCTGTGTAATATTCCTGTTCTACAATGTTGCGAATATCGCGATCGACACGAAGTCGGTAGAATCCTTTGTACATGTGTCCTGCCCAAATGTTGCCCTCGTGGTCAACTTCTACGTTATTGATGAGATCGGCAAATCCGGTGATACGATGACTGAATTGCCATCGTCCGTTATGGTTGTCGTAAACTTGCAATGGCGAATAAGTGGATTGCAATAGTATATCCTTGCCGTTCAGACGGATGTTTTCCATGTCCATACCACCCGAAAACGATTCGCTGATCGGAATGTTGCGATCGTTCTCCAATAGGGAAGTGCCACGATTGTGTCCTACGAATATTTGGTTGTCAAATTTCCGGATAAACCACGACTGTACTTCAAATCCCGGTATAGGTCGAATTTGATTTTCGCTGTATTTATACACTCCCTGATTGGTTGCAAGGTATAAATTTCCACGATCAATAAGCATATCTTCCACCAAACCGATTTGAATGGATGTGGGTTCATAAAACCAGAAAGGTGAATTGGGCTGGATATAAGAGATACCGTTGTCGAGAGCAGCCCATACATTGCCTTCCCTATCGCCAAAAAGTCCCAGTACCGTATTATTGTATAGCCCGTTGCTTTTGTTCAAATGCCACAACAGAGAACCGTCCAAATGAAAGGCATAGAGTCCGTCTTCGAGTGTTCCGATCACGAATGTTGAATCGGTGAGGGATAATACACGATTGATCGTTGCGTTTTTCAGTAAATTATCCACTCTTTCGTTCCACGTGGTCAGCCGGCTTGATCCGGAATCATAAGACAGAATTCCTCTTTTTGTGAGGAAAAGCAGCATGCCGGAGGTTGTCGGAACTACTCCCGCTATCATGTCGTTTCTCAAATCGTTGCGAGCGAGTAATGGCCTGAATCCCTTTCCATCGTATTGCGAAAAAGAGTCTCCGATGAATTGACCGTATAGGCTGTTTCCTGCACGAAAGAAAAATAGGGGGCCAGGATCGGGATTGTATGCCGTTAGGGTGCGTTTTGTTTCGTCGAAAACGAAATAGGAGGAAAACGACTGAAAAAATATCTCGTCGCCGAGTTTGTGAATCGTCCAAATTTCGTCGTTGTGAAAGGTGTAACTTTTGAGAAGTGCTTTCAGAGAATGATATTCGAGCTGATTTGCAGTATTTTTTTCGAAGTATCCGAATTCTTCGAATGAACCTACATAAATTCTTTCCTTTTCGGCATACTGATCGACATACACCGATTTAGCACCCCGGTTAAAAGGCAGAAGATGCAGTTTCCAGTTGACGCCGTCGAAGGAGAGCAGCCCGTCGTTGTTGGCGATATAAATCACGCCGTCTTTGCCTTGTGCCACCGACCAGTTCTGACTGCCGGCATTATATGTGTTGCTTCCGTAGTTGTAGGAGGGAGGGACAAATGGTATGCTTTGTGCACGTAGAACGGCACAATCCAAAGTAAACATGATTATTCCCGTAACAAGAAAGACTCTGAGTCGAGAAAAAAAAGGCATACTTTCGGAATAAAAGGTGATGTTTATTTTGAAAGCAAACGCTCAATTTCTTGTTCTGATAATATCTTCAAATTCGTGAAAAGATATCTTTCATCAAGAAAGTTGCCATATTGGTTGCATTCGCTGATAGCCGCATTGAGAATTGATTTTACGTCAATTTCGAACGGAAAAAGGATGAGCAGGGTAAAATAATTGTCGTGTATTTCGAATTTTTCGATTTCGATATCCGACATTTCAAGCTGAAATCGAAATTCTCTTTCCACAATTTCTTTCTGCAAGTCCGTAAACGGCTTACGGTCTGCGGTTGCAAAAAGCGCGAAAAATCGGAGCCTCTTGTCATGACCTCCCAGTCCCGACGAAATGTATATTTGTTGATGCCCTGACAGATCCGAGCTAAGTACAATTCTGCTGCTGACCAATGCCATTGTCGACCAGTTTTTCAGTTCAGGCTCTAACGGACTGCTGTGATAGGTTTCGATGGATCGGTAAGCACCTATGTCGGGAACAGATGCCAATTTGCAGAGACTGAGTTTTTTTCGTTCGATCGATACGTCGGGCGAAAACAGTAGCGAAATTTCGTGATCTCGCTCAAAAGGCTCATTTTCGAGACGTATTTTTTCGAAGTATCTAAAATATTCGATTTGCTCTTCAATCGGGATAAGTTCTTCCAGAATATGAAATGAATCTACACCTTCCTCCGAAAGAGTTTTTCTGAGATTTGCCAATATGTCATCCTGTTTACTCATCACATACAAAGATAATCTTTTTCTGTTTACGATGATTAAACTGCGGCCATAATGTGCTTTTTTCCATAATTTTCATCAAATCTGTCGATAATTAAAAGGAAATTCATAATTTCGCATATTAAACAAAGAGATTGCTAATCTCTGTTCATCCCTATAATATGCAGGTTAAAATCGTAAATCGATCCAAACATCCTTATCCCGAATATGCCACTTCCTGTTCGGCAGGAATGGATTTGCGAGCCAATCTTGATGCCCCGGTAACGTTGAAACCTCTGCAACGAATTTTAATTCCAACCGGACTTTTCATTCAATTGCCCGAGAAGTACGAAGCTCAAATCAGACCTCGAAGCGGCCTCGCCATCAAACACGGCATAAGTGTTTTAAACTCTCCCGGTACGATTGATGCCGATTATCGCGGCGAAATTTGTGTCATTCTGATCAACCTTTCCGATCAGGATTTCGTCGTGAATGATGGCGAGCGAATCTGTCAGATGGTTATTGCTCAGCATGCTCGCGTCGAATGGCTTCCGGTTGATCAGCTGGAGGAGACCGAGCGTGGCTCGGGGGGATTCGGACATACGGGAAAAAGTTGAAATTTCTACGATTACTATTATCATCATATTCCACAATCAATGAATAAATATCGCACACAGTATCATATCTCTCGTTATTTTCTTCATGTTTTTATTTTTATGGTTTTGTGCCCGGTCGTTACCCAATCTATCGTTGCACAGACCGACAAATCGGCGATATCGAGTGAAGATACGTTTCTCGACGAAAAAGCCCAACGTAAATTCGATTATTATTTTTTTGAAGGCCTCAATGCAAAAACGCAGGAAAAGTATGCCGAAGCATTCGATTTTTTCCGGCACTGCTATGCAATCGATTCTACCAATGCCAATGTACTTGTCGAGCTCGGAACTTTCTATAATGTGCTCGACGAAAAGTCTCGTGCCCTCGACTTGTATAAAAAAGCCGTCAGCTACGACCCCGAAAATTTTTATTATAATATGCTGCTTGCCGCCCTAAGCAAGGAAATGGGGCAAAAGCAGCAAGTGATCGATGTACTCGAATTTTTATTGCAGAAGTATCCCGAAAAAATAGACCTGAACATGCAGCTTGCTCAGGCTTATGCCGACAATGGCGAACTGAAGAAAGCTATCAATGCACTGAACAATCTCGAAAAAGCGGTCGGTATAACGGATAATATCACATTATACAAGTTTCAGCTGTATTCTATGCTAAATCAAAAAGAAAAAGCATTTAAGGAAATCGAACAGATTATCAATGAAAATCCGGACGATCCTCGTTATCTGATTTTGATGGGCGATCTTTATATGCAGGATAATCAGCCCAACAAAGCCATTGAATATTACAATAAAGCAAAGTCGATCAATCCAAATTTCCCATCTTTAATACTCTCGATGGCAAACTATTACGACAAAATCGGCGACAAGCAGGCATCCGAAAAAGCACTGCTTTCAGCCATTACCAATCCCGATATGGAGGTGGACAACAAGTTGGAGTTGCTCTCTCGTTATATTGCAGTTATACAGCAAAACAAAGGGGATATAAAGTCGGTGAATCCTCTCTTCGAAACACTTTTCGAGCAGCACCCTCATAATGCAAAACTGAATATGATTTACGGAACCGTGCTCATGGCTCAGGACAATAAATCGGAAGCCATGAAGCAGTTCGAAATATACACGGCTGCCAATCCCGACGATCCTGCCGGATATGAACAAATGATTCGTGCGGCATTGCCCGATAGTCTCGACAAGGTGGTACAAATCACCGAACAAGCACTTCAGTTTATTCCGGATGCATGGCAGTTTTATTTTTATTTGGGAGGTGCCAAGTACCAGCAAGGGAAATACGAAGAAGCGTTGAAAGTGTTTCAAGATGGTTTGAAAAATGCCAAAATCGAAAATCCGCTTGTGGAAGCCGATTTTTACGGACAAATTGGAGATCTGTATCATTTCTTGGGAAATAATCAGGCTGCTTTCGAAAGTTACGAGAAATCGCTAAAGCTCAATCCGCAAAATCTACCCGTTTTAAACAATTACAGTTATTATTTGTCATTGGAAAAAAGAGATCTGGACAAAGCCGAGCAAATGAGCAGCATCACCGTGAAGGCCGAGCCTACAAACCCTACCTATCTCGATACTTATGCGTGGATTCTGTATGAACAGGGTGCTTACACTATGGCTAAAATTTATATCGAAAATGCAGTAAAATATTCCGAAAATGAACCTTCGGCCGAAATTTTAGAGCATTATGGCGATATTCTGTTCAAGACCGGAGAACCGGAAAAGGCTTTGGAACAATGGAAAAAAGCAAAGGAATTGGGGAGCGATTCTAAAACCCTCGACGAAAAAATAAGAACAGGAAAATTAGTCGAACCGAATACAAATATCAAAAACAAATGAGAAAATCTTTTCTGACGGCAACGGTCTTTTTTTTGTTGGTGATGATCGGATTTTCATCTTGCAAACCCAAGAAGCACATTATCTCAGCCACATCGCCTCTCGAAGAAAAAACCGCTTCTTCGCTTTATACAGATATCCTTTCTAGGGAGCTGCAGTTTTCGTCCCTTTCGTCCAAGCTGAACCTATCCTTAACTTCCGGCTCACGATCCGTATCATCGAAAGCAAACTTGAAGATTGTGAAAGGCCGACAGTTGCAATTATCCGTACAGCCTCTTTTCGGGATCGAGATGGTGCGTATCTATGTCGATACCGATACCGTTGTGGTTTTGGACAGAATGAACAAACGTTTCGTAAAAGAATCTCTTGTTGACCTGAAGGATAATTATCCTTTCGGATTCGATTATAATACCCTTGAATCGCTCCTGACCAACCGATTGTTTACGACGAATGCAAAACAGGTTTCCTTCGAAAACTTTTCCCGATTCAACATTTCCTACTCCGAAGACTTTTGCAAGCTACAAGCGAATGATGCCTTTTCCGGATTAAGTCAACAATTCATGCTCAATGCAAACGATAATATCACGGTTGCTTTGCTTACAAACGAACCCTACCGGTTTTCGATAAAGTGGAGTTATGACGAGTTCACATGGGTCAAAGACAAGGCTTTTCCGTATCTGATGCAGATCGAAGCTGTTTATGCCGACAAAAAAATAAATTCGGTATTGTCTTTTTCGGATGTTGTGTTCGATCAGCCTCTCGTTCTTTCGAAGGATGTTCCCAAAGGATATTCTGCAGTTGCGTTGTCAGATATTCTCAAAATGATCACAACGGCCAATCTTTTATGAAACGAATCATATTCATATTGTGTTTCGGATTGTGCGTGCTTCGACTCATGTCGCAAACAAATCAGATTGATGTCCTTCAAAAACAACGCGAAATTCTTCAACAGGAGATTCAGAATACAAACAAATTGTTTCTTGATGTAAAAAAACAAACCACTACGCTCTTGCAGCGCATCCAGCTCATCAACAAGCAAATCAGTGCCCGCAAAGAATTGATAGACGTGCAGAAGGACGCCATTTCTACACTTGACGGCGAAATACAACGGATCGAAAAAGAAGTAGCCCGACTTGAGGTTGATTTAAAAAAGAATCAAGACAGTTATGCCAAGGCGGTGAAAAGCATGCTCAAAACCAACCGGACAAACAACACTCTTTTTTTTGTGCTTTCCGGAAAATCAATCGGAGAGTCGCTCCGTAGGATGCAATATCTCCGTAATTATTCGAGATGGCGTAAGGAACAGGCCGAAGAAATAAAAGCGAAAAACGAAGCTTTGAAAATTAAAAAGAATGAATTGGCTCTGGCGAAAGCCGAAAAACAAAAGACATTGATTGATTTGCAAAATGAGCAAAAAAAATTGACGGACGAGGAAAAAGCCCGCGAGAGCGAGATGGCTCAAGCTAAAGGAAAACAGCAGGAACTACAAAAAACACTGCAGCAGAAACGACAGCAGGCTGCTAAGTTGAATGCCCGCATCGAACAGTTGATAGCGGAAGAAGTGGCTCGTCAGGAACGAGAGGCCGAAGCTCGACGTCGTGCCGAAGAAGCCGAACGTCAGCGTCTGGCAGAACTAAAGCGACAACAGGAAGCTCAAAAACAAAAATCTGTTTCGCCTGCCTCGAAAAGCAAAAGTAAATCAACTTCCAAAACGCAGGAACCTGCTCGCGAAGAAAAAGCCAAAACTTCCGCTGAGCCGACGAAAGACGTGTATGTTGCTTCGGCGGAAACCTTTAATTTATCGAAAAACTTTTCGCAAAACAAAGGTCGCCTGCCAATGCCCGTTACCGGAACGGCTTCAATCGTCTCCAACTTCGGAATCAACAAAAACAGCGAGTGGAATGTCAGCATCAACAGCAACGGAATCGATATTCAGGCTCAACCGGGTGCTAAAATCCGTTCAGTGTTCGATGGCGAAGTTTCGAAAGTTTTCTCTTTCCCGGGTTCAAACAACTGCGTCATTGTCCGGCATGGCGACTATTACACTTTCTATGCCAATATTCAACGACTCGACGTGAGACAGGGAGATAACGTGAAGGCAGGACAGTCGCTGGGCGATATTTTCACCGATCCGGATACGGGAATTGCCAACATGCACTTTCAGCTTTGGCACAAAACCACCAAGCTCGATCCCGCGCCCTGGATACGCAGATAAAAAAGCAACTTGTAAGATTCAACTTGTAACACCAAAATATTCCGTACGATCATGAACATAAAAACTCGGCTCATACTGATGAATTTTCTCCAATTTGCTGTTTGGGGAGCTTACCTGACATCCATGTCGCGATATCTCGGCCCTGCGGGACTGGGTGCAAATATCGGTCTGTTTTATTCCGTGCAGGGAATCGTATCGATTTTCATGCCCGCCTTGATGGGTATTATAGCCGACCGTTGGGTTCAGGCTCAAAAATTATTGGGAATCTCTCACGGGTTGGCAGCTGTGTTTATGCTTGCAGCGGGTATCTACGGGCTCAATGCAGGAACTTCGGTCTCATTTTCCGTTTTATTCGGTTTATATACGCTGAGTGTGGCATTCTACATGCCTACTATCGCGTTATCGAACTCTGTGGCCTACAATGTGCTGACGCAGTACGGACTCGATACCGTCAAGTCATTCCCACCGATTCGCGTTTTTGGCACTATCGGGTTCATTTGCTCGATGTGGGCTACCGATTTGTTGGGATTTCAAACTTCCGCCATGCAGTTTGTCGTAAGTGCATGTATAGGCGTTGTGCTGGCAATTTATGCTTTCACATTGCCCGAATGCAAAACCGGCACGGTTTCCGAAAAGAAGTCGTTGGTTGAGGCATTGGGATTGAACGCTTTCAGGTTGTTTCGACAAAAACAGATGGCTATATTTTTCATATTCTCGATGCTGTTGGGGGTTTCGCTGCAAATCACGAACGGCTTCGCCAATCCTTTTATTGCCTCTTTCGAAGCTGTTCCGCAATTTGAAAACACATTTGGCGTCCGGCATTCCAATATGCTCATTTCGCTTTCACAAATTTCCGAAACGCTTTGCATTCTGCTCATCCCGTTTTTCCTCAAAAGATATGGGATCAAAACGGTAATGCTCATGTCGATGTGTGCCTGGGTGCTGCGTTTCGGATTGTTCGGCGTAGGCGATCCCGGTAGTGGTGTATGGCTATTGATTCTTTCGATGATCGTTTACGGAATTGCATTCGATTTTTTCAACATTTCGGGATCGCTTTTCGTGGACAAGGAGACCGATCCTTCCATCCGGTCGAGTGCACAAGGACTCTTCATGCTGATGACCAATGGCATTGGCGCAACGGTAGGAACTTTGGGTGCTCAATGGGTAGTGAATCAATATTGTCGGTGGCAGGATGTGACGGTGGGAAGTCAAAGCAAATCGTTGCTTGTAGGTGATTGGGCAAGCGTTTGGTTTATTTTTGCGGGATATGCCCTCGTCGTAACCGTTTTGTTCGCATTTCTTTTCAAATACAAACATTCGCCCGAAAAAGTGTAGGAAGCAGATATTCTTCAAGCAGTCTTGTGATATTTCATCTTTGCGGCTGATAGTGCAACGAATTTCCCTGCCGAAAGAAACCGATTTCGTGCCCGATCATTTGCAATTGTTCTTCGAGAAACCGCAATTCCTCTTCGTCGTTTTGGGATGAAAGCGGTTTGTTTTCGTACAGGAAATAGTCGTCGCGGAAGCGTTTCGGCGTAATGTTGGGCATCAATACATTAGCGCCAATCGCAATCGCCTTCATACGGGCATTTTTTTCGATAGATTGCAGCGCAGTGGTGGCTGCAATGTTGATATCGGGCATCAGCACTCGGAGTACAGCGATCATTTTCAAACTCAATGAGAGCCGATCGGACAAGGGCAAAAGCAAATTTCTGTAAGCATACAGGGGCGTTTCGTGATGCTCCACATAAGGGCCCATGCCACACATGTCAATATCCGTCCGTTTCATGAAAAGCAAATCGTCCGCCAAATCTTCAACCGATTGAAAGGGAAGTCCGATCATGACGCCCGTTCCCAACTGATACCCGATTTTTTTCAACGATTCCAATGCTTTCAGCCGTGTTGCATGGCGGTGATCCTCATCGTCGGGATGCAACTTGCGATACAGTTGTTCCGATGATGTTTCGATACGGAGCAGATAGCGCGTAGCACCGAGATCAAACCAATGCCGATAGACCTCTTCCGTTTGTTCACCGCACGAAAGCGTTATGCCCAAACGACCCTGAGTCATTTCGCTCGTTTTCGTCAAGATTCGGTCTATTTTTTCGATAAACGAGCGGCTTTGGAGTTCTCCCGACTGAATGGCAATCGATCCGAATCCTTTTTCGTAAGCAAAGCGGATGGCGTCCATCGTTTCGTCTTCTGAAAGTGAGTAGCGGTGAACCCGATGGTTTGATCGGCGAATGCCGCAATAGTAACAATCTTTTCGGCAAATATTCGACCATTCGATCAATCCCCGCAGATACACGCTATTGCCTACGTTGTCCAATTTGATGCGCGATGCAGCGTCAAACAGTTGTTGTTTTTCTTCTCCTTCGGATGACAGAAGTTCGACAATGTCGCTTTTCGAAAATTCGGTTTGCTGCAAGATGGATTGAACCGACATCGCTTTTTCGTTTTTTTATTATACCTTAATTCCGCAACCAAAAAATTGAGGGAGGTCGTTGGGATTGATTTCATCTTGTTTCTTCATTTTTCCATTCAATCCGATATAAACGCCTTGGCTTTTGAGCAAAGTAAGTAAAAAAATTATAGAAAAATTGAGCGATATTACGCTATTTTTCATGTCAAGACATACCTCCCCCTGTCAGGTTTCCCAAGAGAGTTTTAATATACTGTTAATCGGGTAAATTGCAATTGATCGTATGGGCGGTCGGTGTAAAGCCGGAGCTTCCATTGTCGACTCTGTCTGATCCATTTGCCGGCAACACAGATGAATTTGAAAATAAACCGTTTTATTCTTGAGGTTGAAGGAATATCTTTGAATACAGCCGATACCTTTTTGATAAAGTAGTTGTAGAAGTTTTTCATCATGGCCGTCATAATCAAAAATACAGTATTGCTCTTCATCTCTGATGTCGGAAGACGTCCCCATCCAAAGTCGTTGTTTTGGATATCGAATAACTTCTCACTTGCACCACGCATATTGTAATATTCGATAATCTCTTTTTCACTTGACACATGATCATTGGTCAATATAGGGCGATAGATAAAGCTATCTCCTGTGAACAGGTCTAACCGGGCATCATCTGACTGTTCCCGCATGACCACCAATCGATAATTTCGATCCTCAAAAAACCGGCGGAATGGAATTGAGGCTACTTCGTATGATTTATAATTGATTTCAACTTTTTTCCAATCGCTTATTTGGCATATCTGCTCAAACATACTTTCAGATTTGTTTGCCCGGATGTAGCATAGCCTGCTGTGCCCGGAAACCGTATCCATAATATCTTCTGCAACTTCACCGCCACAAAAGAACACCTCAAACCGGGTTCTGAAGAGCTCTCCGTATTGATAACCGGTCATGTTTCCGGCACCAAGATGATTGTCAATAAGATCCGATAGACCGGATTTGTTAAATTCTTCATGAATAAAAGAAATTCCGGCAAATGGTATGATTGTCTGAGAAACTTTTTGTAATTTCATCTTTCAGTAAGTTTTTTTGGTATCATAAAAATAGGTGAAATCTTACACATGGCAAAGCGTTTGATAAAATATTTCTTATCAGCCGAAAATCCCGCATTTTATAACCATGTTTATTCGTTATTGTTTGCTGATAAGCTATCCCAATGTCTGAGAAAATTAAATATGGTTATAAATAGAACCATACAAATATGTAAAAATAGATAAGGGTCAAAACTTTATCGATATATATCAGTCGATTATAAAGGCCTATTTAATATATGGTTACGACGGGGCGGGATTTACAGTTATGAGCGCTTTGCTTACTTAAAGGCGAAACCGGTTTGCGGATTTAAGGGAACTTTCTTTAATTTGGTGGCGAATGTGTATATTTGTCACCGCATTCGAATGGTAAACTTGTTGCATAATTTTTTGTTTTTAATTTTCAAAATTAATCAAGTTTTCATTTGGATGCTCTTTTTCTCATTGTGAAGTGAAGCGTAGCGAAACGAAACAATGAGAAAAAACATCAACAACGTGGTGAAACTTTACAATTATCATTGAAAGTCGCGTACAAATCGATATATAATCTTTTGAAATATTTTATCAATATGAACACCCGTCAAAAAAGCAGATTGCTTTTCCAATTCATCGTTATTCTTGTGTTGATCACAAGTTGTGATAAGGCAGAACATCAATCACTCTCTTTCTACGATGACTATCGTGAAGTGCCCATTCACGGAACCGTTATGATCGGTCCGAAAACAGGTAGCGGAAACTACACGCTTGAAGTTCAAAATCCGGTTCTCTTATCCGCCGAAGTAGAGAATGGATGGTCAAGCCCATCAGGGATGATTGCTATTCGCGGCCTGCTTACCGGTAAGACAGTGCTTACCGTTACCGACAATGCAACTCATGAATCTCAAAAAATCAGAATTAAAATAACCGACAATTATGAAACGCTAAGGATCTCTGAATCTATTCTCGAAGACAAAGATGCGGAATTTCCTCCCACATTGAAGAACATAGAGTTTATTGTCTTCGTAAACAACAAAGAACGAGGTCTTTATCTAATTAATAGAGAACGTATCTCATTAACCGATTATGTGTTGCAGGTGAGAGGAAAAGGAAACTACCATTTCATGAATAAGGATGATAGATACCACTTGGTATTATCGTATCTTGTTGATAGAGAGGAGCAACCAGTGCTTGATGAGACATCAGCAACACATGTTGCATCCAGCTATATGTTGACAATCCCCGATTATGCACTTCACCGGTTAAATCAAAATCTCAATCTGGGCTTTGAGACCTCAATGCCTGAGCGCCTAGATGAAATCGTCAGAATAGATAGAGAAACAGTGATACAGATGGAAGAGGCCGAAAACGGATATAAAATACAGGGTGGGTTGACCATCATAGAAATGCCTGTCGGTTTTTTATAGAAAAAGCAGGTTGAGGCAATCTTAAAAACGGATAAGCCTTTCAGGCATCAGTCCGGGTGCAAATCAAGATATCAGGCCCTTGAAAGTTTCGATGAATGGTATAAACGTATTAGGTGATTATCAGTATATCTGTAGGTAATAGTAGCATAAAATATGGGAATTAAAATACACAAAATGCTGTATTTAAGCATGTTGATATTCCTGTCCGGTTGCAATAGCGATGTTTTTGTGGAAGATTTTCTTCCCGGAGAACAAATGGATGTTGCCATTTCGGAAACTGACAATACGAAGGAAATCAATTTTAAGTCAGACAACTGGAGGCTGATTGATATTACTCCTTTTATGGGCGGCTCATTTACAACCCGGGCTTATACACTCGATGGCGAACCCGTCTCTTTTCCTTTCGGTGAAAAAGAACCGGCCATTGTTCATTGCTTAAGCGACTTTATAGATTTCCGTGTAGAGAAAAGAGGTGGCAACAAACTACTGCTTACACTCAATGAAAATCTCATGAATGAGGATGTAACCATGCTGATAAAAGTTGGCAATGATTACAAAGAACAACAGATCAAGACCCTGCTGGCACCCACACGCAAATATCAAATAGATAGCGTAGTATACAATTGGAAGGAGTTTGAAATTTATGAAGGTGCTGCCAGGGAGATGGAATCCATCACAATTGACAACAAGCTCTCTACACCTATAACCTTTGTGGTTTATCCGTTTCGAAAATCCGCGCGTGAAATTCAGTTTTATAACCCTGCAAATGTCTGGGATGAAGAACTGTTCAAACGGTTACTTGGCATTCCGCTTCCTGAAATTACCATCCCTGATATTGTTGACTCAAAACCCGTATTACATAACACCAAAGCGCCTTTTGGAATTATGGAACAGGAGCTTGAAGCACCATTGGACAAGAAATTATCGGTAGAGGTAATCGTTGATGCCTACGACAAAAGAAGAATACTGGTCATTAATGATATGGAGAGATATTCCGTACCTTATAAGGTGTATATCTCCAATCCTGTAACAGGCAAAAAACGCATCTTCTCGGGAAAACTCACCAGCAGCCGTCCTACGGATTATTTTATCTTAAAAACAAGAGTCGAATGAGAATGAATGATGCAGCCCTAAAATACTCCTTATGCACCATATTGCTGCTATTAATCGCTGTAGACTCTTTTGCCGATAACAACGACTCCACTTCAACAAAAATCACACATATGATTGGTGTTGATCTCAGACCGGGATATCTGTTCCCTACGCATGAATTCTTCAAAGGCTCCAACCAGGCAGGGGAGAGAATAAACGCCACTCTTTCCGGTCATCTGAAGTACGGTTTTAAGTTCTCTAACAACACATATCTGGGCAAGGAATATCCTCACGCCATACAAGGCATCGGAATCGCTTACAATACATTCTTCAACTCTTCCGAACTGGGAAATCCCATTAATGTTTATCTCTTCCAAACGTCAAGAATTGCAAGTATTACCCCCCACTTGTCTTTCGATTACGAATGGAACTTTGGAGCAGCATTCGGTTGGAAGCAGTATGATGAAGAGAAAAATCCACTCAACATGGTTGTCGGTTCCAAGACTAACGCCTATATTAACCTTGGTTTTCTGTTAAACTGGCAGATCACATCAAACACCAATCTGCGTGGAGGAGTGGGAGTGACACACTATTCCAACGGAAATACCAGTTATCCCAACTCGGGGGTGAATACAATTGGAGCCTCCATAGGTGTTGCACACTTTTTCGGGAACAATACGGAAAAGAGATCCTCCAATTTTCCATCGCAGAATCACGCATTGCATTCGTGTATTACCTATGACCTCATTGTCTATGGTGCTACACGGAAAAAGGGTGTCTTCCCTGAAGATCAAAGCCCAATGCTTGTGCCGGGCTCGTTTGCAATTGCAGGATTGAACCTCAATTCATTGTATCATTTCAGTAAATATTTCCGTGCCGGTATTTCTCTCGATCTGCAGTATGATGAAAGTGCCAACATCGGCAAGCATATAGCCAATACATATATTCCGTCTGATCCTGATGAAATTAGATTCTATAGGCCTCCCTTCAGAGAGCAGTTTTCGGCAGGACTTTCTCTGCGTGGAGAAATTGTCATGCCCATCTTCTCAATAAACCTGGGTATTGGAAAAAACTTCTTGTGCAAGGGAGATGATACGAACTCATTTTACCAAACTTTTGTACTCAAGACCCACATTACTGATAACATATTCCTGCATACGGGCTATCAGTTATATCGTTTCAAAGATCCGAATAATCTGATGATAGGACTTGGCTATCGATTTAATGCCAAATAAACAAGGAAATAATGCGCTATTTGTACCCGTCAACCGGCATGACTAGAACAGGCCAACACGGACACGAGAAAAGACGGATTAAGAAGGGGCTGCTGAACAATTGATATTTATACTGAGATAAAACTACCTAAAATCCTCAAGCAAAAAATTTAAGGAGATCGTTTGGGTTGATTTCATCTTGTTTCTTCATTTTTCCATTCAATCCGATATAAACACCTGGTCTTTTGCGCAAAGTAAGTAAAAAAATTATAGAAAAATTGAGCGACATTACGCTATTTTTCATGTCAATACATACCTCTCCCTGTTAAGTTCTTAAGAAAACCATTAACACATCGATTTCACTATAATTGTAAACAGTCATATGGACGGTCAGTGTAAAGCCGGAGCTTCCATTGACGACCCTGCCTGATCCATTTCCGGCACCAAGATGATTGTCAATAAGATCCGATGGACCGGATTTGTTAAATTCTTCATGAATAAAAGAAATTCCGGCAAATGGTGTGATTGTCTGAGAAACTTTTTGTACTTTCATCTTTCAGTAAGTTTTTTTTGGTATCATAAAAATAGGTGAAATCTTACGCATGGCAAAGCGTTTGATAAAATATTTCTTATCAGCGCTTTGCGTACTTAAAGGCGAATCCGGTTTGCGAATTTAAGGTTATAGATATTTTGTAACTTGGTTCTGTTGCGAATGCGCAATCTTTTTTCTTTGCGCTGTGATCAATTATTCCCTTTGCTCCGTAAAATTATGGAAAAACGGTGATTTTAGTTTTTCCGCTCATGCTGTAAAAAAGGCTCTATGTGAAATAGTGTGGGTAGATAAAAATTGAGGTTGCCTCATGAATTACGGATAACCCGTTTCCTCCCTCATTTCTTTTCTCATTAACCATTCTCCGGTACTATCCCGACCTCATCTCCTCATCGGGGCACCCGATCTGCGCAGCGAGCGTGCCGTCAGGCAAAAGACAAGCTGTTTGAGCCGCCGCAAGGCGGTGAGTTATTTGTCTTTTAGCGAACAAGCAGCTGTCGGGTCGATGAGGAGATGCAGTCTTGATCTTTTTTGCATACTTTTTTGCATCAAGACAAAAAAGTATGTGGGGTTTGGGGCAAAGCCCCAAGAATCAATGGATAATGGATAATGTACAATGCATAATTTACCGATTCAATGATTTGATGATTCTCTGTAATTCGTAACTGGTAATTTTCAATTCCCATTTCTAACTTCTTAAATTCTTCAATTCTCCATTACATCATAACACCTCCCCGCCTTCGGCGGTACCCCTCTTATCTTAAGAGGGGAGTCGATCACACTTGCCATTAACCGTCCCCTTAAGATAAGGGGACAAGCACTGCCGCCAGGCAGTGCGGGGGTTATGATCTTTCTGACTTCCGACTTCTTCACTTCTTTCTTAAATTCTCAATTGTCAATTATCCATTATTTCTTGACCTCATCTCATCATCGGGGTACCCGATCTGCGCAGCGAGCGTGCCGTCAGGCAAAAGACAAGCTGTTTGAGCCGCCGCAAGGCGGCGAGTTATTTGTCTTTTAGCGAACAAGCAGCAATCGGGTCGATGAGGAGAGGCAGTCTTGATTTTTTTTGCATACTTTTTTGCATCAAGGCAAAAAAGCATGTGGGGTTTGGGGCAACGCCCCAACAAGTCCACAGACGAATATCTACGCCGGCAGAAAGCGATAACCATGCTTTTCTGGCGAATCGAATTGGCTGCCGTGGAAAGTGGCACTCCTGCCATTTATGATGCACTCATAAACGAATTGAACGAGTGGATGATTTCCTATCGTTTACTCGTCAAGAGTCGCATTACACGCACTGCCAATCGTAAAGTGTCGGACGAAACAGGTTCTGATAAAAAGGAAGCAGTCGCGATGTCTGCTCAAACTTCCGCGACTGCCTAACGCATAGCT
>NZ_RXHS01000023.1 GCF_004138125.1 Seramator thermalis
GAACGATTTATTTGCGTGTCCGGCATAAAGCCGAACAGAAGATTAAATGATAAACTTGTTAAAGAACTCGTCGAGTTTGCAGCAATTGCTGCATGATTCGTATATTAAATAATTAACGAACTATTGAATTATTCCAAAAATGTTTTTTTATAGAATGCCTTGCCCCATCATGGCTTTTGCAACTTTCATAAATCCGGCGATGTTGGCGCCTTTCACATAGTTGACATAACCATCTTCTTCCGTACCATATTTCACGCAATTTTCGTGAATATTCGACATGATCCATTTCAGCTTGTTGTCCACTTCTTCGGCACTCCAACTGAAACGTTCGGAGTTTTGAGTCATTTCGAGCCCCGAAACCGATACACCTCCTGCATTGGCTGCTTTGCCCGGAGCATATAGAATTTTATTCTTTTGAAATACATCTACGGCTTCGGGGGTACTCGGCATATTGGCACCTTCCGAAACGGCAAATACTCCGTTGGCAACCAATGCCTCAGCATCACTTTTGTCGATTTCGTTTTGTGTAGCTGATGGCAGAGCGATATCTCCTTTTTCGTGCCAGGGACGTGCACCTTCAACATATTTGCACCCGTACTCCTCTGCATATTCGCGAATTCGGCCGCGATAAAGATTCTTGAGTTCCATCACGTATTTCAGCTTTTCTTCGGTAATTCCGTCCGGATCGTAAATATATCCATCAGAATCGGAAAGAGTAACAGGAATTGCACCCAATTGTATCAATTTTTCGCAAGTATATTGTGCTACATTACCCGAACCGGAAACGAGGCATTTCTTACCCTTGATGTCGATATTTTTGGTTTTGAGCATTTCCAACAGAAAATATACGTTCCCGTAGCCTGTTGCTTCGGGACGAATGAGTGATCCGCCAAACTCCTGGCCTTTTCCGGTGAATGTTCCGGTGAACTCGCCCGAAAGTTTTTTGTATTTGCCAAACATGTACCCAATTTCGCGACCGCCGACACCAATGTCGCCCGCGGGAACGTCCATATTTGGCCCGATTACTTTCCATAAACCTTCGACAAATGCCTGACAGAATCGCATGATTTCGGCATCCGATTTACCGCGTGGCGAAAAGTCTGAACCACCTTTGGCACCTCCCATCGGAAGTGTGGTGAGTGCATTTTTGAATGTTTGTTCGAACGCTAAGAATTTTAGGATAGAAGGGCATACTGATGCGTGAAAACGAATGCCTCCTTTGTACGGACCAATTGCGTTGTTGTGCTGAATACGATAGCCCATGTTGGTTTGCACTTTACCGCTATCGTCGATCCATGTAACCCGAAATGAGTGAATTTTGTCGGGAATAACCAATCGCTCAATCAAATTTGCTTTTTCAAACTCAGGATGTTCATTATAAACATCTTCAATCGATTCGAGAACCTCCTGTACTGCTTGGTAGTACTCCGGTTCGTTAGGAAAACGCCTTTTCAATTGAGAGACAACCTCTGATGTCTTCATTTAAATTCAGTTTAATAAATAAATAGTATAATTGAAATCGATCGCAAAAATACGAATTTATTTATAAAACGAAACAAAAATCGCCTGTAAAATATAAAAATGATGGCAAAAGATTTATTTC
The DNA here is from genome assembly GCF_004138125.1 of Seramator thermalis. Lineage (GTDB taxonomy): Bacteria > Bacteroidota > Bacteroidia > Bacteroidales > Dysgonomonadaceae > Seramator > Seramator thermalis. Next base: position 1,604 of record NZ_RXHS01000023.1, read on the forward strand.
CTTATATTTTTGTAAACCGGGATAAAGACGATTGCACCCGAAAAAAGAATGGAAATCACGGTCATGGTTGTAATTTCTGCGTTGAGCAAAATGTAGATGACCAATGCAAACCAAAGAAGAATAATGGATACAATTTGTGTTTGTGATAATTTTTTGCGTGCCATATTTCAAGAAGTTATGGGCACAAAATTACAAAAAAAGGTATGAATGCAATTCATACCTTTTTCGAAATTCACAGAGAGAAAATGAAGAGAGAGATTATTGCTGACTCATTTCGATTGTGATATTGCTATTGTTGCGAACATCGATCTCCATGATAGACGGTTCGTACGAAATGAGTTCTGCTTTTACTTCATGTTTTCCCGGAGTGAGACGGCTCAGTCTGAAAACTCCGTCGAGATCCGTATACACCTTTTCTCCATCTACATAGACAACTACGCCTGCCAATGTTTCATTGTTCGCCTTGTCAATCACACTTCCGGTAATTTCAAGCGACACAGTCGCAGAAGTGGCTTCTTCAGCTGTTTTTTTTGCTGTTTTGTCATTCGCATCCGAGTTTGCAAAAGTGGTGAACGAAATCAGCAGTGATGCAAAGATTGATAATAATGTTTTCATAACCCGATAAATATGTTTTTTTATTTGTAATCTGTTTTTCGGATACAAAGTTTCAGTATAATTGTTACAGAACGGTTACATTATTGTTAAGAAATTGTGAATTTTTCGATAGCTTTCATTCGAAATCAATATTTTTTTTCGTCCACCAGATTTCCTTTTTCGTTCCACATACGCCAAATACCTGTTTTCGCCCCTTCGTTGTAGTTCATTTCATAGCGTTGTGTTCCCAATTCGTCCCAAATTCGCCATGTTCCGTGTTTCTTGCCGTTTTTGTATTCAGCTTCCGAAATTAGTTGACCCGAAATGTCATACGTTCTCCACAATCCATGCAATTTACCATCTTTATATGAACGGATTTCTTTGGGTTTTCGATTTTCGAAATACACCACATATGTGCCTTCCGGAAGGCCATTTTTTATCTGCATTTCGAGCCGAATTGTTCCGTTGTCGTAGTATTCTCGGTAATCGCCTGTGTAAAGCTGTGTTTGTTTTGGATCGGCGTAGTAATATCCTCCGTTTTCGTAAATTCGAGGAGACGCTTTACTTTGTATGTCTTGAGCGATGACTATGGCAATAAAGCATGTGATGGCGGTAAGCACAATTAATAATTTTTTTTTCATTCGAACGTATGATTTGAAAAGTCAAGAAATAATTTTTATATCGAGGCCGTTTTCTATTGTATAAAATTTATCATAAAAAGGGATGCCGTTGTGCATTCCCTTTTTATGACAATCTGATTTACGAAATTAAAAGTTTGTATATCCTGTCCAGGCGAAGATGTTCGACGCGCAGCCAGTATTGTTGTCGCTGAATGTTACAGTGCCGGTTCCGTTTGTGGTTTTCCCTAATAACGGGTTAGTCAATTGGTTTGTCAAATTTATACTTGAAGTGGCATCACCTGCACCTTTTCCATCGGTGAAGTCAACCAAATCGAGCGCCGCTCCCGTACCTTTAATGAGAGCATTGGTGATGGTTGCCTTTGCGCCGCGACGTATTTTGATAGCATCTTGCATTTGCTTCTTTACGTCAGTTGTATTGTACGGTAACTTCAGATCGATAGTCATATTAACTACTCTAAAGTTTGATTGCCCTTGCTGATCGGGAGTAAGACCATCCCAGTTGCCGTCCGCTTCTATACCGCGAGGATCTGATTCTGAGCTGATATATGCTGCCTCCCAAATGCCGTAAGCGTTTTCGAGCGTGCCGGTGTAACCTTGTGTGAAATCAAACATGTCATCATCCGGATTAACAGCGAGTAGATTTTTCACATTTACAGTTCCTCCAAAAAATTCGATTGCGTCGTCCGCTCCCTCAATTACGTAAATATTCTCGATTATTGTTCCGTTGCCTACACCATTCAGTGTCAATCCATTGTGTTCAACGTCGGCACTTGATTTTGCTCCTGTGAACTCGAGTTTGAGATAGGTGATTGATCCTGAATTGTCTGCCGGAATGTTTCCCCCGTATATATAGGCTGCATTGATTTCGGTAGATCCGGTAGTGTTTCCGGCCAATGGAGCTCTACCATTGATGACGAGGCCTCCCCAATGCCCTGCTTCCGCATTTGAGATATCGGCAGTCATTACGACCGGCTTGTCGGCAGTTCCGTTCACGTAGATTTTTCCACCCTGCAATACCAGAATGTAGTTGCTAAAGCCTTTTTCGGCTTTGATGACTGTTCCTGCAGGAATTGTCAACGTGGCGCCATCTTCTACAATTACAGGTCCGGTAATGGTATAGGTAATGTTTGCATCCAATGTTTTGGAGGTTTTAATCGATCCCGATAATTCTGATTCAGTTACGGGAGGCACAGTCGGTTCGTCGTTGTCGTCGCTACAAGAAGCTAAAACAAAAGGTGTAAGTATTGCCATACTTACCATAAATCTTAAAAATAACTTTTTCATTGTCAGATAAAAATTAGTGAATTAAAAATGAGTAGTCAGTCAATATTGGTTTGTTTATAATTCATAGCTTACGCCTAAGCTAAGATTTTGTCCTTTCTTAAATTCGTTGAGAATTACTTTATCGTCGGTTGTCGAGCTTTTGCGAGTGAGTTTGTAAGATGGATTCAGCACGTTCATCCATTTAAATTTTACGGACAGGTGTTTGTTGAATTTGTACGAAGAAACGAAATCCATTGTCGGTACGCCTTCTTCGATGATATCTTTAAAAGTTCTCGATCCGATGGTGTGAATTCTTTTGCTGAAATAATTGAAAACGAGAGAAGTCATCCAGACTCGTTCTTGATTTTGTAATTGATACGACACGTCGAAATTCGTGAGAAATGGAGCAGCGCCTTCCAATTGAGTATTTTTGGGATTGGTGTTGGCAATCTGAACCTCAAGGTTCGAGTAGGTGTAAGACGCACTGAATCCTGCCGTGAGTTTGTTGAGTTTTGTATGGTCGGCATTCGAAACATTCAGCAGATTTTTTCGGATTTCGAGTTCCATGCCCGCAACAGTAGCATAGTCGCTAATATTTGTGTAGGTCAGTAACCCTGCCGAATTGCCTTTATCTACACGAGCGATTGGGTGCTTGATATGCTTGTAAAATCCGGTTAGAGAAATCAATTCTGATGCTGAAGGATAAAATTCCCACTTCAAGTCGAGATTGTAGTTATCCGAAGGCTTGATTTGCGGGTCGCCTTGGCTTACAAAGCTAATGTTGACATATTGGTAAGGCGAAATTTCTTTTGATTGCGGCAATGTGTATGTTTTACTCACTCCGAGTCGGAGAATGTTCTTGTCATTTAAATCGTATTTCATATTGACGCTGGGCAGAAAATAGTTTTTTACGATTGATTCACTGCCCGGAGCGGTATGTTGCACACGGTGTTCAACGGTCATGTCAACATAGTCGTATTTCAATCCGACATTAGCCGTCAATTTCTTAAATAGTTGATAATCTGCATCTACATATCCTGAGTGGATGTACTTGGACACGTGATATGAATTGGGGTCGCCTTCGACCATCACAAATTTTCCTGCATCCATGTTGGATTGATTGTATAAATCATCCAACTTCAAATTTTCGATCGGGAAAGTTCCACTCAATGCATCGAAATAGTACTCTACTGCTTCAAAGTCATCATTTACAAAACGTCCGTTGTAACCTAAACGTATGAACGAGTTTTCGTTACCGAATCTATTTTTGAGTTGATACTTGATGTTGCTTTTGATGTTAAAGTCGTTTTCTTCGAGAGTCGAAAAGAATCGCTTTTGCCGATTGCTACCCGTTAGGATATAGGAAGTTTCGTTTACTTTCGACAAGTAATTCTCACGTCGATCGGGTTCGAGTCCTTTTACATAGTTGTGGGAACCTCCAAGATTGAATTCGAGTCCTTTTCTCAATTTCCACTTCGAGTTTAATTGGTTTGTTAAGAGAAGATTATCGTTGTTTTGCTGTCTTCGGTAAAATCCCATGTATGTTTCGCTATCCTGAAATTTTTCGGAATTATAACCATAATAATCTCCCACATACTGATCGTTTACGTGAATGAGCATGAAATTATAGGCCAAACGATGATGTTTGTTTAATTCCAAATCTACGTTTGTTAAAATCATTTGATGAATATTCCGGGAATATTTGTCGCCGGTCTGATCCTGAAAGATAGTACCGTCGGTTGTGGTGTTTTTTACTTTTTCTTCGGTAAACGAAAAATCGGAACTATGAGTAGCTACTACAAAAAACGATAAAGGGTTACGATTTTCCCCCAATCGAAACATATTTCCCAACGAAATTCCATAACTGTGATTCAGTGGCAGTTTCACTTCAGAAGGATCGAGGCTGTTCGGGAAATTATATCTCCCGGGTGTTGGTCTTGTGCTGTTTGCAAATCCGAAATAATCCACTCCATCCTGACGAAGAAAATTTTTGTTTGTCGCGCTGTCGTTTATTCCACCCGAAACATCAATACTTAGAGCACGATCTCCAAACAGTTGTTTCGATGTAATGTCGATCACGGCTCCGCCGGCATCACCTGTATTCGTTGCGCTAAATGCTTTGTTTACACTGATGTTTTGGATAATATCGGTCCCAAAAAAGCCGAGATTGATGTTCTTATATTCAGGATCTTCCGATGGAATCGGAAATCCATTCAGCGCAGTTGCATTATATCTGTCTCCCAATCCGCGTACAAATACATTTTTCACACCTTCTTGTTTCGATATTCCGGAAACTTGGGTTACAGCAGCCTCAGCGTTTCCGATGCCTTTTCGCGACAATTCTCGTGCACCCACTGCCTGTGTTGCCACGAGTGATTTTTTTTGCTCCAGCAAAAGAATGTTTTCACTCTCGCGATTTGCCTGAGCCACTACTTCTACTTCCTCAAGGGCATATTCGTCCGGCGTTAGAGCAAATTTCAGAATGGTTTCTTCGTTTTGGGTTACCGCTACACCGTTTTTCTTTTCGGGTTTATAAGCAACGTAAGTGATCACGAGAGTGTGTGTTCCGGCCGGAATGTTGTGTATTTCGAAATTTCCATCCAAATCGGCAGCGGCTCCCAAGGTTGTTCCTTCAATAAGTACCGATGCACCTATCAACGGTTCATTTGTTTTTGCATCGACAACGCTCCCTTTTATAGTTCCGGTTTGGGCTGATAATTGAGTAACGAAAACATAAAATACGATGACAATTGATAACCTGGCGTATTTTTGTATTTGATTTGCCATCCAATTTGCGATTTGTTTGTTCATTTATGAGTGCTTGCGAAAATTTCTGTACAAAGGTCAACGTTAAATGTTACAAAACAGTTACGAATGAATTACATTAATGTTAAGATTTAAGCATTAAAAAAACCGGCAAGAATATTCTTGCCGGTCAGCTTTTTAAACAGGTATCTATCGATTAGACAGATCCTTAGGCTATTTCAATCAGTGGAGCTCCCGCTTGTACGCTATCGCCGGAATTAACGAAAACATTGACGACTTCGCCTGTATATTCTGCCAAAATATCGTTTTCCATTTTCATAGCTTCCAATACGAGTACTCTATCGCCACGTTTCACCATGTCTCCCTTTTTAACCTCAACCTTCAAAATAATTCCGGGCATGGGACTCTCCATTTTCCGGCCTTTTTTTGCCGGCTCCGTTGTTTTTTCGGCTTGAGTAGTAGATTCGTTGACTGTTTCGGTTTGTTTGGAAGCCGAATTTTCTTTGAATTCCTTCTCGCGTAATTCTCTCAAAAACTTTGCTGCTACCGTTGGAAAAAGTTCGAGCAGAAGTTGGTCTTTTTCGTTTTTAGCCAAATGAACCCCACCATATTCGGGTAAAACAGGGTTGTCCTGTTTTTTGTAGTTTGAAGTGTCGTAGGGAGTTTCGACAGGCGAGCCCGTTATTTGTTCCCTGAATTTTGGATCGATGGGTACGGGTGTCTTGCCATATTCTCCTTTTACCAAAGCAATGAACTGATTTGACGGATTGGCATACTTGGGACGCCCGTTTTTGATATTCAGTGCGGAAGCAACGGCTTGAGCTCCCACTATCTGACTTGTTGGAGTTACAAGTGGAGGAAGTCCGGAGTCGAGTCTCACACTTGGAATCAGCTTCATGGCATCTTCCAAAATATCCATCGAATTAAATTGTTTGAGTTGTGCAACCATATTGGTGTACATACCCCCGGGAATTTCTGCATTTTTCACCAATTCGTCCGGAGCAGGGAAATTGAAATAGGCCTCGATTTTGTGACACGCATCGAGTAGGGCTTCTTCGTCGTTTCGTTTGGCTGCTTCGATCGCTTTATCAAATTCACGATCGATTTCGGCAGGAAGAGTATCGGTAAGAGGATTGAAAGGTTTGGGTATCTGTTTTACGGCATCAAATGCTTCGAGTTCATGACGTATCGAAAGCAATTCTTTATTGATCTTGGCTACGGCTTCCATATTTACGTCTAATTCAACGCCAAGTTTTTTGCAGAAGATATAAATCAATTCGATAGCAGGAGCAGCAGGACCACCCGCAAAGTTCCATATAACTGCATCGACAATATCAACACCATGAATGATCGCAGAGAGTACTGCTCCAAGACCGAAGCCGGGTGTGCAATGAGTATGAAAATCGATAGGGACGTTGAGATTTTTCTTGAATAGCGGCATTAAAGTGGCTACGCGCGAAGGAGGAATAAGCCCGCTCATGTCTTTAATCGTAATCATGTCAGCTCCCAAGTCAAGCATTTCTTTAGCTTTATTCAGAAAATATTGATCAGTGAAGACCGGTTCATGTGCCGGTTTTTTCTTTGGTTCTTCCTTCTTTCCAAATAATCCTGACAGAAACCCCTTTTTTTTCTTTTCTGTCTCCGGTTCATCTACATCATCGTATTTAGGATCAACCGTGTAGCAAACAGCACAATCGGCCATACCTCCATATTTTTTGATATATTTTACGCTGGCCTTGATGTTATCTACATCATTCAATGCATCAAAAATCCGCATGATATCGAGCCCCGAAGCAACCGCATTTTTGAAAAATCCGTCGATAATTTCGTCAGGATATGGAGCATATCCGAACAAATTTCTACCGCGAGATAAAGCCGTCAGTTTAGATGAATTTCCTACTACAGCTTTAATTTTTTCAAGTCTATCCCATGGGTTTTCGTTCAGATAGCGCATTACAGAGTCGGGAACTGCACCGCCCCATACTTCCATTGCGTAAAAATTGGCGTCTTTGTAGTAAGGTAGAACTTTGTCGATTTGCGATTGATTCATTCGCGTAGCGAATGCCGATTGTTGCCCGTCCCTCAAGGTCAGGTCTCTAATTAAAAGTTTCTGTTTCATACTGTTATGTTGATGTTCTAAGATAGAAATTTTAGATTTGTGTGTACGGAAAATTTATTTTTCGAATTCGTTAAATTAAACAACGCGCAAAAGCTGCTTTTTGTTTATATTTTAATTCATCATACATCAATAGTTCGGTAAATTTTTACGTAATATCCTTTTAATCAGATGATTATATTCTTCATTTTGTAATGCAAATTCACTACTAATAATCAATTAGTTATGAGTAACCTTTCTGAAAAAATACCGAACTGTTGCAAACATTAAATGTTTATAAAAATTTTGACAAATGGTATTGAAAAGCTTTTCAAGCATTGTTTATGCTGCATTTTATTCCCAATATTTTTTATGAGCTTCTCTGACAATGAATTTTTTCGGATAACAATCGATCAAAGAAATTGAATTTACGGATTATACAATAAAATTTTTCTCAATATATTTCTCTTTCCGTTTGTTACCCGCAATTCCTTTTGCAGATAGTTATCGATCGATCCGTACTTTTCACGGAGATAATCGAGAGTATAATTCAGATATGCTTGATTAACCGTTAAAACAGCCGTCAATGCTTCTTGAATATATTCGGGGTATCCTTCGGCATTTTCTACAACTTTGGTTATGTCAATAGTGTTATTCGAAAGCATGTATTCTTCTTCGAGCATATAATCGGGGACGCCAAGCGAATAAAGTATGAAGTAGCTCGCCAAACCGACTCGATCTTTCCCCAACGCTCCGGATAACAAAATCGGATAATTGCTTTCATCGATCAGGATATCGAAAAGCTCGGCAAACTCTTGCTTGTAGTCTTCAACAATTCCTACGTACATATCTTGTATGTATTTGATGGCATCGCTGCGACTGAAATTTCCCTTTTCAATTTTTTGATTTACCGTATCCATCCCCATCGACATTGGCAAACTTATTATTCTTATACCATTTCCAAGTCTGTTTGGATGAAGTTGAGCATTTTCTCTCGATCGAAAATCGACAACGGTTTTTATACCGAGTCTTTTTATTCGTTCTTTATCAAAAATATTTGCGCTGCTGAGGTCTCCTGACCGATAAATTCGGCCCCATCGAATTTGTTCGTTGTTAATAGTAAAATATCCACCTATATCTCTGAAATTCTTGATGTTATCCATCTCGATTATTCGATTGGCGATGATTCCGGAAGTTGTGTTGCCGGTTTTTAGGAAGAAATATTCCCTTATGCCGGCACCCGTGGGATTGAAGATTGCAAATTGATCAGTGATCTGGCTCGTTTTGACAGGAACAAAATTTGATAATGCACTGTCCGATATCGCCGAATATATATCTATCTGTCCTTCCTGATCGGGGCTTACCTCCCATTTCAGAAGAAAATCACCTTCCTTGTTCTTTTCGACTACCGATGTAATCTTCACCGTCGAGGCGCATGAACTCAGAAAAACAATAACGAAAATAAGAAATATACTACAATTTCGCATTTTAAACGTCATAAAAGCAAGCAAATATAGTGAAAACATTTTAGTATAACTTTTCGCGAGATTTGCATTAACAATAAATAATTGAGTTTAGGCGTATTTTTCAGTTATTTTCGACATCGGATAAAGTTGTGAAATTTTTTTTGCTAATAACCCTGCATTCGATTATCATTAACGATATTTATGATCTATTTTTGTAAATTTTTTATGGATAGTTGTATTTTTGTGTACGTGCACGCAGCGAATGGATAGCAAATATTGCAACAGAACGTAAAGGAAGCTAAGGTAAATATCATAAATATATTCAATATGTACGATTTATTTAATATTCAGGGAAGGGTGATTGTCATGACCGGTGGAACGGGAGTATTAGGTACCTCCATGGTCGAATATCTGGCAGCTCACGGTGCCAAAATGGCCATTTTAGCCCGAAATAAGCAAAAAGGAGACGAGTTGGTGGCAAAGATAAAATCGGATGGAGGCGATGCCATTTTTGTGCAAACCGATGTTACCGATGAAGCGGTTTTAAAACAAAATGCCGATCAAATCATTGCTACCTACGGCCGGATCGATGTACTGATTAATGGCGCGGGTGGCAATATGCCCGGAGCAATTATCGGTCCCGATAATACTATTTTCGACCTTAAAATTGACGATTTCAGGAAAGTTGTGGATTTGAATTTGATGGGAACGGTTATTCCTACCTTGATTTTTGCCGAGAATATGGTAAAAAACGGTCGCGGAAACATTGTCAACATCTCTTCCGAGTCGGCATTGCGCCCTCTCACTCGTGTCGCCGGCTATGGTGCAGCCAAAGCTGCCGTTTCGAACTTTACCAAATATATGGCCGGTGAGATGGCAACAAAATTTGGCGAAAATTTCCGCGTAAATGCCATAGCGCCGGGGTTTTTTATTACCGAACAAAATCGCACGCTCCTCACAAATCCCGATGGATCTTATTCCGATCGCGGCAAAAATATTATTGCCCATACTCCATTTCGCCGTTTCGGAGTTCCGGAAGATTTGCTCGGTACGCTGCATTATTTGGTAAGCGATGCTTCTAAGTTTGTAACCGGAACTTTTGCCGTTGTTGACGGAGGGTTTGATGCTTTCAGTATTTAATCAGAAAACAAAATAAAAATATGGCTTTAGAATTGAGAAAAGATGCACGATATGCGTTGGTTGTACCGACGAGTATGGGTGTTCGCATCACGCCCGTCAATGCACAGCCTGTTCACGTGAGCAAAATGTTTGAAATGCAGGCTACGAGTGCCGAAACCAATGTGGCAAGCATTAGCTCCTATCTGGGGCTCCCGGTAAAAGTTTTGACAACTTTCGTAAAAGATAGTCCGATTGCGAAGTTCATAAAAGCCGATTTAAAAAATCGTTTTATGGATTTTGAAGGTCCGGAAGTGGCACAAGGTGGCCCATGGGGTTATCGTCATCAATTTAATATTGCCGATAGCGGTTTTGGATTGCGTGGCCCACGTGTCCTCAACGATCGTGCCGGCGAGGTGGGTTGTACACTCAATGTGAAAGATTTTGATCTCGATCGGATTTTTGGGAAAGAAGGTGCCCAAATTGTTCATTTATCGGGCCTTATTGCGGCGCTTTCGCCCGAAACGGGCAATTTTTGCCTCGAAATTGCTCGAAGCGCCAAAAAATATGGATCACTCATTTCATTCGATCTCAACTATCGCGACTCTTTTTGGAAAGGTCGAAAAGATGAATTGAAAGGCGTTTTTCACGAAATAGCATCTTTATCGGACATCCTTATTGGCAATGAGGAGGATTTTCAACTATGTTTGGGTATTGAAGGTCCCAAAGCTGGAGGTGAAAATATCGAATCCGCACTGGATGCATTCAAGGGAATGATTCTGAATGCGACTAAAATCTATCCGAATGTATCGGTATTTGCGAATACTTTGCGCGAAGTGATTAGTGCAAATGAACATCTTTGGGGCGCAATCGTTTATGAAAATGAGAATTGGCATTCCATTGTTCCTCGTAAAATTAATGTGCTGGATCGGATAGGCGGTGGTGACGGTTTTGTAGGTGGTTTGCTGTATGCTATCTTGCGTCAATGGCCATCTGAGAAATGGATACAGTTTGCGTGGGCAAGCGGCGCATTGGCAACCACATTCCTGACCGATTATGCACAACCGGCTGACGAAGAAATGATCTGGAGCATTTGGGAGGGCAATGCACGGGTAAAAAGATAAAGACATCATAAAAATAAATTATACTCGAAAAATGAAAAAATTAGCAGATATCGGACTCATAGGGCTTGCTGTCATGGGCGAGAACCTGGTGTTGAATATGGAAAGCAAAGGCTTTACAGTTGCCGTTTTCAATCGTACGGTTGATAAGGTTGATGCTTTTATTAACGGACGCGGAAAAGGGAAAAATTTCATTGGTGCGCATTCGTTGCAAGAATTGGTGGCTTCGCTCGAACGCCCGCGTAAGGTGATGATGCTTGTGAAAGCCGGACAACCGGTGGACAACTTCATTGAACAGCTTATTCCGCTTCTTGAACCGGGCGATATTATTATCGATGGGGGCAACAGCCATTTTCCCGATACTATTCGCAGAACAAAGTATGTGGAAAGTAAAGGATTGCTTTATATCGGCACAGGAGTTTCCGGCGGTGAAGAAGGTGCCTTAAAAGGTCCTTCGATGATGCCCGGAGGTTCGCCTGCTGCATGGCCTTACGTGAAGGATATTTTCCAATCCATTTCGGCTAAAGTGGAAGATGGAACACCTTGCTGCGATTGGGTGGGCGAAGACGGAGCTGGTCATTTCGTTAAAATGGTGCACAACGGTATTGAATATGGCGATATGCAAATCATCAACGAGGCTTATCATCTCATGAAGGATTTGCTCGGCATGACTGACGATGAACAGCACGAAGTATTTAAAAAATGGAATGAGGGGAAATTGAATTCTTATCTGATTGAGATTACTCGTGATATACTTGCTTTTAAAGATGAGGATGGAAATCCGCTGGTCGAAAAAATTCTCGACAAAGCCGGTCAAAAAGGAACCGGAAAATGGACGGTTGATGCTGCATTAGATTTGGGTATTCCGTTGACGTTGATTGGCGAGTCGGTATTTTCACGTTGCCTCTCGGCACAAAAAGATCTTCGCGTGAAAGCCTCGAAGGAAATTTCGGGCACGAAACCCAATTTCAAAGGAGACAAACAACAATTCGTCGATGATTTGGAACAAGCAATTTATGCTTCGAAAATCATTTCGTATGCTCAGGGCTACGATCTGATGATGCAGGCTGCCAAAGAATATCATTGGAATCTTAATTATGGCGGCATTGCCTTGATGTGGCGAGGTGGATGCATTATCCGTTCGGTATTTTTGGGCGATATCAAAAAAGCATTCGATCAAAATCCTAATCTCGAAAACCTTTTGCTTGATCCGTTCTTTAAGCAGGCAGTGCAGTCGGCGCAGGAAAGTTGGCGCAGGGTTTGTGCTACGGCACTTCAAAACGGAATTCCGGTTCCGGCCATGACGTCGGCATTGTGCTATTTCGACGGATTCCGAAGCGAACGTTTACCGGCGAATCTGTTGCAGGCTCAGCGTGATTATTTTGGTGCGCATCAGTACGAAAGAATAGACAGACCACGTGGCGAATTTTTCCATACCGACTGGACCGGTCATGGAGGAAGCACCGCTTCGTCCACTTATCAAGTATAAATACTTTCATCTCATATTCCCGTCAGAAATTCTTTTTCAGGCGGGAATATTTTATTCTTAATCTGCATCTTTGGCATTTGGTAGCATAATAATGCTGAAGAAATTTTTTTTATAAAAAAGATGATTTACTATCAAAACGGTTCACCTCAAAATAATTTATCGAACGATGATCTTCACAGAGGACTGACCGAAGCATTGAATAAGTTGGGTGACCGAAAAAAAGTATTGGCGATTCCGCCCGATTATACCCGACTGCCAAGTCGTGCGGGCGAGCTTACCGAAATTGCCTGGAAATATTACCGGGAAAAATTGACCGATGTTCTGCCTGCATTGGGCACGCATTCGCCAATGACCGACGAGCAGATCAATCACATGTTCGGTGAGACTCCCCGAAATTTATTTCGCATTCACGATTGGCGTCATGATGTAATTACGCTTGGTGAAGTTCCGGCAGCATACGTTAAACAGGTTTCGGAAGGTAAAGTCGATTTTTCCTGGCCTGCTCAAGTCAATCGGTTGCTTGTAGAAGGGAACTTCGATTTAATTCTTTCTATCGGTCAGGTTGTACCCCACGAAGTCGCCGGTATGGCCAATTACAATAAAAATATTTTCGTCGGTACGGGGGGCACTGAGGGTATTAACAAAAGTCATTTTGTTGGTGCCGTGTACGGTATGGAGCGTATGATGGGCAGGTCGGATACGCCTGTACGTAAAATTTTCAATTATGCTTCTAATCATTTTGCATCGCATTTGCCGATAGTTTACGTTTTGACGGTAGTGGGTGTTAATAAGGAAGGCAATCAGCAAACCTATGGACTTTTCGTTGGCGACGACTTGTCGGTTTTCGATTTGGCTGCCCGGCTTTCGCTGGAAGTTAATTTTGAGATGGTCGAAAAGCCATTGAAGAAAGTCGTTGTTTGGCTCGATCCAACCGAATTCAAAAGCACATGGCTTGGAAACAAATCCATTTATCGTACCCGCATGGCCATTGCCGATGGTGGCGAATTGATTGTGCTTGCCCCCGCTCTCAAAGAATTCGGGGAAGACAAAGAGATCGACCGTCTTATCCGAAAATACGGTTATCATGGAACGCCTGCTACGCTGAAAGCCGTTTCCGAAAACGAGGAACTGCGCAATAATTTGAGCGCGGCAGCGCACCTTATACATGGATCATCCGAAGGACGATTCACGATTACTTATTGTCCCGGGAAATCATCGGAGAATCTCACAAAAGAAGAAATCGAAAGTGTTGGTTTTCGATGGGGCGATATCGATCGGGTCATCGAAGCATATCGGATAGAAACCCTCAAAAACGGATTCAATACTTTACCTGATGGTGAAGAAGTGTTCTTTATTTCAAATCCTGCTCTGGGTTTGTGGGCTCATAAGGATCGATTTGGAGAGTAGTCGTATTGTTAAAATTGTAAGAACGTGCAAAGAATTAACTAATTTTATTTGCACGTTCTTTTTGTTTCATATATTTTTGTGTACGTACACAGAATTAATAAATTTCATGATATCCTATTTCGGGGGATTTACCGGAAATTTTTGAACATAAGCCATAAAAAACGGAATTAGATTTTCCTTGGTAATTAGCGAAAACGGCAAGCTTTAGGTTCTCGTCTTTGTTTACCGTTTATTCGAAAAAATGAATTTAAATTTTATACAAATTGAGAAACAGATATTTATGGACAAAAGTATTTTTGATATCTCGGAGAAGATAGCAGTCGTAACAGGTGCAAGCGGCGTTTTGGGCGGAAGCATTGCCGAAAGTTTTGTGAAATCGGGAGTAAAAGTGGTGGTTTTGGGACGAACCAAAAGTCATGTTGATAAAAGAGTTGATGAACTCAAAATGTTAAGCGACAATGTGCTTGGCATAACCGCGAATGTTCTCGATATCCATGAACTTGAGAATGCAAACCAACTTATTTTATCCACATGGGGACGAATTGATATTCTTGTCAATTGTGCCGGAGGAAATATTGCCGGAGCAACATTAGAGCCCGATCAATCGGTATTCGAAATGGATCTCGAACTTTGGAACGAAGTCGTGAATCTGAATTTGAACGGTGCCGTTTATCCTTCGCTGATCTTCGGGAAATCGATGGCGCAGCAACAAAGTGGAACGATTGTCAACGTTTCGTCTATGGCTGCATTGGCAGCTATGACGCGTGTGCCCGGATACTCGGCCGCAAAAGCCGCAGTTACAAATTTCACTCAGTGGCTTGCAATGGAAATGGCCATGAAATATGGCGATCATATTCGGGTAAACGCCATTGCTCCCGGTTTTTTTATTGGCAATCAGAATCGTAATGTCTTGATTAATCCCGATGGATCGCTCACCGAAAGAAGTCGTAAGATTTTGGACAAAACTCCGATGAAACGTTTTGGCGACATCTCGGAGCTGAATGGCGCCGTTCAATTTCTATGTTCCGATGCTGCCCGATTCATTACCGGCGTCATTCTTCCTGTGGATGGAGGGTTTAGTATGTTTAGCGGTGTGTGATCTGCTGAAAAAATTGAGCTATGAAAAAGATATTATTTTCCTTTTTAATTGTTTTCCCATGTGTTTTGTTTTCACAACAACAATGGCGCTTTTCTGTACGCGTTGACAAGAGCAGTTTGAATCAGCCTTTATCGATACCGCTCGATAATATTTTGCGCGATAGCATTTCGGATAAACTGAGGTTGTTTGAGATTCTCGATGGAAAAGAAAATGAGATTGCTTGTCAGCTTGAAATAGGATATTCTTCGAAATTGTGGTTTATCCTGCAAGGTTTGACTTCAGCCGGATCGGAACGCAAATTTGTACTTAAGACAGTAGAGAAAAATCGGATGCCACTTCCTCATTCTTTCATAACATTAACGAAAAACAACGATGAATTGATAATGCAATGCCGGAATAAACCCATACTTGCCTATCGTTTCAGCACGATAAATCCTCCCGATGGCGTCTCTCCCCTGTTTAAAAAATCAGGATTCATTCATCCTTTGTTTTCACCCGAAGGTGAAATATTGACTCGTATTCAGGCTCCTGATCACTATCATCATTTTGGTATATGGGGACCATGGACATTAACAAAAATCAATCATCGAAAAGTTGACTTTTGGAATATCGGAGATGGCCTTGGAACAGTCAGATTTTCCGATTTATTGTTGCAAGTAACGGGACCGGTTTTCACAGAATTTGAAGTTTCGCAACACCATATCGACTTCGGGAATAAGGGCGAAGATCAAGTTGCTCTGAACGAAAAGTTAGATGTGCGAGCATGGAATTTGTCCGACAAGGTTTGGGTTATCGATTATACTACTACTATTAACACACCTCTTGATAGCGGCATACTGTTCGAAGCTTATCGTTATGGCGGTGGCATTGGCTTTCGTGCAACCGAAAAATGGACAAAAGACAATTCATCTGTACTTACTTCGGATGGAAAAACACGAATGGATGCCGATGGTTCAATGGCTCGTTGGTGTATTGTTGAAGGTCAATCTGAGACTAAATCGGGCCGATCCGGAATTTTGTTTTTGAGTCATCCTTCCAATCGAATGCATCCCGAACCAATGCGTGTATGGCCGATCGATGCCAATGGAGGAAGAGGAGACATGTTTTTCGAGTTCACGCCAATTCGTTATCAGGATTGGAAAATAGAACCATATCAAAATTACACGTTACGTTATCGAATGATCGTTTTCGATGGAAAAATGGACAAAGAGACGGCCGAGTTGTACTGGAATTCCTTTGGGAATGCACCCATCATTAATTTTACTAATAAATAAAATGAAACGCTTTTATATCGCTGCTACAATTTGGTGTATTGTATCGAGTTCCACTTTTTCACAACCTGTAATAACAGCTGACAAGACAGATGGAAAGATTGATTTTTATATCAATGGAAAACTATTTACATCTTATATTTTTTCTGAGAATGAAAAATATCCATTCTTTTTCCCCGTGAATGGCCCTTCGAATGCTTCCGTCACCTCGATGAGAAACGCAAATTATCCCCATCACAGTTCGTTGTTTTTCGGCTGCGACAGGGTCAACGGCGGAAATTACTGGCAGGAAGGATTGGAACGTGGACAGATTGTTTCTTTGAGGGTCAACATTCTGGAAACAGGAGGAGAGAAAGCCGTTATAGAAAACGAATGCATTTGGAAAAGGGAGCAGGCGGATGCTCCCATAAAGGACAAACGCCGGATTACGATTTCGGCGCCCTCTGCAGCTAAATTTCAGATCGATTTCGATATCACGATGGAAATGCTCATGGATGTGACCATAGAGAAAACGAACCATTCCTTATTCAGCGCAAGAATTGATCCCGATTTAGCCGTGATTAACGGGGGAACCATGATCGATTCGGAGGGAAACAGTGAAGAAAAAGGGACTTTCGGGAAATCGGCCGGCTGGATAGACTGTTACGGAACGCGGATGAACAAGTCCGAAGGAATTGCCATCCTGCAACACCCTTCCAATTATTGGTATCCTTCTCCGTGGTTTACGCGCGATTACGGCTTTTTTTCGCCGACGCCGATGTTTTGGCCACCCAATAATAAAAATATGACGCTCAAAAAAGGAGAATCCGTTAAGTTAAGGTATCGGGTTATTGTACATTCAGGAGATCACAAAGAGGCAAAGATAGCCGATGAATTCGAAAAGTATAAAACGGAATAAAAAATAAAAAATGGAAAGAAGAAAATTTATTAAAAACATGGCAGCAACAACGATGGGCGCTATTGTCATGCCGACAATCGTTCCTTCGAGCGTGTTCGGTAAAAATGCACCCAGCAACAAAATACAGATAGGCCAGATCGGATGTGGCCGAATTGCGCGCGATCACGATATGGCCGAAACTATCCGCTACGATCAGGCACAGTTTGTCGCCGTATGTGATGTGGACAGCAAACGATTGGTCGATGGAAAAAAATACGTGGATGATTTTTACTCGAAAAAAACGGGCAAAACCACCTATTCCGATGTAAAGATGTATGAGGATTATCGGGAGTTGTTGTCGAATAAAGATATCGATGCCGTCATCATCAGTACGCCCGATCATTGGCATGCGCAACCGGCCATTGAGGCAGCCTTGGCTAAAAAAGACATTTATTTGCAAAAACCCACTTCGCTGACCGTAATGGAAGGGCGTTTATTGAGCGACGTCGTGCGTCGGCAAGGCGTCATCCTGCAAGTCGGCACCCAGCAGCGATCTTCACCTCAGTTCCGAATAGCAGCCGAATTGGTAAGAAACGGACGAATAGGCAAAATTCATACGGTGAGAATAGGATTACCGGGAGACCCTCCGGGAGGAAATCCGAAAGAAATGCCTGTTCCCCAGAATTTGAATTACGATATGTGGTTGGGCAGCACGCCGGAAGTCTATTATACCGAAGATCGGGTACATCCCCGGCAGGGTTACGGAAGACCTGGCTGGTTGCGTTGCGAACAATTTGGTGCGGGCATGATTACCGGTTGGGGACAGCATCACATCGACTCGGCCGCATGGGGTATGGATACGGAATATACTGGGCCTGTTTCCGTGCAAGCTGTAGGCGAATTTCCAAAATGGGGATTTTGGAACGTACACGGCGACTTTATGGTAAAAGCAGAATACGAAAACGGCATTACCATGTATATTAGTCAAGGCTATCCCAACGGTATCCGTTATGAAGGGAGCGATGGTTGGATTTTCGTATCTCGCGGAAGCTATGTTGCCTCATCAAGCGATCCGGTAACCCAATCCAAAAGCGCAAAAGCGCTGGATGCCAGCGATCCGAAGATTCTTACTTCCGAAATAAAAGAAAACGAAATCCATCTCTACCAAAGCGATAATCAGCATGGCAACTGGCTGGATTGCATCCAATCAAGAAAAGAGCCTATTTCTCCCGTAGAAATCGGACACAGAGCTTGCACAGTTTGCCTGATCAGCCATATCGCTATGAAAATTCCGGGGAAATTGAAGTGGGATCCGAAGTCGGAAAAATTCACCAACAACGAACAGGCAAATTCCCTGTTAAGGCGTCCCCAACGATTTCCGTACGGAACGGATTATATAAAAATCAGTTAGATTGCTTTAAAAGAAAGAAGAAAATTCAAATGAAAAGAGAACTTTACCTGTTTGGAATAATTGTTTTTCCCCTGTTCTTCATCTCCTGCAATGCAAACAAAGAGAAGCAAGAAACGCATCAGCAAACGGTTTTCACGGGGAAGAGCGGAGAAATAAAACTGATCATACTTGATCCCGGGCATTTCCATGCCAGTCTGCTGCTGAAATTTCCGCAAAAACAAATCAACGACACGGTATATGTGTATGCGCCAAAAGGTGAGGAATTGAACCAATTCCTGTCAAGTATAGAAGATTATAATAACCGGCCCGAAAATCCTACAAGCTGGATACCGGTCGTTTATGCCGACAGCGATTATCTCGAGAAAATGATCGCCGATAAAAAAGGGAATGTGGTTATTCTGGCGGGAAACAATCAGAAAAAAACCGAATATATCCATCAGTCCATAAGTGCCGGCTATCATGTTCTCTCGGACAAACCGATGGTTATCGATGCAAAAAAATTCCCTATGCTGGAAGCGGCCTACGATACTGCTCGAATCAAAGGCGTTTATCTGTATGATGTGATGACCGAACGCTATGACGTTTTGAATGCCATCTCACGGGAATTATTGAAAAACAAAACGCTTTTTGGCGAACTTGAGCCCGGAAGTCAAGATAATCCTTCGATCCAACTGGAGAGTGTGCATCACTTCTATAAAAATGTTTCGGGGAACGCTCTTTTGCGACCTGCATGGTTTTACGATGTAGAGCAACAAGGCGAAGGAATTGTGGATGTTTCTACGCATTTGGTCGATTTGATTCATTGGATTTGCTTTCCCGATTCTACCATCGATTATAAAACTAACGTAAGAGTTCTCTCGGCTGAGCACTGGCCCACGAAAGTAACTCAAGCGGAATTTGAAAAATCGACCAAACTGAATGTTTTTCCCTATTATTTACAAAAGGATGTCAAGGACGGTTCGTTATATGTACTTGCCAACGGTAGAATTAATTACGAAGTAAATCATAAAAACGCTCAAGTAACCGTAATGTGGAATTTTGAGGCTCCAAGCGGTACCGGAGATACCTATAACGCTCTTATAACAGGAACAAAGGCATCCGTACGGATTAATCAAAACAAGGCGACAAAATATATCGAGGAATTATACGTAGAGAGGAACCAAGGAGTTGATCAGCAGATTTTCGATTTGGAGCTGAAAAATGAAATTGTTCGGTTGCAGAAAGCCTATCCCTCTATTTCATTGGAACGGATTAACGACCAAAAATATCATATTGTCGTTCCGATTGAGTCCAGACCCGGTCACGAAGATTATTTCGGCTATGTGGCACAGCAATTTTTTCAATATCTGGTCAATCGGGATATGCCCGAGTGGGAGATCAAAAATACCCTTACAAAATATTACATAACAACTACTGCCTTACAATTGGTTCAAGATAAGCTGATAGATTAACAACCTTTATTCATATTCATTATTCACTTTAATTTATAAATAACATGAAAGTAAAAAAAAGAAGTTTTAAGGCACTCCATAAACTAAGGAGTGGAATTGTCGATTTAAAACGCCTTATTGCTGTACTACCGATGATTATTCTATTCGCAACTCCATTATTCTCCTCTTCAGCAAAAGAGCCGAACAATTTAGGAATTTCAGAAAGTCAACAGTCAGGAAAAATCATAACGGGTAGAGTAACAGATAACAAAGGGGAACCTCTTATCGGTGTTAATGTAGTGGAAGCTGGCACAACGAATGGTACTGTAACCGATGTTGATGGAAACTATTCTTTAAAATTGACTACATCAAACCCAATTCTAAACGTATCTTACATTGGTTTTAAAACACAAATCATCAACGTGGGAAACAGAAGTGTGGTTAATATTTCAATGGAAGAGGAAACAAGTTTTTTGGATGAAGTTGTAGTTGTTGGTTATGGTACGATGAAGCAAAAGGATTTAACGGGTGCAATCTCTACTATCAAAACTGATGGTCTCAAAGCAGAAAGTCCCCGTTCTATTCAAGATTTGCTTAGAGGAAATTCTGCAGGATTATCCATAGGGTTTGCTAATTCGGCGAAAGGAGATGCCAGCTTGCAAATACGAGGCAAAAATACGCTCAAGGCAGGTTCATCGCCGCTCATTGTATTGGATGGGGTTATTTATGAAGGTTCATTGTCTGATATTAATCCAATGGATGTTCAGTCTATAGATGTATTGAAGGATGCCAGTTCAGCCGCTGTTTACGGTGCAAAAGCCGCAAGTGGAGTGGTTGTGATTCTAACTCAAAAAGGAGGAAAAGGAGGTAAACCTCTAATTTCTTTTAATACTTCGTTGGGAGTCGTAACGTCTGCTAACCAGCCTGATCTTCTCGGACCTGAAGGATTTGTTGAATATCGTAGAGCTTATGAAATTGGCAAAAATAGTGATGAATATTTGGCTAAATATCCTGAAATGTTCAACGATCCCCGCAAGTTGCAGTCAGTTAATCAGAAAGACTGGTATAATTATGACAAGAAAGACCCTGTTGAAACTTTCACAGAAGAAGATTTGTTGAGGACATGGTTGGCGCGGCTTGACTTTAAATCGCCTGAAATAGATAATTACATGAATAATCGAGTTACGGATTGGGCAAAAAAGGTCTTTCATACGGGATTACAACAAGATTATCAGACTAGTATATCGAATCGAACAGACGATGCATCTTATTATTGGTCTCTTGGTTATTCTGATAGAGAAGGGATTATTGTTGGGAATCGTTTTACTACATTTCGAACACGTTTGAATCTGGAATCAAATATTACGTCTTTTCTCAAGGTTGGATTGAATTCAGGTTTTTCTCAACGAAATGAAGGATTTTTGCAGTGTGACTGGGAACAAATGGTCAGAATTTCTCCTTATGGAGCCGATGAGATTGGAAATACAAGCGTTGACAAATATCTCTGGCGATATCCCACAATGGATGTGACTCCCGTCAATCCATTTTTCGACAACATGTATCGTGACAGAAAAGATCTGTATAATACACTGAATGCAAACCTGTATGCGATACTCAGTTTGCCATTCGATATTGAATATCAATTCAACTATACTCCTTATCTTGAATGGAGAGAATATTATAACCACGATTCCTCTAAAAACTTTGTTTGGGCAGCAAATGGCGGATCTGCAGAGAGAACAACACATAAAATTTATTCATGGCAAATTGATAACATTCTCCGGTGGAAAAAGAGATTAAATCAAATACATAATTTTGAGGCTACGTTTCTTATAAATGCGGAACAAAGACAATATTGGTCTCAGACCATGACTTCTTCCCAATTTTCGCCAAGTGATATTTTGGGCTATCATAGAATGCAGGCAGGCACAGTTCCTCTTAACTCAAGTAATGATACTTATAGGACTGGTGATGCTTTGATGGCACGATTGTTTTATTCGCTTAAAGATCGGTATATGATAACTGCATCTGTTCGTCGAGATGGTTATTCGGCTTTCGGGCAGAAAAATCCGAGAGCTGTTTTCCCTGCTATTGCTCTTGGTTGGACTTTCACCTCAGAAAAGTTTGCGGAGCCAATAACCAAATGGTTTGATTATGGAAAGTTGCGCGTTTCGTGGGGCGAAAATGGTAATCGTGATATTGGAGAATACGAAGCACTATCTGATATGACTTCAGGTCCGCATCCTTACATCGATCAAAATGGGAATGTCTATATCACGTCTCAAGTTTATGTGAATAGAATGTCGAATGCGAATCTAAAATGGGAAAGAACAGCATCATTTAATGTTGGACTAGATTTTTCATTTTTGAACAACAAAATCAGTGGATCTTTAGATACATACTCGGCAAATACCTACGACTTATTAGTAGACAGAGCTTTACCTGAAATAATCGGTTTTAATAGTGTTGCTGCCAATTTAGGCCAACTGCAAAATAAAGGTTTTGAAGCCACCGTTAACGTAACTCCTGTTTCTCAACCAAAATTTACATGGAATATTTCGGGGAATTTTTCTGCGAACAGGAGAAAAATTATTACACTATATGGAGATATGGTTGATATAAAAGACGAAGAGGGAAATGTCATTGGTCAAAAAGAGGCCGACGATTTGAAGAATCGTTGGTTCATAGGCCAAGATCCAGATAGAATTTGGGATTATGAACGTGTTGGAGTTTGGCAGAAAGAAGAAGCTGCTGAAGCTGCAAAATATGGTTTGCAGCCGGGCGATTTCAAATATAAAGATCAAAATGGAGATGGCGTAATGACTGATGCTGATCGCATATTTCAAGGATATAAAACTCCGCGCTATAGATGGAGTTTCAGGAATGAATTTATTTTTAACAAAAACATTTCTCTTTCATGCATGCTTTATTCATATTGGGGACAATACGATACTTTTAATCGTGCGGCAAATAGTTCGAATTTTCCTGATCGATGCTCCGAATATGTACAGCCTTATTGGACACCGGAGAATAAAATAAACGATTATGCGCGCATCGGATCAAAAAACATAGGAAATAATTATGTTGAGAAATCTTTTATTCGACTCGAAAATGTAACTCTTTCGTATGATTTTCCTAAATCAATTATACAAAAAGCTTATATCCAGAATATGCGCCTTTCATTTTCTGTAAGGAATGTGGCTGTTTTTGCACCACATTGGAATTTCTGGGATCCTGAGAACAGCAACCCGTCTCCGCGCACTTTCAATTTTAATTTGAATTTTACACTCTAAAATAGAATTGACATGAAAAAATTAATCAAGCATATATTATTAATAACTAAAGTTTCGCACTTCAGAAAGGGCTGAAAATAAAGGAGAAAAAAGAGATAAAAAAAGAAAAAAAGCAGCATATTTTGTCTAATATATCATTAAAAATGAGTATATTAGCTGCATAATTACCAAAA
>NZ_RXHS01000024.1 GCF_004138125.1 Seramator thermalis
AATATGTTCGTCTTCCATACAAACTAAGATAACGCTTTATCTTTAGAAACCTTTGGTTTCTATGGGATTGACCCCGAGGCAAGCCTCGAGGAATTCTTTAGATTAAAGCGAAGTGCGAAACTTTAGTTAATAATGTTGCCAGTTTGCCCCTTCATTATGCTATCCGGCTGCAGTGAAAGCTGGCTCGATCCAAAACCTCTTTCTTTTTATACTCCCGAAAATACGTATGTTGATGCTGCCGGATTTTATGCCGGATTGACCACCTGCGAAAGAAATATGAGACATGAATATTTTGGCGATGGAGCTCCAATATTAACAGAGTTCATACTTTCGGACATGGCTGTCGAAGGGACAACAGACAAAGCCGGGCCACAGATGGATTTGGATGTATCTTTACTACCCGATGCAAATCTTAACAGCACCGATTACACTCGCGTAGGCTGGTATTGGTATGAAGGATATAAGGGTATCAAGTATGCGAATGTCATCATTGCACGTATAGACCAAGCACAATACAAAGATGAGGCCGAAAGAAATGCTGTATTGGGCGCAGCTTATTTTCAAAGAGCATATCGATATTACAAACTAACTCATCAATTTGGGAATGTTCCTTATTTAGATTGGGAGATCACAGAACCCAAATACGATTTTTATACGTATGACAGATGGTCAATCTTGGAAAAAATGCTGCCTGAACTCGAGTTTGCATATCAATGGGTTCCTGAAAAAGTTGACAGAGGAAGAACTTCTAAATCGGCTTGTGGGGTCTTATTAATGAAAGTATGTATGGCTTTAGGCAAGTTTGATCGAGCCATTGAAGTCGGAAAAGAAATAGTCGCTTTACATCCTTTGATGACACAACGATTTACAGTAAATAAAACCAAGGCGCATACAAATTTAATGCATGATTTGCACAGTGTTGAAGCAAAATTAGACATGACAAATACAGAAGGATTAATGTATGTAGTTTCTTATCCTCAAGTTGATGGATCTGATAGAATTCAAACGATGAGAAATGGTGTCCCTTTTTGGAATAGTGGTGCCATTAAAACCCCCGATGGAAAAACAGGTACAAGCGTTACTATCGCAGCTGATGAAACCGATTTCTCACTTGATTTGAACAAAAACTATGGACGTGGGATAGGTCGATTACGTCCGACTTGGTATTACACCAACAAAATATGGACGAATAAGGAAAGAAACGATCTTCGCGGAATTTACAATCGCGACAGTTGGAAAAGTCCTGAAGATTTAAGATACAATAATCCTTCTTTAAAAACATCCAACAATCCATGGTATGGCAAAAACTTTGTGAAATCCCCATCCATGTCGGTTGAAGATACTATTCGATGCTGGTTTTCATGGCCTCATTACAAATTATTTGTTCCGGATCCCCTTCAAACACAATGGGCAGGTGGTGAAACGCCTTGGTATATCTACAGATCTGCTGAAGTTTATCTTATGATGGCCGAATGTTATTATTGGAAAGATCAACCAGACCAAGCTGCAATAATGCTTAATGTTGTAAGAAGTCGTGCAGGGGCTGACCCTTTAGCAGCTTCCGATATCAATATAGGAGCTATTTTGGATGAAAGAGCCCGAGAACTTTACTATGAAGAAAACCGAAAATCTGAATTGACTCGAATTGCCTATACTTATGCTAAGTTTGGAAAACCTTGTGAAGTTTTTGGCGGTAGAATATACAAACTTGATAATTTTTCCGGACCCGGGGGTACTAGTTCAAACGTAAAGCAGGAAGGGATAAACTTTTATTACGATTGGATAATGAAGCAGTCAAACTTTTACAACAAAGGAGTGAAACATAAATGGGCTGAATATAAAATGAGTGTTCATCATGTTCTTTGGCCGGTGCCTGCAAATGCTATTAATACAAATATTAAGGGTGTAATTAATCAAAATATTGGTTATCCTGGAGCTGAAAAAAATGTTGAACCTTTGATTGTACCAAAAGATGGTACGGTATTGGGCCCTAAATAGGCGTTAACAAAAAGAATTCAGGTAGTTGAATCGAAGAGATTGGTTACTACCTGAATTCCATTTATAAACGAGATATGAATAATGGTAAAATACCTTAATTCCCGCGACAAAAATCCTATTTTATTTATCTTTACACATCTCAAAAACGAATAAATTATTTCACAAAATACCATATTATTTTTATGACTACTCGAAGAGATTTTATCAAAAATGCGGCCCTTGCTTCGGCGGGACTTGCTTTGGGCGGAGTTACCACAAAAATGAGCGCAGCAAGCTACAGCCGAGTTGTTGGAGCTAACAAAAAAGTAAATTTGGCGCATATCGGCGTTGGAAATCGTGGATGGGAAATCATCAATGATTTCGATAAAACGGGTTTGGCCAACGTAATAGCTTTGTGCGATGTGGATTTGGGTGCAGAACATACTAAAAATGCTCTGGCAAAATTTCCCAATGCAAAACGGTTTAAGGATTTCAGAGAAATGTTCGACAAAATGGGAAACGAGATCGAAGCTGTTGCGATAGCAACCCCCGACTTTTCGCATTTCCCCATTTGTATGCTGGCTCTTTCTCTCGGGAAACATGTGTACGTCGAAAAACCGCTTACGCGAACTTTTCACGAATCGGAGCTCTTGATCGAAATGGCAAAAAAACATCCTAATTTGGTTACCCAAATGGGAAATCAGGGACATTCCGATGCCAACTATTTTCAGTTCAAAGCCTGGAAAGAAGCAGGAATTATCAAAGATGTGACGGCGATCACTGCACATATGAACAACTCGCGTCGTTGGCATGGCTGGGATCCGAACATCTACAAATATCCGGCTGCTGAACCTATTCCCGAAACACTGGATTGGAATACCTGGCTTTCGGCACAATTCTATCATGACTATAACAAGGACTACCACTATGGTCAGTGGCGTTGTTGGTACGATTTTGGGATGGGTGCACTGGGTGATTGGGGAGCTCACATCCTCGATACGGCTCACGAATTTCTCGATTTGGGCCTACCGGAAGAGGTTAATCCTATAAAACTCGAAGGACATAACGATTATTTCTTTCCCATGTCAACCACGCTCGAATTTAAATTTCCTGCTCGTGGAAAGATGCCGCCGGTTACTGTTACATGGTACGACGGAATCAACAATATTCCACCCGTTCCCGAAGAATATGGCGTATCAGAACTCGATCCAAATATTCCTTCGGTGGGCGGAGGAAAAATTCAACCTGCAAAACTAAATCCCGGGAAAGAGATTTACAGCAAGGAGCTGACTTTCAAGGGTGGTTCTCATGGAAGCACTCTTTCGATTATTCCGGAAGAAAAAGCAAAAGAGATGGCGAAAAAACTGCCTGAAGTGCCACCAAGTCCGTCCAACCATTTTGCCAATTTCCTTTTGGCTTGTCAGGGAAAAGAAAAAACGCGTTCGCCATTCGAGATTTCGGGTCCTTTGAGCCAGGTATTCACGCTCGGGGTGATGGCTCAGCGACTCAATCGGGAAATAGTTTTCGACCGCAAAACCAAACATGTTACCAACGATGCCTTTGCCGACGCCTTCCTCACCGGAATACCGCCTCGCAAAGGATGGGAAGAATTCTACAAATTGTAAATATAAAAATATCTGTTTCAAACTATTAAACAATGAAGAAAAGCATTTTATTCGTATTGGCTATGGTTGCCGTATTTTCGCTATCGGCACAGGAAGCCAAATGGCAGGATCTGTTCAATGGCAAAAATCTGAAGGGCTGGACAAAGCTCAATGGCACAGCCGAATATCAAGTTAAAGACAAAACAATTGTCGGCATATCCAAACCGGGTACTCCGAATACTTTTTTGGCTACCAACAAAATGTATGACAACTTCATCCTCGAATTCGATTTCAAAGTGGATGACGGACTCAATTCGGGCGTGCAGTTTCGCAGCAACAGTCTGAAAGAATACAACAATGGTCGAGTTCATGGCTATCAGTTCGAAATCGACCCTTCGGAGCGTGCCTGGACGGGAGGTGTTTACGACGAAGCGCGGCGTGGATGGCTCTATCCACTCACTTACAATCCTGATGCGAAAAAAGCATTTAAAAGCAATGAATGGAATTCGGCACGCATCGAAGCTATCGGCAATTCAATCCGCACGTGGGTTAACGGCATCGCATGTGCCGATTTGTTGGACGATATGACAAAATCGGGATTCATTGCATTGCAGGTTCATAGCATTGGCAATAATCAATCGTTGGCAGGCAAAACCGTTTCGTGGCGCAATATTCGTATCATGACCGAAAATCTCGATCAGTTTAAAACTCCTGAAAACAATAGCATTCAGCAAATCAATCGAATAGCTAACACTATTTCCGAAAGAGAAAAACAAGACGGCTGGCGTTTGCTTTGGGATGGAAAGACTACCGAAGGATGGCGTGGTGCCAAATTGGATGGATTCCCTCAAAAAGGTTGGGTTATCGAAAATGGCATCTTGAAAGTTTTGAAAGGAAATGGGGGCGAATCGGCTAACGGAGGCGATATTATCACAACACGACTTTATAAGAATTTCATTCTGAAAGTCGATTTCAAGATAACCGAGGGAGCCAACAGTGGCATCAAATACTTCGTTGATCCTACGTTGAATAAAGGCACAGGATCGGCTATCGGATGTGAATATCAGATTCTCGATGATTTGCGACATCCCGATGCCAAACTTGGGGTTAATGGCAACAGAACATTAGGTTCGCTCTACGACCTGATTCCTGCTCCGAAGGACAAACCTTTTTTGCCCGGTTTCTTCAATACTGCTATGATCGTGGTGAAAGGTAATCATGTGGAACATTGGCTAAACGGCGTCAAAATTATCGAATACGAACGCAACAATCAGATGTGGAACGCTCTGGTTGCCTATAGCAAATACAAAGATTGGCCGAATTTTGGGAACTACGAACAGGGATATATTCTGTTGCAGGATCATGGTGACGAAGTTTGGTTTCAGAATATCAAAATCAAAGAGTTGTAATTTATAATCACGATATCGACATAACTCAATGGAAGGACCGTGTCGTGTGCTGCGAGCGGTTCTTTATCTTTTTTCGATGAATACGGCCTACTCGCACTATTACGATGCTTCCTCTCTTTTTCACGGTTCGTTGCTCAATATTATGGGCACTCGTTTGGACGCCGTTTTCATCGAAACGGACAAAGCGTTGTGTGAACTGGTTTGGCAAAGAGTAGTTGCCGAATTATCGCGACTGGACAAAATGTTCAATCGGTTTGACATCGAAAGTGAAATTTATTCCGTAAATTTACGAGCGGCAACCGAAAGTGTGATTGCAAGCGACGAATTGATGTCTGTTTTGATAAGTTGCAAGCGTTACCACAATCTTTCGCTGGGCTTATTCGATGTTACTTTGTCCGATTTCAATGCCGTCCATCTCGATGTGGAACATCAAACAATTTCGTTTTCTGCAAAAAATGTTTCGATTGATTTTGGAGCCTGTGCCAAAGGATATGCCCTCGAAAAAGTGAAGCAACTGTTAGTTGAAGCGGAGATAAAAGATGCCTTAATCGATTTTGGTAACAGTTCGGTGTTGGCGTTGGGGCATCACCCCTTTGGCGATTGTTGGAAAATAAGTATCGAAAATCCTTTTCGCCCGGGAGAAATTGTGGACGAAATCGAATTGCGCGACGAGGCGCTTTCTACATCGGGCAATATGCCGACTCATCTGAAGCATATCGTCAATCCCGGAACACATCAATTTATTGAAGACGAAAAAATAGTTAGCGTCGTAACACAAAATTCGTTCGACGCCGAAGTATTGAGCACCGCTTTGATGATTGCCAATCCTGAGGAACAGGGAAAAATCCTGGCGCATTTCGACCATGTGCTTTTCAGAGAATATATTCTTTAATAAATTATGAGTACCGATAAAAATACAAAACAAGTAGATCTCGAACTTCGACAGTTTATCAAAAACTTGGGATATATAGCCGGTGGCACGGCATTGCTGATCACTGTGCCTTGGTTGCAATCTTTTACGACCGACAAATTGTCGGAAATAAAAAACGAAAAGGCCAGAGTGGCTATTTTGGGAACCGGTTCGCGTGGACAGTATCATATCCTGAACCTTTTGCGGATACCGCACGCCGAAATCGTCGCCTTGTGCGACAATTATCCTCCAAATCTTAAAGCTGCATCTGATTTGTGTCCCAAAGCCAAAACATATACCGATTATCGGAAGATGCTGGAATCGAAAGATATAGATGGCGTTATTATATGTACTCCACTCAATTGGCATGCACCGATGGTGCTCGATTCGTTGGCAGCCGGAAAGCATACTTTTTGCGAAAAATCGATGGCGCTTACGATGGATGAATGCAAGGCTATTTACGAGGCCTATCTTCATACTGATCGAGTATTGTATTTCGGAATGCAGCGTCTGTTCGACGAAAAATATATAAAAGGATTGAGCATGATTCATTCCGGGCTGATTGGCGACATCGTAGGCATTCGTTGTCACTGGTTTCGCAACAACGACTGGCGAAGGCCGGTGCCTTCTCCCGAATTGGAACGGAAAATCAACTGGCGTCTTTATTGGGAATCTTCGGGTGGATTGACAACCGAATTGGCAACCCACCAGTTGGAAGTTTCTAATTGGGCGATGAAGCGTATCCCCGAATCGGTAGTAGGAATGGGTGATATTGTTTTTTGGAAAGATGGCCGCGAGGTTTACGACAGCATCAGCCTGACTTATCATTATCGAAATGGTGTGAAAACAACATACGAATCGCTTATCTCGAATAAATTCAATGGCTTGGGTGAGCAGGTGTTGGGGCACAAAGGTACTATGGAACTCGAAAAAGGTCAATATTTTTTCGAAGATGTTGCGCCGGCACCCGGCATTCTGCAACTCATCAATAACGTCGAAAAGCGTGTCTTCAGTACTGTGCCGATAGCCGGACCCAGTTGGGTGCCCGAAACGGCATCGAAGCAAAAGCCCCATTATGTAATTGAGGGAATGGTTCATACCACGAGTGGCGGTTCCATGGTAGGCGCCGAAAACGATGGCTCTGACAATTTGATTTCTGCTTTTTGCCAATCGGTAATTACGGGCGAAAAGGCTAAAGACATTGTCGAAGAATGCTATAGCTCTACTATGTTGTGTCTGTTGGGCAATCAGGCGATGAAAGAGCAGCGAAAAGTCGATTTCCCTGACGAATACAAAATTCCCCATTTAAAATTCTGAGTATATGAAAGACATTGTCATAACGGTTCGACGCCAGAAAAAGGAATTGCGCATTTTACTTATATGTTTTGCTTTTTCTTTTTTGCTTAATATTGCTGCGATTATAATCTACAAAACCTCTTGGGCCGAAATAATAACCCAGATCGGATATGTCATTATCATCGCGCTTGCGCTTTATGTGTTGATTGCGATTATCCGATTGATCGTTTATCTGATTTCGAGATTTTTCAAAAAACGAAAGTGAATCAGACGATTGTTTATCTTGTTTCTCAATGATTTTTAAATAATAGGCTTATGAAAAACGAAAAGATTTTGTCGAGAAGAAATTTTCTGGGGACTTCGGCTTTACTCACTGCCGGTTCCTTATTGTCTGTTCATCCATCGTTATTTGCCGCGAATAACAATGTTTCGAATATCACAAAAGCAACTCCAAAGGTTTTGCCCAACTCCAAATTTGCAGGTGTGCAGATCGGAGCCATCACTTACAGCTTTCGAGACTTGAGTGGTGGTCTTGAAGCAACGCTTAAAGCCTGTATCGATGCCGGCATTAGCTCAATAGAACTTATGGGAACCGGAGTTGAAGAATATTTGGGCGCTCCCAAAAATCCTGTTCGAAGATTTCCCAATGCTCAAAATCCTTTGACAGAGGAAGAGAAAAAAGCCATTGCGGATTATCAATCCGAATTGAAACAATGGCGAAAAACACAAGGCACAGTTGAAAAATACAAGCAACTTCGCAAAAAGTTTAACGATGCGGGTATCGGCATTCATATTTATAAATGGACTGCCGGAAAGTCTGAGGAAGATCTCGATTATTCGTTCAAAGTGGCAAAGGCTCTGGGTGCAGTCGGCATTAGCGATGAACTGAACGACGAAAATGCACGTTTGATGGGTCCGGTTGCAGCCAAAAACGGAATGTATGCCATTCTGCACAACCATTTTCAGTTTGCTCAACCGGGTTTTGACGTGGATAAATACCTTGCCTATTCGCCGGCTAATATGTTGAATTTCGACGCCGGCCATTATTTTGGCTCTACCGGCTTAAATCCTGTTGATTTCATCAGAAAGTATCACAATCGAATTGTCAGCATTCATTTGAAAGATAAAACGTCTGCTACAAATGAATGGAAGAAAAACGAAAATCAGGTGTGGGGACAGGGTGAAACTCCGCTCGAAGAAATTTTGCATTTGGTGCGTGACAATAAGTGGCCGATCTATTGCGATATCGAGCTGGAATATCCCGTTGTGCCCTGGTCGACCTCAGTTAAGGAAGTGCGAACTTGTATGCGTTATTGCCGACAAATTTTGATTTGAAATTTGCGAATAACTGCTTATAATATCCGTTTGTGCTTTCGGGGACGAACGGATATTTTTCGTTTGAACCACTTTTATCCGAAAATCGTTATCTTTGCATGGATAGTAACGAAATAACAATATGAGTGCACCGCTTGCTGAAAGACTTCGTCCACAATCACTTGACGATTTTATCGGCCAAAAACATTTGGTAGGTAAGGGTGCAGTTTTGCGTAAAATGATCGAGTCGGGTAGGGTGCCGTCGATTATTTTTTGGGGACCTCCCGGCGTGGGTAAAACTACCTTGGCCAACATCATTGCTAACGCTGTCAAAGCTCCTTTTTATAAGTTGAGTGCCATCAATTCGGGAGTGAAGGATGTGCGTGAAGTCATCGATAAGGCTCGAAACAGTCGTTTTTTCGAAGCGACAAGTCCTATTTTGTTCATCGACGAAATTCATCGTTTCAGTAAGTCGCAACAAGATTCGTTGCTTCATGCCGTTGAGACAGGAGCTATCACATTGATTGGTGCTACTACCGAAAATCCATCTTTCGAAGTCATCCGTCCGCTTTTGTCCCGCTGTCAGGTTTATGTGCTTAAACCGATGGAGAAGAAGGATTTGGAAGAACTTCTCCATAAAGCAATCACCGAAGATGTCATTCTCAAAGAAATGAATATTCGTGTCGCTGAAACCGATGCTTTGTTTCGTTTTTCGGGAGGAGATGCCCGGAAATTGCTGAATATTCTCGAATTGGTGGTTTCGGCCGAAACATCTGCCGAAATCGTTATCACCGACCAAAAAGTGACTGAGCGGTTGCAGGAAAATCCTGCTGCTTACGATAAAGGTGGAGAAATGCACTATGATATCATTTCGGCATTTATCAAATCCATTCGCGGGAGCGATCCGGATGCAGCCGTTTATTGGTTGGCACGCATGGTTGCCGGAGGCGAGGATCCGGCTTTTATTGCTCGACGATTGGTGATTCTTGCGGCCGAAGATATCGGATTGGCTAATCCCAATGCACTACTTCTAGCCAATGCCTGTTTCGATACCTTACAGAAAATTGGGTGGCCCGAAGGACGAATCGTTTTAGCCGAGACGGCTATCTATCTGGCAACTTCACCCAAGAGCAATTCCTCGATACTGGCTATCGATGCAGCCATGAGTGAGGTGCAACGCAGCGGAAATCTTCCTGTGCCGTTGCATTTGCGCAATGCACCTACTTCGTTGATGAAGGAGCTGGATTATGGCAAAGATTATAAATATGCGCACGATTACGAAAACAATTTCGTTAAGCAGGACTATCTTCCGTCGCAGCTTAAGAATCATCAATTTTGGGAGGCACAATCCAATCCGTCAGAAGCCAAAATGCGCGAGTTGATGCGAAAACTGTGGGGAAAAGGATAAAAAAAACCGGTGTTTTCTTAATCCACACATTGCAGGGAGATATAGAATAGAAGAGAAATAACGTTTGAAGTTGCATTTATAAACCGAATTCATCCTATCTCAAAAAATAAAATAAAAAAAAGGAGCTGCAAAAGTAGTTCCTCTTTAAAAGTGTGTATAAATCCGTGTATATACGTTTCGATTCATTGATTTACAATGCAAATTGCGGAAAGCGAGGGATTCGAACCCCCGGTACGGTTACCCGTACACTTGATTTCGAGTCAAGCCCGATCGACCACTCCGGCAGCTTTCCAAATTACGAATTCAACGAACATCAGCCGTTAACTTCTTTTTTATACACTAGCCTAAAATCGTTGCAAAGTTAGCAATAAAATGTTTATTCCTGCAAAAGGGAGCGAATTTTCTGCATCACACAAACATTCGTCCCATGATCTACCCGGTCATTCTATTTTTGCAAAGCGATCAATGCTTCATCGGTAGCTTTCAACAGCGCATTCACCGAAATTTTGTCGCCTACGGCATGTTGCATCCACAATTGAGGGATGATGCGTCCCTGCATGAGCATTCGCGTAACTTCGTCTGCAAAATTTTTGCCGCGAATTTGTTGTTCGATCTGAAAAGCAATCAAATGTCCCATCGGATAATTGGGCAAATAGAGCGGATAATCGATCATGTGCGAATAGATGGCGAGCAGCGTTTCGTCTTTTCCGCCCAAAATGCCGGCATAATAGGAATTCCAAACCTGTTTGGCAATATCGATGACGGCATTTTTCAACTGTGCGGGAGTAGCATCGGAATGCGCATAAAGCCATTCCCAAACCCGAATATCCACCAGCGAAACGCCCATGATTTCGTAAGCCGACCAAAAATTGTCGAGCGCCAAATAATAATTGTCATCCGGATTCGGATTTTTCAACCCGAGCAATTCCAAATCGCGTTTCTGAAACAGAAAGGCGATGGCTTCGGTAAACGCGGTATTGGGAACGCCATTGAGCATGTAGTAATCCACATCGTTCATCGTGATTGTTTGTTCGGTGTTGTGTCCAAATTCGTGCACCGCGATGTTGTAGCCCTTGTAATCCATGCCGTTTTCACCGATGCGGGTACGCAAATGCGCCTTATCGCCACGCATGGCCGAACCCCAGGCATGGCCTGCACCGCGAGATGCATCAACGGTTACGAGCGAAGCAATTTGACGAGCTTTTTCGGGTTTCCATCCAAGTTTTATCAGAATATTGGGCAAGTCGGCTTCAACCGCTGCCGCGTTGGGATATTTTTTCGAAGTTATCGCCGACAATTGTTCTTCTGGAATCCCACCACGCGATTCAAAACCATTGTACCAAAGATCGAAGGGTTCGAGATCGCGCCCCAATCGTGCCTTGATAAATGCAGCCACTTGTTTCACTTGGGGAGATGACAAAAGCGTTTTGAAAAGAGTTTCCACATCGCTTTGCGGGATTTCCATTGAACCGTCGAAGGCACGAAGCAGCAGCGTAGGATAATGTGGCGAATAGGGGTCGAGCTGCTTCATTGCCTTAAAGTTCTCGAGCAAAACCTCATAGCGCTTATCAGGCTCGGCCGTAGCGGTTACTTCTCGATTGTTTTCATACACTTGGTTTGTTTCGGGATTCCAGGTATATTTTCCGTTGTTGATCACCTGTTGGGGAATGGTTTGGTCGATTATGCGCTGCATCACGCGATAAATCATGCGCTGCTTTTCCAACCCATTCACTGAATCGGCATAGTCCGATTTCAACTCGTCGCGAAGCCCCCAATGCGAAATCAACTTCATATCTTCCGGAAAAAGAGTTTTACCATTTTGGTTCAGTAATTTCCCCATATAGATATTGTAATCCGAAATATAAGCATCGGCAGCCGTGATGGTTTGCGAAACATGTTGCTGCACGTCGGCAGGAACGCGGGAAATGAATCGGTCGCCCATGCGTGCAAAAGCCCATTCTTTGCGCGTCCAAGAAGGCCCGAGTTTTGTTTTTTCTTCGAGTGAATAAAAAGGGAAGTTGAGCGTAGTGAGAAAAGCAATTTTGTTGGCAAAAAAATCATCGGCAAGATGTGCCGTAACGTCATATCCACCAAACATCATGTCCACGGGTTCGATGTCGGGACCGGCAAGGTGCAGCGGTTCTTTCAGTTTCAGATCTATGTTGTTGAAATATCCGCTGAGGATCTCAAAATTGCGCTCCAACTTGGTAAACAATGTATTCAACTTGGACGTATCGGCAACAAAATTGGTTTTGCAGAAGGTTGAGAAGTCATCTTCCGATCCGTCGCTCTCGCGCCACAAATCGGCTACCTGATGCACGCCCCGTTCAATTCGGAAGGCATAGCTTTGTCCCAACGAATCTTTAAGTTGAGCAACCACTCTGTCGGCTTGCTTTTCTGAAATAAATCTTTCTCTATTCATTGCAGTTTGATCGGTTTTCGTTTTGCACGATACAAGGGCAACAAGTAATATTACCGCCCAATAAATATTTTTTCGATGCATGGTTTTATTTTAAAAAAAGGTGAAAGGCAAAAATACATGATAATTTTCAATATACGCGTAAAACGATTAAAATTCGTTCTTGTAAAGGTCGGTGATAGTAGAACGTGATTGCATGTTCGGGCAATATTTCGGAAGGAAATTTAGTCGAAATATCGAATCTATACGGGGTGAAGTTTTTTTGAATCGAAATTTATGAAAGAAGATTTTACCTCATTAAGGTAGATTAGTCTTTTCTTATTGATTTAGGTATTTTTTTATTGAAGGCACGTATTTTGCGTCGCATTCCATAATATGTTTCAGTAGCCATTTCCGAAGAAAAGCTACAATTTCGGATTGGAGTGTCGAACTCCCAAATTGAATAGAAGTTTTGAAGGCATCAATTTTTTGTCGGAAGATTTGATGTTGGATGACGTGTTCATCAATTTCGGCGAAATTGGCTTTTTTCATCAGCGTTTCTTCATTGGCAAAATGATAGTTGCTGTATTTTTCCAATTCGTCGATAATTTTCATGAAATCGTTTGACTCTTTTTGGTCTGCCTTTTCGGACATGCGATTAAAAATGCCAATCAGAAGTCGATGATCTGAGTCTATTTTTTCGATTCCAAACATAAAAGGAAGATAATTAATGTCTTCATGATTGGTGCTACTCTGATTCATAAGAATTTATTTATGTTGTTTGTCATTAATTAAAAAAATCAGTTTTGAGTGTTTGACGATGCGAACCCTTTTCGCTGCATATTGCCCCATGCATGTCTGTTCTTTTTTCTGAAAAAATAATCGATATTACCCTGTAGCGAAAAAAAAGTATTCATGGGTTGATATACAAATACTTCCAATATCGACAGAAAGAGTGTCGTTGTCAAGTACCCCAGGTTTTTGTATTTATTGTAATAAATCGATTCGAGGAGAACTGCGTAAAACGCATACATCACAGCAAAAGATAATACGAAAAGAGTCATGATAAGAAATACCTTAAAATCCACAAGGCCCAAGCCCGTCAGAACGATGACGTAAGCAATTCCAACAACCTGAATTAACGGCGCCAACCATTCGAATGCAATCCAATATGGGAAGCTGATCATTCCTATTCTCCCGAATTTGGGATTGAAGGTCATTTTCAGATGCTTGCGAATGGTTTCGATGGCACCTCTTGTCCATCGGTTTCTTTGTCGCGAAAGTACCTTCAACGATTCCGGGACCTCGGTCCAGCAAAGCGGATCCGGAATGAAAGCTATTTTATATTTTTCTTTCGTTACCTCGTGCATATAGCGGCGCATCCTGACAACCAGTTCCAAATCTTCCCCCACTGTTTTGGTATCGTAGCCGCCTGCATCCAGAGCAGTTTTTCGATCGAAAAGCCCAAAAGCTCCCGAAATAATCAACAGTCCGTTGATTCTACTCCACGCCATTCTCCCCAATGTGAAGGCTCTAAAGTATTCTATGGTTTGGTATTTTGCCCAGATGTTTTTCGGAAAATTCACTTTCACGATGCGTCCGTTTCTTACTTCACATGAATTAGCTACCCGTATAACGCCACCAGAAGCAATCACCTTAACTTTCGTTTCCTCGATAAAGGGTTTAACCATTCTCAACAGAGCGTCAGGTTCCAAAATCGTATCCACGTCAACTGCCAGAAACAAATCGTTACTTACGAAATTTAATCCGGCATTTAAGGCATCGGCTTTCCCTCCATTTTCTTTGTCAATAATTGTCAGGTGATTATAAGCATTGTTTTGCGATTTGTAAACCCCTCTAATCTTTTTTGTCTCTATCGTTTGTTCGTATGCAGAATTGGTTTTAACCAAATTGAAATGGGAGATAATTTTCTGAAGCGTTCGGTCTTTACTCCCATCATTAACAATAACGATCTCAAAATTAGGGTATTTCAAACTTAAGAGGCAATTGATATTTTCTATGATAGTACTTTCTTCATTATAAGCAGGTGCGACAACTGATATCGAAGGCAGTTTCGGAAAGCCCAATATTCTGATAAAATCGGGTAATCTGTTGCGTGTATGATATTTCTTTAATTCAGATGTGGACATCAGCGCTGTGACTATATATGAGATAAACAGCGTGCAAGCATACACGAAAATAAGGGTGTTCAAAATTTTGATGACAAGTGGCAGTTCCATTTTCTTACAGATAAAAGTCGGTTAAATGTTTATATGCGTTTCGTATAGATTCATTTTCATGATTCATATATTTCAGCGCAAAGCTTATGTCCATTTTGATTAAATTCGACATTGCTCTGATTTTGATATCTGAGGGATATTTCAAAATAAGTTCTTCCAAGAAAGGAGAAACAAAATCCCTTTCATTCCTCAGCGTTATTTCATCGATGAGTTTCAGTTGCAGATTCTTGTTCATGTTGTCGAAATGAGATATCAATATCTCGAAATCTTCTTTTTCGGTAGCAAAACCAACGATCGCCCTATACGTTTCTTCTCTTACTATGGCTGTTTTATCGTAAGCACCCGATAAATTCCCCGTTTTAGTATTCATCATAATTTTTGATCTTTGCCGGCAAACATAACAATATATGACGCCGATAAGCAAAGAAGAATTTATGGTGATACTGGAACGCCGGCAGAAC
>NZ_RXHS01000025.1 GCF_004138125.1 Seramator thermalis
ATAGAAACATTTTCTTCTTTCGAGGAGGATTATAACGGCATTGATCAATTCATTAAGAATTACAACTATGATTGGATATTGCATAGACTTGATTACTGTTCTCCTGTAGAGTACAGGGAAAAGTACGCTGAAAGCCTGCGAAAAGAAAAAGATAATATACCATCGGGCAATAAGGATCCGGAGGTTCAGCTTGTCCTCATTTCAAGTGGCTCAATGCCACGAAGAAATGAAAGAGCGGAACAGGAAATTATAAAAGGGGCAATTACTTACAGTAACACCCCCTTAATAAATCCTTCGGTATAATATATCACCATTGGATCAGCTTGTCCGATACAAAAGTAATAAAAAAAATTAAATACAATTAAAGTGCTCGGTTATTTCGGGCTAATACAATCTGTCAGATATTTTATAAGCTACGGTTAGCTTTAAGTTGGCCGATTTTACACTTTTTTTGGGACTGAAGGTTCCTGAAAATCTCCATTTGTCGTTTAAGCTTTTATAATCTACAGTGTAAAAACCTGTACCCCGATAATCGAGAATATCGCTGTTACCTTCATCCAGCAGATAAGGAACGGTAACTTTTAGATGGAATGATATATTGGAAGTAATAAAATATTTGCCAGAGAGGCCAACCCAGTTGAGACTTCGGGATTCAATGCTGTCTCGTCCGTTTGACTCATGCTCTAACTGCAGTAGTATAGCACCTGTAAGTCTGTTATCCACAACTATATACCTTCCCAATCCGATTCCGGGATTATAGTTGCTGTCCTTAAATGGCGCTGATTCCTGATATATATCCCAAAACGATTTTTGTGTATAGGTAAGAAAAAGAAATGAATTAAAAGGCAATTTGCTTGATGTGAGCCTATGCCTTATGCTGATTTGAAATTTTGCATCTGCTGTTTCTCCGTCAATTCTTTTATTAAGTGGAATTCCGGTGATAAAATAGTTGTCTTTATATATTGAAAATGGAGGCAACTTATCCATATAACTTATAATTTCATCTTCTGACATCATAAGATCTTGATCGTCTTGTAATAATGTAGACTTAACACCTTCAATAATATTTTTGAGCTGCAATCTTGTTGTATCATCTATAACAGATATATCCGACTGTGCTCTTAAACTTGAAAATATTGATGAGAATATCATTAAGTATAATATGAATAAATATATTTTCATCGCAGATTTTTATTGTTATTATTCTATACAAATAATCCTATTCCAAACAGAAGATCTTCTGACTGATATACCATTTTTGGAAAATAGTCATAAGATGTATTTCTGTAAAACTGCCGAGTTCTTACAAAAAAATGCGCACTTTCATTCAATATATATCTCATGTTTAGCTCAAGCAGGTGAAGTTTTGCCCTGCTTTTATCTCCCTGAACATTAAGAAAATCAATTTCTTTAATTGACATCTCTTTCAGAATGTCGTAGTCATCTAATCCTTTCCAGGAAAATAGAAGATAACTTTCTGATGATATTGTAATTAACAGCCTCTCTTTCCATTGCACAGAGCTGTTAAGCTTTAAGCTAAATCCGCTTCCATAATTATAATCTCTGTCACCAATTTCTAAATGATCTGAGATGCTTGCTCCAAGTATTATTCCGCCTAAGTAAATTCCTATCTGAGTTATACTGAAACCTTTCCACTGCTGATAAACTAATCCCGGACCAATTGATGCAGTTTCTGAAAAATATAGTTTTGAAGTTACCCTGTCATCATTTGCCGGATTTATATTATAGTAGTTGAAATGCTGAAATAAACCTGCTGTTGCTAATCCATCAGATGTTTGATAAAGGTCTTTCCTTAAGAGAGGTCCTATGCTGTTGATTTGTGTAAGATGAAAATAGTTGCTTCCAAATTCAACTTCACCACCAAATCTAAACCATTCATATGGCATTTGCGCATCTGTTCCAATTATATCTCCATACTCAATATCAGTTCCAACAGTAAATCTAGTTATATTCCGCTCACTGTTTATCTCTTCAAAGCTCTTTATCCCCATATAAAATTCCACCATATGTGGATATGTAGAAAGATGGTTTCCCTTCATACTTTGTGATTTCCATACTTCTCCGGTTGTAAGACGAGTAATAAAGCGGGCAGGTGACATAAGACCTGCAAGAAATTCTCTGCCAAAACGTTCAGGACCAGTTTTTCGATTATCAATGAACAAATCAGACAATCGATAAGATATTTCTCCTAATGCTGTTCCTCCAAATATAGTTGCACCAAGGTCATTACGCGATGGGGGCTTGGTTTCCATTAGATACTCCCACATAAGGCTACCGCCCAGATTGAAAAGAATCGACTCATAAAAATTAAATCCATTTGTTCGTGCGCTATTGAAATAAATTGACCCATGATACGGATGACCAATAAAGTTTGTAGTGAATTGATTTGTATCCCATACGGGCAAAGTGTTAAAGTTGTTTCTCATCGAACGTAAATTAATTTGAGCATATTCATCTTCAAGAATAAAACGGTTGAATCCACGCATCGTCATATTTAATCCAACATTAATACTTACAGCCTTACTGGCATTTATTTCAGAAATTAATATTGAATTTTGTGTAGGGGGTATATTTATAATGGCAGAGTCAACCTGACCATATCCATTAAAGGATAAAATCATAAGCAGAAAATATGTCGTAATCGAAGTTCTCATTTACTTCTTGATTCAGCTTACCGTTATCTATATACACAAACTAATATATAACTTTGTTGATAATCATCCTCTCTTTTTATAACTGAATACAGCCCATCCATTAAGTACCACAGCAATTATACCCAGTGCAAATAAATTGTTTGACACATCGGCCAGAGTGCTTCCGTTTAGATAAAGCATACGAAATGTTTTTGTGAGGTAGTTGAAAGGATTGACAGCTGCAATTGTCTGTGCCCAGGCAGGCATACCCGAAACTGGTGTAAACATACCGCCCAGTAAGACAAGAATTAATATAAAGAACATAACCAGAAAGCTGGCTTGTTGCATTGTTTCGGAATAGTTGGATATTATAATTCCCAGACCCGAAACTGAGAGAATAAAAACTATAGCAGAGAAAAGTACTGCAATCACGTTTCCAGCCGGCCATAAACCGTAAATCACATAAGCTAAAGTAACTGAAATAATCATTACAACCAGACCCACAGCCCAATAGGGAATCAGTTTGGCAAGTATAAAATTAATCTTGCTTATAGGAGTGACATTAATCTGCTGAATAGTGCCATTCTCTTTTTCCATAACAATATTTTGTGCAGGTAAAATACCACACAAAATTGTGAGTAGTAGCACCATAAAACCAGGTATCATAAAGTTTTTATAATCGAGCTCGGGATTATACTTGTATTGTGGAACAATATCAACACGAGGCATATTCATGATCGTGGCCCTTGATTGTGGTGGTAATGTATTTATAAGTTCGCCTCGTATTTCAGATGAAAAGTCGTTCACAATCTGCATAATGTAATTGCTGCCCAACAGGCCCTGTGTACCGTTTACAGAGTTTACTGCAACCCCAACAGTTGAGGTTTGGCTTTTAACTATATCCTTGTCAAACGATGCAGGTATCTCTAGTATCATATCTGTTTTACCATTCTCCATATTTAGCATAGCAGTTTGATAATCAAGAGGTGTATCATTCAGTATAAAGTACTTTGATGCAGCCACCTTATCTGTGAGTCTTTTTGAGTAGATGCTTTTTCCGTGATCTACTACATCTATTTTAATGTTTTTTACTTCGAAACTAACTGCCCATGGGAAAACAAGCAACACCATTGTAGGGAACATAACAATTAGTCTTGGAATCAAAGGATTCCTGAACATCTGTTTAAACTCTTTTTCTATTAGAAATTTCAATGTTTTCATACGATTTACTCCAATCTCTTTTTTGTTTTTGCAATTGTAACTCCCAAAAGGAATATCGTCATTCCTATCATTATGAGCACCTCTTTCCATATCATGAATAATCCTTGCCCCTGAATCATTACTTTACGCACTGCATCTATAAACCATCGTGCAGGAACAATTGCAGAAAATGCTTGTAGCACGACAGGCATATTGCCTACAGGGAATATCATACCCGAAAGCATAAGCACTGGAATCATTGCTGTGATAGCAGAGAAGATTACTGCGTTCATCTGCTTGTCTACCAAAGTTGAGATTGTTAATCCATAAGTTAAAGTAAGAGAGATATAGATAAGTGCAACCAAAAACAGCAATAATAAGCTTCCATTTATAGGTACGCCAAGTACAAAATAACTAAGCAGCAGAATAATGATAAAGTCGATAAACGATATCACCATATAAGGAATTGTTTTTGCAAAAATCATAGTTCCCTGTTTAAGTGGTGATGCAAGCAGAACCTCCATTGTACCTCTTTCTTTTTCACGCACAATAGAAACAGATGTCATTATGGTACAGATAATCATGAGCACCAGTCCCATTATTCCCGGCACAAACATATATGATGATTTCATCTGTGGATTATATATCATCCTGTTCTCGGTTTGTATCTGAAAAGGAATATGCATTAGCTCCATTTGTTCTTGCTGATACCCGGCAATTATTGCTGTGGCATATGTTGCAGAAATAGAGCCGCGGTTGGGATCGGAACTGTTTGCAAGTAATTGAACTGCTGCGTTTCCTGTTTGTACTAAATCTTCTTGGAAATTTTGCTGAAATACAACCGCCAGATCGAGATCTCCTTTTTGCATAGCTTCTTCCATTTTTGCCACCGACGGCATATTTCCCTGATTATTAAAGTAAGAGTTTTCTTTTATCCGCTCTGTAATGCCTGTGGTAATTGCATCAGGTGATGGGTCGTAAAAAGCCACAGTAATGTTCTGCACCTCCATATTTATGGCAAAGCCAAACAGGAGAATCTCTACTATTGGCATCCCAATTATTATAAGCAACGTTCTGTTATCGCGAATAATATGACGGAACTCTTTATTTACAAATGCTATAAA
Source organism: Seramator thermalis (assembly GCF_004138125.1). GTDB lineage: Bacteria > Bacteroidota > Bacteroidia > Bacteroidales > Dysgonomonadaceae > Seramator > Seramator thermalis. The sequence continues at coordinate 4,979 of NZ_RXHS01000025.1, forward strand.
TTGTTTCATTTTAATCCCTTTCTGCTTTACGTGCAAGTTGTCTGAATACCTCATCCATTGTATCGGCATTAAATTGATGACGTAATGCTGCAGGTGTATCAAGTGCTTCTATGCGGCCGTCAACCATTATTGATACCCGGTTGCAATACTCAGATTCATCCATATAGTGGGTAGTTACAAAAACTGTAATTCCGCGTTCTGAAGCATCATATATCATCTCCCAAAACCGTCGTCGCATGGCAGGATCAACTCCTCCCGTGGGTTCGTCAAGAAATACTATTTTAGGTTCGTGAAAAATTGCTACCGAGAAGGCTAGCTTTTGCTTCCATCCCAAAGGGAGGTATTTCACCAGAGTGTTTCGTTCTTCTGCAAAATTAAGTTGTTTGAGTAGTGCATCGGTCTTTTCTGCAATCACCTTGTTTGAGAGACCATAAATACCACCAAAAAGCCTAATGTTTTCCCATACTTTAAGATCTTCGTATAATGAGAATTTCTGACTCATATACCCTATATTTCGTTTTATCAACTCATTCTCTTTAATGATATCGTAACCGGCAACGGTCCCTTCTCCCGACGTAGGCATACTTATTCCGCATAACATCTGCATTGCAGTTGTTTTTCCTGCTCCATTGGCGCCAAGAAACCCAAATATTTCTCCTTCTTTAACATCAAATGTGATATGGTTGACAGCTGTGAAACTGCCGAACTTTTTTGTTAGATTTGATACTTCAATTACTTTATTAGTCATACAATTACTTTATTACCAAACAATTAATTTGTTAATGCTATAAAACAATCTTCTACAGTAGGCTCAATAGGGTTTATGCCAACATCTCTGAAATCTCTATTTATGAGGTATTGCTTAAGCTCGCCTATCTGTAAACTCTCATCTACAGTGATATGGATTTTGTCTCCAAATGCGAAACTGGTTTTAATCTTTTCGTATTTGCGCAATTCGCGCAGAATAGCTGACATCCGACTTCCTTCTACAGCCCATAATATATCTGAGTAATCATCAATAATACCTTGTGGGGTGTTGGATGCTATGAGCTCACCTTCGCGAATAAGTGCAATTCTGTCACATCTGCTAGCTTCATCCATATAAGCCGTAGACACCAGTATAATAATGCCCTGTTCTTTTAATCGTGCAAGCATATCCCAAAACTCTTTTCTGGATACCGGGTCAACACCTGTTGTAGGTTCATCGAGGATCAGAATTTCGGGTTTATGAATGAGGGCACAACTTAATGCTAACTTCTGTTTCATACCTCCCGAAAGTGCACCGGCACGGCGGTTTTTAAATGGTTCAATCTGCTGGTAGATATCTTTAATAAGATGATAGTTTTCTTCAATAGTAGTGTCGAAAAGAGTTGCGAAAAACTTCAGGTTCTCTTCTACACTCAAATCCTGATATAACGAGAATCTGCCTGGCATATAACCAATAATCTGTCTGATTTTACGGTAATCTTTCACCACATCATACCCGTTCATAATAGCCGTACCGCTATCTGGCATAATAAGTGAAGCGAGAATTCTAAATAGTGTGGATTTACCTGCGCCATCAGGACCAATCACTCCAAATATATCTCCATCGTTTACGTTGAAAGAGATTCCGTTGAGGGCATTTATTTTACCACTCTTTCCGTAACTCTTATGTAAATCTTTTACCTCTATCATTTTATTTAAATTTTACTTCGCCATACATGCCAATCTTCAGAAAACCATCGTTTTGTACAGCTATTTTGAGTGCATAAACTAAATTTGCACGTTCGTTTTTGGTTTGTATTGTTTTTGGGGTAAACTCCGATTTGCTTGATATCCAACTTATTGTGCCTGTGTATGATTTCATATTTCCGTAGCCATCATCCACACCAACTGTTACTACGTCGTTTAACTTTATCTGTGCTAGCTGATTATTTGTTACATAGGCCCTTAAAAACATTTCACCTGTATTGGCAATCTTGAAAAGAGGCATTCCCATTGTGGCCAGTTCACCCGCTTCGGCGAATCTGTTGAGTACGGTTCCTGAAATGGGACTTACTATGCGGGTCTTCTCAAGTTGATCGTTAAGCTGTGCAACTTGTATTTCTAGCGTAGAACTTTGTGCTGAAATATGGGCACTGCTCTTTTGCAAAGTGGATGTTTGGGCAGAGAGTTTACTTTCTACTATTTCCAGTTCCGACACAATATCATCAAGTTGTTTTTGATTGGCAGCATTAGCAGCAACTAGTCGTTCCACTCGTGCTTTTTCCCTTTTCAATGTGTTTATTTGAGCTTTCAAAGCAGCTGTTTGTGCATTTATATCGGGCTGTTGTGCAATTACACCCTTTGCATTAGAGAGAATACTCATCTTTTGGAGATAGAGCTGAGTGCTGTCAATGTACCCAACCATTTGTCCCTTCTGCAACAGATCGCCTTCAGTTATATTAAGCTCTATTATCATGCCGTTTGCTTGAGAGGAGACAATAATTTCAGTTGCTTCAAACGATCCGGTTGCATCGTAATCACCTTCTCTGTTACCGCATGAAAGAAGTATAAGAAGGGTTGATAATGTTGTGAATAATTTAAATGATTTCATAATTTGATGTTATGTAGTATTGTACTGTTAATAATTTAGATAAGAGCTGTTTAGATGAGTGTTGTTTAGGGTTTTGTATATTGATTAAATCAGTTTTGATTTATAGTATACTTAAGTGAATAAACCGACATTAGAAATTGAATTTCGTGCAGAATTTTAGCCTGCTTTACAGCCTCTTCTGCATTTATTTCTTTAATCAGATCAGAGACAGTCATAGTTCCATTTTCAACCTTTATTTCTGCAGTTTCACGAATCTGAGTTTGCAGTCTAATAATTTCATCATCATCTTGCATAATTTTTCTGAATTTCTCAATCTCAATTTGTTGCTGAGGAATTACGATATTAAGGTTTTGCAAAAATGTATCTCTTTGTGAGTTAATAGCTAATTTCTGCAAGTCGATTTTCTTCCTATCCGCCTTTAAAGTGTATAGGTTGCTAAAGTTCCACGATACACTAACTCCCCCTAAAAAGTAAGGTGTAAATTCGTTATCAAACATATTCAAGCCCGGTTTACCATAACCACTCTGAGCAAAAGCGCCGATAGTTGGCTTTATTTTTGCGTTAAGAAGTGATTTTTGCGATTCAATTGCATGCTCTTGTGCTTCAAACATCTTCAATTCGGGTCTGTTGATTACCGGTAAGATTAGAGTACTCTCGGGATTGGGTTTAGCAAATACAAGATCACTGTTGAGCTCTTCACCAATCAGAACCGAAAGCATCTGTATATATGCATCAAGGTTTGACTCCAGATTAATGCGCTGCTGATCGGTTTTAAGTTGCTCAAGCCTCACCACGTTAAGGTCGGTTTCATTAGCCAAACCATTTTGTGCATACACCTGTATATTATTGAAATTACGCTGAAGTTCTTTCTCCCGAATCTCAAGCTGGTTGAGTTGCTCCTTCATCAGCAATATGCCAAAATACAGGTTGTTGACACGCTCCCTTAAAGTATATATTTCATTATCGAGCTGTTTCCTTTCTAATTCTGCATTTGCTTGCATACTCTTCTTCTGTGCCGAAACTCTTCCGCCATCCCATATAACCTGGTTCAGCTCAACTACAAATCTATACTGATCTTGATCGATAGTTGGAATCTCTAGTCCCGGCATATTGAAATCAATGCTTGTAACATCCGATTGCCAAGTGCCCCGTGCACTTAATGTAACCTGTGGCAAATATCCTTTATTGGCATTAGCAATGTTAAACTCCTTTGTTTTCTCAATAATATCATATCTGGCGATTGCTGGATAATTAGCTTCCGCTTTCTTCTGGCAGTCGTCAATAGTTATAGTTTGACCTGCAACAAACAGCGTGTTTACCAAAATCAAGCTAATTAATAACAGTAAAGTTTTAAGTCGCATAATTCTTATTTTTATTTGATAGTTTTTATTATCCATTCAAAAATCTTATCCTTTCGTTCAGACACAAAACCAATGAACTCATCCTCTTTAACTAGCCCAGACGAGACAATTAGCGGTTTGGCTACGAATGGAAACAGGGTGAGGCCAAGGGTGTTTACTATTAAGTTGGCGGCAGACATTTTAATGTTTTTCTCCTTTAGTTGTTTATCGAGTACCGGTTGAGCAATTTGTCGAGCATTGTTTGTGATGTCTTTAAAAAGTTCTTTGTTAACCGTTAGCTCGTTTAATATAAAAATGGGGAGTTCCTCATTTTCAAGAAGCAGTTTAGTGTAATTTTCTATGATTGCTTTGATTTTGTCTTCGAGAGTAAAACTCTCGTCTGACAAAACGGGACTAATTGCACCAATTAACATTTTAAACTTCTCTTGCACTACCTTTTTATAAAGATTTTCCTTGCTCCCAAAATAGTAGTTGAGCAGTGCAAGGTTCGTTTCTGCTTCTTCAGCTATCTCTCTTGTTTTTGTAGCTGCATATCCTTTTTGAGTAAAAAGTTTATCAGCCGCTCTTATAATTTTCTGTTCTGTTGTAAGCTTATCCATTAGTAGATTTATTTAATATTCTGTATTTTGATTTGCAAATGTATTTTAATCATATGAATAAAACAAGTGATTTAATTATTTGTTTAATTAATGCGGGAGATTTAACTTTATTTGCAGTTTAGGTAAATATAAAGAGCAACTACATTTCTGTAATTGCTCTTTATGAAATAGTAAGTATCTTTTATCTATATATTAGCCCTCAAAAAAACCGAGCAGTAAAAAATAAAAGTTATTTTTACAACTGTTATGGAAAAGAGGAAGAATTTCACATCAAAAATCAAGGCTGAAATAGTTTTATCCTTGTTGCGTGGAGAAGATCCGGAGTTGATTACTCGTGAATACGGAGTCACACTGTTCGATATTAATCTTTGGCGAGACCAATTCATTGAAAGCGGTACTG
>NZ_RXHS01000026.1 GCF_004138125.1 Seramator thermalis
CAGTACCGCTTTCAATGAATTGGTCTCGCCAAAGATTAATATCGAACAGTGTGACTCCGTATTCACGAGTAATCAACTCCGGATCTTCTCCACGCAACAAGGATAAAACTATTTCAGCCTTGATTTTCGATGTAATATTCTTCCTCTTTTCCATAACAGTTGTAAAAATAACTTTTATTTTTTACTGCTCGGTTTTTTTGAGGGCTAATATATTTTTTGTACTTTTGTCATAAACTAAATCATTTCATTATGTATTTCAGCAGACCTTGGACTTTTGTATAAGTGAGAGACAGTCCCTCCTTTTTTTTCTAGACGACTAGTCTATGATTTACAGCTACTATTTTATTCTAAAATCAGTGTCGTGATTTCATTGCTGTTTCTGATGGTTAATACTGTCTTTCACTTTCTGTGATTTGAGTCAAGTATTCATCCAAAAGAAATTAATAATGAAAAAAAATCGTGTTCCTGTAAGGTTTACAGGTCAACATTTTACAATAGACACCCGATTAATAAATGATGCTATTCGGCTGGCTGACGTGCAAAAAGAAGATTTGGTTTTAGATATTGGTGCCGGTCTCGGTTTTTTGACTGTTCATTTAGCTAAAAACTCTGACAATGTGATAGCTATTGAAAATGACAGGCGTTTTGTATCCGAACTCAGGTCGAAATTCGGATGTAATAAAAAAGTCAACATTGTAGCAATCGACTATATGCGGTTTTCGTTTCCGCAAAAGCATTTTAAAGTGGTTTCTAATATACCATACGGAATCACTTCCGATATTCTGAAATCGCTGATGTTCACGAATCTGGAATATTTTACGCAAGGCTGTTTGATTATGCAATTAGAACCCGCTCAAAAACTTGTTCAGCAAAAGTTTTTCAACCCGTATGTTGTTTTTTATCATACATTTTTCAGGTTGGAATTGATGTATGAAATTAGTCCGAAAAGTTTTCTGCCGCCTCCAACGGTTAAGTCGGCATTACTAAAAATCAGTAAAAAGAAGTGTGAAAATATCGGTGTCGAGATGAAAGAAAAATATCTTGATTTTCTTTATTTTATGCTTCATTTCCCTGATTTGCCGGTACGTACGGCTTTGAAGAAAATCTTTCGTAAACAACAAGTTAGGGAACTTACTGAAAAGTCTGGTTTAAAGTTGGATAATTCGGTTTGCACGATGTCTGCACAGCAATTTTTAGAATGTTTTGTTGAAATGTTAAAAGTCGTACCCGATAAATTTCACCCAAAAAAGTAAATCCGTTTTTGTCAGAACAACGCTTTTTCATTTGAGGAGAGTGTTGTTTTTGCTTGCACATAACGGTTTGCGGCTTGGCGAAGGGCGGGATTTTTAGCGCAAATGTTCATTCGAAGCACAAATGTTGAACCTTGCAAAAATGTTTCTACGAAGCACGAAACCCCGCCTTTTGCCAAACCGCTGTTAGCAGTAGTGGTTCTTTGTTCGTCCGTCATTTTGATAGTTTTAAAATTTTAAATGCTCCTTGTCCAACAATGAAAAATACAATTGTCCCAACGATAAGGTCAGGATATTTTGAGTTTGTCAAGTAAACAAGTCCGCCTGCTATAATTACTCCAAGATTTACAATTACGTCATTGGATGTAAAAATCATACTTGCTTGCATATGTGCGTCTTTGCTTTTACTTTTTTGCAGTAAATACAAACAAAGTCCGTTGCCGATAAGTGCAAGAATTGAAATAATTATCATTGTCTGAAATGCAGGAATTGTTTCACTGCCTACAAATCGTCTGATTACTTCAATGAAACCGAAAACGGCAAGTGTCAACTGAAAATAACCTGCTGATTTTGCGATGTTCTTTTTTCGTGTCATTGTCCCACCAACTGCAAAAAGTGCAAGTCCGTAAACTATGCTATCGGCAAGCATATCCAAGCTGTCCGCCACAAGTCCCATTGAGTTTGAAATAAAACCTGTTGTCACTTCAAGAGCAAAAAAGAAAAAGTTGATAGCTAAAACTTGCCAAAGCAATTTTCTTTCTCGGTTAGTGTTGTCTGTCGTTGCTGTGTAATTGTCTGCCGAAACGCTGTCAATAAGTGAAGTGTCAAGTTTTAAGTTATCAAGTCGCTGAAAAATTTGGTCGTGATTGCCTGTGTGAAAAACGGTCAGTTGTCTGTTTGCAATGTCAAATTCTAACGAGTTGATGTTTGTCAAGTCGGCAAGTTTCATCCGTATCATTTGTTCTTCGGATGGGCAGTCCATTTTTGATATTTTAAATGTCGTTTTCCTCATTGTCTATTGTTGTCGGCTGGTGCGTCCTACCATTACTGCTAACGGGAAACGGCTTTATGCAGGTGGGAATTTTTAGCACTGAAGCTGATTAGAATTCCCACTGCTCAAATATACAAAAATGTTCATTTGAATTCCTTCAGCCCCACTTGCATAAAACGGGAAACGGCTTTATGCAGGTGGGAATTTTTAGCACTGAAGCTGATTAGAATTCCCACTGCTCAAATATACAAAAATGTTCATTTGAATTCCTTCAGCCCCACTTGCATAAAACCGATGTTAGGCGATCGTTTCTGTTTTAATTTTTCTATTTAATAATATAATTTTGTCTTTATTCTCAATTAGTTTTTTGCCTGTTGTACTTGCTTTCTTGACATTGCTAATATTTGGAATCTTCAATTTTCCTCGTGATAGTGAATACATCCAAATTAGGTCTATAACGTTCAGAAAGAGATTTATCCTATAGAATAAGGAAGGATTTTCTGTTTCAAACCCCATTTTTTCTAACGTACGGTTATTAAAAAAATAAGATGTTCCAACAATATTTACAGTTTCAGGTATATTCTTTTTCTCTATTAATTGGATAATATTCAACAAGCCTTCTAAATGATATTTTAACAGCCTATTTCTAAATTCAATCCCGGGTTTATTTGTGGTCATTACCATTAAATAATCAAAACTGGTCCCATTATGCAAATCTATTTGTTTGTCAGTAGCGTTGTAGCCCAGAAGCATCGGAGAATAATACCTGTAAATGCCAATTAGAGTACAAAATGGTGTAAAGGCAAATTGCGCAACAGGAATGTAGATAATAAAAAATAAGTAATACAGTGGTTGATCACTTGCTTTTATCATGATTATAAACATTGGAAGTAGCGCAATCAATAATAATAATATGGCAATAACCCATTGAAATATAAGTTTTTGTTGGTAAAATTTATTCATTTGAGGTGATTTTTTAAAATGTCGCCTAACGGTTTGGCGGTATGAAACGTTGGGGATTTCGGAGCTACTTCACTATCAAGGTGCACCGAACCTTGATGCGAGAACCGAGGCTCGAATAACCACTTAGCCCCAATGTTTTATAACCGCGTGTTGTGGTTAGTTTTTCTTATCTTAATAGTCCAATCATGCTTCCAAGTCCTATTCCAAAGTATGTTCTATCCTTATTTATTTGCAACATGGGTGAAATTGAAAATCCAAAATACCTTGTAATAGGAAATTCTATTTTAGGGTTGACAATCAGACTAACAGCTTTATGCTCCACATTATCATAGGAGTAATTCTTGGTCACAGATACAGTATTATTATTAATCTTTTTCCAGTTTTCAGGTTCTGTATAAATGGTATACCCCACTCCAAAGGAAAGGTTTGCTCTGATGGTCCCATTTTGATTTATTTTATAAATTCTTCCAATACTTGCTCCAAAATTTTCAAATACGTCAACAGGGCTATTTAGTCCCCAAACTAATATTCCAGTTACACCAGTGGTGAAATCTTCCGGTTGTGATTTGGGCTTTCTGAAATTTCCAGAGTATCCTACTTTGAAAGAGTATTTTTCTTTCAATACATAATTCAAATTCAAGTCCATTCCAACATAATTACCTAAGTTCAATTCACCTGTTGCATATACAGCATTGTTTTCGGCAAATTGAGCATTTGCAAAGTTGAATGAGATAAAACTCATTGCTAATAAGAAAATTTTCTGTTTCATTTCAATCTTTTATTACTTGTTATTTGCTATGTTTTTAATGAATGATGCTGAATATTCAAAAAGGTTTTGTCAAGTATGATTTATTTTAAAATTAACCACAACGTTTTGCGTATTGGCGATGGGCGGGATTTTTAGCACTGAACTTGATACGAAGAACGAAAGTTGAATTTTGCACTTCCGTTGATACGAAGCCGTTCAGCCCGCCTATTGCCAATACGATGTTATCGGTTCGGTTTTCTGTCGTCATACAATTTCTGCTTGCCAATATTCAAACGTTTTTGTTTGTCCGTTGTCCAAATTTATGTCGTATGAAATTTTGTTTGTCTGTGAGATTGAGAAGTCAATTTGTTTTTTGAATAAAACTCCCGAATACGAAAAAGTGTGATATTCTCCGTTTTCTCCGCAAATGTCAATGTCGTCAGGAAATGCGTTTATCGTATTTTCGTCTATGTCTTTTCCGATAAATGTCTTGTCTAATTTGTCTGCTTGCGTAACGATGATTTTTGATTTAATTCCTGACTTGAGGAAGTCGGAAATGATTTCGGTAGATGATTTGTCCCAAAGCGGTTCAACAACTTCAATTCCTAATGGGTTGAGTTTAGTTTCTCTGTAAGTTTTTACGTCCGCTAAAAAAATGTCGCCAAAAATGAAATGAGTAACGCCCTGCTTCTTAAAATACTCAACTGTTTCCTGCATTTTATTGTCATAGTTTTTTAGGTCTTTGGCAAATAATACGGTGTAAAGAGGAATACCAATACTGTCCGCTTGTTTTGTCAGTAGCTCAACAGGAATGGAATGAATTGAAGATGTCAGCGTTTCTTCGTTAATAGTTGTCAGCAATGCAACAACGTCAAATTCGTTGTCTTGTAATGTCTTTTGAAGAGCTAATGCAGAGTCTTTCCCGCCACTCCAATTAAATACTGCTTTTTTCTTCTGGTTCATTCTGTCTGTTTTGGTGTCGCTCTAAACTGACCGATAACGGTTACATGTATGAAACGTTGGGGATTGCGGGCTTCGTTCCTATCCACCGATACAAAAGCTGAAGCGGGATAGAAAACTTCAAGTAACCACTTAAACCCCAATGTTTTATACATGATGTTAGCATGCGTTAATTGTTCTCATTGATTTTCTTTTTAATGTCACCACCAATCAGTTTCCAAATGAAAAATAATACAAGTGGAGCAATCAAGTGAAAAATAAAGTCGACAACACCATAATCATCCATTTCAAATCCGTCATTCCCGAAAGGCCATAATCCATCTTCACCATCTCCATTTGCTATTAAAATTAAATGAAGAAAAAACCAAATTAGATAAAAAACAACAAATCCCTTGTTGTCATTAATAAATTGTTTGAATTTGCTTTCCATCTTTTGTTTATTTTAAGTTGTTAATCCAAGTTTTCATTTTTGATATTGCTTTTAAATCTGTCAGGTAGTCAACACCACCATTCATTGGGTCGAATGCAACAGGAAATCTTTTTTGAACCTTAAACCTTTCTTTCAATTCTGTAATAACATCTTCTATTGGCTTTGTTGTTAAAGGCACTATTGTACCAAATACATATTCACTTACTTTTGTTTTAAGTGGAAAAATTGGACAAATTGCTTCTAAGCCCTTTTCAATAATAAAAGGGACACCATAAATTTCTTTTGGTAGTGGTGCTTTAAACCAAAAGTCTAAGGGATAGATTACTTCAAAGGGATTTTTTAATTGTTGTCTGATTCTATCATATGAATTATCAAGAATTAATGAATATCCATATTTTTCAAAAGTTAGCAAATACCCTATCTTTAAAAGAGCGATTTGCAAATTGATAGGATTTACTTGTTTCTTGTCAATTTGTAAATTTATTATTGAGTCCTTTTTTGCAGTTTTAATATAGTCTTGCAGTTTAATAGGATTGTTGTTTTTATCCATATGGTATGCTGTCATTGTACCATTTTCATCTATTGAAATCTTACCTTGTATTGTACTACCATTAATTTCAAACTTCGCAGTAAATTCAATGTTAGGTAAAAACTTATGGTGGTCAAGTTCTTGCATTCGTTCAGTTAAATGTTTATCTATCTCGTGACCACATGTATTATTGCATTTTTTACAAGTCAAAATATTAGCTTTACCGCCAAGTGATTTTGGCGGGGCATCTTCAAGAGAAAGCGGATTTTGTAATGTTTGGTCTAATGCTGCTTCTGAAAATTGGTCTAAACATATAGGGCAGATATAGGTCCTATCGTATTTAAGTTCAATGTCAATTACAGAATTACTTTTCAGAAATATTATATTTTCCGAGTATTTGTCAAATATAAATTTCCGTTTTTTTTCTCCGTCTGTCATTGGTGTCGTATTTTTTAATGCATGCTAACGGTCGGAAGCTTGGCGCAGTGGCGGAATAGGAATCGATGTCCTTCGCGCGGTCACACCGTGAGCAAAAGCCGTTTGCGTTGCTAAATTACAATAAAAAAGCAAAAGCACAACGGCTTTTGCGGATAGAAATCAGAAAATTTCCAAAATCCATTATAACCCGCCATTGCGCCAAACTTTTTGTTAGCTGTTCGGGATTTCAATTATTTATCTATAATTTCCACGTTTGTATTAATGATTTCACAGTTAATCGTCTGACAATACCGTGTAAACACTTCCCATTTTCAGATAAATAGATATTGTCCTTTGTAGTCTCACTGTTACTTACTGCTCAAAATAAACCAAAATCAAGACGCAATCGCTTAGAAATAATCGAAAACATTATTTGAGGATATTTACTTTTTCCAAACAGTTCATAGTGGTGATTGAAAAACTTTACCTAACATAGAATACTTATATTCATCTTCTGAAATATCAAATAATGTTTCATCTATAATTGTTATGTCATCTTTTATTTGATTGCGTTTTGTATATATAGTTTAAGAGCTTAAAATGTTACTTTTGTTGCTTTTTATAAGCAAGGTTTATCAAAAGACTGAAAAAAATCAAAAACACTCCTGCAACCATAAAAGGTAACCAAACGCTAACTATCGAATCTGCTCGTTCGATATTTGAAATCATCCAAATAAGGCTAGATAATATCACTGCTATTCCTAAAAACAAATTAAAGCGCCTTGCAAATTCAACATTTTTATTCTTTACCATAATATTTGATTTATAATTGTTTGTATCATCCTAATTTGATTATTTACGAGCTTTTGCTCACTCCTGACAGCTAACGCACAAATATACGCAATAATATTAAAAAAACAATCATTTGTTTCAATAAAAATTAAAATAAGTCATACCTCTATGTGAATCAGTTGATTGAAAACAGATATTTTGTTGCGTATTTCGAATTATTATACTATCTTTCGACTCCAAAAGAGGTTTGAGAGTACATATTTAACATATCAGAAATACGCAGTTATGGATTTTAGAGATAAAAGATATCATTTTGAGCCGGGTGAATATAATGGCAAGCGGGTGATTTGGATTAGGTTCGAAAAAGACAACCAACTTATTTCCTATCTGCGCAATCATACAAAAGCAAGATGGTCAGCATCGGAGAAATCATGGTATATTACCGATAACCGATATTATCGTGAGTTGTTTGGTTTGAAGCCGGTGATTGCCGGTAAAGAAGTCCTGAGAAAAATTCATGCTAAAAACCTACCAGCTCTAAAACGGTTTCAGGAACAGATAATACTGAAAGGGTACAGCGAAAATACGCTTCGAACCTATACGCTGGAATTTGCTCAATTGCTGTACATCCTTAAATCGTATCCGGTTGATGAGCTTACTCCTGATCGGTTACGTGGTTATTTTCTTTATTGCCACCGGACGCTGAAGTTGTCGGAAAGTGAAATCCATAGCCGTATCAACGCAATAAAATTCTACTATGAACAAGTGTTACACCGTGAGAAAATGTTCTTTGATATTCCACGTCCCAAAAAACCGCAGACACTTCCAAAAATGCTCAATAAGAAGGAAGTGCAAAAAATTATTGAAGTTACCCAAAATCCGAAACATAGACTGATGTTGAAACTTGCTTATGGTATGGGATTACGTGTCAGCGAACTGGTCAGCCTGAAAATTTCGGATATCGACAGTACCGCCATGTTAGTCCGTATAGAACAGGGTAAAGGAAAAAAAGACCGTGTAGTTCCCCTCCCGGAATCAGTACTTGAAGATATGCGAAGTTATTACAAGGACTATCGTCCTAAAATATATCTCTTCGAAGGACAGCATGAAGGGCAATATTCCATCCGGAGTGCCCAACAAGTTTTTAAATCGGGATTAAAAAAGGCTGGAATCAAAAAACAAATCGGCATACATGGGCTGCGCCACAGTTATGCCACACACCTGTTGGAAACCGGTACTGATATACGTTTTATCAAGGATTTGCTTGGGCACCAATCCGTTAAAACGACCGAAATCTATACACACGTTACCGATCTGTCGAAGTCAAAAATAAAAAGTCCGCTCGATTCCTTGTAAGAATATTTATAGCGGAATAAGCCAGGCTGCATAAATATGGCTTGCCAGACCGAGTAACACAAACAGATGAAAAACGGTATGGACAAATTCCTTTTTTGCCGTGGTAAAGATACAAAAAAATCGATGGCATGACGCCAAGTAGTCATACTCAAAATAATTACCAAGCATAATACTATTTTTCCTGCAACTCCAAAACTTTATTCCACATATGGAGAGTTATTTTTTTAAACTTATCATTTTTTTTGTTTTTCTCTGCTCTAACGGCTTCGCAGATTTTGCCCTCATTATCTTCATCTACTTTATCTGCTGCCCGGTTGATTTAGTCCGTCTGTATTTAAATCGTTTTGTTCTTTAGCTTTTCCCCAAAGTTCTTCATCTGTAAGATTGGTCTCGACCAATTCAATGGGCATTCCTCCATCGTTTATAATGGCAACTTCATATCCTTCAATGGGCTCGTAAGGACCTAAAAGGGTTTCCTGACCTTGAATTGCTGTCATTAGATTTTCGACCTTGAAAGCAATGTGCGGATTATTTTTGTATTAGCCCGAAATAACCGAGCACTTTAATTGTATTTAATTTTTTTTATTACTTTTGTATCGGACAAGCTGATCCAATGGTGATATATTATACCGAAGGATTTATTAAGGGGGTGTTACTGTAAGTAATTGCCCCTTTTATCATTGACTGATGGGCCGTTTCATTTCTTCGTGGCATTGAGCCACTTGAAATGAGGACAAGCTGATCCTCAGGCTCCTTATTGCCCGATGGAATGTCATTGTTTTCTTTTCGCCGGCTTTCGGCGTACTTTTCTCTATATTCTACAGGAGAACAGTAATCAAGTCTATGCAATATCCAATCATAGTTGTAATTCTTAATGAATTGATCAATGCCGTTATAAGCCTCCTCGAAAGAAGAAAATGTTTCTATCTGCAGCACCTGTTCTTCCAGGGTGCGATGAAACCGTTCAATTACCCCGTTACACTCAGGAGAACGCACAAAGGCTTTGGACATCTTCAATCCCAAAAATTTCATTTCATTCATGAAATCAGCAGAATCATATTGTGACCCATGGTCACTTCTTAATTGTAGCTTCATTCCTTGACAAACATCTTTATATACCGAACCAAAGGTCTTTCGTACAGCAGCCCTAACTGATTCCATGGCTGCAAAACGATTGCCTTTTTTTGCAATATGCCATGAAATAACCTCATCGTTAAAGTGATCAATCACACCAAAGAACCAGTGCCACCCTGATCCATCAATCCAGAACTTCTTCCCATCTGTGGCCCACATAAGATTGGGTGCCTCTGTGATGATGGTACCATCATGCTCGCGTTTATTCGTCTTCCGGGGTCTCCTGTTGGGGCTAAGCAAGTTGTTTTCCC
>NZ_RXHS01000027.1 GCF_004138125.1 Seramator thermalis
AGATATAAATTTCGAAAGCAAATCACAACATCACGTGAATGGGCTTGCGAGCGAGGAAAGTTGTATCAGAATATCAAAGATATAAATTTCGAAAGCAAATCACAACAAAACCTCATGTTACCTTCATTTCCTTATGTTGTATCAGAATATCAAAGATATAAATTTCGAAAGCAAATCACAACCGCTAATTCTTGAATCCATCGGCACGATTGGTTGTATCAGAATATCAAAGATATAAATTTCGAAAGCAAATCACAACCATAATAGTTTTTGTAAATGTCCCAATAAGGTTGTATCAGAATATCAAAGATATAAATTTCGAAAGCAAATCACAACCGCTAATTCTTGAATCCATCGGCACGATTGGTTGTATCAGAATATCAAAGATATAAATTTCGAAAGCTAATCACAAAAGTATCTTTATATCAATGAGTTGTCAGTTGGCGGCGAATAGGTTCGACGAGGTGTCGGCAAAGCGTCAGACGTCCTTTGCCGGCAGAGGCTTGGGCGGTAACGAACAGAAGAAGATTGGGAAACATTTCGCGACCTCCATAAATGCCGTAAACATTGGGCAGACAGGCAGAAAAGGTTGTGAGGCTGCCCGGCAAAAGCAAGTCGGCATCTTCGAGCGAAACGGCTTTAGCCGCGATTTGCGAAAGCAAAGAGGGCAGTAAGTCTGTGACCGATTCGGAAAAAGTAGGCATTTGTTCGGAATCGAAATCCTCAATTTCCTCACCTGAGGATATTGAGGATTCTGCGGAAATGGGGAAATGGCAGATTTTGGGACAGAGCCCGGAGGGGAGAGTTTTGAAGCCGCCGAAACGCTTACGAACAATCGACTTTCTCCCTTATGTTTCATCCGGCATGTCGCAGAAAAATGCAAGCCACAAAGTTCTGATAATTAATTCGTTTATCCAACAAAAGCCGTGTACTACAATTGAGAAGTAGAAAATTACGGAGATTCATTATCAGCAACTTATATTTATACACCTGCTGAATTATAACTGGAAAGATATAAAATAACGACGTTTTTAACTATAATTTAACTCTTTTGAGGTGCGGCCGGGAAAGTTGGGTTAAAATAGAGTTAAAAGGATCCAACCTAAGAAAAAAATGTAATTTTGTCAGATTCCTTTGTTCTTTGAAATAAAACCATCAAGAGGGGTCAATATTGCCGGAACGAGGTGTCAACATCACCGGAATATCCAGAAATACAACTAAATTATATAATCTTGATATTCCACTATCTTTCCAGCAAGCCGATTTTCAAGGTATTCATTAGCACCATGTAATTCTTTGAGAATATAGTTTGCTTCCAATAAATAACTTGCTTTTCTCAATTTGTTCCAATGAGAAGGTGGCGGCTGTAAATTGGTAATACGGTCAGCCAGTTTTACCGCCCAGACTTCTTTTCCGCATTGCTTAATTCTTGAAATACAGTCAGACATTTGATCTTCTTTGGGCAAAACATCTCTTTTGGTCAATGCCAAAACACTAGTTGCAACTTCATTTCCAAATTCATTTGCCAATTCTTCAACTGTTATATGGGTATCTTCCAAAATATCATGCAACAAAGCTACTTGTATTGCGAATTCGGTATCAAATTCTTCGGTATGCGAAGCAGCAACCAGTATTTCCATAGCCACATTACTCAAATGTACTGCATAGGGTATTATACTGCCGGGTAAAGTTTGCTGCAATTCAGCATGTTTTTCAGCGGCATAGCGAATAGCTTTTTGATAGATGTCTTGAATACTCATATTAGCGAATTTTAGGATATTGGGGAATTTTGGGGAAATGGCGATTCCAAACTAATCAGTTATAACTTCATCAAAATCACCTAAGTCAAAATCTTCCTTTAAGTTACCTTTAAAGATTGCATTTAATCCGTCTTTTCTCGAAACATAGTCTTGATTTACAAAATATTCAAGATTAAAACCGCCAACTTCAATTTTATAGACTTTCTTCATGGAATCTCGACATTTTCATATTCGAAAAATAGCCGGGCTTTCAGCTCTTGTTCAAGCAAAATAATAAGCTGTTCTTCAGAAAGAAACATATTCAGAAAAACGATCAAATCACTTTCCGGCTCACCAGTCCTTATAAAATTGATATAAAATTCCAATGTATCCTTTAAGCTACGTAATGTATGTTCGCTTCTGTCCTCCTTATATGTGTTTATAGCAAAGCGTAAATCCCCACCTTCATGTATATAGAGGGCTAAATTGAGGAGTTTTTGTTCGACAGGAATGGATTTAAACTCATGGCAATAACTATCAAAATAAGTTTTTCTGACAATCCACTCAAAATATTTATTTTTAAGCTCTTCCATAATCTTAATTATTACAATAGCCAAAACTGATTGCTCCTAATTTCTTTTTAAAAAGTGATTCTTCTTTGATTGCCTGATCAGCAGATATGTTTATGGGGAGAATATGCAAGATTGAATACGTGAAATTGTCAGCATACTTTGGGTCAGATTCAATCAATTTTTTAAGAGATGCATTGTTCCCATGACCGTTAGTTTGTACATACACTTCCCAACGCCCCCAAATTCCCTGTCGGTTATAAGTTGAACCGATATAAATTTTCCCTGTTTTGTTATCCAGAATTGCATAAATGCAATTGACAGCCGAGAGCATACGTTTCCATTCGGGATAACCACTATTTATAATATTCTTCAACTCACTGAATTTTAATATAACGTTTGGATAACCCGGAAAGGCATTTTCAAAACCAGGCACAATTTCAATGATTTCTTTTTCGTTGTGAATGCCCTGACACCATGACAAAGTGCCTTTACCCCAATCAACAATTACATTGTTTTTTAGGTATTTAAATCCATCAACTCCAGACATTTTGTAATAAAATGGAGAAAACGGGTCGTTAGTTATTGTTTCCTCAATACGGTACACCCCGAGAAAACGGGATTTAGTTCCTTCTTCGCCAAGAAATGATACAATATATTGTGCCCCTTTAAATTTATCATCGGCTTGTTCAGCTTGATATTCCAAAAATAATTTGGGTTTATAACGATACATATCATAAAGTGATTCCGTGTATTGAACACCTCTAATAGTTTTAATTTCCCGATTGTCTTTGTGTCTTACCAAGAGAATCTTGTCATCTTTATTTAGCCCTCTGTTGAAAAGGAGTTCCTGAATTGTTATTTTCTTTTCCATAAGTATCTTTCTATATTAATTCACACTATTTACCAACAAATCTACAAATAATTTTTCGATCATCATTGCATAGTTATTTCCCGTTTTAAATAAATGGGGATATTGGGGATTTTGAGGCATTTCGAAAGTTACCAATCCATGTGGTTTATCCTTTCATTCAGTTGTTTTATCTTATCTATCAGCTTGTTGAATGGCAATGATTCGCCGTAAATCATTGTTTCGCGCATTGTTTCGTAATCCTCTTTCCACTCGGAAATGATATTATCGGGCGGAACAATTTTTATTGTTTTCGGTGCAAGTGTATCATAATCAAAATCTTTTAAGCCAACGAATATCCGACGGTGTTCGACAACAGAATGGTATAAATTTTTGTCGTTGAGCGCATTTTCAGAAATTCCCGCATCGTCTAACTTGGATACATCGTACAAATGACGGCTCATTCGCTCGGTACGCACAAATTCCCGGGATCTTGCGAATTCCTCGTGTAACAGGCAAATTTTTTCTAAAAATGTGCGTTCCGGCACGACGGCATTCACCTCAAACGGCTTATTTGCAAAAGAGATATCGGGAAACTCTTTATCTACTATGGATTGCAAATCGATTTTCTGCAACGGTTCATTCATTGAACGCCCACTGACTTCAATTTTTACAATCGGTTTTACATAATTGCTTTCAGAGAAAAGCGACTTATAATGAATTTCGATTATTTCGGGGTCGGTAGTGGTTACCGGCGTTATATTGACTTTTACGGTAAATAAGTCGGAATTTATTCACTGATTTTCAAGTTGTTTCGCTATATCAAACTGTAATTTATCACGGACAAAAGAACAGGCGGCACGACGCAATTTGTCGCTAATCTGCGTTTTTGACAGCTTCCCGTCAAAACCGAGAAAACCACGATTTACTGCAATGTCGATGTCCTCCGAAAACCGTTCTATCAGGTTGTAACACTTACTCGAAGAAGTGCCACCTTTGAAAGATAAATGATCGGAGTACGGTAACGCAAACAGTGCCTGCAGAACTGCCGTAACCCACACATCTTTTTCAACTGACGTCGGGATTATTTTTAGATTTTTAGCGGCTGTTTCTATCGCGTTTATTTGTCTTCTCTCACTGATTTTGAAAAAGTTATTCATCTTGCAGTAATTTTAGAATGCTGTTTTTAACCCATGCAGGCGCAAGAGTGAGGTCGTGAATAATGATTTCCTGTTTCTCGTTCTGCAATAATTTTTTAATTTGAGCCAGCTGTTCGGCAGTGGCTTTGTTTTCGCCAATTTCGCGCAATGCAAAAACCACAAGAGAAACCAATTTGCTTTTGAAAGAAAGGTATTTGGGTGTGGTTTTTTTGAATTTTATACTTGCTTTGCCTTCAATATTTATCATTCTTGGTGTACCGTCTGTGAGGAAAACCACGCGCATAGGCACTTGAGTTGAAAGCCCCAAAGCGTTAAGAGCATAGGCTCCTGTCGGGATAATCCGTGCTTTTTCCTGTTTGGCGATTGCTTTGGCGATTTTTTCGATTGAGGGGTATATTATGCCGATTTCTTTGTCAATTTCGGGGTACAAATATATGCCAGCCGAAAGTCGAATTAAAAGGCCACTTTTACACAATCGCGAAAAGGTGTGCCGTACGGCTACATCTGTGCCGTAATCGGTAAAATCAGACAAAAAAATTATTTTCCCTCGCTTACCCTTTTTTATTTCGTTTTCTATTTTATTATGAGTAGATTGCATATAATATTATTTTGATATATTGGCACAAAATAATGCTTTTTTTGTGCCATATTTCACGTTTCAAAGATACGATTTATTTTTGACTTGGCGAGCAATCGGAAAAAGTTGCAGAATTTTTTTTACAGAAACCAGAGGTTGTCTTTGCCGATTGTGTCGGGGATACTGCCGTTGGAGAAATAGGGGGCTATCTGCGCGACCGCCATAAATGTCGTAAACATTTGGCAGACTGGCCGAAAAGGTTGTGAGGCTGCCCAATAAAAGCAAGTCGGCATCTTCGGGGAAACGGCTTTAGCCGCGATTTGCGAAAGCAAAGAGGGCAAAAAGGAACTGACCGATTCGGAAAAAGTGGGCATTTGTTCGGAATCGAAATCCTCAATATCCTCAATATCCTCAGCTGAGGATATTGAGGATATTGAGGAAATGGCAGATTTTGGGACAGAGTCCCATTCGTTCAAGTTTAGCATCAGCGTAACTTGGATGCAAGACGACAGGCAGTTTGGAAACTACCGTTGTTTCCGACACAAGTTTGAAAACTTGTGTTATAACTTTGGAAGAAAAGAAGAAATGGAAAGTTAAAGAATGAATTACAAGTTACCAATTTCGAATTAGGAATTTCCATTCCGGCAGTTCCGGACGGAGGAGGTAAATCGTCAAACAGAGAAATATCATAACCCCTGTGCTGCCTGACGGCAGCACTTGTCCCCTTATCTTAAGGGGACTGTTTAGATGGTGTGATCCCATAATTGAGAATTAACAAGAAATAGAGAAATAAGAAATTCAATCCTGTAGGTTTATTTTTGCCGTCGAAGATATTTATCAATGCCGCGACAATAGTTCTGCCTTTCAGGCAGTATATGTTTGTTGTATCTTTTCCTCAGGTCGGCGACCTGCGGTTATGAAGGTTATTGCCTTTCAGGCAAAAGTAAGCCAATGAATTGAAAGCTTCCACTGCAATGGATTTCTGTATTCAATAGTTCGGTAAATATTCAATTAACTAATTAATATTCAATGTTTTATATAACAAAGTTTAACATAGAAAATAAGGTTAAGTAGCTGATTATCAGTATCTTTATAGTAATTCCAAACACTGTAAAG
>NZ_RXHS01000028.1 GCF_004138125.1 Seramator thermalis
TATCCCTTTTTCTATGGCATCGTGTAAAACAATGATTCACAATGCCTATCTGCTTGAACGATTTATTTGCGTGTCCGGCATAAAGCCGAACAGAAGATTAAATGATAAACTTGTTAAAGAACTCGTCCAGTTTGCAGCTATTGCTGCATGACTCGTATATTAAATAATTAACGAACTATTGATTATATAATCTCATAATGCATCTTAAACTAAAACAGAATTGAAAAGGATAATTTTTTGGCCAATCCGCTTTTATGCTTTTCATTTGCATATGTACAAAAAACAATCCGGTGGGGGTGGACTCAATTTCTATCAATAATTGTAAAGTTTCACCGCGTTGTTGATGTTCTTTAACAAATTTTCAATTAGCCCAAACCTTTCATACTTACCGGGCAACGGGTCAACTCCGCCGTGGATGAAAGAAAAAGTGCTGAAATTAATCCGGGAAGATTGGTCTCCCAAACAGATCAGCGGATATTTAAAAAAACAGGAGAATATTGCTCTCTCACACGAAACTATTTACAAATTGATTCGGAAGGACAAGCAAAACGGCGGGGAGTTGTACAAGCATTGCCGCCATAAGCTCAAACACCGTAAAAGGCCTGTGGGTTCGGTTAAAAACATACCCAACCATACAAGTATACACCAAAGACCTAAGGATGCTGACGGAAAAAGATTTGGAGACTTTGAGATGGACACGATTATCGGAGAAAATCATTCAGAGGCTATACTGACAATAACAGAGCGAAAAACAAATTATATAATGATACAAAAATTACCGAAGGGAAGGGATTCCGAGGAGCCGACAAAGGAGGTCTTTAAAAAACTATTGCCTTTCAAGGATAAACTTAAAACCATCACAACCAATAATGGATCGGAGTTCGCTGCACATGAGTCAATAACTAAAATGTTAGGGGTTCCGGTTTATTTTGCCGATCCCTACAGTTCTTGGCAAAAGGGAGCGATTGAGAACGGGAATAAACTCATCAGGCAATATATCCCCAAAAAGGCTTCTTTTAAAGATTATTCGGATCAGGATATCAAATATATTCAGTACAAACTAAACCGAAGACCTCGAGAAAAATTAGATTTAAAATTACCCAAAAATGAGTTTTTCAAACATTTTGTGTAATTTCGCACTTGCTGGTTGAATCTACATATTCAAGCAAAAAATATGAGCATTAAAATAGAAAATATTAGACAATTCATAAAAGAAAAGGCAGAACAATTTGGCGCCAAATCGGACAACGAATTCAACAAACCATATGTTGAAAGGAACAACACGGATCAAAAGGCACTTAAAGACAATGGAGCATATTTTGGCTTTATCCACCCAGAAGAGGAAACGTCCGGACCTTTTCACGATTTTTCATTGACCATTTTCCCAAACGACCAAAACAAACCTTGGTTGGTATGTCTTGGTATTGGTTCAAGCGGCTTTAAAAATGACTATGAATTAGCAACATATCCTGGCCTTAGGCGACTATTTTCAAAACTTGTTAATGAAAGAGGTTTTTGCAAATCAGATTTTTCTGACATTGAAACTAGCTTGCCAAAATCGATTACTGGTAATTCGGACTTACAACACATAAAAAACACTATTAAGACTTATAGTAAAGTTTTACCAGCTTGTCAAATTGTTGATGATCCAGAAAGCGAATTAGGGAAACAAATTATAGCTGCATTTGTTGCAGGTTATGCTAAACTTCGAGACTGGCCTTCAAATAAAGAACATAGAAAAGCAGTTTCTGAAGCTTTAGAACCATTTCTCAGAAAAGAAACAATGGATGAAACAGAAGAAGTGAAAAATCTATTAAACGAAAGAAAATACATTGTTCTTCAAGGTCCTCCCGGGACAGGTAAAACTAGAACAGCTAAAAGTGTTGCAGAGAAAATTGGTGCAAAAACATTCTTTACTCAATTTCATGCAGAGACCAATTATTCTGATTTTATCTTTGGCATTCGCCCTGACACTACAAACCAAGAACTTCGATACAAAGAATATTTAGGAAGTTTCTCTAAAGCATTAAAATATGCGATTGAACATAACACCGAAAAAGTCATTTTAATTATTGATGAAATAAATAGAGCCAATCTTTCAAATGTATTAGGACCAATATTTTACCTATTCGAACATAAAATGGACATTTCAAATGTTGACATCGAAATTTTTCCCAACTTCAAGGTGAAAAAACTACCCGATAACTTTTTCGTCATAGCAACTATGAACACAGCCGACAGAAGTTTAGCCGTGGTGGATTTTGCTCTAAGAAGACGTTTTGCCTGGTATACGCTTAAACCAAAGGCCATAAATTCAAAACAGTTTTTCAAAGAAGACTTTACTAAAATTCAAGAAATATTTGATTGGTATGCCTCAAGCGCAGAGTTGACATTACAACCTGGACAAGGTTATTTTATTGCTGACTCTGAAGACGAAATGAAAAATCGTATTCGTTACGAAATATTCCCTTTAATTAAAGAGTATTTACAAGAAGGACTATTAAAAAACGCAAAAGAAGAGTTCAATAACTACTTCTCCACTAGAATAAATCTTTCACTTTTCGAATGACAAAACCATTAGATGTTTTTTATGAAATACCTTGCTTAACAGAACAATCCAAACAGTTAAGTGGAATTGCATTACAAAAAAAATGGTTCAAGTCAGCTGACAAAAGAATTATAGGACAATACCTTCAAAAATTCATTGATTACAATTCAGTGCAATTTAAATTCCTTGGTGTTCAACCATACATTTTGGGAACGGACCAAAATACGACACTCACATTTCGTTCTTCTGGTTTTATTGGCTCTATTCCGCTACGAGCTCCCGACACCGGGAAACAAATTGGTGATTTTGTTGTTATGCCCAGGTTTACCGGGCATGACAGATTTGAGGATTATATTGAAATTCTAGATCTACTTGGTACAGAAATAAGCCCAGAGATCACTGATAGTTTACCACTAGCATCAGGTAGAAACTTTAGACCTCCGTTATATTTGGAAGCTATAAAATTTATTGAATCTCTTGAAAAACTAACAATGAGACCGTGGCAAAAATTTGACAACGTTGAAAAAGTCTCAAGCCAGCCGACTGGCCAAATCAATTGGACAAAATATATCAACAATGAATACAAGGTGGAAAACCGGTTAAAGTTTCCGGTAAGGACGAATATTTTAAGCGAATTTCATAGCGAATATGCTGAAATCAGGTATGTGTTTGACATTTGCAAGAAGGAAATTCTTTCAGCGAACACTCCTCAAAGAATTAAAAACACAGTAAGAAATAGATTATCGTTTCTTGAAGAACGTTTGTATCATCACAAACCAAAAACAACTAATAGAATTATAATCCGGTTTTCAGATAGTCCGACTATAAAAACTTGTAAGGACCAAGCAAATAAAATCCTAAACTTTAACCTTGTAGACAGTACAGCTTGGCGTGTTGATTTTTCAGATGTTTTCGAAAAATTTGTCCAATACATTTTTAAAGAAGCAGTAAAGGAAACTGGTGGACGACTGTATACGAACTTCAAGTTTCATTCTAGGTCTTCAAAGCATTACGCATGGGAACTAAAGCACATAGAGCCGGATGCTATTTTTCAGAAAGAAAATGTCTCGGTTTTTATTGATGCCAAATATAAATCAAATCTATACAATAAATTTGATCAAAGTGAAGTGCTAAAAAAAGAATATAGGCATGACTTGCATCAAATCATGGCTTACTCATCATTCAGTAAAACTGATTTTAAGTTTGGTTTCTTATGTTACCCTTCCGATCAAATTGAAATAAAAAGTATACAGTATAAAAATGGAATTAACACAGTCACCAATACAATATTGATTTTAGGCGTCCCTTTAAAAAAAGATAGCATTACCAATACAAAAAGACTTTTAATAAAAGAACTTAACGAGATTGAAAGAAAAACAATAATCCCGTAACAAGCAGGACAAAAACTGGCGGAATGTTATTTTATTTAAGGTTTTTTAGCTCGTTTTAACTTTGTTGCAACTTGAGAGAAAGATTCCTGCAATTGGCAACTAACCATATTCTCGAGCGTTATGACTGTACTAACCCCCAAATAATATGAAATAAATTTGGCAATTCAGTTTGACACTTTAATTTTGTAAAAACTATGCCAAGAGAAGCGATCTGGCATTGGCTAATGTGGAGGCATTGGCACAAAGTGAAGGTGGTCCAAATATTATTCCTTGTTATGGAACAATTAAAATTGAACTACGGGATCCCGATGTATATGAGCCCACATGGACCATAACTTTTTGCAATGGATGTCAATTAGCCACGTGTTATGAATATACAGATTCAGGGAACTGTACCACTGGTGGATTCATTTTAGTATAAAGTTTTAACTAAAACATACTGCTGGTGCGTTAATATGTGAAACGTTTTAACAAAACAATGATAATTGATCTTTGACATTTTTATCGTCTTGATTGGGTGTATGTTCAGTCAGCAGTTGGCGTAGTAGAGTTTTGTCGAAAGCCGATATTCGTAAGATCTGCATAATTTCATAAATCGCGAGCGGACTTTTTGTCAAATGTTTGATATAGGCAACAATCAAATGGGTGCAAATTGCCGTCCACAAGTGTATCTTAACTGCATTTGGGGAATGTCCCCAAAGTTTTTTGACTGTCAGATTTTGTTTTATCCATTTGAAAAATACTTCAATTTGCCAACGGTTTTTATACAAATATGCTACCTCAAGGGCAGATACATCAAAATTATTGGTCAAGAACACAAGTAGTTCGTCGTTTTCGCTGTCGTAAAACTCAACAAGACGTAGCTTTTCAGGATAAAGGCGTTTCGATTTTGGAACAGTAAGTTCTATTATCTTGTCGGTTCTCAATCCCGTTGCTTTGATATTCCGATGATACCCACCCAGTGATTCCGGCGATATCCACCCACTGGCTGAAACTATCAATTTGACAAAGTTATCTTTTTTTTCTTAAACTATCTCCTTTTAATTCGATTCTATGTGAAGTTGAAGTATGGATCATTCTATCCATAAACGCATCCGCGATCGTTTCATCCGAGAACAGGTCGAACCAGCTGGCCGGAGGTAGCTGACTGGCTATGATGGTTGCTTTCCTGGCATGCCTGTCCTCGATTATTTCCATAAAATCCAGCTGCTGTTGATTGTCTATTGTGCCGATGCCAAAATCATCGAATATCAATAAATCTGTTTTGGCCAGCTTTTCAAACAACCGCATGACAACACCTTCCACTCTGGCGATTTTAATTTTTGCCATCAGCTTTTGCATACCGAAGTAGTATACGCTAAATCCCTGTTTGCATGCCTGATAACCCAATGCGGAAGCTATAAAGCTTTTTCCACATCCCGTGGCTCCCGTAATCAAAATCGATTCCCCCTGGCGAATATAGTTTCCTGTTGCCAGAGAAAGGATTTGTACCTTGTCCATCCCCCTGGAAGTATCGAAACTCAACTCCTCCGGGGTTGCCCGATATCGAAACGAAGCGTTTTTTACCAAACGGGTATAGCGGTTTGCTTCCCGCTGGTCCCGCTCTCCCTGGATGAGCA
>NZ_RXHS01000029.1 GCF_004138125.1 Seramator thermalis
GGTGGTTGCAGACGACGACCTTGATAGGCTGCAGGTGTAAAGGCGGTAACGTCAAAGCCGAGCAGTACTAATAACCCGAAAACTTTCTTACAAAGAGCCGGAAAAGGGAGGGTTTGATAAATCTTTTTAGCGGATCGAAAAAGGCGGACTGTAAGTCTTTTTGTTTTACTTTTTACATCATGTTTAATGAAACAGTGCAGCCGAGACGGGCTGTGAACTTATTAAGGTGGTTATAGCGTTGGGGATCCACCTCTTCCCATTCCGAACAGAGAAGTTAAGCCCAATTGCGCCGATGGTACTGCGAAACCATGTGGGAGAGTAGGTAGCCGCCGTCTTATCGACAAGCCCCCGATGTCATATCGGGGGCTTTGTCGTGTTTATTGACTGTCAATCCGTTTTTTTATAATTTTCGGAGTGTTTCGTCCAAGAGCGTGAGTTTTTCGTTTCCTGCTTCTTTGATTACGAACGTATTCTCGATGCCAACGGCTCCGATGCCCGGCAAAACAAATTTTGGCTCATAGGCAAAAGCGATATTGGGTTGCATTATATCTTTTGATCGGGAAGAAAGCACCGGAAGTTCGTTAATCTCAAGCCCTAAGCCATGACCAACGAATTTTGCTTGTTGCATAGTTCCCATGAAATATTCTTTCAATCGATTCTTTTGCACAAAATCAATTGATTTGTTGTATATTTCGGAACACGGCGTTCCCGGTTTTACATTTTCTTCAACCCATTGATTCATTTCGATGGATATTTGATGTGCTTTGTAAGCAATTTCGGGAACATTGCCGATAGCAAATGTTCGGGTCATGTCGCTTTGATAGGGGGTAAAATTACCGGCCATATCAAACATAATCGTCATTCCTTCTGCTAAGGTTATTCCCGAAGCCCCGATCGGAATATAAGGTGATAGTCCCTTCCCGCCCATTGCAAAATCATAAGGTGAAGGAACCGTTGCATTGTCTCCCGCAATTACACTTCCCATAAAAATATCCATATTTCGCCCGAACGATCGGAAGACGCCCAGCGAACCATGCTTACGCACCAAATATTCCACTTCGATTTGAAAATCTATGTCTCGCATTCCTTTGCGATAAAGATGCGGTATTTGCTCGTAAATTTTACTTTGAATTCGAGCCGAAGTGCGCATTTGTTCGATTTCCGATTCTGATTTTATGCTGCGGATTTCTTTCATCTTACCCGAAACGTTTAGCAATTGAGGCATTCCCAATGTTGCTTGAAGCCTATTTCCTTCGCTCATCGATATCGAGTCGGATTCGATAAGGAGTTTATCAGGAATTTTATATCCCAATTCGATGAGTTTATCCGGAATTTGTTCGGGTTTCGAAATATAAAATACATTTTCGCCCAAAATGTCCACCGGTCGTTTAACGAATAGCAATGGATCTCGTTCGGGCAAAATGTACATGAACCCGTCGAAAATGAATCCATTCAGATAAAAAAGATTGATTTGTGAAGTGATGATGCATGCATCGCCTCCAACCTCATGTACGAAATCTCGAACGTTATCGATTCTTTTTCTTAATTCCTGTTCCATCTCTATTATAACTGCAAAAGTATGAAAATCAAAATTACTTATTTTTTACGAGTAGATTCGTTTTATTTGTTGAAAAACGAAATGAATACACGCAAATAAACATTTCTATTTGATTTTGTGCGATTCGGCCTTCGAAATCATGGTCTTTTAACCCTAAATTGAAATTATGAAAAGAGAGAGGTTTCAAAATTCGGATCATTAAACTTTTTTTTGTTACTTTGTTATGACCAAATCGATGATTTGGCGTTTAAATCTTGATTTATCTTCGAAATTCAATAAAAAAATGGCTAAAAACACTTCGGCGCCTAACTCGGCTGCCAAACCAAAGAAGAAAGACCTTGCTCAGGCCGTCATCAATTTTCTTAATCAGAATCGCGACAAGCAATTCAACTATAAGCAAATAGCTGCTGCACTCAACATCAATTCGCAAGAAGGACGGCAAGTCCTTATCAAAGTGCTCGACAAACTGCGCGATGAAGACATTTTGCTCGAAACGTCACGCGGTCGTTATCGTTCCAACAATCGAGGGCTTATTCTCGAAGGGATATTTGAACGACGAAGTAATGGCAAAAACTCTTTCCTTCCGGACGATGATGGCAATCCGGTTTTTGTTTCGGAACGTAATTCGAAACATGCCATGAATGGTGATCGAGTACGTGTGCAATTGCTTGCCAAGCGTAAACGGGCCGATACCGAGGGAGTAGTCCTTGAAGTGTTGGAACGTGCCAAAACAAGGTTTGTGGGGACTTTGGAAGTCCAAAAGCATTTTGCTTTTCTGGTGATGGACAGCAAAATTTTGGCAAACGATATTTTTATTCCGAAGGAAGACTTAAATGGTGCACAAAATGGCGATAAAGTAATTGTGGAAATTGTGGAATGGCCAGAAAAAGCCAACAATCCCGTAGGAAAAGTAATCGATGTGCTCGGTAAACCGGGCGATAACACCACCGAGATGCACGCCATTCTGGCGCAATATGATTTGCCGTATAAATATCCCGAGCAAGTGGAAAAATTTGCTGAAACTATTTCGGAAGCAATTCCTGCAGAAGAGTTCGGCAAACGGGAGGATTTTCGCGAGGTGTTTACTTTGACCATCGATCCGGCTGATGCAAAAGATTTCGACGATGCACTTTCCGTACGAAAGTTATCGCCTTCGACGTGGGAGATCGGTGTCCATATTGCCGACGTATCGCACTACGTGAAACCGGGTGATATCATCGATCAGGAAGCCGAAAATCGGGCAACTTCCATCTATTTGGTGGATAGAACTGTGCCGATGCTCCCCGAACGATTGAGCAATTTGATTTGTTCGCTTCGTCCTCATGAAGAAAAACTGTGTTATTCGGTTATTTTCGAAATGAACGAAAATGCCGAAGTTCTGAAACATCGCATTGTTCATACCATTATCAAATCCGATGTCCGTATGACATACGAAGATGCACAGGCCATTATCGAAACAGGGAAAGGAGATTACAGTACAGAGCTGCTCAAACTTAATGATTTGGCTAAAATACTTCGTGAACGACGTTTTGCCAACGGTGCTATCAACTTCGACAGATACGAAGTGAAATTCAATCTCGATGAAAACGGCAAGCCGCTTGGCGTTTATTTTAAGGAAGCGAAAGATTCCAATAAACTCATCGAGGAATTTATGCTTTTGGCCAACCGGACAGTGGCCGAAACCATTGGTCGCGTACCGAAGGGCAAACATGCCAAAACATTTGTCTATCGTGTGCACGATGTGCCCGATCCCGAAAAGCTGGATGACCTGAATACTTTTATTTTACGGTTTGGACACAAAATAAAAACTTCAGGAACGAAAGTTGAAATTGCAAAGAGTATCAATTCGTTGCTTGATCGGGTAAAAGGTCGTCCCGAAGAAAATTTGATTGAAACAATAGCCGTCCGGTCGATGACAAAGGCTATCTATTCCACCAAAAATGTCGGGCATTATGGCCTTGCATTTGATTATTATACGCACTTCACCTCACCTATTCGTCGCTATCCCGACCTCATCGTTCATCGTTTGCTCGACAGATATCTTATCGAACATGGTTCGAGTGTCGATCAGGCAAAAACGGAAGAAGAATGCAAACATTGTTCGAAAATGGAACAGGTAGCTGCCAATGCCGAACGCGATTCGGTGAAATACAAGCAGGTGGAATTTATGTCGGATAAAGTTGGCAAAGTGTATGATGCCGTCATTTCGGGCGTTACAGAGTGGGGAATTTATGCAGAAATCAACGAAAACAAATGCGAGGGAATGATTCCGATTCGTGAATTGGATGACGATTTTTATGAGCTTGACGAAAAAAATTATCGCCTTGTCGGTCGACGCTCCAAACGCGAATATCGTTTAGGGCAACTCATCACGATTCAGGTGGTGAAGGCCAATCTGGAAAGAAGGCAATTGGATTTTAGATTGGCTTGATTACAAATAGCAATTCGATTGGTTTTTTCTCGTTTCCTTTCGTGTGCGGAATATAGCGGGTGTTTTCCCGATTAATCGAAAGGTGATTCGAATATATTCGCGACTTTCGATTATCTCGCGGGAAGCCCATGATTTCACGGCTTTTTTGTATGCCGCAAGTACGCTATAGGCAAATGCTTTGGCAAAGGAATAAAAGGGATTGACGGCTTCGGTCAAAAAATATACATATTCCGAGTAGAAAAATTGTTCGCGGTTTACCGGCCTTGCTTCACGGTCGTGATATCCGGAAGCCGATTTTACCACACCTATTTTGTACCCGTTTTTGCGAATGCGCTGCGCCAGATTACGGTCTTCGCCATAGTGGGCAAAAATGGGCGCAAAGCCGCCAACTTTTCGGATAACTTCGGTAGGAATAAGCCACATTGCGGCATTGATGAAAGAAAATTCCTCAATTTCAGAAGATAATTCTATATCCTTAGGATTTTTCAAACCCGTGTAGGTGGCAAAGCCAAAATCGAGAGCTGTGCCATCGCCGTTGAAATGAATGGGCGATAAAATGCCATAAACCGGATATCGAAGTGATGCGTTTACCAGTTTTTCGAGTGCATTTGGTTCCAACCATGCGTCCTGGTTGAGCAAAAAAACGTATTCAAATCCTTTTTCCAAAGCATATCGCATTCCGATGTTGTTGGCCTTTCCAAATCCGAGATTTTCTTCGTTTTCATTTAAAATTACCTCAGGATAACGGTTTCGAATGATTTCGCACGTTCGATCTTGCGAGGCGTTGTCGACAACCAGAATGGTTGCCGGCAATGTTGATGCCTGAATGGATGGAATACAACGATCGATCCATGTTTCGAAGTTATAAGAAACAATGATCACACAAATGCTTTGTTCTACGGAATTTGATGAATTCATTCTAACGTGTTACTTTGATAAGACATTTACGAAAAAAAGAGGGTGAGCATTATTGGATATTCCGGTGATGTTGACCCCTCGTTCCGGTGATATTGACCCCTCTTGATGGTTTTATTTTAAAGAACGAAGGAATCTGACAAAATTACATTTTTTTTCTTAGGTTGGATCCTTTTAACTCTATTTTATAGCTCGTATGTATTACACGATCCAGGATTGCTTCAGCAATTGTGGCTTCTGACATTACATCATACCACTGCGCAAAAGGGATCTGGCTGGCAATGATGGTGGATTTCAGTCCATGTCTGTCCTCAATGATTTCCATCATATCGAGCAACTCTTGCCCTTCAAGTGGTTTTAGGCCAAAGTCATCCAGGATTAAAAGATCTGTTTTTGCTGTTCTTTCAATCAGCT
>NZ_RXHS01000030.1 GCF_004138125.1 Seramator thermalis
AAAAGAAACGGTTCGAATCCGTATCAGACGACAAGCCGGAAGGACGTACTGCAGGAAGTATCGTGCAGGAAGAACGGAAGGAAAAAGATCTTTGACATGATGTAGTAAAAAAAGTAAAACAAAGAGCAAGAAAGTAAAAGTAGAAACGCTAGTATTTATCAAGCCCGGCTACACGCAAGTGTAGAATCCGGACGGCGAAAGAAAGTGAATAAGGGCACATGGAGGATGCCTAGGCTCTGGGAGGCGAAGAAGGACGTGATAAGCTGCGAAAAGCTGCGGGGATTGGCAAATACGAAACGATCCGCAGGTATCCGAATGGGGCAACCCGTTATGAGAAGATCATAACATCCCGCGAAGCGGGAGGCAAACGTGGGGAACTGAAACATCTAAGTACCCATAGGAGAAGAAAACAAAAGTGATTCCGCAAGTAGTGGCGAGCGAACGCGGAGAAGCCCAAACCGTCGATGTTTCGGCAACGGCGGGGTTGAAGGACTGAAACAAAGGCAAGAAAGCTAAGAAGTGGAACGATTTGGAAAAATCGATCGAAGAGGGTGACAATCCCGTACACGAATCGAAGCGGAAGCCGATCAGTATCCTGAGTAGCGCGGGACACGAGAAATCCTGTGTGAAGCAGGCGGGACCATCCGCCAAGGCTAAATACTCCCCAGAGACCGATAGTGGACCAGTACCGTGAGGGAAAGGTGAAAAGAACCTCGAACAGAGGAGTGAAATAGACCCTGAAACCATGTGCTTGCAAGCGGTCGGAGCTCCGATTCGTCGGAGTGACGGCGTGCCTTTTGCATAATGAACCTACGAGTTACTCTTGTTGGCAAGGTTAATCGTCAAGAGGCGATGGAGCCGGAGCGAAAGCGAGTCTGAACAGGGCGGAAAGTCAGCAGGAGTAGACGCGA
Organism: Seramator thermalis; assembly: GCF_004138125.1. Taxonomy (GTDB): domain Bacteria; phylum Bacteroidota; class Bacteroidia; order Bacteroidales; family Dysgonomonadaceae; genus Seramator; species Seramator thermalis. The sequence goes on from NZ_RXHS01000030.1 coordinate 912, forward strand.
AACCAAGTGATCTACCCTTGAGCAGGCTGAAGGTTGGGTAACACCAACTGGAGGGCCGAATCGGTGAACGTTGAAAAGTTTTCGAATGACTTGAGGGTAGGGGTGAAAGGCTAATCAAACTTGGAGATAGCTCGTACTCCCCGAAATGCATTTAGGTGCAGCCTCGGGCTACGAACTTACATGAGGTAGAGCTACTGATTGGATGCGAGGGCTTCGCCGCCTATCAAGTCCAGACAAACTCCGAATGCGTGTAAGTGATACCCGGGAGTGAGGGCGCGGGTGCTAAGGTCCGTGTCCGAAAGAGGAACAACTCAGACCATCAGCTAAGGTCCCGAAATATATGCTAAGTTGCATTAAACGAAGTTTTGCTACCGAAACAGCTAGGATGTTGGCTTGGAAGCAGCCATTCATTTAAAGAGTGCGTAACAGCTCACTAGTCGAGTGGCGAAGCGTGGATAATAATCGGGCATAAGCATATTACCGAAGCTATGGATCCATATATTGGGTGGTAGGGGAGCATTCCTGTCGGCAGTGAAGGCGTATCGTAAGATATGCTGGAGCGTCAGGAAAAGCAAATGTAGGTATAAGTAACGATAAAGGGGGCGGGAAACCCCCTCGCCGAAAGACTCAGGATTCCTGATCAACGTTAATCGGATCAGGGTTAGTCGGGGCCTAAGGATCATCCTTTAAGGAGATTCCGATGGAAGAAACGGTTAATATTCCGTTACTGTGATAATAAGTTAAGCGGGGACGCAGGAGTGACACCACTGCCTACTGACGGAATAGTAGGTTAAAGGGGGTAGGCGTTGAAGGGTGTAGGCAAATCCGCACCCCGAGCCGAACCTGAAAGTATGGCAAGTCTTCGGATGAGTCAATAAAGTGGGTAAACAGGCTGCCGAGAAAAGCCGCTACACGATAATTATTATCGCACCCGTACCGTAAACCGACACAGGTAGTTGGGTTGAGAATACTAAGGCGCTCGAGTGAATCACGGTTAAGGAACTAGGCAAAATAGTCCTGTAACTTCGGGATAAAGGACGCCCCGCCGATGGCGGGGCCGCAGAGAATAGATTCAGGCGACTGTTTAACAAAAACACATGGCTATGCGAATTCGAAAGAAGCGGTATATAGCCTGACACCTGCCCGGTGCCGGAAGGTTAAGAGGAGATGTCATCTCGACTTGTCGGGAGAAGCATTGAATTGAAGCCCCGGTAAACGGCGGCCGTAACTATAACGGTCCTAAGGTAGCGAAATTCCTTGTCGGGTAAGTTCCGACCTGCACGAATGGTGTAACGATCTGAATACTGTCTCAACCGTGAGCTCGGTGAAATTGTAGTATCGGTGAAGATGCCGATTACCCGCGATGGGACGAAAAGACCCCGTGAACCTTTACTATAGCTTTACATTGAGTTTGGGCATTTGATGTGTAGGATAGGCCGGAGGCTGTGAAGCGGTTACGCCAGTAATCGTGGAGCCGACGTTGAAATACGGCCCTTCGGGTGTTTGAATTCTAACTCCGAAAGACGGAGGACACTGTATGGTGGGTAGTTTGACTGGGGTGGTCGCCTCCAAAAGAGTAACGGAGGCTTCTAAAGGTGCGCTCGGGACGATTGGTAACCGTCCGTAAGAGTATAATGGCATAAGCGCGCTTGACTGGGAGACAAACAAGTCGATCAGGTAGGAAACTAGAGCATAGTGATCCGGTGGTTCCGCATGGAAGGGCCATCGCTCAAAGGATAAAAGGTACTCCGGGGATAACAGGCTGATCATTCCCAAGAGCTCATATCGACGGAATGGTTTGGCACCTCGATGTCGGCTCGTCACATCCTGGGGCTGGAGAAGGTCCCAAGGGTTGGGCTGTTCGCCCATTAAAGTGGCACGCGAGCTGGGTTCAGAACGTCGTGAGACAGTTCGGTCTCTATCTATCGTGGGCGCAAGAGATTTGCGAGGCTCCGACACTAGTACGAGAGGACCGTGTTGGACAGACCGCTGGTTTACCGGTTGTTCCGCCAGGGGCACCGCCGGGTAGCTAAGTCTGGGCAGGGATAAGTGCTGAAAGCATCTAAGCACGAAGCCTACCTCAAGATTAGATCTCTATATAAGGGTGGTTGCAGACGACGACCTTGATAGGCTGCAGGTGTAAAGGCGGTAACGTCAAAGCCGAGCAGTACTAATAACCCGAAAACTTTCTTACAAAGAGCCGGAAAAGGGAGGGTTTGATAAATCTTTTTAGCGGATCGAAAAAGGCGGACTGTAAGTCTTTTTGTTTTACTTTTTACATCATGTTTAATGAAACAGTGCAGCCGAGACGGGCTGTGAACTTATTAAGGTGGTTATAGCGTTGGGGATCCACCTCTTCCCATTCCGAACAGAGAAGTTAAGCCCAATTGCGCCGATGGTACTGCGAAACCATGTGGGAGAGTAGGTAGCCGCCGTCTTATCGACAAGCCCCCGATGT
>NZ_RXHS01000031.1 GCF_004138125.1 Seramator thermalis
GTAAGCACCCGATTAAATACCCCTTGATTTATTCCTAATAAACTTTGGCGTTTATAATCTTGGTGCAGAGATTCCAAACTTTACCGGTAATCGTTAGCGTATTATTAGCGTATTATTAGATTTCTCTTTTTCCCACCTGTTAGGCAAGAGAGCCTTCAGGGCTTCATCATTTCCCGGTTTCTGCAGGTATGGCATTTTTGAGATTACATCATTAAGCCACTCTCTGGGGTTTACACCGGATTCTTTGCACGAGGTAAGCAAAGAACAGATTACGGCAGTATTCTGAGCAGCCTCGTGGTTACCGCAGAACAAAAAGTTTTTCCGTGATACTGCTATCGGTCTGATGGCATTTTCTGCCAGGTTGTTATCTATTTTTAATCTGCCGTCTTTTAAATAATTTTTCATACGTGGCCATAAAGCGTAGGAGTAACTGATTGCTTCACCCATACGGCTCTTGGGTAATACCGTCGGATATGTTTTCTCCATCCATTTTTCAAAAGACAGCAATATGGGAGCGGCAAGCTCATTCCTTTTTTTACAGCGCTCATCAAACGACAGGTTCTGCTCATCTGCCATTCTTTCTATTCGGTAAAGTTGCTGTATCTGCTTTAATGCATATTCGGCCGGCGTTTTATTTTCATCCAACGCTGTTTCATAGCGTCGCCTTATATGGGCCATACAGCTGACAAGGCATACCCTGTCATTACTTTCAAAAACATTATAGGCGCTAAACCCATCACTTTGAAGGTAACCTTCAAATGATTTTAATAAAGAACAGGCTGTTTCTCCCGATCTTGACCCTTCATCATAATGAAAGAAAACCAGTTTCTTCATTACGGATCTTACCATCCAGAGGTATTCCTTTTTTGCATAGTGACTATCTTTGTTTATAACCGGCAGGGTTGTTTCATCAACCTGTATGTAGTCCGTATCCAAAACTTCTTCCTTCAAGACCTTGTATAGCGGACTGAGCAACTCACATGCAGGTTTAAACCATCCACTGAGGGTATTTGCAGGTATTTTTACGCCCAGATGATGAAACTGTTTTATCTGACGGTAAAAAGGCAGGTGATACTCATACTTCTGAAGCAGTATCTCTGAAAGAAGGCTGGCTCCCGGGAGTCCTTTGTATACAGGCAGCAGTGGAAGCGGTGCTATTATTACCGCAGGGGTTTCTTCTGTTGAAGGTATAAGATTGTCTTTTAATCCATATTTTGGACGTACGATCTCTTTTACATACAGTTTACCCGGTTCAAACTCCAGTGTTCGGGTACGTTCTTCTCCTATGCGTTTGTATTTGTCCCTGTCAACATCTTCCGGCTCAATCACTACTTCTATAACAGGCAGTCCTTCCAATAGCTTGCGATTGGAACGAGCCTTTTTTCTCTCGGCAGTACGCTGCTCGATCTGTTTTTCTGCCGCAATGCGTTCTGCCTCTATTTCTTCCTGACGTTTGCGCTCATCCTGTGGCGTTTCAAATAAATTTAGCTGATTGGGATCAAGACGGGATAACTTTTCGCTTTTACGTCCGTAAAACTGACGGGTAAACCAGGCTATTTGCGAAAGGAGCTCGTCTATCTTTTGTTGCAGGTTAGTCAACTGTTCCGCCTGTTTAGCATTAGCCTCGGAGAGCTGACGGATTTGTTCCGCCTGCGATTTTATTAAGAGCGCTGATGCTTCTGCCTGATCCATTTTAAGGGCTTTTATTTAGTCGTAAAAATACTAAAAACCCCTGAATCAGACAAGCTTTCAGCGCAATATTTTATACTTTTATTTAAGTTTTTTACCGGTGATTCCTAAGCGCTTTTAGTCGCTTCAACCTGTTGTTCGGATCGTCCCGTATTCCTTCAACCATCATAACCAAATCTGTCCAGCTCATGGGGTATGACCGGCTCTCTTTATCATATCCGGGCAAACGAAAGGTTCCCTCTTCAAGTCTTTTCATGTATAGAACCAGACCTCCGTCTTCGGCATGCAGGATTTTCATAGTGGTGCGGGTTCTGTTTATGAAAATGAAACAGTCACCCATACGAACATCGTATCCCATTTGGTTCTGTACAACTCCGCACAGAGAGTTCATCCCTTTGCGCATGTCGGTTTTCCCCGGACAGAGAAAATAGCGCATGGCATCATTTAGACAGAACATGGGAAGAGCAGATTTGAGTGAGTAAATTAATAGCGGCTTCTGTTTGAGTGCTGCCTGTAAAACTGACCCGGATACCACCCGGAAGTTTTATTCTGACCTCTCCTTTATTATTACCCGATGTGGCAGCTTTACGTGCAGGCTTATTTCCCGGAAGATTAAAGCTGATGGGGGCCAGTTTTTCCACAGCAGTCTTACCTGCATGAGTATTGTATGGACGGGTTAATCCAAATTTGCTTTTCCGGTAATGAAAACTTGAAACAGCGTATGATTCATTGGAACAAAAATCTTTGATGCTTAATCCACTGTTCTGCCGGCGTTCCAGTATCACCATAAATTCTTCTTTGCTTATCGGCGTCATATATTGTTATGTTTGCCGGCAAAGATCAAAAATTATGATGAATACTAAAACGGGGAATTTATCGGGTGCTTAC
>NZ_RXHS01000002.1 GCF_004138125.1 Seramator thermalis
AGAGAAATCTAATAATACGCTAATAATACGCTAACGATTACCGGTAAAGTTTGGAATCTCTGCACCAAGATTATAAACGCCAAAGTTTATTAGGAATAAATCAAGGGGTATTTAATCGGGTGCTTACTATTTAATCAAAGAAGCCGTTAAATATCGCTTTCCGAAACATTGTTCAAGAACGAATAAGCCTTTCTGTCAAATCTTTCGTAACGAGGAGGTGTCGGTACATACGAGTCGTCGTCCCACAATGTGCTGGTGATCATCAGATCGGCACTATAGCGATTGCATGCAATGGGCACATTGTGAATGCGACATTGCCGCAACAGCATCATGATGTCGGCCTCATGTGGCTGAGGATTCAAATCGTCGATGAGAAAAACAGCCAGATTGATTTCTTTGCGGACAACCATTGCGGCTATTTCTGCATCTCCACCCATAGGTCCCGAATTCATGCACGTGATGTCGGGTTCGATTCCTTCGTTTAATAAGGCGCGTTTCACCAGGGATCCGGTAGTTCCGGTACAAACCAAGTGGTGGTGTGATAAAAATTCGGAGTTGTAAACTACCCAATCCACCATGTCGGCTTTCCTCCGATCGTGTGCTACGAGAGCGATAGTTAATTTTTTATTCATTGGATACTGTTTGTTTTAAATTCCTAACTCTTTTCTGATAGCTCCTATTTTGGCGTTTGCACGCTCTTCGGCCACTGCGATTTCATCACGTGATTTTACTATATCGTGAACTTCGATGTAAAATTTAATCTTTGGTTCGGTTCCGGATGGACGTATCGAAAGTTTGGTTCCATCTTCGGTGAAATATTGCAAAACGTTTGATGTGGTAGGCATTTCGAGTGAAATATGTTCGTTGCGAACAAAATCTATTCCTTCAAGTTTTGCAAAATCCTTCATCAAAGTAACCTGCGATCCGGCCAATGTTTTTACAGGATTATTCCGAAAATTTTTCATCATGGCTTCTATTTCATCTGCGCCTTCTTTTCCTTTTCTTACGAGCGATACACTTACTTCTTTGGAATAGCCGTATTCCACGTAAATATCCTGCAATAATTGATACATCGTTTTACCCTGATCTTTGGCCCAAGCAGCTACTTCGGCAAATAGACAGCAAGCCGATATCGAATCTTTGTCGCGAACAAAATCGCCTGCCAAAAATCCATAGCTTTCTTCGCCTCCGCCGATGTATTGTTTTATCCCTTCGTTTTTGCGAATGACGTCAGCAATCCATTTAAACCCGGTGTAGCAATCGTAAATTTCCACTCCGTTGCGCTTAGCTATTGTGGCTGCAAGTTCTGTGGTTACGATCGTTTTCACGGCGTAATCTTTCGACGATAACTTGTTGAGTTGGCGTCGCCGTGTAATCAGGTAATATACAAGAATGAGCAGCGTCTGATTGCCATTGACGAGAATAAAGTTGCCTTCGGCATCGCGTATTGCGGTTCCTATACGATCGGCATCGGGATCGGTTGCCATAATAATATCCGCATCTGTTTCTATGCCTTTTTTAATTGCCAAATCGAGGGCGGCAGGTTCTTCGGGATTGGGTGAGATGACAGTCGGAAAATCGCCGCTGATTACATTCTGCTCCGGAACATCAATGATGTTCGAAAATCCAATAGCCTTCAATGCGTCGGGAACCATCGTGATGCCGGTACCATGAAGTGGAGTATATACGATTTTCAAATCTTTTTGATGTTCGATGGCTTCGGGGGAAAGAACCAGTTTTTTTACTTCATCGATGAACGCTTGGTCCATATCCTTGCCGAGTGTTTCGATCAGTTCTTTTTTGCCTGAAAATTTGATTTCGTCGTTCGATTTGATTCGATTTACTTCGGCGATGATTTGATGATCGTGAGGAGCCAATACCTGAGCACCGTCGTTCCAATAGGCTTTGTAGCCGTTATACTCTTTCGGATTATGTGACGCGGTGATCATAATTCCGCTTTGACATCCCAGCTTTCGTATGGCGAAAGACACCTCGGGTGTAGGTCGCAAGCTTTCGAAAAGATAAACTTTAATGCCATTGGCGCTGAAAATATCGGCCGATATTTCGGCGAACTTACGGCTATTGTTTCGGCAATCGTGTCCGATAACCACTTTTATTTCGGGTTTGCTGGCGAATTCTTTTAGCAAATAATTAGCTAGTCCCTGTGTGGCTGCACCAACGGTATAAATATTCATCCGGTTGGTTCCTGCACCCATAATTCCGCGCAAACCGCCGGTTCCGAATTCCAAATCTTTATAAAATGCATCGATGAGGGTAGTCTTATCTTCGTCATCGAGCATTTTCTGAACTTCGGCTTTCGTTTCGGCATCGTAGTTTCCGTTGAGCCATTCTTGAGCTCTTGCCGTAACGCGTGATAGCAATGTTTCGTTGTCCATAACTTTAAAAAGATTATAGTTGATTATTTCTTATGTCTTATTTTGTTGTTTCAGGTACCTTATAGCGGTCGCCCGTTTCTCTTATAACGGCTCGGCGATATTCTTCGGGGTAACCCGGTCGTGAGGGAAATTCGGGCAATCCGTGAGGATTTCTTTTAAATTTATCGTTTTCTTCTTTCTTTACCACTCCATCAATATATTTTACGAGCAAGTATTCGCCAAGTTTTTTCCATTCCGATATACCGTTTGAGATTTGAGCGTTGGTATAATTGGTCAGATAATCAATGGATTCTGTCTCCGATTTTTTGTAAAGTTGCAAGGCCTCTTTTTCGATTTGAGGTTGTTGCTGACGAAAAGATTCTTCGAGCTTGCGTTGAACTTTTTCAACATCTTTAATCATATAACTGTATTTGCCGTAAACCATGTTCGAAACCCAGTTGTGTATCCAAAAAGCCGAATTCCACGAGAAAGTGAGCAAATCGCCATTACCGACTCTCATTTCTTCGGCTACGGAAGTGTTTCCGCAGTAAACGGGATAATATACGTTTTGAGCGGCGTCGTCAACTCCGAACCACAAGATTCCGCCAATTTGGTTGGGCAGCCACGATCGCATTTGTGCTACGAAAGAAAATCCGGTTTGCTGGGTTGCGATGGGGCGTTCGTTGAAATATTCGATCGAATCGACAGTCCACGTCAAAGGTGACCACCGATACGGACACTGAAAAGGTCCGGCTCCAAGGTCGTTGCGCCAGTCGAGGTCGGTACCCTCATAATGATCACGCATGTAGGATTGTGCCTCTTCTACAGAGATCAGCCGATCGGGTTTGATGTAGAGGGGCATGGGTTCTGTGGTTTCTCCTTTGGCATATGAAACATACTGTGCCATGTCTTTATTCACATGATTGAAAAACGACCACACGCGCGCTTCGCAAAATCGTTGTGCGCCGAAATCGAGTGGTGCGTATGCACGTGAAAAACTGAAATCGCTGTCGTTACCGTCGAAATAACCTTTTTCGCGAGCGAAAGAGATGACATCGGGAGAGTAAAGACAGTTTTGAGGATCGTTGAGCGGAAACTGCTGAATGCGTGCCTGGTTGGCATGTGCTGAGACGCAGTCGTCGGGGATGCGGACGGCAACCCAAACCGCTCCTTTGTTTCCGGGCCCTTTCCCGATCATTTCCATGATCCATACTTCGTTGGGATCGGCTATCGAAAACGATTCGCCCGAACTGTAATAGCCGTATTGAGCAACCAGATCCGTCATCACTTTTATAGCTTCGCGAGCAGTTCTGGATCGTTGCAATGCTATGTAAATCAAGCTGCCATAATCGATCATTGCGGTTGTGTCGACGAGCTCTTCGCGTCCGCCGAATGTGGTTTCTCCGATAGCTACCTGATATTCGTTAATATTCCCGATTACGTTGTATGTTTGTTGTACTTGATGGATTTCCCCCAGATATTTGCCCGTATCCCATTCATAAACTTTGAGCATTTCTCCCTCTCTATGTGTCGAAGCAGGCCAATGATACAGTTCACCATAGAGTCCAAATGAATCGGCAGCATAAGAAATCATCGTTGAACCATCTTTTGAGGCCTTTTTGCCGATTAAAAAATTGGTGCAGCTAAATGCTTGATTCGTACAAAATAAAATTGTAAAAAATGCGATAAGATTTTTTCGAGTCATACATTCATTCAAATTGGTTTTTTGCAACAATTCGTAAAGGTACGTTTTTTTGATGTAATTTTACAAATATAACATCAATATCTTTATTTAATTGTCTGCAATTTCTGACGAGTGAAAAATATGATTAATTTTGTAGGATAACAAATATCACTACGTGACAAATGGGGGAAAAAGAAACGAAAATGCGTTTTAGGTTGTTGGGAATGAATCACTATCAGTGGATAGTGATAGTGGTGTTGTTAGCTATGCTTTTTCTCTTTAGCGATAACAGTATTTTTAAAAGAATCGAGTATGATCGACAAATCAGAGATTTGAAATCGCAGATAGAATTTTACCGGGCGCAATCTGATACAAATCGGTTGAAATTGAATGAATTGCAATCCAATAAATACAATCTGGAAAAATTTGCACGCGAAAATTATTTTATGAAAAAGGACAATGAAGAGGTTTTTATTATCGAATAAAATTTTTTTTTGGAAAAAGCAGCATTTTCATTTTAATAATTGCAGGTTTATCTCCGGATGCTTTGTTCCAAAATATTCCGTCTGTTTTTACGGGAGTATAAATTCATAGATACTGAATCTGTTAGTATTATTTTTAAATAGGTAAGATAAAAGAATAGATGTCAAAATCAAAGGAAATAATTTACGCCTTTTCGTGTGTGTTGATATTGGCTGCTGCTGCTATGTACATGGCTTTGCCTGAAGTTGCTACTTGGATGATGGTTGTCGGCGTTGTTATTTTTTCTGCTGTCACGGCCAAAAATCCATATCCGGGCAAAAGTATCAGGGGCAAGCGTTTGTTTATGTTTCGGATATATGCTTGCGTATTGATGGCTGTAGGAATCTATTTTATGTTTCGCCGGCAAAATATCTGGTTTTTAATGATGCTCATCGCATCGGTTTTTCTGATATATTCAGCTTTTTTGATGCCGCGGGTATGGGAGAAAGAGCAACTTGAACACACGGATAAAGAATCATAGAATTCGATAGAAAAAATGCCGGACAATAGGGTTGAAGAAAAATATAAAAGATATTTGCTGCTCGAAAAGGGATTGTCAAAAAATACCATCGAAGCATACATGACAGATTTGCATAAATTTTCGACCTACGTTGCACAACACAATTTGTCTTATCGAGACATTTCGTATATACATCTCCAGGATTTTCTGTCTTCTCTTCACGATCAAAATATCTCGCCGAGGTCAGTTGCCCGAATTCTTTCAGGCGTAAAATCGTTTTTTAAGTTTATGCTACTTGATCAGTATATTGATCATGATCCGTCGGAACTACTCGATGCTCCCAAAATAGGATACAAACTACCCCAAGTTTTGTCTGTCGAAGAAATCGATCGGATATTGAGCGTGATCGATGTTTCTACTGTCGAGGGTTCCCGAAATTATGCCATTATCGAAACGCTTTACAGTTGCGGGTTGCGTATTTCGGAACTCACATCACTCAAGTTTTCAAATTTGTATTTCGACGAAGGATTTATTCGTGTCGAAGGCAAAGGAAGTAAACAACGTCTGGTACCTATCTCCGAAACCGCAATTCAAAAGATAAAAAATTATCTGCAGCATCGTCAATTGATAAATATCCGTAGGGGAAGCGAAGATGTATTATTTGTAAGTACTCGCGGGCGATCAGCCGGATCGATGCTTTCGCGCTCGATGATATTTCAATTTATCAAAGAATATGCAGAGTTGGCGGGAATCAAGAAAGAAATAAGTCCGCATACATTTCGTCATTCATTTGCCACGCATTTGCTCGAAAGAGGGGCTAACATTCGGGTGATACAGGAAATGCTGGGTCACGAGAAAATTACCACGACCGAAATCTATACACACATCGATCGGAATTTTTTGCGTCAGGAAATTATCGAACATCATCCTCGCAACCGAAAATAAGCTACATCTGCAAAAAAATCATTTTTCCTGCCTTCAATCTCCTTCAAAAAATTAGCCTGATTGGAGAAAATTACCTAAATTTGCTCAATTAATCATTTGCTGAAAATTAAGTTTTCCATTTACCAAATTATGTGTTTTTTAATATAGAGGAAAAATCTTTCTTTGGCATACATATCGTAGATCAAGAAAAATAATTAAAACATAATCGTATGAAATTTGTCGTATCAAGTTCCAACTTACTCAATCATTCGCAGGCAATCAGCAGGGTGATCAATTCGAAAAAGACCCTTTCTATCTTGGATTGTTTTTTACTGGAATTGAAAGGAAACGCATTGTCGTTGACGGCTGCAGATAACGAAAGCCGCCTTCAGACAACGATTGATGTTTCGAATGAAGGCAGCGATGGAAGTGTGGCTATTAATGCCAAAAACTTACTCGATCCGCTCCGTGAATTGCCGGATCAGCCATTGACTTTCGAGATAAACGATGACACATTGGAGGTAAATATTTTTTACCACAACGGTAAATACAACTTTATAGGTTTGAAAAGTGAGGAATATCCTGAGCCTAAACAACTGAGCGATAATGTAATGACGTTTCGTATCAATGCACAGGATCTTTTCAATGGCATCAATCGAACGATTTTTGCTACGGCCGACGACGAATTACGACCGGTCATGAATGGTATCTTTTTTGATCTTACACCCGAGGGTCTGACCTTTGTGGGATCTGACGGCCACAAGTTGGTTCGATTTATTAATAAGGCTGTGAAAAGCGAAGGTCGATCTTCGTTCATTCTTTCCAAAAAACCGGCGAATCTGCTCAGGGCCCTGCTTCCACGCGAAACAGGCGAAATAGAAATACGATTTGACGAAGACCAGGCTTATGTTGTCATGCAGGATTATACCATGTTATGCCGATTTACCGAAGGACGATATCCAAATTATAATTCGGTGATTCCCAAAAACAATCCCAATAGTGTTACCATCGATCGTTTGTCTTTACTGAATGCCCTAAAGCGCGTAGCCGTTTTTACTAATCCGGCTATTGGCCTGATCAAAATGCAATTCTCTGAAGACAGTATTGTGGTTTCGGCTCAAGATATCGATTTCCTTACTTCCGCCGAAGAAACAATTCCTTGCACTTATCACGGAAATGTGCTCAATATCGGATTTAAGGCTTTATTTTTGATTGATATACTCAACAACATCCCTTCGGCTGACGTTCGTATTGAGCTCTCTGATCCTTCGCGTGCAGGTGTCGTTTTTCCCGCCGAAAACGAAGAAAACGAAGATATGCTTGCATTGCTTATGCCCATGATGCTTAACGATTGATTGCCGAAGAAAAATTTTATCCACGAATGAAATTGAATCTTAAAAATCCGTTGGTTTTTTTTGATCTCGAAACTACCGGTATCAATATAACGAGAGACAGAATTGTAGAGATATCTTTCTTGAAAGTTTATCCGAACGGGAAGGAAGAAATTAAATCACGCAGAATAAATCCCGAAATGCCTATTCCTCCCGAAGCCACTGCTATTCATGGCATCTCCGACGAGGATGTAAAAGATTGCCCCACATTTAAGCAAATTGCCAAATCTTTGGCAGATCAATTAGAAGGTTGCGATTTGGCAGGTTTCAATTCGAGCCGTTTCGATGTGCCTCTGCTTGCAGAAGAGTTTTTGCGTGCCGGAATTGATTTCGATATGAGCAAGCGCAAGTTTGTGGATGTGCAAATTATTTTTCACAAAAAAGAACAACGTACGCTCGAGGCCGCTTACAGATTTTATTGCAATAAGGAGCTCGAAAATGCTCACTCGGCCGAGGCCGATACCGTTGCAACATATGAGGTTCTGAAATCGCAACTCGATCGGTATCCCGATTTGGAAAATGATATCGAGAAGTTGTCCAACGAATTTTCGAGCTTCAATAACAATGTCGATTTTGCCGGGAGAATCGTGCTCAACGAAAAAGGTATTGAAGTTTTTAATTTCGGAAAACACAAGGGTAAACCGGTTTCCGAAGTTTTCAAAAATGAACCCAGTTACTATTCATGGATTATGGATGGCGATTTTCCACTGAATACAAAACAGGTGGTTACGAAAATTCGTTTGCGCGAAATGAATAAATAGAGACTATCTTAAACCGATTGTATGAAGTATTTTCAATGGCTGATAGTAATCGCGATGACCTTTGTTTTCACGGAATGTGGAAAAGGTAATGCCGAAAATGAGCACAAGACTAAAATGGATCCTATCGTCAGAGAACGCAAGGCTCGTTTTGTCGGAAACTACAATCGCGAATTCAACGATTTACCTGATCTGCATTTGGAGGCCGCTATCCGCAACGGAATTGAACCATTGAAAAGTCGTGTTGATACTCTGCTGTTAAAGAACGATTTGGTGCGACTGCCTGTTGAACTCGAACTTTACAAAATGTACGATCTCAAACATTCCATCCCTTTTTTGGTTCCTTCGGCTGCAAGTTTGCTGATCGAAATTTCCCGAAATTTTCGCGATTCTCTTTATAGTAAGGATCTGCCGCTTTATCGATTGTATCTGACAAGCGTTACACGCACCGACGAGGATATTGCGGGTCTTACCAAAAAAAATATAAATGCTGTCGAAAACTCGTCGCATCGATATGGAACTACTTTCGATATTTCATGGAAGCGATTCGATCCCGTTGATCCGGATACGCTTCAATCATTACCTCCGGAGCGTTTGAAACTCGTCTTGGCACAGGTGCTTTTCGATTTGAGAAATCAGAATCGATGCTATGTGAAGCATGAGCGAAAACAAGCCTGTTTTCACATTACAGTTCGTTAGTCGTTCATCCAATGTCGCGTTTTTTTATCACTCTTGCATACAACGGAAAAGATTATGTGGGATGGCAAATTCAACCCAACGGAGAAAGTGTGCAGGAAGTGGTGCAAAATGCGTTGTCCATCATTTTGCGTGGTGAAATTGTTTTGGTGGGTGCCGGTCGGACCGATGCCGGTGTTCATGCCCGAAAAATGATCGCTCATTTCGATTGGAACGGCATAGCTTTCGATCCAAACGATTTAGTATTTAAGCTCAACGGATTTTTACCTCGAGATATTGCCGTTTACGCTATCCGAGAAGTGGATGCTCGCGCTCACGCCCGATTTAGCGCTTCATCGCGAACATATAAGTATTTTATTACTCTTCGGAAGGACCCGTTTTTGTTCGATCTGAAATATCGAATTTTTTATACGCCGGATATCGAAAAAATGAATTGCTGCGCACAAATTTTGAAGGAATACACCGATTTTACCAGTTTCAGCAAATTGCACACCGATGTAAAAACAAATTTTTGTAATATAACTGATGCTTATTGGGAGCGAGTAGGAGAATACGATTTGGTTTTCACGATCACTGCCGATCGTTTTCTTCGGAACATGGTACGCGCCATTGTGGGGACATTGCTTGAAGTGGGGCGAGGCCGACTTGACGAAAACGATTTCCGACGGATTATTGAAGCAAAAGACAGGCGATCGGCAGGAACATCTGCCCCCGGATATGGGCTATATCTTCACGATATAGTTTACCCCGAATGGGTGTTTCAAATCGGGGATTAATCGCGATTTGAATTTCAAAGAAAAAAGCAGCAATCGATTTTGTCGATCGCTGCTTTCTGCATTTTTTAGAATGGATCGAATAAATTCAATCGTTCATCGATATCAAGAATTCTTCATTGTTTTTGGTTCGTCTCAATCTGCCCAAAAGGAATTCCATAGCTTCAACCGAATTCATATCGGATAGGAAATTACGTAAAATCCACATTCTGTTCAGCACATCTTCCGATAGCAGCAGATCGTCGCGTCGTGTGCTGGATGCCATGATATCTACGGCGGGGAAAATGCGTTTGTTGGACAGTTTGCGATCGAGTTGCAATTCCATATTTCCTGTTCCTTTGAATTCTTCGAAAATCACGTCGTCCATCTTCGAACCAGTGTCGGTGAGAGCGGTAGCAATAATAGTGAGAGAACCACCATTTTCGATATTTCGTGCAGCACCGAAAAAGCGTTTGGGCTTGTGGAGGGCATTGGCATCGACTCCTCCCGAAAGCACCTTGCCTGATGCCGGTTGAACGGTATTGTATGCTCTTGCCAATCGGGTAATGGAATCGAGCAGGATAACCACATCGTGTCCGCATTCTACGAGACGACGGGCTTTATTGAGCACGATTTCGGCAATCTTTACGTGGCGATCAGCCGGTTCATCAAAGGTGGATGCAATTACTTCCGCGTTCACACTGCGTTCCATGTCTGTAACTTCTTCGGGTCGTTCGTCAATGAGCAGTATGATCATATATACTTCGGGGTGATTGTCGGCAATAGCGTTAGCTATATCTTTCAACAACATTGTTTTACCGGTTTTGGGTTGGGCAACGATCAACCCACGTTGTCCCTTCCCAATAGGAGAAAACAAATCGACTATTCTACACGAAAGATTGTCGTTGTGCCCTTTTGTAAGATTAAATTTTTCGTTCGGGAACAAAGGCTTGAGATGATCAAAAGGAACTCGGTCGCGTACCTCTTCGGGATTGCGTCCGTTGATCATGTCCACTTTTACGAGCGGAAAAAATTTTTCACCTTCTTTTGGCGGACGGATCGGGCCCTCCACAACGTCGCCTGTCTTCAACCCGAAAAGGCGAATCTGCGATTGCGATACGTAAATATCGTCAGGCGACGACATGTAGTTATAGTCCGAAGAACGCAGAAAACCATATCCTTCAGGCATAATTTCCAGCACTCCGGATGCTGTCAAAATTCCGTCGAAATCGAATAAAGGTTCTTTTTCGGTATCTTTCGGTGCGTTCGGAGTAGTCGTATTGGGTTTGTTTTGTTGATGTTGGCTTTGATTCTGATTTTTTGGGGCAGCAGGTTGAGGTCGAGCTTGCAAGGGAGCCGGGGTCACCAATTCCATTAATGAAGGTTTCTCTATTGCGGCAAGTTCATCTATTTCGGGTGTTAACGAGTTTTCTTCCGGTTTGTCTTCGGCTACAACCGGAGGAAGAGTAACAGGTGGAGGGGTATTTTGTTTTTCTTCAGTTCGCTGTTTTGAAGGCCTGAAAACGAGTTGAGTTGGTTTCGTAACCATCTTTTGTTCCGTTTTCGGATCTGCTTCTTTTTTTGCCTGACTTTCGTTTTCCGGTTGTGGACCCGGATCTTTTTTTGCGTCTTCCTTTTCCGGAACGGGAGTTGATTGATCGTCGCGAATTTCCGCTAAATCGGTAGCGGAGCTCGATATTTCTTTTTCCGATTCTTGTTGTGTCGCGACAGGATTTTTTGCGGGAGACTCAGAAACAGATCGTTTTTGAAGCGTATGTTTTCTTCCTGTTTTTTCTGATTTGGTTTCCGACTTTGTCGTTGGTGTCGGCACGGATGTTGATTGATTTTGTTTCGATTTCTTTGTTTCGGCAATCGCTTGCTCATCGAGTATTTTGTAGATGAGCTCTTCTTTTTTATAAGCGTCGGGACGCCTGATTCCCATTTCTTTGGCGAGTGCGCGTAATTCTGTTGTAAGCTTTTCGTTAAGCTCGATAATGTTATAAGCCATGTATAATGTATTGAATTCTCTGTATGGTTTAGTATAATAAATTATATGACAATTATCTACGGAATGTGATGTTTGGTGGAACTCAAATTAACAAACCTGAATAAATAAACTTAATTATAAAATGTGATGAATAAAAAATAAACAAGAACAGTAGAATGTTCGAATACGTTTTTGAAGATTCTACCACAAAGGTAATATTTTTTTAAATATCAATACGCGCAGAATGATTTTTTTTGGATTTTGCCTGTAAAAATCTTTTCAGAAAATGATATTTTGCAAAACCGAACGTTTTTTCCTTTTCGATCATACTACAGCAATAGCAAAAAACAGTATTCCGGTTGTTGGGTTAATTGTATCGAAATTTTTTCTTGTTTATTGACTACGGTACGATAAATCAATTCAATTTCATAGCATTCGATTTGTCGTAGTTGTCCTTTCTCCTCTGTATCTCATTTTTATAAAGTTCGGCTCGTTTGCGGTCGAGCGAATTATTTGTTGTCGATTGATCAAACAGTTGTTTTGAAATAGTGATCCACTCGAGCGCCGAATTCAAGTCGTCGAGCATTTCATAAGCAAAAGCAATGTTGCTGGCCGCTTTAGCCTTATCCGGATTTTTTTTCGTCTTGTCATAATAGGCTTTCCATTTCGAGATAGCTTCCGGCCATTTGTTCGATCGAGCAAAAACATCGGCCTCTTTCATCAGCGAATGATTTGACGTATAGTACCACCTGCTTTGAGTTTCCCAATGAGGAACAAATATGTAAGTCATTTTTTCTGCAGCATACAAGGCAAGTTCTTTCATGGCTTCTTCGTGGGTAGGGAGAATAAGATCGGCATAGGCTTTCCCGTCCTGAATGTCGAATCCTTCCCATCTCAAACTGTCTGTGAATTCTACGGCGGGAAGTTTTCCTTCCATAGTAGGCATATAAACTCGGATGATAGAATTAATCTTTCCCACCATAGCTCCATAAGGATAACCTTCTTGCTTGAAATAATCATTTCTTTCGGTCTGAAGCATCAATTTTTCGAGTGAAAGGATGGCATCTGCGCCGGTCTGCAAGCGTAGATCATTCATTGTTTCGGGGTTTAATCCGATTGTTTCCCAAAAACGGCGATCCGTTCGTAATGGTTTGTCATAGATCATCACTTTATCGAAGTAATTTTCCTCCGATAAAAATTGTGTCAAAGCTTCGGTGAAAATGATGGATATGCTGTCGGTTTTTGCTTCCACTTTTTCAGCATCGCTTTTTCCAACTTGTTTCCACGTGTGTCCCACGTCGTTGGGTTGTTTCCCTGCATTGTCGATAATCAAAATATTGTTCACGGTTTCGGGAAGAGGTATTTGAGGGGGTTCGTTGGTTTGTATTGTTATTGTCCTGATTCCTGCACAACTAAATAACAATAATCCGACAATAGATGCAACGAATAGTTTGTATATATTTTCCATGCCGATAATTTGTATGAGTTTCGCCTTGCTTTAGACAAACAAAATTACAATATTTTTCAGTTCATCTTGCATATGAATGGAGAAATTATAAATTGTCTGAAGTAACGGGTTTTATAGTGAACTCAGTTTAGTTAATTAAATACAGGGAGTAGTAGAAAACATTATTCTGTCAATTCTTTAGCAATTCTTCCACTCTCACAAGTTCGTATCCCCGATGTTTCAATTCCTTAATCAGATCATCCAATCGGTTGTATAACTTGTCAGTACGTTTCGGATCCGTTCCTATATGCATGAGCAGCAAAAAACCATTCAGCGTATTTTTCTCTTCATAAGCGAGAATATTTCGATAAATAGTTTGAGATGAACGATAGTTGTTCATGTCAGGCGTCGTGTAATCGGCATTGGATGTAGTTCCCGGTGTAAAATTTATTATTTGAACATGCATTGCTTTTGCCCAATTGCTAATTTGCCCGTTATACCATTCGTAAGGAGGTACAAAATATCGCTTTTGTTCCATTTTTAACCCGATATTTTCCATTGTTGCATAATTGTCTTTCAAATCTTTTTCGAATACATCCCGAGAAACCAATGTCGAATCCCGTTTCTCCCAATCGGCATACAACACATGAGTATCGGAATGAGGACCAAGATAATGACCATCATGTTGTAAATTTACGGCAAGAGAGGAAAATTTCCTGTAAAAATCTCCTGTCAGGAAAAAGGAAGCTTTCACCTTATTTTTTTTCAAAGTATTTCGAATCGCTTCTGCACCATCGGCAAATTCGTGTCCAGTAAAAATCAGTGCCAGTTTCTTTTTCGAAGGATTTCCCCGCACAATGCCACCCAAAACTTTTTCATTTACATTCGCTTGCGAGTTTAAGTACCCCAGATAGAAACAAAGGGAAGCAGTGCCATCCATTGTCGGTTCATTCGTAGAATAATCGGCAAAATCATCATGATAAACCACATAATCCGACTGAAAAGGCGCATATTCATCCTCGTTGGCCAAATAAATTCCGATTAGACGATTAAAAATCGAAGTGTAAATAGGACCGTCAACCAATCCGCCTGTAATCGGCATTCCATGCAAATGCATAAAAGCAGAATGAGGGTCTTCGGGGGTATCCGCACCATCGGGATAACCGACAATCATGGAAGTTCCCCACGGATTGCACCCCAAAAGCCAGTCGCGCATGGCGGTCTCCATTTCAAGAAATGTATTGTCATCGGTAAGTTCATGATAAAGGCGGCACTGAGTAATAAATCCCACGGTAAGATTATTTGAGCACCAGATAAATGGAATGCCATTCAAAAAAGCATCGCCAAGATCCCGGGCACGGTCTTTTACTCGCTGCAAGCCGGTTCGTATATTTCGAATAAATTCGGTTCTCGCCGCCGGATGATCGTTTTGCAGTGCCAGGTGATAATTTCCAAGGTTAACGAACGGATACCATTGATAATGACGGGCAGAATCGGCACCCATCCATGGCGTTACAGGTTCCAGACGTCCGTAATGCACAGCGTGATTCAGGTATTCACTATTCCGGAGAACGTTATACATTTCGGCAGCAGCCAACTGCATATCGTCAGCCCAGTTATCCTCTTCGTAAAAATAAGGTGCGCCACCGGGCGCTGTCTGACAAACTCCCGGATTTTCCGATCCTTTGCAATAAGCATCCTGAGCCTTTTGAAGCAACATTTCCGAAAATTCGGGATAATAGGGTGCTAAAAGTTTAGCTCCCAAGGTAAACGACGAAGCATATTTACCCAACGTAGAGGCCAATCCTGTACTGCGGTTTTTATAGTTGAAAAGTCCTTGCGGTTTCGGACTGCAAAAATACACCGAACGCTCTTTTCCTGCGCCCCAGCCATAATCCACCTTTTGCCGGGTAGGCAAAACCATTCCCGCATGATCCCGATCATCGGCCACCTGATTGAAGTAAGTATCTTTATCGGGATTCATTTTCACCAGCCAATCGAGTCCCCATTTTGCTTCGTCCAAAATATCAGGAATACCATTTGCCCCCTCGTCTCCGTTTGCCTGATAATGATCGCCAAATACATCGGGATATTGACTGTAAGCGAACAATAGTTGATAGACAGCATTTGCCGAAGTGGTAACATACTGCAAGTAATCCGAAGCATCGTGCCATCCGCCAACTACGTCATAATATCTTCCATCACGTTTGCCGTCAGGATCGCCTACCGTAATTCCGTCATATACATGACAGGAATCCCTCAAAAACGGATTATAGCCGCAACGTTGCTGGCGCATATACTTCAATGGGATTTCCGATGCTCCGGCATAAATATCGTTGCCAATTTTAAAAGGGACTGATTTTCTTTCGCCTATTTTTATTAAATAAGTTCCGGGAGCTGAAAAATCGGAAAAATCCAAACGAGCCGATGATTCAAAAGCCGGTTGTTTGCCCATATTCCTGATTTTATTGCCCGAATAAACCACTTTCCCGCTTTGAACATCAATGACTTCAAAACGTGAGACGTTTTTTTTCTCCTTGCTCACCCATACTGCTACCTTAATATCATTTTGTAGATACCCCACCTGATTCACCCGAATCCATTGTGTTTGTGAGAATCCGAAAATTGGTGTGAGCAAAATAAGTAAAACAACTGAAATTTTTTTCATGAAAATTGGATTTTGATTATGCGTGTAAAACTGCAAAATGATCGTTCCGAAAAAACAACAAGCAGCCCTGTTTTTAGGCTGCTTGTTGCGTATTTGACAGAATTATTCCCACCCGGGGGTTTGTGTGAGAATATAGCCTTTGTCTTTGTATTGATCGATCTGAGCTTTTCCTACGGGTGCAAGATATACTCGATCATCAAAAGTTTGTCTGTCGACAGCTTTTTCAATCATATAAAAGCCCACCATCTCGTCAGCATTAGTTCCATCATAAGTCACGATTGTTCCATCTGCTTTTCTCACCTTCAGTATTCCTTTTTTGCTGGCAGTTAAGAAAGATGGTAATTCTTCCTTGATGTTTATCCATAGGCCAAACAAATTGTCGGGGTGTGTAGTTGCACTCATGTATTGAATTTTTTTCCAGCGTTTAATGTCAAGCAAGCGCGAATATTCGAAAACAAATTCCATTCTTCGTTCTCTTCTTATTTCCCAGATCAATGCAGGTACGTCTGGATCGCGATCCGGATCATCAGGTAATGAAGCCAATGTCATAGGTTCCGTTTTTTTCACCCCTTTAGCTATTGCAACAGCATCTAAGGGGCGATTCCGTATTTTATTAATAGATTTGTCAATATCGGCCTGTGTAACAGCTCCTCCGCCCAACGTAGCCAATTCTGCTTTCGCTTCAATCCAGTTTAGTAACACTTCCGAATAACGCATTACAGGAGCATCGTTTGTATTGGTATTGCTTCCATACATAGGGGGGATGTTACCAGAATCCCAAAATGTGGGACCTGTTCTGTCGATAAATTTGCTAGCGTATAATAACGTCGAGGATTGTACTTTTGGAACATCTTGAAACGTTGCTTCAAAACGCGGGTCACGTGTTTTGATCATATTTTTGATGTTCAATGAATCTGCATATTGAACCGAAGAAAGTTGATATGGCATTCCGTCGTTGCAAAGGAAAGCTTTAGCCAGCGATAAATTTGGTGCAGTGGGTTGAGCTTCATATCCGTTAGAATAAGAAGCAATATGGTGGGTTACATTTTGTGCAGCATCGTAGTGGCGATACATTAACATCTCTTTATTTCCTTTTAAATCTTGAGAGCCGAAAAGTGAACGGAAATCGGTATCGATATCATATTTTCCACTGTTAATCACAAAGTCTCCTGCTTCTATGGCGAATTGCAGATATTTTTGCGCTCTTGCTGCATCATTGTTGTGATATTTCTGCCATGTCCCTTCGAAAAGCATGATGCGTGTAATGAATCCTGCGGCAATATACTTGTTCAATACATTGTCTCCATCGTTCAAACGAATGTTTTCGTAAGCATACTTTAAATCGTCGTAAACGTTATCCATCACTTCGCCACGTGGTGTTCTATCCTTATACATTTCGTCGTAATCTTTTTCGGAAAAAAGTTTATCGTAATAAGGTACATCTCCGAAAACACTCACGAGCCGATGGTATTCGAATCCTTTGAAAAAACGGGCCACTCCCATCCAATGCTTATATTGTTCGTCTGTGATTAGTGGCTTTGCTTCGTTTTCAATTCTGTCGATAAACAGGTTACTTTTTCTAACCCATGCGAAATTCCATGTTGGACCGGCATATTGTGTGAGCATATCGGGAGTTTCAGATGTACTTCCTCTGCTTGAAGGTACACTCGACTCAAAATTCGATTGCACGTTGGCATTCGAGAAATCGTCACTAAAATAATATCCTCTTAAAGGAGCATAAGCCACTCCCCAGGTATTATTATACCCTACAAAATAGTTCATATAGAAACCGTTTGCGAACAATCTTAAGTCGGACTCGTTGCGCCAATAAGTATCGTCGTTCATATCATTCAACTGTGGTCTGTCCAATACATCCGAACAGCTTCCCAGCAAAAGGACTACCGAAAATAGAATACTATAATATATATTTTTTTTCATCGTAGTATATCGTTAAAATGTTATTTGTAAACCAATGGATCCGCTTTTGAAAGTAGGAGCGCCTACTCCCGTACGGCCGGAGTTATAATTCGTTTCGTTAAACATCGAATATCCGGAAATAACCTCGGGATCAATGGGGAGACCTCTTAATTTGTCGAAGGTAAAAAAGTTCTCCAACGACACATAGATTCGTGCCTGTTTAAGCAAAATATGATTGATCACTTGTTGAGGAAGAGAATATCCCAATGTAATGTTCTTCACGCGCAAATATGCCATATTCAGCAGATATCTCGATTGTTTCTGCATATTATTTGCTTCATTTGTTCCATTCAAATTATAAGGAGCAGGATAAAAAGCATCTGTTCTGTCGGGACGCCAAAAGTCTCCGGCTATTGCCTGTGGCATGGCCCCGTCAGACGATTGAAATCCCGGCGTAGTTAAGAATCCCACACCCCATATTTGCCTACTGCCTACTCCTTGTAGAAAAACTGATAAATCAAGACCTTTGTAATCGGCTCCTAATCGGAGACCGTATTCATAACGTGGTGTCGAATTGCCGATAATCTCCAAATCGCCATGATCATCCAATAATCTGCTACCCGCGTCAATTTCGCCATCACCGTTCAAATCGACAAACTTCACATCGCCCGGTCCAAAGAAGAAATTGGAACTATTTTGCAAAAATACCTGATATATTGGTTTTCCGTCTGCATCAGATAGTTTATTTGCGACTTTTCCTTTGTATTTTTCACTTTCATTTTCGGTTAAGGTAATTCTCTGTAGATTTCCGTCCGCATCCAAAACAAAATCTTCTTTTTGATATAATCGATCGGTTCTATAACCCCAGATTTCACCATATTTTTTCCCCACATACCAACCATCAATACTTTGGGTATCACCATATTTCAAAATGGTTGTTACAGCATCGGATAATGTACCCATGATATTGATGCCGATTCCGTTTTCAAATCGATGATTGTAGTCCAGAGCTATTTCCCATCCGTCGGTTCTCATCGAACCGAAATTTCCTTTAGGTGCACCTGCTCCAAAGGTGAAGGAAACGCCTTCACCCGGAACTATCATGTTCTTAGTGTCACGTCGATACCAATCGAAAGTCAACCCGAGACTGTTGTCGATGAAACGAAAATCGACTCCGAAGTTCGTACTTTCCAAATCTTGCCAGGTGATATCTCTTGTAACAGCACCGGGGGTACCGACTGCTACTACTTTTTTGCCACCCGGATCGAGCCAGTTGATTTGATTGGTTGACATGGAAGGAACGTATAAACCGTTGGGAACAGTTTGATCTCCTATGATACCCCACGAACCTCTTATTTTCATCGAGGTCACAGCCGGAGTTATCCATTGCATCCATGGTTCTTCGGTCACCCGCCATCCTGCCGAGAAAGATGGGAACCAACGCCACCACAATCTTTCAGGAAATTTAGAACTTCCGTCGTATCGAAGGTTTGCCTCCAACAGGTATTTATCTTTGAAGGCGTAATTGAGACGCCCGAAAAATCCAAGCTGTGCGTCCCAATAGGTATTGCCTCCGGAAGTTTGTGTCCCGACGGCTTTCCCGAACTGGGGATCGGTGATGTCTGCCAGGTCCGTTATCTGCGACCAGTTATTTTTTGCATCATACGTTACACGATTCATTCCCACCATAAATTTAAACGCATGGGTATCTTTTAATCGAAGGTTATACGTGGTATAAACATTCATTGTATTTGTAACTGCATTTTGTACATTCCTGTAAATATGGTCGGGGTTTGCTCCATGTGCTGTATATTCAACCAGGGCAAGTTGATAGGCAGGCAAAGCACCTTGAGTGGTAGGTGGAACTTGTTCTCCTTTATCGTTCACGTAAATTCTTGTGCCTGATGCGTCGTTTAGGGGTATTGCACCTCCCCAGGAGTTAAGAGCTGTATAACGAGTTCCCGGCCTATTGTTTATGAAGGTCAGATTCGCATTCGTAAAATCAAAGTCTAATGTCCAGTCTTTTGTGAAATTAACTAAGGCACCTATATTCACATTGTAATATTTGTCCTGCAAATTTGCCGTATTTGCCTGCATGGTTTCAGAATGAGGGCTTCTTATAATATTTCCGTTTTCGTATCCCATTGGCTGGATAGGCCCCCAACGATAGAGATATAACCACGGATCGGCGGTTGTGCTATTTGTTGCATAGGGATATCTTTTGTTTCGATCAGAGTAAATCGCTCCGGCTCTCAAGGTTACATATTTGTTGATTTCCGTATTTAATCTAAGGGTTCCGTTGTATCGAGTAAAATCATCTTTCTTAGCGGGTTTCATCATACCGTTCTGATACAAATATCCTAACCCGATATTGTAAGAAGTTTTTCCGCTTTTTCCATTTACCGACAAGTCGTGATTAGTTGATGGTGCCCATTCGCGAATCATATAATCGTAAGGATCATAAGTCCTTAACCCTAATTTTCGATTATTTGCATCTACATACCAATCTCGCCCATAAACCATAGGTTCATTGGGTCCCATTGATCCGTAAGTTTGATGCCATTTTTGGGATTTTTCAAAACTTTCAGGTGTTATCTGCCAAAAAGCGCCGGTTACTGTAGAGCCGACTCTTTGGGCTGCTAAAATAGAATATTCCATAGCGTCCAATCGTCCCATTTCCATTTGTTTCGATATGTTCTGCCATGCTACATTGGAGGAATATTGAACATCTACGCGTTCTTGTTGTGCTCCCTTCTTCGTTGTAATAAGCACTACACCAAAGGCTCCTTTTGCACCGTATATAGAAGCTGATGCAGCATCTTTGAGTATCGATATCGACTCGATGTCATTCGGATTTACTATCTGTATGCTTGGAATCTCAACATTATCCAATAGAATCAAGGGCTTAGATCCTCCTTCGAAAGAAGCGATTTGTCCTCGGATTTTTATTAAGGGATCAGAACCTATCTCTCCACTTGGAATTATAACCGATAGTCCCGGCGTAGATCCCTGTAACCCTCGTCCCACGTCCGGAATGGGACGACTATTGAGTGTTTTGGCAACATCAACCGAAGATACTGCTCCTGTCAGATTTTCCTTTCTTTGGGTTCCGTAACCAACCACTACCACTTCCTCAAGAAGTTCGCTTGCCGATTGCATAACAATCTGTAAATTTGGAGCAACGGATACCTCCTGAGTTTTCATCCCGACATACGAAATCACTAACGTCCCATCTGCAGGGGCAGAAAGTGTAAAGTTTCCATCTAAATCGGTTACAGTTCCTTGTCCTGTCCCTTTTATCTGGATAGTTGCTCCGATTATCGGATCTCCATTTTCATCAATAACTTTCCCCGAAACTCGGGTTTGAGCAATTGATGCTCCCGCACATAATAGTAGCAGGAAGAATAAAAAAAACGATTTTTTTTTCATAACAGATATAATTAAATATTAGGCCACAGGCAATTTTCGAGAAAAGTACGCGGGGAAAACGAATGTGGCATTTTTACATTAATTTAAATCACGTCTGCAAATATACAGAAAATACTATTATATTTACAAAATTTACAAATTTTAATTTTGAATAAATAACATCGAGGTTATATTCACTTCGTTACAAGTATTTATATTTGCTTGTGCCATTATTGGTAATGGAACAGATGAATATCTGTGCCGACAAAAAGTGACAAACAGAAATGCAATTTGTAATTCGTAACTTGCAATTCCCATTTCTCCACTTCAAACTTCTTTTTAATACTCCATTGTTCGAATCATACTATCTCCGTATTTGCGTCGTATTTGCGTCGTACTTGGTTCGAATCAACGCTACTTCGCTTGGGGCAAATATTTACTTGTGGCCTACATAGAGTAAGTTTCCGAACTTGTGCCGGAAAACAATCGCAATTTTAAACTGCTTTTTGTTTTTCATGCTTCACACAAAATAATAATTCCATGCCCGTTATTAGCGGTCGAGATCCAATACCTATTTTATCTTATCTAAAACAATAAAGAGTGCCCATTTGGAGCACTCTTCTTCTCTGATTTTATTACAAAAAGATTCTTTTCAAAAATTAAAACCTATAGCGACGTATCCGTTTTGAGTTTTCACTGAAGTCCCATCAATTCGTGAAATATTGGCCAATCCAAAATCCCAACCGGCATCGATGGTGAAACTGTTGAACTCTAATCCGGCTCCCAGACCTATTCCTCCATCGAAGTTTCTGAATCCGATGCCTGCTGCGTTTACATCGCCGGCACCTGAAAATGTATCGTATTTAACAACATTGTCGCCCGAACCCACTTTGGTTTTTCCGGCAATTCCCACTGCAACATAAGGTCCGGCATTCACATTGAAACGGACTGATCCCGAAATCGGAATTTTGTAGGAAAAATGCAAAGGAAATTGCAGATAATACATGTCGGCATCGACCGGAACCGATTGTTGATCTCCGCTTGTAGTGGAATATGTTGCTCCTTTCATAAAAAAATAGGCACCGGTCTGAACGGACATATTGCTGATAAATTCATAATCGACCGTTAAGGCACCCATTCCTCCGAATTTACCGGACAGATCGGATAAATCGTTGCTCGTCAATCTTGTGAATGATCCGCCTCCCTTAATTCCCACATACACACTTTGCGATTTCGCCGAAATGTTTAAAAACAATGTCAGAATGATTACCAAACTTGTTATTTTACTCATAATCTATGATTTTAATAGCAGTAAATTTTCAAAAGCAGGCTTTTGAAAAACAAAGATAAAGGATTCTTTCCGTTTTAACAACTTCAAATCAATGGAAATATTTACAAAAAAAGCGTTCCGATGTCCCGAAACGCTTTTGGAAGATTCATTTTCCGACATAATTAGTTAAATCGATATCCTATCGAAAGGTAAGCATTTTGATTTTTAATATTGCCATCATCGATTCTCGAAATATTTACCAATCCCATATCCCAGCCAAGGTCCAGCAAAAATTGTCCAAACTCGGCACCTACACCAAGTCCCAAACCGGCATCGAATGGTTTATACTGATAGTTTTCATCCCCGAATACATTATCGTTGGTTATTGAAACTGAGCCCGAAGTAACTTCCGATTTTCCGCCTACTCCATAAGCAATATAGGGACCTGCGTGAAATACCAGACGAGTGGCGGGCATTACTTCATATTTGTAAGCGAAATGAACAGGGAGTTGCAAATAGTTGAGGGTTTGCGTGAAATCGCCATTGAGGTCACCAATTTCTCTTGTTACCTTCGAACCTTTCGTGGTAAAAAACAATCCTGTCTGAACCGCCATTGCCGGTTGAAACTCGTAGTCTAAAGCCAACCCCAGGTTAAATCCGAATTTCACATTTTCGTCCGTCAGTTCGTCACCATAAAGGTTCGACATGTTTAATCCGCCTTTGGCGCTTAACGAAACTTGTGCTTTTACGGTGATTGTCGCAATTAGCATAAGTGCTAATAAAGATACTGTCAATTTTTTCATTGTTCTGATTTTTTTTTAATGATTTTGTTTTAATAATAAATATGAATAAACGCTTTTTTTTTAAGCGAATTGGGGTACAATTCTGCTGATCAAATATTTTGTAACCGTTTAAATTTTTTAAAGTTCAACGGATGAATCTTCTTCATGCAATTTTAACGGTTTTTTTAATAGTTTGATAAAAGCATTTATTGCAATCTGTTTACTTCGATCGAAAATGAGAGGAATAGTTTAATTGAGACATCTCCGAAATATCGAGAAATTCATCCACAAGGGTTTGAATTTCTATGCTTGAGACAGCATCAATCTTCTCAAACATTTCTTCAAATGAAAGATAATCATTGAAATGCAAGAAACTTTTGGCCATTGCCAAAGCTACGTTTTCGTGATTCTCGGACGAAATACCCCATTGTCCTTTCAATTGACGCTTGGCCAAAAGAAGCTGCTTTTCCGTAATCGGCTGTTGATGAATACGCGTAAATTCCTTATCAATCAACTCTATGCATCTATCGATATCTTTTGAATCGCAAGCAAAATAAATATAAAAAACTCCCGTATCGGTGTAGAAAGTGACATTTGATTCCACCTGATATACCAACCCGTTTTTTTCGCGAAGCGAATTATTCAACCGACTGCTCATGCCTCCACTTAAAATGTGGTTGAGCAAATAAAACGCATAGCATCGCGAATCGAACATGTCGATTGTTTGCCGTCCGATAATGGTATGAGCTTGAGCCGATTTTTTGTTAATTATTTTCCGGATGGGAATGTTTTTAGTCGGTTTAATTCTTTCCTTGAAAGGAAGAGCCTCAAATGATTGACTGAAATACTTTTCGACCAATCCGGCCACTTTGGCGAAAGGGGTACTGCCGAACGAAAAAAACACCATTCGGTCGGGTCTGTATTGCCGATTGACAAATCGTTTGACAGTGGCTGAATCAAATGAAGAAACAGATTTTGGCGTTCCCAGAATGTAATGACCAAGTTCATTCCCATCGAAAACAAGATTTTCGAAATCATCATATATCTGCTCGGATGGTGTATCGATATAGGAGTTAATTTCGTCGAGAACCACGTCACGCTCGCGTTCAATTTCGTGCTGTCGAAACTCGGAATGGAAAACCACATCGCTCAACAGCTCAACGGCGCGGGCAAAATAAGGTTCGAGAAAGGTGGAGTAAATGTAGGTTTCTTCTTTTGTTGTATAGGCATTCGTTTCGCCGCCAACGCTTTCCATGCGATTGGCAATATGATATGCCCGACGGTGCTCAGTTCCTTTGAACAACATGTGTTCGACAAAATGTGCCAACCCTATTTCATCCGGATACTCATCTCGCGATCCGGCATTTACCACAATTCCACAATACGAAATATTCGATGAAAAAGGTTGATGAATGATTCTCAGCCCGTTAGAAAGTGTATAGGATTGATAGTGCATGACTTCCCCCAAATTATCGTTTCATATATTCGATTCGCTTTTCGGGCGAAAACCGCTCGATGGCATAACGAAGCATGGTTCGCGGCATTTGCCGGTAATATTGATCGAGAAATTCGGTCAAAACCGGTTCATTCCGCTTCCCAACTTCACGCAACATCCATCCACAAGCCTTGTGCATCAAATCGTGACGATGATCGAAAAATTGCACTGACAGTTGTAAAGTATCCGCAAAATCGTTTTTACGGATAAAAGCCAAAGTCGAAACAACAGAGATACGTTCTTTCCACAGACTTCTGCCGGCGGCCAGATCATATAAAACAGTTCTGTTTTTGTCGAACAACCATTCGCCCACAATATAAGGCGCCGACAAATCTACCAAATCCCAATTATTCACCGCATGGATATGATCGCAATAAAAATCGAAAATCGACTTTTGTTTTTCGGCATCCGCCTTTTTGAATTGTTCTACGAGTAGGATAAGACCGCAGAGACGACATTCGTGCATTTCATCATCGAGTAGTTTTTCAATCTCGTCAAACGACATATTTCTATAAGTTTTGGCTATGCTTCGTGTCTCAGGAACTGTACATCCAATGAAACGATCACCTTCGCCATATTGACCTTTGCCGGTTTTAAAGAAATAGGCTGCATGCTCCGCTTTTTGCGGACTGCCCATCGATAACAATTCATTTTTTATAAGTTGTGCTGTCATGCCTGTAAAAAAAAAATGGGAATCTTAGTTCACCCTTTGTACGGGAAATGTTCCCTCATAAAATCCAACGATATTTTGGACCATTTCTGTCGTCATCTTCAGTCGATCATCGATGGTTTTTGTGGCTGCATGAGGAGCGAGTACCACATTGTCCAACTGAAGCAAATCAGGCAAAATATGTGGTTCGTTTTCGAACACATCCAAGCCGGCAGCCCATATTTTCCCCTCTTTCAGGGCATTGGCAAGCGCCTTTTCGTCCACCAAATTACCTCGTGCCGTATTCACAAAGACGGCAGTTGGTTTCATCAACGCAAATTCCTTTTCGCCAATCATATGATAATTTTCGGGACTTGATGGAGCATTAAGTGAAATGTAATCGGCGGTTTTGAGCAACGCTTCGAGAGAGACATATCGAGCATTATACAATTTTTCAATAGATTCGTCCAGTCTGTTTCTATTGTGATAAATGGTATTCATCCCCGAAGCGACAGCTCTGCGAGCCAAAGACTGCCCGATTCGTCCCATTCCGATGATTCCGAGCGTTCGACCATGAACGGGAAGTCCCGATTCGGCATAAACGCCCCAACTCACACCCTGAGGCGTGCGAAGTTTGCGATCGTAATACCCAATGCGACGGCCGGCTGCCAGCAACAAGGCAAAAGCAAATTCGGCCGTAGGCTCTTGTGTCGAACGAGGTGTATTGGTTACGACAATTCCTTTTTGTGTGGCGTATGCTACATCAATATTATCGAATCCAACGCCGAAATTTGAAATCAACTCAAGTTTCGAACCTTTATCCATAATTTCGGAATCGGTATAAAATCCAAAATTGGGAACTAAGACTTCGAATTCGGGAATCATTTCGAGTACTTCGTTTCGCGTGAAATGCGATTTATCTTTAGGAAGAACTATTTCATACTTTCCTTCCAAATCTTTCAAGTATTCTTCTTTGAATCGGTATGCCATCAATATTTTTTTCATAACAATGCCTGTTTAGTTTGTCTATCGAAAATATTAAATAATCGAATGGGCAATGCGAATGTTTTTGACACAAAAAAAGCGAGTATCAAACCCGCTTTTTTTGCTCTTCAGGTTGGACTTGAACCAACGACCCTCTGATTAACAGTCAGATGCTCTAACCGACTGAGCTACTGAAGAATTCTTTTTGTTATTCGAACCTTTCGATTTTTTTGCTCTTCAGGTTGGACTTGAACCAACGACCCTCTGATTAACAGTCAGATGCTCTAACCGACTGAGCTACTGAAGAATTCTGTATTTTGTGTAATCGAAAAGTGTTGCAAAAGTAGTATATTTTTCGATATAAACCAATATCCATCCCAAAAAAAGTTGTCCAATAACAAAACTCCATTCACTTTCCACAATTTATTGTAGTTTGTATCTTAAAATTTTTCCAAAACTTTATTATCTTTGAAGTGTCAATGCCCATAATAAAACAAAAATATTATGATTTACAGATTTTTAATTTTATCGGATGAAGTCGACGATTTCAAAAGAGAGATCAAAATAGATGCAGATAATACTTTTTACGACCTCTACGAGGCAATTATCCAATCTACGGGTTACAGCGAAAAGGAAATGGCATCGTTCTTTCTCTGCGACGATAATTGGCGCAGAGAAAAGGAAATCACACTGGTGGAAATGAATACCGATTTCGATGAGGATTCATACATCATGAAAGATTGTGTGCTGTCCGATTTTCTGGAAGACGAAAAACAAAAAATCATGTTCGTCTTCGATTATATGAATGATCGTGCACTTTATATCGAATTATCCGAAATCATAACCGGTAAAACGCTCAAAAAACCCGTATGTACAGTGTCTGAAGGCGAACCGCCCGTTCAAATAAAAGATATCGATGAAACCAAACAAGACTCGATATCAAGCGACTTGGATGAAAATTTTTATGGCGATGACGGATTCGATTTGGATGAACTCGATCGGGAAGGGTTCGACGGATTGGACGATCTGCCGGTCGATCTCGATGAAAATGATCTGTATTGAATGAAATCGCTCCTCGTCATGCTCGGCCCGACAGGTGTGGGCAAAACAGAATGGAGCATTCACATTGCACAAAAACTTGGATGTCCGATTCTCTCGGCCGATTCTCGGCAAATTTATCGGGGAATGACTATCGGAACTGCGGCGCCTACCGAGGAACAACTTCAATGTGTTGAGCATTTTTTTGTAGGCTCTCTTCCACCTGAAACTTATTTTAGTGCGAGCGAATATGAGCAGCAAGCATTGCAGCTCTTACAACAATTGCATGAAAAACACGATACCGTTATTCTTTGTGGTGGCTCAATGATGTATATTGATGCCCTGTGCAGGGGAATCGACGATATTCCCACCATAGACGAATCACTTCGTAATGACATTCAAAACCTTTATCGTAGAGAAGGACTCGACCCGATTCGGCAGCAACTCAAAATACTCGATCCCGTTTTTTATAACCAGGTCGATTTAAAAAATCCGAAGCGTGTCATCCATGCGCTCGAAGTCTGCCTTATGGCAGGAGTGCCATATTCTTCGCTTCGCACTAATTCTGCGAAAGAAAGACCTTTCCGAATCGTTAAAATCGGGTTTACTCGCGATCGGGAAGAGTTGTATGAACGCATCAACCAACGCGTGGATAAAATGGTTGCTGATGGCCTGGAGGAAGAAGCTCGAAGTTTTTATTCGAAACGCCATCTCAATTCGCTCAATACGGTGGGGTACAAAGAATGGTTCGATTTTTTCGACGGAAAATATTCGAGAGAAGCAGCTATAGACAAAATAAAGCAACACTCACGCAATTATGCACGCAAACAACTCACCTGGTTCAAAAAAGATCAGGAGATTCGCTGGATAAACCTTTCGGATAAAAATATAGATGTTGAGCACGTTGTTTTATCGGTTTTATCCGAGAGATAGGCTGCTCAATTCTTTCGGGCGAAAAATTCCGGATGAAAAACGAATCAAAATTTTATTCTTTTGCAACCTGTTTTTGTCGTTCGGCTTTCAAATCCATCGCACCTTGCGACCAATATGCCTGCCCCGACATTTTAGCTCCTTCTATTTTTGCATTCACATTCACAAGTTCGCCTTGGATGTATGCCGAAACGTTTATCGAATCGTTTTTCGAAGTAATTTTATTCAATTTAAACGATTCTCCCGAGTCCATCTTAAGCTCTCCGGTCAACGAATCGCCCTGCTGAATGATGAGAATTATACCTTTATCATAACCATAAGGTGCTTGAGGAACTTCAAATTTCCAGCTGCCGATTGCGGACTTCTTTGTTTGTGCATTTGCAGTAAAAGTAATTCCCACTGCGATAATTAGTACAAAAAATAACAACGGCTTTTTCATAACATACTTTTTTTGTGTCATCTGATTGATATCGAATCGATTTTTAAATAACCATGCACCTATTATAACAGATGGTGAAGTCTTTTTGTTTTGCCGTCAGATAAATTGATGGAAAAGTCTTATTACAATCGAATTATTCTTACACAGCTTTTCAAAAATATTATACGAAAATCATTATCTTTGTCAATAAATACATGTATTATATGGCTCTCAGGCAACAGCAAGAACTAAAACAGATACAAAAACTATCGCCACTGCAAATGCAGGTGATTAAGCTTGTAGAGCTTAACACGGTTGAGCTGGAAGACAAAATAAAACAGGAGCTGGAAGAAAATCCCGCATTGGAAGCCGGCGACGAAGAAATGCCCCAAGATCCTGACGATAGCGATATCACACTCGACAATGAGGACGAAAGCGAAAATGTTTCGCAAGAAGATATCATACTCGGCGATTATGCTTCTGAAGAAGACATTCCCGATTATCGCATCAACGGAACTCCCGATTACGATCCATATTATAGACAAACAAACTATTCGGATGAAAAATCGCTGATAGAATCTCTTGAAGAACAGATTGCACTGCAAAATTTGGATGAGCGGAAACAAAAAATAGCTCAATATATCATTGGAAATCTCGACGAAAACGGATATTTGCAACGCGATCTGAAATCAATTTCCGACGAT
The DNA here is from genome assembly GCF_004138125.1 of Seramator thermalis. GTDB lineage: Bacteria > Bacteroidota > Bacteroidia > Bacteroidales > Dysgonomonadaceae > Seramator > Seramator thermalis. Next base: position 29,260 of record NZ_RXHS01000002.1, read on the forward strand.
TTACTCTTTCACGAACATATCGATGTTTCGTCTCTCGAAATGGAAGATGTGCTTTATGAAATCCAAGATCTCGATCCCCCCGGCGTGGGTGCCCGTGATCTGCAGGAGTGCCTATTGTTGCAACTTCAGCGCAAGCTGCCTACACATTCTACCAAACTGGCCATGCAAATTCTTACAGAGTACTTCGAGGAGTTTTCACGCAAGCATTATGACAAAATTCTCAATAAATTGAATATTTCCGAGGACGAATTGCGATCTGCGATTGACGAAATCGTTTCCCTCAATCCTAAACCGGGAAATGCCTGGAGCAATTCACTCGAGATCTCGATGAGCAACATAACTCCCGATTTTATTGTCGAATCGGAAAATGGACAAGTTGTGATGTATCTCAACAATCAGAATATTCCCTCACTCAATGTCAGTCGCGATTTTGCTGAGATGTTGCAAGGCTACAATCAGAATAAAGATAGCATGTCGGCCAACGACAAGCAAACCGTGCTTTTTATAAAGCAGAAGGTAGATTCGGCAAAATGGTTTATAGATGCTGTCAAGCAACGACAGAATACGCTCTATAAAACTATGCAGGCAATTATAGAACTGCAATACGATTTTTTTCTGACGGGTAACGAGGGTGCGCTCAAACCGATGATTTTGAAAGATGTTGCCGTAAAAACGGGATTCGACATTTCTACTATTTCACGCGTAAGCAATAGCAAATATGTTCAAACAGCAAGTGGAATTTATCCGTTGAAATTTTTCTTTTCTGAAGCCATGCAGACCGATTCGGGAGAAGATGTTTCTTCTCGCGAAATCAAAATTATTTTAAAAGAAAGCATCGATGGTGAAGATCCGTCAAAACCATTGACGGACGATCAACTTACAAGCATTCTCAATGAGAAGGGATACAAGATTGCTCGTCGTACGGTTGCAAAATATCGAGAGCAATTAAATATTCCGGTAGCCAGATTAAGAAAAAAAATTTAACTTTGGGTATTGTAAACAAAAAAACAGTGCAAATGAAAACAATGGCTCATATTTTTTCGACGGTTTTTCAGCCTTTGCTAATGCCTATTTATGGAATAGCGCTCTTGTTTGTATATACGCATTTTCGATATACTTACAGCCAAAGTTTTTGGCAGATTATGTTCCCTGTTTTTTTATTCTCTTTCGCCCTTCCCAGTATATCTATATTCGTGATGTACAAACTAAAGTTAGTCTCGGATTTGTCCCTCAGTATCCGGCGCGAGCGTTTCATACCGTATGTGTTGGCTTTACTGTCATATACTTTCATGATTTTTCATTACTATCGCATTGGAATGCCTTCCTGGTTTTTGATGTTGACTGTTGCGCCTGTCATTGTGATGATTTTTGCCATCATCATCACCATTTGGTGGAAGATAAGCGCACACATGTTCGGCGTCGGAAGTCTTGTGGGTGGAGTGATGGGAGTAAGCTATTTCGTCGAACACACCAATTCTTCTTTTCTGATTATGATCCTTTTCATTTTATCCGGTTTTGTTGGAACTTCGCGCTTAATCCTCAGACGGCATACTCCCGGACAAGTATATGCGGGTTTTTTGCTGGGATTTGGTGTTACTTTCGCCTGCATCGGTATAGGTGCATGACAAATGATTTGATTGAAATAAATTTCAAACACTAATTTTGAAATAAAGAGATAACGTATTAATTTTACTTCTTTAAATAACTCCTTAAAACAGAAGAATTATGAATTTCCCCGAAAATGTAAAGTACTCTAATGATCACGAATGGATCAGAATAGAAGGTGATACGGCCTTTGTAGGCATCAGCGATTACGCTCAAAGCGAATTGGGCGAAATTGTTTATGTTGATGTGACTACAGTTGGAGAAACACTCCAAGCAGGCGAAGTTTTTGGTAGTATAGAGGCAGTGAAAACTGTTTCGGATCTGATGATGCCGGTGTCGGGAAAAATATTGGAACTCAATGCCGATTTAGATGCAACGCCCGAGCTTGTCAATTCCGATCCTTATGGTAAGGGTTGGATTGTGAAAATAGAAATTACACGGCCTGATGAAATCGACAGCTTGCTTTCGGCCGATCAATACAAGCAACTTTTAGGAAAATAATTCATTGCAAATCAATCAGGGGAGATCGAAATTCGGTCTCCTTTTTAATTCCGAGATAAATTATGAAACCCATTGTCAGCATTATTATGGGAAGTACATCCGATCTTCCCGTGATGGAAAAAGCAGCCAAATTTTTCGATGAAATGGAAATTCCCTTCGAAATAAATGCTCTTTCAGCTCATCGTACACCCGAAATGGTCGAAGAATTTGCAAAAAATGCACATTTGCGGGGGATCAAAGTGATTATTGCAGCCGCAGGGATGGCTGCTCATCTCCCGGGCGTTATAGCATCGATGACCCCGCTTCCCGTAATCGGAGTACCGATAAATTCTACACTCGAAGGGATAGATGCCTTGCTCGCCATCGTGCAAATGCCTCCCGGAATACCGGTGGCAACTGTCGGTGTCAATGGAGCTCTCAATGCCGCAATCCTCTCTCTACAGATGATTTCTACCGGCGATGAAGGAGTGCAGCAAAAACTCATCAACTATAAAAAAGATTTGAAAAACAAGATTGTTAAAGCAAATGAAGAGCTTGCCGAGATTCGCTACAAATATAAGACCAACTAAATGCTCTCTTTTTTTGTTGTGCGAATGAGTGTTTTTTCTTTAAATTTCTCAAAGAGGTGGGCAGTTAGTCCCGATCTTTTTGGGGAATAATTTGTTTTCGGTTTGTCATAATGATTGCGCTTACTCAAAACAATTATTACAAACGTTGATATATAACGATATTCCATCTTCGTTTGTAACGCTTTTTTGAGCGCATTGGCATATATCTCAATGTTTCATTAGTGATACTAATTCTGTGTTTATTTGTTGGCTGGAATTATTTTCTTTGCCGAACTTCTTTATCTTTGAAAGAATAAAATCTGACCCAATCAATCTCCATTTCTACCGGCAGATTATGAGAATGAATATTACCTACCCACGGACCCCCTAATTGCATGTCGATTAACAGGTAGTATTGATGTTTGTCAAATGGGTATTGACCGTCCTTGTCGGTATCGATTCGTGGATAAGAAAATGTTTGTTGATGATTTATGAAAAAGACTAGGCTGTCAGGGTGTACTTCAACTGCATAAGTGTTGAAATCTTCAGAATCAATGACTGCTGTGGTGCCTTGTTTTGGATTTTCACGCTCATCGAGAACGTATGTATAATGGCTATGAACAGTTTGATATGCAATAGAGTCGAAATTCAAATGTTCCATTATATCGATTTCGCCGTCATCCGGCCATTTTCCGCCTTGAGGAAGCAACCAGATTGCAGGCCAGGCACCTTGTGCTCCATTTAGTTTAGCTCGAATTTCCCATCTTCCAAATCCGAAATATCGTTTGTCTTTGCTGTAGATGCCGCCGGTTAAATAATGTGCCGTATCGATCTCCGAATTTGTATTTTCAATACCTCGCAGAATCAATTTTCCTTCACGTATTTCATAACAACGCTCATCATTAGTCATATACTTGTTCCATTCGGATTTTCCGCGAGGGATTTTTGTCCAGGAAGTTTCATCGAAGGTTTTTGACTGATCGAAATTATCTTCCCATGTCAGTGGATATTTGTTACCGAGGAAACGGGTATTGCACCCACTTGACAAACAGATTGCAAGTACCAAAAATATAAAAGGTTTTATGAAACTCATCCCAAATTTATAATTAAGCTCGTACGATATAGATATCAAGGCATAAGAGCAATTGTCGCAAGGTTTCGCGAGGAAATTATCATTATCATCGAACCAGACTTGTTTAGAACTAAAAAAGCTTCAAGAAGCCATTATGTAACCCCTTGAAGCTTTGCGGTATGGACGGGAAAGCCACCTTTGTAAGATAATCTGCTTTCTTTCAGCATCTTACTCCCTCATTTTTTCTTAGGGGGTACAGTTTAGGTTAGGAACTCCTAACTAACTGTATTTAAGTGCTTCCACCACTGTATTTCCAAACTTCCTATTTTGGCAGTCAGACTAATTTTGAATTAAATTTGTCAGACCACTAATATTCAGTGTTTTATTATTTCAAAGACCTTTATGGGGGTACAAATTAGGTTAGCGTCTTCTTCTGCTTTACTTTTGGCAATCTTGGCTGCTATTGGCACTAATCTGTCGTCATAAAATTCAAGTTCAAAGTTACAACTTATTTTCAAATCAACAACTATTTTGAATCACAATGTTTTAAGTTTGGTGCAAGGTGCAAGATATCTATATAGATATACTTGCACCTTGCACCTCTGATTCGTTATTTTATGATTGAAATTATTGTCTTTTTTCTGTGTTTAGTTTAAATGAAAACCGTATATTTGCGATTAATAGCGTCAAATATTTGATGAAAATAATCATAATATGACCGATAAAAAAGTAATCAATAGAATTAAGGTTGTTTTAGCGGAGAACGATAGAACAAATCGCTGGCTTGCCGAAGCAATAGGAAAGAATGAAGCAACTGTTTCAAGATGGTGTTCCAATAAGGCGCAGCCCTCTATTGACGTTTTTCGTCAGATTGCAGAAGCTTTGGATGTGGATGTTCGAGAGTTACTTCATACAACTAAAAAGTAGCAAGCAACCAAGCGTATGGAAATATTAGATAACAAACAGGGCCGAACAGTTGAGCATGAGATAGCTAAACGGTTAGATTCAAACACTTCGGTGTCTGTCAGTACCGGAATGTTTAGCATCTATGCCTTTTATCTTTTGCGGGAAAAAATGAAACACACAAAAGGATTAAAAATCCTGCTTTTATCAAACCCGCAAACAAAAAATCCTCAAGGGGTATCCATTGCCTTGGATAATACTTTTTGGGGAACCGCCGAAGAGGGAGGACTGAAAAGGCAACTCTTACTACGATATGCAGCAGAAGAATGTACCCACATACTTGAAAGAAGTCGTATTCGTGCTTTGAGAGTTCCTAATTCATTCGGATTTAAGTTAATATTTATCCAAAATGAGCACGATAGCTGTGTAATCAATCCCGGTATGGCAGACTTCTGTGCAGATTCATTGGGTTTTATCAACTCGGAGAAACCACAGCTACATATTCTTCACAACAAAAAAGAAGAGGTGGCGCAATACAAACAAATGTTTGACGGAATATGGTCGGATACTTCCATGTCCAAAGAGATTACAAAACTGGCTTTGGATGAGTTAAAAAAAGGGTTTAAGGACTACTCTCCCGATGCTGTGTATTACATGATTTTGCATCATCTTTTTCATTATTCCATTGTTGATTTTGCCGACGATAAGATTTTTAAATCAAGAACCGGATTTAAAGATAAAGAAATTTGGAATAAACTTTACAAGTTCCAGAAAGATGGTGTAATGGGGGCTATCGAGAAAATTGAAAAATATGGCGGTTGTATTATTGCCGATAGTGTGGGGCTCGGAAAAACATTCGAAGCACTTGCCGTTATCAAATATTACGAATTGCGAAATGACCGTGTATTGGTACTTTGCCCCAAGAAGTTGCGTGACAACTGGACAGTTTATACGCAAAACGACAAGCGCAACATTCTGATTAACGACCGTTTCAATTACGATGTGCTTAGCCATACTGATTTAACTCGTGTGCGGGGTAAATCGGGGGATATTGACTTGGCGACAATTAATTGGTCAAATTATGATTTGGTCGTAATAGACGAATCGCATAACTTCAGAAACAGCTATCCCTCTAAAGGCGAAATGACCCGTTATGCCCGCATGATGAATGAAGTCATCAAAAAGGGTGTAAAAACAAAACTGTTGATGCTTTCGGCGACACCGGTGAACAACCGGATGAATGATCTCAAAAACCAAATATCGTTTATCACGGAAGGCGACGACAGCGTGTTCGAAGAAGAGGGCATAGATAATATATCCAACGTAATGAAGCTGGCGCAGCGGCAGTTTTCCGATTGGGCAAAATATTCGGATCGGAATATAAACGAGTTGTTCGACCGGTTGGATAATCGTTATTTCAAACTATTGGACATGCTTACTATCGCCCGTTCACGCAAGCATATCGTGAAATATTACGATTCGGCGGATGTGGGAAGGTTTCCGACCCGTTTGAGACCGATAAACGAGAAAACCGATATCGACAGTCAGCGATTATTTCCATCTTTAAGAAACATCAACAATGCTATTCGGAAGCTGAATCTGGCAAATTACTCGCCCGTATCTTCACTGAAAGAGGAGAAAAAAGCGGAATATGCGGCAAAATATGACTATCAGTTAAGTACGGGAAGTGTTTTTACGCAGTCCGACCGGGAAAAGAATCTGGTTGACCTTATGCGGGTGAATTACTTGAAGCGGATGGAGAGTTCCATCTATTCTTTTTATTTGAGTGTAAAAGCCCTATTAGAACAAGTCAATCAGAATTTATACAAGATAGAACATATAGCCGAATTGTCGGATAAATCCATTACCATAGACAGCATTGATTTAGAAGAGGATGAAAGTGACTACCTGATTGGTAACAAGGTAAAAGTATTGCTTCAAGATATTGATTTGGTAAAATGGCGACAAGAGTTGGAATACGACCGCGATACACTTACAAAGCTAATGGAGAGTGCCGCCACCATATCGGCTGCTCGTGATGAAAAACTGACACGACTGAAAGAGGTCATCGCCCGCAAAATAGAAAACCCGATCAACGAAGACAATAAAAAAGTCATTGTTTTTACCGCTTTTGCGGATACGGCTACCTATCTTTATCAAGAATTGTCAGAATGGATATTGGATGAATATGGCTTATTTACCGCTTTGATAAAAGGAAGCGGGACAAATAAGACAAACTTCCCCGATATAGAAAGGAAAGAGATGAACGAACTGCTTACGCATTTCTCGCCTTATTCAAAAGAGCGTGATAAAACCTATCCGAATGTCAAAAGAGAAATAGACCTGCTCATTGCTACCGATTGCATTTCGGAAGGGCAAAACCTGCAAGATTGTGACTATTTGGTAAACTATGATATCCATTGGAATCCGGTGCGTATCATTCAACGTTTCGGTCGTATCGACCGCTTAGGCTCCAAGAATGAACAGATCCAGTTAGTCAATTTCTGGCCGAATATGGAGCTGAATGAATATATCAACTTAGAGAGCCGGGTGAAAGGGAAGATGGTCTTACTCGACATTTCCGCTACCGGAGAGGAGAATCTCATAGAGATGAACGAAAACGACGAAATGACCGATTTGGAATATCGTCGCAAGCAGTTGGAGCAACTCCAAAGTACAGTACTCGATTTGGAAGACATTCAAGGTGGAATAACCATTACGGATACCAATATGAACGATTTCCGAATGGATATTATGGAATACGAAAAAAAACACCTTGCTGATTTGCAGGATATTCCGTTGGGCATCCATACCGTGGTCGAAACAGACGATGAAGAGATACCTCCCGGAACTATTTTCTGTATGCGTAGCTCTGTACAACAAAAAGGGCAAAGCCTGTTGGCTCCTTATTATTTGGTTTATATGGGCGAAGGTGGAGAACCTGTTTTGGGCTATATGCAGGGAAAACGTTGTTTGGATTATCTGAAAAAACTGTGTCAGGGCAAAACGGAAGTACTGGCAGAGTTGGCGCAAAACCTAAAAAAAGAGACAAAGAACTATGCCAATATGAAAGCCTATTCGTCCGCTTTTCAGTTAGCCATTGAGAGTGTCATCGGTAAATCGCAAGAGGTAGGTGCTGCTTCGTTTTTCTCTACAGAGTTAGTTTCGCTCAATGCCGAAGGGGTTACCTCACAAAGCGATTTTGATATTGTGGCATTTGTTGTTGTCAAGCGGAAATAATTCTTTATCTTTGTCCGAAATCTACCGAATATTTCGGACAATATTATTGGGGTTTAATGATGGAAGAGAATATTTCACAAAAAGTTAGAGATCGAGTAACTCGCTTTAAGAAAGGCGATTTGTTCACTGTGCGTGATTTTGAAGATTTAAATAATGATAGCCTTGTTACCCGAACGTTATCCCGTCTGCAAAATGAAGGCATCATTGTTCGTGTGGCAACCGGCATCTATATGAATCCCATAAAAACGCAATTTGGTGTTCTGCACCCTACGATTGACCAAATTGCCCACAAAATAGCCGAACGAGACAGGGCTCAGATTATGCCAACCGGTGATACTGCCTTAAATATTTTGGGCTTTTCTACTCAAGTACCGATGAACGCCGTATATATTACCAACGGAGCTAAGCGAAAAGTGCAAGTTGGCGAAAGAAATATTATTTTCAAAAATGTTGTTCAGAAAAACTTTCAATTCAAGGGTAAGCTTCTGCCATTGATAATTATTGCACTAAAAGAACTTGGAGAAAATCAGGTAACGGACGAAATAAAGGACAAAATAAGTAAGCTTCTTTCGGAGAGTGATGCCGAAGAGCGAGCAACAATGATGCACGATTTATACCTGTCGCCGGTATGGATGAAAGAATTGCTATTACCAATCATAAAAACAGTAACAGAATGAGTATTTGGCTGAATTATAGCGAAGATGAAAAAATGGTTTTGCTACAACAAACAGCAGTGGCCAGAAAAATTTCAGCAGAACAGGCAATTGAAAAGGATTGGTGGGTAACGGCCATTTTGGTAGCATTGTCAAAATCTTCGTGGGCGGATTTTCTGCAATTCAAAGGAGGAACTTCGCTCAGCAAAGCGTGGGGATTGATTAGTCGCTTCAGTGAAGATATAGATTTGACTATAAGTCGTTCGTTTTTCGATCTACCTGAAGAAACCAATCAGCAACGAACAAAAATTCGCCGAGAAGCTTTCCATTACATAGAAGAGAAGTTGCTCCCCGAGTTAGATAGCATACTTTCTTCAGAAGGAATAACAGGTTATAAAGTTGAGCTTGTTACAAAAAACAGTAGCGATATGGTAACTTTAGTAGAAGTAAAATACAAAAGTATTCTTCCGACTAAAATAGATTACCTCCTTCCGGTTGTCAAGATTGAGTTCAGTGCCATGTCTCTTGACGAGCCGTTTGAAAATCGAGAAATTGCAACGCTTATCCATTCCCGGTTTCCTGAAATTGATAGCGAAATAAAGTCACTTTTTAAGTCTGTATTGCCTGAACGCACCTTTTTGGAAAAAATATTCTTGTTGCACGAGGAGTATCAAAAGGAAAATCCACGCACGGATAGGATGTCAAGACATTTATACGATTTGGAAAAGATGATGGATAGCTCTTTCGCTCAATCAGCGTTGCAAGATACGGACTTATACAAAGCCGTTGTCAATCATCGTCAAAAGTTCAACAGCATAAAGGATGTTGACTATACAACACACGAACCTGCTCAGATCCGGATTTGTCCTCCCGACCACTTGATGGGGAGTTGGAGAAAAGATTACGAAAACATGAAAGAGAGTTTCATTTATGATAAAGACAAAAAAACATTCGATAAACTTATCGAGAGGATGGAAGAGCTTACCGACAGGATAAGAAAAATCAACCTATAATGATAGAGTACTTCAACATACCGTCTGGGGCATTAATCAATACGCCTATCAGCAAAAAACTTTTTGCCGAGAAAGCGCCTTTGTCTGCTGGGGAAAAACGGTTGTTGCGTGAAGAGATAGAAAAGCTCACGATGAAAGGTTTATTGCAGACCCGCACCATTGGATTGGCTGCATACATGGATGATGAACAGGCTTACGACCAAATCATCATTGCCGAAGCAAGTATCAAGAATCCGGCTAAAGCGATGCCGGTAGCTACCTTGGTACAGAAAGCCTTTCCTGCTCCGATGTTTTTAGTTATTCATTGCGACGAAAGTTTTTCTGTGAATTGGTGCGTAAAACGAATCAATCAGGCGGATAAAACAAGGCGGGTGATGGAAGAACAACAAATAACCCGTTTCTTTGTACCTGAAGGCGACGATAGCATTATTCGTGCTTGGTTGCCTTCGTTAGATATAGCACGCATCCGCTGTAATTCACTGAAAGAACTATTCGAAGCCTTGGCAAACCGCCTGTTGATGCTGGCAGTTTCCGACGAGGCAGGTATCTATCTCGAAAGCGACAGGCAGAAAACAGAGCAATACCGTGTCTTGCTGGAACAGTTAAATACCAACCGCATGGAACAAAAACGAATAACCGCTGAAGTAAAAGCGGAAACGCAATTCAACCTCCGTTTAAAGCTGACAACAAAACTGAAAGAGTTACAACAACAAGAAAAAATATTGAAAAATCAATTGATATAGCTATGCAAAAGACAAACATACCGCAAGCCGAGAGCAAAAGTGCCGACTTGGTGGCACAAAATCTGGAGCAACTGAAACAGATTTTGCCTGAAGTGATAAAAGAAGGTCGTGTGGACTTTGAAGCACTAAATGACCTGTTGGGCAACTATGGCGACACCGCCGAAGAGCGTTTCTGTCTCAACTGGGCAGGCAAAGCCAACGCACGGCGTGAAGCACAAAAGCGAAGCACGGGAACACTCCGCCCTTGCCCCGAAGAGAGTGTGGATTGGGATACGACCGATAATCTCTACATTGAGGGCGACAACTTGGAGGTGTTGAAACTTTTGCAAAAGAGCTACCACAGCCGTGTTAAGATGATCTACATTGACCCGCCCTACAACACCGGGAAGGACTTCGTGTATAAGGATAACTATGCGGATAACATGAAGAACTATCTGGAGCTGACGGGGCAGGACAAAAAACTCTCCACCAATACCGAAAGTGACGGGCGCTACCATTCCAACTGGCTGAATATGATGTATCCGAGACTGAAACTTGCTCGCAACCTGTTGACGGATGATGGGGTGATATTTATTTCGATTGATGATAATGAGGTGGCAAATTTACGGAAAGTTTGTGATGAGATTTTTGGGGAGGAGAATTTTGTGGCACAACTTGTTTGGACTAATAAAGAAGGAGGAGGAAGCTCTGATAGCAAATTATTTAGGTTAAAACACGAATATATATTATGTTATTGTAAACAGATAGAACTTGTAGAGGTCATAGGATTGCCTGTTGGAAATGAAGACAGGTATAAATCTGAAGATGAATATGTTTCTATTAGAGGGAAGTATTATTTGCAGAAAATGGGCATGGGGTCTATACAATACTCTGAATCATTAGATTATCCTATAAAAGCTCCTGATGGAACATTAATAAATCCAATAGATAATAACAATGGGCGAAAAGCTTGTTGGAGATGGTCAAAGCCTAAATATGATTGGGGAGTAGAAAATGGTTTCATTGTTATAAAGAAAGACAGGGATGGTATCTGGACTGTATATTCTAAACAATATTTGAACTGCGATAATGAAGGAAATATTATATCAAGGACACAAAGACCAATGGGAGTTATTGATGAATTTTCCAGTACTCAAGGAGCCAAGTTATTGTATAATTTAGGATTAGGGGATTACTTTGATTATTCAAAACCAAAAGAACTAATGGAATATTTAATAAATCGATTATCCAACAAAGACTCTCTCATTCTCGACTTCTTCTCCGGCTCTGCTACCACCGCCCATGCAGTGATGCAACTCAACGCCGAAGATGGAGGTAACCGCAAATACATCTGTGTACAAATACCCGAACCTACGCCTGAAGATAGCGAAGCTCGCAAAGCTGGATATACCACCATTCCCGAAATAGCCAAGGAGCGTATCCGCCGTGCAGGTAAAAAAATAATGGAAGAGCAAAAAGCAAAAGCCGAAAAAGAAGGCGGACTATTTGCTGAAGAAGAGAAGAAATTAGACATCGGTTTCAAAGTATTTAAACTCGACAGCTCAAATATTAATGCTTGGGATAGCGATCCCGAAAATCTGGAAGCAAGCCTGAGCAACTCGCTGTTTAATATCAAAATAGATAGAAGTGAAGATGATCTGTTGTATGAGATACTGATCAAATACGGCATTGAGTTGACCGAAAAGATTAATCGTCACACCATAGATGGAAAAACCGTGTATGAAATGGGTGCCGGTTCGTTGATTGTCTGCTTGGCAGAAAGCCTATCCACGGCAGTTGCCGACGGTATCGGTAAACTCTACAAAGAGGTAAGCCCCGAAGGAGTGGATGCCAATTGCCGTGTGGTATTCAAAGAAGCCGGGTTTAATGGTTCGGACGAAGTGAAAACCAATACGCTGCTGATCTTGAAACAGCACGGCATTACGAATGTGGCAACCGTTTAAAGAGAGGACGCAGTATGGCTAAAAATATGACATTAAAATTCGAGAGTCACCTCGAATATCAGGACGACGCAGTAAATAGTATCTGCGATATATTTGAAGGCGAAGAGATTTTCCAAAGCAATTTCTCTATCACGCCCATCAAGGGAGAAGAAAGTTCGCTATGGAAAAGCGCTACTATCGGTATCGGCAACTCTTTAAAAATGATTGAGGAAGATATGCTTGCCAATATGCAGCGCATCCAATTGCGTAACGGCGTGCCGCAATCGACCGCCGAGAGTTTCAAGAAAGAGGGAATGAACTTCTCCGTAGAAATGGAGACCGGTACAGGTAAAACCTACGTCTATTTGAAAACGATTTTTGAACTCAATAAGCGTTACGGTTTTACCAAGTTTATCATTGTAGTGCCGAGCATCGCCATCAAAGAGGGTACATACAAATCCTTACAGATCACCAAAGAGCACTTCAAAAGCGAATACGAGAATGTAGTGTACGATTATTTTGTGTACGATGCCGCCAAATTAGAGCAAGTACGCTCGTTTGCCACGGGTGACAGTATTCAGATTATGGTGATCAATATTGATGCATTCCGCAAAAGTTTCGAAAGTGAAGATGAAAACAGCAAGTCAAACATTATCCACCGTTACAACGATAAGTTGGGCTACAAACCCATCGACCTGATTAAAGAAACGAATCCGATAGTGATTATCGACGAACCGCAAAGTGTGGATAATACCGACAAAGCGAAAGAAGCTATCGCTGCGCTCAATCCGCTCTGCTGTTTGCGCTATTCTGCCACACACCGCACACCTTACAACATGATGTATAAGCTCGATTCGGTGGATGCTTACGAACTGAAATTAGTAAAACAGATTGAAGTGGCGACTGCTACTGTGGAAGGTTTCCAAAACGATGCGTATATCGACCTGATAAAAGTGGACAATAAAGCCGGAATTAAAGCACAGGTAGAATTGGATTTTCAAAACAAAGGAAAAGTTAACCGCAAGAAAACGTGGGTAAAGCAAGGACAGGATTTATTTGATATCACCAAGCGCGAGCAATACGAAGGGTATATCGTGGAAGATATTTGGTACGATGGCGAACGCTGGAATATGTCGTTTACAAGCAATGATAAGATTATAGAACAAGGCGTTGTGTCGGGGAGTTTGAGTGACGACCTGCTGAAACGAGAGCAAATACGCATGACCATCGAGGCGCATCTTGACAAAGAAATAGTGCTCAATCCGCAAGGAATAAAAGTGCTGAGCCTGTTCTTTATCGACAAAGTCGCCAACTACCGGGAGTACGATGCTGAAGGGAATCGCCAAAACGGGAAGTATGCCCGTATTTTTGAAGAAGAATATAACAACCTGATACAGAAACCGAAATACCGTTCTTTATTTAATGAAATGAAGGACAAGGATGTGGATGTTAGCCAGATCCACGATGGATATTTCTCGGTGGATAAGAAAGGGAAAGCCTCGAACAATAAAGATAAATTTGAAGTTTTTGTAGACACCTCCGGGAAAACGGCTAAAGACGATGATGCGTTCAATCTGATTATGCGCGATAAGGAACGACTGCTGAGCTTCGAAACGCCACTCCGCTTTATTTTCTCCCACTCCGCCTTGCGTGAGGGTTGGGACAATCCGAATGTGTTCCAAATCTGTACGCTTAACGAAACAACCAAAGAGATAAAGAAACGGCAAGAGATTGGGCGGGGACTTCGTTTGTGTGTCAATCAGGACGGCGAACGGGTAAAAGGTTTTGACGTAAACACACTTACTGTGATGGCAAACGAAAGCTATGAAGAGTTCGCCAAAGCGTTGCAGAATGAAATAGAGGAAGATACCGGAATTAAGTTCGGTTACCTGCATAAACATTCTTTCGCCCGTATTGAAGTAGGTGCGGATCAGGACAAAGCGATGTATCTGAACGAAGAAAAATCGGTTCGACTTTACGACTATTTCGTGGAGAAAGGCTATGTCAGAGAAGAAGTTGTCAACAAGAAAACCAAAGAGATTGCCGCTAAAGTGCAGGAAAAACTGAAAATAGACTTGCGCGACAATCGGGTAGCTATTCCCGAAGAATTTGACTATATTAAAACACCGATTCTGAAAGTATTGAAGCGTATCAGCGGAAACTTTATGAATATCAAAAACCGGGACGATGTGCGTCGGGTAACATTCAAGAAAGAGTTTTTTATCAATAACGAAGATTTCAAGAATCTATGGGATCGGATAAAATACAAAACGACGTACTCCGTAAAAATTGATTCGGACAAATTGATCGATCAATGCGCTCAACGGATATACGAAGAGGTGGTGGTAGGCAAAGGACGCTTTGTTACCCGCAAAATAAAATTAGCGATTACCGAAGGGGGCGTTCTGGAGGGAGAAGATTCTCCTCGTGAATCGACACGGATTATGGACGATACGGTTTCGATACTGCCGGATATTGTTACTTACCTGCAAAACGAGACCGGACTGACCCGTCAATCCATCGTTTCCATCTTGATTGGGAGCAAACGCCTGGAAGCGTTTAAGAAAAATCCTCAAGCCTTTATCGAATCGGTTATTGATATCATTCGTAACGAGATGCGCCTCTTATTGGTTGATGGCATCAAATACAAGCGGATAGATAAGGATATGTGGTGTCAGGAACTGTTTGAAAACAAAGAGCTGCAAGGTTATCTAAGCAGCAACTTACTGGAAAGTAACAAATCACCCTACGATTATGTGATTTATGATTCGGAAACAGAGCGCAGTATGGCACAACGATTTGAAAGCTCCGATAATGTTAAGGTGTTTACCAAACTACCCTCCTGGTTTAAGATTGATACGCCATTGGGAGCCTATAATCCCGACTGGGCACTTGTTTGGGATGACGGTCACGAGCAGAAACTTTATTTTGTTGTAGAGACTAAGGGCGGTTTGTTTGAAGACGCTATAAAACCAACCGAGAGAGCAAAAATAACCTGTGGCAAGAAACACTTCGCTGCCCTTGAAACCGGAATAAAATTAGAATTAGCAGATACATTTGATACATTGCAGGGGAAGATCACCTCTTAATTGAGGATTATATACAGGCATAAGAAAGACTTTGTATGTCTATCACATAACGTCTAACATTAAAAAATTATGTCTATGAATGATTTAACAACCAAGGAGTTTTTCAGACTATTGTCTGAACCTTCGCAAGTATCGAACAAAGAAATCCAAACTTCGTATGAATCTTTTGTTAAGCAGATTACAGAAACAAGCAACTCAGAGGCAGATTACTCGAAAGTGTTTCGTCTATTGAATCACTCCCGTATCGAGATAGATTCAATAAAAACATCATCACTTTACGAGTCGGGGGGGGGATATGATTAAGTTTAATTACATCCGAAAGGCTTTGAGCTTTCTACATTCTGAAATGGAATTGCTAAAACTAAAGATACAATACCCGGAAAGATTTTCTCTAACAGAAGAACTATCGTTTAAGTCGGAACTCTATGTAATCCCCAAAGCAAAAGGACTGGGAATTATCGGGTTGGCGGAATTAGTGATGAGTATTTTTCTTTCAAAAGAAATAAAAAACCGAAACGGTAAACCTGCATCTTTGGTGCAATTGGCAAGAGCTTTTGAATATGTTTTCAATTGCAATTTTGGAAGCATATACGATAAGCAGGCAGAGATTTATAATCGAAAATCTTGTAACCTGACAAAATCATTAGATTTCCTCAAAGGAAGCTTGGAACGAAGTCGGAAAATCAAGCCTTTGAAACAAAATGAAAAAGAATGATTTTATAATTAACTGAATTACTTGTAATTATATTCTAAACTTGGGGGAGTAGTTAACTACTCCCCCTGTTTTTGTATTATTCTTTCCCCGAACTTTGCAGCGAATTAAATAGTTACGAATATGGATGTCATAACAATAGAATCGCAGGCGTATAAAGATTTAGTCACAAAGATTAATGCCATAGCAAAGTTTGTCGTAGATCATCAGGATGATGATACAGTCAACCCTGATGAAATGTGGGTGGATAGTTACGAAGTTTGCACCTTTCTCAAAATCAGTGAGAGAACACTTCAACGCTTACGAAGCAATCGACTGATCTCATATTCAATCATTTCAGGAAAATCATATTACACCATTGCGGAAATTAAGCGAATGCTTAATGAGAAGAGAATCCGCAGTACCGAAGAATGTATGAATGACCTCATAAATAATCATAAACTATATGCTCAACAAAGACGAACTATTAAGACAGACAAATAACGGTCTGAATGTATTCAAGCACTATATTTCGGTACAATGGAAAACAGGTCGTAATTTTCTGAATCCATTGTATGAAGACCGTAAGGCTTCGTGTAATGTGTATTTTGACCGTCGTAACAATATCTATCGCATAAAAGATTTCGGCAATGATAATTACAGCGGAGATTGCTTCTTTTTCGTTGGGCAGTTGAAAGGTTTGGATTGCAACAATGGTGCTGACTTCGTTGAAATACTGAAAACCATAAACAGGGATATGTCTTTAGGATTGGATAGTTCGGACTATGCAACTCATATTCCGCAGTCAGTTCCACAAAAGAATAATTCGACGATCCCGGAACTACCCAAAATCAAACCCTATAATATCACACAACAGAAGTTTACTCAAAAGGAACTGGATTTTTGGTTAAGGTCAGGTATCACTCCCGAAATACTGAAACTATACAGAGCCGTATCCCTGAAAGAGTTTAGAAGCGAAAATAAGGACGGAAAATCGTTCTCTTACACTTCATCGGAGAATGAGCCGCTATTTGGGTACATAGGTAAACGATATGTAAAAATCTACCGTCCATTTTCGGAAGTACGTTTCTTGTATGGCGGGAATATCGGAGATAGTTATTGTTTCGGACTGGAACAATTACCCGCCAAAGGAGATACATTGTTTATTACCGGTGGAGAAAAAGATGTGATGACACTTGCCGCACATGGCTTCCATGCTATCTGTTTCAACAGCGAAACATCGACCATTCCGACAGGAATAATCTATAAACTCACTTTCCGATTCAAACATATTGTACTGCTCTATGATGCGGATAAAACAGGAATAGACAGTGCAATGAAGCATGAAAAAGCCTTGTCGGAGTATGGCGTTAAACGGCTCGTCTTACCATTGTCAGGCGAAAAGACCGACAAGGATATAACCGATTATTTCCGCAAAGGGAATAACCGCAAAGAGCTTCGACAACTATTCATCGACTTTCTTGATAACCTATATAATGAAACAATGACCATGCTTAAATCCTGCGAAATTGATTTCAACAATCCTCCGGCAAAAGCTGAAGAAGTTATATCTGCCGGCGACGTACCTCTGGGAACACAGGGAAACATCCTTTGCATTACGGGCGGGGAAGGTACGGGGAAAAGCAACTATGTTGCCGCCCTGATTGCAGGTTCAATCATAAAAGACAACCGTACCATTGATACGTTAGGCGTGAATGTCCGTGATAATTCCGACGGCAAGGCGGTTTTGCTTTACGATACTGAACAATCCGAAGTACAGCTTTTCAAAAACGTTTCCAATCTTTTGAAACGAGCCAAACTGAACGAAAAACCGGAAGAACTACGGGCTTTCTCCCTTACTGGAATGTCCCGGAAAGAACGATTGCAAGCCATAGTTCAGAGTATGGACAAATACCATTATGAATACGAGGGCATACGCTTGGTTGTTATCGACGGTATTGCGGATTTGGTATCATCAGCCAATGATGAAGTAGAAAGCATCCGTATTATGGACGAACTGTATCGTTTGGCGGGAATATACCGTACTTGTATCGTTTGTGTGCTTCATTATGTGCCAAATGGATTGAAATTAAGAGGGCATCTCGGTTCGGAATTACAGCGAAAAGCTGCTGCTATCCTAAGTATAGAACTCGATTCGGAACCGTCGATATCGGTTGTTAAGGCTCTCAAAGTAAGGGACGGAAGCCCTCTCGACGTTCCTTTGATGCAGTTCTCTTGGGATAAGGAACTGGGAATGCACATTTATATCGGTGAAAAGCCACGAGAGGAAAAGGAAAAACGGAAAGAAAAAGAGTTGGCGACAGTTGCCCGTGAGATATTTGGCGTACAAAAGCACTTGACTTATATCGACCTGTGCGACCGGATTCAGCAGATTATGGATGTAAAAGAGCGTACTGCCAAAAGCTATATCAAGTATATGCGAGAAAAAGAAATAATCATCAAAGATCCGTCCAGTCAGAATTATTTTATGATAGGGCATATTATATAAAATTCAACAGTTATGTATATAAGTAAAGAAGATTTTGAAGCCTGGATGGAGCGAATTATGTATCGATTCGACAAACAAGATAAAACTCTCGATAAAATGAGTAAACACAGGAATATATTAGACGGAGAACTCCTGCTTGATAATCAGGATTTGTGTATGTTGCTTAATGTCAGCAAACGAACTTTGCAACGGTATCGTGCCACGGGAGAATTGCCGTTTCAAACGCTATATCACAAAACTTATTATAAAGAAAGTGATGTTCATGCTTTTATTAGAACAAACTTCAACAAAAAAAGGGGAGATAATAACTCTAGCAAGTGAGTGTTGAAAAGTATCTAAAGTAGAATTTGGCTATCAGCTACTTTCTTTGTAATTTTGCCACATTGGGCATCTCATGTCTAATGCTTTGATTTTAAATGCATATGAGTACAAATTTTTTCTATAAAGAATTAGGATATGAGCATTTGATAGAATGTTCTGACATATCAGACTCCTACCCTGAATATCAGGAGTTAGAAAAAATTGGAGCAGACAAAATCTATTTTTCAGATAATTTCCCTGCAATTCTCTTTAAAGAAGTAGATTCTTTTAATAAAAATGCCCTTAAACAAATTGCAGAAATTCAACATAAGGCATGGAATTACCGAAAGATAATGTTTCTTTTTGTTGTATCAGATACGGAAATCAGGATATATAACTGCTACGAGAAACCTCAATATATAAAAGCAGAATCCAGCTATACAAATGAGCTTAAAGAATATGAAATATTCAGTTGCATTAAGACTGATGAAGATAACTTAAAAGTTCTGATTGAATTATTTTCACGAATAGGAGTAGATTGTGGGCTACTATGGACAAGCGATTATGATCTCCGTGAAAAAATCAATATTCAAAAAAGGATAGATAAATATCTGGTTCAAAGTCTTCTTGCGACTTCCAATGCATTAAAGAAAGATATCTTGGATATCAATATTATTCATGGGCTTCTCATGCGCTCTCTTTTTATTCTTTATTTAGAAGATAAAGGGGCAGCAGAAGAAGCTGGATTATACACAAAGATAAAAAAAGGAGCAAAAAGTTATTTTGATATTTTAGATGACGTTGATGCTACTTATCGTTTATTTATAGAACTGCAAGAACACTTCAATGGTAATGTATTCCCAATTATAGAGAATGAACAAAATTTCGTCAATAAAGATCATCTTTCCTTGATAAAGAGATGTTTTATTGATGGTGATATTTCAGGTCAGCCTAAATTTTTTGATGATTGGCGAATTTTCAAATTTGATTTTATTCAAATTGAATTACTAAGTGAAGTATATGAAAATTTTTTGGGAGAGTTCGCCTCAAAAAAAGAAAAAGGACAATTCTATACTCCATATACATTAGTTGAACTAATTTTAAACGACAAACTACCAATCAAGAATGAGGTTAATTATAACATTAAGACGTTAGATATAGCATGTGGTTCGGGGATTTTTTTAGTTGAAAGTTATAAGCGATTAATTCGAAGATGGCAAAATGCAAACCCCGAAAAAGACATCACATTTAAAGAACTTAAGAATATTCTTGTTGATAATATTTTTGGTATAGAAATCGATCCTTTAGCAATTAAAGTTGCTGCATTTAGTTTATATTTGGCACTTGTCGAATATCTTAATCCAAAAACATTATGGATAGACAAACACAATAAATTTCCATATCTAATCAATAATCCTAAAGATAAATCACTGAAAGATAAAGGAGGAAATAATCTTTGGTGTAGAGATACTATTGGCGAAGTTAATCCTGATGATTTTACAAAAGTGGATTTAGTTGTGGGCAACCCGCCATTTGGAACTAAAAAACTATCAAAATCAATAATGGATTATTGTTCCAAATTTGATTTTGGGAAAGAGATGGTTTTGCCATTTATTCATAAATCTGTTGATTTTTGTCCAGCAGGGAGTATTGCTTTAATTTTCAATACAAAAGTTTTAACTAATACAGAAACCCCTTTTCAGAATTTTAGGAAATGGTTATTTAATGAGAACTATGTAGAAAAAGTTTACAACCTATCTATTTTTAGAAAGGTTCCTAAAAATTTTGGTGGACAACTATTTACTTCTGCCGTTGGCCCCATCTGTATTGCATATTTTCAAAATAAACAGCCCCAAAAGCCTTCTGCCACAATTGAATATTGGGCTCCAAAAACGTATATAAAATCTAATCTAATAGATGGTGTTGTAATAGATAGTACAGATGTAAAATTCCTTCCGCGTGCTGAATGCCAAATTCCAAATACAAAGATTTGGAAAATTGCAATGTGGGGAAATATTGGTGATTTCTATTTGATAAATAGATTGTCAAATATGTCAAATAATGTAAAGAATTTTATTAAAACTAATAGTATAGACTTTGGCGTAGGATTACAGCCTCTAAATAAATCAACAATTAAGCCTATCGTAGATGATGAAATCTCCAAATTGCGATTTATTCGTCCAGAAAGGATTCGAAAATATCTAACATTAGAAACGACATTCACAGAACTTAATTCATTACTAAGAGATAAAGATACAATTAATGAGTATTTAAAATATTACGGTAAAAAAAGCATCACAGAATTACCAACTATAAATGTTTTCAGAAGATTAGGAAACAAAAAGGTATATAAAGGACCTATATTGCTAATTAAAGAAGGATTTAAGGATAATGAGTTTTGCTCTGGAATTGTTAAATCAAAAGTAGCTTTTAACAGTACAGTTCTTGGATTACATTCTGAAAATATAAATAGTTTACGAGTACTATCAGCTATTTTAAACTCAGATTTTGCAGCTTATTTTTTACTAATGATTTCCAGTTCATGGGGGATAGAGAGAGAACGTATAAAACCTAATGAAGTTTATTTATTACCATTGCAAAATAGAGAATCTGAATATAAAGAATTCATATCTCTACACAAGGAAATAGAAAATATTATTGAGTCAGATACACTGTTCCAAGATAGTTTATTAGAAATAGAGGAAAAAATTAAAACTGTAGTTCTCTCTTCTTTGGATATTTCTGTCAGGGAAAAGTTTATGATAGAGGATTTCCTAAATATTTCAGTAGACCTGTTTTATAAAAAAGAAAAATCAATAGCATTTAACAAGGTATTTCTTGACGAAAATAAAGCTTATGCTCAAATACTTGCCAATGAGCTAAATGAATTTTATTCTGAAACCAATCATAAGATAAATATAAGTGTTTATGACATACAACGTTCAGAACCATTAAATTTGATAGTTATACATTTCGGCAAAATACAAAAAGAAATCGAAGTCAGAGAATCAAAAGAACTAGCTCCTTTGCTAAAAGAATTAGATAAATATTCTATCCAAGAAAAGGGTAAAAACATTTATGTACAAAAACAATTTCGTTATTATGACACAGATAAGATTTATTTGATAAAACCTAATCAAAAACGTTTTTGGACACGGTCACAAGCAATAGATGATGCTCTTTCTTTAGTCATGGAAATAGCAAATATGGGAGGACAGAAATGACAGGAAGTTTAAATCCCATATATATAAATACCACGATTCAGGTTTTAGAAAAACGTTGCTTCATTTTATTAAGTGAAGTCTATGCAGACATAAAATCTAAAAAGACTATCTCTATCAATTGGGTTGAAGAAGATATTTCCAAAGAATTGACAAATTGTCTTCAATCTAATAGAAAACGGATTGCGTGGAAAATTAGAGTTGAACCCGAACATAGATTATACAAAGAAGACAATTTATCAGCAAATAAATCTCCAAGAATTGATTTTTGTTTTTCCACTTGGACAGATACTGAATGGGAGTTTTTTGCAGAAGCCAAAAACTTGATAGAGTCAGATTGTGAAACAAATAGAATAGGTAAAAATGGAAAGATAAGTATTAATGCACATAGCTTATATAAGCGATATATAGAAACAGGCATTGATAACTTTATCTCTGGAAAATATCCACCTAATGGCTGTTTAATAGGCTATATTCTCCAAGGCAAAGCAGAAAATATTATTTCAGCACTAAATTCATGTTTGTATAATCTTAATAGAGAATCGGAAAGATTAAATCAACACTCATTTGGGCTAATTGATTTTGAATCATGCTATATTTCTACTCATAATAGTCCCTCATTAATGAAACATTTAATGTTTGACTTTACGTCAAATATAGTTTGATTATTTTTGTTTACAACCAATGATAGAACTATGTATGAAATAGATGAAATCAGTGAACTTTCAAAGAAAAATCAAAAACTGTTCAATAGAATACAAGGGCAAATAGAGTATTGCTATAATTGTCAGCCTTATGACGAGGGGGAACCTGTTTGGATACATGGAGACCGTACAGAAATTAGCGAGCTATTATATGATTATAATGTTCCAGAAAACTTACATGAATTATTTGCCAGAAATTTATCATGCAGATGTGGAACATCAGATTTTTATCCATTTTCAGAAATTGGTCTAAAGACTAAATATGAAATAGAATTAGATAGACATTTTGAATTTGCTAAACGCAAATATGGAAAACCATTAAGCGAATTTAAGAACTTAATAATCAAGCATCCTTTTTTATCATTAGATTGTAAAATAGCGAGAGATATTAAGAAAGAAATTGAAGCAAAAAAACTGCCTGTTGAAACTGTATCAGGAGAATTTTATCGTTGTCGTAAAGTAGAAAATGACATTGCCTTTGAGACGAAAGATTTAATGCTTGCTCCTATAGGAATACCCAAAGAGGGACGCTTCAATCATTCTGGTCAAAGTCATTTATACTTATCTAAAGAAAAAGATACTGCAAAAGCAGAAATCTTAGGAGATACTGAAAAAAGCCGTTTAGTTTGGATACAAAAAATTGATATTAAAAAACCTATTGAGAACATCCTTGATTTAACTTTCGATTGGACAATGATGACGTTATCTACGCATGCTTTGCTCATTGCATTGCATACAGGAGGATATTTATCTTGCATAAAAGATAACGAAGGAAATTGGAGACCTGATTACTTCATTACAAGGTTCATCATGGATTGTGCGAAAAAGGCAGGCTATAACGGAATTAAATATGAATCTGCGCGTAGTTACATCGGCGACAATATTGTACTATTTCATTATTCTGCAGAGAATATTATTTCAGAAGAACCTCCTGTTATTGAAACATTTGTTCCTGATTCCAATGAATATCCTATTTTATATAACGGCGATTTATTTGAAGATAAAAGTTTTGGCGATATATAAAAATGGTTGTGAATTATACACTCACAACCACTCTATACTATAACTTAAAAGCTTTACTTTCTTTCTTCTCCACTTTCGGCGGACTACCACCCACCGAAGCAATAACAAGCCTGTCGCCCATGATTTCTTTCACTCCTTGTAAAGTGTTTGGAGGTGGAGTGTCCTGGACAAATGAAGTTTCGGGCTTCCCTTGTGATTGGCTTTGATTGCTTGCCGAAACGCTATTGTCCTGCACGCTCTCCTGCCCCTCACTCTCTTCGATTGGTTTAAGCGAGAGTTGGATTTCACGGTCTAACTTAACCAAATCGTCTTTCAGGGCTTTCAGTTCCGGTTCCTTTCGCCAAGTTCCTTCGACTACTTCTTTAAGAACGGGAATATCCTTTTGCAATTTCTCGTTATCTGCCTGATACCTTTCCAAAAGTTTCGGCATGGTATCAAGAGCATTCAGGAAATTTTGTGCTGCCGTCTTCGGATCGGTCGCCATTACCCCATGATTGTAGTTGTAGAGAATGTCGCCTTCGCCTTTAATGAAGAAGCGGTTTTGTATTACATCGAAGCCGTCTTTAGCTGTGGTTTCTGACTTTACCATTAAATCAAATCCGTAAAGCGTACCGATTTTCTCATGTGCTCCATGTGTACGAGCTTTTTCTGCTATTTCATTCAGCTTTGTGCCGACTTCTTTCGGGTTACTACCCTGTAATCCGTCCAACTGAACGGGATTCAGACGGGTAACACCGTCAGGTTGGTACTGCACACGGGAATTGAACGCTTCAATATCCTTAGATATACGGTTAATAAAGCCATTGTTCTTCTCCACATCAGAAACAATGCTCTCTAATTTGTAACGTGATGAAGACTTACCACGCATGAACGCCTGCCGTTCGGATTCCAACGAAGCAATTTTCTTTTCCAAACGTGCTTTTTCCAACAGTTCGGTATTACCCGAAAGAATTGCCACATATTCGGAAAAGTTCATACCGCCTTTTTCGTCCATGCTGCCCTCGTCGATGGTACGGCTACCCAGTGAATTGTTCTTCAACTGGCGAATGAAAAGCTGCTTGTTGTGGAGCAAGCCAAACTTGTACGCATCCAATGATTTTTCAACCGCATAAATCAGTACATCTACTTTGTTATTAGCATACAATTTTGCTATATCATTACCTTTGCGAATGCCCCGACCGTCCCGTTGCTCCAAATCTGATGGTCGCCAAGGCGCATCTAAATGATGAATAGCAACGCAACGTTTCTGTGCATTTACACCTGTTCCTAACATTTCGGTAGAGCCGAACAATACACGGATTTTGCCCTCGTTCATATCCTTAATCATGGTTTTGCGAGCCTTGTCGGTCTTGGCTTCCTGAATAAAGCGTATTTCGTGAGCCGGGATTCCGTAGTCATCCACCAGTTTACGCTTTATCTCGGAGCATGGGTTCCATTCTCCGGGTTTGTAAGTACCCAAATCAGAGAAAATAAACTGGGTTGCTTTATGGTCTTTAAATTTTGTATAGTAATCTGAAACCATTTTAGCAACGTGCGAAGCCTTATTATCCACATGGTCTCCGTACTTAACAGGATCAATCAGCCGCATATCGAGCGACATTTTTCGGGCGTAGTCCGTAGCAATCAACATTTTGGCTTTCTCTTCCTTTTCGGATAGTGGGGCACGTCCCAATATTTCGCCTTTACCTGTTTTGGCAAACTCTACTAACTTCTGAATAAACTCCTGTTGGTCGGGCGTAGGCGGAATATTGTGTAGGATTTCGTTTTTAACAGGTCGGTCGATACCAATATCTACAGCAGAACGATAGTCCGTAATTTCGGCATAAAAAGCCGCCAATTCAGGTACTTTGATAAAATACCGGAAGCGTTCTTTTTGTACAATTTCATTCGTTACAGAAAATTCGTAGTCTATCGACTTTTTGGCGAAAATAGCTGCCCACGCATCAAATGTATTAATGCCCTGTCTTTCCAGTTCGTTTGGCCGGAGATACTTGAAAAGTAAATATAACTCCGTCAGCGAATTGGAAATAGTTGTTCCTGAAAGGAAAGTTGCTCCTAAATCTTTGCCCGTCCTGTCCTGAATGGTACGCAAGGCGAAAAGCATATTCAGGGCACGTTGTGAGCCTTCGGCATTACCCAGACCTGCAACCCTGTCGTGCCGAGTGGTAAAGGTCAGGTTCTTGAAACGGTGGCTCTCATCGACGTACAAATGGTCGATACCCATTAAACGGAAATCTACCGTATCATCTTTTCGGTTTTCAATCTGATAGGCGATATTACTTAACTTAGCTTCAAGATTAAGCTGCCGTTTAACCAAACCCTTCTCCATTGCACGGGAAATCTCCTTGCCCTGTGCCCGTAATACTTCCAGATTTTCTTCAACCGAATCCAGTTCTGCCTGTAATATCCGTTGCTGAATTTCGGGCGACTGGGGTATCATGCCAAATTGTTCGTGTGTTAAAATGATAGCATCCCAGTTGTTGTTTTTCATTTCGTTGAAGATCTTCGACCGTTTTGCGGGGGTAAAATCTTCTTTGCCCGGATACAGCACTTTAGCATTTGGGTAAGCCGTACAGAAAGTTTGGGCTATCTCATGCACATTGGCTTTGAGAGCCATAATGAGAGGTTTGTTTACCAATCCCAAACGTTTTTTCTCGTAGGCGCTTACACACATAATGAGGGTTTTACCGCCGCCCACCTCATGGTCAATTATGCCCCCACCATTGAGTTTATCCATCCAAATCGCATCCTTTTGGCTTTTGTATAAATCGGGAATACCCAAGCCTTTCAAATCAAGTCCCGGAAACTCTTGCTGGCTTCCATCATACTCCGGACGGACGAAACAATTAAACGTGCGGTTGTATTTATCTGCCAGCCGGTCTTTGAACTCCGGCGACTGCTCGTTAAGCCATTCTACAAAACCGTTCCGTATCTCGTCAATCTTAGAATTGGCGAGTTGGATTGATTCGGAATCACGCACTTTGACCTCTTTGATTTCCCCGTCAATCAACTTATTGACTTTCTTCGTAATATCGGGAGAAGTGTTGTGCAGGGCGTGTTTCATCAGGGCGATACCGTCGAAAGTCCGGTTTGTTGATTTAACAGCGTACTGATCCCATATCTTGATATTTTTGCTGTCGGCTTTGAGTGTGTATTCATCCCGGCTTTGTGCGTAATGTACCGATACATTGGTATCAAATAAATGCGAAGCATATTTGCTGTAAATACCTGACGGAATCCACCGTTCCCCAAAATTAAAATCCAAATCCTCGAACGGTATCGGACGGGGTATTGCTTCTTTGAGAGCCTTTAAGGATTCTTTTGCCGCTTCGTGGTCGGGGTGGTTCTCTATATACCGCTCGACGTGTTCCGCTTTGGATATGACGTTACCGCTTATGAACTTGTCTTTAATTTCATAAGCCCCTATCATCGGATTGAAAAATACCTGCCCTTTCAGTTCCTCCAGTATTTCGTCCGAAGTACTGCCTGTAAGCCCTGCCATATATTCAAGGTTTACTGTTGCATACTTATTAAGCGAAGCAGTTAGGGCTTCCCGTGCATTGTCGGCAGAAGTTATCTCGTTTGGATTGAAAGCAACCGGCTGCCCAAAAATATCGGCTTTGACCGCTTTGCCGTTTACATAGCGTTCAAGGGACAGAATTTCTGTTCCTCCGGCATCCATTTTTATAAGGCTTAGATTTTTTGCATCGTTTATATTTCCAAAACGACGGGTAAAATCGTCATAAAGCCTGTTTAGCATATCCCTCAATGCGGGATTAGCTTCCAACCTTGTTGCTTCGTTATTATACAGGTGGTGGTAAGTGTCCCGAATTTCAATGTAAAGGGACGCTTTCGCCTGCTGTGTTCCTGTGAGCTGAAGCGGATGGAACATCGGCTGAAATCCATTCAAATCACGCAAATAACCGATACGATTATTTTCGTCTGTTACGAGCGAGCCTTCACGATAATGGGATGGCATATCTTCCGCATTGAAGTAGGGAATCGGTTTCATACGTTCCTGCTGTTCCCGTTCGGCTTCTTCTTTCAGCCGTTCCAGTTGTTCCTCCCGACGGGCATCAAATACGGGATAGGCTGCCGCAGTTTCCTCTTGTAGCTTTTCCCGTTCCTGTGCTGTGTTATGCGCCATTTCTTCCCGCCAGTCCATAAAGGGTAGTTCTTTTGGCTTACTGACTTTTGATTTAGACTTTCGACCTCGTTTTTTAGGCTTGCTTACCTGACTGCGTTCCTCTTGGGTAAAACCGAAAAGGTCATAGAGCGTAATTAAAGGTTGCTCTGTAACAGACTTCGGTTTTGCCTCCGGAGTCGGCTCTTTCTTAATGGCAAGATCGTCCATATCGAAAAGCGTACCCGAATAATTTTGTTGTTGTTTGGGTGGTTCGGGTTTGCTTTCAATCGCAGGTTTTATCATTTCGGATTGATTCTTGCCGGGAAACCAGTCGTCTTCAATAGCTTGCCAAAATGGATCGAGTTCTTCTGCTTGCCAAAGAGGATTGAGGTCATTGGTATTTGATTCAAGTGTCGGTTTAACTTCTACGGCGGTTGCTACCTGTCGTTCCGCTGTGTTCTGTGCATAGGTTTGGTAACGCTGTAAATCCAAATGTTGGGAGAAATCTTCTTTCAACATTTGTCGCAGGTCTTTGGCAATACCCTCTACTCCGCCCTCGTGAGTAAAGACAATCGCAGGTTTGCCGTAAGGGTCGGTATCAATCTTAGAACTGGTTTGTATAACCCTGTCGAAATCACGGAACAGGTTGTTAATGGAAATACCGTTCGACAATTTTCGGGATTCTATAAAATCCTGCTGCCTTTGGCTTGGAACGATACTTTTATTGTTCCGTTGCAGGATTATCAGGTCGCTGCCGACTTCTGTTCCGGCATGGTCGGAAAAGAGGTTGTTTGGCAAACGGATAGCCGATACCACATCACAGGTGTTCATCAGGTATTCCCGTATCGGCTTGTTCTGTTCCGAATTGAGTACGCCCTGACTGGTAATAAACGCAATTATTCCACCCTCTCTGGCCGACATAACGCTTTTTACAAAAAAGTAGTTGTGTATCGCCTGTGTTGATTGTTTGACAGCGGGTATCTCATGGTTGGATAATAGTGGATCGAATATCGAAATATCGCCAAAAGGAATATTGGATGCAATCACATCAAAATGCTGTGAGTAGCGTCCTTCCATTTTCTCGTAACCCTCAATCCGAACTTTGTCATCGGGATAAAGGTGTGAGAGGATTTTACCTGTCAATAGGTCTTTTTCAAATCCGGTTACTTTTGCTTCAGGAGCGGTTTCTTTGAAAGAAGAAATAAAAGCACCTGTTCCGGCACTGGGTTCTAAAAAGCGTATCGGGGTTATTCCGCTATCTTTTAATGCATCCGCCAACGTATCAATGACAGGCTTCGGCGTATAGAATGCGGTCAGGATAGAACTTTTCAGGGAACTGACATAGCGTTTGTAAACTTCCGGTGTGGGAGAACTTTCACGGAGTACCTCGTGGAGTTCCTGCACCAACGTAAAAAGCTCGACTTCGGATTTTGACCACCGCTCAATATCTTCGGGTTTGTCGGCTGGGTTAAGAATTGCCTTTATTCCTCCGAATCCTGAATATTTAGCGAGTATTTCCCGTTCTTCGGGAGTTGCTTTTCTATGTTCCTTATCGAGCCTTAACGCTAACTTAATTGCATCAATGTTTTGACGCAAATGAGTTCGCTTATTGTAACTCATTTTCGAGTAGTATCAAGATTGTGCCGACAAGCTCCGTATAGAGCGACTGGTACTCGGTCGTTTCGGCATAATCATCATTCAGGTTGTATTTAGAAAATACCGCCTGACATTCGGGCAATAGTTCTTTTGCCTTTGCGTGGGCTTCGCTTGGCGAAACTTCGTCGAAAAATTCATTCCAAAGGATTTCAACGATTACGTTATAAAAAGAGAAGTGCAAGCCTTTGAATAAGGCTTCGTTGGCAATTTCGGCTGCCTGAATATGGTCTAAGCCGCTTTTAATGGCTTCGCTGTATGCTTCGGCTGCCATATCTCCACGCCCTGCAATAAAGGAAAGGTCATTGGCTTTGTCAGGGAGGGAATCTCGCAGGTAAGAAAGCAGGTTGAGCCGGAAATAAGACATTTCCGCTGGATCTAAATTTGAATTGTATTTCATATTGATTACTTATTTGGTTCCGCATCTCTATTAATGCAGAATAAAATTAAGCGTAATCTGTAGGTTGAGAGAGGGTTTTGGAATGGGTGGTAGTGTGTGGCTCCGGTTTGGCAGTATGTGGCGTTTATGGGAAGATATTTTCCTGTATCTTAAATGTTTGCTAAATTTGTAGGCTGATATAATTATCCTTTTTATGCATTGCGTATTTCGGATAACTGTTGCGTATATTTAACGTTGAACTAAACCTGTCGGTAAATTAGAATAGTGATAATTTTGAAGCGTAATAACTTCAATTAATTATCATTATGAATCTAAACAAAACATTCGAGAGTTTGCAGATCAAGGAGATGCAAATTCGCAATTACAGTCCCCGTACAATTAAGACGTATTGCAGCCTGCTCATAAAACTTGAAAAAGACTTGGGTAAATCGCTGTATGAGGTTACCACCGAAGACTTTAAAAACTGGTTACATTACCTGATTACCAAAAAAGGAATTTCCGTTTCCACGGTAAACCAGCTTATAAGTGCTTTCAAGATTTTTCATGTAGACGTCTGCCATCGCAAATGGGAAGAGTTCCATGTAAGACGGCCTCGCAAGGAGAAAAAACTCCCCATAGTTTTGTCATTGCAGGAAGTGCAACGCATGATCACGGTAACAAACAACATAAAGCACAGAGCCATTCTAATGCTTACTTATTCTGCGGGACTTCGCAGGATGGAAGTATTACAAATCAAACCACGCGACATTGATTCACAGCGTATGCAAGTACGTATCGTGCAAGGAAAGGGGAAGAAGGACAGATATACCATTCTTTCGTGGAAAACACTCGAAGTGCTGCGAATGTATTATAAATTGGAACGACCAAGCACTTATCTATTCGAACCGATGGGGCGTAAAGGACAACCCTTGTCGGAAAGAACTGTAGAGTATATTGTGAAAAACAGTGCTAAAAATGCCGGAATAAAAAAAGAGGTATCGTTTCATACATTGCGTCATTGTTTTGCCACCCATTTATTGGAAGCCGGTGTAAACCTGAGACAGATACAGCAGTTCATGGGTCATACTTCATTGAAGACCACAGCTGTTTACCTGCATGTAGCCCATATCAAAACCAGCGAGTTTACTTCTCCATTGGATGATATAACACTTTTCTGATCTATCATTATGGAGAATAAAAAGCAAATCATAGAGATTGCTGACATTTTCCGGGATAAGAGACACGATTTCCTGACCGAGAACACACTTTGTGCCGTACAGCAAAAAGCAATGGAAGATATTATTGCCTGTCGTACTTCAGAACTTGGCGGGCATACATTGAGTTGCAATCATTGCGGTCACAAGGTTCAATCCTATAACTCGTGTCGTAATCGCAATTGTCCCAAATGCCAGTACATAAAACGGATGCAATGGGTGGATAAACTTGCGGCTGATCTCCCCCCGGTAAAACATTTTCACATTGTTTTCACAATACCCGCGTGTCTGCACAAACTGTTTTATATCAATCAGAGGATTGCTTATTCCTTGCTCTTCAAAGCAGCCGGACAAACACTGATGCAATGTGCCAGAAACACGCATTATTTAGGCGCAGAGGCCGGAGCTGTTGCCCTGTTACACACCTGGGGTCAAACAATGACCTATCACCCGCATATTCATACCATTGTTCCTGCCGGAGGAGTATCCGATGATGGAATGGAATGGGTACCAAGTGCTAAAAAGTTTTTTGTCCCGGTAAAAGTGCTCAGCACCGTTTTCAGGGGTATTTTATGTCGGCTACTGCAGGAGTCAGTATTCAGGAAGGAGATCAAACTTCCGGATGATACACCCGATTTTCAGACCATAAAAGCAAAATGCTACGCTAAAAAATGGGTGGTTTATGCAGAAAAACCGTTTGCTTCACCCGATAATCTGGTCCGTTATCTGGGCAACTACACACACCGTGTGGCAATTAGCAACCACCGTATGGTAGGTTACAAAGATGATAAGGTTACTTTCAGCTATAGGGATAACAAGGCAGGAGGTGCAAGAAAAACAATGACCCTGGAAACTATGGAGTTTATACGGCGATTCATGCAGCATGTCCTTCCATGTGGATTTAGCAAAATACGTTACTTCGGATTCATGGCTATCTGCAAAAGGAAAACAAAGCTCAATTTATGCTATTCACTGTTGCCCACCCCAACCTGTTTTTCAAGACTTACAGGACTGCTTGCAATGGAAGTTTTACAAATAATATCCGGTAAGGACCCGATTATTTGCGCAAAGTGCAAAAAAGGGAAATTAATGGTAAGCCCGGCATGCAATGTTTTACACATGGAACCAGGATAATTCTGATAATTAACAAAAGCGTTCTTTCCATTTAATGACAAAACTCGTATAGATGATGAGCAAAATCATACAGGGAGAATTATGCATTTACGTGGACGGTCTAAGATTAAAAAACAATCATGTACTTGAAAAAAAGCTTTTATAGGAACTTATTAACACAAATCAAGCAAAAACGCCAACCTCCCATAAATACTTTTCCCATAGCAATAGGTTCCGTTCAACTAGTTTTATTTGCCATTATTGATATCATATTAAATTAATCTTTGTGAAAATTTGCGAATCAACTTCTTTTCAATAACTTTGGTGGGCTATAACGGCGAATAAAACACTAAGATGTTAGCGGTCATGCTAAAACAACACCCAAAACAATAGATTAACAAACAAAAAATATGGAACACTCAGAGCATAATCATACCGAAAGCACCCACACACATAACCACCATTCCGAACACAGTGGCTCTGGACACGATAAACACGCAGGACATAATATTGCCGATTTTTGGAAGCGATTTGTAATCTGTTCGATTGTATCCATTCCTGTACTTGCCTTGTCGCACATGATACAGCAGTGGTTAGGATTTGAAGTCACTTTTGAAGGCGACAAATATGTGTTAGCCCTTCTTTCCACTTTCATATTCTTATATGGCGGTTACCCTTTTCTAAAAGGGCTGTATGACGAAGTAAAAGATAAGGCCATTGGTATGATGACACTGATTGGCGTTGCAATTACAGTTGCCTGGGCTTACAGTGTTGCTATCACTTTTGGTTTGCAGGGTATGGACTTTTATTGGGAAATGGTGACTCTGATAGACATCATGCTCATTGGCCATTACTTTGAGATGAAGTCGGTTATGGGTGCTTCTCGCTCATTGGAATTGCTCGTAAAAATGATGCCTTCCACTGCACACCATATTAAGGACGGGAACATTCACGATATGCCGGTCAGTCAATTGAAAATTGACGATATGGTACTGGTGAAGCCGGGCGAGAAAGTTCCGGTAGACGGTATAGTAATAGAAGGGGAAAGTTATGTGGACGAGAGTATGCTCACAGGTGAGAGCAAACCTGTAAAGAAAGAAAAAGACAGCAAAGTAATAGGTGGGGCAGTAAATAGTAATGGGTCTTTAACCATTAGAGTGGTAAGCATTGGAAAAGACAGTTACCTAAACAAAGTAGTGAAACTCGTTGAAGATGCACAAAAAATAAAATCCAAGACACAAAACTTTGCCGACCGTGCCGCAAAGGTTTTGACTTTCGTTGCCCTGGGCGGTGGTGTCATTACGTTTGTTGTTTGGTTGCTGTTAGGGTTTCCTTTTGTATTTGCATTGGAAAGGATGGTTACGGTAATGGTTATTTCCTGCCCGCATGCCTTAGGTTTGGCAGTGCCTTTGGTGGTTGCCATTTCAACATCCATTTCTGCACAAAAAGGTTTGCTCATTCGCAACAGAACTGCTTTTGAAAATGCTCGATTGATAACAACCATTATTTTCGACAAGACAGGAACACTTACAAAAGGTTCTCATGAATTGCAGGAAGTGAAGGTATTGGGTAATGGATTTGATAAAAACGAGTTACTCCGTTTGGCATCAGGTGTTGAACAACATTCTGAACATTATATCGCTGCGGGTTTTTTGCGAAAAGTAAAGGAATTGAAAATCAAAATTCCAAAAGCAGAAAATTTCAATTACTTGCCTGGAAAAGGATTAGAAGGAAATGTGGAAGGAAAAGAAATAAAAGTAGTCGGACCAAATTACCTGAAAGAACAAAACATTAGCGTGACCGATACAATCAATGATTTTACAGGAACAGTTGTTTATATTCTGATTGACAAAGAAGTAGCAGGATATTTTACCTTCTCTGACAAAATTAGGGAAAGCTCTTTTGAAGCCATTCAAATATTAAAAGAAGCAAGCATTAAAAATTTGCTTCTTACTGGGGACAATGAAAAAGTAGCCAAGAAAGTGTGTGATGAATTGAAAATGGACGGCTACATAGCCAACGTATTACCTCACGATAAATTAGAGAAAGTAAAAGAATTACAAACCAAAGGGGAATATGTTGCCATGACAGGCGATGGAGTGAATGATGCACCTGCACTGGCACAAGCAGATGTGGGAATTGCTGTTGGTTCAGGAACAGATGTGGCAGCAGAAACAGCAGACATTATACTTGTAAACTCCGACCCAAAAGACATTGCCAACCTGATATTATTTGGTAAGGCTACGTATAATAAAATGATACAAAACCTCTGGTGGGCTGCGGGTTATAATATACTTGCAATCCCTTTAGCAGCAGGTGTATTATACAAGTGGGGATTTATGTTAAGTCCTGCAATTGGTGCTGTTTTGATGAGTTTAAGCACTATTGTAGTAGCAATAAATGCACAGCTATTAAAAAGACGACTGACATGAGAAAATCAAGTTACATAGACGCAGAAAAGAAGCACGAACCGCTAACAGGCGTTTGGCTCAATGGCGGGTGACGTGGTTAATTGAACATTGTACCTCGCATCAACTTTTGTGGTGTATTGACAGTTTTGTGCTCCGAAACCCGCCACTGCGCCAAGCGCCAAAACGTTAGCAACAAGGCGAAAAAAGAGAACCTTCAAGACTGATAGGTGCAGTTTAAAACAAGCAGATTAAAATATTTAGCTCTTTGACAAGTCGGTGCAAATTTGATGGAATTTATTTTGTTTTTTTTCTCCCCCCGCAAAAAAAGGAAAGAAACCCCACCCCACATTGCAGCACATTTCCAAGCCCCCACAAGCCAACGCCCAAACCAAAGGCTTGTAAAAGAGCTGCAATTTTGCCTACACACTCGTGCTGAATTGTTACTTTTGAGCTATTAAGAAATGAACCGACAAAATGAAAAAGGAAATAGACAACAAACTCAACTTAAAAAACATCAAACCAACTGCAATGCGACAATTGGTTTTGCAAGTTCTAACAGAACAAAAAACGGCTATTAGTTTGCCTGAATTAGAACAAAAATTTGAAAAAGCCGATAAAGCAACTCTTTATAGAACACTAAAAACATTTCAGGAAAACAAACTGATTCATTCGATAGAAGATGGTTCGGGTTCTTTGAGATATGCGCTTTGTCAGGACAATTGCGAGTGCGACCCCGAAGACCTGCATGTTCATTTTCTTTGCACAAATTGCAATCAAACCTTTTGTTTAAAGGACATTCCTGTTCCAACTATAAACCTCCCCAGTAGTTTTTCCCTCGAAAGCGTAAATATGGTAGTAAAAGGAGTTTGTTCAAATTGTAAAAAATAACTTTGCAACCCGGTTGCATGAACTTTGGTGTATATTTGTCGTTATAACTTTGTATCAACATTTTAAAACTGTAAGAGATTGAGTTTATTGGAAAAACATACGGGTAAATTTCTTGTGCTGATTGCAGGGATAATTATTTTTGCCCATGCTGTTGTTCCTCATCATCATCATTTCGATTCCGTTGAATCACATTCGGAAAGTTCGGAGTGTAAAACATCAAAATCTGAAAAGCACGGAGAAAATCCTGAAACGCATTGCCATGCCTTAAATATTGTCGTTTCAGAAAAATCTGGCGATGTTGATGTAAAATTACCGCTTGTAACGCAACTACATTTCGACCTTTTTAGAAGTGAATCAAAGTCAGATATAGCATTAAATGTTGACGAGGTAATTGGCATTATTTATTTTTGTTTTTCTCCTCCCAAACAAATATTTCTCACCAACTATTCATTGAGGGCACCTCCCTTCGCTGTTTAATTTCTTTTAGATTTTCTTATAAATCCGATAGCACATTTTTTATCGGCAATATTAATCACTTAATCTTTTAAGTATGAAAAAGAAGAGATTAAGCAAGCAGGAGCTTCTTGAAAAGCAAAAGCTTGATAATAAAAAATTTAACAGGACCATGCTGATAAGTTTCAGCATCCTTCTTCTGAGTCTTATGTCAATTCTGATTTTCTATACCTATCGTTGCGAAACCAGGTTCGCATGGCGTAAAATTGTATGGTATGGTCAGAACATGCCTGAAAACTGGATATGTATGAATGGGGATAATTTACAGATTCATGAAAGTACTAAAGCAGTTTTTGAGAATAAAGTTTACTATTTCTGTAGCCAACAATGTTTTAATCATCTCGCAAAACATTTCAAGGAAGTGGCAATGGTTGCCGATGCATTTTCGGGAGATTCAATAAACAAAGCTGACGCAATTATCGGACTTAAAACAAGGAATAAACAGGACGTGGTCTATTTCAAAAACAAAGAAAATTTCAATAGATATTATGAAACGAAATATTAAAAATAAAATCAAGATTCAAACAAATAAATTTTAGATGAAATGATAAATAGTATAATATCCTTTTCAATAAAGAATAAGGCACTTATCGGGCTGATGACAATCGGACTGATTATCGGTGGAATATATTCCATGACGAAAGTGCCACTTGACGCCACACCTGACATTACAAACAATCAGGTTTTGGTAATTACCACCGCACCCAATTTGGGCACGGAAGACATTGAACAGTTTGTAACCTATCAGGTAGAATTGGCAGTAGCGAACCTGCCCGACGTGACCGAAATACGAAGTGTGTCACGTTTTGGGCTTTCGGTTGTAACCATTGTTTTCAAAGAAAGCGCCGGGACATATCTTCCCCGGCAGTTGGTAAGTGAAGCCTTAGCCGAAGTGAAAGAAAAAATTCCACAGGGATTTGGGGAACCGTTTATGGCGCCAATCAGCACCGGATTAGGCGAAATTTATCAATACACGCTTGAAGTGCAACCCGGTTACGATACCGTTTATAACGACATGGAACTGCGCACCATGCAGGAATGGATTGTAAAACGACAAATGGCTATGCTGCCCGGAGTGGTAGAAGTAAACTCTTTTGGGGGCAGGGGTAAACAATACGAAGTCGCTGTTAATCCTGATAAACTCAGAAGTATGGGTTTAGCCATTTCGGATATTTTTGAAGCACTTGACGACAACAATCAGAACACAGGCGGCGCATATATCGAGAAAAATTTTCAGGCCAACTTTATCCGTGGCGAAGGGTTGATGCGTTCGTTGGATGATATTAAAAACACTTTGGTCGCAAACATTGACGGGCAACCCATTTTCATCAGGGATGTGGCAGAAGTGAAATTCGGAAGTTTTGTCCGTTATGGTGCTTTTACCAAAGATGGAAAGGGAGAGGCCGTTGGCGGAATCGTGATGATGCTGAAAGGCGAAAACTCAAACGATGTGATTAAGGATGTAAAAGAGCGAATGGCTTTAATTCAAAAATCACTGCCTGATGGTGTTGAAATTAAACCTTTTCTTGACCGCAGTAAGCTCATTAAAAGTACCACATCTACCGTTGCCGAAAACCTGTCGTTGGGTGCGCTGATTGTTATTTTTGTGCTGGTTATCTTCCTCGGGAATTTAAGGGGCGGTTTAATTGTGGCATCAACCATTCCGCTGGCCTTGCTATTTGCATTTATCATGATGAACCTGTTTGGGGTGTGGGCTAACCTGATGAGTTTGGGGGCGCTCGATTTCGGGATATTGGTAGATGGTGCAGTAATTATTGTTGAATCCATGATATTTTACCTCCATCGTAAAAACCTTATCGGAACAAAACTTGACCAGGCGAAACGAAACGAAATTGCCTATAATTCGTCAAGCAAAATGATGAACTCAGCATTTTTTGGTCAGTTGATTATTTTGATTGTTTTCATCCCGGTTTTAGCCTTGCAGGGTGTTGAAGGTAAAATGTTTATACCAATGGCTATGACTTTTGGATTTGCCGTTTTGGGCGTGGTAATATTGTGCCTTACCTATATTCCAATGATGGCAGCCTTATTCCTCCAACCACCTAAAACAGACAAAAAAACCTGGGGCGATAAAATAATTGGGAAACTCGAAAATGCTTACACTCCCGTAATCGGTTGGTCATTGAAAAGAAGTTGGATTGTAATAACAATTGCTTTTGTGCTTTTGATTTCCGGCAGTTTTCTGTTTACACGGATGGGAGCCGAATTTAACCCAAAACTCGATGAAGGCGATTTTGCTTTTCAGGCATTTTTAAAGCCGGGAACTTCATTGAGCGAAGTCACAAAAACTTCTACCCGACTGGAACAAATTGTCTTGGAAAACTTTCCTGATGAAGTAGAAAGTATTCAAAGCAGGATTGGTGTGGCAGATTTACCCATGGACCCAATGCCTTTGGACATTGCAGATATATTTGTGATTTTAAATCCTCAGAAACAATGGACAAAAGCCGCATCGAAAGAAGAATTAATTGATAAAGTTAGAGAAAAAATCAGCGTATTACCCGGTATCAATTATGAATTCAGTCAACCTGTTGAAATGCGTTTCAATGAACTGTTAACTGGTATCCGTGAAGATGTGGCCATTAAACTGTATGGCGATGATTTGGAATTACTGGCTGATAAAGCTACGGAAATTGCTGGGCTGGTTTCTGGTATTGATGGTGTGGCTGGTGTAAAAGCAGAGGCCACAAGAGGATTGCCACAGATTACCGTTCATTACGACCGCAACAAGCTTGGCCGCTACAACCTGAAGATTAAGGAACTCAATACCATTGTTGAGTCCGCTTTTAGTGGTGGCGTTGCCGGAAGCATTTACGAAGGCGAGCGGATGTTCGACCTTGTTGTGAGACTGGATGAGGAACACCGCACAAGTATTGACGATGTCAGGAATTTATTTGTAACCCTTCCCGATGGTAATCAAATTCCCTTAAAAGAAGTGGCCGAAATTAGTTACCAGCCAGGACCGATGCAAATTAGCCGCGACAATACCAACCGTAGAACCTACGTGGGGATTAATGTTGCCGACAGGGATGTGAAATCGCTTGTAGAAGAAATCCAATCTGTCTTAGATGAAAAACTAGAACTGCCAACCGGCTATTATATCCGATATGGCGGTGCGTTCGAAAACCTCGAAAGGGCTTCAAAACGCTTGTCGCTGGTTGTTCCGCTTGCTTTGGCATTAATTTTCATGTTGGTTTTCTTCGCTGTAAAGTCGTTTAAACAAACGCTAATGATTTATGTGGCTGTGCCGTTTGCCGCTGTTGGGGGTATATTTTCGCTCTATTTGCGTGATATGCCTTTTAGTATTTCGGCTGGCGTAGGTTTTATCGTCCTGTTTGGCGTTGCGGTACTTAACGGTTTAGTGTTGATTAGCGGTTTTAATGAATTGAAAGAAGAAGGCAAACTCCATATAAACGACATTATTAAAAAAGGTTCAATCCGGCGTATCCGTCCAATTTTATTAACAGCTTCAACCGATATTCTGGGCTTTCTGCCTATGGCGGTTTCCACGTCGGCAGGAGCAGAAGTTCAACGCCCTTTGGCTACTGTGGTGATTGGAGGAATGTTGACATCAACCTTGTTGACGCTTATTGTGCTACCTATTCTCTATAAATTTGTTGAAAGTGGCGTTAAAAAAATAAAAATGCCAAAAACAGCTTTAGGGATGTTTACCGTTCTTGTTGTGATTGCAGGTTTGGGAATTTCAGGAAATGCCAATGCGCAGGATTCTACGATAACATTGCCACAAGCCATTGAAAGGGCAAAAGAAAACTATCCGGCAATTAAGGCAGCCAAATTGGAAGTTGACAAACAGGAAGCATTAAAAGCTACGGCATACGAACTGGGAACGACTTCGATTTATACCGGGAAAGAAGAAGTAGGCAACAACGCACCGGGTATTCAAAACAAAATCGGGATTGGACAAACAGACATTGACCTGTTCGGCATACCGGCTAAAAGAAAGCTTGCAAACAGCCGTACAAAACAAGCTTTATCCGGTCAGGAACTTACCGAATATTCGTTGGCTCGTGATGTTAGTCTTGCCTGGTACAATGCAGTCCATGCCAAACAGCAATGGCAACTATTTAAAGACCTTGACACCTTGTACACCGATTTTCAGAAAGCTGCGGAGTTGCGTTACAATACACAGGCAATTTCAAAAATCGAATATCTTTCGGCATCGGCCAAATACAAAGAATTGCAGGTGAATTTAAGGAAAGCCGAAAGTAACTATTTGGCAAGCTTGCAAATCCTTAACCAA
Organism: Seramator thermalis; assembly: GCF_004138125.1. Classification (GTDB taxonomy): domain Bacteria; phylum Bacteroidota; class Bacteroidia; order Bacteroidales; family Dysgonomonadaceae; genus Seramator; species Seramator thermalis. The sequence continues at coordinate 69,576 of NZ_RXHS01000002.1, forward strand.
TACCTGCTATATCCGGGGGCTGTTGATGTGAATACTCAGGATTTAGGACAATATGTTTTTGAACTTGTTTCAGGAACTGATTCTTTGGGTGCAAGCCCTTTACTTGATTACTATTCAACCGGAATTGATGTAGCAGAATCGGCGTGGAAAGCTGAAAAGGCCAATTTCCTTCCAAAGTTAAACTTGGGTTATAAATGGCAATCGGTTGACGGCAATTCAGGATTTTATGGATGGGAAGTAGGTATTTCTGTCCCGCTGGCTTTCTTTTCACAATCGGGCAAAACCAAAGCTTCAAAAATTGACTTCCAAATTGCAAACCAACAGTACGAGCAAAAGGAACTGGAACTGAAAGCCGGGTACAACGAGCAAATCAGCCGTTACCTTACTTTGCAACAGGTTATCAACTATTATCAAAAAGAAGCATTGCCTCTGGCCGACGAACAAATTCAGGCTTCCAACCTGGCGTACCGTTTAGGCAGTATCGACTATGTCCAGTTTATTCAGAACACAGAAGCAGCCATACGGACAAAACAAGATTTTTTAATGCAACAGGCAGAATACTTCGAATTGTCTGCCCAATTAAAATTCATAACAGGTAAATAATCAACAAAATATAGTAACGATGAATACAAAAATAATTATAGCATTGATGGCAATCGCCACATTAATATCGTGCAACACAAAAAACAAAACAGCCGGAGAAGGCGAAGAACACGAAGAACATAGCCCCGAAGGCATTGTGATATTAAATAAAAACCAACGGGAAGCCCTGAAATTAAAATTGGGGTCTTTTCAAATGCGCAACCTAACCACGGTAGTAAAGTCAAACGGGCAACTCGAAGTACCTCCTGCAAACAGCGCCGATATTACAGCTGTTATTGGCGGGAATGTAAAAGAGATAAAAGTATTCCATGGCGACCGGGTAAGCAAGGGTCAATTATTGGCAGTACTTGAACATCCGGATTACATTGCCTTACAGGAAAGTTTTGCCGAAGTTGCCAACAGGCTTGAATTTCTGGAACAGGAATTTGAACGCCAAAAAGAATTGTTTGAAAACAATGTTGGTGCAGGCCAAGACTTCCAACAGGCAAAAGCGGAATACAATACGGCAAAAGCAAAATACGAAGGATTAAAATCACGCCTGCAATTGCTGAATCTTTCGCCCGATAAAATTATGCAGGGCAATATTTCAAATACCATAAACATTAATTCACCAATAAACGGTTTTGTAAATGAAGTTAATATAAAAGTAGGCTCTTATGTTGATGCAAAAGACATACTGCTTGAAATAACTGACAACACCGCAATTCATGCCGATTTTATGGTTTATGAAAAAGATGTGCATTTGGTAAAAGAAGGCCAGAAAGTTCATTTTACGGTTTCGAACCGCCCCGATGAAGAATTAACAGCAACCGTTTTTGCCATTGGAAAAGAGTTTGAGGCCAATTCAAGGGCAGTTCATATCCATGCAAAAATCAATGAAAAAGTTTCTGGGCTTATACCCGGCATGTACATTTCGGGGCATTTGCATACAGATGAAAAATATACCAGGGCTTTGCCCAACGATGCCATTGTTTCCGAAGGGACAAAATCCTTCATTTTTATTTTGGACAATGAAGCTATTGAAGAACAAGGGCACAGCGAAACCGAACATGCCGGACACGATGAGGATAAAGAAGCACAAGTTGAAGAAGGAAATCATGAGGGGCATGAACATGGCGATGCAGACGATGATGATGCAACTCAAGAAAAGATGGCTTTCAGAATGGTAGAGGTCATTCCCGGTTTAAAAGACGAAGGTTATACAGAAATACAACTGATTAACTCCTTACCTGAAAACACACAGGTGGTTTTAAATGCGGCTTACTATCTATTGGCCGATATGAAAAAAGAAGAAACTGAACACGAACATTAAAATTTTATGAGATGAAAAAACTGAAATTAGAAATACCACTCATTTTACCCGAAGTGCCGGACGAAAAAGACCAATGCGTTCAGGAGCTTATCTCAATGCTTCAGGAGCAAAAAGGACTGGAAAAAGTGCACGTATCAGAAGCTGCTGATAATGGTGTACCCCAGCTTTGTTTTCATTACGACCCGGAATTGATTTCCATGGACCGCGTACGTTCAATTGCCCGGCAAACCGGGGCATCCATTACCGAAAAAATCGGGCACAAGCTCATCGGCGTAGAAGGTATCCGCCACCCGCGCCATGCGCGCGGCATCGAGCGTAACCTGCGCGACTTAAACGGTATGATTGAAGTATCGGTTTCTGCCTCGGGAATGGTACGGGCTGAGTTCGACACAAGCCAGATGGATGAAGCGGCAATCGTTAAAGCCTTACGAAAAGAAGACCTCGGAATAACTGATACTGCCTTAAAAGCCGGGGAATATCTTCGCGGCATCAAAGAAACAGAGAAAGCACCGAAAGACAAGAAGCCTGAACACAAAGAAAAAGAAAGAGAAGAACATGAACATACCCATGGCGGCCTGTTTGGTAAAAATACGGAGTTGGTTTTCTCTATCCTTTCGGGAATATTGCTGACCATTGGTTTTGGCCTTTCTTTCGTAGATGCAGTCTCTTCATGGGTAAGCCTATCGTTGTACATCGGAGCTTATTTCTTTGGCGGTTTCTACACTACCAAAGAAGCGTTCGAAGCCGTACGTAAAGGTGGATTTGAAATTGATTTTTTGATGCTGGTTGCCGCTATTGGTGCAGCTATACTGGGTGCATGGGCCGAAGGCGCTTTGCTGCTGTTCTTATTCAGTATGGGCCATGCCCTCGAACAATATGCCATGAACAAAGCCCGTAAATCTATTGCTGCTTTGGCTGAACTTGCCCCTAAAACCGCCTTTCTAAAAAAGAACGGGAGGATTGAAGAAGTAGGTGTTGAAAAACTGTGTATAGGCGATATCATCGTGGTGAAGCCACACAGCAAAATCCCGTCAGATGGCGTCGTGGTTAGCGGCGAAGGCAGTGTGAACCAGGCCCCCATCACGGGCGAAAGTATTCCTGTGGATAAAATACCGGTTGAAGATCCCGAAAAAGACTATTCCAACGAAAAAAACATCAGTGACGAAAACAGGGTTTATTCGGGCACAATCAATGGTAACAACACATTAGATGTTAAGGTTATTAAGGAAGCTAAAGATTCTACCCTCTCCCGTTTGGTAAAGCTTGTAAATGAAGCTCAAACGCAGAAATCACCCACCCAGCGGTTTACCGATAAATTCGAGAAATACTTCGTTCCCGCTGTTTTGGGATTGGTGGTTGTATTGCTCGGTGCTTTTTTGGTCATAGACGAAAATTTTAGCGACAGCTTTTACAGGGCCATGGCAGTCCTGGTAGCCGCCAGCCCTTGTGCTCTGGCCATTTCCACGCCCAGTGCGGTATTGAGCGGGGTGGCCAGGGCCGCAAAAAGCGGGGTGCTTATCAAGGGCGGGCGACCGTTGGAAGACCTGGGGGTTTTGACCGCCCTGGCTTTCGATAAAACCGGGACACTTACCGAAGGCAAACCAAAACTCACTAAAGTAGTTCCGCTGAACAATACCGATGAGAATGAATTGCTGATAATGGCAATTGCCGTGGAAAACCTGAGCGACCACCCCTTGGCAAAGGCGGTGGTAAGGGACGGTAAAAAACGTTTGGAAGGAAATAGTATTCCCGAGGCCACAGATTTGGAAGCCGTTTTGGGTAAAGGCATAAAGGCAGCACTGGGGAATGATAAAGTATATATAGGCAACCTGGAACTGTATGAAGCCCTCGATGATAAAAAACCTTCCAAAAACATTGTAGAAGAAGTAAAAGCCCTCGAAGCCGAAGGGAACACCACCATGCTTATTCGCCGGAATGACGATTATGTAGGCATCATCGCCTTAATGGACACCCCGAGGGCAGAAGCAAAAAGTACGCTGGTGCAATTAAAGAAAATCGGAATCAAACGGATGGTCATGCTCACGGGCGACAACCAGAAAGTGGCCGATGCCGTTGCCAAAGAAATAGGCTTGACCGATGCATGGGGCAGCCTGTTGCCAGAGGAAAAAGTAGATGCCATAAAGAAACTGCAAGAGCAGGAATCGAAGGTGGCAATGGTAGGCGATGGCGTAAACGATGCCCCCGCAATGGCCAATAGCACCGTGGGCATAGCCATGGGCGCGGCCGGTTCTGATGTGGCACTCGAAACCGCTGATATTGCCCTAATGGGCGACAAACTGGAAACCCTTCCCTTTGCTATCGGCCTGAGCAGAAAAGCAACAAGTATTATAAAACAGAACCTCTGGATTAGCCTGGGTATCGTTACTTTACTTATTCCGGCAACCATCTTTGGGCTGGCCGGCATAGGCCTTGCCGTAGTTATTCACGAAGGTTCAACCCTTGTTGTGGTATTTAATGCCTTGAGGTTGTTGGCCTACAAAAAATAACTATATGCAAAAGAGTACATTTCACATTTCCAAAATGGACTGCCCTTCCGAGGAAACCCTTATCAGGATGAAACTCGAAGGGCTTTCCATGATTAAAAGTTTGGTGTTCGATATTGAAAACCGAAAACTTACTGTCTTTCATTCTGAAGAAAGCTCTGAAATTGAGAATCACCTGAAAGAACTCAATTTAGGGTCGCAACTCCAAGAAACAATTGTTGTCCAAGCGGATGAATTCAAGGACAATTCATCGGTACAATCGAAACTCCTTTGGACGGTTTTGATTATCAACTTTGCATTTTTTATTATTGAAATTACCACGGGTTTTATTTCTAAATCTATGGGTTTGGTTGCCGATTCGTTGGATATGCTGGCAGATGCACTTGTTTATGGTCTTAGCCTTTGGGCTGTCGGTTCAACTGTGTTCCGTAAGAAAAAAGTGGCAAAGCTGAGTGGCTATTTTCAACTGGCTTTAGCATTGATTGGGCTTATAGAAGTAATACGCAGATTTATCAGTTTCGAAGCTGTGCCGGATTTCAAAACCATGATTATTGTTTCCATATTGGCATTAATTGCCAATTCCGTTTGCCTTTATTTATTACAAAAATCAAAAAGTGAAGAAGCACACATGAAAGCCACGATGATATTCACATCGAATGATATTATTATCAATACTGGTGTTATCGCAGCAGGAGTATTGGTTTTGTTGACCCAATCAAAGTATCCTGATTTAATCATTGGTGCAATTGTTTTTTTAATTGTGGTCAGGGGGGCTTTCAGGATATTAAAACTTGGAAAATAGATATGGAAGTAATTTTAGAGTCAATAATAAGCTGTCCAAATTGTGACTTTCAGAAGAAAGAAACCATGCCCATGGATTCTTGCCAATTCTTTTATAAATGTGAAAATTGCCATACCATTCTGAAACCAAAACAGGGAGATTGCTGTGTGTATTGTTCGTATGGTTCGGCAAAATGCCCTTCCATTCAAAAGAATGAAAGTTGCTGCTGATTTTTTAACAAAACGGAAATGCAACTGAGTTCCTACAAAAAGTATTTTCATTATATTTAACATTTGGTTTTACAAATACAACATCAAGTTGAAAAATAGCAGTTGTAAGTTTGAAAAATGCAATAGTAGAAAGGAAAAAAAGACTGGCAAGTAGGGGAAATATTGCAGTACGGTCGGAAAAATCAATTTCAAATCCGAATAGAGAAAATGTCGGTGGGAGTAACGCAATTGTAAGACTGAAAAACAGAATTGTAAAAGGGAAAAAACCAAATGTAATTAATTATTAACCTTTAAAAATTTAATTATGGCATCACGAACAAAACTTACAGACACAGCAACTTTGGAATTGTACCGGGTAGCTTTGGAAAATGCGGAGACCCAACCTGAAATTGCGGCTATTATGGCTGATTTAGGTTATGATTCAGTAGTTATCGCAGAAGGTAAAGCATTGCTTACAAAAACCCGGACTGCATACGATGCAAACAAAACCGAAGATGATGAAACATCTGCCGCTTACGCAGATTTTTCAAGTAAAAAGGAGCAATTAGAAGACACATTTAACACCCATCGAAAAAAAGCTAAAGTTGTATTCCGAAATGATTCATTAATCGCAGATAAATTAGCCATTTCAGGCGTAATGCCACGGACATATATAAAATGGTTAGAAGCAGCAAAGAAGTTTTACAGTGTTGCATCTGCCGATTCTGCTATTCAAGGTAAATTAGCTCGTTTAAAAATATCAGTTGACGACTTGACAGCAGCAAACACCCTAATATCTGGATTAGAAGCAGCAAGAGCAATTTATCTGAAAGAAAAAGGGGAATCACAAGATGCAACAAAAATAAAAGATGCTGCATTTGCCAAAACAGATGATTGGATGAGTGAATTCTATGCAGTAGCAAAGATTGGTTTAGAGGATAATCCGCAGTTGTTAGAAGCATTGGGTAAAACAGTGAGAAGCTGATGGAAAAGCCCACCCTATTTGTAAGCACATTGGCAAGCCCCACGAGCTGCCGCACGACCAAAGCTTGCCAAAGAGCTTACAAAGCCAGCCCAAGTAACCGCCTTTAAGGGCGGTTTTAGGGTTGCCCTCCCACAAAAAAAACAAAATAAATTTGTGCTCCGTTGACAGTTTCGTGCGGACAGAAAAGACAATTAACAAAACCTTAAATGACTGAAAAACAGACTGGAAGAATCAACGCCCAGTTGCTAATCGAGTAGACTGCCCCGCCAGCCTTGGCTGACGGGGAGAGCCTCTCACACCACTGTACGTACGGTTCACGTATACAGCGGTTCGTTAAGAAATGGAGCAATTTTCTGATAATAAGTAAACATAGGTTCGTAACCGCGTTGTTGCAGACGTTCCACCGTGATGGTGGTTTTCAAAATAGGGCTACAGGCGACCGCCCATGTACCCATTCGGCTACGGCTGTGGCTGTATGCGTGTTCAAGGTCAACGCCCAAACGTATCAGGTTTTTCCGTCTTCGTTCGGATTTCTTCCATTGTTTCCAGATACAGCAACGTAACCGGTTACGCACCCACCCATCCACATCTTTGAGTTTTTCCTGGATACTTGCCATGCGGTAGTATTGAAGCCAGCCTCGCTGTACTTCTTTCAGTTTGTGGATACGCTCATCGAAACTGGCGGGTGTGGTTTTTCGGGTGATGGCTTTGAGTTTTAGTTTCAGGTTTTTCCATCCTTTGCCGCTTACCACCAGCTGGTATTTGCCTTTTTCCCCCTTTTTGTAAGTGGGCACAAAACCATATCCTAATAGCGAAAAGTTTACGGGGCGACGGATTCCACTTTTCTCCCGATTAATAGGCAGGTGTAGTTTACTCTTTAGAAAGAGAAAGATCTCGTTGCCTGTTTTGCGGGCTTGCCATTGGCTTTTGCAATAAATGCTAAAGTCGTCAGCATAGCGGACAGACTTTAATCCACGTCTGTCTAATTCTTTATCCAATTCATCTAACATGATATTGGAGAGAATCGGGCTCAGCGGACTGCCCTGTGGTACTCCTTTTCGGCGTTTGACTAACTTCCCGTTGATTAAAATCGGCGCTCGCAGCCATTTGCGGATAAGACGCAGCGTAAGCGGGCATTTTACCTTGCGATACAACAATTGCAGCAAAATGCAGTGGTCTACTTCGTCAAAGAAGCTCTTCAGGTCAATGTCTACTATATCCTGATAACCATTGTTTATATACTCCAATGCTTTGAGTACCGCTTGCAGGGCATTCTTATTCGGGCGAAATCCATAACTGTAATCCTCAAATTCCATTTCGAACCGGTTGGCTAAAACTTGCCCTACGGCTTGTTGAAGCATTCGGTCAACCACGGTAGGCACACCTAAAAGACGTGTCTTCCCATTTCCCTTGGGTATCTCTACCCCCAAAATGGGTTGTGGCAAGTAAGTGCCATTTAACAATGATTGCCCTATACTTTCCCTGTTCTTTGTCAGGTGGTCGTATAGTTCGCTTACAGGCATCCGGTCAACTCCTGCCGAACCTTTGTTCTGCCTGACCTGTTGCAATGCACGCATCATGTTGTGACGGTTAATCACTTGCTCGATCAATTCCATTTCGTTTTTGTTTGCTCATTTAATCATCTTCTCTTGCCCTGTTTCGCTTGCTACAGGCTATTTCATTGCTGAAAATCCATGTCGCATTAAAAACTTCTTAACGTTCAGTCCTTCATTACGTTCGTGAGACCTCCGACTCTCTGGATTTCTATCACTTGCCGGCTCGTTTTCCGTAATTACTATGACCTCGGCTGACTTCTCATTACATTTTACTGCTTAGAGATCTCCCCCGGTAAGAGCTTTTTCCTTCCTCCAATCCCTGCGGTATCTACATATCTGTCCACAAACTACCTTTTGGGCGTTACAATGATGTGGTTGCTTACCCAAGACAATTATGCCTCATATACCGTTTCTGTTCGTCAGTACCGGATTTTGCAGTCTCGCTTCCTTCACTGCTGTCGTCACCAACAACCAGCATGCGACTTGCTAATGCTTCGGGCACGACCCCGTGCATAAGGGACTTGCACCCCCTGGAAAAATACACCTGCTTAGAGCATTGTTTAACCAAAATTATTTGTAATTTTGAAATTTTACTGTTGCTTGCAGCAGGTGCGCTCTGCTCATGCAGGGCGCACACATCATGTATAAAACATTGGGGTTTAAGTGGTTATATGAAAGTTTCTGCCCCACATTAGCTTTTGCAACGGCAGACAGAGACGAAGCCCGCAATCCCCAACGTTTCATACATGTGACCGTTGGCGGTCATTGTAAAAAACGACATCCTTTCACAAAAACCAAATATATAATTTAACTTAATGACACAAACGATATTAGGAGCAAACGGGGCAATTGGAATCGAACTTGCTAAAGAGTTGACAAAATACTCAACTGAAATAAAATTAGTGAGTAGAAATCCAAAAAAAGTAAATCCAACTGACATTTTATTTCCCTCTGACTTAACTCAAAAAGAAAATGTATTCAAATCAATTGAAGGTTCATCAATCGTTTATGTAACTATTGGTTTTCCATACAAAACAAAGATTTGGAAACAAAATTGGGTACCTTTTATGCAATCAGTTATTAATGCTTGTTTGAAATACAATTCAAAACTTGTTTTTTTTGATAATATTTATGCAATTGGTGGAGACAATGTAAATCATATAACGGAATCATCACCTTTAAGTCCAACAAGCAAAAAGGGAGAAATTAGAGCCGAAATAGATAAACAGATTTTAAAAAGTGTTAATGAAGATAATTTACAAGCAATTATTGCAAGAGCCCCCGATTTTTTTGGTGGCACTTCACGCGCAAACAGTATAATTATGAACTTGGTTTATGACAAATTTTTAAAAGCTAAAAAAGCTCAATGGTTTTGCAATGCAGAAAAAGTACACAGCTTTGGTTATGTGCCAGAACTTGCAAAAGGAACTGCAATGCTCGGTAATACAGAACAAACATACAACCAAATATGGAACTTACCGACTGACTCGCATAAAATAACAGGAAAGGAATGGATAGAACTTTTTGCAAGAGAAATGAATTGTGAACCAAAATATAGCATTTTACCCAATTGGTTGATTAAAGGGCTTGGGATATTTGTACCAATGATGGCAGAATTAGCCGAAATGAATTACCAATATGACCGAGACTATTATTTTGACAGCTCTAAATTCAATAAATTTTTTAATTATAAACCAATATCAAACGAAGTTGCTGTAAAACAAACAGTAGAAAAATTAAAAAAATAGAAGGAAATAATAAACAACGAACCGCCAATAAATAGGACTCTGAGCGGTCGGCACGACCCAGCGATGAGTCGGTGTTGAACTACACCCACCGTTATTCAGTGCTATGTACTTAATGAAAGTTTTTGTTTTTCTGAAGGAAAAATAGACAAGCGATCTTTGAAATTTTGCAGGTTTTTGTGCTTTCCGGAATCAGTTTTTATGGATCAATCAGGATTAAGAGAAGTTTCTGTGATCGCTTATTCTTAACAAGATGACATATCCTACCCTGTGCACCTTTAGGCGCATTTGGTTTTGATAGTTAAAGTTGGGGATGAGTCTGTATGAAAGTGGCTCCTGGAGGAGAACGTATGGGAGGCAGCTTTCTGATTCTAATCATTTGACCCATTTTACACACCGGACAATGACAAGGATTGATACCGGTAAGTCTTTCGAAACGTTCAATGTTCGATTCAATCGTTTTCCGGGATTTTGATTTGTTATTGCCTTCGGATTCATCTTCTACCCTGAACTTGATTCCCAGATTCCGTTTTGCCGTGTGGTTGTAGATACCGTAACGTCGGATTTTTACAAATCTGCGTGGGAGGATGTGCTGGGCAAATCTGCGCAGGAACTCCACATCACCGAGAGTGATGTACTTTTTAGCCGCTCCTTGTCGGTAATCCCTGGCAATAAAGGTTACTTTTTCATCAGTGATATTCACGATACGCTGGTTAGTGATGGCAACCCGATGGGTATATTGCCCCAGGTATCTCACCACATGTTCAGCACTTGCCATCGAGGGCTGACAATGGACCACCCAGGGAGTGCTATATGCACGCTGAATCTGGTCATTGAAGAGCATCAACTGGTTTTGTTCGCGCAAAGCACGTTTGAGGCTGTCCAGGAACTTGGATTTAAACGCACTGCTCATCTGATGAACAGGATAAAGGAACTTCCCTCCATGACCGATATTTTTCCACCGTCCATCCAGGGAGTATCCGGTAGCCGGGACGAGACAATGGATATGCGGATGAAGTGTGAGGTTCTGACCCCATGTGTGAAGCACGGCTATTGCTCCGGTCCCGACACCATAGTGCGAGTATCCAGAGCTGTTCAGGGTGTGCCATACGGCCGAAAATAGCAGGTTGTAAAACATCCTTCCATTATGCAGGCAAAGGACATTTAAATGGTCGGGCACAGTGAAAACGACATGATAATGCCTCACGGGCAGTGTGCTTTGCACCAACTCGTCAACCCAGAAGGCTTGTTTGGCTGCCTGGCATTTGGGACAATGCCTGTCGCCACAACTGTTATAGCTATAACGAATCGTGCCGCAGTTGTCACACACCTCCTCGTGTCCGCCAAGAGCAGCGGTTCTACAGAGTGCAATTTTAGCAAACACCTTTTCTTGAAGGGGAGTAAGCTTTCCGCGGTCATGCAGCGAAGGAGCAAACCGATGAACCACATCGGCCAGTTCAAACCTTGTTCTCATTTTTTGGTGAAGTTGTACAAGGAATCGAGCGGACTGTGTGGTTTAATAAGCGGACATTGAGCTACGTGAAGGTAAATCATGGTGGTGGTGATATCGGCATGACCGAGCAACTCTTTCAGGGTAACAATGTTCAGCCCCTGTTCAAGCAGGTGGGTGGCATACGAGTGTCGTAGTGAATGAAGGTTTACCTCTTTTGCGATGGATGTCTTTTTGAGGTTCTCACGCATCACCCAGGAGAGCCCGCGCACGCTGTATCGACCGTCAGGTTCTTTACCGTTGAACAACCAGAGATGAGGGTTTTCGGCTTTAAGGTATTTTCTCAATCCCATAGCCATGCTGTCAGCCAATGGAACAACGCGATCTTTCTTGTACTTGCTCTGGCGGATATGAATGGTTCTACGCTCAAAGTCGATATCGGAGATCTTCAGGTTAATCACCTCCTGGCCTCTCAATCCGGCCGAATAAATCAATGTGAGCACTATTCGTTGTTTGAGCAGTGTAGGGGCAGCGAACAACTCTTTCAGTTCTTGCCGGTTCAGTATCACGGGCAGCTTCGAATCTTTTTTAAGTGATGGCAAAGCGATGGCTTCACGATTCATACCCAACAAGCGATAATAATAGCGCAGCCCGTACACCATATGTTTAAAACTGCTTCGCGAGGGAGATCGGGGATCACGCGCCAATGCGGCCAGGTATTCATTGATCTCTTCGGGATCAATCTTCTCGGGAAGCTTGCCAAAATGAATGACAAAAAGGGCAATTCTGCGGATGTAGTTTTGTAAAGTACTCCGACTCTGCCCCCGTAACGTAACCTGTTGTTCCAGTTTGTGGACAACCATTTCAAACTCAGGAACAAGCACAATAGCCTGCTCGACAAAAGTAAAACCTGATTTCTTTCTCATATTCGGGAATTTTTGTGATGAATAATCTTCGAATATATAAAGAATCAGGTACTTTTGTCAAATGCTACCCGCGTATGCGGGTTTAGTTCAACAAGCGGTAAACATAATGTGGCTGAAAAGAGTAAAAGGCACTGGGGTATCCCTCCCCAGTGCCACCACTAAAAAAATTCAATAGCACCTGATTTAACAATTACTCATCAAACCTGTGACGTATGAACTTTCTTAGTGGCAAAGATAGCGATTTTATTTGCGTTTTTTATTGAAGCCTTTCTTCGGAAGAAACTCAAATACCGTTTTATACTCCGCATCAAAAGCTACCGCAGCATCAAAAGGTTTGTTTTCTTTGCTCTTAAAGCCTTTGATAGTACCTGTTTTGCCTTTGGTAAGCAAGTCTTTCAGTTGACCATCGGTCAAGTCTTTGCTTGACTTGTTCCGGAATACGGTCAATCCGCAGGCTTCGTTCTGACACTTGGCGACTTTCTGATAGAAAACAACCTGACCGTTTTTACATTTGGGACACGGACAGCATTCACGTTGACTACCGCCGCCTTCGATTTTAATATCCAACAATTCGGAAGTAATCTGTGTGGCATACACTTCAATTCCCCTGTGGAACGTATCGGCATCCATTTCGCCTTTTTCAATGCTGTTCAAGGCTCTTTCCCATTCGCCCGTCATCGAAACGTCCGCAATTTTTTTACTCTGAACAGCCAAATAGACGACCAACCCTTTATTGGTCGGAACGAGGGATTTTTTCTCACGTACAATATATTCACGGGAGAACAGCGTTTCTATAATACTCGCACGGGTAGCAGGTGTTCCGATACCTGATTCTTTGATTGCTTCCCGTTCTTCCTCGTTAGTAAGGTCTTTACCGCAGGTTTCCATTGAAGAAAGCAGACTACTTTCTGTGTGTAACGGTCGGGGCTTGGTTTGTTTCTCCAATAAGTCCGTTCCGTTAATGGAAAGGACATCGCCATTAGATAAAGACGGAAGTGCCGGAGCATCGTCTTCGCCTTTTTCTTCATCGGGTGCGTTCAATACGGCACGCCAACCGGGAGTAAGGATAACACTACCTTTGACCGAAAACAAAATGCCCGAAGCATCCAAAGAAACGCTTGTGTTTTCTTTGGTACATTTATCAGAAAAGGCTTCCAACAGACGGGCGGCAATCATATCGTATATAATACGTTGGTCGGCTAAAATATCTTTCGGCGTGTTTTCCGTGATTATCAGTGCGTGGTGGTCGGTAACTTTTTTGTCGTTTACCGAACGCCTGTTCAGACTTGCTCCCGATAACGTTTTTGCATAATTGCCGAATGAAGCATGATTGGATAGCTGACCGATAAGGGTAGGTATCTCGGCAAACACATCATCGGAAATATAACGGCTTCCCGTTCTCGGATAGGAAATGAGCTTCGCTTCATAAAGCGATTGTGCAACCGACAGGGTTTTATCTGCTGAAAAACTATGGCGGCTGTTTGCTTCTTTCTGCAAGGTGGTCAGGTCGTAGAGCAATGGCGGTTCCTGACTTCCTTGCTTTGTTTCTACGTTTACGACGCTGACGGATTCTGACGAGCGGATACGCTCTAAGATTGTGTCTGCGTCCTGTTTCGTATTGTATCGTTCTGTGGAAATAGCGGCGAACTGTGTTGCATCTTTTGCCGTGTGTAACTTTACCTGAAAATAGGTTTGCGGCTTGAACTCTTTGTTTTCGAGGTATCGGTTGCAAATCATGGCGAGTGTGGGTGTTTGTACACGACCTAACGACCATACCCCGTAGCCTGCCGATACCGAAAGGGCTTGTGAAGCGTTTATTCCGACAACCCAATCGGCTTGGCTCCGGGCTTTTGCTGAAGCGTACAGGTTGTCGTACTCTTTTCCCGGACGTAGGTTCTCCAATCCTTTGCGGATAGCCGAATCGGTAAGCGAACTTATCCAAAGGCGGTCGAAAGGCTTACGGCATTCCAGATAATTATATATGTAGCGGAAAATGGCTTCGCCCTCTCGACCTGCATCACAGCAATTTATAATGAGGTCGGATTTATTAAACAACTCTCTGATAACTTTAAGTTGCTTTAATGCACCCGCATCGGGTTTGTATTCTTTGCCGTCCTTAACCTGACGGGGCAGCAACTTAAATTCTGTGGGGAGTATCGGCAGGTTTTCAGCCTGAAATCCTGTGATACCATAATCCTGCGGCATTGCCAACCCTACGAGGTGGCCGAATGCCCATGTAACAGCATATCCGTTACCTTCCAAATAACCGTCTTTGCGGTTACTTGCACCAACGATAGCCGCTATATCACGGGCTACGCTTGGTTTTTCTGCAATTATTACTTTCATTTACTATTGGATTTTTTTAGTGGTTGATATTACATTTTATGTCCTGTGGATTTTTTTACAGGCTTTTTAACTCCTTGCTGTTGCTTTTGTTCTTTGTTCTGATTCTCGGTAGGCTTTTGCTGACCTTGTTTCAATGGTTCGTTGGAATGCTTGGTAGCTTCGTTGGTTTTGCCCTGCGAATTGACTGCTACCTGCGTTTTGCTTGCTTCGGCAGGTTTTACTTCCGCACCCTGTTTCTTCGCTCGGTCGGGATTCCATTTGAAAAAGTCGAGTTTGCCTTTTTCGGTATTGACCTTTACATAAGCGTTGAAAGGCTCGCCCTTTCCGTCTTTTACCATGCCTTGAACATAAGTTGCTTTTCCCTCACGAAGCGTATTCTGCTGCTTCTCGCTCAAATCAACTCCTAATAGATTTTTAGGAATACGGACTTTATTTTGCTGTTCTCCGTTTTGGTTCTGCTCCTGCTTGTTGTTTTGCTGATACTTATTGCGGTTTAATCCGTCGTAGGAAAAATCATAACCGCCTTTGGCAGCATTGAACTGAACATAAGCATCGAATTTTCGGAGATTGTCCGTACCGATTGTATTTTTAGAGGTCATGCCCTCGATTAATACTTTCTTTCCCTCTTTGAGCGACTGTTGTTGTTCAGGAGATAGTTCCGCACCTTTCAGGTTTTGAGAAACGGTAAGTTTATCAAGCGGTACAGCTTCCAAACGGTTGGTTAGTTTGTCAATAGATACAAGCGACGGAACTTTTTCGCCTGGTCTTGGTTCCAGTTCGACTACACGACCACTATTACCCGTTGCCAGTAAGTTTTCCTTTACATCGTTCGGTAGCATAATTCCCTGAAACGGCTTTTCCAAATCAACTTGTTGTTGCTGTGGATGCGGAACGAATTTCAGGCTGCCGTCGGGTTGTTCTTCCAATGACAGGCGGGCTTTCATCGGATAATCCACGCCCTCGATTTTGGGATTGATATCCACCAAGTGCGGGGACTTATACCCATAACTCATGGCTTTGAGTTCGCTCTCTAAACCTTCGGGCTTAATGCCGTACTTCTGATATTCGCTTTCAGGAATACGGTTGGTGTCGAATTGCTTAAATTCGGCTTTCTGTTCGGTTGCTGTGTCCATTTTTTCTTCTTTCTTTTCGGGTTGAACTTGTTTTTCACTCTCTTTGGTCGATTGCTCCTGCTGATTCATATAATCTTTCGGATTGATACGATACTTTTGCAAGTCTTCTTCGTTGATATGCAGGATTTTGTCAAGCATATCGACAGTTACGGCATAAAATCCCGTATGTGAGGGATTTTTAGCCTGATTAAAGAAGTTCTTGAAAAAGTTTTCGATAGGGTCGGCGTGTTTATCGATTTTGAGAAAATCGGTTTCTTTCGCCTTCATGGGGTCAATGGCATCAATTTTTCCTTTCTTATCAATGCCTTTCACTACTTTGAGTTTGTTGCCTTCTCCTTCATCTCGCATCAGGAGAACTTTGTCTTTTGGATTTAATTTTTCATCCATGATTAAACTGTTTTTTTGTTCTGCATCACTATTAATGCAGAATAAAAGTAGGCTTAATCAGCGTGTTAGCGGTTGGTTTTTTGTGAGGTGGCAGTGTGTGGCTTCGATTTGGCAGCGTGTGGCGTTGGGAATTGATAATTCACCAAAATGGAAGATAATCGAGTAGGTAGGGGGATTACTCCCCCGCCCTCTCACACCACCCGGCTTGCTCTCGCACCGGGCGGTTTCTTTTAATTGTTTAATCTCTCGTAATTTAATGTGAGGTTGTATAGACCTACTGATTCAAACCATTTATTGCTAAGAGCCTGATGTGTTTGGGGGCAACCTGACTTGCGCCAGTGTCCTTTACCCGAGAGAGCTAATATCCAGCTTTGCCAGCTATCAACTCCCCGACTTTCAAGGAAACGTTGCAAGGTGATTACCCTTTTGCACTGCTTTAACCTGTAGCACCGAAGTTTTCTGCGTATCCATGAATCGAGATTCTTTAATAAGCCTTTACATCGGGCATAACGGAAGTAGTTCAGCCAGCCTCGCATAAGGGGTTGCAATTCGGCAATTATTTGCTCAAACTTCACGCCTCTGTTACGTTTGGTTATACTGCGTACTTTGTCCTTAAAGCGTTCAATGCTTTGCTTTGCTATGGTTAGATAACCATCGATTTGGATGGTGTGACCTAAGAATTTGGTTTGAAACACTTCGCAAACCTGACTCTTGTCTCTGTTGACAAGTAGTTTTAGTTTGCTATCGATAAAGTTACTTACCGATTCCATTACTCTCTCGCCTGCCATTTGGCTGCGTACGTAGATGTTGCAATCGTCAGCATATCGAACAAATTTGTGTCCTCGTTTCTCTAACTCTTTATCCAGTTCATCAAGAACTATGTTGGATAATAAGGGGGAGAGAGGACTGCCTTGGGGCGTCCCTTCGATGCGTTGGCTGACAATACCCCCTGTCATGATTCCGCTCTGAAGGTATTTGCGTATCAGCTTCAAAAGGGTTTTATCCCCAATTTTCTGTGATAACATATACATCAGACGGTCATGATTGACAACGTCAAAGAATGTCTTTAAGTCGATATCCACAACTATCATCCTGCCTGTCTGTACGTATTCGCAACCTTTCTTTAGTGCATCATGTGCACTTCGCTGAGGACGGAATCCGTAACTATAGTCAGAAAAATCTCTTTCATAGAGAGGGCTTAAGACTTGGGAAATGGCTTGCTGGATAACCCTGTCGGTTACCGTAGGAATGCCCAGCCTGCGTTTACCGCCGTTAGGCTTGGGAATCTCAACCTGCTTAACGCCTTGGGGAATATATGTTCCCTCACGGAGTTGTGATAGTAAGGATTCGCCATGAGTATGATACCACGTGGCAAATTCATCTACTTTCATCTGGTCTATTCCTGCTACACCTTTGTTGCGCTTTACCTGTTTGTAGGCTTGGGTGATATTGCTGTGACACAATACCGCTCCCATTAAATCAAGGGTTAAGGCTCGTTCTTGTTCGCCTGCTTCTTCTACTTGCAACGCCTTTGATGTATTAGCTCGGCTTACGGCTTCACTATCTACACAAGGGCATACAGAATCCTTGACTGCTAATGTGAACAGGTCTGACTGGTATGCTGTAACTTGCTGTCGCTTCATAGAACAAATTTTGAACTAACTGCTCCTTAAATTAAAAGATTCAGACCTTCTTTTATGAGTGTGCACTTCATAAAATACTATGTCTTCTGCTGACTTCTTATAAGACTTAGAATTACATCGCTATAAGTCCTGCACTGTTGGTGCCTCTTATAAGACCTCTCGGGATAAGATATTAAACTTTCACTGCGTTCTGCCTGATTTACTCATAAGAGTTACGGTTGAAGTTTGGGCGTTCCCAATCCATTGCTCGGTTGCCCTCCCAAATGAGCCTTATATCAGATTTCTGTGCGTCAGAACCTCAGTTTTGCTGATGGCTTCTTTCAGATTTGCAGTTGCCCGCAACACCCTTGCCAGTCGCTAATGTTTCCTATCAACTCGGCACATACAGGAACTTACATCCTGCAAGCTTAATACCATGCCCGACATACAAAAAACTGCCACCCTTTGAGGAAAGGTGGCAGCAAATGTTTTGAAGTGGCTTTAGATATTTATATTATTGCCAAATAATACTTATAGCGATTTTGCCATAATTTGGGAAAATGCACTTTTCAAAGAGTTTAATTCCTCTTATGTCATCATATGAGCTAAACCATTCGGAAGCTTCTACAATTTCAGTATCATCACATTTGAGTCCATTATTAAAATAATCTCCAGCAACAGTAAGAGGAGGAGTCTTTTTTGACGAATGCTCAATGAAATACTTATATGGGAAATCATTTGATTTCCAACTATATTCAATCATATTATCTCTTGAAAAAACTACCATAATAGGGTATGCGTCAATTTCTATATATTTAAGTAATGTCGCAGAAAGACTTGTTCCAAATTCCTTTGTCAACGATTCTATCAAAGAAAAATCAAATTTTCGTGTTTGAACAGCTTGTTTAAAACGAGATGTTGGCATTAGTAAGTTTGAAGCGAAATGATCAGCCTCCATTTCTACGATATTTTTCCTCTGGAATCTGTAATATGATTTATGCAAAGACTTCCCTTTTTTTAGAGCATTACGATGTTCATCAATAAAAAAATGTCCTAATTCATGAGCAAATGAAAATCGAAGTCGTGCATTGTCTGTCGATTGAATATTTTGTGTATTCAAATAAACATGAAAATCTTTAGAATCATGTTCTAAAAGACCATCAAAACAATCTCCATATTCTCCATAATTATACGTTACACCAGATTTTTCGGCAATGAGTTCTGGCAACACCATACTATGTGGACAATAATCAATAGATATAAATTCAGCTAATTCAGCTAATTCTTTTTTTCGAGCATTATCTATTGTCATTCTTCTTTTTCTTAGCTTCTTCTTTATCTCTTTTCATTTTCGCAAGCATATCTTCTGGGATATCTTTCCCTTCTCTTGCAGCTAATGCCCAATTCCTTTCTCCCTCTGAATTGTCTATTGCAATTACTCTTTTCTTTAGTGTCTGCTTTTTGTCCTCAAATACAAAATCAGGAGATCCTAATTCTTTGGGCAAAGGAATATAGTCTATATTTTCTTCAAAAACGGACATCTGTTCATCTGTTGTAGGGAATAGGTACCCATGTGATTTCAGTGCATTTTCAAGATATGCTTCAAAATCCGCATCCTGTATTTTTATTTTTTTTGTCATTGTTGTTATGATTTAATCGTTTGACAAGTGGAGTTTTGGATAATATGCGCTTTAATTTTATCCAAAGCTCTTTTTTTGATTTGCCTAATATTAGCAGGTGTAGTCGAGTATCTATTGCTTAACTCACTTAAAACTTCATCCGGCAAATGTTTATTTTCTTCCTGATATAGAAAACAGGTAAGTAAAATTTCTCGGTCTCTTTCAGATAACAAACTCAATGCATCATTTAAAATTTTCTTTTGAGGTGTCTCGTAATCAACAATATCATCTTCAATATCAGAAGTAGAAGTTATTACATCCTCTTTCAAGGGGATATTTTTTCTGTCATTCAGATTATATTCTTTGATTAAATCAAGAGTCTCGTTATAGGCTATTTTTGACATCCATGTTGACAACTTACTTTTCTTAGAATCATATGTTGGATGCGCATAAATAGTCATCATAGTGTTACTAAAGACATCTTGTGCCAACTCCGCTCCGTTCTCAATATCTAACTTCGCGCAAACGCCATAGCATAAAGACCATAGCAAGTTCTTGTATCGCTTATAAAAAATACGAAAAGCGTCCTTTGCCTCAGCCTCATTTTCTTCCTTATAAGACATTAAAACAAAGAGATCTTCATCTGTGTATGAAATATCTAATTGTTTCTTGTTTTGCATAACATCCATATTTTGACAATCTATATTAATATACTCGTAAGCGTGACCAATTACGATAAACTGCTAATTTTCTGCAAAGTTAGCAAAAATGTCACGCTTATGAGTATAATGGTTAAACTAATGCAGAGAATAGATAATGACCGATATGATAACTTATAGCAAGACTTCATTAAAAGACAAAAGCTCCTGCAAAGCTTTCGATTGGAGTGATAAGAGCGAGTTATGGTTTTATAGAGGTTTCAAGTTTAACATATACAGAGTAAAAGCAGAGATAATATATTATGGTCATCAGTCGCAACCAACCTTCAATGGGAATAGTCGGCTTAATAGCTAAAATACAAATTAATTAAATAAATTGAGTATGAATGTACATGACGGGGCGCCGGATACGCAAAAAGAAAAAATCCCCTTGAAGTTTGTTATTGAGGGAAAAGAGTATGAAACCTGTGAGCAATACCTGACAGGTGCAGAGTTGAAGCAATTAGCGGGCATTCCTTTGGAAACCGAATTGTTTCTATCTATTAGTAAGCCGTATAATGACGAACTGATAGAAAACGATACGCGAGTAAATATAGCAAGACCGGAAACGGAGTATTTTTTTGTGAAAAAGAAATTGCACTTCACTATCAATGGAGTTCCTTTTGTTTGGTACAAGCAATATATCCGTGGCGTACAAATTCGAGAGTTAGGAGGGATTTCGCATAATGATGAACTATATCTTGATATTCCTGATGGTTGGAACGATGATTTCATTGAAGACGATGAAATTGTTGATTTAGCTCGTCCGGGTGCAGAACACTTCATTTCTAAAACCAAACAAAAGGAGTTTAAAATCATAGTAAATGCTCGTGAAAAGGCTTGGTCGCAGGCTACCATATCTTTTGAACAAGTCATTGTATTGGCATTCGGTTCCTACGACAATAATCCGAATAAGGGTTATACCGTTACTTATAGTAAGGGGCCTAAGCCTAACAGGGAAGGTTCTATGGTGAAAGGATCAGTTGTTGATGTTAAAAATAATATGATATTCGATGTCACAGCAACTGATAAATCATAGTCAAGACCTTAAGCGTCTTAGAGACGAAGGTTACGAAATAGAGGTTCGTGGTGGACATTTACTTGTCCACCATATTCCCTATGTAAGAAGCGATAAGACTATACAGTACGGAATACTAGTGAGCACGCTTACTTTGAAGAATGGAACCACTACTGCCACTCCTGATAATCATGTTATTTATTTTATTGGAGACAACCCTTGTAATGACGACGGGACGATAATAACTGCAATACAACACGATAATTCAGCCAAGAATTTTGGAGGCATAGCAATAAATCGCTCTTTCTCGAATAAGCCTCAGCAAGGCTATCCTAATTACTACGAAAAGGTGAAACGGTATGCAGATATTATTTCAGCTCCCGCTAAGTACTCGGATAGTACAGTAACTGAAAAAACGTTCAAAGTCATACCTGACAATGCAAATGAAACGGTTTTTCAGTACATTGACACTAACTCAAGTAGAGCAAATATAGACTTGATTAACTCTAAATTTAATGGGCAAAAAATCGCTATTATCGGGCTGGGCGGAACTGGTGCTTATGTATTGGATTTGATAGCCAAAACTCCTGTTTCCGAAATTCACATTTTCGATGGAGACGACTTCGATCAACATAATGCGTTTCGCTCTCCGGGAGCTGCTTCAATTGATGATTTAAATAAGAATCAAAGGAAGGCTGAATATCTTTCCGGTATTTACGCTAATATGCACAAGCATATAATCCCTCACAGTTATTATGTACTGAAAGACAATATCCAAGAGCTCGACCAAATGTCTTTTGTTTTTATTTGCGTTGATAAAAACAGTGTTCGTAACATGATAGTTAAGTACTTAATTCACGCAGGCATACCTTGTATTGACGTTGGTTTGGGTGTAGAAACCGTAGATGATAAGTTGCGTGGAGCTACAAGGGTAACGACTGTAACTAAAGCAAAAAACGACCATTTTTCCACAAGAGTATTTGCAGAAGACAGTGAGAATAACGATTATGTAACAAACATTCAAATAGCCGAACTCAATTCGCTAAATGCGTGTTTCGCTGTAATCAAGTGGAAAAAATTAATTGGCTTTTATGTTGATCAAGAATGTGAGCACAATAGCATTTTTACGATAGGGACTTCAAAAATAATCAACGATGATGCAACATAGGTTTGTCGAGATTATTCCCGATGCTGTCGAAGATGATGTGTTGTATATTTCTCTGAAATACTGCACAGCCATACACAAGTGCGTGTGTGGCTGTGGAAATGAAGTGGTTACGCCTATTTCTCCTACGGATTGGAAGTTGATATTCGATGGAAAAACGGTTTCTTTATCTCCTTCTATAGGCAATTGGAACTTTAATTGTCAATCTCATTACTGGATTAAAAGGAACGAAATCGTTTATGCCAGAGAATGGGATAAAGAAGAAATTCAATTCGGCAGGGCAAATGATGAAAAGCGAAAAGCAAAGTATTACAATAAAGAAAATGAGAGCGTTAGTTCTGTTACAAAAAGACCTAAAAAGAAAAAGAGATGGAAGAAGTTCTTAAAATCAATCTTTTCTTTTTGAAGTAATCATTTATAAGGTTGAGTACGACAGAAAAATAACTTTAAGCAGGAATCAATCCACCTGCATTGTTCGGATTGAAAGCTAAATTTTACAGGTATGGCTAAAAAAGTTACCAGTAAATCCGCTGCCACAGCCGCTTCTAAAGTTTTGAGAGATGGGCGAACAAGTGCTACAAGCAAGACCGCTGCAGGAAGTGCTCTCTCTCAAAGAGAAAAAAGCGGAAAACGAAAATGAGCAGCATGATTAAAAGAGCGTAGAAGATTAAAAAACTACGCTCTTTTTTACATTTTACATTTATTCCCCTTGCTGTAACAAATGAGCCAACGCAGGGTCATTTTTTATTCGTTCCAATTCTTCGGCAACAATCTGTTTCGTTTCCTCCTTGATACGGTTATAGTTGAGTTGTATCTGCTCTTTCATCTTATTCTCTCCGTTTTCGTCTGTGAAATCAGTAATTACAGGAATGGATTGATACGCCTTTGTTTCGGCAGCAACTTTCGCATTATCCACAACGATTTCACAATGGAAAATCTTCTGCTCGATACGTTCATCAAAGTTGTCAGAAATCGCACCGACAAACATACCTTGTGTAAGATTGGATATTTTGGACGGAGGTATCAGGCTGTCCATTTGGGTACTGATAGAAGTTGATTTATCATTACGATTGATGGTCATAGACTGACGTTTTTGTAATACTTTTCCAAAGCGATCAGAAAGCGTTTTGGCTGTTTCGCCTACTACCTGACCGGAGAAAATATTACCAACCGTATTCATCACTACTTTCGCTTCCTTGTCGCCGTAATCCCTTGTTAATTGGCTGAAATCTTGAAACCCTAAAAGCACTGCAACTTTATTACTTCTGGCGGTTGCTATCAGGTTGTCCAATCCTTTGAAGTAAATTGTTGGCAGCTCGTCAATGACTACCGAACTTTTCAGTTGTCCCTTTTTGTTGATTAATTTCACGATACGAGAGTTGTAAAGTCCCAATGCCGCACCGTAGATGTTCTGCCTATCGGGATTGTTACCGACAACCAACACTTTCGGATCATCAGGATTGTTTATATCAAGCGTAAACTCATCGCCACTCATAACCCAGTACAACTGGGGTGAAATCATACGGGATAGTGGGATTTTTGCACTGGCTATCTGTCCCATTAATTGGTCGGCAGCACCTCCCAACCATGCGTCCATAAAAGGACTAAGATAGTTTTCTAGTTCAGGATATGAGGTGAGAATTGGGAAAATATTTTCATAACGTTTATTCAGGAACTCAATTGCATGAGGGAACGTACAATATTTTCCGTTCTGATAAATGCGTAAATACCAAATTATAGAAGCAAACAGAATTATCGGGGATTCCACAAAAAAATCGCCTTGTTTTTGCACCCATGTTTTATTGAGATTGAGCATGATTGTGTAGGCACTTTCATAAGCATCGGATATATCCGTCATAAAATCGGGATTGATCGGATTACAACGGTGTGAACGTGCCGGATCGTCAAAGTTTATCACATAAAAGGTAGGGACTTTAGTATAGCCCATTTGATTGTTCAATAAATGGTTATAGGCGATTGTAGAGAGATCGGGGAATTTAAAGTCATACACATACATCGAGAATCCTTTCTCAATTTGCTGTTTAATGTACTGATTAACAACGGCGTATGATTTTCCACTACCCGGAGTACCTAACACAATACTGGCACGAAAAGGATTTACTACGTTTATCCAACCCCGCCATTCCTTTTTCTTGTACCAAAACTTTGTAGGTAAGTTCACAGAATATTCACTCTGTAATAACCGAGTTTCCTGCATAAAACTCTCGTTCTCTGTGTTGAAAACGTCGTCGAACATATTGTTCTTGAGCAAACGGCTGATCCATAATCCGCCAACCAATAGGAACAGATAACCTGCTACCATTGTCAGGATATAAAAACCTGTTGTCGCCGATGCGGTTAACGGCAGGTCGAGTATCCACCAGTTCATAAAGAACAGGATAAAACCTATTGTCAGAAAAACATAGATTTTCGACCAAGTGATTTTTTCCTCTTTAACGCCCTTTATCCCCAAACAGGAAAGAGCAAGGAAAACAACGGCAAATAATTTCGTGTAGAGAATATTGCCGAATAATCCGGCAGTCCGATCAAAGTTCAGTAGAATCTTATCTACTACTCCGATGTTGATTCCCCATTCTCGAATGGCATAATAGCAAAACCAGTATATGTTCATAACCACGAACAAAATACTGATTGCCCGCATAAACTCCATGACTTTAGCAAGTCCTCTTAAATCGTCTTCTTGTTGCATTTTCTTAAAAATTAAATTGTTTAAGAAGCGAAAGTATAGGGGATATGTGAGGTTTTATGCAGTTTTGCTTTAGGTGGCAGTATGTGGCTTCGGTTTGGCTGCTTGTGGCACTTGTCTATATGAAAATTAACCCCGAATACTATAAAATACCTTATCTTTGCAGATGTGTTAAAGTTTAACGAATAATCAACAACTTATAAGCATCAATAAAACTATGTATATAGAAAAGTTCATTATAAAAAACTTTAGGGGAATTGCCGATTTAGCTCTTCACTTTAGCAAAGGGCTAAACGTACTTATCGGAGAAAACAACTCCAGTAAAACGGCGATTATTGACGCTTTACGCATCTGTTTAAGTTACGGTAATCAGAAAAGGGACATTTATATCTCGTATCCTGACTTTCATATAGAAAAAACCGAAATAAGTGATACCCTAAACGATATAGAATTTCACTTGCATTTTAAAATAGAAGACCCAGCTGAAGCGGGTTGGTTCAACGATTTATTGAGTGTTCAAGAAGACGGAACACAGGATTTGCAATTACATTTCCGCTATTATCTTGATGAAGAGGAAAGAATCAGGTATAAGGTATGGGGAGGAACAAATGAAGGACAGGCAATCGCTCCAGAGATCTTAATTCTTTTGTATCATGTTCATTTGGACGCATTACGAGATGCAGAAAATCATTTGCGCCCAATCAGGGGAAACCGTTTAGGGCAATTATATGCCAATATTCAAATTGATCCGAACGCTGAAACCGATAAAGAAAAGAAAAAAGAGATTGCAAAAAAGGTTCGTGAAGCAGTTGATAGTGATACTGATTGGACACAACACATTGGCAAAGGGAAAGAAAAAATAAACGAACATTTGAGAGAAACGAGCTTTGCGAGCAAACAACAGCAAGTTGAAATTTTGTTTCTCCCATTTGATTTTAACCGATTAGTAGATAATCTAAAAATTCAAATGCCTATCTACACTGATGAATTGCTTGAAGGCGATTCATCAAAGCAGAAGCATTTCGAACTATATCAAAACGGACTTGGATATAACAACCTAATTTATACAGCTACTGTTTTAGGGGATTTGAAACAACGAAAAGAACTCAACAAGGAAAGTTATGCAGCCCTACTTATAGAAGAACCCGAAGCCCATCTACACCCGCAACTACAAAATCTTTTCTTTAAATACCTGAATAAACTTGATACGGAGCAAGGATTTCAAATATTCATATCATCACACTCTCCGACAATCACAGCAAAGTCAGATTTGAAGTCCGTTGTGGTTTTGCAGAATCAGGATAATAAAGTGTCTGCCTTATCTCTTGACAAATCAGGCTTGTCAGGAGATAACCGAAAATACTTGCATAAATTCTTAGATGTAACAAAGTCGCAACTATTCTTTTCTAATGGGGTGATTTTAGTTGAGGGTATTTCGGAATCATTACTTCTACCGATTTTTAGCAAAATTATGGAAGAGAATGGAAAGTACGATATCGAAAGTGCTGGAGTTGAATTAGTCAATTTAAATGGTGTCGCATTCTCTCATTTTGCTAATTTGTTTAACAATGATGATAATGACAAAAATTTGAAAACAAGATGCTCTTTGATTACCGATGATGATAGAGATAAAGAAACGGACGAAATTGCTTCAAGAGCAAAGGTAGCCAGTGAACTTGAAAGAAAGAATCTAAAAGTGTTTTTGGCAGAACAAACATTTGAATTTGAACTTTTCATTGCAGGAAACAAAGATATTCTCATAGAAATATTCAAGGAAATGCATCCTGTCGCAGCGGGTAGAATTATTGAAAATGCTGACGTAAAAATTCATGCGACAAATTTCTTAGAGAAAGTTATTTCAAATAAGGCAAAATCAGAATTAGCACATAGATTGGCTGTGAAATTGGCTTCGGACGAAAATGCGAGAAATGCGTTTGTTGTGCCTACATATCTCCAAAATGCTATAAAATACGCTACGAAAGGAGAATAATCGAATGTTTAGAACGCTATCAGATAGTCAACGAGAAATTGTATTCAACAAATCAGGAAAATTTGTTGTGAGAGCCTGTCCGGGTAGTGGAAAAACTTATTGTGTAGGTGCAAGATTAGCTCGATTAATCCATGATTGGAAAAAGAGACATGAGGGAATAGCCGTGCTTTCTTTTACAAATGTTGCATGGCAAGAAATAGAGAAAAAGTGCAACGAGAAATTTAGTATTAGTAAAATCGCATATCCCCATTTTCTTGGGACTATCGACAGCTTTGTAAACAAATACATTTTCCTTCCCTTTGGGCATTTAATCTTAGGATGTAAAGGAAGGCCTATTTTAGTTGGTGAACCTCATGGGACTTGGAGTGGAAAAGACTTTAGTAGCACTCTATTTGACAATATAAGTTACGCTATTGATGGTAGTATGTATGCCATTCAAGCAACAAAAATGAATGCTAATTGGCAGCAAAACAAATATATTACAGGAGCAAAGAAGCGCTATAATAAAGCGGGGTATGCCACACAAAATGATGCAAACTTTTTTGCGATGAAAATCCTTGAAAAATATCCTCAAATCGCCAAAGCTATTGCCGTCAGATTTCCTTATTTGATAGTAGATGAAGCCCAAGACACATCTGATATTCAGATGAAAATAATTGATATACTCATTGAAAACGGATTGAGTGAAATAATGCTTGTCGGCGATCCAGACCAAGCTATTTTTGAATGGAATGACGCAAGACCGGAATTACTCACTCAAAAATATGACGAATGGGAAAACTCCATTATACTGAATGAAAACCGAAGAAGTTCGCAAAATATCTGTGGTTTCACTTTTGGAATTTCTTCTTTGAGTGATGCTTCTGTTTCTGTAAACGAGCAAGTCCGGGAATTTGCTCATCGACCTAAAGTAATTACATATAACAGCAATTTGCCTCAGATAGTATCTGACTTTATTGATGAATGCCAGCAACAGGGAATCAATGTGTCTAAAGAATCTACCGCGATAATTTATCGAAGTAAAAGCATCGTTAATGAAATTCTTGGCATTCCTGAAATTACTTTTGGTACTAATGTATGGGTAGATAGTCATACGCGAGAATTTGCAAGAGGAAAATTCCTATATGATAACGGGCGTTTCAAAGACGGCTTTAAAATATTGGAGCGAATCTTATTGAAAACCTTGAGCAATTTATCTTATTGTTCAGAGGATGATATTAATGATGCAATTGCTCAAATGGGATTTGTTACCTTTAAAAGCCAAATCCATGCTTTTATAAATCTGCTTCCTCGAACAAATATTTCTATTGGAGAGTGGGTTGATGCAGCAAACAAGGCTCTAAAAGAAAATAATTGTGGTTTTGAATTACGTGTTCATAAAGACGGCTTACGCCTTTCGTTTCCCCAATTATTTTTAAATGAAGACAAACAGATTATTGAGAAAAATTACAGATATGGCACGGTGCATAGTGTGAAAGGAGAAACATTTGAAGCTGTTCTTTTAATATTGAAGACTAAAGGCATTGGTAGTGCATATAAAACACTACTCAATAAAAATATATCCATTTCGGCAAGCGAAGAATTAAGAATCGCATACGTTGGAATGACACGACCAAGCAAAATCTTAGTTATTGCAGTTCCCAATGATGATAACAAAAATGCTTGGGAAAATAAGTTGGTTCGTAATTGAAATATAAATAAAAACAAATATGGTAGCGCAAAAACCAAAGGTAGTCAATTTCCACGAAAGCGAATGGGAATTTGTATTTCCGCCCTCCATTGACAATGAGGAAACGTATAATGAATATTATGAGGGTGTTGAGTTGTTAGACTATAATGATGTGGAGGCAGAGCAGATTTTCAAGAAAATTATCAAGAAGCACCCATATCATATCGACGCTTACAATCATTTAAGCATTGCATTCAAGAATCAGAAAAAGTCTTTTGAAAGTTTCTTGACAGCAGAAAAATCATACCTTATCGGAAAATCGTGTTTTCCAAAAGAATTGAAGCAATCCAAACATAAGCTACGTTGGAGTAACTTGGATAATCGTCCATTTTTACGGTCTTGCCACATTTTAGGAATGGAGCATCAGGACAGAAAACAATATGAGGAAGCAATACTGCTCTATTCCGAAATACTTGGTTATAATGAAGATGACCATCAAGGCGTGAGATATTTGTTATTGGAATGTTATTTCGCTCTGAAAGACTATGAAACAGCTGCCAAATTATTGAGAAAGCATAAGGATGATTGGGGTATTGAATTTGTTTATGGAAGATTACTGCTTGCAATCATAAACAATGAGAATGGCAAATTGAAATCTCTTTTGGCGGAAGCAATAAAGCGAAATAAGTTCGTTCCCGAAGAAATCACAAAGAGTAAACACGTTGCTCCTCTTCCTTTCAGGATTCCCGGCGAGCCGTATTTTGACGCAGGCATTCCTATGGGTTCCATTCAAGAGGCATATGAATATTGGAAAAACAATAAGTCTTTATTAACAGACAAACGAGTTAAAGCCTTTTTCAGTTCTATAAAATAAGAAAGAACCATAGTTTTGCCCTGATAATTCCACATGAACTTTCGGGGCAATTTTAATTTTCGACTACATCTGCCGCCCATACCTGCGCTTTTTCTTTTTCCTGCGTCGTGGTAACGGCTGTTCATCTTTCGGATGATTCTCCGGTTCGGGAGAAAGGATTGAGAAAATACCACCCAGTCCACTATCAGGACTTTGTGTGTTGTCCTGTTGATTATTAGTTTTGTACACATCAGAAAGGTTGGAAGTTTGCATCGGTTCCTGTACCTGCTCTTGCTTACCGCCGTACAAGTCATTGAAAACATTAGCCGAATAATCCTTACCCAAACGTGAGCCGTTCAAAACGGTACGGGTAGTATGGTCTATGAATGTCGCCCCATAAATACGCCCTTCATCGTTCCGCCTGAATAGTACATCAATACCCTGCTGTCTTAGCTTCGCTCGGAACTCGCTTTCACTGGGGCTACTTTGTTTAGCTTCCGATACAGCTTTCAAGGTATGTATTTTCAGATTCTTAGTTTTTATACGTTCAGTGGATTTTGCCATGCGCTTTTCCAGTCCGTCATAACCGACCGACTTTCCGAAAATGGAAGACTTCAACGGATTGCCGACTTTGTTTCTCTCGCTGTCCGTTGCCGAATACAGTAAACCTCGATAGGGTTTTCCTTTCACTTCGCCTTTGAGTTCCTCTACATTAATATTATATAAAGAAAGGACAGCTTTGTATTCTCCCATTGACTGGAAGTGATACATGGAAGCCAACGGTTTAATAACGGCTGCAATCTGTTTTTTCAAATCGCCTTTGGAAGCATCGACAGGCGTAAGTTCCCATTGCTCGCTGCGCTTTTGCCCCTCTGCGGGATTGAGGTTGTATTTGCGTTCCAAATGCTCGGTTATCTCCTTGCTACGTTCGTGTTCTTTGTAGTCGTCAATCTTCTTTCCGTTGCTATCCACCCGAAGCGACACGATATGTATATGCTCCCGCCCAATGTCCTCATGTTTGAAAATAAGGTAAGGTTGGTTGCCATATCCTAACTGTTCCATGTATTCCCGTCCGATGTCCGTCAGTTGCTCATCGGTTAGCCGGTCATCGGGGTGCGGATTGATAGATACATGGAATACAGGCTTTTCAGTACGGAAATGAGCCGGAACAAACTGCATAAAATCATCCATACACTCCGAAACATTGAACTTTCCGTCGGTCGGTTCAAAGACAAGATTGGCTCCGAGAATCTTTCCCAGACCTTCATCCACCTTCTCCTGATTGTATGCCAACGCACCGTACAGGTTGCTTCCGATGTTTATTTTCGCAACCATTTCGTTGTTATTTTGCTAAATAATTAGCCTTAAAATCTTCTGATAACTCCTGAATTTTCTTCCCTATTTCGACCAAATCAACGGTAGCTTTTTCTAATTTATAGAGCAAAGCCAATGCTTTTTTCTCCGAAAAATTGCTGTGCAACTCCTTTACAACTTGGTTGTAATTCACTCCGACGGAGCGGAACTGTGCAAAAAAAGAAGTGAGTTTGGTAACGTATTCCATAGTGGAACGGTCGATTTTTACAACTCGGAACTCATCGCCAAAGACACGGGCAGCGATAAAACGAGCTTTCGATTGCAATCCTGATTGCTCAAACATCGTGAGAAATCGGGCGTGTTCTACGGCTGTAAAATTTACCGAGTATCGGTAATTAGCCGGATCATTCTTCGGGGCTCGCCCCCCTTTACCCCGTTTCGGGGTGTTACTTGCATTTTCATTCATACGTCGGATTTTTTAGTGGTACAATCCGTCGTTGCGGTATCCTGCCGCCCATTCAATCATCACTCAAATAATTGCCAAAAGCAACCGACTTCGGAGGGTGCGCCCTCCCTTGTGGGGCAAGCATTTTTTGCAGCAAAACGGTTTCCGTGCAGCAAAAAATACAGCTTGCTATTTGCCATGTCGCAAATAAAATCTGCCCTGAACAGGGGCAGATATGAATGCGAGCCGGGCGAGCTAAAATGGCGGTCGATTACCTCCCGACGTTTCATGCTGCAAAGTTACAGGCTAAAGTAACGTGCTGTATTCCAGTGAGCGAAGCCACTTGCTGCCAAATCGACGCCACTTGCTGCCACCTCGTGAAAAAGTAGTGTGCAGGAGAAATTTTAGGCGTTTATTTGCCCTCGATTTATTACTCGACAGCGTAATTAAACGATGAAGCGATTATAGAATTAATGATTTGAATAATCGGAAAATCGAATGATTTATAAACAGATTGAGTGATTTTTCAATAGACTGATTTCGTAATGAATTAAATGGGCTGTCGATTAACGAATTAATAAATTGATAAACTGATAAAGAAATTAATTGATTTAGCAGCAAACCAATCAAGTAAGCAATGCTTCAATCTATTGTCCGACAAAGCAAGCGTTTGATTAACAGACCGACAGGTCAAGCGATTAATAAAAAAATAAGTTCAACAATTAAAATGTAAAGACAATGAAAAAGAAAATTTTGAATGTGGCTTTCTCAACCCAAAAGGGCGGAGCCGGAAAAACAACTCTTACGGTGTTGGTAGCTTCCTACCTGCACTATGTGAAAGGTTACAACGTAGCCGTGATTG
Source organism: Seramator thermalis (assembly GCF_004138125.1). Classification (GTDB taxonomy): domain Bacteria; phylum Bacteroidota; class Bacteroidia; order Bacteroidales; family Dysgonomonadaceae; genus Seramator; species Seramator thermalis. Next base: position 101,475 of record NZ_RXHS01000002.1, read on the forward strand.
ACTGCGACTTTCCGCAACACTCGATTGCGGATATGCGAAAACGGGATTTGCAAATGACAATGGAAGACGACCATTACAAGCTCATGGCTTACGAGCAATTTTCCTCGCTCGGCAAAAAAGCATACGTCATTGTAGAGAGTAGTCCCGAAAACGCAATGGAAGATGCCAAAGCAGTGATTGAAGAAATGAATCCTGATTTCGTGTTCTTCGACCTGCCGGGAACAATCAATAATCCGGAAGTAGTCAAAACCTTATCGTTTATGGACTATATCATAGCTCCGATCAGCGCCGACCAATTAGTGTTGGAAAGTACCCTGCAATATGTGGTAACGATTAACGATGCCCTGATTACGCCGGGCAAAGCCAAAATCAAAGGATTGTACCTGCTTTGGAATCTTGTTGATGGGCGGGAAAAGACGGAATTATATGAAGTGTATGAAGATGTGATTGACAAACTGGGTTTTCCGCTTTTCAAAACATTCCTGCCCGACAGTAAACGATTCCGCAAAGAGCAATCGGTCAGCCATAAAGCATTGTTCCGTTCAACGCTGTTCCCTGCGGACAAGGTACTGGTAAAAGGCAGTAACCTTGATATTCTGATTGATGAAATGTTGGACACTCTAAAATAATCAGGCTATGGCAAAGAAGAAAGAAGAAGTGAACTTGAGTGATATTGACGCAAATTTCGTCATTGCTTCATTCAAGAACAAAGACAGGCTGAACAATCCGAGTTCCATTCCCAGAGCATTAGTTCCTGAACATGAGAAAAATCAGGAACAGGAAGCAGAACCCGAAGCAACGGTACAACCTGTTGCTATTGTTCAGGAAGAAACTTCCCGTGAAGAACCAAAGCGTAAGCGAGCCAAATCGCCCGATTACGAAAGCCTGTTTCTTACAGTTGCAGATATACCCACACGAAATGGGAAACTGGTCAGTATCCGTGAAAAATACCACAAACGGATAGCAAAGGTTGTGAAAGCACTGGATAAAAAGGATGTTTCCATATTCAGCTATATCGACAATATTCTGTCGCACCATTTCGACACCTATCAGGACGAAATAAAAGAGATTTATAATAAAGACAAAGAAGACGATGATTATTTAACGCCCTAAAAAACAAATGTATGATACCCAATCCGATTATTTACAACGATACCACGATAACGATAGGTCTTATCGTGTGTTGCCTCGTGATGCTTGCTGCGGTAATGATACCCAAAGCAATAAAGTACAGAAAACAAGTGAAGCAAAATGAGAGTGAGAAAGCTGTTCAAGATGAACAGGAAGTAGAAATAACAATAATATCCGAAGAAAAAATGAAAAAGAAAGAACAAACATTGGATTACCGTAAGACATTTCTTACCGCTCCGAAATTGGAAGACAGAAAGCCTGTATTCATAAGCACGGAAACAAGGGACAGCCTTGATAAAATAGCCCGTCGTTTAGGCGACCGGAAAATGAGTGTATCAGGTTTCCTTGAAAACATGGCGAAACACCATTTGGCAGAATACAAAGATGAGGTAAACAGGTTATACGAAGAATAATGGAAAAGATATTCATAACCGTAGTTGTGCTGTATGCCCTTTTCGTTGCAATCTATCTTCTGCGACTGAAAATAGGCAAAAGGCGAAGAAAGAACATAATCGGCGAAGGCTCGACAATCCAAGAAACGGGGCGGTTGAAGTCGGATATTGTCGGCAAAAGCCAATTCGATTTAAGTGCAGCGAAGCCACTTACTGCCAAATCGGAGCCACTTGCTGCCAGCTCGCCAAAAATGGAAAATCAGCAAGAAATTCCCGATACATTTGTTCCGCCTAACGAGGTAAAATCGTCGCCGGAAGTGCCGCAGGAGGAACTGGACGAAGCGTTTTCCGACACTCCGCCTGATGAAGATAACGAGCCGATGGACATAGATTACTCGCTCGAATACGAAGCGGACGAAAACGAAGATGAGCCGGAGGATGAGGACGAAGAAGTCGAAGGAACGGCACAAGCCGCACTCGCTTCAGGAGTTCAGTTCGATGATTTGGGAAATATGGTTCGCACGGTAAACCGTAAGGATGAAGCCACTCCCGAACAAAAGAAAAAGGCAGGTGATACCCTGTTGGAGATACGGCAGACCGATATGTTTGAGCAGGTGGTTTCAGGTAAACCCGATGCAAAGCGAATCGTTACCGACCTGATGGCGGAGAGCCTTTCAGCTTTCTATGAGCGGAAAGATAAGGAAGCCGGAACAATGGGAAGCGAGAAGAAGGCTCCCGACACTTTTAATATCAGAGATTTCGCATAGAGCGAACAGTATTAATAATGTAAAACAAAAAAGAGATGAAAGAAAGAGATTACGGTTAGCGTCGAATAAGCCGACAACAAAAGGGTCTTATGACCTACCACTAAAAAAATTCAATAGTAACAACCCGGTAAGTGGGACTATCCACCCCACTTGCCATTTTAACAATTTCTCAATATGACAAAGAAAAAAGTTCTTATGTCGGCAGCCTTTATTCTGGCTGCTGTTTCAAGTGCATTCGCACAAGGTAACGGTGTCGGTGGTATTACCGAAGCTACCAACATGGTGACCAGTTATTTCGATCCGGGAACAAAATTGATATACGCAATCGGAGCCGTTGTCGGCTTGATTGGCGGGGTAAAGGTGTATGGGAAGTTCAGTTCGGGCGATCCCGACACGAGCAAAACTGCCGCCAGTTGGTTCGGTGCGTGTATCTTCCTGATAGTAGCTGCCACCATTCTGCGCTCCTTTTTCCTTTAATCGACTTCATACCCAAAAGAGTTATGGAGTTTAATATCAATAAAGGAATAGGCAAAAGTGTGGAGTTCAAAGGTTTGAAATCCCAATACCTTTTCATATTCGCCGGAGGCTTGCTCGCTGTATTTGTCGTGTTTGTCATTATATATATAATTGGCATTGATCAGTGGATCTGCATAGGCTTCGGTGTAATCGCTGCTTCGGTATTGGTTTGGCTTACCTTTAACCTGAATGAAAAATACGGGGAACATGGCTTGATGAAACTCATGGCTATAAAACAACATCCCCGCTATTTGATTAACAGGAAAACTCCGCACCGCCTTTTCAAACGGAAAAGAAAGGAGGTAGCGTATGCGTAACATTATGAAAGCGGCGACTATCGAAAGTAAGTTTCCGCTGTTGGCTGTCGAACATGACTGCATCATATCAAAGGATGCAGATATTACGGTTGCCTACCGTGTGGAACTGCCCGAACTGTTTACCGTAACCAATACCGAATACGAAGCAATTCATTCGTCTTGGGCGAAAGCGGTAAAAGTCCTACCCGAATACTGTGTGGTGCATAAGCAGGATTGGTTTGTGCGTGAAACCTACAAACCCGCTACCGATAAGGACGATATGAGTTTCTTATCCCGCAATTTTGAAAAGCACTTCAACGAACGCCCGTTCCTGAATCACTCATGCTTCCTGTTCCTTACCAAAACAACCAAAGAGCGAATGAGAATGCAGAGCAATTTTTCGTCGCTTTGTCGTGGGAATATTATCCCAAAGGAAGTGAACAAGGATACAAGCGTGAAGTTCTTGGAAGCCGTCGGACAGTTTGAACGGATAATGAACGATAGCGGATTTATACGCCTTACCCGTATCAGTTCCGATGAAATTACAGGAACAGACACTTCTGCCGGACTTATCGAAAAGTATTTCGCCCTGTCATTGGACGATACTACTTGTTTGGAAGATTTGGAACTGGGAGCGGATGGGCTTCGGGTAGGAAGTAAACACGTCTGCCTGCATACGCTTTCGGATGCGGAAGATCTGCCCGGACGTATCGGAACGGATATGCGATATGAAAAACTATCGACCGACCGGAGCGACTGCCGTTTGTCTTTCGCTTCGCCCGTCGGTTTGCTCTTGTCGTGCGACCATATCTACAACCAATATCTGTTTATCGAAGATAGTGCGGAAAACCTACGAAAATTCGAGAAAAGTGCAAGGAATATGCAGTCGCTTTCAAGGTATAGTCTTGGAAACCAAATCAATAAGGAGTGGATCGACCAATACCTGAACGAAGCACATTCATTTGGACTGACTTCTATTCGGGCGCACTTCAACGTATTGGCATGGAGTGATGACGTGGAAGAACTCAAACATATCCGCAACGACGTGGGTAGCCAGTTGGCTCTTATGGAGTGTAAGCCACGACATAATACGGTGGATGCCGCTACTTTGTACTGGGCAGGTATGCCGGGCAACGGTGGTGATTTTCCTGCGGAAGAATCGTTCTACACGTTTATCGAACCTGCTCTTTGTTTCTTTACTGAAGAAACAAACTACCGCAGTTCGCCCAGTCCGTTCGGTATCAAAATGGCGGACAGGGTTTCGGGAAAACCTCTCCATGTAGATATTTCCGATCTGCCCATGAAGAAAGGAATTATTACGAACCGTAATAAATTCATTCTTGGGCCGAGCGGAAGCGGTAAGTCATTTTTTACCAACCACATGTGCCGCCAGTATTACGAACAGGGAACGCATATCGTGTTAGTGGACACGGGTAACTCCTATCAGGGATTATGCAACCTGATTAACCGTAAGACCAACGGTCAGGATGGGGTGTACTTCACTTATACCGAAGAAAATCCGATTTCATTTAATCCATTTTTCACGGATGATAATGTCTTCGATATTGAAAAGCGTGAGAGTATAAAAACGCTAATTCTTACCCTGTGGAAAAGGGATAACGAGCCGCCTTCACGGGCGGAGGAAGTTGCCCTCTCCAATGCAGTCAGCCAGTATATAGACAAACTGAAAACCGACAGGAAGCTGATACCGTCTTTCAATACATTCTATGAGTTCGTCCGGGACGATTACAAAAAGGTACTGGAAGAAAAGAAAGTGCGTGAAAAGGATTTTGACATTGCCAATTTCCTGAACGTGCTTGAGCCGTACTATCGTGGGGGCGAATATGATTTCCTGTTGAACTCGGATAAGCAACTGGATTTGTTGTCTAAACGCTTCATTGTCTTTGAAATTGATGCGATAAAAGACCACAAAATCCTCTTTCCCGTCGTCACGATTATAATCATGGAAGTTTTTATAAACAAAATGAGGCGGTTACAGGGTATTCGCAAGATGATATTAATCGAAGAAGCATGGAAAGCGATTGCTAAAGAAGGTATGGCAGAGTACATTAAGTATCTCTTTAAGACCGTCCGTAAGTTCTTCGGCGAAGCCATTGTCGTAACGCAGGAAGTCGATGATATTATCGCTTCTCCTATCGTGAAAGAGAGTATTATCAATAACAGCGATTGCAAAATCCTATTAGACCAACGCAAATACATGAACAAGTTCGACAGTATTCAGGCGTTGCTCGGATTGACCGAAAAGGAAAAGTCGCAGGTACTCTCAATTAATATGTCGAATGCTCCAAGCCGAAAATACAAAGAAGTTTGGTTCGGACTGGGCGGTGTGCAGTCGGCGGTCTATGCCACAGAAGTCAGTTTAGAAGAATACTACACGTACACAACGGAAGAATCCGAAAAACTGGAACTGCTGCAACTGACCGAAAAACTGGACGGCAATATCGAACTGGCGATTAAACAACTTGCCGAAAGCAAACGACAGGAGCAATAGCCATGAAAAGAAAAAGATATATGTCAGCTACGGCTCTGCAAGTGCTAACCTCTTTTCCGCTTCGTGATATTTGCGGGACATGGGAAAGTCTTTGCGGTTCCCCAAGCATCAGGATTTACCATGACGGTAGTCGATTCCGGTTGCAGTTTATTTACAAACACGATACGGCGTTTACCGTCCCTTTATTCCAATGTTGGGGATATACCTTTTTCAATTTCTATGGCATGATACGCATTGCCTACGATAGTGAGCGGGATATGCTCCTGCTTGCTACTGAAGGCGATTACAAACGGGTGTACGATTAACGTACAGTCGAAATTCAATCAGTAATAATTTAAAAAGTAAAAGTTATGAAACGAATATTTATGTGCCTTGCAGTGGCACTAAGCATGTTCTCCTTTCAGGCAAAAGCGCAGTGGGTTGTTGCCGACCCGACCAATCTGGTACAAAATATCATCAGTGCGGTACAAGGTACTTCGACGGCATCCAACATGATAAACAACCTGAACGAGAGCATCAAAATTTACAAACAAGGTAAGGAATACTACGATGCACTCAAATCAGTCCACAACCTGATTAAAGATGCACGTAAGGTTCAGAAGACTATCGAAATGGTAAGTGAGATTACGGACATGTATGTTACCGGATTTAATAAAATGGTAAGCGACCCTAATTTCTCTGCAAATGAGTTAGCAGCTATTTCAACGGGCTATGCCAAGCTGTTGGAAGAAGGGGGAGCGTTGGTAACGGATTTGAGAAACATTGTTACCGGAAGTAACGGGCTTTCCCTTTCCGACAAAGAGCGCATGGATGTAATCGACCAGATTCACAGTAAGATGTTGGAATATCGTAATCTGACGAAGTATTTCACACAAAAGAGTATATCCGTATCCTATATCCGTGCAAAGGAAAAAAATGATATGGACAGGGTATTGGCTCTGTATGGTAGTCCTTCCGAAAGGTATTGGTAATAAGATAAATGTAGTCAGTTATGAATTTTGACAATCTACATCAGATTTTACAGAATCTGTACCAAAGCATGATACCTCTTTGCAGCGACATGATTGGTGTTGCAAAGGGGGTAGCGGGACTGGGCGCACTGTTCTATGTGGCGTACAGGGTATGGCAGGCGTTAAGTCGTGCCGAGCCTATCGACGTGTTTCCTTTGCTTCGTCCGTTTGCGATTGGGCTGTGCATCATGTTTTTCCCCACAATCGTGTTGGGAACTATCAATGCGGTTATGTCACCTGTTGTAAAGGGTGCGCATACCATTATGGAAAACCAAATGGTTAATGTGGAAGCATTACAGCAACAAAAAGACAATTTGGAATATGAAGCCCGTTTGCGTGAGGGCAAAGCATGGCTTGTCGATGATGAAGTGTATGACCAGAAAATGAAAGAACTCGGCATTACCGATGCTGCCGAAATTGTCAGTATGTGGGGCGAACGGCTTTGGTATGATATCAAAGCATGGTTCAGGGAGGTAATTCGGGATTTCTTTGAGTTATTGTTCAATGCTGCCGCCCTGACCATTGATACGCTCAGGACATTCTTCCTTGTCGTGTTGGCCATATTGGGACCTATTGCGTTTGCCTTTTCCATATATGACGGATTTCAGGCAACGCTGTCCCAATGGCTTACACGCTATATAAGCATCTATCTCTGGCTGCCTGTCGCTGATATTTTTTCCGCCGTATTATCGAAGATACAGGAATTAATGCTTCAACAGGATATTGCCCTCCTGCAAGACCCGAACTATATCCCCGACGGCTCAAACGGTGTGTATATCGTGTTCCTGATCATCGGAATTATCGGATACTTCACGATCCCGACAGTTGCAGGATGGATAATCCAATCGGGCGGTGCAGGTGCTTATGGAAGCGCAGTAAATAAAACAGCAAGCAAAGCAGGCGGTATTGCCGGAGGCGTTGCCGGATCGGTAGCGGGTAATGTTGGCGGTCGTTTGCTCGGTAAATAATCAATTAATGGATTTAAAAACATGGAGTTCAAAAGTTTAAAAAATATTGAAACAAGTTTCAAGCAGATAAGGATTATCGCCATTGTGTTTGTAGTATTGTGTGCAGGGATAACAGGCTATTCGGTTTGGAGTTCCTATGTATTCGCCGAAGAACAAAGGCAGAAAATCTATGTATTGGACGAGGGCAAATCGCTTATGTTGGCTCTTTCGCAGGACTTATCGCAAAACCGTCCTGTGGAAGCGCGAGAACACGTGAAAAGATTTCACGAACTGTTCTTCACGCTCTCGCCCGATAAAAGCGCCATTGAATCGAATATCAACAGGGCATTGTTCCTTGTCGATAAAAGCGCATTCAAATATTATCAGGATATGCAGGAAAAAGGCTATTACAACCGCATTGTGTCGGGGAATATCAATCAGATTATTCAGGTTGATTCCGTAGCCTGCAATCTCGATGCGTATCCTTATAAAACTACTGTATATGCAAAGCAAATGATAATCCGGGCAAGCAATGTAACCGAACGGAGTTTGGTAACACGTTGCGACCTTAGAAACTCCGTCAGGAGCGACAATAACCCGCACGGATTTATCATGGAACGCTTTGAAATAATAGAAAACAGAGATTTACGAACAATAGACCGATAACCATGATACGGAAATTAATCAATCAGGTAAATGAGTGGTTGGAAGACAAACTCCGCAGCATTGTCAGACCATTAAGCCCTGACGCACGGGTAATCGTAATCCTTACCATGTTGCTATTGTTCGGCAGCTTGTCTATCTACATGACGGTTTCTTCCATATATAATATGGGCAAAAAAAGCGGTCAGCAGCAAATGCAGATAGAACATATCAAACGCTTGGAACTGGAACACAAACAGGAAGCGGATAGTGTAAAACAATTAAACGATTTCAATTATGAGTAAAGAAAATGAAAGTAACGAACGGAAACCGGACGTTACAGAAAAAAAGAAAGAGGAAAAGCCGAAAAAGGAACTTACCCCGCAGGAGATTCAGAAGCGGAAAAAGATGCTTGTCTATCCCTTGTTCTTCCTGATTTTCGCAGGGGTTATGTGGATCATTTTTGCTCCTTCAGGAGATAAGAATGACGAACAGCCCGATGGCTTCAACTCCGAACTACCTATTCCCAAAGATGAAGCAATTGTAGGAGATAAGCGGACGGCTTACGAGCAGGAAGCCATGCAAAACAAGCAAAATGAAAAGATGCGGAGTTTGCAGGATTTCGCTTTCATGCTCGGAGAGGAAGAAAGTAGAAAGGCACAGGAAGTAAACACTTCCATTCCGTCCGATAATCAGGAAGTACCGACAAACAATCGCACTCCACAAACCGGAATCCAATCTTCGGCAAGTGCCTATCAGGATGTAAACCGACAGTTGAATGACTGGTACGAACAACCTGCAACGCAAGCGGACAACCAAGCACAACTTGAAATGGAATCCCGCATTCAGGAATTGGAACGGCAACTGGCTGAAAAATCGGCTGCCGACGGGCAGTTGGAACTTATTGAAAAATCCTATGCGATTGCAGCGAAATATATGCCCAACGGACAGCCTGAACAGGTGCAACCAGTGGATAACACAATCAATCTGAAAGAAAAGGTTATCCCGAAACCTGTTTCGCAAGTCCACCAAAGCGTGGTTTCGTTGTTGGCTGCTCCAATGGAAAACGATGATTTTTTGGAGCAATACAGTAAGCCTCGTAATATGGGATTTATCACGGCTGCCGGGAACGAAACGGTAACGGATAAAAACAGTATCAGGGCTGCGGTGTACCAAACCGTAACGATTTCTAACGGAAAGGAATTACAACTCCGCCTGTTGGAGCCAATGAGAGCCGGACATATCCTGATACCTGCAAATTCTATCCTTACCGGAAGTGCAAAGATTGGCGGGGAACGCCTGCATATTACCATTACTTCAATCCAGTATGCGGACAATGTGATACCCGTTGAAATGGAAGTGTACGATATGGACGGTATGCAAGGCATATTCGTTCCGAACTCGGACGAGGTAACTGCCATGAAAGAGATTGCAGCCAATATGGGTACGTCAATGGGGAGTAGTATTACGATAACAGATGACGCAGGCTCACAGCTTGCAGCCGATTTGGGACGAAGCCTGATTCAAGGTACATCGCAATTCTTCAGTAAGAAAATGCGTGAGGTAAAAGTTACGCTGAAGGCAGGCTACAAAGTTTTATTACTCCCCAAAGCATAAATAATAATAATCAGGACGAAAGTCCGCCACTAAAAAAATCCAATAGTAATTAACAATTAAAACAAATTTTGTATGAAACGATTTCTTTTTGCACTCGCTATTATCGGGTGCGTATTCACAGCAAATGCACAAGAGTTGGAAACACAGGAGCGCATTTCTTCGCCCTCTAAAGGGGACTATTTTGATGGTTTGACACGACCACTAACCTTTAACCGCATGATACCGCCGTATGCCTTAGAAGTTACTTTCAATAAGACGGTACATATCATTTTCCCTGCGGCAATCCGTTATGTGGACTTGGGGTCTGCCGACCTGTTGGCAGCCAAAGCGGACGGAGCGGAAAACGTTCTCCGTGTGAAAGCTGCCTTGCGTGATTTCTCCCGTGAAAGCAATCTGGCGGTTATTACCGAAGACGGTGCGTACTACACTTTTAATGTGAAATATGCTGATGAACCCGTAAAACTGTCAGTAGAAATGACCGACTTTATCCACGACGGGGAAGCGGTAAATCGCCCGAACAATGCAATGGAGATTTACATGAGGGAACTCGGCAGCGAATCGCCTTTGCTTGTCAAACTGATTATGAAGTCCATTTATAAGAATGACAATCGGGAAATAAAGCATATTGGCAGTAAACGATTTGGTATTCAGTACACACTCAAAGGAATTTACACGCATAACGGATTGCTTTATTTCCACATGCAACTGAAGAATAGTTCCAATGTGCCGTTCGATGTGGATTATATCACGTTCAAAATCGTCGATAAGAAAGTCGCCAAACGTACTGCCATTCAGGAACAGGTTGTCGTGCCATTGAGGGCACACAACAACCTCACATTGATAGGTGGCAAGAGAACGGAACGTGTAGTATTTACCCTGCCGAAATTCACTATTCCGGATGATAAGCACCTTATCATTGAACTGAACGAAAAAGAGGGCGGGCGACACCAATCGTTCATTGTCGAAAATGCTAACCTCGTGAGAGCCAAAGTTATTAACGAACTCAAAGTGAAATAACCATGAAAAGGTTATCAATTATATTAACGTTTGCGTTGTGCCTGGTCTTTATAGACCAAGTACACGCACAGCGTTGTTTGCCGGGAATGCAAGGCATTCAGGTAACTGGTGGAATGGTGGACGGATTTCATTCGTTGGACAAAAAGAATGAACTGGGCTATTACTTCGGGTTGTCGATGGCAACCTATACCAAACACGCCAATAAATGGGTGTTCGGTGCGGAGTTTCTCAATAAATACTATCCATATAAGGAAGACAGAATACCTGTCAACCAGTTCACGGCAGAGGGCGGTTATTACCTGAAATTTCTTTCCGACCGCAACAAAGTAGTCCTGTTTTCTTTGGGCGGATCTGCACTCGCCGGATACGAAACAAGCAACTGGGGAGAAAAGACACTCTTTGACGGTTCTACGCTTCGGAATGAAGACGCATTTATCTACGGCGGTGCGATTACGTTGGAAATGGAAACCTATCTGTCCGACCGTGTTGTCCTTCTCCTGACCGCCCGTGAGCGGATTTTGTGGGGAACTTCGACAGGTCATTTCCATTTCACATTTGGAGCAGGCTTAAAGTTTATAATCAATTAAAATAGAAACACAATGAAAAAAACATTAGCATATTTCTTATACACGCTATTGCTCGGCGCAATAGTCTGTGCCTGTAGCGACGATTTGGATATTAATCAGGTTTACACATTTGATTTGGTATGTATGCCAGTTCAGAAAAAAATCGTTCAGGGAGAAACTGCGGAAATCAGGTGTCAGTTGGTAAAAGAGGGTAACTACGACCAAGCAAAGTTCTTCATTCGGATGTTCCAAACAGATGGCAAAGGAGAATTGAGAATGGATGACGGAACGGTGTTCCTGCCGAATGACCTCTATCCGTTGGATAGAACGACGTTCCGACTTTACTATACTTCGCACTCAACCGACCAACAGGTTATCGACGTGTATATCGAAGATAACTTCGGGCAGGTAGTACAAAAGAACTTTAGTTGGCAGAACGACAGCGGGGATAGCGAGGAACAGGAAGATGAATAATTATGCCAAATTCCTAAGTCCGAGCAAGTACGATGAGAAGTACACTCCCCGTTACGCCGTTTTGCCGATTGTCAAGTATCTGCCGAAAGGGAAAATCATTTGGTGTCCGTTCGATACGAAGAACAGCGAATTTGTATTTGCCCTGAAAGAAGCAGGGTTTGACGTGGTTTACTCCCACATTGCCACAGGGCAGGATTTCTTCAGCTATGAGCCTGAACGATGGGATATAATCATATCAAATCCGCCATTCAGCAACAAAATAGAGGTATTCGGACGTTGCTTGGAACTGGGTAAACCGTTCGGATTGCTAATGTCCAACTTTTGGCTAAACGATGCTTCTCCCAGTCGGCTATTCAAAGACAGGGAACTGCAACTATTATTGTTCAACAAACGTGTCCAGTACAACGACCTGAATCGTGTTCCTTTCGGTTCAAGTTACTTCTGCCACAAGCTGCTCCCGAAACAAATCATATTTGACGAGTTGGGGTTGGTAAAAGGGCAATACAGTCAAATGTATCAGGACTTTGAATAAACCGATGCGGTAAGTGCCTGAATTACTTCGGGTATTTACCGCATTTATTAATTTGATTATGAAATATTCTGTAATAATCTTCATTCTTCTGACGTATGTACCTGCATGGGGACAACCGACCAGAAAATCGGAGATAGAAAAATGCACGGAACTGGCTTATTCGGCAACAGAGTTCAGACGGATTGTCGACTCCATGCAAATGACCATTGACGAACTATGCGATTATCCCGTTATTTTTCCGATAAAGAAGCCTTTGCGTATTTCGTCAGGCTTCGGAATGCGCTACCACCCAATTTACAAGGTGCAGAAATTCCATACAGGGATTGATATACCCAAAACGAAAGGAACTCCCGTGTATGCTACTGGTAACGGTGAAGTGATTCGTAAGGGTTATTGTTCAGGCTATGGCTACTTTATTGAGATTGAACACGCAGGGAATTTCCGTTCGTTTTACGCACATTTAAGTAAGACAACAGTAAATATAGGAGATACGGTAAGTATCGCCACGCAAATTGCCTGTGTTGGCAATTCGGGAATATCAACAGGTAGCCATTTGCATTATGAGATAAGGAAAGGCAAACGCTATCTGAATCCTGCTGAATGGTGCTACTGTCTGATTGCAATAATGAATAAACAAACATTAAACGAAGAAACAGCATGAAATTTCTTACTACATATTTACAGCACGGAGAGGAAATCCGATACAGGGCAAGGATACATATATTTCTGTTCCTGCAACCTGCCATATTGTTGGCTATCGGATTCATGTGCTATTGTGATGAAGTCAAAATAACACACTATTTAGGGCTTACGTTGCTGTTCTTGGGATTGGTTTCCCTCGTTCAGCGTGTATTTGTGAAAGTCGGCTCAATCTATGCCGTAACCAACAAACGTGTGATTATCAAAACAGGGGTTATTAGCCGCAGGATGGTTGAACTGGTGCTTGCCAAATGCGAGGGTATTCAGGTGGTACAAAGTATTGCTGGGCGTATCTTCGGCTATGGCTCTATCGTGGTTACGACTGGTGGTGCTACCAACTGCTACTATTATGTCGTCAAACCGTATCGGTTTAAGAAAGCGTTAAATGAGCAGATTGCCCTGTATCGCATGTAAACAAACGACTTCCGCCAACTTGTTGAAAAACACCTGTCAAGCAATTTTGTCAGGTGCTTTTTTATGGGTAATTTTGCAGGAATAATTATAGATTGATGTATGGAAAATCCGACAAAAGAAGAAATATTAAAAGCAGTAAATGATTCAGGATATTTATTTGAGCAGGAAATAGGAACGATATTAGAAAGAAACAACTTCTATATCCAACCGAATGTTGCTTTTATTGATATAGATGAAGAAAAGTCGAGAGAAATAGACGTTATGGGTTATAAACGTTTCTTTTATGACGAAGAAAAGAAAATATCCATAGGTGTTAGAATTTTATGTGAATGTAAAAACAACACTAATCCATTTGTTTTTATTTGTCGGAATAAAAATGATGTAGATAAGAATTACTCTCCACCCAATTTTTTATTCCCGCACAAAGAATATAAAAAACCTATTGAAGGAAAGCCTAATTCATTTTACACATTCACTGGGTTTAAATATTTTAACATTGAAACGATTTACCCTTATTCAACTGAAAATGCAAAAGCTACTCAGTTCTGCAAAATAATAAGAAAAGGGAAAGATTGGTCTGCTCTTCATGATGGCATTTATGACAATCTTCTTATTCCAATGATTAAATGCTTAGATTTTTATAAAAAAGAGGATTCTTCGATGATTAGAAATACAGAATGGAAAAACTACGTTGTATATTACCCTATTATCGTTTTAAACTCTGATTTATACTCAATAAATGCCAATGTAGATACAGAAACTATAAATAAAATAGACTTCGTTCATTTTACAAGAGAAATAAATTCCAAGAAATTGAAAGATAGATATTTAGTTGATTTTGTAACAAAAGAAGGTTTGCAAAATTATATCGAAAATAATATTTCCTACTTCATGGATATGTTTGTTAAAAAAATGACAGAGTCTGTATAGTTTAATTTTTAATTCATTACATGATCAATGAAAACACTCGCATTAATCATAGGAAACAACGAATATCACGAGGGAGCAAAATTAGCGAATGCGATTAATGATGCGACCTCAATTAATCAGGTTTTTGAAAGACTTGGATTTGATGTAATTTCAAAGTACGATTGCACAGCAAGTGATTGTTCTGATTTACTTGCAGATTTTGAAAATAAAATAGCAAACTACGATGCTTCTATTTTCTATTTTGCAGGACATGGATATGAGTTAGATGGAGAAAATTATTTAGCTTCGATTGATTGTCAAATTCCCCCTTCCGATAAATATCATGCTGGGCGAAACAGTATTAGATTAAGTGAAATTTTAGATATATACAAGAAAAATACTAATAAAATTAACATTGCAATAATTGATGCATGCAGAAGGGCTTTTGATAGAGGCGGAAATGCTACTTTAGCTCCAATGTTTGCACCAAAAGGTACTCTTCTCGCTTTTTCCACATCTCCTAATGAGGGAGCAAGCGATGAGGGTTTTGAGGGGCATAGCGTTTATACAGGTGCACTCTTAAAATATATTGGGAGAGAACATCTTTCTGTAGAAGAATTATTCAAAAAAGTCCGCAAAACTGTTTATGCGTTAAGTGAAGGAAAGCGGACAACATGGGAACATACTTCGTTGATTAATGATTACTATTTCAATACAGGACAATTAGTTCATTCTATTGCAATTCCATATGATGATAAGGTTGTTAAAGATATTGATTATGGAGAAACTGATGAGTTTGGCAATCTTATAATGGATGTAAGGTCACAGAATTGGAACAAACAAAACCCAGCATTAGACAAACTATTATCAATACCTGCCAGTCAATTAAACAAAAATCAATTATTTATATTAGGGAGAAATATTCTTCAAGCAAGTGGTGCTGCTCGCAGTGCGGTTAATTTTATGGAATCAATAAGCACAAACATATCAAAATACTCTATAGCTGGGGAAAATCATCTTTTAAATGGAATTCTTTTTGAGATATATTTTAATGCACATGGCGAATTTAGAAAGGAGAAAACAAAGAATTATTTTTTGCAAAAGATATTGGCATTAAGAAAAAGCGTAAATTTAAAATCATCGTTTGATTTTATTTCCAAGTTATTAGAAAATACGAATTACAAATTGATATACATACCTAAATCATCAGATGAATATATAGACATTAATGTTGTTTCATCAACACACAACACCACAAATGTAATAGGCGAAGATATTGCGTATCAGGTAATAAGTAGCATTACCTATGACGGATTAGATATTACAAAAAAAATAGAGAATTATAATGTTACTGGACTTAACGAAAATGGATTAAAGCAGGCACTTGCTAATTTTTTTACAGCACCAGAAGGATTAATCCAAATTCACAGCAATTTAGAATTAAAAAAAATAGCCTTTATAAAGGCTATAACAGAAGAAATAGATTGGTAGAAAACACAATCTATATTTCGGTTTTTTGCTTCTTTTTCGACCGCTCAGGCTCACTGTAAAAAGAAGTCGGGCGGAAAAACCGCCCGTCCTTGTTACTCTTGTTTTTTAGAAAGCCATTCATCCCGTTCTTTCCGGCATTGCCCCAATGATTTGGCGACCGTTGAGAAAAGTTTCCCATCCGTGTGTCGGTAATCGTATTGGTAGTATTCCGCCCCTCTGAATGCTCCTGCAATAAAGGTGGTGTAGTTCTCTTTTCCCTGCTCACAAACGGAGCAACCATTCTTGTTAATTGAATTTGTTTTCATTTTTATGTCGTTTTGTAGGGCGGATTGCTCCACCCTATGGTTATTATCGTTCTACAATCTCTAAGTTTTCGTTTTTCAAGAATTTCCTGCCACATTCGCAAATGACGTGAGTATCAGTTATGCGAGTAATAACTCTTGTGATACTTTCAATGCAGATATAGGGCTTTCCGTTAAAAAAGCCATTTTCTAAGTCGCCCGAAATGTGGCAATACTTGCCGATTAAATTTTCGTTTATTTCTTTTGTTTTCATATCTATTGCTGATTAAAAAAATGATAATTGTATTGCCTTACGTCCTGTGATTTCATCAAACAGGTTCTTCGCTTGTTTCAAAACGGATAAGGTGTATTTGTCGGTCTTACTGCTGTCCCGATTAAGCCCTATCATCATTTCATTGAGGGCAGAGGTAAGGCAGTCTTTCCGATTGTCGAAAATTTTACCCCATACGCCCAAGCCGTAACCTGCTCCGCCTGTGCTGTAAGAATAACTCATTCCGTATGTCCATTTGCCGTTTAAGCCCTTGCCCAGTGTGATATAATTGCTAATTGCCCAACCGTCCCTATGTGGAAATTTTATTTCTTCACGCTCCAAAAAATCGGGTCTTTCCAACCAACCGTATTCGTTAAACGCCTTTTTGGTAAAACCGAACAGCAAATGTCGTTCGTACTCCCGTTTGTTCATCAATAACTGGCGTGGGCTATCTCCAAAACTCTCGTATTCCTTGATTATAGCCCTGTCGTTCCGTCTTAATGCGTTCAGATATACGGCTGCATTGTGGCGTTCTGCTCGGCAGAAATTGACTTCCTGCATTTGTTTCAGTTTTTCGTATGCTGATAAATCTTTGTATTCCATAACTTTTGATTTTGTGGGGCAGAAAAAGCTCTGCCCCTTGTTATTACTTAATCCAATCCGAAGTAACAGGCTAAACGTTGTTCCTGTGATTTTGAAAAAATCCAACCTGCCAAATTCTTACCGTTGAATGTCAATCGGCTGTTGAAGCGTCCGCCCATTGCCTTGAGTTCGTCTTTTATGGCTCTTGTTTCCCCGAATACCGCTACCGCTTTGGCTGAATACTCTACCAATGTGCAACCGCCTTTGCTTTCTGTCGTTGGTTGATTTGTTTGCGGCTCTTCCTCTTTGTTTGGTGTTGCTGTTGGTTTACCGATATGGATATTTTCTTCGCTCCCTGCTGTGTATGCAAAATCCTCAATCGTGCGTTCACGGTTATATACTGGTACTTTCTCGATTATCCAACCGCTGTACTTGCTTTCGCCCAAATAGTAACCGTTGCCCATGCTGTATTTCTCACGGTGTTCGTAATCCTCGTTAAACTCGGCTAAATAGGCGGTTTCTTCTAAATTGGGTGCGTGTTTACGCATTTCGGAAAACAAGTCCCTTTTGTGCTTGGAAAAGCCTATGATAACCGTCCGTTGTGTGCTGTGTGCGTAATAGTCGGTCATTCTATCGCTATCGTCCTGTTGGAGACGTGCCACAATAACCGCCTGTGCATCTTCGGGAAATATCTCGGCAAAGCGTTTCCGTCCGATTTCCCGTACTTCTTCCACTCGTTTGCGTTCCTGTTCGGCTTCGGCGTTCTCTGCTTTTTTCTGTTGTTCTGCTTCCTGAAGAAGTATTGCCACCTCAAAACTGTCCATAAATTGAGGGTTCTCGCTGTCGTAATAATAACCGATACCGAATTTTTCTTTCAAGGGTCGGATAATGTCGGCAGTCTGAAACTCCTTTGTCCGCAGGTTTACCAATTTGTAGGCAATGCCCCATTGATTTTTTGTAATGTCATACACTACATACCTGTCGTAGCTGTAACCCTCCATTTGGATAATCTGCCCCACCTCTACCACTTGTTTGGCTCGGTCGATTTCCTTGTTTGCTTCTAATAAAAATACTTTGCTCATAACTTTGAATTTTAATGATTTACAAAAACGAGAAAAGAAAGAGAATAAAGAGAATTATAGCCCCTAAACCCACGAAGAAGGAGAGGATACCCCGAATAACAGGAAGAAAGAGATACAAGCCCACCAACGCCCAAATAAACCCTGTTCCCCACACGGAAAACCCCAAAGCCACTAATGCGATTTTTACCACCAATTTTATGCTAATTGGAAGGTTACTACCTTGTTTCCTATTTTTTACTATACTTCTCATAATTTCTGACTTTTTTTTTATGCCGTATCGGTGAGGTGTACTGACCTATGTTTCGGGATACTTAAAAGGTCGGCTAAAATCCGCCGAAGACAAATTTGGGGGGAATAAATACGCTCGCCCGAAGAATGAGGGAAAGAGGAAGATTTTTTCAACAACAATTTGGCGACAGGATTGCCGAAATACCTTTGTATCCTGAACATGGGGCAAAAAGTAACCTCTTAGATACTCGCTAATGAGGAAGAAATTATACCCAAGAGAAGTGTAGTAAAAAGAAATTTGGTCGGATACTTTGCGTTTATCATTGTAAAACGCAGATTTCCTTTGCCTGAAAAGGAATACAATTAAGGACTTGCAGAAGTCCTCAATACTTAAACATTAAAAATGATGATATATCTTACAAAATCAGTATCTTTGCGAAGTAAAACATGATAGTATAATTGTAGAAATCAAGATTCTACAATTCATATATATAACATAACGTTCGCTGAACGTCTCGATATAGAAAACTGGTAATTTTCAATCGGAAGAGGCTGATGCGCAATGTTCATGCTATACATTGTATAGCGTGGACTTGCCTGTTTCTTCCAAGGGCGTACCAGTGCCTCTATGTCGGAATGGTGTGAGTTCCACGCTTCTTTTTTGTCTGGCGAATGTTCTTAAAAGGAGAATCATTAAATAGAAAGGATTAAGGACATGAGAAAATTGAAATTGTACATCACGGCATCCTATGATGGTTTTATCGCTCCGCCTGACGGCGATTTAGATTGGTTAATCGGCTATCCCGTTCCCTCAAAAGAGAATCATAAAAATTTTGTAGATTCGGTCGATACCGTTATAATTGGCGGTAGAACTTACTGCAATATGCGCATAATGGACATTCTCTGGCCATACGGGGATAAAAGTGTCCATGTTGTTACCCGCAATCCGATGATGGAAAAGGAAGGCGTGAATTTTATCACGGAAAATGTCATTAAAGCCATTTCTAAATTAAAAAAAGAAAACGGAAAGGACATTTGGCTCGTTGGCGGTGCGGAACTGACAGCAATGCTGCTTGATGGCGACTTGATTGATGAAATGATAATTACGTATATTCCCGAAACGCTTGAACAGGGAATATCTTTATTTACCGATAAACCCGAAGAAATGGGCTGGGCGTTGAAAGAGGAAATTCCATACGAAAATAATGCCGTTAGAAAAACGTATCAAAAGACGCTGCAATACGCTTGATAACAGAAAAAGCCTGCTTCATTTCAGAAACAGGCTTTGTTGCATTAAAATTGGATTCGATTATTTGGCTCTTGTTTTTCCGTAACATTTACTTCCGTCGGGAGATAAATAGAAATCAAATGTTTCTTCAACGAGAGTACCCGCAAGTTGGATTGAATACTTACACCGTACTATTTTCGCAAGTACATCACTCGCATTCCGGTTGTCGTATCCCCGCAGGTTATCCGGCGCAAGGTTTTTAAGCGAATCTATACGGACATTCATCACGGCAATATCAGCATTATACTTGTCAATATCGCTCTGTTTTTTGGTTTTAGCCAATAGTTCTTCACTCATTTTCTTGGCAAGTGAAACACGGTCAATGATAAGCTGCTTATCTTTCCTAAATTCATCGGTAAGATAAGTAATACTGTCGGCAACTATAACAGTACCATGTTCGTTCATCTCAACAATTTTAAAATTGAGATTTTCTTTTGTGTCGCTGCCTTTCAGTAGATAATCAGTAATGGGTTTTTCATAGTTGCTCTTTGACGAATTAGAACCACCGCAGGAAACCATTAAAACCGCAATGAATAAATAGATTGTATTTTTCATAACTGAATGTATATTACTGTTTGACTTAATTTAATGTAATGGCAGGGAGTTTTGATGAGAGATTATACACAATCAAAACATCTGCTTCTCTTTTGGGTTTCGTTCGGGTAAATTCGCTTAAAGCCGTCATTACCCATTCTCTGAACGCTCGTGCTTCAAATGACGCTATGCGATAACTGACAAAAATTAATGCTTCCAGATTGTATAATGTCATTTCGCACTGGCGACCGTTGTGCTCGTATTTGTGTATTCGGGTTACATTTTCTTCCCGCAATAGTCCTGATTTGAATATAGACCGCAGGTTATTACCGACCGAACTAACAAACACATTGAATAAATCAGCTATCTCGTGCTTTGTCATCCAAAGGGTGCAATTTACGAGTTTTGCTTCAACAATAAGCTGATTTTCACTATTTTCTTTGATTTTGATATATCCGTGTTCCATAATCTCATTATTCTTCATCTTGTTGTACATTAAAACCTATACGTTTTCGGGGCTTGTTTTCAAGTTCCTTTTGCGAAGCCAGTTCGGTAAGAGCCTGATAAATGTCGCTGAACTGCATATTGGTTTCTATCATAAAATCCTCCAACTTTCGGTTTAACTCCGCATAACCGAGTGCGTATTGACGCAAAGTTACGAAAGCTCTGATAATTGAGATATTTACTTGAATAGCCAAAGGGCTGTTCAGCACACTCGAAAGTTGGGCAACCCCTTGTTCGCTAAATGCGAATGGGGGATAGCGGCTACCGCCCCAACTTGAGGTGCCAAAATTGCACCTCAAGTCTTCGTTCTCACTTTCCGTCAGTTCAAACATAAAGTCTTCGGGGAAGCGTTCTATATTACGCCTTACAGCACGTTTCAGATTTTTTGTTTCTACCTGATACATGTCTGCCAGATCAAAATCCAAGAGGACACGAATCCCTCTGATTTCATAAATCTTGCTTTGAATGATTTGTAATTCCATGATATTGTGCTTTATTGATTAACAGCTAACTTTTGTACTTTCATCATCGGTTTGAATGAGAATGCTTCTTCTTTTTCAAACGTATTAGCCCAAAGAGAAGATTTTTCTTCTTCTGAAAGGCTTTGCCACATAAAGGAAATACGTTTCACTCTTTCAGGGTCATTTGAAAGGGTAGTAGGGAGATTGAATAACGCCATTTTTTCGCCCAAAGAAAGGCACTCGAAATGTTTATCCAAATTAGATTTGGACTTAACCTTTTTTTCTTCCATTTTTTCAGCAAATGAAGCCATATCATTGCTGACCTTAACATCTGTAATTCTTGCGTAGATTTGGGTCGTTTTGATATTCGTATGCCCCAACATTTTTGATACGCTTTCGATAGATACGCCTTTGGTCAGCGTAAGGGTCGCAAACGTATGTCTTGCAAGGTGATAGCTTAAATTTTTATCAATTCCACAGACTGTTCCGATTTCTTTCAGGTATTCATTCATTTTTTGGTTGCTCATGACAGGAAGTACCTTTTCGTCCGGCAATTTGCCTGAATATTTTTCTATAATTTGTTTTGGGGTATCAAGTAGGGGGACATTATAATTAACACCCGTTTTTTCCCGTTTTCCCATAACCCACAATCCGTCATCGAAAGAAGTACGGATGTTGGATTGGCGCAAGTTCTTTACATCTATATAAGCAAGTCCCGTGAAGCAACTGAAAATAAATATGTCTCTTACCCTTTCAAGGCGTTCGGAAGCGAATTTCTTTTGCATGATAATATCTATCTCCTGCTGTGTTAGGTAGCCACGATCTGTTTTCTTGAAACGTATCTTGAAGTTGGCAAATGGGTCAATATGAATCCAACCGTTGTTTTTTGCCATGATAATGATAGTACGGAAACGCTGAAGGAACTTTGCGGTGGTATTTTCCTTGCAGTTGCAGGTGGTCATCAAGTAAATCTCAAAATTGTGCAGGAACATATGATTTACCTCTTTTAAGGAAATGTCCGATACATGATAATACTCCTTAATGAAGCCTTCCATACGTTTATAAGCGACTTCATATTTTTGGAGCGTTTCTTTGGATTTGCTTATGCCGACCAATTTAGCAACATCGTCATTGTGGCGTTGGAATAATTCAAGGACAGTTTGGTGCTTTACTTCAATGCCCAAAAAGATATTCTTAACTCTTTCGGCATTGACGTTATTTTCCTTCGTCTGCAATTCGTGATATACATTATGAATACTTGTTTTTATGGTATTCAGTAAGGTATTGACTTCAACGGCTTCGTTAGATTTGCCGATTGCGACACCTGCTTTTGCATCCCAAATATCGGGATTGACATTTACTTTCGTGTTAAAGCGGCACGGTTCTCCGTCGATGGTAATGCGACACATAACAGGATAAGTGCCGTCTGCTCTCTTTTTGTCTTTCTTTACATAGAAAAGAATGCGAAATGTACTTTTCATAAACTCATTTTTTAATGTTACAAAATTACTGATAACTATCTCAAAATGAATTTTATGCACTGTGCCAAATCAGGACAACTCCCTGCCAATTCTGGACAAACTGTACCCCCTTCGCTTCGATTAACTGTACCCCCTTGCGTTTTTTCGGAAAGGGGGTACAGTTTAGGTTAGCTGCTTTGTCGTATTTTGTCTTTTTCTTGGCTTTCGACTAAGACAAAATAAATAGAAAAAGCCCCTCATATTCACTGAATATGAGGGGCTTGTCTTACTTTTGGCTGCTCTTGTCTTAGAGCCTCTGCGGTATGGACGGGACTCGAACCCGCGACCCCCTGCGTGACAGGCAGGTATTCTAACCAGCTGAACTACCACACCATTGGCTATCATTCCCGGATAGCGAGCGCAAAGGTAAGGAAATTTTTGTATAGACAAAAATTTTATCTATATTTTTTTCTGTAAAAAATTATTTGCTTCCGCCATTTGGAAAGCATTTGTTTCTTTATTTAGTCGGAGTTGTTTTCTGAAGAAGGCATCAGCCATTCATCGAACCATCTTTTGAATTCACGTTGAAACAAGATTCCGTTTTGAGGTTTCGAAATCCAATGATTTTCGTCAGGGAAAATCAACATTCGTGAAGGGATATTGCGCATTTGTGCCGCATTGAATGCCATCATCCCTTGCGAAGCAAGTATGCGATAATCGAGCTCGCCATGACTGATCATAATTGGGGTATCCCATTTATCAACGAAAAGGTGAGGAGAATTTGCATACGTACGCTGCGCTATCGCATTCGATTTATCCCAATAAGGGCCACCCATGTCCCAATTGGCAAACCACATCTCTTCGGTTTCGAGATATTGGGCTTCGAGATTGAAAATGCCGGCATGGGCCCAAAATGCTTTAAATCGTTTGTTATGATGTCCGGCGAGCCAATAGACAGAAAAGCCCCCATAACTTGCTCCGGTACATCCCAAATGATTTTTGTCCACATAAGGTTCTTTGGCAAGCGCATCGATGGCAGAAAAATAATCTTTCATATTCTGCCCTCCATAATCGCCACTAATTTGTTCGAGCCATTCTTGGCCAAAACCGGGTAATCCTCTTCGATTGGGAGCTACTATGATATATCCGTCAGAGGCCATCATCTGCATGTTCCATCGATACGACCAGAACTGACTGACCGTGTTTTGAGGTCCGCCCTGACAGTATAATAAAGCCGGATAAACCTTAGTTGAATCAAAATCGGGTGGGAAAATTACCCAGGTAAGCATTTTTTTACCATCAGTAGTCGGAATCCAACGCTCTTCCACACGCCCCATCTTGAGTTGATCGAGAATATCTTTATTTTCGAACGACAATTCTGTGGCTTTGCCCGAAATAATATCCACGGAATAAATCTCGTCGGGTTTGGACATCGATTGCCGTTTGGCAATCAATTTGCCTTGCCCACCCAATGCTACGGAAAGATAGTCGTGCTGCCCCTGTGTTACAGGCTTCACTTCTTTCGTTAAAAAGTCGGCAACAAAAATTTGTGTTTTAGCTTCGACACAAGCTATCAGATAAATATGCCGGCTATCATCAGCCCATTGAATAGCATCGGTGTTATAGTCGAAATTTTCGGTAACGTATGTTTTCTGCCTTGTTGCCAAATCCATTACCATTAACCGATTTTTATCGGCTTCATAGCCATCACGTTCCATGCTTTGCCAAGCAAGATATTTCCCATCGGGTGAAAATCGCGGATTTGTGTCGTAACCCATCATCCCTTGAGTCATATTGGTTGTTTTGCCGGTTGCTAAATCATAAAAATAGATATCGGAATTAGTAGAAATGGCGTATTCCTTACCCGTTTTTTTTCGACAAGTATAAGCGATAATTTTTCCGTCCGGACTCCAGGCAAGTTGCTCAATGCCTCCCCAAGGAAGCATGGGCGATTCGTAGGGTTCACCTTCGAGCAAATCTTTTATATTCTGTAATTTTCCGTTTACAACATCCGCAACAAAGGGATGAGGAACTTCAGTAACCCACTGATCCCAATGTTTATACATCAAATCGTCTATAATGCGGCCCGATGCTTCAGGCAGATCGGGATAACGAGCAGATACGGGTTGTTTAATCGTCACATTTTTCACAAATAAAACTTTCTTTTCGTCAGGCGAAAACAAAAAACCATCAATTCCTTTTTCATCTTCGGAAAGTTTGGCAAGATCGCCTCCGTCAAGATTCATCGTCCAAATCTGCGAAGTGTCTCCTTCGTTACTCAAGAAAGCTATTTTTTTGCCTCCATCGAGCCAGCAGGGATTGCTTTCGCGCGAATTTGTATGTGTAATTTGTTTTTTATTGGATCCATCGGCATCCATCACAAAAAATTCGGGATTGGTTTTGTTTTGCTGAATACTAACATAGGTTACCTGATACAAAATCTTCGAACGATCGGGTGAAACCCGTACATCCCCTATTCTGCCGAAACTGTAGAGCACCTCGGGCGTCATTAAACCATTTTCGATTTTTGGAACAGATTTTCCTATTATTTCGGATTTTCCGCTTTTGCCTTTTTCAGATTGTTGCGTACATGAGAGCAATGCTCCTCCTGTTATTATTCCTGCCATGAGAATTGTTTTTACTTTCATAAAAATATAGATTTTGGTTTGTTTGAATGTCTAAAATTATTGTGCTGAAGCAATTTTGCCGTCAATCAGATGAATGGTTCGATCGGTAATCGATGCCAATTGTTCATCGTGCGTAACAATGACAAATGTCTGATCAAGTTTGTCGCGAAGTTCGAAAAAGAGAGCGTGAAGTTCGGCTTTGTTATCACTGTCCAGACTTCCCGATGGTTCATCGGCAAAAACCACACGCGGACGATTAATTAACGCCCGAGCGACGGCTACGCGTTGTTTTTCGCCCCCTGAAAGCTGTGCGGGTTTATGCTCCATTCTATCAGTCAAACGCATGAGTGATAGCAACTCTTTAGCATTTTTTTCGGCTTCCGATCTTTTGGCGTTTCCTATCAACGCGGGAATCATGACATTTTCGAGTGCTGTGAATTCAGGCAGCAATTGATGAAATTGAAATACAAATCCGATATGCTGATTGCGAAAATCCGACAATTTTTTTTCGCTCAACCGGCTCAAATCAATTTCATCGATCCAAATTTTTCCTGAATCAGCTTTTTCCAAAGTACCCATGATCATGAGTAGAGTTGTTTTTCCGGCCCCACTCGGACCTACTACCGATATAATTTCACCTTTTCTAACTTCCAAATTGATTCCCTTGAGCACTTGCAATGCTCCAAAACTTTTATAAATCTGTTCAACTCTTATTATTTTTTGCATGATTGCCGATCAATGAGTAAAATGAGTGTTATAAAACAACACGAAGATAATGAAAAAACTGCTCTTACGACGTATCTGAAAAATTTTTCTTTTTCAGGATATTTAGTGAATATTAACTGATGCATTCTTGCAATTTCTGTTTTTGATATCGTATATTTGCCGGAAATAAATTATTTGAAACGAAACTAAATTACAATGATTATGAAAAAAATGATTTTATCGGCTACTCTGTTTTTTGCTCTTTCTTCATTAGCAGGAGTTATAGCTCAAGATAACAAAACAACTCAGAAGAATGATAAAGCAAAAACAGAGTGTTGTCAAAAGACCGATGGTGAAGGAAAGTCCTGCTGCGACAAGAAGAGTGAAGAGAAAAGCAAAGAATGTTGTTCAAAAAAAACTTCAGATAATAAGGAGCAGAAAACCGCTACAAGCACTCCTAAAAAATAAACTTTTTCATCAATTTTATAGAGGTTGTTTACATCAAAGCAAAGTTATGTAAGCAGCCTTTTTTTATATTAAGACGGATTACTATGACTGACTTATCGGGTTTTCGAAAAGAATATATTGGGAATGTGCTTTTAGAAAGTCAAATGGAAAGCAATCCGATGCTTCAGTTCGAACAGTGGATGGAGGATGCAATCCGATTCGGAATGCCCGAACCCAATGCCATGATCCTTGCCACATCCACCCCTGAAGGAAAGCCATCAGCCCGATGCGTACTTTTGAAAGAATCGAATGAACGTGGTTTTGTGTTTTTCACTAACTATCGGAGTCGTAAAGGAATGGAACTGAATGCCAACCCTTTTGCTGCATTGGTTTTCGACTGGCACGAAATGGAACGTCAAATTCGTATAGAGGGACGCGTCGAAAAACTTTCTAACGAAGAATCAGACCTATATTTTCATTCTCGCCCTGTTAGCAGTCAAATCGGTACATGGACTTCACCTCAAAGCCAAATAATCGAAGACAGGGAGACATTGGATAATTCATTTCGTGAATATGAAAAAAAACTAATGAATAATCTACCAATTCCTCGTCCCTCACATTGGGGCGGATTCATTGTCATTCCCCAGTTGATTGAATTTTGGCAAGGTCGCCCCAATCGATTGCACGATCGCATAGCTTATTACAGAAATAAAGAAATCTGGCAGATGAATCGTCTTGCTCCCTAAAAATGGCTACAGTCGCGGCATTTTCAGAACCACTTCTTCCGTTTGAAATAAATAAGCATGAAAATGGCAATGACTATCATCACTCCCCATAAAACAAAATAGCCGTATTTTGTATGCAATTCGGGCATATTGTCGAAATTCATTCCGTAAACGCCGGCCAAAAAGGTGATCGGAATGAAAACAACCGAAAAAATTGTAAGTACCGCCATAATATCATTCAGTTTGGTACTCATGGCCGAATGGTAGGTATCGAGTTCATCGTAAAGCACTTCGCGGTAATAATCGAGCATCTCGGCAGCCTGATTGATATTTTCCTGCAATTCACGATAATGTGTTCGATTTTCGTCCTGAATGTAATCGGTATCCAATTTCACCAAATTCATCACCATCTCTTTGGCCGGCCTAATATCCCGCCGCAAATTGTTAAGCTCCCGCTTAAAAATATTCAGAATACTCAGCACGTCCTTACCCGTAGCATTCAATACAAGCCGTTCTTCGAGCGTCTCTACCTTCTCGCCGTAAACGCCCAAAATATAATTATAATGATCGATGACGACATCGAGCAGTGCAAAAGCCAAATAGTCCGATCCGCCGGTTCGAATTTTGGTTTTATGTTTTCTGATGCGTTCACGAACCGGATCAAATAAATCGCCTGCCTCCTCCTGAAACGAAATAAGCAATCGATTCATTACCAAAAGACATAAATTGTCCACTTTTACGATATTCGACTTTTCGTCGTATTCCAACATTTTTATCGAAGCAAAAATTCCGTTGTCAAAATCTTTAATTTGAGGTCTTAGCGAAGGATCCATCACATCGGACATAATGTTGGCCGGAATATTGAATAGGGCAGAGATTTCGCGCATGACAGCTTCATTGTGCAACCCATCAACATTTAACCATGTTGTAGAATCGGAATCGACAAATTCTTTCAATTGCTCTGTCGATTCGATATTTAACTCGCGAACTTCATCGAGTTTTATGTCGAAAACCGTCATGCGTATTTTCTCACCTCGCTTTTCGCCCCGATATTTCAATTCATAAGGCGAAAGTCCGATATATTCTTTTCGTTTGGAATGTGAGTTGGACATATTTTGGGAATTAATAAATGCAAAGATAAGTGATTGCGATTATTGTGAAGCCGAAAGTCCATGAAAAAACCGTCTCGAATGGGAGACGGTTCCTTTTATAGAAATAAATGAAAAAATCATCATTCGTTCTCATCCAAAAGGATATGCATAATTTCGCAGGCCGATTTGGTAACAGGACTACCGGGCCCAAAGATGGCTGCTACTCCGGCTTTATAGAGAAAGTCGTAATCCTGAGGTGGAATTACGCCTCCGGCAATAACAATGATGTCGGGACGACCAAGTTTTTTCAGTTCTTCGATCACTTGCGGAATCAAGGTTTTGTGACCGGCAGCAAGCGAAGAAACGCCCAACACATGCACATCGTTTTCAACGGCTTGACGAGCGGCTTCTGCAGGAGTTTGAAACAAAGGTCCCATATCTACATCAAATCCACAATCGGCATAACCGGTTGCAACTACTTTAGCACCACGATCATGGCCGTCCTGCCCCATTTTTGCAATCATAATTCGAGGTCTGCGGCCTTCTTTTTTCGCAAATTTGTCGGTGAGAGCACGTGCTTCTTCGAGCAGTGCGTCTGATTTCGATTCTGATGAATACACTCCTGAAATTGTTCTAATTACGGCATTGTATCTGCCAACTACTTTTTCGCAAGCATCCGATATTTCGCCCAATGTAGCGCGAACGCGTGCCGCTTCTATCGAAAGTTCGAGAAGATTTCCTTCACCCGTTTCGACACATTTGGTGATGGCATCGAGTGCTTTTTTCACGGCATCGTTGTCACGTGAAGCTCTAAGAGCTTTCAAACGTTCAATTTGCTGTTTGCGTACTTCGGTGTTATCCACTTCCAAAATGTCGATAGGCTCTTCGTGATCGAGACGGTAGCGATTGACGCCGATAATAACTTGTGCTCCCGAATCGATACGAGCCTGAGTGCGAGCTGCAGCTTCTTCGATGCGCATTTTCGGAATTCCGGTCTCGATGGCTTTAGCCATACCGCCTAGCTTTTCGATTTCCTGAATCAAATCCCATGCCTTGTGTGCCAGTTCGTGGGTAAGCGTTTCTACGTAGTACGAACCTGCCCATGGATCGATTTCTTTGGTGATGTAGGTTTCTTCCTGAATGTAAATCTGGGTGTTGCGGGCAATACGCGCCGAAAAATCGGTCGGCAATGCTATTGCTTCGTCAAGAGCATTGGTGTGCAGCGATTGGGTGTGTCCCAGAGCGGCAGCCATAGCCTCGATACAGGTACGTCCGACGTTGTTGTAAGGATCCTGCTCGGTGAGCGACCATCCCGATGTTTGGCTGTGAGTGCGCAAAGCCATTGATTTTGGATTTTTGGCACCAAAACTTTTTACAATTTTTGCCCACAACAAGCGAGCTGCTCTCATTTTGGCTATTTCCATGAAATGATTCATGCCGATTGCCCAGAAAAACGACAGACGGGGAGCAAATGCATCAATATCGATGCCGGCATTGATGCCTGCACGCAGATATTCGATGCCGTCGGCCAATGTATACGCCAATTCGATATCGGCCGTAGCACCTGCTTCCTGCATGTGATATCCCGAAATGGAAATGGAATTGAATTTCGGCATCTTTTGTGACGTAAATTCAAAGATATCGGCGATAATTCTCATCGAAAAATCGGGCGGATAAATATAGGTATTGCGCACCATAAACTCCTTGAGAATATCGTTCTGAATGGTTCCGGCCATTTCGTCGAGTTGAGCACCTTGTTCCTGAGCTGCAACGATATAAAAGGCAAGAATTGGAAGAACAGCTCCGTTCATCGTCATCGATACAGACATTTTGTTGAGAGGGATGCCATCGAAAAGCACTTTCATATCTTCAACCGAACAAATGGATACACCGGCTTTGCCTACATCGCCTACCACGCGTTCATTGTCCGCATCGTAACCACGATGTGTAGGGAGGTCGAAGGCAACGGACAATCCTTTTTGTCCCGAAGCCAAATTACGACGGTAAAAGGCGTTCGATTCTTCAGCAGTCGAAAATCCGGCATACTGACGAATCGTCCACGGGCGCATAACGTACATCGTAGAATACGGCCCACGTAAAAACGGAGGAATGCCTGCAGCATAGTTGAGGTGCTCCATGCCTTCCAAATCTTCTTTTGTATATACAGGTTTCACCGGAATTTGTTCCGGAGTCAGCCAATCGGCTTTGATCTCATTTTTCTCGGCCCATTCGGCAGCATTCGTTGTCTCAAAGCCGGCCGATTTAATGTCGATGTTGTTGAAATTAGGTTTCATAAATTTTATTTTATCTTCCTCAAAAGAGGAGTTTGATGTTATTTCAAAAATTGTAATTCTGCCCTTTCGCGAGATTAACTCACAATATCGGGAACAGCACGAATACCGAAACATCCCACAAAGCATGTGAAACGATCAGTGTTACCAGATTTTTATTGTATTTATAAAGCAAGCCCCAAAAAATTCCGCATACCAGCGCCGACATGATGAGCATGAAATTGAACGACCAGATATGCACCAACGTGTATATTAAAGCTGTAGCTATCATAGCGGTCCATCCTCCATATTTTGGTTCGAGCGATCGCTGGATGTATCCACGCCAAAAAATTTCTTCGGCAGGACCTACAAGCAGAATGAGCAGTAACCCGAGATAAAGTTCGTTTTCGCCTTCTTTCATTTGATAGATGTTTGCTACCTGACCGGCCGCAAAATCAAACATCAATTTCGAAAGAATATCTCCGATGTAAAAAATGCCATATAATACAACGGCCGAACCTATACCAATGAGAATATCCTTAACAGAAAAAGAAAACTGCCGCTTGAGATTTTCGCCCCAAAAGTAGCTCATCGAAATGAGGACTAAAGCCGAAAAGCCCATCGTGATCCAAAAATTGACATGATCTTTCGTCCATGGCGAAAACATGACGAACCACAAAAGAGCAGCAGTAAATGCGGCAAAAATAACTTTTTTCATAATACGGGTGCAATAAAGTTGGCAATGGACAATAATAAACTAAATATCAGCACAAGTTGCGCCGAATTGGCATCCAAATCTTTAATCAGTTCGGGCTTTTCGACCTCTGCCGTCAACATTAGCTTTATATTCTTCATTTCGATTGGGGCTGAAAGAAAAACGATAAGGGTAAGAGGATGAAGCATACCGAGAACGACCATTACAATAATGCCTAAATATGCTCCGACAGCCAATACAAGATATTGAATTTTGGATTTTTTTATTCCCATTACCATAGCGCGAGTCTTGATGTTGGCTTTACCATCATCACGAATGTCGCGCATATTGTTTGAATGAAGAATGTTTACCACTAAAAAGGCAACCGGAATATTAAGGAGCACGGTGTTCCACATCAATTGATCGGTCATCACAAATGCCGTTCCTAACCCGATTAACGGGCCATAAACGATAAAAATGACGAAATCGCCTAATGCGGCAAACTTCAATTTATAATAGAAATAAGTGGCTAACGCGCCGATAAATCCAATCCAAAGCAGTTCTACACCCGTTTTGGCAAAGAGAAACAATCCAAGTGCTATCCCAATAAAAAGCAATATGATTCCGAAGCGAAGTATGGTTTCGGGACGAAAAATTTCATCAACCAACATACGGCTCGATCCGAAAGATTCCTTACGATCGACCCCATGCCGATAATCAAAATAATCGCTTATCAGATTGCCACTTGCCTGAAAAATTGCCGCTCCCAAAAATGCGAGTACTCCATATACCCAATTTATATTTACCATCAATTCGTTCCGCACGAAAAAAAGGTAAGAAATGGTAATTAATGCGGGCATTGTGGAAGCGGGAAACGACCACGGACGTGTTGCAATTATCCAATCCTGTATGTTTTTCTTTCCGCTCATGCTTTTTATTTTATCCCTAACAAAGTATTAAACATTCTCAATGTTTCGAGTATATTACTGCGAACATTGATGAAATACTCAATACCCTTTGCTTTGAGTTCTTCCATGCATTCGGGAGCTCCGGCCACAACAAAAATTTCCTTTCCGCCTTTGATCAATTCAAAAGCTTCAGGAGCCAGAGCGGCATATTCATCGTCGCTCGAACAAAGAACAACGATATCGGCATTTTTTTCGCGTGCGGCATTAATTCCATCTTGCACTGTGTTAAATCCAAGATTGTCGATAATCTCATAACCGGCACAGCCGAAGAAATTGCTCGAAAATTGTGAGCGTGCCGAGCGCATAGCCAAATTGCCAATGGTAAGCATGAATACTTTCGGGCGTTTGCCGGAGCGTTCGGTTGCCAATCGCAACGTGTCAAAGGGATCGGACAAACGAGTCATGTTAAGTTTCTTAAGCTGAGTATTCTCGCCATTGCTACACCCACATGAATGATCGTCCGACTTCTGCATTTTTTCAGCCATCGATTCCGAAAAATTAGGATATTGATTTGTTCCAAGCAAAATTTCCTTTCGATTGGCCAAAGCTTTTGCACGAGCCTGTGCAGAAGTATCAATGGCATCCTGTATTTTGCCCAATTTCAGTGCCTGATAAAAGCCGGTCTCTTCGGTTTCGAGAAAGAGCTTCCAAGCTTGTTGGGCAAGTGAAAATGTCAGATTTTCTATGTAATACGAACCGGCAGACGGATCGGTGATTTTATCGAAATGCGATTCCTCTTTAAGCAACAATTGCTGATTTACGGCAATTCGTTCCCCAAATTCGGTAGGTGTTTCAAATGCTTCGTCAAACGGACGAACCGTGAGCGAATCTACAGCGCCAATGGTTGCCGACATCGATTCGGTTTGCGTGCGAAGCATATTAACATAAGGATCGTATATCGTTTGATTAAATTTCGAAGTAATAGCGTGTATATTCATTTTAGCGGCACATCGGCAAGTGCCGTCGGGTGCCTTGTTATCGCAATCGTTGGGACATACCGGCTTGTAAGCATTTACGATTTCGGCCCACAACCAGCGTGCAGCACGAAATTTGGCAATTTCCATAAAATAATTGGAACCAACCCCAAATTCAAATTTAATTTTTTTGGCTGTTAAAGTCGGGTTCAATCCTTTCTCTACAAGAGCACTTAATACCTGATTCCCATAAGACAAGGCATAACCCAATTCCTGATAACTATATGCACCGGCATCGTTGAACATGTTTCCGGTAATCGAGATTGCTTTGAATCGAGGCAGTGGAGCAGCGATTTGCACCATTTCGGCAGCCTGTTCCACCCAATCAGGAACGTCCTGACCTTTTTTCAGAATTTTTCTGAAAGGATCAAACTCGATTGATCCAAAACATTTCATTACATCTACATTGCGGGAAAGAATGTAATTTACAACTACTTTTGCCAGTTCAACCGTTCGACTGATGCACGTTTTGAAGTTCAATTCTACTTTTTCGGGTGAAATTCCGTCGAGAAGTGTTGCAATGTTTTCGATCGAAATCGCATTTTTAGGAATGTGAAATCCAAGCGAAGTGACGCCTCTTTCAAGCAGCTTTAATGCCTTTTGATTGGCTTCGACAAAGTCTTTTACGTCAATTTCGTGACGAACATACCAGATGTTGTTTTTACGCGTGCTTCGCACATAGGGGAATTGGCCCGGCAGATTGTCGAGCCATGAAAAACCTTTGATGTTTTCTTCCCGATAAAAGGGATTTACATCAAAACCTTCGTTCGTTCTCCATACCAATTTCTTCTGAAAATCGGCGCCTTTGAGGTCGGCAGTGATTTTCTCCATCCACTCCTGCGTGGAAACGGGAGGAAATTCGGTAAAGAGTTTTTCTCTCTGATTACTCATAATTACTTGTTATTTATTATATTGGGTTTCTATAATAGCTTTTTGTCCGCTTCCTGAACGATTTCTTAAGAAAGTGAGTGAAATCATTCTATTTCAGCACTCAATGAAAGCGCAAAATTACGACAAAATGTTTAGTTAAAAAAACGTTTCGAGAGTTTATTCCGGCCAAAATGAGATTCGAAAATGTGGAACTTTGACAAATCGATTTTCTCATTAAAAAAATCTTATTAGCGAGAAACACATACAAAAAAATAAGATGAATTTTAATCGGTTTTTAAATCTAATGAATTGAGCTCGATGAGAAGTTCTGCTATTCGTTCTATGACGGCTTTTGCATAGCGTCCTCCCTTTTCGCCGGTTGATTTTTTAGGATTTCCGATTCCTGTATCCCGGGTTGTGTAACTCCAGTTTCGGGGTGCCCATCCGGTTTTTTTGTTTAGCTCATTAACCGGCCAAAGACGGGCATTGCCTTCACCTGCATTTTCGAGTTTCACCCATTCGGGATGATAATAAAGCATGACGGAAGTTTCTTGTTCGCCGGCATGTTCGTCGGGAAATTCTTCGAAATAATCGGTTGTTGGGATGAAATCGTACCAATTCGCGACAACGATAAAAAAATCGGGATAGACTTTTGCCAAGTCGCGAACTATAGATTTGAAGCTGTTGCCCCCGTGCCCGTTCACGATAACCATTTTGCGAAGACCTTGCACATAAAGCGAATCTATGATATCCGAAAGAATTGCTTTTTGGGTTTCTGTATTGGTATGTATGCAAAACGGCAAATTCCATTGGCCGGGATTTTGCGAGCCGAAATATACCGGAGGCATTACCATATTTTTCGTTCCTGATTTTTCGAAGGCGAGATTTGCACTGTCGACGGCTATTTCGTACGAGAGGATGCAGTCTGTAAGATAGGGTAGGTGAAAATTGTGTGGTTCTATGGCTCCCCAGGGGAGAATTGCTGCATCATATCGATGCGATTTGATTTCGCCCCAATTGCTGTGAGCTACGTCAAGAAAGC
The DNA here is from genome assembly GCF_004138125.1 of Seramator thermalis. GTDB lineage: Bacteria > Bacteroidota > Bacteroidia > Bacteroidales > Dysgonomonadaceae > Seramator > Seramator thermalis. Next base: position 136,511 of record NZ_RXHS01000002.1, read on the forward strand.
TGAGATTCGAATCTCGTTTCATAATTTTTCAATTTTATTTATGAGGTCGTTCGGGAATAAAGTCGGGCGACAACAGTCCGTTTGAAATGCAGTAAAACGTAAGTCCCGAAACGGTTTTTATTCCCGTTTTGGCAATGATATTTTTGCGGTGTGTCAACACCGTATTAAGACTTATATTGAGCCGGTCGGCTATCTCTTTATTCAAATAACCGGTAGCTATAAGTTTCAAAACTTCTTCTTCTCGTGGAGTAAGTTTGATTTTCTTTTCCTCCAAATTTTCTTTCGGAGCGTTTGCCGAATGCTTCAAAACATCCAATTCTTTTTCGTTAAGTTCTTTTAGTTTAGGATCGAGAATTTTTGTTTTCAATCGATTATGAATGAATAGATCTTTCTGCAAACTGTTGATCGAAAAAATCACGGCATAACATAAGTTCTGATTGCAAGAGGCAGAAACAAGCCTGATAAGAATATTTTTCAAATCGTTCAACAATTCATGCGGATAATCCACTGTCCGACTCATTTCTTGCTGAAGAAGCAAAGTAAGTTCCGTTTTGAATTGCAAGAATATCTCATGCAACAATTGCAATTCTTTATGATCAGTTCCGCCACTAACGGCAATAAGGGCATTTAGATGTTTCTCGATATTGGGAACAGAATCTCGAATGTAAGATTCGGCGGTATGTTCGAAGTATTCGATTACCGGATGAATCGCGAATGACGAAAGTTTTTTTTCCGGAAAATAGTTTTCGTCGATATACACATTAAATAATGTAACAATAAAATCGGCGTTCAATTGGTTTGCCTCGCAAAGCTCCTGAATCGTTTTGTCGCCTACACCCAAATGAATTCCAAATCGTTGAGCTACGGGAATCAATTCGATATGTTCCGATAAAATATCTGCCAGTATTGCATTTTTGGTAAGTGTCGTCATATTTTTATCGCCGCTATTTTCGGCTAAAAAAGCCTTTTTCGTTTGTATTCTTTGCGAAAATGTTTCAGTGTTTCAATCGGATGAACGAACAGCATACGAGGTCCGGAGAAACGCATTACTTCTTTTATGCGTACTTTCATATCTCGTCTGTAGCAGTGAATGGGGCAAGTATTGCAGGTGGGTTTGTTATCGCCGTAAGGACAATGTTCGAGCCTCGATTGTGCATAGTTTTTTAGTTCCTCACATTCATAACATAACGTGTCTTTATTGCCGTGTTTGGAACGACAATATATGTGGATCATGATAGTTACAACTTTTTTTCCCGATTCGTTCATGCCTATTATGACAGAAGTAAATGTAAAAATGGTTTGTTCGAAATTTTCGCGCAACCCAATTTGAGATTATTTTCTTTGCTCCTATAAATATGATAGATGAATAAATAACAACAACCCGTTATCTTTTTATGGATACTCGGGTTGTTGATTAATGTGCAGATATCCACAAATCTATTGCTTACCCGATACGCTAACGTTTGAGTCGATTTTCGAAATAAGCCCTTGTAACACATTACCCGGTCCGAATTCAACGAAATGGGTCGCGCCATCGGCAATCATGTTACGAACTGACTGCGTCCATTTGACGGGAGCTGTTAATTGTGCAATCAAATTAGCCTTGATCACCTTAGGATCAGTTTCGCCAATCGTAGAAACATTTTGATAGACAGGACATGCGGGTTTCGAAAACGAAGTAGATTCGATAGCTTCGGCCAATTCTTGACGAGCCGGTTCCATCAGTGGCGAATGAAATGCACCTCCCACTTTAAGAGGCAATGCTCGTTTTGCCCCTGCTTGTTTCAACAATTCGCAAGCCTTTTCAATTCCTTCCAATGATCCTGAAATGACGATTTGACCGGGACAATTATAATTGGCCGGTACAACCACTTCATCAACGGATGCACAGATTTCCTCAACCTTTTCATCGGGAAGTGCAAGGATTGCAGCCATTCCCGAAGGTTTTACTTCGCAGGCTTTCTGCATTGCCAATGCACGTTTGTAAACCAGTTTTAGTCCATCTTCGAAAGATAGAGCACCGGCTACGACTAATGCCGAAAATTCGCCTAATGAATGACCTGCAGTCATGTCGGGTTTGCCGGAATCGTCCGATGTAAGGGCCAAAATAACGGAATGAAGAAAAACGGCCGGTTGGGTTACCTTCGTTTGACGCAGATCTTCTTCTGTTCCGTTGAACATAAGATCTGTAATACGAAATCCTAATATTTCGTTCGCTTTTTCGAACAATTCTTTCGCCTTCGGCGACGATTCATATAGCTCTTTCCCCATACCCACGAATTGGGCGCCTTGGCCGGGAAAAACATAAGCTGTTTTCATTCAAATTTGTTTTAGTTGATTTAATCTTACTGACGTGCAAAAGTAATCATTTTTTTATACTTTTGCTGCCAAACCTTCAATAGTTTGTGATCAATATCAACATTTTGAGCCAAATAACAAAAAACAACCATCGATTTGAATGATGGTTGTTTTTCGAGAAATACAAAATATATCCTATCTTACTTCCCATCCAAGCGCGCTTGCCCCTAAAACGGCTGCATCGCTTTCTTTAAGTTCGGAGAAGAGAAGCTTAACTTTGTTTCTGAAAATAGGGAGCAAATTTCTTTCCATGCTCTCGTGAATGGGATCCATGATGAGATCTCCGGCTTTGGATAATCCGCCAAAAAGGATAATTGCTTCAGGACTCGAAAACGCGACAAAATCCGCGAATGCTTCGCCAAGCATTGATCCTGTGTAATGGAAAATTTCCTTTGCCAGTTCGTCTCCGGCATTGGCGGCTTCGGCAACATCTTTTGATGTGATGTCTTCAACAGGAATATTTCGAAGTAATGTTTTTGCATCCGGTCGGATTTCGAGGTATTCGCGTGCAGTGCGGGCAACGCCCGTAGCCGAAGCATAAGCCTCTAAACATCCCGTACGGCCGCAACCGCACAAGCGTCCGTTGTTTCGGCGCATGATTACATGGCCGAGTTCTCCTGCAAAACCATCATGACCGTAAACAAGTTGTCCGTTCACGACAATTCCGCTTCCAACTCCCGTCCCAAGCGTAATAACAATGAAATCCTTCATTCCGCGTGCGGCACCATAAGTCATTTCGCCAATTGCAGCTGCGTTGGCATCATTTGTTAATGCTACGGGTATGCCTGTACGATCTTCCAACATTTGTGCGAAAGGTATCACTCCTTTCCAGGGGAGGTTTGGCGCAAATTCGATACTTCCGGTAAAATAATTACCGTTTGGTGTGCCTGCTCCGATTCCCTTAATTTGATCTTTGGTAGTTGTTTCAGAAATCAAATCATTGATAAGCTCGGTCAGTTCGTCCAAATAATTTTCAACATTGACGTGTTTTGCGGTTTTGATGCTGCCGCCTTTTAATATTTGTCCTCGCTTGTCTACGATGCCTACTACGGTGTTTGTGCCGCCTACATCGATACCTACTACATAGGGTTTATCCATGATCATTTTTTTTGTTAGAAAGTTATTCAATGAAATTAGTGTTCGCAAATATACTCTTTTTATAAGAAATTATTTGATAAAAACGAAATATTTCGCCAATGGTGAATTTATTTGTTGTTGTTTTGCCGAAAAAATCAGACTCGATATGATTAACGGTAAATTCGCCATCAAGAGTTTTTTCGACCAAAACTGTCGTTGAAAAATGAAATTATTGTATATTTGCCAACTCCAAAAACTAATTCTAAACATATAAGAAATGACGTTTAATATCATTGTGTTGGCCAAACAAGTGCCCGACACCCGAAACGTGGGAAAGGATGCCATGAAGGCCGACGGAACTGTAAATCGAGCCGCTTTGCCCGCAATCTTCAATCCTGAGGATTTAAATGCCTTGGAACAAGCTCTTGAAATTAAAGATCAATATCCCGGATCTAAAATTACCGTTTTGACGATGGGACCCGGACGTGCAGCCGACATTCTGCGCGAAGGTTTGTTTCGGGGTGCTGACGATGGCGTTTTGCTCACCGACCGTGCTTTCGCCGGTGCCGATACGCTGGCCACATCCTATGCGTTGTCGATGGCTATCCGCAAAATCGGAAATTTTGATATTATTATTTCGGGTCGTCAGGCTATTGATGGCGATACGGCTCAAGTAGGTCCTCAGGTGGCCGAAAAGCTCGGGATTCCACAAATCACCTATGCCGAAGAAATTTTGAATATCGGCAACGGAAAAGTTCGCGTGAAAAGACGTCTCGAAAATGGGGTCGAAATTGTTGAAAGTCCACTGCCGGCCGTTGTAACTGTTAATGGTTCTGCACGTGCTTGCAGACCTCGAAATGCCAAATTGCTGCAAAAATACAAACACGCGAAAACCATTACCGAACGTCAGAACGAAAACATCGATTACATCGATATCTACAGCAGTCGTCCCTATCTCAATCTCACCGAATGGAGCGTGGTAGATGTCGATGCCGATGTCAAACAGTGTGGTTTGTCGGGTTCGCCTACCAAAGTGAAAAAAATCGAGAATGTAGTTTTTCAGGCGAAAGAAAGCAAACGCCTCACCGACAACGATTACGACATCGAAGAGCTCGTTAAGGAACTTATCGAAAATCACATGATCGGCTAATGCCTTCTGCGAAGTGGAATTTTCTTACAGTGTGTATGCGTTTTCATTTTGGAGCATCATAATCCGCACTGACTCTGCTTCGTAAATCATTTCTTATTTTTTAAAATAAAAATCGAATTAAAATATGAACAATATCTTTGTATATTTGGAAATTGACGAAGGTGTGGTAGCCGATGTAAGTCTCGAACTGCTCACTAAGGGCCGTTCGCTGGCCAATCAGTTAGGCTGCAAGCTCGAAGCCATTGCTGCAGGCGATAAATTGGACAGCATCGAAAAACAAGTTTTTCCCTATGGCGTTGACGTGTTGCACGTGTTTTATGATTCCCGCCTTTCGCCTTACACAACTTTACCCCATACCTCTATTTTGGTAAACCTCTTTAAGCAGGAAAAACCGCAAATTTGCTTGATGGGAGCTACCATCATCGGTCGCGATTTGGGCCCGCGTGTTTCATCAGCACTCGGAAGCGGACTGACTGCCGATTGTACTTCACTTGAAATCGGGAACCACGAAGAAAAGAAACTCGGAAAAGTTTACGAAAATCTTCTTTATCAGATTCGTCCCGCTTTTGGTGGAAATATTGTAGCCTGGATTGTCAATCCCGATCATCGTCCGCAAATGGCAACCGTGCGCGAAGGCGTGATGAAAAAGGAAATTTATGACGCCAATTACAAGGGCGAAACTGTAGAACATACGGTGAACGATTATGTGAAAGATACGGATTTTGTAGTTTCCATTATCGATCGTCATATCGAAAAATCGAAAATCAATATCAAAAATTCGCCAATTATTGTTTCAGGAGGATATGGTGTTGGTTCGAAAGAAAATTTCCAATTGCTCTACGAACTTGCCGATCTGCTCGGAGCCGAAGTCGGAGCTTCGCGTGCTGCAGTAGATGCAGGATTTGCCGAACACGAACGTCAAATCGGACAAACCGGCCTTACCGTTCATCCTAAAGTGTATATCGCATGTGGTATTTCCGGACAGATTCAGCACATTGCCGGAATGCAGGACAGTTCGCTGATTATTTCTATCAATAGCGACCCGAATGCACCTATCAACTCGATTGCCGATTACGTGATTACCGGCGAAATTGAAAAGGTGATTCCGAAAATGATCAAGTATTATAAGAAGAATTCAAAATAAAAATCGTTAAGAATCGAGAAATGGGAAATAAGAAGCGATAAGAGAAGAATGGAGCATTTTTCCCGACTTTCATCTTCTAGTTTTCCGGTTCTTAAAAAAATAATTCAAGCTATGCCAAACTTTTATACCGATACGCCACAATTCAAACATTATCTTCAGCATCCGCTGATGAAGCGAATTGTAGAATTGAGAGAACGCAATTATGCAGATGCCGAAAAATATGATTATGCACCTATGGATTTCGAAGATGCAATGGACAGCTACGACAAAGTCCTCGAAGTTGTGGGAGAAATTTGTGGTGAAATTATTGAGCCTAATTCCGAAGAAGTGGATCATACCGGACCTACTCTTTCGAATGGAAGAGTTACTTATGCTCCTCAAACACAGGACAATATCGATGCTCTCAACAAAGCCGAACTGATGGGGATGGGGCTTCCTCGACGTTTCGGGGGACTCAATTTCCCGATGGTGCCCTACATGATGTCGGCAGATATCGTTAGTCGCGCCGATGCAAGTTTTCAGAATATTTGGATGTTGCAGGATTGTGGCGAAACCATTTATGAATTTGCCGATGAATCGCAACGCGAAAAATATTTGCCACGCATCGTCAAGGGACAAACCATGTCGATGGACCTTACCGAGCCAGACGCCGGATCGGATTTGCAGGCTGTGATGCTCAAGGCAACCTATAACGAAGCCGAAAAGCAATGGTATTTGAATGGCGTTAAGCGATTCATCACCAATGGCGATGCCGATATTCATCTGGTGCTTGCCCGTTCTGAAGAAGGCACGAAAGATGCGCGCGGCCTTTCGATGTTTATTTATGATAAAAATAGTGGTGGCGTTACGGTGCGCCGCATCGAAAACAAAATGGGTATCAAGGGCGCGCCTACCTGCGAATTGGTTTTCAAAAATGCCAAAGCCGAATTGGTAGGTACGCGACGTATGGGACTGATCAAATATGTGATGTCGCTCATGAACGGAGCTCGTTTGGGAATCATGGCTCAGTCGGTAGGAATTTCCGAAGCTGCAACACGCGAGGCGTACAACTATGCCATCGAACGTCGCCAATTCGGGAAAGCTATTATCGAATTTCCGGCCGTTTACGAAATGCTTTCCAATATGCGGGCCAAAACTGACGCTTCGCGTTCGATGCTTTACGAAACCTGCCGATTCGTGGATATGTATAAAACACTCGAAGATATTTCGCGTGAACGCAAACTCACGCCCGAAGAAAAAGACGAATTGAAATATTATTCGCGTTTGGCCGATGCATTCACTCCTCTCGGTAAAGGTATGACCAGCGAATATGCCAATCAGAATGCTTACGATTCTATTCAGGTGCATGGTGGTTCGGGCTTTATGAAAGATTACAAATGCGAACGCCTCTATCGCGATGCCCGCATTACCAACATTTACGAAGGAACTACACAACTGCAGGTCGTTGCAGCCATTAGGCACGTTACTACCGGCACTTACTTGCAACGCATTCGCGAATATGAGGCAATGCCTGTATCGCCCGAATTGGAATCCCTCAAACGCACCTTGTCGAAAATGGCGCAAATGTATGAAAAGCTGGTCGAAATCGTAACTTCGCCTAAGGATGAAGAATATCTCGATTTTCATGCACGTCGTTTGGTAGAATGTGCCGGCCATATTATTATGGGACACTTACTCTTGCAGGATGCGAATGCTGATCCCGAAATGTTTCGCAGATCAGCCGAAGTTTATATTCATTACGGACAAACCGAAGTTATCAAAAATTACAATTTCGTTACCAAATCGCGCATCGAGGATATGGCTTACTACAAACCTGATCTGAACGAAAATGCCTGATCCCGAATAGTTTTTGTAAATTCGGTTTCTACTATTCAATAAGAATAAATCATCATAAGTGGCGGCATAAAAAGTCGTCACTTTTTTTGTCGGCGTATTTTCATTATTTTTGTGGAAAGTTTAGATAAACATTCGGTATGTATTTTCGCGACGTAATAGGATTGCACGATGTGAAACGACAACTTATCGACTCCGTTCATCGGGGATTTGTTCCCCATGCCCGTATGTTCTACGGGCCCGAAGGAGTGGGTAAGCTGCCGTTGGCTATTGCTTATGCCCGCTATCTCAATTGCCAAAATCCCGGAGAAAATGATGCCTGCGGCAAGTGTAGATCCTGCATTCAATTCGATAAGTTTGAACATCCCGATTTGCATTTTGTGTTTCCGGTGGTCAAATCGAAAGTTTCCGACGAGTATTTACCCGAATGGCGAGAATTTCTCTCTCAAAATGTTTATTTCAATCTCAATAAATGGCTCAACTTTATTGATGCGCAGAATGCGCAGGGAATGATTTACGCCAAAGAGAGCGACGAAATTATTCGCAAACTCAATCTGAAAGTGTATGAGGCAAAATACAAAATCATGATTGTATGGTTGCCCGAAAAAATGCACGAAGCCTGTGCCAACAAACTGTTGAAGATGATCGAGGAGCCACCCGGAAACACCGTTTTTCTGCTGGTTTCTGAGGATTTGGAAAATGTGCTGCCAACCATTCAGTCGCGTTGTCAACCGATTCACATTCGGGCTATCGAACACGATGAAATGCTCCAAGCTATTCGTCAACATTATTCTCTTTCGCCCGAAGAGGGCTTTTCTGTAGCACATATTGCCAATGGCAGTTTTTCGAAAGCTGTCGAAATTATTGAATCCTCGGACGAAACAAAAAGGTTTTTCGAATTGTTTGTTTCAATGATGCGCGCTTCTGTATCGCGAAACATCAAAAACGTGAAGACGGTTGCCAACGAAATTGCCGGAATCGGTCGTGAAATGCAGAAGAGTTTTTTGCAATACTGCCTGCGCATGTTCCGCGAATATTTTATCAATAATTTCAACGAACCGCAGATGGTTTATCTTAATAGCGACGAAGCGGAGTTTGGTGTACGTTTTTCTCCTTTTGTCAACGAGAGAAACGTGGAAGCTCTCAACGATGAGTTTTCGCTTGCCTATCGGCAAATAGAGCAAAACGGCAACGCAAGAATTATTTTTCTCGATCTTTGTCTTAAGGTTACTGTCTTGCTTTTAAAATAATTTCATACCTTGCAACGGTTTATCGAAACTCTTTTTTCAACCTTTTCCCGATAGCGGGAAACTCAATATAAATTTTTCAAATTATGGACAACGAATTCAATTCTTATGATTTTTCGGACGTTGTGCCCGAAAAGGAAACTACGATACGCAACACTAAGTGTTGTCACGGATGCACCCGACATGCCAATAAACTTCATACCTACGACTGGTTGCACGATTTTCCCGAAATGCAGGCTGCGACCGATATGGTTGAAGTTCAGTTTAAAAATACGCGAAAAGGTTATTATCTCAATAGCAACAAACTCGATCTTCACCAAGGCGATATAGTTGCAGTAGAGGCTTTTCCCGGGCACGATATCGGGACAGTTACGTTGACCGGTAAACTTGTGGAATTGCAAATGAAGAAAAACAATTATCGCGAGGATGTCAATGGCGGTGTGAAGCGAGTGTATCGAATTGCTCGGCACAGCGATATAGAAAAATATGAGCAGGCAAAAGCCAAGGAGCATTCCACGATGATTCGTTCGCGTCAGATAGCCGAAGAGTATGGCTTGCAAATGAAAATTGGCGATGTGGAATATCAGGGTGATGGCAGCAAAGCTATTTTTTATTATATTGCCGATGAGCGAGTCGATTTTCGCCAACTTATCAAGGCGCTGGCTGCCGAGTTCAAGGTCAAGATCGAAATGAAACAGATCGGTGCACGACAAGAAGCCGGTCGAATTGGCGGAATCGGACCATGTGGTCGCGAGTTGTGTTGCAGTGGATGGATGTCCAATTTTGTTTCGGTTTCAACCTCTGCTGCTCGTTATCAGGATATTTCTATCAATCCCCAAAAGCTTGCGGGACAATGTGGCAAACTCAAGTGTTGCCTCAATTATGAAGTGGATGCGTACGTCGAAGCACAAAAAGGTTTGCCGTCGCGGGAAATTGTGCTTCAAGCACAAGATGGGGATTATTATCATTTCAAAACCGATGTTTTTTCGGGTATGATCACATATTCGTCCGACAGACATAATGCTTCCAATCTGGTTACGATTCCAAAGGAACGTGTATTTGAGATCATTGCAATGAATAAGAAGGGTAAAAAGCCCTTAAAGTTGGAAAGCGATTCTCCGGATACACAATCCAAACAATCTTCTTTCACGAACGATCTTCTGGCAGATCAAAGCATTACTCGCTTCGATAGAGAGACTGGACGGAAGCCGGTCAAACGGAAAAAGCGTAACAAAAGGGATAATTCTCTTTCTTCGGAGAGTCAGAATGGGCAAGATTCTTCACCCGATGAGAAATAGTTTTTTGTCGTTATTGATAATATTTTTAATCGTTCTGTTGGCCGGTTGTGGTCAACAGAACGATATTTTTCGGTATCATCATATTCCAAACGGACGCTGGTCGAGCGATCAGACATTGGTCTTTATTTTCGATAGTATTTCCGACAAGGGGGATGCTTATCGAGTGGACATTGAGTTGTCCTTTTCCGATTTTTATCCTTATCGGAATCTGTATCTTACCGTCGGACGTAATCTCAATGATTCGGTCATGCATATCGATACATTGCAGTTTGCATTGGCTGAGGCCAACGGAAAATGGCTCGGAAGCAGTGCCGGAAGGCTTCATCAAATCACCTTGCCTTATTTGCAGCATGTTCGTTTCGATTCGGGGAAAACTGTTCGTTTTACCATTCAGCAGGCTATGACCGACAATCCATTGAAAGGGATCGAAAAGGTTGGCATCCGAATTTCCGGCGAATGATTGCAGTTTCCCGCTATTTTCCCCTCAACGTCCAACTATCTTCAAAATCTGATGTTCGCACCTCCCGATAGCCAAAATCCGGCTTGCGGAATATTGCCTAAATCGATGTATTTCTTATCGAAAATATTGTTGGCATCCACAAAAAAGCTCATTTTCTTCCATTGATAGGCTATTTTTGCATCGAGCACCGAAAATGGTTTGAAATGTACCGTTTCGGCCGGTTTCAAATCTACGTATCGCACATAGGTGCCGACACGGTCTTGCCAACGAAAATTCCACGAAAGGGACAAATTCTTCACGATTTCGTGTTGCAAACTTGCCGTGAATTTGTTTCTCAGACAGTTTAACGCATAATTAGAGATCAGTTCGTCTTTCAGCAAATTTTGACGGATATGCATATATCCGATCGAGAATGTTTGCAATGGTTGTTGTGAACCGAGCCATTCGGCCAAATTCAAGTTCACTGATGCTTCGAATCCCGTTTTGTCGAGTTTCGTATGATTGCGCGATTCCCACAAGGCATCCGGCGATGTTTTCACCCAATCGATCAGGTTGCGGCCGCGCATGTAAAATGCGGCCAAATCCGTTCTGAATATATTTTTTCGGTAATGCAGGCCTACTTCGAATGCCTCCGATCGTTCGGCTTCGAGGTCGGTATTCCCGATGTGTGTTTGGGTAGTGTAATAGAGTTCGGTGAAAGTTGGCATGCGAGTGGCAATGTTCCACGAAGCATAGAGTCGGAGTTCGCTTATTGGCCTGAAAGAGGCGTTGATAGCCGGATAAAACGAGAATTGATCGGGTAGGGCAGTGTTGTGGTTCAGCAGTCCTCCCACCGATAGGGTGTAGCGATCGAAAACAAAGTGATGTTCGGCAAAAAAACTGATATTCGTGCGATTATCCGAAAGCGTATAGTTGTCGATGGAGTCGCTCATGGCTTTTCCCAGCACATTGCTTAAAATACCTTCGTTGCGCATTTCTGCTCCAAAACTTGTGATTCCCAGTTTTGAAGCATATTGCATATTGAGATTGGCGCCAAAAACATCGCTTCGATGATAGTTATGTCCTTTATACCACGCAGGAATGTTGGGCGTGCCATCCCTAAAGAGTTGAAACGTGTCGTAGTGTCGGCTCCAGTATATTTGTGGCATTAGCTTCAACTTGCCCGTCGATTCTCCTTTCACCGAAAAGAAAATGCCTTTCGTATCGTCGAACTGATGAGGATATGTTGCCGAATAAAAGGTATTGGCTCCATATTTTTTATCGTTAAATCCGGCTTGAATGTCGATAGCTGCATCGTTTGTTCTGAATTGACTTTGCCAAAGTACATTGGCAATTTTGTAGTCGCTGTTGTCCATATACCCGTCAGAACGCTGATAACCGGCCGAAATAGTGTTCAACCAGGGTTGCGATTTTACGGCCAATCGTGCTTCAGCTTCGGCCAGTGCGTGCATACCGGCACCTGCTTCTATGAAAGCGTTGGAATGCGCATCTTTTTTGGTTATGATATTGATGCCGCCGGCAAAGGCGCTTGCACCATATACGAGCGATGAAGGTCCCTGCACGATTTCGATATGATCGATGTCCGAAAGATTGATGGGAATGTCGAAACTGTAGTGTCCGGTTTGTGGATTTGAAAGGTTAACGCCGTTTAGCAGAATGGCTACCTGATCGAAAGTGCCACCTCTAAGCGAAATGTCGGCTTGCACGCCATGCGGACCTCGTTGCTGAACATCTACGCCGGCAATATGTGTCAGCAAGTCCTGAATACTGCGAATGGGCGCTCGCTCAATATCAGCGGAAGTAATCAGAGTTACCTGCTTTGATGCCAGATTGAGCGGCAAATCGGCTTTCGTGGCAGTAACCACAATTTCATCGAGTTCCACCTCTTGAAGTGTGTCAGGGGCGATTTGTAATTCCGATTTTTCTTTCGGGTTCACCGAGACAGCGTGGGCGCTCGCCAAAGCACATCCCGATAAAACCCCGATCGTTACGGCTTTACCTAAACTGTTGAAAACACTGAATTTTTTGCGTGCAAATCGTTTGAAACGAAATGCCATGCCTGGTGATTTAATACTTTTTCTCATAACTTCTTCAATTAAAAAAATGTGAGTAAAATTTACAGATTATCAATAATTTATTCCTTATTATCAATTACTTTGGTGTTCTGAATGATAGCACACCGATGACACTGATTATACGGGCTAACGCCGATAAATCCGTTCCCATCTGTAACATCCGTGTAATTCGTGTTCTATTCAATAGCACACCTATAACACTGATTTGTGCGGAGTAATACCGATAAATCCGTTCCCATCTGTAACATTCGTGTCGTCCGTGTTCTATTCAATAGTACACCGATAACACTGATTATACGGGCTAACACCGATAAATCCGTTCTTATCTGTAACATCCGTGTCGTCTGTGTTCTATCCAATATACAGCACACCGATAACACTGATTATACGGATTAACGCCGATAAATTCGTTCTCATCTGTAACATCCGTGTATTTCGTGTTCTATATAATTTATCTATATCATCGATGTTACATCCTTTTCCTATCATTCGTAAATATTTTCCTTTTAAATTCCGGCCTTTTCCCAAAGTTCAACAATAAGCCTATTTCCTTATCGGTTGCCTTCAAATAATTGATAAGTTGCAGCTCATGCTCTTCAATCAAACACTCGGCAGCCTTTAGTTCTATAATAATAGTATCTTCAACAATGATATCGGCAAAATATTCACCTACAACACTTTCTGAGTAATATACGCTGATCGGCCGTTGTTTTTCGGCATATATTCTCTGTTTATAAAGTTCGACCATCATCGCATTTTCATATACTTTTTCAAGAAACCCAAAACCAAGTGTATTATAAACGGTATAAAAACAACCCAGTATTTTGTTTGTAAGCTCTTTATGTAATATTTCGTCCATAATTTATTATTTCCATATTCTGCCAATAACATTTGTCTCCGTGTTTTGAATAATAGCACACCGATAACCCTGATTATACGGATTAACGCCGATAAATCCGTTCTCATCTGTAACATCCGTGTAATTCGTGTTCTATCCAATATACAGCACACCGATGACACTGATTTGTACGGATTAATACCGATAAATCCGTTCTTATCTGTAACATCTGTGTCGTCCGTGTTCTATTCAATAAATTCAATAAATAGCACACCGATAACACTGATTATATACGTATCAACACCGATAAAATGTGTTCTTATCTGTTCTATCTGTGTTCCCCTCGCAAACTTTTCCTCTTCCAATTCACATAATCAAATTCCTTGTGTTGACAAATTTCGCCAAAGTTACTTCAGCCATTCAAAATAATATTAACTGAGAGCCGTAAAATTTCGTCAAACTTGACGAAAAAACTTTTTATTCGGTTAAATAATTCATAATGGCTCACGAGTTTTTCTCGCACTCGTCTGACAAAAAGAATGATTGTCTCGCTATTTTCCCTGTTTTTACCTCCGACGCTCCTCCCAGTCTCCTCCCAGTCTCCTCCCACTCAACCATTACCTTCAATTATAGAAGTCGGTGCTTCCAACAGAAATTGACGGTTCGAGATAATTTTCACATTTTTCGTATCCTTACCCCTCTGACAAAATGGCATTCACCTTTCTCGAGAATCAGATGAGCTCTGAATCGAGTAGGGAGGATATTTTCTTCAAGGTTTGGGCGATTTATTTCGTCCCAAACTTCGTTGGCAAATTTTACCAATTCTTCCTCAGAGTAATCCGCATAACGGTGAAAATATGACTTCGGATCTTGAAAAGCCGTCTGCTGAAGTTTCTTGAACCGATCGATATACCATTGACGTAAATCTTTTTCACTTGCATCCACATATATTGAAAAATCGAAAAAATCGGAAACGAATACTCTTCGTCGTGGTTTCTTATTCATCGGAACTTGCAACACGTTAATACCTTCAACAATCAGAATATCCGGCTTTTGAATGATTTGCACTTTGTTGGGAATCACATCGTAGTACAGGTGCGAATATACGGGCACTTCCAATTCATCGCGTCCCGATTTTACGCTCGCCAGAAACGATAGAAGGCTCTTGGCATCGTAGCTTTCGGGAAAACCTTTTTTGTTAAAAATACCTCGTCGTTCGAGTTCGGCATTCGAAAATAGAAAACCATCGGTTGTTATCAATTCAACTTTCGGGTTTCCCGGTGTCATCGACAACAATTTTTGGAGCACGCGTGCCGTAGTACTTTTGCCTGCAGCTACGCTCCCTGCAATTCCGATGATATAAGGAATTTTCAGACTATTGTCTTTGAAAAACTGATCGCGTTCGTTGTGAAGGTTTTGGTAGTGCGTAAGATGAATTTGCAACAGACGCACCATTGGCATATAAATTTCTTCGATTTCTTCGATCGTCAATGGTTCATTGAGTGCCTGCAATTGCGTGAGATCGATTCCCGTAACGGGGAACATGGGATGTTCTTCGAGTTTGCTCCATGCTTCACGCGTAAAACTTCGAAATGGCGAATAGGTAACCTCGTAGGTTTTGTTCATTGGTTTCTCGTTTTGTGGCGTAAAGTTACGGAAAAAGGAATTTACACAAAAAAACCGATAAGCATTTTTTAGCTCATCGGTTTACTCGAATAGTATAGGTGCGTAGTTGTCTCTCTTACATTAAATCGATACTTCGTTTGATGAAGTCGCTCAGAGCTTCGCCTTTCAGCATTCCGTTCGAAAGAAGCGCCAAGTCTATCATCTGTTTCAATTTTTTATTTTCCGAAGCATACGCTTTCATGTCGTCTTTTTCCCTGTTTTCAACTTCGTTTATCACTTGTTTGATGAGTGGGTGATTTACATTCAGTACAACCTGAAACATGTCGGGCATTTCGCCATAAAAAGCCATTCCCGGCTGCATAGCCGACATTTCTTTCATCCGTCGCGAAAATTCGTTTTGGGTGATTTGTACCGGCTTGTCATTTTCGCTTAATGCCTTGAAATCGACATCGAATTCAGCTTTTGTAACTGTTGGCAGTAACGATTTTACGGCTTCCGTCATATTTTCTTTTTGCTTGTCAGTCAACTCTACGTTTGCCACATCCTCCTTTTGAATGAGATGATCAATCGTATCGCTATCCACTCTCACGAAGCGGGTTTTTCCGAATTTTTGCTCGATCATTCCCATCCAGTGGATATCGAGTTGCCCATCCATAATCAATACGTCGTAGCCCTTGCTTTTAGCTGCATCGATGTGAGCATACTGATCGTCCTTGCTATTGGCATAAAGATAAACCAATGTCCCGTTTTTGTCAGTTTGTGCCCCTTCGATGAGGGTTTTATATTCATCGAGGGTAAAATATTTATCGTCGATATTTTTTACAAGACAGAAATTCACTGCTTTCTCGTAGAATTTGTCTTCGGTCAGCATTCCGTATTGTACGAAAAGCTTCAGACTATCCCATTTCTGTTCGTATTGTGGCCGGTCTTTCTTAAACAGTTCTTCGAGTTTATCGGCTACTTTTTTGGTGATGTGATTCGATATTTTCTTGACGTTGCTATCGCTTTGCAGGTACGATCGTGATACATTCAGCGGAATATCCGGAGAATCGATTACGCCGTGAAGCAAGGTCAAAAATTCGGGTACGATGCCTTCCACCGAATCGGTTACGAATACCTGATTGCAATAGAGTTGTATTTTATTTTTTTGCAGGTCGAGGTTACTCTTTATGCGCGGGAAATAAAGAATTCCGGTGAGATGAAACGGATAATCTACATTGAGATGGATCCAGAACAGGGGTTCATCCATGCTCATCGGATAAAGTTCGCGATAAAATTTCAAATAATCTTCGTCTTTCAGCCCTGCCGGTTTTTGTTTCCATAAAGGATTGGTATCGTTGATGACATTATCCTCATCCGTATCGACATATTTCCCGTCTCTCCAGTCTTGTTTTTTCCCGAAAACAATAGGTACGGGCAAAAATTTGCAATACTTGTTGAGCAAATATTCAATTTTTTCTTTTTCGAGAAAGTCTTTGTTTTCGGAATCGATATACATAACAATATCTGTTCCGCGATCGGCTTTGTCTGCCGCCTCAATTTTGTATTCGGGAGTGCCCTCACTGGTCCATTTTACGGCTTGCTCGCCCTCTTTGTATGATTTTGTAATAACTTCTACCTTTTTGGAAACCATGAAAGTAGAATAAAATCCCAGTCCGAAATGGCCTATAATGGCATTAGCATCCGATTTATATTTATCGAGAAATTCATTTGCCGACGATAAGGCAATTTGATTGATATATTGATCTACTTCATCGGCTGTCATGCCGATTCCGCGATCGGAAACGGTGATGGTTTTTGCCTTTTTGTCCACCGAAACACGTATGGAGAGATCGCCTAACTCACCCTTGAATTCACCTATGTCCGCCAATGTTTTGAGCTTTTGAGTAGCATCTACGGCATTTGAAATCACTTCACGCAAAAATATTTCGTGATCACTGTAAAGAAATTTTTTGATGATGGGGAAAATATTTTCTGTAGTTACCCCGATTTGGCCTTCTTTTATCATAGTTGAAATGTTTTTTTGTTTCTGTGTTAAGCTTTTGCAAATAGTGTGCCATTCGGTTTTCGAATTCTTCTTGATCTCGAATTAATTCTATTTGGGTATTTATTGAGGCTCAATCGGTTAACTTAGTTTGTTAAATTCGAGTTTTTGTAGTGTATTTTCTGTATTTATAATTTAGATCCAATTTAAATTACAAAGATATTTAAAGGTATTTGAATAATTTATCTGCTATAATTGTATTATAAATAAAATCAATCGTTAATAAAGGGTGCTTCTTACGCTTAATTATATATTTAAATATCAGAATATCAGGAATAAATAAACTGTTAAATTTTTATTAACACTATTTAGGCGTTTTAAGATAAAAAACAGTTGGGATATTCGGAAATATATATTATCTTTGTTGAGGATGAAAGAAAAATGAACAGCGAAAAATCATTTTTTCTTGATTCAATAACACAAAAAAACATGTCTTATGAAAGCAAATGATTCCTTCGAAAACAAGCTTCTTGGATTACAGGACAACATGCTTAATTTTGCCTTAACTTTAACTGCGAATCGCGAAGAAGCAAAAGATTTGATGCAGGAAACTACACTTCGTGTATTGGACAACAAGGAAAAGTATTACGAAAACGTGAATTTTAAAGGATGGGTTTTCACCATCATGCACAACATTTTCGTAAACAACTATCGAAAAGTAGTGAGAAGCCAAACCATTATCGACAAATCGGAAAATTTATATCATCTCAACTTGCCTCAGGATTCGGGCTTTGATACTCCTGACGGAGCTTACACTATCAAAGAAATAAACAAAGCGATTAACAGTTTCACGGATGAGTATAAGATTCCATTTTCGATGCACGTTGCAGGCTACAAATATGAAGAGATAGCCCAGCATCTTGGCCTTCCCATCGGAACTGTCAAAAGTCGAATCTTTTTTGCACGCAAACGTTTACAGGAAATTCTGAAAGATTTTCGTTACTACAAAGAAATTTAAAACGTAATATCCCGCGTGATGACTGAAAGCGTCAATTTGGCGCTTTCTTTTTTTGCTCCTTTTGTCCAAAATTCATTTATAAACCCTACTCCTAATCGGCTAATAATAATGAAAAAGACACGAAAATTTTACCCGTTGTCGGCAAAGTTTTTAGTTAAATTCAATTTTTTTGTTTGATTATTTATTTAGACCAATATCTTTGCAAAATATATCATTTTCACACTCGTTTTTTATGGGCATAGATTTTTTCAAGCGCACGAGCTACCAAATCTCGAAACTGATAACTCG
This sequence comes from Seramator thermalis, assembly GCF_004138125.1. Taxonomy (GTDB): domain Bacteria; phylum Bacteroidota; class Bacteroidia; order Bacteroidales; family Dysgonomonadaceae; genus Seramator; species Seramator thermalis. The sequence continues at coordinate 154,907 of NZ_RXHS01000002.1, forward strand.
AAAGTATAGCACTTCATTTTCTTTGTCCGTTTCATTGCTCGACAACGCCGAACGCGACGCTATTTATGGCATTTATGGTTTTGTGAGGCTTGCCGATGAAATTGTCGATACCTTCGATGCTTCTTTCGATCGTAAATATCTTTTGGATAAACTGAGGGAAGATGCTCAATATGCCATTCTACATGGAATCAGCGCCAATCCGATCATTTTGTCGTTTGCCGATACAGTCAATAAATACAAAATCGATTGGTCATACATCGATGCTTTTTTGCGAAGCATGGATTATGATTTGGTAAAAACGGACTACAGTACTCGGGAAGAATTGACAGACTATATTTATGGTTCGGCCGAAGTTGTGGGTTTGATGTGTTTGAAAGTTTTTTGCAAAGGGGATGAAACTTTGTATGATCAACTTTTCAAGTACGCCAGAAGTTTGGGGTCGGCTTTTCAGAAAGTTAATTTTTTGCGAGACATTAGCTCCGATACCAACGAGTTGGGTAGGATTTATTTTCCGGAACTCACGCAATCACATTTGAACGAAGAAGTTAAATCTATCCTCATTCGTTCCATCGAGCAAGATTTTGCTCATGCCAAAATTGGGATAGACCGATTGCCCGGAAATGCAAAAATTGCCGTATTGCTGGCATATCGTTATTACCTGAGTTTGCTCGAAAAACTGAGAAAAACACCTGCCGATCAGATTTTGCATCGACGTATTCGAATATCGGATACAAAAAAAATGCTTATCCTTTCGAAAGTTATTATTTCTAACAAATTAAAAATTGCATGATAATCAATCCTGGCGACTTGGTTGTTCTGGTTGACGAAAACGACAATGAAATTGGCTTGATGGAGAAACTTCAAGCTCATACTGTCCCGGCTTTGCATCGGGCTGTTTCGGTATTTATTTTCAATTCGAGAAAACAAATGCTTCTTCAGCGCCGAGCCGAAAGCAAATATCATTCTGCGAGCTTGTGGACCAATACTGCCTGCACGCATCCTTATCCGGGTGAATCCAATTCTGTAGCTGCTGCTCGACGATTGAAACAGGAGATGGGGCTCGAAACCGAATTGAGGGAGATATTCCGTTTTATATATCGGGCCGAAGTGGGGAAGGGGCTGATTGAATATGAATACGATCATGTTTTTATCGGATTTTCCGACGAATTACCCAAACCTAATCTCAACGAGGTATGTGAATATGAATATATCGATCTTGCGGATTTGAAAGAAAGATTGCAGAACGATCCCAACCGGTTTACCGTGTGGTTTCGCAAAATAATGGATGAGTTCTCGACTCATTTTCAGGAAACTTCAGAAATTAAATCGGCCATTTAATCGTCATACCTTCATATTTCGAATTTATGGAATGGAACATCTTCCCCAAAAATAAAATTCCTCTTGGAGAAGTTAAGCGATTCGTTTTACTGTTTTACGCCATTGGCTTAATTGGTTTTATTCTGCCTTTCTCGCGAGAGATTTTCTCGGCCATTACGCCATTTGCGATGTTGTTGGGGATTTATCTGCTCGCCGTTTATCATACCGATTATAATCGCAAAGCGATGATTGCATTTTCAATCATTTTTTTGCTGGGATTTTCGGTTGAGGCCATTGGCGTGAATACGGGAGCAGTTTTTGGAAGTTACACATACTTAAGTGCAATGGGAATAAAAGTATGGGGTACTCCGCTCATTATCGGACTCAATTGGCTCTTCCTGAGTTATACGGCTACTTCCATCCTCGATGAAGCCAAATTGCCCGCTTGGACGGTGTATTTTTTAGCTCCTTTGCTGATGGTCGCTTATGATTTTTTTCTCGAAAAATCGGCTCCGGTGCTTGATATGTGGTATTGGTACGGTGATACGGTTCCTTTTCGAAATTATGTGGCATGGTATGTGATCGGTTTTTTGTGCGTTGCGATTTTGAAGATGTTTGGAGTTAATACGCAAAATATCCTGTCCAAATTATTGTATTTTGTCCAATTTCTATTTTTTGTGCTTTTGTCGATAATTGTTTGAGAGAAATATGCTCGAAGCAAAACATCATTTCTTTTTCTATCCATTTTTTCAACATTATTCAAGCTGGAAGATTGGACGAAATTTTCACGAAGTGAAAGTGATCGGGGCATTTGAAGATCAACAACTTCCGATTTTGCTTCTGGCAAACCATGTGAGTTGGTGGGATGGCTTTTGGATCATGAATCTCGATGTAAAGTTGCTGAAGCGGAAATTCCATTTCATGATGCTCGAAGAGCAATTGCGCAAACATTGGTATTTTAGACTGAGTGGGGGATATTCGGTGCGAAAGAATTCGAAGAGTGTTATCGAATCTTTGCAATATACAGCCGATTTGCTTCAAGATTCGCAGCATATGGTCTTAATGTTTCCGCAAGGGAAAATAACATCTCTCTATCAATATTCTGTTGATTTTGAGAAAGGACTCGAACGTGTGTTGCAAAAATGCAAAAATCCGATACAGATTGTTTTTTTGGTCAATCTGACCGAATATTTTGTGAACCCTAAACCCACGTTGTTTATGCACATTCAATCGTATGAAGGAGAGAACGATTTTACAGCTGTTCAAACGGCGTACAACGCCTTCTATCATTCGGTTTTGATGTATCACCAACAAATTTACTACTGATGAAATTTATAGCTTGTTTTGTGATTTTGGTTACGTTTATTCAGTTCGTAAACTCGCTGATAAATGCCTTTTTGCCGGAAAAACTGCGGCCGTCGGGCAAAAAAAGTTTTTCGCACAACGAGATGGTTTCAATCCTGATTCCCGCTCGCAACGAAGAGGCACATATCGGAAATTTGCTCGGCGATATCGAGAGACTGACTTATAAAAATGTGGAAGTTATTATTTACGATGACGAATCAACCGACAGAACGGCAGAAATCGTAAACGATTTTGCGCTGCACAATCAATACATTCGACTTGTAAGTTCGGAAAAATTGCCGGAGGGATGGCTCGGTAAAAATCATGCTTGTCACGTATTGGCATCGCATGCTAAGGGTGATTACTTTTTGTTTGTGGATGCCGATGTGCGGCTTAAAAATTCCGTAATCGAAGATTCTATCGACTTTGCAGGCGAATATCAGACCGCATTGCTCTCGGTTTTCCCTAAGCAAATTATGCTTACATCCGGTGAAAAAAAGAGTGTTCCGATCATGAATTATATTTTGCTGACTTTACTCCCATTAGTTTTTGTCCGCAAGTCGCCTTTTTCATCTCATTCGGCTGCAAATGGTCAATTCATGTTTTTTCGTTCTTCGGTTTATCGGAAATACGATTTGCATCGGGTATTCGGAAATTCACCTGTGGAAGATATTGCCATTTCGCGTTATCTGAAAAGAAAACGGGAAAGAATTGCATGTCTGGTTGGAGATGAAAGAGTGCAATGTCGCATGTACGGCGGTTATGAAGAAGCATTAAACGGCTTTTCGAAAAATGTACGGATGTTTTTTGGCAATTCCGCGTTTCTGGCATTTATTTTCTGGTTTGTAACTACGCTCGGTTTTATACCAGTGGTGGTTTCGCATTTCAACTTCATTGTCCCGGTTTTGTATTTTACCCTTTATTTGACAACCAAAGTGTTGGTTTCGCTCGTCAGCAGTCAAAGTGTAGTCGATAATCTGAAATATATGTTGATGCAGCATCTGTTTTTAATTCAGGTAATTATAAAATCTGTTTCTTCATCACATTCTAAAAATCTTTTATGGAAAGGTCGAAAAATTTATTCCTAATTTTTGTTTGTATAGCTTTCAGTTTTCATTCTAAAGCTCAAAACAATCCTCAAATTTATCAGGCATTTATTACCGGAAATATGAATTTGTGGAAAGCTACACTTGACAAGTTGGAAGCTGCTCCGCAAAAATCGGATAAAGAACGTCTCGATTTGATCAATTATTATTATGGATACATTGGCTGGAGTTTAGGTCAGAAAGAAAACAAGAAAGATGTGCAAATGTTGATGAAAACTATGGAGAATCATCTTGAGACTTTGGAAAAGAAAAATTATGCTCCGTCGATGGTTTATTTTTATAAATCGGCATTAATCGGTTTCGAAATCGGCTTGCACAACTACAAAGCGCCTCTCATCGGCAAAAAAAGTTTGGATTTTGCCGATCAAGCGCTAAAAAAAGATCCTCAAAATCCGTTTGCCTTCTTGCAATTGGGAAACATTAATTATTATACGCCGCCTATTGCGGGGGGTTCAAAGCAGAAAGCATTGGAGAAATATTTACAGGCGCTTGCACTGGCAGAAGCAGGAAAATGGCAGATCAGGCAAAATTGGAATTATCTGAATCTTTTAGCAACGCTTGTCAACGCTTATTACGAGATGAAAGAATATCAAAAAGCAGCGGCGTTTTGCCAAAAAGCACTCGAAGCCGAGCCTGAATTTGAATGGGTGAGAAATACGCTATATCCACAAACTTTAAAAAAAATCAATTCATAATTTATGAAGAATACGAAAAAAGTATTGATTGTCGGAACCGGCATGGGCGGTCTGTCCACCGGATTGCGATTGGCATCAAGAGGTTTCGACGTTACTTTCGTCGAAAAATATCGTCAAGCCGGCGGGCGATTGAATCAAATCAAACAGAATGGTTTTACATTCGATACAGGTCCGAGTTTTTTCACCATGCCGTATGAATTTGAAGAACTTGTAGCAGATTCCGGAATTAAAATGCCATTCGCTTTCACCGAACTCAATCCGTTATACACAGTTAATTTTAATGGAAGTGATCGAAATTTTTTGCTGTATAAAGATTTACAGAAACTCACCAAGCAATTTTCTGATATTGAGCCCGATTTTCAACGGAAATTCACTGCTTATCTCAATAAAAGCGAGGCATTGTATAACGATACGGTGGATATCGTCATTAAGCGCAATTTTGATAATATCCCGCAGTATCTGCGATCGCTCATGCAGGTGAACCCCAAGCATATCGATGTACTCTTTCGAAGTTTTTGGCAACAAGTCGGACGTTATTTCGATGCTAAGGAGAGCCGTCAGATTATTTCGCTCATCGCGTTTTTTCTCGGGCGCACCCCGTTCGACACCAATGCCGTTTACACGTTGTTATCTTATATCGAATTCAAACACAAGGGATATTATAACGTTGAAGGTGGCATGTACACGATTGTTTCGAGTTTGTTGTCGGAGCTCGAAAAAATGAATGTGAAGTTTCACTACAATACCGAAATAGTCGATTTTGAAGCTCGCGAAGGTAAATTGATTTCGTTGATCGACAAAGATGGGAAGAAATGGAATGCAGATATTTTTGTAATTAATTCCGACGCAGCTTATTTCAGAGGAAAAGTGCTGAAAAGAAATAAGTTTTCAAATGAGAAATTGCAAAAAATGAGTTGGACAATGGGTTATCTGACATTTTATTTGGGTGTCGATACGAAATTACCGCAAGTGGACCATCATAATTATTTTTTAGGAAATAATTATGAAGAGTATGCCAAAAATGTGATGCAAAATCCCGGAACGCTCGAGAAACCATATTATTATGTAAATGTAGTTTCGAAATACAATCCCGATTGTGCTCCTGTGGGTAATGAAGCCCTGTTTTTTGTGTGTCCTGTACCGAATCTTTTGTACAAAACCGATTGGGTGGACAAAGAGGATATTATTGATAGTATCGTTGCCGATTTTTCAAAAAGAATACATCAGGATATTTCGAAAAACATTGTTTTCAGAAAAAGTTTTACACCGGAAGATTGGCAAGATCGTTTTAATCTATATAAGGGTGCCGGGCTGGGATTATCGCATGCCATGAACCAGATTGGAGCTTTTCGACCGAAAAATGCCGATGAAGAATTCGACAACACGTTTTACGTGGGCGCATCTACAGTGCCGGGTGCAGGACTGCCGATGGCCATCATCAGTTCGAAGCTCGCAGTGGAACGCATCTTGAAAGCTGCAAACGAATAGTGATTTGCCCGAAAGTTGTTGGTTATAATTTGAGAACTATCAAAAGAAAAGAGGGAAAAGACTTCGAAATCTTTTCCCTCAGCTTTTTGTCATCAATTATTTCAAGTCGTATTATTATTTCACGGACAAATCGACCGGATTTTTCACCTTTTCTTTCAAAAGAGCAAATTCGAGAACTTCACGTACATCATTCACATAATGAAACTTCAGTCCTTTCAGGTACGAAGGCTTGATTTCTTCGATATCCTTTCGGTTTTCTTCGCTCAGAATAATGTCTTTGATACCTGCACGCTTTGCAGCCAGTATTTTTTCGCGAATTCCTCCAACGGGAAGCACTTTGCCGCGAAGCGTAATTTCGCCCGTCATTGCCAGGTTGGCTCGTACTTTTCGTTGCGTATAAACCGATGCCAGCGAAGTTATCATCGTAATACCCGCTGAAGGGCCATCTTTGGGAATTGCACCTTCGGGAACATGAATGTGAGTGTTCCATTGTTCGAAAACTTTTGGATCGATCCCTAACTCATCGGCGTGCGAGCGGATATATTCCATTGCTAACATGGCCGATTCTTTCATCACGTCTCCCAGATTGCCGGTGAGTGTCAGCTTTGATTCTTTGCCGCGACTCAGTGAGCTTTCCACGAAGAGAATTTCACCACCAACGGCTGTCCATGCCAGGCCGGTAACCACACCGGCATATTCATTGCCCTGATACCGATCTTTCGTATAACGCTGTACGCCTAAATATTCCTTCAAATCCTCCGGTTGCAGCTGAGCTGGATAAGGTTCGTTGGTGGCAATCTTAAGCGCTACGCGACGCAACACTTTGGCTATTTGCTTGTCCAATTCGCGGACGCCCGATTCGCGAGTATAGTTTTCGATCATCAGTTCGAGCGTTTTTTTCGGAATCGTGAATGCGTCGAGAGGTATGCCGTGATTGGCCATTTCCTTCGGAAGCAGGTGGCGGGCGGCAATTTCTATTTTTTCTTCGGTGATGTATCCTCCCACGTTAATCAGTTCCATACGGTCGAGAAGAGGTTGCGGAATGCTGTTCAAATCGTTTGCCGTAGCAATGAACAGTACTTTCGACAAATCATAGTCGATGGAAAGATAATTGTCGTGGAAAGCCGAATTTTGTTCCGGATCGAGCACTTCGAGCAATGCCGAAGATGGATCGCCTCTGAAGTCGTTCCCGATTTTATCCACTTCATCGAGCACAAAAACGGGATTGGATGAACCGGCTTTGGCAATATTCTGAATAATACGTCCCGGAATTGCCCCAATGTAGGTGCGACGATGACCACGAATTTCGGCTTCGTCATGCAATCCTCCCAGCGAAATGCGGACGTATTTGCGGTTGAGTGCTTCGGCAATAGACTTTCCGAGTGATGTTTTGCCTACGCCCGGAGGTCCGTAGAGACACAAGATTGGCGATTTCATATCGCCTTTTAGCTTTAAAACGGCCAAATGCTCGATGATGCGTTCCTTTACTTTTTCCATTCCGAAGTGGTCACGATCGAGAATCTTCTGAGCATTTTTCAGGTTGAAATTATCCTGCGTATATTCGTTCCAAGGCAGCTCGAGAATCGTTTGCAGGTAGCCATATTGCACGGAATAGTCAGGCGATTGTGGATTCAGTCGCTCAAGTTTCTTGACCTCTTTCTCAAAAGTTTCGGCTACGTCGGCATTCCATTTCTTCTCTTTCGCCTTTTTGCGAAATTCGTCGATTTCGATTTGCTGAGTGTTTCCACCCAATTCTTCCTGAATGGTTTTGAGTTGCTGTTGCAGGTAATACTCCTTTTGTTGCTGACTCAAATCTTCGCGGGTTTTCATCTGGATATTCATTTTCAGTTCCAGAATTTGTATTTCGCGGTTGAGTATCATCAACAAGCGGTAAGCCAAATCTTTTTCGTTGTCGATGTTCAGCAATTCCTGTTTTTCGCGGTTGTTGATGGGCAGATTGGTCGCGCAATAGCTCACCAGCATATTCGAAAATGATTCGTTTTGAATGGTCGCCATCAGCTCTTTTGGCGGCTCGCCCAACATATTGAGCATCTGAATCATTGCATCGCGTATGCTGTCCAGAATGGCTTTATATTCCTTATCGTCGTCGGCTGCTTTTATGGTGTCCCGAATTTTGTAAGTTGCCACGAAAAACGGATCTGTTTGAACCATTTTGGTCCATTCGAAACGTTTTTTGGCCTGAATGATAATGCTCAAATTATCGTCGGCCAATTCGATCACCCTCAAAACTTCGGCAATGACGCCAATATGATAGAGGTCGTCGGGCTCGGGATTGTCAATGTCAGTGTCTTTTTGGCATACCAGGCCGATATATCGATGTTTTTTACCGAGAGAACGAACCAGATTCAACGATTTGCTTCGTCCGACCGAAATGGGCAAACCACTTCCCGGAAAGACAATCGTATTGCGCAATGGCAGAATAGGAATAGTTTCCAACAGAACCGATTCGTCCAATTCACTTCCATCGTTAGAAAAATCACCTGTTATGAACGACACAACGTTCTGATCCGATTCGTCACTTCCCTGTGTATATAATTTTTTTGGTAACATATTTTTCCTTCTTGAATTTTTCTTCTTTAAACTCTTTCAAACAATCTTACGTTGGATTTTCGATTACATTTGCAATGTTTTTGAGTCTTTATTCCAAAATTCGTGCCAAGTTTATAAAGTACGGGAAATGTCAAACAGTTATTTTCAATTTAAGCAATTTGTTGTCCATCAAGATCGGTGTGCCATGAAAGTTGGTATCGATGGGGTTTTGCTGGGAGCTTGGACAAACGTGGAACATGCACACCGAATTTTGGATATTGGCACAGGAACCGGTTTAATATCTCTCATGCTTGCTCAGCGGAACGCAGATGCTTCGATTGTGGCCCTCGAGATAGATGAGGACGCGGCCGATCAGGCAGAAGAAAACGTTCGTTTTTCACCATTTTCGGAGCGAATTGATATAAGACGGATTCCTTTTCAGGAATTTTCGGCAAAGTCAACCCAAAAATTCGATCTTTTGGTCTCTAATCCTCCTTTCTTTGCCGATTCATTACGTTCCCCCGATCATTCACGTTCGCTTGCCCGACATTCGGACACGCTTAGTTTGGAAGAATTATTTTGTGGAGCGAAACAAATAGCCACCAAACATGCCCGGTTTTCGATAATCATTCCTTATTTGCAGAAGCGGCGAAGTTTGTTTGCTGCAAGCGATTTTGGTTGGCATCCTGCGCGTATAACCCATGTTTTCTCTTTGTCTCATTCCAAATTTCCCAAAAGGATACTCGTCGAATTCACGAACGATGTGCCCGATCTTATTTTCGAAAACGAATTGACCATCGAGATCCGGCCAAAAGAATATTCGCCTGCATATATCGATTTGGTGAAAGAATTTTATCTGTTAAGTTCAACTTAGAAGTGCAATTTTTTGCGGAAAGGTTGAGCCGTTTTTTTCTATTTTCTATAGTTTATTCGTTCTATGTTTCCGTCGTATTTGCGTCGTACTTGCGTCGTATTTGGTTCGAATGATTTTTTATTTCTATTTTGTCTTTTTTCATGAGTGCAAAAACTATATTTCTCGATATTTCTACTATCAACTCAATTCTCAAAAATAATCACAATTGCGAGATTATTTGGAGAACAACATTCAGATCGACGTTATATCTTAAAAAAGTAAGATCAGAACCATGATATTTCAAAAAAATATAAATAACCGATTTAATTTTTCCTCTGTAAATCGACAAAAAATAGTAATTTTGCCTCTTTATTTCAACCATCATATATCAATTAACGGATGAAAAGTGTAAAAATCAAGGATAAAGAGTTCGAGCTCTTCATTCAATCCAACGAAATAGAAAAAAATATCGAACGGATTGCCCACCAAATCAATCACGATCTCGCGGGAAAAAATCCCATCTTTGTGGCAGTGCTCAATGGTGCATTCATGTTTGCAGGCGAACTCATGAAGAAGGTTTCGATACCGTGTGAAATTACATTTGTGCGTTTGGCCTCCTATCAGGGAACTTCGAGTACCGAAAAGGTTAAGGAAGTTTTGGGATTGAATGAATCCATCGAAGGACGTACAGTCGTCATTGTAGAAGATATTGTAGATAGTGGAAATACGATGGTGTCACTGGTCGATGAACTTGGGTTGCAACATCCTCTGGAAATAAAAATCGCTACATTATTATTTAAGCCGGATGCTTTGAAACGCGATTTGAAACTCGACTATGTTGCGATGGAAATTCCGAGTGATTTTATCGTCGGCTATGGACTCGATTATGATGGATACGGACGAAATTTGAATGATATCTACAAGCTAAAATCCTGAGTTTCGAAATATCTTAAGATGTTATCCTTCAATTGTTTCAGGTCGATATGGTAAAAATTGGAATGGGTGCGTTTTGAAAATGTTTGTTTTTTTTAAGGTTTTGAGCTCAAAAGAGAAGGATATATGCTGTTTTTTTTAAGAATTTTATTCGCGAAAAACAACGTGATAATAAAAAAATACCTATTTTTGCAACGAAAGACAGAAATCGAGAATTAATTGACACATAAAATATCAAACAATGGACAAAGACGAAATCAAAAAAACACCGAGGGCTAACATTGAGAACCAAAAAGATACGGCGATCCTTATGGGAATGGTATTGGCATTGGCTCTTGTGTTTGTAGCTTTTGAGTGGTCAACGAAAACCAGCAAAGTGGATCTATCTACGGTAGTTCAGGATGTTGTGGCTGAAGAAGAAATAGAAATCACCCGTCGTGATCCAACTCCGCCACCGCCACCGCCACCTCCTGCACCTGAGGCTCCTGAGATTATCCAGGTAGTAGATACCAAGGTCGAAACCCGTATCGATATCAATATGGAAGACGATCAAAGTAAGGCTCAAATCCAAACTTATACACCGCCCCCACCACCCAAAGAGAGAGAAGAAGAGGAAGAAGAAATTTTTGTGGTTGTTGAAAATCAACCCGAATTCCCGGGTGGTCAGGCAGCTATGATGAAGTTCTTGAGCGAAAACATCAAATATCCTGTTATTGCTCAGGAGAATGGCATTCAGGGGCGTGTGATTTGTAACTTCGTGGTCGAAAGAGACGGTAGTATTACTGATGTTCAGGTAGTTCGTGGTGTTGACCCTTCTCTCGACAAAGAAGCCGTCCGCGTGATTCAATCGATGCCGAAATGGAAACCCGGTATGCAGCGTGGAAAGCCTGTGCGCGTCCGCTTCACACTACCTGTTGTATTCCGACTCCAACAATAAAAAATATTTTTACAAATCAATGAGTAAAAGCTGCTTTTGTAATTAAAGGCAGCTTTTATTGCAAAACACGACTTATTTGCCGATGATCTACAAAATCTCCGCTTTAGAAAAAATAATCAACGATTCTATTCAAAATCTCTCATTCGAAAAATCTCCAAATACTTTGTTTGAACCAATCAGGTATATTTTATCGTTGGGAGCGAAAAGAGTTCGACCGGTGTTCACACTTCTCGCAGCAAATCTTTTTTCCGAAGAAGTTGATCATGCTATTTCTCCCGCATTGGCGATCGAAATATTTCACAATTTCAGTCTCTTGCACGATGATTTGATGGATCGTGCCGATTTGCGGCGAGGACATGCTACTGTGCATACAAAGTGGAATGAAAATACGGCTATTCTTTCGGGAGATGCAATGCTGATTGAGGCTTTTTTGCAAATAGCCAAAGTATCTTCCGAAAGGTTATCCCAAACCTTCGACTTGTTTTCTAAAACGGCTCTCGAAGTATGTCGGGGACAGCAATACGATATGGATTTCGAAACGCGTACAGATGTTTCTGAGGATGAATACATCGAAATGGTGCGTTTAAAGACTGCTGTACTTATTGCCTGTGCGCTCAAAATTGGCGCATTGGTTTCGGGTGCTCCCGAAATAGATGCTGACCTTTTGTATCGCTTTGGGATAAATATCGGAATTGCCTTCCAACTTAGGGATGATTTGCTTGACGTGTATGGAGACAGTAAAACTTTTGGCAAAAAAATTGGAGGAGATATCGTTTGCAACAAGAAAACTTTTCTACTCATCAAAGCACTCGAAAAAGCCAACAACTCTCAACGAAAAGAACTCGAAAAATGGTTTAACGACGCAGATTCTGATTCGGATGCCAAGATTGAAGCTGTTCGAAATATTTATGATGCTCTCCATTTGAAGACCGTTTCCGAAAATATTATCGAGCAATATTACTTGATGGCGATGGATTGTTTCTCGAGTATCGATGTTCCCGATTGGCGAAAGAGTGAATTACTGACTATGGCTGAGAATTTAATGTACCGGGAGAAATAGATCCGGTGAAACGTTAGAACATGTTTTGAAAAATGCCTTATCGACGATTACCAAATACCGATCTTGCTCGCATTCGTGCTTTGAAAACGGCTGTCCAAAAAAGCTCCGGCGAAGAGTTTCGACAGTCGTTAATCGATAACAAAACATTATCTGAAGCCGAAACTTTGCTTTTGCTCTTCGAGCGTAAATGCAAGCAATATCGTCAATACTACGAAATCTGGGTTAAGGCAGGAAAACAACTTCAACTGAAAGCAAAAAATGCGCGAATATATTTGTCGCATTTCATTCAGGTTTTATATATGTGCGTGATACGTTCTGAAATTAAGTCAGAGCAACTTGCTTTGTATGGTCTTGAAAACCATAACTTAATCGTACCCGAGTTAACATCCAACGAATTGCTTCTTATCTGGGGCAAAAAAGTGCTGCAAGGCGAAGAACTACGAACTGCCAAAGGTGGTGTTCCAATCTTTAATCCTTCCTTGGCTAAGGTAAAAGTTATTTTCTCTATCTTCGAAGAAGAATATGCCAAACAAACAGTTCGTCATCAAAATACTTTGCGAGCACTGAAAGAGGTTGAAGCATTGAGAGAAGACGTTGACAGGGTGATCTGCAACATCTGGAATCAAGTAGAGAAATATAACGAGAAAAATACACTCGAGGATCGCCTTCGGAAAAACAGAGAGTATGGCATCATATATTATTATCGAAAGGGAGAAAAATCATAGAAATGAATCTGATAGATACACATTCGCACCTTTACGAACCTGATTTTTCAGAAGATTTGTCGGCAGTAGTGGACAGAGCGCTTGGCGCAGGTGTGAGCAAAGTACTCCTACCCAATATCGACGACCAATCGATTGATCGATTGAAAAAAACTTATCGGGAAGATCAATCCTTTTTTATTCCGATGATGGGTCTTCACCCATCAAGCGTAGATATAAATTGGGAAAGACGGTTGGAAACCATTTATGGTGAGCTTATCTCCGAAAAATATATTGCCGTTGGTGAAATAGGTATCGACTTGTATTGGGACACTACTTATGAAAAAGAACAAATTTTCGTTTTCGAAGAACAACTCCGATGGAGCATCGAAAAAGAGCTGCCGGTTTCAATTCACTCCCGCAATGCAAGCCAAGAGGTATTGCGAAGCATACGGAAGGTTGGTGCGGAGAAACTCAAAGGAGTATTTCACAGTTTCGCCGGAACTTTTGAAGAGTTGTCGGAGATACTTCAATTGCCTAATTTTTACGTTGGAATAAACGGAATAGTTACGTTTAAAAATTCAAATTTGGCCGAAACACTCCGACACTGCCCGATCGAACGTCTTGTAATAGAAACGGATGCACCTTATCTTTCTCCGGTTCCTTTTTGCGGCAAAAGAAACGAGCCTTCTTATATCAGTGCGATTGTCAACAAATTGAGTGCAATATATAATTTAGAACAAGAAGAAATTGCAGAAATTACAAAAAAAAATGCCGACAAACTTTTCCAAATTTTTTTATGGTAAAAGAAATTTTTTTTTCTTTGTGCTCGAAAATGTTTTATTATTTATAAATAAGAGAAAACAAAGAACGATATTAGATTTAAATCTATATTTTTGTATCCGGAATAGCATGTGAATGAAATAAATTTATTAATTTGCACCCGTTTTCATAAAATCTCCCTCAGGAGAGATGCTCGAGTGGTTGAAGAGGCACGCCTGGAAAGCGTGTATACGTCAAAAGCGTATCGCGGGTTCGAATCCCGCTCTCTCCGCTAAGGCACTCAGCACTTAAAAATGACATAGAAAGAAATAGAAGCTAAACAAAAACAATAAATTCATTAAAAACAAAACAAAACAAAATCATTAATCCTAAAAAATTAAACACACAATGAAAAAGTTATTTGCAATTTTCGCCATTTTCGGTATGATGACTGTAGGTCTGCCGTCGGTCATTTTAGCTCAAGACGCGACTGCCCCTGTAGATTCTGCTTCACAAACCACAGAAGTTCAAGCTCCCGCCGAGAGTTCCCCTGCGGAAGCTGAAGCAATAGCAATTGCGGAATCTAATGGCGGTTTACATCAAGCTCTAAAAATCAAATTCATCGAAGGTGGAGCAGGTTTCATGAGCTCAATTGCTATCGTATTTATCTTAGGTTTGGCTTTCGCCCTCGAAAGAATCATTTATCTTAGTTTGGCAGATGTTGATCCCAAAGGATTGCTTTCAAAAGTTGGAGATGCTCTCGCACAAGGTGATATTGAAGGTGCCAAGAACATTGCGCGCGACACAAAAGGGCCGATCGCATCCATAGTCTATCAGGGGTTGCTGCGTATAGATCAAGGACCTGATGTTGTTGAACGTTCGGTAGTTTCTTATGGAGGCGTTCAAAGTGGTTTGCTGGAAAGAAATTTGTCCTGGATCACATTGTTTATCGCCATTGCTCCATCTCTGGGATTCTTGGGAACGGTTATCGGTATGGTGCAGGCTTTTGACGATATTCAGAAAGCCGGCGATATCAGTCCTACCATCGTTGCTGCCGGTATGAAGGTTGCTCTTATTACGACGGTGTTTGGTCTTATCGTTGCTATTACTCTTCAAGTATTTTATAATTACATTCTGAACAAACTTGAAGGAATCCTCAACAAAATGGAAGATGCATCCATTACTTTCCTCGATCAAGTAATTAAATACAACGGTAAAATACAAAAAACTTTGATAAATCATGGCAGTAACGAAAATACACAAAACTTCCAACAGGGTTTTATACATCACAATTGGAATCACGCTTATTGTAGTAGCCTTGTTCTTTTTGGGAGGTAACGTATCGGCAGAAAAACAACTGCCTCAGTTAGTCGGGTTGCAAGAACCACGCAATACCGATATCCTTATTTATTGGATTTATGCATTACTTTTTGCTACAATCGTAACGCTTCTTTTGTTTGCTATTTCGGGTTTCTTTTCAACTCTAAAAACAAACAGAAAAGGAGCTATTGAGTCATTGTTGGTATTATTAGCAATGCTTGCTTTATTTGGAATTACCTATACAATAGGTAGTGGCAAACCACTGAATATTGTGGGATATACAGGGCCGGATAACGTTCCAGGTACACTCAAAATGACCGATATGTGGATTTTCAGTATCTATGTCATGCTGACGTTGGTCATTTTGGCTATCGTATTTACTCCGTTATTAAGTAAATCGAAGAAAAAGTAAATAATTATTGATAAAGTTATCCCCTTAAGGGGAAGTAAAAAAACAAATTAAAAATGGCAAAAACGAAAAAAAAGGTTCCCGGGCTTAATTCGAGCTCAATGGCCGATATTTCATTTCTTTTGCTTATTTTCTTCCTGGTGACTTCTTCGATGGATACTGACACTGGTTTGGCGAGACGTTTGCCTGCGCCACCTCAGGACGAACAAAATCTTCAAGAAATGGAAGTTCAAAGACGAAACTTGATGGTGGTATTGGTAAATAGCCAAAATCAAACAATGGTCAGAGATCAGTTGGGCGATGAATGGTATGCAAATATCACTGAAATGGTTGGTAGAGGTGGAAAAGTAGGATTGAAGGACAAAGTGAAAGAATTTGTAACAAACCCAAACAACAATCCAAACTTGCCCGAGCTCATTGAACAAGATTTTGGAGAGCCTATTGGGCGAGTAATGACAACGGCTGATCACGTGATTTCACTTCAGAATGATGCCACTACCAGTTATAAAGCATATATTGCTGTTCAGAACGAATTGGTAAAAGCTTATAACGAATTGCGAGAAGAAGCGGCGCTCAAGTACTTCAACAAGCACTACGCCGATTTGCTTCCCGATCAACAGGAGAAAATCAATAAGCTTTATCCGCAACGTATATCGGAAGCAGAACCCAAAAATTACGGAGGAGGAAATTAATATGGGAAAGTTTAATAAGTCTGGTGGCAGAACAATGCCTGAACTGAACACGTCCTCGATGCCCGACATGATTTTTGCGATATTGTTTTTCTTCATGGTTACAGTAACAATGCGATCGGAAGAATTGCAAGTGAAATTTAAATTACCATCGGCTTCTGAAGTCCAAAAATTGGAGAAAAAATCGCTTGTGACCTATATTAATATTGGTATTCCCGTTGATCCGAGACTCGGAACAGGGACTCAGATGCAGTTGAACGACAAACTCGCAGGGATAGACGATATTCAGGATTACATTGCTCAGGAAAAAGCAAGTTTGAATGAGGCCGATCAACAGTTTATGACTGTTTCGATTAAGGCAGATGAAAATACCCGAATGAAGTATATAAGCGATGTCAAGCAGGCATTACGAAAAGCTTACGCCCTAAAAATCAATTATTCGGCTCGAAAGGCTGAGAATTAATCGGAACATGGGTACATAATAAAAAAACCAGATCGTTTTGATCTGGTTTTTTTATTATGGTTTTCCTTTTTTAATCCATTCCATTACATTGGCCGGAGCTCGTTGAGCTAAAAGTTCCTGTTTCATGAAATCCATGTATGGTGCTACGTGAGTAAAAAATCGGTAGTAGCCTTCGCAAAGATAATTCAAACCAGGCTCACCGTATCGATCATTTACGAACCGATTTTTGGGACATTCTCCGTAACAAGCAAAAAGCATATCACATTCTCTACATTGTCGCGGCAGTTTATCAAATTTATCGTTGCCGAATTTTAGCTGTTGATCTGAATACATCATTGAAGTAAGTGTTTCGGAATAGATATTCCCCAACTTATATTCCGGGAATACAAAATGATCACAAGAATACACATCTCCGTTGAATTCCATAACGCCTGCATGTCCACATGTTTTGGCCATTGTGCATAATCCAGGTTGTTCGCCCACCCAATTGGCAAGGGTAGAATCGAATATTTGCACGAATGTTTTACCCACGTCTTCGCGAACCCATTCGTCGAATATGGCACACAAAAAATTGCCCCATTGTTTGGGTTTGATACTATAAGGCGCAAGGTCAGCATCTTTTTCGGATGCCGTAGCTGTAGCTAATGTCAAGGGTGAAGGATGACGGTTAATCCTCTCGACAATGGGTGTAAATTGCAGATATTGGCAACCGATTTCCTTGAAAAAATGATAAAATTCTAATGGATAGTCGGCGTTATAATCGTTTACTACAGCCATGCAGTTAAATTCCACATCGTATTTTTTCAGTAATTCAATGCCGTGCATCACTTTAAGAAAAGATGGACGACCCATCTTGTCTCGGCGATACTCGTCGTGGAATTCTTGGGGACCATCGATAGAAATTCCAACGAGAAAATTGTTTTCTTTAAAAAACTTACACCATTCATCCGTGAGCAGAGTGCCGTTTGTCTGAATAGAATTATCGATTTGTCTGCCGTTCGCATATTTTTTTTGTAAGTCAAGGGCTTTCCGATAAAATTCGATCGGACGCATCAATGTCTCTCCTCCATGCCAGGTAAAAAGCACTTGGCCCATGGTTTGCGACTCCAGATATTCTTTTACAAATCTCTCCAAGAGCGTATCGCTCATTACTCGATGTTTATTTTGCGAGTAGAGTTTTGTTTTTTCAAGATAATAACAATAATCACAAGCAAGGTTGCATGATGAACCGCAGGGTTTCAACATTACATATAATGGTTTTGAGAAAGGGGCAAATGTAGTCATATAGATTTTATTTATAGTTGAAAGATAAACCTTTTGTTTTTAAACATAGTTAAAAGGCAGAAAAATGATTACTAACAATACAAATTTAATTGCAATGGAATTAAAACAAAAATTTTTGCACTCCGGTTTATTATTTTTAAGAGTCGCATTGGGTATCTCCATCTTCTTACATGGAATACCTAAGATGATGGGTGGAGTTGAAACCTGGTCATATTTAGGTAGTTCGATGTCCTATTTCGGAATTACGTTTGCTCCTGCTTTTTGGGGATTTTTAGCGGCCTTTGCCGAGACTGTTGGCGGAGTTTTATTGGCACTCGGATTGTTTTTTCGTCCTGCAGCTATTCTCCTTGCCGGAAATATGACAGTAGCTCTGGCAACTCATTTGTTTGCCGGCGATAATTTCATGGTTTATGGTCATGCTCTTGACCTTTTGATTGTTTATATTTCACTGATATTCATCGGAGCCGGAGAATATTCTCTCGACAAAAAGTTTTTTCCAAAAATCGCTTAGAACTGCTTTTTCGCAGTTTTCCCCAAAGCCTTTTCCTTTTATCCAGGGGATAAGGCTTTTTTTACAACAAAAAAAAGGGTAAGCTTACTATATCGCGCCGCTACAACCAATTACCCTTGCTTCGGTCAAGACCTGGGGGATTCGTTGGGAGCTGGCCGTATAGGACTTACCCGAAAGCAAAGATAGATATTTTTTTGTAAGCTTCAAAAATTAAAATAGATTTTTTCCTTTTAAACCCTTTGTTTATCTTTGTAAGAGATAAAGAATACAACCCGCCGGGCGATGTATAATAAATAAATGTCTTTATTATGAACCTTATAGATCGATTTATTTCGTACGTAAAAATTGATACACAATCTGATGAAAACAGTGATCAGACTCCAAGCACCTCAAAACAGTTTAATTTAGCCAAAGAGCTGGAAAGAGAATTAAACGATATTGGTCTTTCGGAAATCTCACTTGACAATAATTGCTACCTGATGGCCACTCTTCCCGCCAATACTCACAAAAAAGTTCCAACGATAGGATTTATTGCCCATCTCGATACAAGTCCGGATATGAGTGGCCAAAACGTAAAGCCACGCATCGTGAAAAATTATGATGGCAACGATATCATTTTAAACGAGGTATCGAATATCGTTCTTTCGCCTAACGATTTTCCGGAATTGTTGAATCATAAGGGCGAAGATTTGATTGTTACCGACGGGAATACTTTACTCGGTGCTGATGACAAAGCCGGTGTTGCAGAAATTATGACAGCGATTGAATATCTTTTGGATCATCCTGAGATCAAACATGGTAAAATTCGTATCGGCTTTACACCAGATGAAGAAATAGGTCGTGGTCCGGATAAATTCGATGTCGAAAAATTTGGTGCAAAATGGGCTTATACGATGGACGGGGGAGAAATTGGCGAGTTGGAATACGAAAATTTTAATGCTGCTTCGGCCAAGATTTCGATTCAGGGACGAAATGTACATCCGGGTTATGCTAAAAATAAGATGATTAATGCTCTGCATATAGCTAACGAATTGGTGTCAATGCTTCCGGCGAATGAACGGCCCGAATATACCGAAGGGTATGAAGGTTTTTTTCATCTCACTTCTATACAAGGTACTGTGGATGAAGCTACTGTTTCGTATATCATTCGCGATCATGATCGGACAAAGTTCGAAAATCGAAAGAAACAGATGGTAAATGCAGTGAATTTTTTGAACACGATTTATGATCACCGCATCAAGCTCGAGTTGAAAGATCAATATTACAACATGCGTGAAAAAATAGAGCCTGTGCCTCATGTGATCGATTACGCATTTCGTGCGATGCAAGAGGTTGGCGTGACACCAATTGTACGACCTATTCGTGGAGGAACAGACGGAGCGCGCTTGTCTTTTATGGGCTTGCCTTGCCCAAATATATTTGCCGGAGGCTTGAATTTTCACGGGCGTTATGAGTTTATTCCTATTCCTTCTATGTACAAAGCTGTTGACGTAATAGTAAAAATAGCCGAATTGGTAGAAAAAGATTGCAAATAAACAATTTATGTCATATCGGTAGAAAATTTTAAATCGATAATCTTTTAATTATAAGATAATTATGAAAAAAACACCCTTTACAGATTTCCACATTGCTCTGGGAGCAAAAATGCATGAATTTGCCGGTTATAATATGCCGATCGAATATTCGGGAATTATCGACGAACATTTGACGGTAGTCAATTCGGTAGGCGTTTTCGATGTTTCGCACATGGGCGAATTTTGGGTTAAAGGTACAAAGTCGTTTGATTTTGTTCAGAAAGTATCGAGCAACGATGTTGCTTCCCTGTCGGTTGGGAAGGCTCAATATACGTGTTTTGTGAACGAAAACGGTGGAATTATCGACGACTTTCTTCTATATCATTACGAGCCCGAAAAATATATGCTGGTGGTGAATGCGGCCAACATCGAAAAAGATTGGGCTTGGTGTCAGAAACAGAATACGATGGGTGCCGAAATCGAGAATGCCTCTGATCACACGGCGCAATTGGCCGTGCAAGGGCCTAAAGCCAAAGATACGCTGCAGAAACTTACCGATGTCGATCTTTCTTCCATTCCGTATTATTCTTTTGTTACAGGGAA
Organism: Seramator thermalis; assembly: GCF_004138125.1. Lineage (GTDB taxonomy): Bacteria > Bacteroidota > Bacteroidia > Bacteroidales > Dysgonomonadaceae > Seramator > Seramator thermalis. The sequence goes on from NZ_RXHS01000002.1 coordinate 175,446, forward strand.
AATAGCCGGAGTGGACAATGTCATTATTTCCAACACGGGATACACCGGCGCCGGAGGTTTCGAGCTTTATTTTTATCCCGAGTTCGGGAAACAGATATGGGATGCTATTTTCGATGCGGGGAAAGAATTCGGAATAAAACCTGCCGGCTTGGGTGCACGAGATACCTTGCGCCTCGAAATGGGCTTCTGCCTCTACGGTAACGACATCGACGATACGACAACGCCGCTACAGGCTGGATTGGGGTGGATAACGAAATTTGTGGATGGAAATAATTTCATAGGTCGTGAAGCGCTCGAAGCTGAAAAAGCAGCCGGCATACCTCGCAAACTTTGTGGCTTTACCATGATTGACAAGGGTATTCCTCGTCATGGATATGAAATAGTGAACGAGCAAAATGAAATGATCGGCAAAGTAACATCGGGCACCATGTCGCCTGTTTTAAAAGTTGGAATAGGTCTAGGCTATGTGAAACCCGAATATGCCAAGCCCGGAACACCCATTTATATCAATATCCGTAACAAACCCGTTAAAGCAGAAGTTGTAAAACCGCCTTTTAGGAAATAGCCCTCTCTTCATCGGTTTTCGAAAATCGAAAAATGAACATTGCCGTAGCTGCGTTTTTCGACAAATAAGGGCAGATCGGAAAAATCGACTGATTTAGAATGCTCCATGATAAATATTCCTTCCGGTTGCAGCAATTGTTTTTGCAGAATAATGAGGGGTATCGTTTTGCCCTGAGGAAGATCGTATGGAGGGTCAGCGAAAATAAAGTCAAATTTTTCGTTCGTTAATTGGAGATACTTAAATACATCGGTCTTTAGAGGATATAACTCTTCAGCATTCAGTAAATCTTTTGTTTTGCAAATAAACTGATAATGAGTAGGATTTATCTCGATGCTCGTTACCTGTGGGCAGCCACGCGACACAAGTTCAAAGGCGATGCTTCCTGTTCCCGAAAAAAGATCGAGGGCAGTGGTTTTTTCCCATTCGATCCGATTGTTCAGGATATTGAATAAGCCTTCTTTGGCAAAGTCAGTCGTGGGACGAGCTTTCAGATTAGGTGGAACTTGTATTCGACGAGATTTGTATTTACCGCTTATTATTCGCATATAATTCAGTCATCAGGTCAAGAGGTATTTGTTCACGGTTTACTTCTCGGAAAATCGTATTTGTTTGGATGTCGAGTTTCGACGTGTTTCTAATATGTTTTTTAAGCGTATCGAGTACTTCCATGTGCATTGATATATCTCCGCATGCATAGAGCATATCATTCGTCTGATCAAGACGAAGCTTTTCCCAAACCCCAAAGAGATAATAAAGTGGATCGGACGAGTGTTCTATCGGAAAAGTATTGATTGATAGGAGTTGCTGCTTATGAAAACAACAAACGTCGAGCATCCGATTGTGGAAGTTGGCCAAACAATATTTTTCGTCCTCTACGACATCTGCAGAAGTGGAGAAAAATCGGATCAACGTGGCGGCATGATGCGTAAATACCGGATTGCATAAGTTGCGTGAGAGAAAATAGTACAACTCCGGACCGATGTCGAATAACACATGGCATTTGATTTCGGCTATTTCGTCCGAAATTATTTTCCCTTCATTGTCTTTCACGTTGAAATCGAAAAACTTGTCCGATTGTTCGGCGTCAAAAAAATGATCCGGAACGATCGTGTATTTAGGAGAAACGATGGTTACACGTGTATGGTGGAAGGGTAGTGTGAAAAAGTTGTAGTCGAATATCAGTTTTTTAATGCTTTCGTTATAAGAGAAATGATCTCTAAAAGTTGTTTCCTTATAGAAAAAAACTTCGGGATCGGATGGGCAATAAAGAGCAAAAGAAAATCCACCCGGCAATAGCCGGATGGATAGATTGTATTTTTCGGACGAAGATAAATCGATATTTTCGGGTAAAAACATGATTTGATACTTTTTCGACCGGAAAGTTATTCCCAGTTTCCTGCGTTGTTGTTGGCAACAGTGAGTGATCCGACCTTCAACCCCGGATAATTGCGATCACCCGGACGATCTAACACTTCCTGAATCTTTTGTCCCAACAGTTTTTTGTCCAGATCTCCCAAGAAGGTCGTATATGGAGTTTTGGCTTCGAATACCTGAACGGGATATCCTGAAGCAGTTTCGAGTACTGCGGTTCCCATTTCAAATTTTGCGCCGTTCCCGTAAGGTACGTAAGGAAGTGAATCTGCCAATGTTTTGGGACGATTTGGGAAAAGAACCTCGAATGCAGGAGCATAAATAGAATCACGTCTTAGTTGTGGACGGTTGTTTTCTTCATCCCACAGTCCGGCCGCACGAATAGCTTTTTCATTGCCGGTGCGAATGATTTGCATCGCTTTTTCTTCCGTCATTCCACTTTCGAGCTGTTCTTCCGTCAAATCGCCATAACGACTGAGGGTGACAACCTTCCCGTTTTTTACGAAATCTACCAAACTGTCAAAACTCGCCGTATATCTACCATTTACATCGCGGAAAGCGACTTGAGATGTACGAATGTCAATCAATCGTTGAATGACAGCTTTTTCGCGTTTTGCTACTTCTCTCTGAAACTCGATAGGGGCTTGGATACTTCTCCAGCAAAGAAACCCTAAAAGTAGGATGGCGGCAATCAGAATCGCCCTTAATACAACTTTCATGGACTTGTTCTTTTTAATTTTATGTTTTGTGAATTTTGATTTTCTGAATTTCGACTACAAATTTAGAAAAAGAATAATAAATGTACTATTTTTACGGAAAAAAAACAGAGAAAAAATGATAAATCGATTTTTTATCGATAAAATCAGTGCGAATTTTGCTTATACATTCACAGAGGATCAACGTAAAGCTATTGAAAAAATTGTAGATTTCCTCTTTTCAAAAGATGATGACCATATATTTGTTCTGAAAGGTTATGCCGGCACCGGCAAGTCTTCACTGATTGGAAGTTTGGTTAAAACGATGAATGATTTCGATCAAAAAACAGTGTTGCTGGCACCAACCGGAAGGGCAGCTAAAGTGTTTGCCGGATATGCCGGACAACAAGCTTCAACCATTCACAAAAAAATCTATAGACAACAAAGGGTGACGGACGCCGGCTCACGTTTTAAACTGTCCGAAAACCTTCACAAGCACACTTTGTTTATCGTTGATGAAGCATCAATGATTAGTAACGAGTCGGGTGAATTTTCGATTTTTGGATCGGGACGTTTGCTCGACGATTTGGTTGAGTATGTTTATTCGGGTGTTGGTTGTCGTCTGTTGTTTTTAGGTGATACCGCTCAACTTCCTCCCGTTATGCAGGAAAATAGTCCTGCACTCGATCTGCCTACCTTGCAATCTTACGGATTGAGTGTGACGGAATGTATGCTGACCGAAATTGTTCGACAGGAAAAAGTATCCGGTATTCTTTTCAATGCTACCATGCTTCGTAATGCCTTGCGCGATGAGGCAGTGGACGATTTTCCGAAGTTGCGCCTGAATTCATTTCACGATGTGAAAAAAATCGGTGGCGGCGAACTAATTGAAGAAATATCCGATGCTTATCGTCGCGACGGAATTGAAGAAACTATTGTAATTTCGCGATCCAACAAGCGTGTGAATGTTTTCAACAACGGCATTCGAAATGCTGTGCTCTATCGCGAAGAAGAGTTGTCGAATGGAGATTTGCTCATGATCGTCAAGAATAATTATTTCTGGACAGAAAATTTTGAAGAAACCGATTTTTTGGCCAATGGCGAGTTTGTGGAAGTTGTACGCATTCGCAATACGGAACAAATGTACGGTTTCAGATTTTGCAATGTGCTTTTGCGACATAGGGATTACGGAATCGAATTCGAAGCAAAAATCAATATGGATGTCCTCCACACCGAAGTGCCGGGTTTGACTCGTGAACAAAATGACGCATTGTATGCTGCCGTGTTGGAAGACTATGCCGATATCGTTCACAAACGCGACCGTTTGAAGAAAATAAAGGAAAATCCATATTTTAACGCGTTACAGGTCAAATATGGATATGCCGTTACCGGCCACAAAGCACAAGGTGGTGAATGGAAAAATGTTTTTCTTGATGTTGGCTATATCGATAGATCCTATATGAATTCATCCTTTTATAGATGGCTTTATACCGCAATCACACGCAGCTCGCAAACATTATACCTCGTAAATTTCCCAAACGATTTGATTGCTCTTGCCAAATAATTGCTACTTTTGCATCGATTAAGCAATTGAAACTCGGTCGCAAGATCGCAAAACAATACTCGTGTTGGACAAGAAAAAAGAATATTCGAATCTACTCCTGTCAACCGTCAGACGGTTGGAACAGAACGTTGAATCTTCAATAAATGAAGATGTGTTTTCGTTTTCATTCTTCAAAGAGTCTTTCGATCAAACCGAGAAAATTATGCGTTTGCTGCACGAACTCGAAAATATGCAGGTGGACGAAATGAAAATGCAGATGGAGAAATTGGTGAAATTTCTTTCCGAAACCGAAAACAGAATGCAGGATAAATCGATTGATCGGCAAGAAGAAAAATATAATAATGAAGAGGAAAAGCCGGGTGAAAAAAACTCGAAAGTTGACGATCGCTCAAATCAGATTATAAAACCGGAACTTTCATCCGATTCAACACATCAGCACAATAAATATGCGGAGAATATCGTTTTTCCTCAATACATGAAGCCGGAAAATCGAAAGGCTGATGTTGATGCCGTTTCCGTTTCTCCTAAAAATATTGAAAGCGCCAAAGAAACAGGTGATGCGTCCATAAAATCATTCAACGAAACGATTGGAAAGGAACCTGCCGTTATCGATCTGAAAAAGGCCGTCAGCTTAAACGATCGTTTTTTGTTTCAACGTGAGCTGTTTGGTAATAGTCGAGATGCAATGAATGATATGATTACCAGATTGAATTCTTTTGGTAATTTTAATGAAGCCGAAAAATATCTGAAAGAAAACACTTCGTGGAACTTCGACGATTCTGTTGTACAAGATTTTTTGTTTGCTATCAAAAAAGGCTTTGAATGATCAATCAGTCGTTTATCGAAACCGGATATTTTTTATGGGAAAATTAATACTGGTGCCAACCCCGGTGGGTAATATCGAAGACATGACCTTGAGAGCAATCAAGACCCTCAAGTCGTCTGATTTGATTTTGGCAGAAGATACGCGCACGAGTGGTTTCTTGATGAGACATTTCGAGATTGAAACGCACCTTCAGTCGCATCACAAGTTCAACGAACATCAAATGCTTCCACAACTCGTCGAACGACTTAAAGGAGAAATTACGATTGCTTTGATTACCGACGCCGGTACACCCGCTATTTCCGATCCCGGTTTTCTTTTGGTGCGCGAATGTGTGAAAGAGGGTATCGAAGTAGAATGTTTGCCTGGTCCTACGGCTTTTATTCCGGCTCTTGTTGTCTCCGGCATTCCTTGCGATCGTTTCGTTTTTGAAGGTTTTTTACCTCAAAAAAAAGGACGGCAAACGCGAATGAAAGAGTTGGCCGACGAAACCCGAACAATGGTTTTTTACGAATCGCCCTTTCGAGTTGTGAAAACATTGGCTCAATTTGCAGATTTTTTCGGTGAAAATCGTTATGCGTCGGTTTCGCGAGAAATTTCAAAAAAATTCGAAGAAACCGTTCGCGGCACACTTTCGCAGTTGATTGCTCATTTCTCTGAAAATCAGCCCAAAGGAGAATTTGTTATTGTTGTGAGTGGAAAAGAAAATTAAATTGACGTATTATAGCATCAAATATCGAAATCGGATAAACATTTTAATTGTTAATTCGTTGAATAGTGTAGTGAATAAGTACATAAAAAGAAATAGTAAATAACCAAATAAGTGAAGCAGACAGGCGTTAGATTCATAAAAATTGATGTTGGTTTCACGAAGAATTACAAATAATACAACAATATGAAAAAAGGATGGATTTTATTTCTTAGCATGGGATTGATATTCTCGTGCACAAATGTGAAGGAATCGAAAGAGTATAAGGCACTTGAGGCCGAGCGCGATTCTCTATTGCAGTTGACGGTTACGGCTGATGCCGAAGTTGCGGAAATGATGTCGGTAATTAGCGATGTGGAGGCTAATTTTGACAAGATCAGAGAGGCCGAAAAGTATATTTCGACACAATCATCGCAAAGTGGCGAGATGAGCCAGGATACAAAGCAGCGTGTGGAGGATAATTTTAAAATGATAAACGAAATTCTTCAAAAGAATAAAGCTCAACTCAATTCGTTGAACCAGAAGCTGGCCGGTAGCAATAAACAGGTGGCTGCGCTCAAGAATACCATCGAGCGCCTTAATCGCGAAATGCAGGAAAGTGCTGCGCGCATCGATGATTTACAAACCGAACTCGCCAAAAAAGACATTGCTATTGCTCAATTGTCGAGTGATATTTCTTCACTCGCCGAAGAAACACAAACACAGGCTCAAACTATTCAGGAACAAGACAAAACCCTGCATACAGCCTATTACGTTTTTGGGACTGCCAACGAGTTGAAAGAGCAGAAAATTTTGTCAGGTGGCTTCTTGCAATCGACAAAAGTGATGAAAGACACCTTCAACAAGGACTATTTTCTGAAAATAGATATTCGTGAGGTTACACAAATTCCACTGTATGCAAAAAAAGCCAAACTTTGGTCCACTCATCCCGAAGGAACGTATGAGTTTGTGAAAGGAAGTGACGGAAATCTTACTTTCCATATCACGGATACGCAACGTTTCTGGAGTCTGACCAAGTTTTTGGTGATTGAAGTTTCATAGGATTTTTCCAAAAAAATAAAATTAGTTCGCGGAGCGACTTTTGCACTGCCTGTTTCACAAGGCGGAGAGTGAAGCCGCTCCGTAATTTTGTTGCAGTGATGAAATATAAGAATCTGTTTATCGATCTCGACGATACGCTTTGGGATATTCACCAAAATGGGAAAGAATGTCTCGAAGAAATTTTTAGCGATTATCGTTTCGATCGGTTTTATTCCACGTTCGACGATTTTTATAATGTTTATATGCCCTCAAACAATCATTTGTGGGGATTATACCGACTCGGTCAAATCACGAAAGATGAATTGATTGTCGAGCGATTTTTAGTTCCGGTGCGTCCGTTTGGTATCGATGATCCTGAATTTGCGAAGAAACTGAGCGACGATTTCCTCGAACGAACGACCCACAAAACCGGACTTGTGGAAGGGACAAAGGAGTTGCTCGAATATTTAAAACCGAAATATCGAATGCATATTCTCTCCAATGGTTTTCGAGAAGTGCAGTATAAGAAAATAGAAAATTCGGGATTGCGTCCCTATTTCGACAAAATCATTCTTTCGGAGGATGCAGGCAAAAACAAACCTCATCCCGACATGTTTACGTATGCCCTCAAAAATACCAATTCGCGACGTGATCAGACGTTGATGATCGGCGATAGTTGGGATGCCGACATTGTTGGCGCCCACAACAGTCGCATCGATCAGATATGGTTTAATCCTTCGGGAGCAGGAGCGGTAGGTTTCGAACCAACTTTTACAGTGAAATCGTTGAGCGAGATAAAAAATATTCTATAAACGCACGGTTTGTAGGGATTATTCTTTCTTCGCAATAATTTTGTTAATCAATCGACTTTCTTCATGATTTTGGAAGCTACAGAACCACAATTCTGTCTTATTAGGATACTTTTGCAATTTGCCGAATGACCATTATTCTGCTGCATTATAGGGTCTCCCTTTTGCGGAACGACCAATCGCTATTCGAAAAGGTTACCGGACTGTTAAAGGAACGATAATTTTCTGCCGAAAATTACGACTTGTTATCACGAGGAACGGCTTTTGTGCACAGACAAAACCTACTTTTCGCGCTGAGGAACGACTTTTTACCGGTAAAACACCCCTTCCGCAGGATGCGGAGTGACCTGTTTTTACCGTTTTGCCCACTCCGCATTGCGAGGAACGACCTTTTACTATCGAAACAACTCACTCCGCAAAATGCGGAACGACCTTTGTCCTCCTAAAAAGGTTATTCGGCGTTAAGACGAACGACCTTTGCTCGCAGACAAAACTCACTCGTCGCCGTGAGGAACGAGTTTTGTGTCTGCACAAAAGCCACTCTCCCTTAAAAATAGTTATCGAAAATGGAGAAACATTGCATAATTTGTTAACGAAGCGGGTCATGTAAATCGTAAAAGGTCGGTCGTCAAAGTGAAAAGCGACCATTTTGGGTTCACAAATGCCATTCCGCATTTTGGAAAGTACGTTTTGTGTGAACACAAAGGTCACTCGTCAAAATGGAAAGTGACCAATATTATGACACAAAACCTACTCGTCGCGTTATAAAGTGTAAAAAGTGATATAAAACAGCCGTTTCAACTTAACGACTATATCCAAATGTGAATGAACGTGAACATATTTACGAATTAAAAAGAATGTGATATTAAATAAATATTGATGGTTATTTTCAGTAATTAACTATGTTTTATGAGTGAAAAAGTTTGATATGAATTTATACGGGTAAACGTGAAAACACTATCTTAAGAGGTCGCAACTTTTCTGCTCAACTCATGTTTTTTGCTCAACTCATGGTGTTCATTGACTTTTGCGAGTTTGCCCCAAACCCCACGTTTTTTTGCCTTGATGCCAAAAAGATCAAGACTGCATCTCCAAAAAATAATGTACAATGTATAATTAAGAATTGATAATTAAAGAAGTAAAGAAATTTAGAATTTAGAAATGGGAATTGTGAATTGATAATTACAAATAAGTTGAATTCAAAAGTTGTGAGCTTGTAGCTGCTTGTTCGCTAAAAGACAAACAACTCTCCGTCAGCTGACGGATCAAACAGCTTGTCTTTTGCCCGACGGAACGCTCTCTGCGCAGATCGGGTACCCCGATGATGTGATGAGGTCGAGAAATTAATTGCTAATGTAAAATAGGGAATGGAGAAGGAAGAGCGGAATTGTCGTAATAAGCCGGCTATCCGTAATTCATGAGGCACCCTCAATTTTATCTACTCACTCTATTTCAGATAGAACCAAGAAAACGAATCGATTTCGAAAACTTGTTTGATCCGAAATGTCATCATCGACTAATCTATACATCATCAAATCGGCAAATTATTTAGCCTCTTTTCAGTGGCATCGTCATACAGCGAGGGCCACCTCCGCCACGGGGAAGTTCGGAACCTTCGAGCGTGATCACACATTTGCTTTCGGCGTTGATATCGTATTTGTCATTGATGATATCCCACGCCGAAACGATTTCGTATCCATTCTTATTCAACTCTTCCAGTGTGTGAATATTTCGAGCGTATGAAATGACTTTACCGGGTGCCAATGCCAAAAAGTTGGCACCGCTATGCCATTGTTCGCGTTCCTGATCCCAATCGTCAGATTTACCGCCGCAAATGATCGGTTCGATTTCCATTCCCAGTTTTCGCAGAGCGGTCGGAATATTGGCAACGGACGATATCTTGGTTACCTTTCCGTTATCGATTTGAATATGGACGGTTCGATAGGGAGTGTTCCCCAAAATGAGAGGGCGATATACCATTGCCGTATTGGTATCGAGCATCGTGAAAACCATGTCGAGATGAATAAACGATTCGGGACTGTCGGGCAGTTGCTGGACGATGATGTGTTTTTTCGCCGGATCATTTTTGCACAACTGCTGAATCAGCAGGTCAATAGCTTCCGGACTTGTGCGAACGCCGCTTCCTGCCAACAAAATATCGTCGCGAAGAACAAGAATATCGCCTCCTTCGATTTTCACCGTCGGATTGTTTTGCGAGACATCGTACATATTGATTTGGTTCCCTTCGAAAAACAAATCGCTTTCGAAAATGGCATTCATGATGAGCGATTCGCGTACGCGGACGGCATTCGCCATTTTGCAGACAAGTGCATTGTTGCCGATCACTCCTGCCGGATCGCGGGTGAAATAAAAGTTATAAAGCGGTTTGAGGGCATAATACTCGTCTTTCAGAAAATCGGTCAAACTTTTGATCTGCAACGGAAGGCCTTCAATCAATACTTTGGCCGTTTGTTGAGGTGTCATTTCGAGCAGAAAGTCCAAGTAATCTTCAGCCTGTTCGGCAGCACATACTTTCCGAAGCAACGAAAGTTTCATCTCGTGGTTTTCCAGCACTTTCTCCAATAGCTGCGCAACTTCAACCACGGTGGAAGTCTTTTGCAGCACGCCTTGCAGTTGTGCGTATTCCCTTTGAGCAATCGAAAGGTTGAGGATGTCGCTATACAAAGCCCGTTCGGCATATTTCGGGGTCATGTTTTCGACTTCGGGACCCGGATAATGAATGAGTACCGCTTCCAATTTGCCTACTTCCGATTGGATATTCAGTGTGATTTTTTTCTTTTCTTTCATCGATTATAAAATATTAGATTCGCAGGCAAATATACTAAAAGTTTGTTGATTTTTCAGATTCTCTCTTTTCGAACAAAAAAATCCCCTGCCTTGGTAAGGCAAGGGATAACGTCAGTGTGTATGGATTTTTCATTATAGCGGTTTGATGCTGATGGCATATCCTCCGCCCGGAGCGCAATAAAGCGACAGTTTCGATTTGCTCGAAACTTTCATTTTCTTTATTTGATAAGCTTGAGGATTGGTTTTGTAGTTTGCGTCCTTCGCATCGGAATAGATGGTGGCTTCGTATGTTGTGTTTTTGGGGAGAAAATCGAACACAATATTAGAAGTGCGGGCGTCGTAGCCGTTGGTGTTGCCCACAAACCATTCGTTTTCACCCTTGGCCTTACGGGCATAGGTGATGTATTGTCCGGGCTCGGCTTCGAGCACACGCGTTTCGTCCCAGTCAATCGCCACGTCCTTGATGAATTGGAAAGCATCGGCAAAACGCTCGTAGTTTTCGGGCAGGTCGGCTGCCATTTGCAGCGGACTATACATGGTAACGTACAATCCCAATTGGTTGGCAAGAGTTACGTTGGCATGCGAATCATTTTCGGGATTGATTTTGGCAATATCCATTTCGAAAATTCCGGGCGTGTAATCCATCGGACCGCCAATTAATCGTGTAAAAGGAAGAATAGTCGTATGATTGGGTTTGCTTCCGCCAAAAGCCTGATATTCCGTTCCTCGAGCCGATTCGTTTCCGATCAAATTCGGATAGGTGCGGCATAGCCCTGTCGGTCGAACGGCTTCGTGCGCATTGACCATGATATGATGTTCGGCAGCTTTTTGCACGGCATACAGATAATGATTGTTGATCCACTGTCCGTAGTGATGCTCACCCCGTGGAAGTATATTGCCCACATAACCACTTTTGACGGCATTATAGCCGTATGTGTTCATCAGAGCGTATGCTTCTTCCATGTGTCGTTCATAGTTGCGGGTTGATGAAGATGTTTCGTGGTGCATCATCAGCCTCACGCCTTTACTGTGGGCATAATCGTTGAGTGCTTTCAAATCGAAATCGGGGTAGGGGGTTACGAAATCGAATACATAATCTTTCGACTTTCCGAACCAGTCTTCCCAACCAACGTTCCAACCTTCAACGAGCACCTGATCGAATCCGTTTTCGGCTGCAAAATCGATATATCGACGCACATTATCGTTGTTTGCGCCATGTTTGCCATTGGGCTTAACTTTGGTGTAATCCGTTAAATCCAGTTTAACGCTTGGCAGATCACAATAAGCCCATGTACTTTTTCCGGTGATCATTTCCCACCATACGCCAACGTATTTCACCGGTTTGATCCACGAAGTATCTTCGAGTTTGCATGGTTCGTTCAAATTGAGCGTAATGCGCGAAAGCAGAATGTCGGTGGCCTTGTCGCTCACGATGATCGTTCGCCAAGGTGATACGCATGGGGTTTGCAGATATCCTTTCCGTCCCTGTGCATCGGGCGTGAGATGCGATTCGAAAACGAAATTTTTATCGTCCAGATCGAGATGCATACATGAATAGTCCACAAGCGCAGCTTCATGCAGATTAATGTATAAGCCGTCGGCTGTTTTCATCATGAGCGCCGTTTGCACGCCGGTAGGCGAAAACGGAGTTTGGGAGGCGTTGGGTGTGATGGCTTTTTGCATCAGGCTGCGTATTTCGGAAAGATGCGAAGTCGTATAATCGTATTCCTGCGTATCGTAATCGCCCGGAATCCAAAAAGCCGTATGATCGCCCGTCATGGCAAATTGCGTGCGCTCTTCTTTGATCACGAAATAGGTCAGTTCGGATTGTTCGGGAAATTCGTAACGAAAACCCAGTCCGTCGTCAAACAATCGAAACCGCACAATCATTTTTCGTTGGGTATTCTCTTGCTGAAGCGTTACTGCCATTTCGTTGTAATGGTTGCGGATTTTCGATTCTTCGCCCCACACAGGTGTCCATGTTTCGTCGAAAGAGGAGGTCTGCGTATCGATAATCGAAAAATTGTGGATCAAATCGGGACTGTCAAACAACTCCAATCCCATTTTGGAAGGTTTGATTACCGTTTTTCCTTTATACGAGAGTTGATAAGTTGGTATGCCGTCATCAACAGAAAATAGGACCTGTAACTGTCCGTTGGGGGACGAAAGTGTTTGTGCGTTTGCTTTCAGCGTGAACAATGCGCAGAGCGAAAGCAAGCAAAGAAAGATTTTTTTCATCTGCTATTTTTTCTTCTAAGTTTTATGATATGAATATTTTGTTAATCAAAAACTGGTGTACATTTTGAAACTGTTTGCCGGCAGCGTAATACCATCCATTGTGGTGGATGAAACGTCGAGGCTTTCCGACGGATTCATGTAATTATTCCATGTTCCGGTTTTTGGGAATGTAGTTGAGGTAGTGATAGCTTCATTCGTGAAATTGCCGATCACCACCACCTGTTTGGCATTGCCAAACGATGACAGTGTCAGAAATCGGCCTTTCTCCCAATCCGATTCGGATACTTTCCAACTCATGGTTGCCGTCGAATTGAAAAGTTCGGGGTTGTCGTTTCGGAATTCGATCAGCTTGGTGTACGTGTCATACAATTTTTTTCGCTCAGGCACATTGAGATAATCCCATTTGACCGGTTTTTTGCCCGTGCGTCCGTTATAGTCGATGGATACGTCGTAGCCCATTTCTCCGAATTGCCATACCATTTTCGGACCCGGAACGGTGAAAAAGAAGGCCGCATTGGCTTCAAGTTGCGACATGCGTGCACCGAGATCGGTTTTCAGAATGCCGTTGCCCCATTGCGTTTGCTTGTATCCGGCACGTTCTTCGTCGTGACTTTCCATATACGATACCAAACTATTCGCAGGACGTGATGCGGTTCCATAATACGCCGGAGAAATATCCGAATTATCAGTCTTGTATCCCATTGCCGATTGGCAATATTGCCAATTTACGTTTCGCCATACCATCATTCCGGCATTGGACAATTCGGTTTCTTCCCTGTCGTCGGCAAAATGTTCCAAAATAACAAAGGCATCGGGTTTTACGGCTTTGATAGCAGTATTGTAATCTTTCAGGATGGCAATGCGTGAAGCATCGTAATTGGCAGCAGTGGCCTCAGTACTCGATTTCTGCGTAAATCCCTTTGACAAGTCGAACCGGAAGCCGTCGACCTTGTACTCCTCCAGCAAAAACTGCAAGTTGCGTTTCACAAATTTGCGCACCAGTGGCGATTCGTGATTGAAATCGTTGAAAACACTGTAGGGGTGTGGTGCCGTTACGTTGAAATACGGATTGTTGGCAGCAGGTCGGTTGTTGACCGAATCCCACCACATTTTCGCGAATGGATTGTTTCCCGTAGCGTGATTGTATACTACGTCGAGGATGACGGCCATGCCGCGTTTGTGGCACTCGTCGATGAATTGTTTGTACATCTGGTCGGTTCCATAGGCCTTGTCCATGGCGAAATAAAAACAGGGATTGTAACCCCAGCTGTCGTTGCCGTCGAATTCCTGCACCGGCATCAGCTCGATGGCCGTTACACCCATCGATTTCAGATAATTGAGATTTTGCAGAGCTCCGTTGATATCACTTGAGGTGGTGAAATCGCGTAACAGCATTTCGTAAATCACCAGATGATCCACCGCCGGAGGCGTGAAGTCGGGTACTTGCCACGAATAGTTATCGGGTTGGATTTTAAATACAGATACAATTCCGCTTGCTCCTGCGGACGGATAGGTTTTGTTGTCCGAATAGGTGGACGACGGAATATACGGATCATTTGCCGGATCGAGAATCTTGCGCGAATAGGCATCGGCAGTTCTCACTGTTTCGCCGGTATTCTTCTTGAGCACATACTGGAAAGCATATTCCTTTGAAGGATCCAGCCCTGAAATCGTGAGCCACCAAAATCCTGATGCATCATCGCGATTCATCATCGATTTGTCGTCGTCAGTTTGTTGCCAGTTGTTGAAATCACCTACAACGTAAGCGTAATCGTAACTCACGCCATTTTTGTCCTTGTCATACAGCACGAAAGTTACCGTTGAATTGTTGATCACGTTTATTCCTTCTATCAAGCCGGCAGGCAATGGAGTTTGCTTCGGCGTATCAACATTAGGCGTATTGTCGCTACAAGCCCATGCCAAACACAGCCACAAGAGCGAAAAAAGAATCAGTTTATTATATTTCATATCCCACAATTAATGCGATTATATTTCGAAAATCATAATTTGGCGCGGCGACATAACCAATTTATCGGCAAACTGAATTTGCTGACCTGATATGATGTCGTTAGCCGTTTTTCTGTTCTTAATAGATTCTGTGTACCGACCAAGGTCAATCGAAGCTTCTTTGGAAGTTCCATTCATGAAAACGACGATGCTTTTGTCGTTCAGATAGCGTTCATACACATAAACTCCGTTTTGCGGCACGTAGTGTTTCATTTTGCCTTTGGCAAGAATTTCGTTGCCTTGACGCCATTTCAACAACTTTTGCATGAAGTTGAACGCTTCGTTTTGCAGTTCACTTCTGCCTTCGGCCGTAAATTGATTGACCGAATCATCCGGCCAGCCGCCCGGTACATCTTTGCGAATATCGCCATCACTTTTGCTCTTGTTTCCATTCATCAGCAGCTCCGTTCCGTAATAAATTTGGGGAATTCCCGGAATGGTGAGCAGAAAAGTAATTCCTTGCTTAAAGCTGTCGAGATTTTTCGGCATTTCGGGCAGAAAACGATCGGTGTCGTGATTGTCGAGAAACCGCAGCACGTTGTAAATATCGGGATAAACGTAATCCGTAGTCATGTGTTCGTAAATATTGCGCAAGCCGCCTCCCCATTCTCCGGTTTCTTCGAAAAAAGCGGAATGAGCCAGTCCCATCAAGCGGAAATCCATGACAGATTTCAATTGGGTATTTTCTTTATTGTTGAGTTTGCTGTTTTTTTGCCAAAAAGCCGTGCCAACGGGATTGTTGTACCATGCTTCACCTACGATATTGTAATTCGGGTACTCCTTTTCAATAGCCCGACACCAATCAATCATCATCTGATAGTCGGCATAGGGGTAAGTGTCCTGACGTATGCCGTCCACACCCGCATATTCGATCCACCAAATACTGTTTTGAATCAGATATTTGGCAACATGTCTGTTGCGTTGGTTGAGGTCGGGCATGGAAGGGACAAACCAACCGTCGGTCATTTGTTTGGTATCGTATTTCGATGCATACAGATCGTAATAAACCTCTTTCACATGGGTGGTTTGCACATAAGGATCGAGGTTGTTGAACCAGTCTTTCGAAGGAATATCCTTCATCCATGGATGATCGCTGCCGCAATGATTGAAAATCATATCCATCACCACCTTCATGCCTTTGGCATGAGTATCTTTGATAAGTTTTACATACTCATCGTTGCTTCCGAATCGCGGATCGACGCGATAATAATTGGTAGTTGCATATCCGTGATACGAGCCGCCATCCATATCGTTTTCGAGCACAGGATTTAGCCAAATGGCCGTAACGCCCAGATTATGAAGATAGTCTAAATGATCGGAGATACCTTTCAAGTCACCTCCATGACGTGCGTTTGGATCGTTGCGATCTACTTTGTAGGGCATGCGCATCGACAATTGGTCATTCGTAGGATCACCATTGGCAAACCGATCGGGCATAATGAGGTAGAGTACATCCGATGAGTCGAACCCTTTTACATTCTTTCGCGATGGGTCGCGTTGTTTGAGTTCGTAATGAATGGTAATTTTCTTTTTGCCGTTGGTGAAAACAATATCGAACGTTTCGGGAATGCTTTTCGAGATGTCGAGATAAAGCAATTTATAGTTTGGGCTTTCGAGCGCCACCGACTCTTTCAGATAAACATGCGGCGAAGTGATCGTTGCCTTGTAATCGGCTATATTGCTGCCGTAAACCAGCAACTGTAATTCGGATTCCTGCATGCCGCTCCACCAGAAGGCCGGCTCGATGTTTATCTGTTGGGCACTGAGTTCAATGGATAAGAAAAGTAAGAGATAAAAATATATTTTTTTCATACTGAAAAAGCTAAAAAAGTCAGAAGCTGCCATTTTCAACAGCTTCCGACCTTTCTCGTATTAATCTAATTTGTTAGTTGATTGACCCTTTATTGTCATCGAAATGAAGTGTAATAATCTGACCTGCGGTACCTGGAACGGCGGCCTGGTCGCCACCATCGTTTCGATAGATGATATCGGTGCCAAACACATTGAATTCGGCATTCCACCAATCAGGAATCCATGGATGAGAAACGTACATGCGAATATTGCCATTCGCTTTCAACGGCGGCGATACAAGAGTCTTCGCAGTATTATCGGCAGTGAACTTATTTGCTGCCACGTCTTTATCCCAGCCTCCAAAAGCATCGCCAATTCCATAAACTGAAGCTTTTACGACAGAAAGTTTTTTGGCATTGTTTCGCAAATCGAGAACTATGGTGTACATTCCCGATTCCGCAACGGACATATTGCCTCCACTGTTCGATACGGTTCCGCCGTTTGGATCAAATTCAGTTATTTCACCAAAGCCCAAGTTGGGATCGCTCCAATTGGCATTTGATACTTTGAATCCTTTTCCTCCTTCGAGGTAAAGAATTTTCCAATAGATTCCCACATTTTCACCTCCTCCGGCAAGTTTATGCATTTCGGCAGCGGCATGCGTTCCGGGTGAGTCCCATCCATAAGCAGTAGCATCACCAACCAAATAGACATTTTCAGGATAAGTTGGAGGAATAACAGGGCCACCAATCAATACATAGGTTGCATTGAATGTTCTTGATCTTAAATCATACTGTATAGCAAATTCGAATTGGCCGCCGAAAGAGGTTGAGAAATTTGCGCCGCCGGGTTTAATTTGAGATAGAGAGTTTTCAATCAAAGGGGCTGCAGAAGTTCCTATGTTGCCCAAGTCAGTAAAAAGACGAGCTGTTGTGCCATCCGATACATTTACATAATTTCCCCAATCACCGCCATATCTGAATTTATATTCGCCGGAAGTCAGATTAACAGTTCCTTTCCAAGTTACGGTAAGTTTTCCATCGAAAGTCGGCGTATCAAAAGGCGTTTCAGCATTCCAACCTTGAGCAGTTGCTGCTCCGATAATCCCATAATTGACAGGAAGTATATTGATCTCTTTCAGGCTGGTATTTACGACAATAAAATAAAATCCGTCTTGATCGACTTTAAGAGGAGTGGCATCTTGTACGAGAGAATATACGGCAATATTATTTGTTTTTTTCACCTCGTCACCTTTACCATATTTGACAACTTGATTGAGATCGGTTGCGATGGAAATGGTGAAATCGCCATCGGCGTTGAGCCAAGTGTATATACCCACTAATTCGGATAGACCATCAGCATTTCCATCTAACGGAAAAACTTTAAGAGCGGATGCCGGAGCTTCACCACTATACATGGTTGCCGAACCCGTAATATATGTACCGGGTTGAACATCCGTGACTATGGTCCAGTTTTCGTTATCGCTACAATTCGCAAGGAATGGGAGCAATAAGAATACGAGATATTTATATATATGTTTCATATTTTTTTGATTTAAACGTTTGAATTAGTATCCCGGATTTTGAGTTAGGTTAGTATTTAACGACAAAACATCTGCCGGAATTGGGAAAACAGTTTTAGTAGGAGCTGAAGTAGGTCTATCCGATATCGGTTGAGTATATTTTCCGAATCTGATTAAATCCTGGCGACGCCAACCTTCCCAAGCAAGTTCGAGCAATCTTTCGTCCAAAATATTGTCGAGTGTTGCTACCCGTGAAGAAGCGCCCGCTCTTGTTCTGACTTTACCCAAATCGTCGTCTCCACTTTGTCCCATACGAACCAAAGCTTCCGATTTCATCAACAATACGTCGGCATAGCGGAATAGTACCCAATCGTTATGTGGAAGTTGTCCGGCAGCCTGGGCAGTAGGATCTGTTTCGTATTTTGCCATACGCGCTCCTGCCGTCTTCTCGAAAGTCGTTCCACTAACATCCAATGCGATTGCATCGGGTTTGTATTCCAAGTCGGCATCGCCGTCTTTGATGAAGTTTCCGTCCGGCCCTTTCACTTTGCCTGTGAAATATGTTTTTCCCATACGTGGGTCTTCAGTGCCTTTTCTGAAGATAGCTAATGCTTCTTTCGTAGCCGAAGAACCATTCCAACCATCTTGCGAATAAGCTTTGCCGTGTGCGTAGTGACGCGAACGAACCAAATTCATGTTACGTGCCGTGAAATTTATCGGATCCATCGGTATCACAAAGATATTTTCTTTGGATGATTCGTTGCTGATGCTGAAATTCGCTGAAAAATCGCTTTCGAGCTCATATCCGAGAGCCGTAATAGAATCGCAATAGGCAACCGTAGCTTCCCAGGGGGTTTTCGTTGCCCCGTTAATAGTAAATGTGGCTGTTCCGTTTGGAATTCCGTTATTGTCCGTCCAATCGTCATCAGCATAAACCTGTGCATTTAAGGCGAGCTTGGCCATCAGGAAAAATGCGACGGGTCGTGTCATTCGCCCGTAGTATTCTCCGGTTTTCGAACTGTTTGCTGTCGAAAGATATGGAATAGACTCCTGCAATTCTGTGACCACGAAGTTAAATACTCCCGAGCGCGTAGATTGCTGAACGTCAGATATCTGAGTCGTAGCAGTTTCCACAATGGGTACGCGTCCAAACAAATCCATCAAGTAATAGTAGTACATGGCACGCAATGCTCTTATTTCTGCTTTGTAAACTGGAAGATAGGTGTTTTCGGGATCTTGCTCGATAAGACTGTTTAATTTGTCGAGAGACATGTTTATTTTTCCGATTACGCGATATAGATAATTCCAGCTGTTTAAAATAACAGAATTGTCGGATTTCCAATTGTGTTTGAATAAGTCTTGCCATAGGCCTCCATCGAACCAGTCGCCACCACGCGTGGGAAGCATCACTTCATCTGCAGTAAAGGTATTTAAGTCGTAAATGCCCCTATCCGTTCCGGCTAATCCGTTACCTCCACCGGATCCGCCAATTTCCGTATATAAGTTGGCGACAGTGTTCAGATAGATGAGCGAAGGACTTTTATAAGCTTCGTTTTCAGGTAACTGGTCGATTGGAGTTTCATCCAATGAGCACCCGAAAAGAGCGAGTGAAAATGAAAGTATTAAACTGTATTTTAAAAGATTCCTTTTCATGATTTGGTGAGATTTAGAAATTAATACTTAATCCTAAAGAGTACGTACGTGTCAGCGGATAGAATTGTTTATCGTCAAGTCCAAGTGAGCCGTTGACAGTAGTGCTGTTAATCATCGGCGAAAGGCCGGAATAGTTTGTGAACGTATATAAATTGTTCACAGAAGCAGTAAGGCGAATACTGTTAACCCAGTTTTTTATTTTTTCGACATCAAAATTATATCCCATAGTAACATAAGCAATATGAACATAATCTCCTTTTTCCAACCAGTAATCGGTAACT
Organism: Seramator thermalis; assembly: GCF_004138125.1. Lineage (GTDB taxonomy): Bacteria > Bacteroidota > Bacteroidia > Bacteroidales > Dysgonomonadaceae > Seramator > Seramator thermalis. Next base: position 195,302 of record NZ_RXHS01000002.1, read on the forward strand.
GTGCTGTCAAAAATTTTCTTTTCGGGAGCATCCGGTAATACATTATATGTTGGAAAAGTATTCATATTCATATAAGAGAGAGAGGTTCCATTATATATTTTGTGTCCAAAAGCACCATTTAATTGAGTTTGAATGTCAAAGGATTTGTATCTAAAATTGATATTAGCGCCCATCAATACTTTCGGCATAGCCTGACCTGCAAAATAGCGATCTCCGCCATCGTTCAAATTAATATTTGGATCATCATCCAAATTGAGTAGATTATAGGTGTAACTTCCCAATCCGTCGTTAATCAACCCATTTGATTTAGGTAAGTAAAACACTCCCAACGGTTGTCCTACAACTTGATAAGTAACATAAGTATTGCCTCCCTGAAATCCCGCACCATTGATACGGGCGAGCTTCATATATTCTGCAGCATTTAATTCCTGACCCATATATGTTCCACTGAGTGACAATAACTTATTCTTTTGATAAGCTACGTTGCCAGAGATGGTAAGATCCATATCTTTGCTTCTTATGGGTGAATAACCAACAGTAAATTCTAAACCGCTGTTTTCCATTTCTCCCAGATTGGCTAAAAGCTTAGGATGAACGAATGGGGGAACAGGAACATCATAGTCATACAACAAATCTTCGGTTCTCGAATAGTAGTAGTCTATGTTGGCTGTTAATCGGCGATTCATAAAAGCCATGTCAACTCCGACATCGAACATATTTTTCGTTTCCCATTTCAAATCCGGATTTGCATTTCTGTTGTAGCTATAAGTTACAGTTGGAACTCCGTTAACTGAAGTTATACCTGAAGGGCCCATCAGCAAGAGAGAATTATATGCACTAATAGCATCCTGATTACCGGTTCTACCATATCCGGCTCTTAATTTGAATTCATCGATAGCATCGATATCTTTCATGAAATCTTCTTCACTCATAACCCATGCAAGCGAAGCCGATGGGAAAAATCCCCATTTATTATTTTCTCCTAATTTGGATGATCCGTCAAAACGAATATTAACGGTTGCTATGTAACGATCTGCATACATATAATTAACACGTCCCAAAAATGAACTTAAATTATATCCGTTTTTATAAGACGAAACATCTCCATACTTCACAATTGCCCCTGCTGCCAAATTGTTGTAAAGAAAATAATTGGTGTCGAATCCTCGAGCATTTGCTGAAAATCCTGTGTAATCATATTTCTGACCTTCAACAAGTGCTAATGCATCTATGCGATGTCGCTCAACAATCTTTTTGTAGTTCAGGCTCAAATTTCCCATAAGGATATTGCTTTTGTTCTGTCCACGATAAGCTTTTCCTCGTCCTTCACGAATGCCAGCCTTAATATTGGTAGGAATATAATTCAAATTTTCTTTTGCATTATATGTGTATGAACCAAATGCACTGAAATTTAAATTTTCATTTATATTCCATGTCAAACGACCGTTGGTTGCAAGATATGCGTTATCTTCGCGGTCGTCAATTGTCAGACGGCCTAAGGGATTGTCCACTTCATTGGCATTAGGATCTTCGGGCCAACTTCCATCCTCGTTTTGCATTGCAGGAAGAGTAGGATTGAATGAGGCTGCAGAATAGAAAGTCTTTTGATAGTCGTTTACGTATCTACTTTCCTTTTTAGAACCAAATACACCGATATCCAACTTTAATTTGTTGTCGAATAATAATTGACTACCGTCTATTTTAACGGTATAGTTTTGCATCCCGTTGTTTTTGATAATCCCTTTTTGATCGATAATTCCGAGAGATGCTCTGAAGTTAGTCTCTGCCGTACCACCGCCAAAAGAAATTCGATGATTCTGGGTGTAGCCTGTTTGGAGCATTTCTTTCATAAAATTAGTACTTGCTCCTCCGTCGAGAGCATTCACATAACCGCCATCTATAACCGCCTGCCTGTAGCCTTCAGCACTCAGCATGTCGATTGTTTTATAAGAGTCTTCTATTCCGAAAGTTCCCTCATAATTGAGAATTTTCGTGCCGGCTTTTCCTTTTTGAGTTGTTACTACAATTACTCCACTGGCACCCCTTGAACCATATTGGGCTGTTTCGGAGGCATCTTTTAAGATAGTGAAACTTTCAATATCCCCTGGAGATAAGGCATTGAGAAGTCCTAAATCGCCAAACATACCATCGATTACAACCAGAGGATCATTACCCCCTGAAAGAGAAGTTGTACCGCGTACACGAATAGAGCTTCCTGCAGTTGGGTCTCCTCCGGTCTTCTGTATGTTGACACCGGCAACTTTGCCTTTCAAGGCATCTAATGGATTGACAACCACACCCGCATTCATGTCTTTTTGACTCACTTTTTGCACAGCTCCCGAAATGGTGCGTTGACTTCCGGTTGCATACCCAATCACTACCACTTCATCCAATACTTCTGTATCTTCGTGTAGAACGATTTGGATGTTTGTGCGATTTTCGATGGGGACAACCTCCGACTTGTAGCCAATGTAGCTCACTTCAAGTACACCATTGCCGGGGGCTTGAAGTGAGAAATTGCCATCCATGTCCGTAGCCGTTCCCACGGTAGTTCCCTGTAAAAGAATTGTGGCTCCGATGATCGGTTCGCCGTTCACATCTCTTACCGTACCTTTCACGTTTGTTTGGCCGGTTTGGGCAATTGCCGAAACAGCCATCAATAGTCCTATCATTGACAATAAGACTGTCTTCATACTTTTTTTGAATTTTAAAACCATGTTACTAGCGTTATTAGATTACTGAATCAAATAATTTCATTTTCTCTGTATTTAGAATTAGTACTCAATTTAATATCGCAATGAAGGCTAAAATGTTTCATCATTCTATTAAACTTTACTTTCGTAACAAATGTATGGGGAACAAAGTTATCAATATGAAAAAAAAATGATAAATCGTCATTTTTTAACATGCAATCGTTTGCACTCAAATGATGAGTGTAAATAATACTATTATAGATATTTGTCTTTATTTATTGTTCAATGGATATAAAGAGTTTTGAACATTTGATAACCTCTCCCGACTTTCAAAATGATTCGTTTCGGTTTCTTTCATCTTGTTCAGTCTAAATTTATCTGTGATAGATATTTCATAATTTGACCATTTTGTGAGAAATAGAATGAGATTATCTCAATTTATTTTTAGATTGATTCATAAAATAATCTCGGCGGTTGGTATTTAAATATTTGATATATAGTATTTTGAAAATTATCAAATGGGTGTTGATAACTTTTTTGAAAAAAATGTGTAGAAATGTGGGGGAAAGTGGATTATTTTGTACTTTTACGACGTTGAAAGTTGTAAATCAATGATAAAATAATTTATAGAATGCAGTTTTTGGGAAATATGGAAGCCAAAACAGATGCCAAAGGACGTGTCTTTGTTCCGGCATGTTTTCGGAAAACCCTGCAAAACGCAGGAGAAGATTATCTTGTGCTTCGTAAGGATATTTTTCAGGACTGTCTTGTGTTGTATCCCGGTTCGGTGTGGGAAAAAGAAATAGAGGCACTGCGCCGCAGATTGAATAAATGGAATAGTGATCAACAGCAGATTTTCAGACAATTTGTGCTCGATGCAGAACGTATAGAAATAGACGCCAGCGGCAGAATACTCATTCCGAAACGTTATCTTCAATTGGTAGGAATCGATACAGATGTGCGATTTTTAGGGGTGGACGATACTTTTGAGATATGGGCGAAAGAAAAACTCGAAAAGCCTTTGGTTTCGCCCGAAGAATTTTCGACAAAAATTCAGGAATTAATGCAGTAGAAATATTTTTTTGTAACTCATAAAATGGCAGACACATATCATACACCGGCTTTGCTTGTCGAAAGTATCGACGGACTCGATATCAAGCCCGACGGAATATATGTAGATGTTACTTTCGGTGGTGGCGGGCATTCGCGTGAAATACTTTCGCGATTAGGGCCTAATGGCAAATTGTATGCATTCGATCAGGATGCGGCTGCTTACGATAACCGCATCGATGATCCGCGTTTTGTTTTTATTAGAGGAAATTTTCGCTATCTCAGGAATTTCATGAGATATTATGGAGAGAATTGTGTGGACGGGATTTTGGCCGATTTGGGCGTTTCATCTCACCATTTTGATAGTCCCGGTCGCGGTTTTTCTTTCAGATTCGAGGGCGATCTCGATATGCGGATGAATCGATCTTCGACAAAGAATGCAGCAAAAATTCTCAACGAGTATCCCGAGAATCAGCTTTCGTCGATTTTTTCGCGATACGGCGAATTGAATAATGCGGGCAAAATAGCTGCAGCAATCGTTCGTTCCCGAGATATTCATCCGGTATCTACCATAGAGGATTTCGTAAAGATTCTGGAACCATTCACTTTCAGGGATAGAGAAAAGAAAATTCTCGCGCAAGCATTTCAGGCTTTGCGTATCGAGGTCAATGATGAAATGGAAGCTCTCCGAGAGATGTTGCGTCAATCGTTGCAAATACTCCGAAAAGGAGGGCGAATGAGTGTTATCTCCTATCATTCACTCGAAGACCGAATGGTGAAAAATTTTTTCCGATCGGGCAATGTCGAGGGAAAAATTGAAAAGGATTTTTTTGGAAATGCGTTTACTCCTTTTGCTCTTGTCAATCGAAAGGTTATTGTTCCGCGCGAAAGTGAACAACAAAGTAACCCTCGGTCGAGAAGTGCAAAATTGAGAATTGCAGAAAAAATAATCGAATAAACTTTTTTGTTTATGAAGCTTGATCGTATCCGAAAGTCGTTTGTCCACGTTTTTGGAGGAAGCGTGCTGACCGAAGGTGTTTTTGTGAGAAATTTGCGTTTCATCATCACGCTGTTGTTCATCATGTTTATCTTCATCAGTTATCGTTATTCCGTTCTGAGGAAAATGGCTGAAGTGGAGTCACTCGAACGTCAGTTGAAAGATGCAAAATACGAAGCCCTTTCCATTTCGGCCGAACTCACCAAGGCGAGTCGTCAGTCCGAAATCGAACAGCGTATTGCCAGGGAGGGTCTTGATCTAAAGGTTTCAGATCAACCTTTTTATGTGATAAAAGCCGATAAACAGAAAAAATAAAAACTTGTCTGAGGATGGAACAGCCAAATAAGAAATTGGAAAACAAAGGTGTTATGTCCCGCTATGGACTAATCGTCACTTTTTTAATTCTTTTTTCCGTTATGATCGTGTTTTCGGCCGGAAAAGTAATTTTTTCTGACGAAGGCAAAAAATGGCGTGAAGTTGGCGAAAAGGAAACGGTAATCAAAGATCGCGTGATTCTGCCCACACGAGGCAATATTTATACCTGTGACGGTAAACTTTTGGCTACGAGTGAACCGCTTTACAGTATTTATATGGACTTTTGGGCCGACGGCATGCAAAAAGATACACTCGAAAAATATGTAGGACCTCTCTCGAAAGCATTGGCAAAAAAATTTCCCAGTCGTTCGGCAAATCAATATCGAAATCTGATCCTCAGCGGATGGAAACAACGTGAGAAGGAAGAACGGCAGATCGAAGATTATCGGTCGCGTGGAATCGACAAGAAAGTTACCCTTCGTTCGCGCTATATTCGTATCATCAAAGAAGATATTTCGTATGTCGATCTTAAGGAAATTCGTACTTTTCCTTTTTTTAATTTTCGTTCAAATAAGAGCGGACTTATCGCTGAAGAAAAAAATGCCCGTCAAAAACCTTTCGGAAATTTGGCAACACGTACGGTAGGTAGTGTTTATAAAGATTTGGAAAAAGGTGGGGCAAGTGGATTGGAGCTTAAATACGATTCGTTGTTGCGGGGAGTTCCCGGTGTGAAAAATCGTCAGAAAATTCAGGGTAAATGGATTGACGTAGTCGAAATTCCTGCTGAAGCCGGTTGCGATGTGGTAACGACGCTCGATGCCTCTATTCAGGATATTACCGAAAAAGCCCTTCGGGCAAAACTGATCGAAACGGATGCAGAATCGGGAACAGCCATCATTATGGAAACAAAAACGGGTGAAATAAAAGGAATTGCAAATCTCGATCGGGTTGCACCCGGAACTTATTACGAAGGCAATCCCAATGCTTTTTCGTATATGAACGAACCCGGATCGACATTCAAGACTGTAACCGTGATGGCGGCACTCGACGACGGACTCATCACCCCGACAGATTCTTTTTATGTTGGCAACGGGTTGTTTCAATACAATGGGAAGTGGGTGAGAGATCATTATTGGCGTCAGGGCAAGGACAGAGGATACCTTACCGTTGCCGAAGGACTTGCTGTTTCGTCGAATGTGGTGATGAGCAAAATTGCGCTTAAGGCTTATGAACATAATCCTCGAAAATTTGTGGAAGCCATCGACCGTATCGGTTTGCGCAAACAGCTGAAGTGGGACGTGCCTCTTAATGGAATCGAGGGGACATCTGTGATCCGGTATCCCGACGATAAAAAAAATTACTGGTCGAAAACCACTTTGCCCTGGATGTCGTTTGGCTACGAAACGCAAATACCTCCTATTTATATATTGATGTTTTATAATGCTATTGCCAACAATGGGAAAATGATTCAGCCTTTCATCGCAAAAAGTTTTATAAAAGACGGGAAAGTGATTAAAAACATAGAGGCAAATGTCGTGAATCCGAAAATATGCAAAGACACCACGCTATCTCAAGTCAAGAAAATGCTTGAAGACGTAATTACCGAAGGAACGGCAAAGGTTGTGAAATCCGATTACTTTACCATAGCGGGTAAGACGGGAACGGCTCTCATTGCTTCCAACGGCGGATACGAAAATTATTATGTGTCGTTTTGCGGATATTTTCCCGCAGAAGATCCACAATATACATGCTTTGTCGGAATTCGCAAACCTAAAGGGCCTCCATCAGGAGGCGGACAGGCCGGAACCGTATTTAAAGCCATTGCCGAACAAACATTCATGCGAAATGTCCGATTGACGCCGGCCGATTGTAAACCCGATTCGTCGTTGCAAAAGCTGCCGCCTGTGAAAAACGGAAATTGGAAAAAGAGCGAAACCGTTTTTGAGGCATTGGGGTTGAATAAATTCAATTTTTCGCCTGCTACGGATTGGGTGCAAATCCGGCTCGATAGTCTGCAATATTATCCCAAAGAACTTTCAATAAGTGGAAAAAGCGTTCCAAATGTTTTGGGAATGGGCGCTCGCGATGCGGTATATTTATTGGAGAAATCGGGTATGCGTGTGAATCTGACAGGAGCCGGAAAAGTTACATCGCAATCTTTTGCACCGGGTACGCGAGTGAATAAAGGGACAACTATCAGTATTGTTTTACAATAAAAAAATCGAGGTATGAATCTTAGCCGTTTAATTGCCAAATGCAATGTGATCTCTATCAAGGGAGATGCCGAAGTGGAAGTGAAATCGATTACATCCGATTCGCGTCAGGTGCAGCCGGGTGCATTGTTTATCGCGGTCGAAGGAATTTGCACCGATGGACATTCCTATATTGGCAAAGCCATCGAGCAGGAAGCGGCCGTTGTGGTTTATGACAAACCGGTGATCGAAGAATATTTTTCACGTGTTACGTATGTTCAGGTCGAAAACAGTGCAATTGCTCTTGCGCTCATTGCTTCCGAATGGTATGGCAATCCGTCCGAACGGCTTCAATTGGTGGGCGTTACCGGAACGAATGGCAAAACAACCGTTGCCTCACTGCTTTATGGGATGTTTCGTCACCTCGGCTTTCGTGCGGGTTTATTATCTACGGTGTGCAACTATGTGAACGACGAAAAATATCCCACCACGCACACCACGCTCGACCCCATTACACTCAATTCTTTCTTGCGAAAAATGGTAGACGCTGGTTGCACGCATGCTTTTATGGAAGTAAGTTCACATGCCATTCATCAGAAGCGGGTGCACGGATTGCATTTCGCAGGCGGCATATTCACCAACCTCACTCAGGATCATCTCGACTATCACAAAAACATGCTCGAATATCGGAATGTGAAGAAATCGTTTTTTGACAGTCTTCCGTCCGAAGCTTTTGCTCTGACTAACATCGACGACAAAAATGGTCAGGTGATGGTACAGAATACCAAAGCAAAGATATACACCTATTCGGTGAAAAATATGGCCGATTTCAAGGCGCGTATTTTCGAAAAACATTTCGAGGGCACTGATATCGAAATCGACGGCAAACATCTCACGGTGCAGTTCGTTGGCGTTTTCAATGTTTATAACCTGCTGGCCGTGTATGGCGCAAGTCGTTTGCTGGGTTTGGGCGAAGAGGATGTGCTTAAGACGCTCTCTGTGCTCAAACCGGTGGCCGGTCGTTTTCAAACCCTTCATTCACCAAAAGGATTTACGGCTATTGTGGATTATGCGCACACGCCGGATGCCATCACCAATGTGCTCAATGCCATCCATGAAGTGCTCGATCGAAAAGGATCGGTCATTACGGTGGTGGGCTGTGGAGGCAATCGCGATAAAACCAAACGCCCCATCATGGCACGTGAGGCTGTGAAATTGAGCGATAAGGTGATATTTACTTCCGATAATCCCCGATTCGAGGAACCCGAAGATATCCTTAACGATATGCTTGCCGGACTTTCTGAAGAGGAAAAAGCCGATACACTGACTATTGTCGATCGGCGAGAAGCGATAAAAACGGCTTGCGCGCTGGCAAAAAAAGGTGATGTTGTGCTCATTGCAGGCAAGGGACATGAGGACTATCAGGAGGTGAAGGGTGTGAAGCATCATTTCGACGACAGAGAAGAAGTGGAAAAAATATTTAAACCGTAAGTTGGAATATTCATTGACAGGATAAGTACATTGGATTAAAAAATCAAATCATCGCGTTATGTTGTATTATCTTTTTAATTATTTGGACAAATTCGATTTTCCGGGTGCGGGGATGTTTCACTACATCATGTTTCGCACGGCAATGGCAGCACTGTTTTCATTGCTCTTTTCGATTGTAGTGGGCAAGTGGATTATCCGCAAATTGCAAGCAAAACAAATTGGCGAAACCATTCGCGATCTCGATTTGGAAGGACAGTACAGCAAGCGTGGAACACCTACGATGGGCGGTATCATCATCATTCTTTCCATTCTGACATCGATTCTTTTGTTTGGTAAACTCGAAAACATCTACGTTATTTTGATGATTGTCAGCACGATTTGGCTTGGAGCTCTGGGATTTACCGACGATTACATCAAAATATTCAAAAAGGATAAAAAGGGATTGAAGGGAAAATATAAAATTTTGGCACAAATTGGATTGGGACTGATCATTGGCATTACATTATATATGAGTCCGAACGCGGTGATGAGGGAGAACACCGAAATCAAGGGCACAGATTTTGTAGAGCAGGCCGAATTTAGAGGTGGAGAGATAAAATCGACCAAAACGACGATTCCCTTTGTGAAAAATAACAATTTCGATTATCGGTCGCTCGTATCTTTCATGGGCGAATATGCCGATGAAGCGGCTTGGATTCTGTTCATAGCCGTCGTGGTTCTGATTGTTACGGCTGTTTCCAACAGTGCCAATCTCACCGATGGGCTCGACGGGTTGGCTTCGGGCTCTTCGGCCAGCATCGGCGTGGCACTCGGATTGTTGGCTTACGTTTCGGGACGTGTCGATTTCGCCTCTTACCTTAATATAATGTATATTCCCGGAAGCGATGAGTTATTGGTTTTTGCAGCTGCTTTTGTCGGAGCGACGGTTGGATTTCTTTGGTACAATGCCTATCCGGCGCAGGTTTTCATGGGCGACACCGGCAGTCTGACGCTGGGCGGATTGATCGGCGTTTTTGCCGTGCTCATTCATAAAGAGTTGCTGTTGCCCATATTGTGCGGCGTGTTCTTTGTCGAGGCGCTGTCGGTTATCGTGCAGGTTACCTATTTCCGATATACAAAAAAGAAATATGGTGAAGGGAAACGCGTTTTCAAGATGACGCCTTTGCATCATCACTTCCAAAAGCCGGGCGACGGCAGCATCGATGCCCTCATTCAAAAGCCGTTCAAGGCACTTACCGAACCTAAAATCGTTACTCGATTCTGGCTCGTGGGAATGATTTTGGCCGTGCTGGCACTCGCTACGCTGAAAATGCGGTAAAAGAGAAGTAAGAAATAAGAAATAAGAAATAAGAAATAAGAAATAAGAAATAAGAAATAAGAAATAAGAAATAAGAAATAAGAAATAAGAAATAAGAAATAAGAAATAAGAAATAAGAAATAAGAAATAAGAAATAAGAAAGGAGTATTATAATGTCAATTTCATCTTTTCAATCGTTGATTGTTTGGCAAAAAGGTCATGAACTTGTATTGGATATCTATAGAATGACCAAAAGTTTTCCGGATGACGAGAGGTTTTCGTTAATTTCCCAAATAAGAAGGTCATCTTTATCGATAACGGCTAATATTGCAGAAGGATATCGAAAGATTGGGAAGAAAGACAAACTCCGTTTCTTCAATATATCCCAAGGTTCATTGGCTGAGACATTGAATTATATTATTCTTTCATACGATTTGGGGCTTATTTCGAAACTCGATTACTTACAATACGAAAATCAGATTGAAGAAGTTAATCGACTATTGAACGCTTATTGTTCTAAAATAGTAAATGATTCAACTAATGGAGAAGCAATTTCTTCTAACTTCTAATTTCTAAATTCTGACTTCTTTAAATAAGAATTTTCAATTATGCATTATCAATTAGTTATTCTGGGTGGTGGCGAAAGTGGCGTGGGGGCAGCCATTTTGGGAAAAGCCAAAGGATTCGACGTGTTTTTGTCGGATAGCGGAAAGCTTGACGACGAGCACCGGCAGACACTGATCGATTATCATATCGATTTCGAGGAAGGAAAACATTCCGAAGAAATTATCTTGGAGGCAGAGGAAATAGTGAAAAGTCCCGGAATACCCAACAGCGCACCTATCATGCAAAAAGTGATAGCTCGCGGCATTCATGTGGTGAGCGAAATAGAATTTGCCGGACGCTATACCGATGCCAAGATGATTTGCATTACCGGAAGCAATGGAAAAACTACCACCACGAGTCTGATTTATCATATCTTGAAGTCGGCCGGTCTCAATGTGGGACTGGGCGGAAACATCGGGGCTAGTTTTGCCCGTCAGGTGGCTGAGCAGCATTTCGACTATTACGTGCTCGAATTGAGTAGCTTTCAGCTCGATAATATGTACGATTTCAAAGCCGACATCGCCGTGCTCATGAATATCACGCCCGATCATCTTGACAGGTACGATCACGATATGCAGAAATATGTGGATGCCAAAATGCGCATCATTCGCAATCAGGCCATCGACGATGCATTCGTTTACTGGATGGACGATCCGATTGTTACCCGCGAAATCGAAAAACTGAAACCTGAAGCTACGCTTTATGGATTTCGCGAACATAAGGACGATCGCGCCTGCGCCTATACCGATAATCACAAAATTTATATTCATACCGGAGATCATATGTTTACGATGGATCAAGAGTTGCTTGCACTCGAGGGAACGCACAACCTCTACAATTCGCTGGCATCGGGCATCGTTGCCAAACTGTTGGATATCGACGACGCAAAGTTGCGCGAATCGCTCAGCGATTTCAAGGGAGTACCGCATCGACTCGAAAAGGTTGCTACCGTGCGCGGCGTGCAATATATCAACGACTCCAAAGCCACCAACGTCAATTCGTGCTGGTATGCCTTGCAGAGTATGCGCACCAAAGTGGTGCTCATCCTGGGCGGAACGGACAAGGGCAACGACTATTCCGAAATAGAAGGCCTGGTGAAGGAAAAGGCGCGCGCCCTGATTTTTTTGGGAGTGGACAATTCGAAACTGCATGCCTTTTTCGACGGCAAAGTGCCCGTCATCGAGGAGGCCAAATCGATGGAGGAAGCCGTGAGCAAGGCCTATCGGCTTGCCCAAAAAGGCGACACGGTGTTGCTCTCGCCTTGCTGCGCAAGTTTTGATTTGTTCAAAAACTACGAAGATCGCGGCGACCAGTTCAAGGAGTATGTGCGCAGATTGTAAGGCTGGCTACAAGGGGCGATGAGTTCTCCGCACGATTCGGAATTTTATTGTCCCGATTGCGATCTATTCATCACTTATAAGATAATGCAGGTAAAACAATTTAATCAGAATACAAGATATGTCGAATAAAACTGAAATATATAGCGATGACGACGATTCCGACATCATGAGTGCCGAACTTGCGTCGTCCGAACCCGGATCAAGGGTTTCGTTCTTTTCAAAAGTGTTTAAGGGCGATAAGGTGGTGTGGGCTATATTCATCATTTTGTGTGTGATATCTGTCATCGAGGTGTTTAGTGCCACCAGCACCATCGTTTATCGTCAGCACAACCAGTGGGGGCCGATTTTGCGCCATATCATGTTTTTAATCGGCGGTGTGGGCATTATTCTCCTCATTCACAACATTCCCTACCGATATTTTTCGTCGCTCATTTTCATACTCATCATTTCCGTCATTCTGCTCATCCTCACGCCGGTGATTGGCACCACCGTCAATGGTGCCGAACGGTGGATTTCCATTTTCGGATTCACCATTCAACCTTCCGAAATTGCCAAAATATCGCTTATCGGTACGATTGCTTTCCTGCTGAGTAAACAAAACGGCGAAAACGATTCCACGCTTTTCAAATGGATGGTTGGGCTGATGGTGGTGGTTTGCGGCATCATCGCGCTCGACAATCTCTCGACTGCCGTGTTGCTGTTCGGGGTATGTTTTTTGTTGATGTTCATCGGACATGTCGAGCTCATTCGCTTGGCCAAGTTGATGCTCGGAATAGCACTGTTTGCCGTTCTGTTGGTGCTGATGCTGAAAATAATGCCCGCAAGCTGGACGGAAAAAGGGCCACTGAGCCGTGCCGAAACATGGAAAAGCCGCATCGACAATTTTGGCTCTCACAAACAGCAGACCGAAGAATCGTATTTCACCATCACCGACGACAATTATCAGGTGGCACATGCCAAAATAGCCATTTCCAACGGCGGACTATTCGGGAAATTTCCCGGCAATAGTACCGAGCGCGATTTCCTGCCACAGGCTTATTCCGATTTCATTTATGCCATCATCATCGAAGAGTTGGGTCTTCTGGGCGGCGTGTTTGTGTTGCTGCTCTATGTGGTGTTGCTCATCAGGGCGGGAATGATAGCGCGCAAAACACAAAAACTCTTTCCCAAATATTTGGTGTTGGGATCGGCACTCATTTTGTCTGTCCAAGCATTTGTCAACATGGCCGTCGCTGTCAATCTCATTCCCGTCACGGGTCAGCCTCTCCCGCTCATCAGCCGAGGTGGCACATCTACGCTCATCACCTGTGCCTATTTCGGATTGATATTGAGTGCCGACCGTTTCGGAATGGGCAAGTCGAAAAAGAAATCTACCGATGATGAGGCTGCTGACCATACCGATGATTCCGATCACGATACTCCCTCGGAAACAAAGCCCGATGACGTCGTTCGCGAACCTGTCGGCCTCGAAGACAATGTGGAGTTCGAGATTATTCATGTGTAATATAAATCCGTGATTTATTGATAGCTTTACTAATCTGTCTGAGCTTTGCATTAGTTTCATGAAACGAATAGATTTATCTGTTAAACAATTTATTTTATGAAAAAAATAGCGCTTATTTTAGCCGTCTTATCGGTAAGTATGAAGATCTTTTCGCAAGCAGAAAATAATTTTGGTATGCACGTCGAGGTTGGATACGCATTTAGTTTGCCGAAAGGAGGAAATGCTAATTTTAATTATCATGGTCTGAATATTTTGGGTATGCCGGGATACCATGTATCGGAAAATTTATTTACAGGGGTTGGCATTGGCTTATATGATTACCGATATAATCCTACTATAGTGGGAGGAACGATGGATGTGGATTTTATTTCGGCTCCGATATTCATTCACGGATTATATTCATTTTTTATATATCCGAAAATTAAATCTTATGTGGGTTTAAAAATTGGATATGGTATTGTTTCCGACAAATTAAATTATACGATGGAGAATCCTAAAGCCGAATGGCAAATGGAAGCATCGGGAGGGTTATATTTGTCTCCTTCGATAGGAATTCTTTATTCATTGAATAAAAGACATATGCTTTCGCTTGGACTGTCATACGATATGCAGCAATACCGGTTGAAGAAAACGGTGGAAGCCTATGGAACTGATAGCGACGAAACAAATTCGGCTCTCGCCGTGAAAGTAGGTTGGCTCTTCTGACAATATCGAATTACGTTATTGGTAAGATATATGCTGACTTCGTGATGGAAACGCTGAGGAATACGAACATTCGAAACTCTTAGGTGGCTTTGCAGACGCGCAAAGCCCCCGAACAGGGTTAAACAAGTACTTTGCAGACATGCAAAGCACCCGAACAGGGTTGAACAAGTACTTTGCAGACTTGCAAAGCACCCAAACAAGGTTAAACAAGTACTTTGCAGACGTGCAAAGCACCTGAACAGGGTTGATCGAATGCTTTACTGATCCGAAATGCATTTGGTTCACCTTAATAACCGATTTGGAGAAGCGATGATCATTCTTTACGAAAAGAACTTGTATTTCAAATAATATAAATATATTTACTGAATATCACCAAATTACAATTATGGGAATAAAAATTTCAAACTTAAGGATGCTGACACGTTGGGAAGCTTACCAATTGTTGGCCGATGCTCTCGTTTTTGCCGAGGCTGCAAACCAATCTTCTTCCGAATTATACAAAACGGCATTAGAAAAGCTGAAAACCAAGTACGACGCTTTCGACAAGGCTCTTGTTCAGGAGCGTAGTGCTGCCCCCGAGGGATTGATTGCCGCCGACGAAGCACGCGATTACGGCATTCGTAAACTTTATGCGCTGGCAAGTGAGTATGCCGATTATCAATTCGATGCACAGCGGACTGCCGCTGCTGCTGCCGTTTTGCAAGTTTTCAAGCCTTACGGCAAAGCTTCTGAAATTGTTCGTTTGCGTCAGGACAGCGAGACCGCCGTCATCACAAACTTGTTGCAGGAACTTGACAAGGATGAAATCAAGACATACGTGTCGCTGTTAGGCTTGGATGCACTTATCGATCACATTCGTCAAAACAATGCCATCTTCGAACAATTGCAACAATCGCGACGCGACGAACAATCACAATATGTCGTCGGATTATCAAAAGCCATGCGCGACGAGGCGCTCGATGCGTTTCGCGCTTTTTGCGAAGCAGTGAATGCACTTGCTCTTGTGGAAGGCGGGGACAAGTATGCCAAACTCATCGGACAGCTCGATACCCTTATCAGTGATTATCGAAACAAAGCCTTGCAGCGTCGCGCCAAAAACGATGCTTCCGAAAAGGACGATGCAGCGGCACAGAATGAAGCAAAATAAGTTCGATTTTGTCGCATAATTTCAAAAGACGGCAAACATATATCGTGCCGTCTTTTTCTTAACTTTGTACGAGGTTTCAAAACAATACAGTCAACAAGTATGAACACGCCCGATTCTCAACTTCGGCCTTCGCGGCCTCTTCGCATCATCGTGAGCGGTGGCGGAACGGGAGGGCACATTTTTCCCGCCATATCCATTGCCAATGCCGTCAGGGAACGATGGCCCGATTCCGAAATTTTGTTTGTGGGCGCCGAGGGGCGCATGGAGATGGAGCGTGTGCCGGCTGCCGGTTACCGCATTATCGGATTGCCGGTCGCGGGATTCAACCGGAAAAATCTGCTGAAAAATATTTCCGTTCTCTTCAAATTATTGAAAAGTGTGAGGGCGGCTAACAAAATCATTGCCGATTTCCGTCCCGACATCGCCGTAGGCGTTGGCGGTTACGCCAGCGGGCCCATCCTCAAGGCCGCTTCTTCGAAAGGCATCCCTACGCTGTTGCAGGAACAGAATTCTTATGCGGGAGTTACCAACAAAATGCTGGCCGAAAAGGCTACGACCATCTGTGTGGCCTACGAAGGGATGGAACGCTTTTTCCCGAAAGAAAAAATCGTGCTCACCGGCAATCCCTGTCGTCAGGATCTGGTGATTTCGGAGGAAAACCGACGTCTGGGATACGAATTTTTTCACCTCGATCCTTCCTGTAAAACCATTCTGATGGTGGGTGGAAGCTTGGGCGCACGAACACTCAACGCCAGTTTGGTGGCAGCATTGCCCGATATCGCGCGTTCCGACGTGCAGGTGATTTGGCAGTGCGGCAAGTATTACTACGAAGATATGTCGCGATTGGAGCGCGAGGGTCGTTTGCCGGCCAACGTACGCCTCTACGATTTCGTTTCGCGCATGGATTATGCCTATTCGGTGGCCGATTTGGTGATTTCGCGTGCAGGTGCGGGCTCCATTTCCGAATTGTGTTTGTTGCAAAAACCTGTCATACTGGTGCCTTCGCCCAATGTGGCTGAAGATCATCAGACCAAAAATGCCCTTGCTCTTGTCCGTAAGGATGCTGCTATAATGATTTCGGATGCCGAAGCTCCGGCCAAACTTTTTGCTACGGCCCTCAGCCTTGTGCACGACGATGATCGGCTAAAGGCAATGAGCCTAAATATCGGACGTCTTGCTCAGCGCGACTCGGCCAAACGCATCGTGGACGAAATCGAAAAAATACTGATAAGCAGGAAGGCTCCGGAAGATAGTATGTTGAAGTGAAAATCGGATATCAACCGAAAAAAATAAATTGGCAAACATCATGGATTTCGAAAATATATACTTTGTGGGCATAGGGGGAATAGGGATGAGCAATCTTGCCCGATATTTTTTGTCGCAAGGCCGTCGGGTAGGGGGTTACGACCGTACCCGTACCGATCTTACCGAAGTCTTGCGGCGCGAAGGTGCGTTTGTTCACTACGAAGATAATATCGAAACCATTCCATTCGAATTTCTGGACAAGAGCGACACGTTGATTGTCTATACTCCGGCAGTTCCTTCATCGCATTCCGAACTGACCTGGTTTCGCCAACAAGGGTTTATCATTATGAAGCGTGCACAAGTGCTTGGCGAAATCACAAAAAACAGTCGTTCCGTCTGCGTAGCCGGCACTCATGGCAAAACCACCGTTTCGAGCATGATTGCCCACACGCTTCATCAGTCGCATGTCGATTGCAACGGCTTTTTGGGCGGCATTCTCAAAAATTATGACAATAACCTGATTTTGTCCAAGCGAAGCGACATTACCGTGGCAGAAGCCGACGAATACGATCGTTCGTTTCATTGGCTGCATCCTTGGATTGCGGTCGTTACATCGGTCGATCCCGACCATCTCGATATTTACGGCACGCCTGAGGCCTATCGCGACAGCTTCGAGCACTTTACTTCGCTTATCCGTCCCGAAGGGTTTCTGATTATGAAAAAAGGCCTCAATATTATTCCTCGCTGTCACAATTCGGTCCGCATTTTCACTTATTCCGAGTCCGAAGGCGACTATCATGCCAAAAATGTTCGCATTCGCGACGGAGCTATCAAGTTCGATTTTGTAGCTCCCGATTTAGTCATTCCCGACATTTGCCTGGGTGTGCCCGTAAAAATCAATATCGAGAACGCCGTTGCCGCTTTAGCTGCTGCCACGCTTGCGGGCGTTACGCCCGAAGAGGCACGCAGTGCCATGACATCGTTTGCCGGGACCAAACGACGCTTCGATATTCGACTCAAAACCGATAAAGTGGTTTTAATCGACGATTATGCCCATCATCCCGATGAACTTTCCGCATCGATCGAATCCATTAAAACTTTATATCCCGACAAAAAAATAACGGGTGTTTTTCAACCACATCTCTACTCGCGCACCCGCGATTTTGCGCCCGAATTTGCCCGAAGCCTTTCAAAACTCGACGAGGTGATTCTCCTCGACATCTATCCGGCGCGCGAAGAGCCGATCGAAGGGGTTACCTCCAAAATCATTTTCGACCGAATTGACAACGAGCGTAAAATTATGTGCAGCAAGGCCCAATTGCTCGACGTGTTGCGCAACCGTCCCATCGAAGTGCTGGTAACGCTCGGTGCGGGCGATATCGACCGCATGCTTCCCGATATCGAAAAAGTGTTGAAAGAGAAATGAAAGCGAAGTTTTGTCGATGGGCATAATTTTGTAAATTTGCAGTCGTAACTATCTTTTGATGAAAAAGTTTTTAATCATATTCGCATCCTTGCTTGTAACAGGATATCTGATTTTTGCGATGATTTATTTTCACGATACGTCGGGCGATCAGGTATGCAATTCTTTCGAAGTGATCGTGAAGGATAGTTCCGATACCCATTTTCTGCTTCCCGATGAAATCAGACAATTGATCAAAAACAAAGGTCTGAATCCCATCGGAAAACAAATGAAGGACATCAACACACTCGATATCCGGCAAGCGATTCTGACCAATCAGATGGTGAAATCGGCCGAAGTATATCCGGCTCAAAACGGTTCGATTATAGCTGTCGTTACGCAACGATTGCCTGTGTTGCGCATCATGTCCGATGCCGGAGACAATTACTATATCGACCGCGATCGCGAAAGAATGCCTACTTCCATTCATTACAGTGCTTATGTCCCGGTTGCAACCGGTGCAGTGAGTGAGGAATTTGCCAAAAATCAGCTGTTCGATTTTGCGGAATATCTGCAAAATCATCCCGAATGGGATGCATGGATCGAACAAATAGTGGTTACCGGCGACGATCGTGTGGAATTGATTCCTCGTGCAGGCGATTTTCGGATCGTATTGGGAACATTGGATGATTATGAGAAAAAACTCCGGAAATTTTCTGTTTTCGTCGAAAAAGGGTTGAACGTGGTGGGCTGGAATCGCTATTCGGTGATCAATCTTTCGTATGACAAACAGGTTGTTTGCACGAAAAAATAAATCATATAAATTCTCTTCGAAAAACTTCGAAGTGAGGATGAAAACAAAATCGATGTTGGGGTGTTTGAATTTACACTTATTGCAATGTCGTTGAAATAATAATTATGATACAAACAGGATTTGTTGCGGCTCTTGATTTGGGAACATCCAAAATTAAGGGCGTCGTCGGACGCATGAACGAAAACAATGTGATTTCGGTGCTGGCATGCGAAACAGTTCCGTCCAAGCAATGCATACGTCGGGGCGTGGTTTATAATGTCGAAGAAACCGGCGCGAATGTAAAAAAACTGATCAGTATGCTCGAAAATGTTATCGGACGCAATATTGCCAAAGTATATGTATCCGTTGCAGGACAATCGCTTCATACAATACCTTACCGAACTTACAGACAGCTCTCGTCTTCGGGCATAGTTACTGAAAATGTGATTAATCAACTCAATGACGAAGCACAGAAATTCAAACCGGATTTGTCGCGAAAATATGCCATTGCCGATGTGGAATATTATGTGGACAGAAAACCCGAAAAAAATCCGGTGGGCATTACTTGTTCGATGGTTGAAGCAGAATACCAGATGTTGGTGGGACGTCCTAATCTGGTGGCGAATATCGAAAAAGGGATTGTAGAACGCGCCAATGTCCGGATTGCAGGATATATTGTAGGTGCTCAGGCTTCTGCGGCTATTTCGCTTAACGATGACGAAAAAGAATTAGGATGCGTTTTTATCGATTTTGGGGCAGGAACAACCACCGTGTCTATCTATAAAGGTGGAGTATTGCGAAGAACGGTTGTTATTCCTTTCGGTGGAAAAACAATAACCAGAGATATTTGTGAGCTTAATTTTACAGAGACGGATGCCGAACAATATAAAATTAAATTTGGTAAGGCTGTCGATGGCTCCGATAATTCCCTTTTCTCTCCGTTTTCGTCTAAGTCGGATATCGATTTAGTGGAGCTCAACAAAGTTATCCGGATGCGCTTGGACGAGATCACAGCCAACATCAAGGAGCAAATTCGATTGTCGGGTTACGAAGGCCAGTTAGGAGCCGGCATTGTCATCACCGGTGGTGCTTCACAACTCAAGAACCTCGATCTGTATTTGAAAGAAAAATTCAATATGCCGGTTCGCAAAGCATCTGCCAAGAAATCATTTGTCAACAATGCTCCCGAAATAGCAAATGATCCCTCTTTTACCCAAGTATTGGGATTGCTGTTGTTCGGAACGGAAGATTGTGAAGTTGTCGAAGTGGAACCGGAAGGAGAAGAACCGGAATCGCAGACCAAATCCTCAAAGAATTTATTCGGCAAACAATCGCATCGTAACGAAGGAATAAAAACTCCCAAAAAAAGCAAAACAGATAAGAATAACAAAGGCATTAAAACCACATTGGGAGGATTTTTTTCGAGCATGTTTTCTGAAGAAGAAGACGAATAAAACAATACCAACAGATAATTTTTTTCGACCAACTTATGGAAGACAATATATTAGATTTTCAGTTGCAAAGTCGCACTAACGCTATCATCAAGGTGATCGGTGTAGGCGGTGGCGGGGGTAATGCCGTAAATCATATGTATTTGCAAGGCATTCACGATGTATCTTTTGCTCTCTGCAATACCGACAACCAGGCTCTCATGAAATCACCTGTTCCGGTGAAAGTGCAGTTGGGACAAAATACAACAGGGGGGCTTGGAGCAGGAAATAAACCCGACATTGCTCGTAAGGCTGCCGAAGAAAGTATCGATCTGATTCAGGACTTGCTGAGTGACGGCACCCGCATGGCTTTTATTACCGCCGGTATGGGTGGAGGCACCGGTACGGGAGCAGCGCCGATAGTTGCCAAAGTTGCCAAAGATATGGGAATACTGACTGTTGGTATCGTTACAATACCGTTTGTATTCGAAGGGCCTCGAAAAATTGTGCAAGCACTTAAAGGAGTTGAAGAGATTGCTTCCAACGTCGATGCTTTGCTGGTGATCAATAATGAGCGATTGCGCGATATCTATCAGGATCTGACCATGCTCAACGCCTTTGCAAAGGCCGACGATATGCTCGCCACTGCAGCCAAGAGCATAGCCGAGATTATCACTGTTCACGGACATGTAAACCTCGATTTTGCCGATGTCAATACTACGCTCAAAGATGGGGGCGTTGCCATCATGAGTCGAGGAATGGGACGAGGAAAGGATCGGGTGAACGAAGCCATTCACGATGCTTTGAATTCGCCACTTCTGAATAACAACGATGTGTTTAGTGCAAAGAAAATCCTGATCAATATTTCTTTTGGAGAAGAAAGCCCTTTGATGATGGAAGAAATGAATGCGCTGCACGATTTCATGTCGAAGTTTAGCCGCGAAATTGAAGTAATCTGGGGAACGGCTGTAGAAGAGGATTTGAAGGAAGATGTGAAGGTAACATTGCTCGCCACCGGATTTTCTATCAAAGATGTTCCCGGAATCGAAGAGCATCGCCTGGCTGAAAGTAAGGCTGAAGAACTGGAACGAAAAATACGCGAAGACGCTCAACGCGAACGCGAAAAACAAGATGCTTTGCTCATCGAAAAATATTATGGGAAAGAAGGACTTAAAACCCTTTCGACTGCCAATTTCCAACTCGATCCTTTTGTGTTGAGCATGGATGAGTTGGATGACGATAAAATTATTGAAGCATTGGAGCGAACGCCGGTGTTTAAGCGGGAACGCGACTTTAATCCGCGTACCTATTTTGCTGAGCCGCATTCGCCTTCAAATTCATTATTCGATTAAAAACAAATAAAATACGTAGTTATGAACTTGTTTGATACAATTAGCGAAGAAATTAAGAAAGCAATGCTTGCCAAGGATAAAGTTCGTCTGGAAGCGTTGCGCGGTATAAAAAAAGAATTTTTGGAAGCCAAAACAGCCAAAGGAGCAAATGATGAATTGTCGGACGAGACTGCTATAGCTATTCTCCAGAAAATGGTAAAGCAACGCAAAGATAGTGCCGATATATATACTGCGCAGGGCCGGCCCGATTTGGCTGAAGATGAAATTGCACAAATCAAAGTGATTCAGGATTTCCTGCCTTCCCAACTTACAGCGGAAGAATTGGAGGCTGCCGTTAAAAAAATTGTTGCCGAAGTAGGAGCTACTTCGATGAAAGATATGGGCAAAGTGATGGGCGTTGCTACCAAAGAACTTGCCGGCAAAGCCGAAGGGCGAGCTGTTTCGGAAATGGTGAAAAAATTGCTCGCTTGAATTTGTTCATACATCCTGTGCAGCCCGGCGCAATTGAAAATTTATTTAAAACTGCTGCGCAGGATGATGTTTTTATCATTTCGCTCTTTATACGTAAATCATTTTGCGTGTCATTCCCCCATCGACAATGAAATTTTGTCCTGTGATAAAACTATTAGCCGGGTCGAGCAGGAAAAGTGCCATTCGGGCAATATCCAACGGGTTGCCTACGCGCCCTGCAGGATGTTGAGCATGATCTTCACGGGTGAGCTTTTCCGGTTTAGCTTTCGAACTTTTTTTTATGGCCGATACATCTATCCATCCCGGACTGATACAATTGACACGTATATCGGGTCCAAGACTGATTGCCATGGAATGCGTAAGGGCATAAATTCCCCCTTTGCTTGCCGAGTATGATTCGGTATCGGGCTCTGATTGAAATGCCCTGGTCGAACACATGTTGATGATGCACCCGGTACTTTCTTTGAGATATGGAATTAAAAACTTGCTGCACAAAAATGTTCCGGTGAGGTTGGTGCTGATCGCACGATTCCATTCTTCCAAAGTGAGTTCGCTCATGGGCTTGAAAATAGCAAAAACGGCATTGTTTATTAATCCATATACGGCGTCAAATTTTTTGAGCGAAGCTCTAATCGAAGATCTTACACTTACCTGATTAGAAACATCGGTGATGAAAAATTCACAGTGACGTTTATCGAAATGAGGACGAATTTCTTCCATCGCTTCACTGTCGATATCAAATACGGAAACATTGTAGTCATTTTTTAAAAATTCTTCTGTCATAACTCTGCCGATGCCTTGTGCTCCGCCGGTGATGATGATGTGTTTTCTTGTCATGTCGATAAGTTTATTGTGTTTCGAAAAAAATGGGAAATGCAAACGCATATTCAAAACGAACTTGATTCGGTTTTGAGAATTACGAATGTGATTTCTCACGAGTCGATCCAATATCAATGGAATTCAAAAAATCACTCTTCCGATTTTTTTACAAGTTTGGCAGTATTTGCATCAGTAACACTTTTCAGCTCGGCTTCGAGTTTTTTGATTATTTTTTCCTGATTGTGAATAATGGTAAGGAGTGAGTTTAGCTCTTCGTTATCCACTGTGTCGGGATATTGTGCTTTGACTCGTCCGATGAAATCGCTCAGCACATTCATATAGTTGTTGAAGGCATCATAAGGCGATTGATACGGACTGAACTGACTATGAATAGATCCGTCGGAAAAATGTTTTGTGGACATGTAATAAAAGTGATCACTTGTTTGCAGGTAGAGCCAGTCTTGTTTTAGTTTTCGATCTTCACACAGTCTGACACGTTCGCCATACTTGTAGAGCGTTTCGAAGGCACTTTGTTGAAGCTTGTTCCCCAGCCAGGCGCTCAGGTCACGTTCTTCGTCGGCCCACGAAATGGGATTTGGAACCGAAATAGGTCCCACCGAAGCGTGATTGTCTAAAATTTCGCTCGGAGTGGCAAATTCGATATTTTTTTCGAAAGCAAATCTGGGTAAAGCTTTCATGAATTCGAAAATTCCGGTATGTGAAGGTTGCATGTTGCCGAAAGTTTCGTAATTCATAAATAGATTAATAATTTGCTCCTCCGGAGGAGTAGCCGCAATCCATGCTATAAATTTATCTGCAGTGAGAGGATATTCGCTCCAATTATAGTTCGAAAACCTGAAAGCAATGTCGTCGCTAAAACGCGAGTTTTTCAGCAGCAATTTAAGCCCTGTACTTGTTGCCGATTGGTAAACATAGTTTGGGCTTTTCCATCCGAGTATGTGTTTGGCTCCTTCGGTGATCATTTTTCGATATCCCATTTTGTAAGCAAGATCAGAAATATCGTCTGAATAGATGAGCTCGGTGTTTCGCAAAACCGTAGGTTCTTGACCGAAAAGCAATTTTATTTTCTCGGTATGCTGTTTCACTTGCAGCCGAAATTCAACCGGGTCGATGAGTGATGATAGTGAATGTCCGTAGGTTTCGGACAGAAACTCCACTCCCCCTGTTTTAGACAATTCACGAAGTCCGTCAATTACTTCAGGTGCATATATTTCGAGCTGATCGAGTGCAACTCCGGATATCGAAATAGCCACCTTGAAGCGCCCTTTGTATTGATTGATCAGATCAAGCAACATTCTGTTAGCGGGAATGTAGGAACGTCCGGCGATTTGTTGCAAGATGTCTTCATTGGAAAAATCGTCGTAATAGTAGTGGTCTCTTCCAATATTGAAAAAGCGGTATCTTTTGAGCCTGAAGGGTTGATGGATTTGAAAATAAAAGCAGATTGTTTTCATTTTATATCGTGTTTTATGAAGTTAATACAGAGTTTTGATAAATCTAATGAACAAGTCGGTTGTAGATATCGCGTACTTTTTGTCCGGCATACTCCCATTTTATTTCGTCCACTTCTTTTTTGCCTTCTTCCTTCAAAAATTCGGCCATTCCCGGATGGGTGCAAATCGAATAAATGGCGTCAGCCATAGCCTCTACATCCCAATAATCGGTTTTGATAACATGATTGAGAATTTCTGAACACCCTGACTGATAAGAGATAATACTCGGCACTCCGCACTGCATAGCTTCGAGAGGCGATATGCCGAAAGGTTCGGAGACGGAAGGCATCACATATACATCGCTCGACTTAAGCATTTCATAAACTTGTCGGCCCCTCAGAAAGCCGGTGAAATGAAATTTATCCGCGATTCCTCGTTCGGCAACAAGTTGTATCATTTGGTTCATCATATCGCCACTACCGGCCATTACAAAACGAATATGTTTTGTTTTTTTGAGAACTTGTGTAGCTGCTTCCACAAAAAATTCGGGACCTTTCTGCATGGTAATTCTCCCGAGGAAAGTGACAATTTTTTCCGGAACACCGGCTAATCGCTCAATTGCTTCTATTTCCGGGCTCAACGGCTCGACGGCATTATGCACGGTGGTTACTTTCCATTCGGGTTGATGATAGTTTTCGATCACCGTTTTGCGTGTGAGGTTGCTCACACAAATAATATGGTCGCAATTATCCATTCCGTCTTTTTCGATTCCGTAAACGATAGGATTAGGATTTCCCCGACTTCGATCAAACTCTGTGGCATGTACGTGGATAACAAGGGGTTTGCCGGATATGCTTTTTGCATGAAGCCCGGCGGGATAAGTGAGCCAATCGTGAGCATGGATGACGTCGTATGGGTAAGTGCGAGCGATGACGCCGGCAACGATCGAATAGTTGTTGGTTTCTTCGAGAATATTGTTTGGATAACGTCCTGAAAATTCTATGCATCCCAAATCGTTGGTGTACATATAATTAAAGTCGGCATAAATGTGGTCGCGCAGCCGGTAGTATTCTTCGGGGTTCATGTATTTTCCGAGCCGTTCTTTAACGATATCGAAAGGAACGTCTTTCCACACAATAGGGGTATTGTTTGCTCCTATGATTTTCAGAAAACTTTGATCTTCGTCACCCCAGGGTTTGGGTATGACAAATAGTATTTCCATGTCGGGTTGCAACGACATTCCTTTTGACAAGCCGTAACTTGCAGTTCCTAATCCGCCTAGAATATGTGGAGGGAATTCCCATCCAAACATTAATGCTCTCATCTGATAGTTTCCTTTCCCTTTATTTTCTGATGAAGGGTTAATCGTTGTATTTTTCCATCAATTTTTGTGCTCTCAGCAATTCTGCCACGCTTGTGGCAAAAGAGAATCCTCCCCTTGCGATGAAAGGTGGGTTGGAGTCGTACATTTCGGAGATAGTGCCAATACAGTCGTTTTGCATTTCGGCTTCCATATCTACCATGATTCGGTCGGCAAGCGAAAGTCCGCTTCGATTGAACACTTTGAGGTAGGCTTCGATATATGGGCCGAACAGCCATGGAAAAGCCATTCCGTTGAAATATGCAAATTCTTTTTCCTGAACACTTCCCGAGTAATGCGCTCTGAAATTGCCGCTTTTCGGACTCAATGTGCGGATTCCGCAATGCGACAATAACTCTTTGGTCACGTAATCGATGACCGATTTTTTTTGACTCCTTTCCAACGGGGAATAGTCGAGCGAAACCGCGAAAATCATATTGGGCCTGACATTTGGATCTTTGTACGATCCATCTACATAATCGTAGAGATAGCCGGCATCATTGAGAAACGTGATTACGAATTTGCGTTGAACCAGATAGGACATTTCTCCGTATTTCGTAGTTCTTTCTTGATCGTTTATCAATTCGGCTATTTCCTGTCCAAATTTTAAAGCGTTGTACCAAAGAGCATTGAATTCCACCAAATATCCCGATCGGGGAATTATTGGCCTTCCGTTGAGGGTAGAATTCATCCAGCTTACTGCAACATTGCGTCCATCAGTCGATACGAGTCCGGTTTCTTCATTAACAGTCAGATTGGGATGTTTGTTTGCAAGAATGTAATCTAAAATCGAAAACAGAAATGATGCGTATTTTGATGTAAATATGCTCGGGTTTGCTTTCCGGTATTGCTGGAGCGACCAAACAACCCATAGCAGCACGTCGGGATCATCGATTTGGTGAATGATACTTTTTTCTTTTTTATCTTCCATAAAGTTTACGAGATGAGGAATGGAAGAGTCCATGATTTTTTCGAAATCGCTTACACGATCTACAGAAATGGTTGATCCGGGCAAAGCGATGAATTGATCGCGGGCTCGCACTCTGAACCACGGATATCCCGCTAACAGATATTGTTCGTCGTTCTTAGGTATATAATAAAATTGGTGGCTCGAGTTCTTGAGGCAATTATAAAAGCTGGAACGGGGTGTTCGCTTTTGCATTTCATAATTAAATTCCTCGGCAAGTTTTGAGGTGTCGACCAATATGTCGCCGGCTGATAAGATGATTTCTTCATCCTTTTCAATGGGCATTTCGAAATATCCGGGGACGTATAAATCTTCTTTGTACGTGTCGCCGTTTTGCTGGTCTTGCAGATATTCGATGCCTTTATACCAATCGGGGAAGTACATGAATTCGGGCTTTTTGGTGAATTGGATAAACAACTCCGGATACCCGAAATACATGCAGGTGCTGATTCCGTTTTCGACTTCACGATAGGATCTGTCCACATGATCGTTTTCCTGAGTTAATTGAGATGCGTTACGGAACGCCAAAAATGGTCGGAATCGGATTATTGTAGGTGAGTGAGCGTCGAGCAGACGATATCGGATCATCAGACGATTTTCTTTGGAAGAAAACATGCTTTCTTTTGACAATATCACTCCTCCCACACGATAAATTGTTTTAGGAACACCATCACAGTTAAACTCACGTATGTATTTGTGCCCTTTCGGATTATAATTATCTCCTTCGTATTTATGAATGCCGAGATTGAATTCCGCACCGTGTTGAACAACAGTCTCGTCAATCGATGAAAGTATGACATGATTTTCATCATCGAGATACGGAATGGGCATCACAAGAAGCCCTTGGTATTTGCTGGTATTGCACCCCGATATTGACGTATTTTGGTAAGCACCTTTCCGGTTTGTTCGAAGAACATTCCGATAAAGTGAATATTCCAAATTAATCATCAATTCTTTGTCAAATTTTAAATAGCTCATGTTTTCAACAAATTAGATTATTAACCTTTGCTGTAATTTGATTTTTATCGAAAGATACAAATTTTACACATATCACAAGGAAAAAACCAAAATATTTTAAAAGGATAGCGTTATTATTTCTATTTTTGAGTATCTGTTCAAAATAAGTGCATCAACGGTAAATCAATGTTGAATCCTCAGTTGGCTTACGAAAGAAAACGTTTGTGGCTGGCCATGATACCCTCGGTAGTAATGGTCGTGCTCTTGTGGCTGTTTTTTGTGATCGATGTCTCGGGAATTTTCGGATTTCCGCTCTACCGACTCGGAATACTTCCCCGAGAGGTTCGAGGACTAATCGGTATCTTATTTTCCCCACTTCTTCACGAATCATTTTCGCATCTGCTATCCAACACTCTGCCTATTTTTATGCTGATGTGGAGCTTGTTTTATTTTTATAGATCCATTGCATGGAAATCATTATTGATTTTGTGGATTCTGAGTGGATTTTTGACGTGGTTGATCGGACGTGATTCGTATCATATAGGGTCGAGCGGATTGATATTTGGGTTGATGTTTTTTTTGTTTTTCAGCGGTATTTTTCGCAATTACATTCCTCTCATCGCACTTTCGCTTATTGTGGCTTTTGTGTATGGGAGTTCGTTTTGGAGCATTTTTCCATTCGCTCAATATGTAGATGTTCATCTTTCGTGGGAAGGCCATCTGGCAGGGGCCGTCAGTGGAATTATCGTTGCGATTGTCTTCAGAAATCAGGGGCCTCAAAATCCCGAGAAGATTTGGAATGATGAGGATAATTGGTTCGACGACGAAAGCGAATCTGAAAATCATGCCGATAACGAAAATCTGAATTGAAAGATTCAAAATAACTATTATTTTGTACTTTTGCATTTTCTAAATGTAAGCATATGACAGAAAAGATAAGAGTTGCCATTATCGGCTACGGAAATATTGGACATTATGTACTCGAAAGCCTACTTGCGTCCGAAGATATGGAAATTGCCGGCGTTATCCGGCGTGATGCCACAAATGTTCCTCCCGAACTGAACCCATTTAAAGTGGTTTCGACAATTGATAAACTTCCTGAAGTAGATGTCGCAATTCTGTGTACACCGACGCGAGAAGTCGAGAAATTCGCAAAAGAGTGCCTTTCCTTAGGAATTCGCACGGTCGATAGTTTTGATATTCATGGCCAAATACCCGATTTGAGAAAATCATTGGATGCGACAGCCAAAAAAAACAATTCGGTATCTATTCTCTCGGCAGGTTGGGATCCGGGCAGCGATTCCATTGTCCGCACCTTGATGGAAGCTATGGCCCCCAAAGGGATTACCTATACTAATTTTGGGCCCGGCATGAGTATGGGGCATACTGTTGCCGTGAAAGCGATAGCAGGAGTGAAAGCTGCGCTTTCTATGACTATTCCGCTGGGTACCGGTGTGCATCGCCGGATGGTTTATATTGAGATGGAGGATGGTTACAGTTTTGATGAGGTGGCAAAAGCAATTAAATCTGACGATTATTTCGCTCACGACGAAACACACGTTTTTCGGGTGGAAAGCGTGGATGCATTGAAAGATATGGGACATGGCGTGCGTATGGAACGGAAAGGCGTTTCGGGCTCGACTCAAAATCAACTGTTCTCCTATGAAATGCGCATCAATAATCCTGCTCTCACGGCACAAGTTCTGGTAGGCGCGGCCCGAGCATCTATGAAACAACAACCCGGCGCCTACACTTTGATCGAAATTCCTGTCGTGGATTTACTGCCGGGAAGCCGTGACGAATGGGTGAAAAAATTGGTTTGAACCCTGAAATTTAATTATCTTTGCCAAAATTCAATTTCAATGAACCTTGCACTTTCCATTACATGGGATGTAAATCCCGAACTTTTCACTATTTTTGGACGAGAAATACGCTGGTATGGCCTTTTGTGGGTAATCGGGCTGATTGTGGCAGTTTATATCGTTCAGAAAATTTTTCAAAAGGAAGACCTCCCCGAAAAATGGTTTGATTCGCTTTTTATCTACATGATTGTAGGGATTATTGTCGGTGCTCGATTGGGGCATTGTTTGTTCTACGAACCCGAATATTACTTATCACATCCCATCGAAATTCTAAAAATTTGGGAAGGTGGATTGGCGAGTCACGGCGGAGTTGTCGGAATTATTATCGCCGTGTGGCTCTATTCACGCAAAGTTACCAAACTCAGTATGCTTTGGACTTTTGACCGAGTGATGGTGCCAACGGGTTTCACGGCAGCCATGATTCGATTGGGCAATCTGATGAATCACGAAATTTATGGTGGACCGACGGATGCGCCGTGGGGTTTTCGATTTATAACAAACATAAATGCATGGATGAACGGAGCTCCGCCCGTGTATTCGGAACCGTCGCATCCGACGCAAATTTACGAAGCATTGGCTTACTTGGTTGTCTTCGGCATCACCATGTACATGTATTGGAAGACAGATGCCAAAGATCGCAAAGGCCTAATTACGGGCGTAGGTATTCTGATTATTTTCCTTTTCCGTTTCTTTATCGAATTTATTAAAAATGTCCAAGTGGACTCCGAAATAGCCATGCGCGAAAATACCGGTTTGGTTTTAGGCCAATGGTTAAGTGTTCCTTTCATTATTTGGGGTGTTTGGATGATTTGGTTCGCGTTATCACACAAACCCGAGAAGGTAGTTACACCACATCAGTCGGATTTAAATAGGAAAAAGGCGAAAAAGAAATAGAGAAAAATCATTGAAACATAACAAATGTCTTTGATGATATATACACACGGACAGACTACTAACACTATCCATTATTTATTATGATGTACAGACCAAGAGAAATTAAAAAGAACATTTATTATGTCGGTGTAAACGATCGAAACAAAAACCTCTTTGAAAATCTTTGGCCGCTACCCAAAGGGGTTTCTTACAATTCGTTTCTGATCGAAGATGAAAAAATTACACTTATCGATACGGTAGATGTGTGCTATTCGGATTTGTTTTTTCGCAATATTCAATCCATTATCGGCGAAAAACCCATCCATTACCTGGTTGTAAATCATATGGAACCTGATCATTCGGGAGCCATCGAATGGTTGGTGACCAAATATCCGGATATCCAAATCATAGGCAACAGCCGTACGGCAGATATGCTGAAAGGATATTATGGCGTGACGGACAACGTGATCGAAATTAACGACAAGGATGAAATATCGATCGGGAAAAATACCCTTCGTTTTTATCTCACACCAATGGTTCACTGGCCCGAAACCATGATGACTTATATCCCCGAAACACACGTTTTGTTTTCGGGAGATGCGTTCGGATCTTTTGGAACACTCGATGGAGGCATATTGGATACTCAGCTCAATCCTGAATGGTATGAAGACGAAATGATTCGGTACTATTCAAATATCGTAGGCAAGTATGGATCACCAATCCAGGCAGCCCTTAAGAAATTATCGTCGAATGCTATAGAGACAATTTGTTCCACACACGGGCCGATATGGACGACAGATGAAAATATAACACACGTGATATCGATTTACGACAAATTGAGCAGATACGAAGCGATAGAAAACGGATTGGTGGTTGCTTATGGAAGTATGTACGGACACACCGAACAACTTGCAGAAATCATTGGTGCCGGTGCAGCCGATGCCGGACTAAAAAACATTGTGTTGCACAATGTCTCCAAAACATCCGATTCCGAGATACTTCGCGATATATTTAAATACAACGGGTTGATTATCGGATCTCCGACCTACAACAATAAGCTCTATCCGGGAGTTGAGAACCTGATTTCGGCCATTCAAAATCGAAATCTGAAAAATCGGTTTTTCAGTTATTTTGGGGGATTTACGTGGGCCGGTGCCGCAGCTAAGCATTTAAAAGAATTTTCGGATAAGATGGAATTCGAATTAATTTGCTCACCGGTAGAGATGAAACAGTCTCCCGATGGAGTTACGTGCGATTTGGCTTATTCGTTGGGAACAAAAATTGCCGAACGAATTTTATCCAATGAACCGATCAAAACACAAAAGATTGATTGTCATTAATTTTTTAAAAATATTCTACGGTAATGAGACTTATAATTCAACCTGATGCCAACCAATTGGCCAGATGGGCGGCAAACTATATAGCTGCTAAAATCAACAAAGCAAATCCAACCTCCGATCATCCGTTCAAACTTGGTCTGCCAACCGGTTCATCGCCTCTTGGTACCTATCGGGAACTGATTCGTCTATATGAAAACGGTATCCTTTCTTTCGAAAATGTTGTTACTTTCAACATGGACGAATACGTAGGTCTTCCCGAAGATCATCCTCAAAGTTATCATACCTTTATGTGGAGTAACTTTTTCGGCCATATCGACATAAAAAAGGAAAATGTGCATATTCTCAACGGAATGGCTGACGATTTGGAGGCTGAGTGCGATGCTTACGAGCAAGCGATTCGAGATGCCGGCGGAATAGATTTGTTTTTGGGTGGAATAGGTCCCGATGGACATATTGCATTCAACGAGCCCGGATCTTCGTTGTGTTCGCGAACTCGAATTAAAACGCTGACAACGGATACGATTATAGCCAACTCTCGTTTCTTTGATGATGATGTCAATAAAGTACCTAAAACGGCTTTAACGGTGGGGGTTGCTACCGTGCTTGATGCTAAAGAGGTTTTGATTCTCGTGAACGGACATCACAAAGCCAGAGCTCTGTTTCAAGCGGTGGAAGGCCCTGTAACTCAAATGTGGACAATCAGTGCGCTGCAAATGCACCCCAAAGGAATTATTGTGTGTGATTATGATGCATGTGCCGAACTCAAAGTGAGCACTTACAAATATTTTCTCGATATCGAACACGACAATCTTGATCCCGATTTGCTCCTTTAATCCAACTAACAACTAAATATTAAGGAAGCAGAAGTTATTTTAAATAATTTCTGCTTTTTTATTAACTTTGCAGCGCCTGTTGAAAGCAATTCGTCAGAAAATAATTATCAAAATCAGAAATAAGTTATGCCCGACATTTCCGTGAGAGGTTTACAAATGCCCGCCTCACCTATTCGAAAATTAGCACCGTTGTCCGATGCCGCCAAAGCTCAAGGAGTGAAAGTATATCATCTCAATATAGGTCAACCCGATCTTGAATCGCCCAAGGCTGCGTTGGATGCGATCCGGTCTATCGACTTGAAAGTGCTCGAATACAGTCCGAGTGACGGTTACAGTTGGTATCGGGAAAACTTGGTTAAATATTATGCTGCTTACAATATCGATGTAAAGGCAAGCGATATTGTAATTACGACGGGTGGCTCCGAAGCAGTATTGTTTGCTTTTATGGCATGTCTTAATCCGGGTGACGAAATCATCGTGCCCGAACCGGCTTATGCCAACTACATGGCATTTGCCTTGTCGGCAGGCGCTGTCATCAAAACCATTCCTTCGACGATCGATTCGGGTTTTGCTCTTCCTCACATTTCGGAGTTCGAGAAACTGATAAATTCTCGCACGAAAGGAATTTTGATTTGCAATCCCAATAACCCGAGCGGATATGTTTATACCAAAGACGAGATGGAGCAAATTCGCGATTTGGTGAAAAAATATGACTTGTTTTTGTTTTCGGATGAGGTTTATCGCGAATTTATTTACAGCGAGGCTCCATACGTTTCGGCATTTCATCTGGAAGGTATCGAACAAAATGTGGTTTTAATAGACTCGGTATCAAAACGATATAGCGAATGTGGTATTCGGATTGGGGCGCTCATCACAAAAAACAAATCTCTACACGATACGGTGATGAAATTTTGCCAGGCACGTTTGAGCCCGCCACTTATCGGACAGATTGCGGCTAATGCTTCTTTGCAAGCCGGCGAGGCTTACATGCGGCACAATTTCGAAGAATATAAGAGTCGCCGTGATTTTCTTATTGAACGGCTCAATAAGATTCCGGGTGTTTATTCGCCAATGCCGATGGGTGCTTTTTATACCGTTGCCAGTTTGCCTGTTGACGACGCCGATGAGTTTTGTGCGTGGTGCCTTTCAGATTTTCGTTACGAAGGTCAGACCGTGTTTATGGCTCCGGCTTCGGGCTTTTATGTTACTCCCGGTTTGGGGAGAAACGAAGTGCGTATTGCTT
Organism: Seramator thermalis; assembly: GCF_004138125.1. GTDB lineage: Bacteria > Bacteroidota > Bacteroidia > Bacteroidales > Dysgonomonadaceae > Seramator > Seramator thermalis. Next base: position 229,040 of record NZ_RXHS01000002.1, read on the forward strand.
ATGTATTAAACAAAAACGATCTCGATCGGGCGCTGATTGTCCTTGAAAAGGCATTGGAGGCTTATTGCTCTTCTCGATAAATATGTGTCAGGCGCAAAGATGAACACCGAACTTTTCATCGCTCGAAGAATTTACAAAGGAGACAGAGATAATAACAAAAGAGTTTCGTCTCCAGCCATTAAAATCGCCATTGCGGGTATTGCGCTCGGGTTGGCAGTTATGATTGTAGCGGTATGTATTATCATCGGTTTCAAAAAGCAGATTCGCGATAAGGTGGTGGGATTTGGAGCGCATATTCAGATCACGAATTTTGATAACAATATTTCCTACGAACATGCCCCTATTGTGTTCTCCGATACTCTCAGAACAATACTCGAGTCCGATCCTGCCGTGCAGCATGTGCAGGGATTTGTTACCAAACCCGGCATCATCAAAACGGACACCGATTTTCAAGGTATTGTGCTGAAAGGAGTAGGGGAGGATTACGATTGGACTTTTTTTAAAAAAAATTTGCTCGAGGGAGACATTATATCTTCCGAGGATACTTCTTCGAATGCCAATCCTGCCATCGTTTCAAAATCTATTGCCGACAAATTGAATCTGAAGCTTGGTGATCGTTTTGTAACCTATTTTGTGCAGGACCCGGTTAGAGCTCGTCGTTTCGAAATTGTGGGAGTGTATAGTACCAATTTTGAAGATTACGACAAACTTTATGTGATTACCGATCAAAAAATTTTGTCTCGATTAAATGATTGGGATGGAGATATGGTGAGTGGTATCGAAGTGTTGGTAAAAGACTATGATCGTCTCGACGAAACTGCACAGAGATTGTTTTTCGACATGTCGTCTTATAAGGATCGGCTCGGAAACTCACTGTATGCGCGTTCGATAAAGGATATAAATCCGATGATATTCAATTGGTTGAGCCTGCTCGATATGAATGTTTGGGTAATTCTCATTCTCATGGTTGTGGTGTCGGGTTTTACCATGATTTCCGGGCTTTTAATCATTATTCTCGAGCGTACGAATATGATAGGTATTCTCAAAGCAATGGGAACAACTAATTTCAGTATTCGTAAAGTTTTTCTTTATCTTTCAGTTTTTCTGATCGGTCAAGGAATGTTGTGGGGAAATATCGTGGGATTAACGATTTGCCTTTTGCAAAGCAAATTTCAAATACTCAAACTCGATCCGGCTACTTATTACCTGACATCGGTACCCATTGAGCTGAATGTGTTGTATCTGATTTTGTTAAATTTAGGCACTCTCCTTGTCTCTTTGTTAATGATGATCGGTCCATCTTATCTGGTCGCAAAAATTACTCCTGCCAAATCTATTCAGTTCGAATAGTCGCCTCATCGTGATTGTCTTTTTTGGTTGTTGAAAAAAAATAAAAGTATTATATTTGTACTTATTAACAAAAAAATAAGTACAGATGATAATGAAACGTCTTTTGGCAGGTCTTTTCTGCCTCCTAACACTCTCTTTGAGTGCACAAAATCCGCTTTGGATGCGATATCCGTCAGTGTCTCCGGATGGTTCGCAAGTAGCTTTCGCTTACAAGGGCGACATTTACAAAGTTTCGATTAATGGTGGAAAAGCTGCGCGCTTGACAGCTAACGATGCCTTCGACAGCTCTCCGGTTTGGTCGCCTGATGGCGAAAAAATAGCTTTTGTGAGCGATCGCGAAAATGGAGCGAAAGATATTTTCGTCATGTCGTCGGATGGAGGTCCTGCACAAAGACTCACCACAAATTCGGCTTCCGAAAATTTGTTTACCTTTACTCCCGACGGTAAATATGTCGTATTTTCGGCACACTATCAAGATCCGGCCAAGAGTGCCATGTTTCCCACGGCGCGATTGACCGAATTATATAAAGTTTCGGTTGGAGGTGGCCGCCCTGAAATGATTGTTGCTTTTCCGGCAGACAAAATCAGTTTTCATCCATCCGGAAGAAAATTCCTTTATCAGGATATTAAGGGATTCGAGAACACTTGGCGAAAACACCACACTTCGGCGGTTACGCGCGATATCCTTCAGTACGATATCAGTTCGGGCAGCATTCAAAAACTGATAGATTGGCAAGGCGAAGATACTGATCCTGTTTATGGAAGCGATGGCAACACGTTTTATTTCTTGAGCGAGCGCAGCGGAACATTCAATGTGTTTAGTTCGTCGGTGTCCACTCCTTCTGCCGTTAAACAACTTACTCATTTCAATAATCATCCTGTGCGATTCCTTTCGGTTTCCGACAACGGTACACTTTGTTTTGGTTACGATGGCGAAATTTATAGGTTAACACCGGGTTCTGCCTCTCCGCAAAAGCTGCAGATCACCATCACGTCAGATGTCGACGAGCCTCCGCTCAAAAAACTCAGTTTTACGTCCGGAGCAACTTCGGCAGCTAATTCGCCGGATGGCAAGCAAATTGCTTTTACCGTCAGGGGCGATGTTTTTGTTACTTCGGCCGATTATGCTACCACCAAACAAATTTCACAATCGATTGCTGAAGAGGCCGATGTAGATTTTGGCGCCGATAATCGTTCGTTGGTATATTCGAGTTATCGCGATGGTCGGTGGAATGTGTATATTGCCCGAATCGCCCGTAAGGAAGAGCCCAATTTTCCGAATGCGACGCTTATTGACGAACAACCGCTTATCAAGAATGACGATTCGGAAAAGCAGCATCCCAAATTTTCTCCCGACGGAAAGGAAGTCGCTTTTGTTCAGGATCGTAAAAAGTTGATGGTATATAATCTCGAGTCGAAAAAAATTCGGCAAATCACCGACGGAACTTACCAGCAAGGAACCGACGGAAGTATAGATTACGAATGGTCGCCAGATGGCAAATGGTTTGTGATGGAATATGTTTCCAACAATCATTCGCCTTACACCAATATTGGTATTGTGAGTGCACAATCGGGTGGCGATATTTTTGATCTCACTCACAGCGGTTATACAAATCGAAATCCGCGATGGGTGATGGATGGTAACGCAATTCTTTTCAATTCGGAACAATACGGTATGCGTAATCATGCTTCTTGGGGTTCGATGGAAGATGTGATGATCGCTTTTGTCAATCGCGAAGCGTATAATAAGTTCAAAATGAGTAAGGAAGAGTACGAGCTCTTTACGGATGCCGAAAAGGAAGCCAAAAAAGCTTCGGAAAAAGAGGATGAAAAAGATAATGATTCGAAAAAGGCCAATGAAAAGCCCAAAGATATTGTCATGGAGTTCGAAAACATGGATCAGCGCATCGAACGTTTGACGCCTAATTCGTCGCGACTTGGCAGTGCCCTTATCAACAAGGATGCGACCAAACTTTATTACTTATCGGCTTTCGAAGACGATTATGATTTGTGGGTGCACGATTTGCGTGAGAAAACAACCAAACTGCTTTCAAAACTCAAAGGAGGTAATGCCTCGTTGAGTACCGATAAGGATCAAAAGATACTTTTTATTTTGGGAAGCAAGAAAATGCAGAAAATGGATTTTTCGGGCGAAAAATTAACGCCGATTGATTATAAAGCCGAAATGAAACTCGATCTGGACAAAGAACGAGAATTTATGTTCAATTATGTACAACGCGAAGAAAAGGAAAGGTTTTATAATGTCAACATGCACGGCGTGGATTGGGATAATCTAACGGCACACTATCGCAAATTTTTGCCCCATATCAACAACAATTACGATTTTTCGGAAATGTTGTCCGAATTGTTGGGCGAGCTCAATGTGTCGCACACCGGATCGGGTTATCGTGCTCCCGGAAGTGAAGATAAAACGGCAAATCTGGGACTTTTTGTAAGCAGTGACAATAACCTGAAGGGCTTAAAAATAGACGAAATACTCATCAATGGTCCCTTCGATACCTTTCTCTCGAAAGCCAAACCGGGTGATATTATCGAAAAAATAGACGGTCAGGAAATTCTTCCTCAGCAGGATTACTACCCTATGCTCGAAGGAAAGACCGGGAAAAACACGCTGATCTCACTTTATTCGCCTGCCACCGGCGAACGTTGGGATGAAGTCGTCAAGCCTATTTCATCCGCAGTGCAGGACAATCTGCTTTATGAACGCTGGGTGAAACAACGTGCCGACGAGGTGGATCGACTATCGAATGGCCGACTTGGATATGTGCATGTAGCCTCGATGGACGATGCAAGTTTCCGAAAAATTTATGCCGACGCGTTGGGCAAATATTATCAAAAAGAGGGCATCGTGATAGATATTCGTTACAACGGGGGAGGCCGATTGCACGAAGATTTGGAAGTATTTTTCAGTGGAAAGAAGTATCTTGATCAGGTGATACGCGATAAACAGTATTGCGAAATGCCCAGCCGCAGATGGAACAAGCCTTCTGTCATGCTCATCACCGAAGCCGATTATTCCAATGCTCACGGTACGCCCTGGGTATATAAACATCAAAATATCGGCAAACTGGTAGGCATGCCCGTCCCGGGAACCATGACTAGCGTAAATTGGGTAACACTGCAAGATCCGACACTTTATTTCGGTATTCCCGTTGTAGGTTATCGTACCGCACAAGGAACTTATCTCGAAAACAGTCAGCTCGAACCGGATGTCAAAGCGCCTCTCGATTTGAATAAGGTTGTCGGTGGCCAAGATACTCAACTTGAAGCCGCCGTTCGCGAATTACTGAAAGAGTTGTAGCTCGATCTGATAATAAAAAAAGTCCCTGCCAAATTTACAATCGGCAGGGGTTTTTATTTTGATATTTATGAAACTAAACATTTGGATAAAACTACAGCTGTATCGGAGTGCTCTGAACGATCTGTTTCAACTATTTTTCAATCAGTTGTTCGATGTAAATTCTGCTTTTTCGAGATTTGATGTATTGTTCCGCACTGTAAGCTTGGGAACGAGTTTGATATTCTTTCAAATAGACAAGATTCCACGGAATACCGGGTTTTGTATATGTGCTTCTACCGCTGTTGTGACGCTTCAATCGATCTTCCGGATTTCCGGTAGAACCCACGTAATATCTGTCCAATTTATTGGAATATAAAATATAAACGAAATACATGTGATGTTTTAAAATAAAAAAGGCCAAACACTTTACAGCGCTTGGTCTTCATTTTGTGGGCGTTAACGGATGGAGGGACGACATTCCGAGAATCGGAATTCGAACCGCCGCCTCCTCCGATGTATCGGAGTGCTCTGAACGATCTGTTTCAACTATTTTCAATCAGTTGTTCGATGTAAATTCTGCTTTTTCGAGATTTGATGTATTGTTCCGCACTGTAAGCTTGGGAACGAGTTTGATATTCTTTCAAATAAACAAGATTCCACGGAATACCCGGTTTCGTATATGTGCTTCTACCGCTGTTGTGACGCTTCAATCGATCTTCCAGATTTCCGGTAGAACCTACGTAATATCTGTCCAATTTATTGGAATATAAAATATAAACGAAATACATGTGATGTTTTAAAATAAAAAAGGCCAAACACTTTACAGCGCTTGGTCTTCATTTTGTGGGCGTTGACGGATGGAGGAACGACATTCCGAGAATCGGAATTCGAATCGCCGTCCCCTCCGATGTATCGGAGTGCTCTGAACGATCTGTTTTAACCATTTTCGATCAGTTGTTCGATGTAAATTCGGCTTTTTCGAGATTTGATGTATTGTTCCGCACTGTAAGCTTGGGAACGAGTTTGATATTCTTTCAAATAGACAAGATTCCACAGAATACCGGGTTTTGTATATGTGCTTCTACCGCTGTTGTGACGCTTCAATCGATCTTCCGGATTTCCGGTAGAACCCACGTAATACTTGTCCAATTTATTGGAATATAAAATATAAACGAAATACATGTGATGTTTTAAAATAAAAAAGGCCAAACACTTTACAGCGCTTGGTCTTCATTTTGTGGGCGTTGACGGATTCGAACCGCCGACCCTCTGCTTGTAAGGCAGATGCTCTGAACCAGCTGAGCTAAACGCCCGATTTATCTTTGCCTTTTGTTGCCCTCGCTTGGAGCATATTTTCCGGAAAAGCGATGCAAAGATAAGAGGTTTTTTTTTTCGATGCAAAAAAAATCAAATATTTTTCGTAAAATTTTTCAGAGACTATATTTATGATTAATTTTGTGGTTTGAAAAATGACTTGTATCGAACAGATTAACACGATTGAAGTAAAGTCATTCGAAATCGTTTACTATGTGAAGAATTTTTTTGGAAAATCGATTTTCTTCTTATCGTTTAATGTGCTTTTTTTAGATGAAACTTAACGAACTGAACGCTATATCTCCCATCGACGGCCGTTACAGAGAAAAAACCGACGAACTGTCGTCCTTTTTCTCTGAATTTGCGTTGATCAAATATCGGGTAATGGTAGAAGTGAAATACTTTATCGCCCTATACGAATTGAACCTGCCTCCATTGCAAGGGATGAACGAAGGAGATAAGACCCGATTGCACGAAATCATCGATAACTTCGACGAAAAAGATGCCCGGCGCATCAAGGATATCGAAAAGACGACCAATCACGACGTGAAAGCGGTAGAATATTTTCTGAAAGAAAAATTCGATACGTTGGGACTCTCTGCTTACAAGGAATTTATCCATTTTGGGCTCACTTCGCAGGATATCAACAATACGGCTTTCCCGATGATGTGGCGCGACGCACTTCAACAGGTTTATATTCCGCAACTCGAGGCTTTGGCTCAATTGCTCGAAAAATATGCCGAAGAGTGGAAAGATATTCCGATGCTGGCTCATACGCACGGACAGCCTGCATCACCCACCCGCTTGGGAAAGGAAATCGAGGTTTTTGCCTACCGCCTGCGAAATCAGATAGAGCCATTGAAGCACATTCCGGCAAAGGGAAAATTTGGAGGAGCAACGGGCAATTTTAATGCACATCACGTAGCTTATCCCGCTATCGACTGGGCAGCGTTTGCAAACAAATTTCTGGCCGAAAAACTGGATTTGAGTCGTGAAGCTTTTACCACACAAATATCCAACTACGATGCATTGTCCGCTTCGTGCGATGCTCTCAAGCGCATCAACACTATTCTTATCGACTTGTGTCGGGATATGTGGCAATACATTTCGATGGAATATTTCAAACAAAAAATCAAGGAAGGCGAAGTCGGTTCTTCGGCGATGCCTCACAAAGTGAATCCCATCGATTTTGAAAATGCCGAAGGCAATCTGGGAATGGCGAATGCCATGCTCGAACATCTGGCTGCCAAATTACCGGTGTCGCGCCTGCAACGCGACCTGACCGATTCAACCGTTATTCGCAATATTGGTATGCCTCTGGCTTATGGATTAATTGCGCTAAAAAGCACAACAAAAGGGCTCAATAAATTGTTATTAAACAGGGAAGCTATCGATCGCGACCTCGAAAACAATTGGGCGGTTGTTGCCGAAGGCATTCAAACGATTTTGCGGAGAGAAGGCTATCCCAAACCCTATGAAGCTTTGAAAGAACTGACGCGTACAAATCAACATGTTACCAAAGAGAGCATTTCGCAATTTATCGATACATTGAATGTTTCGGAAGATATTAAAAATGAATTGAAAGCTATTACGCCACAGAACTATACAGGAATTTAACGATAAATTCCGATTATTTTTTGAGTTTAAATATTAAAAAGGAAAAAGTTATTTATCACATCACAGCAGCAAATAATGCTGATTTATTGTTTTTAGGTTAAAGGAATTAATAACGCCGTGAGGTTTAAAAATTTTTGAGAAAAAAATGACAAACAACAACGAAGAACCGCGCCCAAGACGAATTTACAACAGCGCGAACAATGAGAGACACGTTTCTTCTAACAGACAAAATTACAACGACAGAAGAACACAAAACGACGGATCGGATGACAGTTATTCGAGCCGCGAAAGGGGATTTCGTCCATCTCCAAACGAATATCGTCCGAGATATTCGGGTGTCAACAACGAAAATGAAGAGGGAGCCAAAAAACGCCGCCCACGTGTCGGCGAAAGAATCAATCAGCCGGCAGGTCGCGATTATGCGAATAATAACAACCAAAACCGCTATTCAGGAAATGGAGGTTACCGCAATCAATCCACACAAGGGCAATACAAGAGTCAGGGGAATATTCCTCTCAAGAAAAAGAAAAAACCCTTCAAACAAATTAAGTATAAGGAAAACGCCGATCCCAATGCACCTATCCGTCTGAATAAATATTTGGCGAATGCCGGCGTATGCTCGCGACGCGAAGCCGACGAATTTATACAGGCAGGTGTGGTGAAAGTGAACGGACAGGTGGTTACGGAACTTGGAACCAAAATTACCCGTTCCGATGAAGTGATGTTTCATGATCAGCCGGTGAAGCTCGAAAGCAAGGTGTATGTGCTGCTCAACAAGCCCAAAGGGTTTGTGACCACAACCGACGATCCCGAAAATCGCAAAACCGTGATGGAGTTGGTGAAGAGTGCGTGCTCCGAAAGAATTTATCCGGTCGGCCGCCTCGACCGTTCAACCACCGGCGTACTGTTGCTCACAAATGATGGCGACTTGGCTTCGAAATTAACACATCCCAAATACGAAAAGCGTAAGATTTATCAGGTTTGGCTCGACAAACCGGTATCGATGGAGCACATGCAGGCTATAGCCGACGGCATCGAACTCGAGGATGGAGAAATTCATGCCGATGCCATCAGCTACGTTTCGGAAGAAGATCTCTCGCAGGTAGGTATCGAAATTCATTCCGGAAAAAACAGGGTTGTTCGACGCATTTTCGAGAAGCTCGGTTATCATGTTCTCAAACTCGATCGCGTATATTTTGCCGGATTAACCAAGAAAAATCTTGCTCGTGGCAAATGGCGCTACCTGACAGAAAAAGAAGTGAACATGCTCCGTATGGGAATTTTCGATTAAACTTTTGTTGCCAAGCCCGATAGTGATAGTCGGGCTTGGCACGCTATATTACACGATATGAAACAACTAAAAAGGACAAAGATTTCGGAAGCTCTAAAGCTCAACACATTCGGAAAAGAAATAAACGTTAAAGGTTGGGTGCGAACCCGCAGAGGAAACAAAAACGTGAGTTTTGTCGCTTTGAACGACGGATCGACCATTCAGAACATCCAAATTGTCATCGATAACGAAAAATTTGGCGAATCGTTTCTCAAACCGATTACTACCGGTGCATGCATCAACGTGAACGGACTGTTGGTGGAATCGCAGGGACAAGGTCAATCGGTGGAAATTCAAGCTGCCGAAATCGAAATTTTCGGTACGGCCGATCCTGCTTCCTATCCATTGCAGAAGAAAGGTCATTCCCTCGAGTTCCTTCGCGAAATTGCTTATTTGCGTCCACGCACAAACACGTTCGGTGCAGTTTTCAGAATTCGTCATCACATGGCCTATGCCATCCATAAATATTTTAACGATCGCGGATTTTATTATTTCCATACGCCACTTATTACTGCCTCCGATGCCGAAGGTGCCGGCGCCATGTTTGAGGTAACTACGCTCGATCTCAACAATCCGCCACGAACCGAGGATGGAAAAATAGATTATTCGCAAGATTTTTTCGGACGTCAGACCAATCTCACCGTTTCGGGACAATTGGAAGGCGAATTGGGAGCTATGGCTTTGGGGGCAATCTATACTTTTGGGCCTACTTTTCGTGCCGAAAATTCCAATACGCCACGACACCTGGCCGAATTTTGGATGATTGAACCCGAAGTAGCCTTCAACGACATCAACGATAATATGGATTTGGCAGAAGATTTTCTGAAATACCTCATCCGTTATGCGTTGGACAATTGCAGGGAAGACATCGAGTTTTTGGCCAAAATGTATGATAACGAACTGATCGATCGTCTGAATTTTGTGGTTGACAACAACTTTATCCGCCTCACCTATGCCGAAGGCATTAAGATATTGGAAGAATCGGGTGAAAAATTCGAATTTCCCGTTCATTGGGGAACCGATCTGCAATCGGAGCACGAACGCTACCTGGTGGAAAAACATTTTAAATGTCCGGTCATCCTGACCGATTATCCCAAAGAAATCAAATCGTTCTATATGAAACAGAACGATGACGGCAAGACAGTACGCGCTATGGATGTGCTGTTCCCGAAAATCGGTGAAATTATCGGTGGAAGCGAACGCGAAGCCGACTACGATAAATTGATGAATCGGGTCAAGGAATTGGGTATGAATGCCGAGCCGATCTGGTGGTATATCGAAACGCGCAAATTCGGTACAGCGCCTCATGCCGGATTCGGACTTGGATTCGAACGCCTGATGCTGTTTGTAACAGGAATGACCAATATTCGCGATGTGATTCCTTTCCCGCGCACACCCAACAATGCCGAATTTTGATTTCACAACTTTAATTTCGACAGAAAACAGAAAGCAACGCTACTGAATGAAAAATATACGCAACTTCTGCATTATCGCACACATCGATCATGGCAAGAGCACGCTGGCCGATCGTTTGCTGGAATATACGCACACGATTGACAGTAAGGATCTGAAGGATCAGGTGCTCGACAACATGGATCTGGAGCGCGAACGCGGAATTACGATCAAGAGCCATGCCATACAGATGGAGTACGAATTCGAAGGCGAAAAGTACATCCTGAATCTGATAGACACTCCGGGACACGTAGATTTTTCGTATGAGGTATCGCGTTCGATTGCCGCCTGCGAAGGTGCTCTGCTCGTTGTGGATGCAGCGCAGGGCATTCAGGCCCAAACCATCTCAAACGTGTATATGGCCATCGAACACGATTTGGAAATTATACCTGTTCTCAACAAGATAGATTTGGACAGTGCCATGCCCGACGAAGTGGAGGATCAGATTGTACAACTGTTGGGCTGCGATCGAAGCGAGATTATCCGCGCAAGCGGAAAAACCGGACAGGGTGTGGAGGAAATTCTTCAAACAATCGTTCGTCGTGTTCCACCTCCGGCAGGCGATCCCGATGCACCCCTGCAAGCACTGATTTTCGATTCGGTTTTCAATCCTTTCCGTGGAATCATCGCTTACTTCAAAATCGTTAACGGCAGCATTGGTAAAGGTGAATTGGTGAAATTTGTCGCAACCGGCAAAGAGTACGAAGCCGATGAGGTGGGGGTGCTCAAACTCGATATGCTCCCACGTGATCGTGTGGAATGCGGCGATGTGGGCTATATCATTTCGGGAATCAAAACCTCGAAAGAGGTAAAAGTGGGCGACACCATTACACACGTCAAACGTCCATGCGACAAAGCAATTTCCGGTTTCGAAGAAGTGAAACCCATGGTGTTTGCGGGCGTTTATCCCATCGAATCGGAAGATTTCGAAAACCTGCGTTCCTCCCTCGAAAAACTGCAGCTGAACGATGCCTCGCTGACCTTCCAGCCCGAATCGTCGGTGGCATTGGGCTTCGGCTTCAGATGCGGCTTTCTTGGATTGTTGCACATGGAAATCGTTCAGGAACGATTGGAACGCGAATTCAACATGGACGTAATCACCACCGTTCCAAACGTTTCGTACCGAGTTTACGACAAAAAAGGGAATATGAAGGAGGTGCACAATCCGGCCGGACTTCCCGATCCCACACTTATCGAGCGCATCGAAGAGCCGTTTATCCGCTCATCTATCATCACCAACACCGCGTATATCGGCCCTATCATGACACTTTGTCTCGGCAAACGCGGCGTTCTGATCAAACAGGAATATATTTCGGGCGATCGCGTCGAAATCATTTTCGATCTGCCGTTAGGCGAAATCGTGATCGATTTTTACGACAAACTCAAAAGCATTTCTAAAGGTTATGCTTCGTTCGACTATCACATGCACGATTTTCGTCCCTCGAAACTGGTGAAACTCGATATTCTGCTCAACGGCGAACCGGTAGATGCCCTTTCCACACTGACGCATATCGATAACGCCCAGACTTTCGGACGAAGGATGTGCGAAAAACTGAAGGAACTGATTCCCCGTCAACAATTCGATATAGCCATCCAAGCAGCCATCGGGGCAAAAATTATCGCTCGCGAAACGGTGAAGGCCGTCCGCAAGGATGTTACGGCAAAATGTTATGGTGGTGATATTTCGCGTAAGCGAAAATTGCTCGAAAAACAAAAGGAGGGCAAAAAGCGGATGAAGCAAATCGGCAACGTGGAGGTTCCTCAAAAGGCATTCCTTGCTGTTCTGAAACTTGACTAAGTAAATCGATTTATACAACGAAAGACGTTTTCATATCCGAAAACGTCTTTGTTGGTATACAGACATTTTTCATGTGGTTGAGGTCGATTTCTTTTGAGTGAGTTCACTATTGTTTATACATCTGTCATTATTTTGAATTACCCCGGATGTTTCTTACACATGAAGATTTACAGAAGCTGATGTTGATAATCTGTTCATTTCTTGTTTAAAAGTTGTTTATATCTATTTGCCGAAATATTTGTTTTTTAGTCGTCCTGTCTATTATATTTGCAAAACCAACATCGAACAAATATAAGTACAAGGAGTACAAAATATTTAGGAGTTCATTGACATTTTGTGCAGGATTTAAAAAAGAACACCCGTCCGTTTAATAAGTTAAGCGGTCTTGAGTAAAACAATTCTTGAGATGCTTCGAGTCTTTTTCAACGGAAATATCCTATTTTTGTTGTCATCGATAAGGCGGTGTTCAGAGGTATTATGAAAAAAGTCTTTGACGATTGCGATCACTCTATTTTATTTTTCCTATCCGAACCGACGGGATAGTAAAACAGAGCAACAAGTTGTTGTCGATAAATTTGTTCAGCAGGAAAGGATCGATGAGGATTTGAGTTTAAAAAACCAAAAATTGGAGAAGTCCGAATGTTTGGACTGATGTCTAACGCATCTGGTCTCAAACAAAGATTTGGTTATACGATAATTCTCGTTTATTCCTTGAGGGGTATTCGAACGGAAAAGTATTTTTTTCGTAGCAGGTAAACAGGAACAGATCGGAATGTGGGTTTTCGAACATAACTTGCAAGAATTGAGTGATAAAAAAAGAGTTTACTCTCTTATAATAAATCGATTATCAAGTTCGAGCAAGTGTGTCCGGCGAAAATCATTCTCCTGCAAAATATCCTTTTGCAACGAGAGCCATTTTGGTGAAACATGATTGTGCTGCTAAAATCGACCAGTCAGTTATTTTGCAGATAAACTGCAAAGTTGTTCCGTTGAAAGTTTTTCCGTTATCTCTCGTGTTTCTAAGTCGTGTGATGGTATGAATCATGTATCTTGTTGAAAGATATACTTATTCTGACCTTTGCGACCGAGTCTTGAATACCAGATTCTGCTTCACAAGTTGAATTTCCTTTTCAGACGAAAACTGTTAACCCAATTACAGTTTGACGTATGAGATTCAAATTACTTCTTAGGGTAACACGAACAGGCTCGAAACTGTTTTTGAGACGTTAAGAAGTTTTCATCTTCTGAAGTATCGACTCGAAAAAACGAGGTGTTGAAATTTTCATAATTTCAATATATCGTTAGAAACAAAATTTGCGAACAAATTACTCTCATTTCATATATACACTCGTCTTGTACAAGAATCTTTGAACTCCTTCCTATAAGCAAAAAGCCGGACTTTTTAATAAGTCCGGCTTTTTGCGTTTCAATAGAGGTTATCTATTTGTTTTATTGCAGAGATAAACTCATTTTGTTATCATCCGCTATTTTACGCATGTTTTGTATGGCATAACGCATTCGTCCCAAAGCGGTATTGATACTCACCCCTGTCAACTCTGCTATTTCCTTGAAACTCATATCGCGATAATATCGCATCTCGAGTACTTCTCGTTGCGAATCGGGAAGGTGGCCTACAAGTTTTTTTACGTCGGCAAGTGTTTGGCTTTTCACCATCATGCTTTCGACAGTTTCTTCAGAAAATTTCGGATTATTGAAGAGATCAATTTCGTAGCGATCGTGCGAGACAGTGTTCTCAACTTGCTCCTGCCTGAAATAATCAACAATCAGGTTGTGAGCAATCCGTGTGAGCCAGGCTTTGAATTTTCCTGAATCGGCATATCGCCCTTGCCTGATGGTGGTAATAGCCTTGACAAGCATATCCTGGAAAAGATCATTTGCAACTTCGCGATTGCGTACTGCACACAGGATATATCCATAAAGCGGCTGCTTATAGCGATTGAGGAGAATATCAAATGCCCTGTTGTTACCCGTAACATACAACGCTACCAATTGTTCGTCGGTCATTGACAACAATGAATTCATTACTTCATAAATTTAAAATGTTTATGTGCGTAATGTCAATTCAATAGGCAAATGATTTGATGAATGGTGAATGATAATTTATTGTTACTGCAAAGAAAAGGAAAATTTTCCAAATGAGTCAAAAAAATACGATTGAATTTTTGAACGTGAAGAAAAATTCCACAAATAAGATCTGATGTTTACGAAGATTGAGTTTTTTCCAATTCTTGCATGGCTTTGATCGTTTCGTCCATCAGATAATCTAATTCCCATCCAAGTGCTTGAGCACCTCGCAAAATAACTTCTCGCGAACATCCTGCGGCAAACTTTTTATCCTTGAATTTTTTCTTGAGCGATTGTGTAGTCAGATCGAGTGTGCTTTTGCTCGGTCGCATCAATATGGCCGCACCTATCAGACCTGTAAGTTCGTCGACAGCGTAAAGCACTTTCTCCATCGGATGCGAAGGGCGGACGTCTGTTTGTGTAAATCCGTATGCATGCGATACAATTGCTCTGATGATTTGAGGATCGAATCCCTCTTCGGTCAATATTTCGCGTACTTTGATGCAATGTTGTTCGGGAAATTGCTCAAAATCCAAATCGTGAAGCAATCCGACCAAGCCCCAGAAATCCACCTCCCGGTCGTATCCGAGAGTTTGTGCAAAATATCGCATCACGCCCTCAACTGTTTCTGCATGCTGAATGTGAAAGGGCTCACTATTATATTTTCTGAGCAAATCGAAAGCTTTTTCTCGAGAAATTGACGGATTTAACCGTCCCGAATTGTCTTCAGGCAAATATTCCAATAGGATAATCTCCATGCTGATTTTTTTTGATCTTTTTTGTTTTTGAATATCTTTCTGTAATGATCGGATTCTTCTTTATGGAGGTTAAAACCCAAAATCGTCAATGACGATTTCTTCTTTTTTCTCCTTTTTTACTTCGACTTTATTCTGCACATTTAACCCCTCCACAAAAATAGCCTTAAATGGTATTGCGGGGCATACATACTCGCAGCCTCCGCAGCCCACGCAAATGCTCTGATCGGTTTCGGGAATCGTTAAAACACCCTTGTAGGGAACCATGTGTACAGCTTGTGTGGGACAATGTTCTGAACATGCGCCACAATTCGTTTCGTCGTAATACACGATGCAATTTTCTTTGATGAATTGCACTTTACCCATTTGGGTTTGGTGCTTTGCATCCACATCAAGCTTAGTGATGGCTCCTGTCGGACACACATCTCCGCAAACCGTACAGTCGTAATTGCAGAAACCATGATCGAAATACATTTTTGGTTGCATCATACCCGATAGTCCATATTCGAGAAAAGCCGGTTTTAATACATGAGAAGGGCATTTGCTGATACAAAGATGACACGATATGCATTTGTCCTGCAAATGTTCGAAACTCAATGCTCCCGGAGGTGCAATGGGTGTCTCTCGTTTGATGTCTTTTTTGGGAAGTAGTTTACCTGCCGACTCCTGAGCCAATAGTTTTCCTGCAGCAATTCCGGTAATGAGGGTTGCGGAAAGAAATCTGCGTTTCGAGTCATCTACCGTTTGATTTCCTTTTTGATAATTGTAGGCAATCGAGGGTTCTGCAACTTTTTGTCTTTTTGGGCCAACCGGAGCAAATTTTAGTGCGTTTCGGTTGCAGGTTTCGATGCAGTTGAAGCAAGTAACGCAGCGGCTGTAGTCCACTTGTTTGTTTTTCGAATTTATGCACGATGCTTTGCATTTCATGGTGCATAGCCCGCACGAATTGCAGTTTTCGTCGATGAATTGAATTTTGAATATGGAAAACTTGCCGATAAATCCCAGAACAGTTCCTACCGGACATACCGTATTGCAGTATGTGCGACCGTTTCGCCAAGCCAAAAATCCGATTCCGATAAGCGTCAACAAGGAGATGACGGTTGAAAAAATTCCTAAGCCGTAAATACTTACTTTGTAGAATGTATAGTTCTCGAATTTCGAAAAAATCTCGGCCAAGAGGTTATTTCCGGCCAAATATGCAGGACGGAAAAGGTGTGTAACGATTCGACCATAGGCTCCGTAAGGATCGAGCAATCCGAGCAGGAAAGTGAATCCGAAAACAAACGAAACGATCACCGCACCCAAGATGCTCCATCGGAGAATGGTTTTGGCCTTGCTATAGGAGTAACGTTTTTTTCGTATGAGTTTTTTTGATAACCACGCAACCATATCCTGATAAATACCCATCAGACAGATGGACGAACAATAAATACGTCCAAATAAAAGCGTCAAACCAACAAGTGCTCCAACGATTGCTATATTGAGAGCGAGTAGTGCAGGAATGAATTGGACGTCGGCCATAAAACTCATTTGTTGAGGTAATATTCCGCCAAAATCCAAAAAATATAACGTTATCAATGAGCAAAGAATGATTGAAACTGTTACTCTGATTTTCTTCAACATGACGATTAATCTTTTTGGATTTCCAAAAATAAATGATTTCCTACCGACAGTCGATTAGAAATAGATTTCTTCATCGACTGTCGGATAAATTCTTTTGAGATAATCTTCTCGAATCGGAATCTTTAAACCCTAATTCTTCTGATATTCAAACTGTCCAAATTCGTTGTTCCGAGTCCGAGAGCCTGAGCATTGGTTATGTGTTTGACGCGCTCGAGAGGCATTTCGCGTACTTGATTGAAAAAGTTAACTGCAGCAGTGTCAACTGCAACGATATTTTGAGAAATAAACTGTCCTTTGGACAGTACCACATCTGCAGGTGATTTGCCTCTGGGGCCACTTGTTTTCATCAATCGATAAGCATCTACGATGTTGAGCACAGGACGCTTTTCGTAGGTACATGCGTCGGCAATGCATTGTTGCAGGTCGTTTGCATGGAAAAATCCTCGATCCCAAACGATGCCCATGTAATTTTTCATCGAAATGGTCATTTGCGCTCCGCCGTGATTTTTCAGAATGGGAACGTTAATCCATTTGTCGCTGTCAACGATTGCTTCGTGTATCTTGGCTGTTTTCAATTTTTTGCCCTTAGGCAACGAAACGGTTTTGTAATACGATTCCTGATGAGCCGGTACAACCTTGGCCCCTGCGGCTTTGGCCGCTGCTTCTATACCGCTGTTGGCGTAGCATTTGCGCCAGTCGTCGCAAGTGTGGTCAAAAACGGTTACTTCTTTGGCTCCGGCATCAAAACATTGCTTAATGATTTCGGCCACGAGTTTGGGGTTGGTGTCTGCAGCCATTTCAGGTGGTTGATCCCATCCGATATTGGGCTTAACACATACTTTATCTCCACGGCTGATGAAGTTCTTCATTCCTCCCAATTCTGCGATTGCTTTGCGGAACATAACTTCGGGTTCGCCACCAATCACGGCAACAAGATCGTATTTGGTGGCAGCATTGGCCGATTCGAAGCCTTGAGTAAGAATACTCATCGCATCCGCTTCTTTCATTGTAGTGAAGGCCGCTCCCGTCAGAGCTATTGCTTTAAGAAAATTCCGTCTATCCATGTTGTTCGTATTTTTGTATTGTTTGGTTATCAGATATGCTTTTATATAAGTTTTTTGTACTCTGAGTTTTCCGATTTTCGGTTTTATTCGGATTTTGCGCCATTTTTCAATTCGTCTTGACTGAAAATGGAAAAATCATATCTCGATTGAAACTCCTCCGAATGCGGTAATTCCCGGCATGGGATATCCGTCGTTGATTTCGTATGATTGATCGAGAAGGTTTTCACCCTTGACAAATAGCTTCATCCATTTTATCACTTGATAATGTGCTCGACAATTCCAGAGAACGAAGCTGTTTTTTCTCATTTCGGGCCGAATATTCGTGTAGAGATTGCCGATATATTGAATGCCTGTAGATATATTCCAGCGTCCGGTTGTGAAATTTCCGCTCATATAAATTTTGTGCTCGGGTGCAGCCAACAATTTGTATTTCATATTCAACAAACTGTAATTGGCCGAAAAATGCAGGTTACGGTTTGCTTCGTAGTGAATATCGAGTTCGACTCCCTTATTTTCCACTTTTCCTGAATTTACGTTGAGTGGTTTTCCTTCAACTACATCTACCTGAATCATATTGCTCCCTCTGATATAAAAGAGATTTAGACCAAACGAAAGTTGCTGTGATGGAAAAGATTGAAATAACGAAACTTCGTAGTTCATTAATCGTTCTGGTTTTAAATCGGGATTTTGTGTGGGAAACATATACATTTCGCGAATGGTTGGGTTTCGAAATCCTTTGTTGACAATTGCTTTAATAATAGTTGAAGAAGATGGCGAATAACTTGCTCCCAATTGCGGTATCCACTCCGAACCATTTATTTCATGATGATCGATCCTCAGACCGCCATTGAAAGTAAGTTTTTGATCGAAAGCCGCTTGTTGAATATCTATATAACCTGCCATATCATTCAAGCGAACGTCCACGATTTTGAAGTCAGGAGTTATTCCGTCGATATAACGATTGCGAGCCTTGCCTCCGAAACGTTGAAGGTCGAATCCTGCCGTGGTTTGGTTTCCTTCCGCAAACGAATAGGACTGCCTGATTGCGAATCCCATCATGTCGTCATTCGAATGAAACAGGTAAGTTTTAGGCTCTGCACCTTCAACGTAGCCATCGTTAATTTTGTGTTCGCCGAAATTATAATAAATTTTCACGACACCGGTGGTATTGACATATTTGTTCTCCACGGTGAAAGAGGCCATCCCGCGCGTAATATCGGCATCGTTGTCCTCCATGGGAGTTTGGAGTGTTCCCGGATTTGATGCGTTCGTATTCGAAAGATCAATATTGGCGAATGCGCGCCAATTATCCGAAAAATCGTATCCCGCTTTGGCTTGGCCACCGGTTTGATCGAACTCCATATTGGGGCGGTGTCCGTCGGTGCGGTTATAACTTAAATCGGCATTGGCAAAAAAACCGTTCTGTCGATAATTTGACGAAATGTTTGCACTAAGTGTATTGTAGCTTCCATACATTGTTTGAAACGAATTGCGAAGGCCGTTGTGATTCATTTGTCGAGTAACGATGTTGACTACACCACCCATAGCATTTGATCCGTAAAGTATCGAAGCAGGGCCTCTAATCACTTCCACGCGTTCGGTTGATGAAGAAAGATAGGTGTCGGCCAATGGGTGTCCCATGAGTCCCATGAATTGTGGGTGTCCGTCTATCAAAACCAAAACTCCGGATGTAGGTGTTCCTCCGATGCCGCGGATGGTTATGCCTCCCGCTGCCCCCGAAGCTACTCCAAAACCCATCACCCCACGTTGTGTAACAAACAGTCCGGGAACTTCTTCGCTGAGTATAGGTAATAGCGACGGTTGCTTGTGAGCATCGATTTGATTCTTCGATATTACGCTAATGCTCATTGGTGCATTTTGCAGATTGACTTTCGACAGGTTTCCCGTGACGATGATTTCGTCTAATCGGACGCTGTCGGCAACTTGTTGCGAAAACAACAAATGAGGCACTGTCAGCAACGTGATTATTTGCAGGACCAGTAGGATAGGACGAAAAACAATAGGAACTTTCATCACAATATGTCAATTAGTTGCGTTTTTAGATTGGTGCAAATAGGGTCCGGCGAAATAAAAAACGGGACCGTCTTTATCATCACAGAATCCATGGAAATCTGAAACAATCTTCGTTATAGAGGTAATAATCGGCTTTACCGTTCACGGCGAAAGTTTTTATGAGCTTAGCTTCATCTTTCAATAGGTTTATCGCATAATTCAGTGTGGCTCCTGTTTTCACACGATCTTCCACCAAAAGAATAGTTTTGTCCTTAAACGTGAAATCTATGGGCGAAATGAGTTTTGGACGGTCGTAACGCGGTTTTTGTTGAACATCGCGCAAATTTATTTTCAGAAGTTGAATGTCGATGTTCAGCCGCTGATTGAGCAATGCAGCAGGGATAATGCCGCCGTTGGCAATGGCAACAATCATATCAAACGTTTCGTGAAATTCTATTTCACGAAACCGTTGCATGACTTCATCGAATGATTTTCCTCCGCTCATCTCAGATTTAGCAGTAACGTGTTATCCGACTAAATCTTTTGCATCGATTTCAGCAGCAGGTATCCTCCAAAAAGTTGTATCAGTAATCCGGGAAATCCGATGCGAATGTCCTGTAATGCAACCGAAAGATTACCGTTCATTATCCATTCGATTCCGATACCGACGATTTGATAAGACAAAATAGCAAGAAAAATTCCCAATAATGATACCTGGCGGAAATGTTTGGCTAACAATCCGGCAGCTATAGCCAAGATAATCGACTTAATGATGATGATGGGCAAAACGGCTGAAGGTGGCATTCCGAAAATCAAATTGTTAGCTATAGGCGAAAGAATCGCTGTCAACATTCCGACGTGAATCCCGTACTTGTAGGCAGCAATAAGTGTGAAAAAGTAGATTGGAAGCAGAATAAAGCCGCCATTGGGTACCAGATGCGCTAATTGTGGGAAAACTAAATTTCCGACGACAAACAACGAAGCAAGAAGATAGGTTTTTGCGTTGCTTAAGTTGAATGAATAGAGTTTTGCAGTTGTTGTAGCCATGGTTTTACAAATTGTTGAAAATGGTTTGTGAAAATAATGTTTTGTTACAATACACAGGTAGCAAAGATACAAATAGTTCCAAATAATCAAACCTGCACTGAAAAAAAGAAAGATGCTTTTAAGAAAGATTAAAAAATGTCGTGGTTTTTGTGAAAATACGAGTGTTTGCCGCTAATGACTGAATTTTCGATTTACAAAGATGAATTTAAAGGTTATGGAATTACAGAAATTTTCCGTTTTTCGAAACAATTCACGTATATTTGCAGACTTACTGATGTGTGAAAAAATGGATGAATTGATCTTTTGAGAGAAGAGAAGTTGCGTTGGCGTTAGTTTCATAAAAACGGCAAATACTTAAAAACAATAAAAAAACATGAATCAACAATCTGAAAAACAACCTCAAAACGAACGATTAAGATCGCTGGATGCCCTTCGCGGGTTTGATATGTTTTGGATTATGGGTGCAGAAGAAGTGTTCATTCTGCTTGGCACATTAACCGGTATTCCTGCCCTCGAATGGTGGGCCAACCAAATGACACACGTGGAATGGCATGGCTTTCATGCCTACGATATGATTTTCCCTCTCTTCCTGTTTATTGCCGGAGTTTCTTTCCCTTTTTCTGCTAGAAAGCGATTGGCCGCGCAGGGTGGAAGGCAAGCACTGACGCGTCATGTTTTTCTACGCGGATTGCTGTTGGTGCTCATAGGCATCCTCTACAACAACGGACTAAGCTTCGATTTTGCCAATCTTCGCTACGCGAGTGTGTTGGGGCGAATAGGACTGGCATGGATGTTTGCAGCACTCATTTTTATGAATACGAAGAGTCAACGAACTCGTGCGATTTGGATGATCTGCATATTGATTTTTTACTGGTTGATTTTTGTGATTTTCAAAGCGCCCGATTTTGGGGATCCGGATCACTATTCCATGAAGGGAAATATTTCGAGCTATATTGACCGAATGCTTCTTCCGGGTCGTTTTTGTTGCTATGAGTTCGGAGACAACGAAGGAATTTTGCCTACTATTTCTGCTGTGGCAACAGGACTCTTGGGGATGCTTACCGGTGAATTTTTGATGAGTTCGGTAAAACCGATAAAGAAAGTAATGTATCTGACGATAGCGGCCATTGTGCTGATGATTGTGGGACAGGTGTGGAATTTGGTTTTTCCCATTAACAAAAATTTGTGGTCGAGTTCATTCGTTTGTTGGGTTGGTGGTTTGAGTATGTTGCTCCTGGCTATATTTTATCTGATTATTGATGTATGGAAATATCAGAAATGGACAACTTTTTTCGTTGTGATCGGCATGAATCCACTTACCATTTACTTGGCCAATCGTATTATCGGGTGGAACAACGCTACCGAATTTTTCTTCGCCGGAATAGGCAATCTTGTCCCATCCATGTG
The DNA here is from genome assembly GCF_004138125.1 of Seramator thermalis. GTDB lineage: Bacteria > Bacteroidota > Bacteroidia > Bacteroidales > Dysgonomonadaceae > Seramator > Seramator thermalis. The sequence goes on from NZ_RXHS01000002.1 coordinate 251,196, forward strand.
GGAGCCATTTGTTCATGCTGTGGGATACGTCACAATCGGATGGTTGTTCCTCTACTTTTTGTATAAAAAGAAAATTTTCCTGAAAATATAATATTGGTTTTATTTCAATAACTTCATATTCTCTGACGGGCAAAAGTTGAGACTTTTGTCCGTTCATCTTTTTTGTTCGAAAAATAACTGCATGAGCGAAGCACATTCGTCGGCCAAAATGCCTGAAACTACTTTGGTGCGGGGATGAAGTATTCTTGGGGAAACGGTGTGATAGCCGCGTTTCTCGTCCGAGGCGCCGAACACTATTTTTGAGATTTGTGCCCATCGCAGGGCTCCGGCACACATCGGACAAGGCTCGACTGTAACATACAACGTGCAGTCGGTAAGATATTTTCCACCCAACACTGAAGTGGCTGCAGTGATGGCTTGCATTTCGGCATGAGCCGTTACATCGTTAAGCGTTTCGGTGAGATTGTGTGCACGCGCAATAATGCGGTTTTTATTCACAATGACCGCACCTACAGGTATTTCGTCTTCGCTGAATGCAAGTTTAGCTTCGGCGAGGGCTTGTCTCATAAAATATTCGTCATCCAATATCATTGTGAGAAGTGATGTTTGTATTATTCAGTTTCGTAAATTTGAGAAAATTAACTGTGTTCAGATTTCTTACTCATCAGTGTCCTTTGCGATTTTGACAGAATCATTTCCGGACATGACAGTGTAAATTTTTCTCTCGTCAGCATCGATTTCTCTCTTGACAATCATAATCATAATTTCTTTCACCTCCTCATCTCGTTTTCACTGAAAAGAGTCGGATAATCCTGATCCATATTTTTGAAAATATAATTTAAAACCGTTTCTCGGAACCAACGCGAACGATTGGTGATTTTATATTTTCGCAAATAGAAATCGATCAGTTGATATTCGTCTTCGGTTAGCATGAACTCCGCTTTTTTTGTGCGGAGCTTTTGTTTCGATGATGATTTGAAATGTGCTGACTTGTTCATTTATCATAATTTAATTTATTGATGAGGCATTATTTGCTGTTTGCCAATACAAAAAAACAAAATATTTTAACGAAAACGAAGTGCATTAGACTTAAATTTGTATTTTTACGCATAAATTAAAATATTTCGTATGGCGCAACATAATGATCTTGGCAAAATGGGTGAAGAAGCTGCCGCACGACTGATGATAGAAAAAGGATATAATATTGTTGATCGTAACTGGACGTTTCACGGATACGAAATAGATATTGTTGCCGAAAATGAGGCATTTATCGTGTTTATGGAGGTGAAAACACGTACTTCCGTGCAGTGGGGCAATCCCGAAGATTTTGTGGGCACTGCGAGACAGAGACGTATGGTAGAGGCTGCCGATCATTATCTGATTGAGCATGTCATTGACAAACCTGCACGGTTCGATATTGTTGGTGTAGTTTGGAATCATGGAAAATTCGAAATAGAGCACATCGAGGATGCGTTTCTTCCTTTTCTGTAATTTCAACTTGTTTACTCTGATCGGATAGAAAATGAATATTGAAGATTTGTACGAATTTTGTTTGACAATCAAAGATGCAGAAGCTACTTTGCCCTTCGACGATGTGACGCTGGTGATGAAAGTGATGGGAAAAATGTTTGCAATGATTCCCTTAGATTCCGACAGATTATGTATTACACTCAAATGCGACCCCCGAAAAGCAGTGGCTCTGCGTGAAAAATATCGATGCGTTGAGCCTGCTTATCACATGAACAAAACTTACTGGAATTGCATTTATATAACCGGTGAAATGTCCGATGCAGAAGTGAAAAGCTGGATCTGCCATTCAGCGGATGAAGTTGTGAAAAAATTACCCAAAAAACAGCAATTAGAATATTATGGATCAACTAAGTAAAGACAGACTTACAGTTCGGCTCAACGAAGTCGATTCTACCAACAGTTATATGAAAGAGCTCGTAGAATCACAGCATCCCGAAGAAGGATCTCTCGTGATGGCCGATTATCAGACTGTTGGACGAGGTCAGGCAGGCAATACGTGGATTTCGTCTAAAGGAGACAATCTCTTATTCAGCCTTTTGATTTATCCGCGACAGGTACCGGCCAAAGAGCAGTTTGTTATTTCAAAAATGGCTTCTCTCGCAATCAAAAACACACTCGACCAGTTTGTCGATGATATACGAATCAAATGGCCGAATGATATTTACTGGAAAGACAAAAAAATTGCAGGAATACTTATCGAAAGTGATATTCAGGGCAATCAAATAGAGCATAGCATTATCGGAGCAGGCATCAATCTTAATCAGCGAGAATTTCCGCCTGAATTACCCAATCCGGTATCATTGAGGCAGATTACCGGAACGGAATATGATCGGGTGTATGTTCTCAACATATTTATGCGAGAGTTTTTTCTTTTATATCGCGAATTGCAGCGCGGAGAGCAGCAGATTATCGATGATGAATATATGCTCGATCTATATCGTGTCAACGGATATCATTTGTTTGAAGATGCCAACGGCCAATTTAAGGCGAAAATCGATCGTATCCTTCCATCCGGTCATCTCGTGCTCAGAACTTTCGAAACGGATGAAGAGCGCGTCTATGCATTTAAAGAGGTGAAATTCTTGGATGAGTGAATTTGAAAAATTTTTAGTATCGAATCGAAAAATGAAAAAATATAGCAGAATACTTCTTAAACTAAGCGGAGAATCGTTGGCAGGAGATAAAGAACAGGGAATTGACGAGAAACAACTCGAAGAATATGCTCGACAGTTGAAAGAAGTCGCACAGTCGGGTGTCGAAATCGGGGTTGTGATCGGTGGCGGAAATATTTTTAGAGGCCTTAGTGGTTCTAAAAAAGGATTTGATCGCATAAAAGGCGATCAGATGGGAATGCTAGCAACGGTCATCAATAGTCTGGCGTTGAGTTCGGCTCTTACTTCCATCGGACAGAATAACAGAGTGTTTACATCAATTCGCATGGAACCTGTAGGCGAACTTTATACTAAATGGAAAGCAATCGAAGCTATGCAAAATGGCGAAATTGCTATTCTTGCCGGCGGAACGGGCAATCCTATTTTTACAACTGACACTGCTTCGGCGTTGCGTGGAATTGAAATAGAAGCCGATGCCATGTTTAAGGGAACGCGTGTGGACGGTGTTTATACGGCTGATCCGGAAAAAGAACCTTCGGCCTTCAAATTCGACAGAATCTCGTTTGACGAGGTGTATGCTCGTGGATTGAAAGTGATGGATCTGACTGCTACAACATTGTGTAAGGACAACAATCTGCCGGTTGTTGTGTTTGATATGGACACTTATGGGAATCTGAAGAAAGTAATCGATGGAGAACCCATCGGTACGGTTGTTTATGTGTGAGTTTGGTGGTATTGTTTAAAATATTTTCACTATTTTTGCGGTAAAACATTTAAAATAGAAGCATATGGAAGTTTCTGACATCAAAAAGGACGCTGAAGAAAAAATGCAAATGGCGATTGAATTTCTCGAGGAGACTTTATCCAGGATTCGTGCAGGAAGAGCAAATCCTCACATTCTGGATGGTGTTCGTGTGGAATATTACGGCAGTAATGTTCCTCTTTCTAACGTCGCTACCATCACTACGCCTGATGCCAAAACAATTTTGGTGCAGCCTTGGGAGAAATCTATGCTGCGGACTGTGGAGAAAGCGATTATGGATTCGGATGTCGGTATAACGCCCGAAAACAATGGCGAAGTTATTCGACTTGGAATACCTCCTCTTACCGAAGAGCGACGCAGGCAATTAGTGAAACAAACCAAACAGGAAGCCGAAGAAACAAAGATAAGCATCCGTAACGCTCGACGTGAAGCGATTGATGAGGTAAAAAAAGCTGTGAAGGAAGGACTTCCCGAAGACGTTGGAAAAGATGCAGAAGCCGATCTTCAAAAACTTCACGACAAATACATCAAGAGAGTGGATGATATGTTTGCTGCTAAAGAGAAAGAAATACTTACCGTTTAAATGATTCTGCTTGAGTAAAAAAATCGAGTTACACTTTACTTACTGTCCGGCCATTGCCGTTGACACTTTACAAACATGAACGCCATGAAAGGTATTGTGATCAAAAACACGGGTAATACCTATCTGGTGCGTAGTGACGATGGCCAAGACGTTATATGCAGGGCTAAAGGGAATTTTCGTCTGAAAGGTATTCGCAGCACAAGTCCGATAGTTGTTGGAGATCGTGTGATTTTCGAAAAGAATTCGGATGAAACCGCATTTATTACAGAAATAGAAGATCGCAAGAATTATATCATCCGACGAGCCTCAAACTTGTCAAAGCATTCGCATATTCTTGCTGCGAATATCGATCAGGCTGCTTTGTGTATCACGGTAAGAGATCCCGAGACTACAACAATCTTCATCGATCGATTTCTGGTTACTGCCGAAGCTTACCGTGTCCCCGTATTACTTGTTTTCAACAAAGTAGATTTATGTGATGAAGATGATTTGGAATATCTTGAAGGACTGGTTCATCTTTATTCCGTTATAGGTTATTCGTCTATTTGTGTCTCGGCGATTACGGGTGAAGGATTGAGCGATTTGCGAAAATTAACGAGAGGAAAAATTACTTTGTTGGCAGGACATTCGGGTGTTGGAAAATCGAGTCTTGTAAATTCATTGATAAACAAGCCGCTACAGAAAGTGGGGAAAATTTCCGATTATCATCACAAAGGAACTCACACAACCACATTCTCGGAGATGATTGAGATAGACGGAGGTGGTTTTCTGATCGACACTCCGGGAATCAAAGGTTTTGGAACGGTTGACATGACTACACAAGAAGTGTCGCATTATTTTCCCGAAATATTCAGATTTGCTCAACAGTGTCGGTTTTATAATTGTCTTCATCTCAACGAACCGGATTGTGCCGTATTGAACGCCGTCGAAAATCATTTTATTAGCGAAAGTCGCTATCAATCTTATCTAAATATTCTGGAAGATGTGAATGAAGGAAAATACCGAACTTGACTGAAATGATATACGTTAGCAGTACAATTATACAGATTATTCAGATCGTTTATTTCTTAACGGTCGCCGGAGTAGTTGTGGTTTTAATTTCCGAAAACCGTAATCCTATAAAATCGGTAGCATGGATTATGGCTGTTGTGTTCTTGCCTGTTGTAGGAATAGTTTGGTATGTTATTTTTGGTCAAGATTTCACCAAGAGGCGTATCATTTCGAAACGAATGTACAGTAAGTTGAAAAAACGACCCCTCGACGAGATGCACCCCCCCGTTGAAGTTACTGTTCCGGATGAACATTCCGATCTTGTCAACCTCATCCGAAACATGGATTACAATCCTCTGCTTTCAGGCAACGAGGTGAAGATTTTTACTTCCGGAAAAGAAAAATTTGAGCATTTATTTGAAGACATAGCGCATGCAAAAAAACACATTCACGTGGAATACTATGTGCTTTCGGACGATGAAATCGGAAAACGCCTGCAGGACGCTCTTATCTGTAAAGCAAAGGAAGGCCTGGAGATTCGAATAATTTATGATAGTTTTGGTTCGAGAAAATCTGATAAAAAATATTACGAACATTTTCGGATGGCAGGCATCGAAACCGAACCGTTTTTAAAGTTGACTTTTCCAAGACTAACTTCACATATCAATTACCGAAACCACCGCAAGATAGTCATAATTGACGGCCAAATCGGCTACACGGGTGGAATGAATGTGGCGGACCGATATATAAACGGTTTTGAATGGGGATTGTGGCGCGATACACATGCACGTATCGAGGGTAAGGGAGTGCAAGGATTGCAATCTGTTTTTCTTCTCGATTGGTATTTTGTTTCTCAAACGCTTATCACTTCGAGAAAATATTTTCCAATGCTCGATGATTTCGGAAACAAGACGATGCAAATTGTGAGCAGCGGTCCGATGCGTACAGTGAAAGAAATCCCTGCCGCTATTCTGCAAGCCATTTACGATGCCCGCAAATCGATTTTCATCCAAACTCCTTATTTTCTGCCTACAGAGATGATGATCGAAGCGTTGAAGATTGCTGCAACACGTGGTGTCGATGTAAGGCTTATGATGTCCGAACGATCGGATATGTTTTTAGTGCAAATGACATCGTATTCTTATGTCAAGCAAATGTTAGAGTCAGGTATCAAAGTCTATTTCTACAAGAAGGGATTCTTGCATTCGAAAATGATGTTATTCGATGATTCGCTCACACTTATTGGTTCTGCCAATTTCGATGTAAGAAGTTTTGAACAGAATTTCGAAGTCGAGGCTTTTGTATATAGTTGCGATACCGGTAGTGAAGCGCGGGAAATATTCATCGAAGATCAGCGTGAGTGTGTGCAGCTATCGATGAAGGAATGGATGAAGCGACCTCGATGGAAACGTTTCTTGGAATCGTTATTTCGTTTATTCGCTCCGTTGTTGTAATTTATTTTTCTTCAAGAATCGAAATATGGAACGTATTTTTATCGTTGGATATATGGGCGTGGGAAAAACCACCATCGGAAGATTAATCGGTAAAAAACTTGGTTTGGAATTTATCGATCTCGACACCTATATTCAAAACAAATATCATACAACAATTCCTCATTTGTTTGAGTCCAAAGGTGAAGCCGGATTCCGACAAATTGAAAGAATTTCTTTATTAGAAGTTGCTCAATTCGAAAACATTGTAGTCGCTACGGGTGGAGGGGCGCCATGTTTCTTTGATAACATGCAGGTGATGAAGCATGCCGGAAAAACAGTATATATTAAATGCGATCCTGAAGAACTTGCCGAGCGATTGCTGGCTTCAAAAACCATTCGACCTATTATCAAAGGCAAAACAAGAGACGAATTGGTGCCCTTCATCGCTCAACATTTATCCGAAAGAGAACCTTTTTATTTGCAGTCGGACATTATTGTAAACACAGACAAACTTGTTACGAAAGAGCATGTTTCGATTATGGCCGATCGTGTTATTGAAAAACTAACAACTTTAACTACATAATCATGTATGAACCATTTAAGAGCACTTCGTTCTTCGTTCGCGAAATGCTGCAAACAATAGATAAAACGAGGGCATCGCTTGTCATCGGCATCCCAAAAGAAAATCAAATTGTTGAAAAACGATTAGCTTTAACTCCCGAAACTACCGCTTTATTGGTAGATGCCGGACATCGGGTACTCATTGAAAAAGGAGCGGGGCAGACGATCAATTATTCCGATCGATATTATGCCGAGTCGGGGGCCGAAATAGTGGAATCACATAGTGAAGCATTGCAGGCTGATCTTGTTTTGAAGATAGCACCTCCGACATTAGAAGAAATAAACATGATGAATCCTCGATCGGTTGTCTTCTCTTTTTTGCAATTGCATCGATTATCTCTGCCTCTTCTTGAATTAATGTCCGAGAAGCGAATAAATGCGATAGCCTACGATTTAATTTATGATAACACGGGCATTTCGCCTTTTGTCACGGCCATTTCCGAAATAGAGGGAGCTACTTCTATCACATTGGCCGCTGAATTGTTGAGTAATGCACATGGAGGAAAGGGTATATTGATGGGAGGTGTTCCGGGTGTTTCACCCACCGAAGTAGTTATAGCCGGCGCGGGTGTGGCAGGAACAATAGCTGCGCGAGCAGCATTAGCCTTGGGTGCTCAGGTAAAAGTGTTTGACGAAGACATAAACAAGTTGCGCACCATTCAGCATACTTTGGGGAGAACCTTATTTACATCTACACTACAGCCGAATGTATTACGAAACACGTTTCGTTCGGCGGATGTTGTGATAGGTGCATTTCAATATGTAAACAAAACGCATTTTTACCGTATCTCTTCTGATTTGATACGCGAAATGAAAACTGGTGCACTGATCATCGACTTGCGTATGGCGCAGGGCGGTTGTTTCGAAACCACTGCTGAAGCTTGTTTGCCCGGTTATCCCGTGATTTTCGAAAAATTCGGTGTTCTTCATTTTTGTGAAACGAGTCTTAGTTCGCGCGTGGCACGAACTGCCTCGATCGCGTTGAGTAATATTTTTTCTTCCTTATTTTCGGTGATGGCCGATTTGGGAGGAGTGGATCTGTTTGCCCGATTTGATCGTGGGTTTGCTTCAGGCTTCTATATGTATAATGGGAAAATGACTAATTCTTATGTGGCCAATCAATTTAATCTGCCCGTGAGCGATATAGGACTATTTTTGCCTAGATATTAAGTGAAAAAATGCTTTCTCGATTGACATCAAATCATTATTGATTCTGATTTAGTCGGATTCGTCGCATTGTGAAATAATACCAGGTTGCCGAAATCACACCTTTGAAAATGGATGTCAGAGAGATAGCCCACCATACCCCGGAAACTCCCATTCGTGTGGCTAAAAAAATGGCTAACGGAATGCGCAACGTATTGAATGATATGCTAATAATTGCTGGAGGATTAGTCCTTCCGAGCCCGTTGAACATCCCCTGAGTCGTGATTTCGAGCATCATGAAGAGTTGAGAGATACCTATAATAAACAAGTATTCTCCTCCGGCCTCATAAGCTGCCTTTTCGGGTATAAAAACCGAAAAAATCTCGCTCCCGAAAAACATGAATGACAAGGTGACTATCAACCCGAGTGTACCCATCATTTGCAGCGTGTGTTTATAAGCAATATTCATTCGTTTATTTTGGCCGGCTGCATAATTTTGAGCGACGAAACTTCCCAATGCAGTAGAAAATCCCTGTGATGTATTCCATGTTATTCCCTCGATTTGACCTCCGGTAGTTTGACTTGTTACTCCCAAATAGCCTCCGTAGATTGATGCAATCCGAGCCAAATTCATGTTGATAAATGAGAAATAGATATTCATAGCAGCAACGGGAAGGCCGAGTTTCAATATATTCAGTGTATATCGACGATGTAATCTGATAAAAAATGGAAAGTTTCCTAATAATCCGTTTTTTCTTCTGAGGTGGAAGACAAAGAGCGAAAATACCAATCCTTGTGAAATGCAGGTAGCTAAAGCTGCTCCAGAAGTCCCCATTTTGGGAAAAGGTCCAACTCCGAAAATAAGAAGAGGATCAAGTAATATATTCAATCCCAATCCGGCAATATTGAAATACATGGGAAGCGTACTGAGCCCCGAACCGACGTAAATACCCGAGAAATTTAATATTAAAAAAACGAAAGGCAATCCAAACGAAATAATTTTCAGATAACGCGCTGCTTCATTAGATATATCATCGTCCAAGTTAAAAAAAGAAACACTTAAATCGGGGGACAAGAAAAAAATCAATCCGAAAAATAATCCCATTATGATAGCAATGGTGGTAGTATGTGAGGCGTAGATGGCCGCTTGATCTAATCGTCGAGCTCCTATGGATTGACCGATTGAAACTTCAGCACTGACTTTGGAGACAAGGGCAACGGAATTCATCATCCACATTATCATACCAACTGCACCTACGGCTGCTACAGACCTACTGCCCAGCCGTCCGATCCAAATGAGATCTACCATGTTATATGTCATCTGTATAAAACTGATGGCCATCAAAGGAAGTGCCAACGTTAGAAGCTGACGGAATATATTCCCTTGCGTAAAATCGCGAATCTGTCGGGTGTCTGCTGTGCTTAACATTTCGTTTTTTTTACGAAAAAAAAAAGCAACCCCTTTTGGATTGCTTCCTGAATGAGAGCGGAAGACGGGACTCAAACCCGCGACCCTCAGCTTGGAAGGCTAATGCTCTATCGACTGAGCTACTTCCGCAAAATTGATTTAATGATTTACAGATGTGCCGATTTGTATATTAAATCATCTCATCATCAAATCGTTACATCATCAAATCAAATTAGTGGGCAGTGATGGATTCGAACCACCGAAGGCTACGCCAGCTGAGTTACAGTCAGCCCCATTTGGCCACTCTGGTAACTGCCCTTTTATTATGATGTAAACGAATTAGAACTCTCGATTGTTTAAGGCAATCATTTTTAATGCAGTTATGGCTGCTTCATCTCCTTTGTTTCCATGTCGTCCACCCGCACGGTCTTTGGCTTGTTCGAGAGTCGTAGTTGTAAGCAATCCGAATATTACCGGAACATCATATTTGATATTCAATTCGGTTGCTCCCTGCGTAACACTTTGGCAAACGTAAGTGAAGTGGGGCGTTTCGCCCTGAATAACACAGCCGAGCATAATGAGTGCATCGGGATGAATTTTTTCGATTAAAGTTTTGGCCCCGAAAGTCAATTCGAAACTGCCCGGAACCCGCTGGATCGATATGTCTTGAGAACTTACTCCGAATTTTAGCAGCGTATCATAAGCACCTTGAAGCAAATTCTCGGTGATATTACTATTCCATTCCGAAACAACAATTGCTATTTTTTTACCTTCACCGCGAGGTATGTAGCTGGAATCGTATTCCGATAAATTATGGAGGTCTGTTGCCATTTCTTGTACGGTTAGTTATTTTTATTATTCGCTTGAAGTTTTGCAGCTTCGATATATTTATCAGCTTCCATACCTTCAGGCGTATTTAGATAACGGTCTTTTATCTTAGTGAATGTTTCGATAGCTTTATCGAACTTTTTATCATTTAAATAAACTATGCCAATTTTCTTGTAAAAAATCGGACTTAACATTTGATCATCCGCTTTCGCGGCCGCTTTGGTATAATGAGCAATAGCTTCATCCGAATTACCCATATTCATGTAAACGTCACCGACGGCACCTTCGATAGCTGGACTTATGAGTAAATCCCCTCCCTTAAATTTTTTAAGATGTTCGAGTGCTTTCTCGTTGTTTCCAAGTCGTGCATAGCAAATACCGGCATAAGCGTGAGCCAAGTCTGCAGTTTTAGTTCCTTTATATTGAGTTATGACAGATTCAAAACCTATAAAATCGTTGCCATTGCCAAATAATGCGAGGGAATCCTGTCCGTTCTGGAAATATCGTTCACCTTTGAAAATCGCCGCTTGTGCCTTTAGGTTTTTAGGCTGCATGTATAAATAATTGTAAGCCAAAAAAGCTCCTACGATTACGACAAGCGCTGCTAATCCGATAAGAATTTGCTTTTGATTTTTTTCTAAAAATTGTTCGGATGACGTGAGCTTTTCTTCAATCGTCTCCAAATTTTTTTCGGTTTTGTCTTCGTTATGTTTTTTCGACATACTTATGAATGTTTCAATGTTCAATTTTGAGTTGCAAAAGTAATAGTTTTTACACGATAAATAAAATTTAATGGGGAATTTTTGTTACGATGCGTGATTCTATCCATTAATCTTTTCGTTATGTTTGTAGTCTAATTTTATAATATGGTATAATTTTTAGAAAATTCGATATGAGAAAAAATATTTTTATAGTGTCGATCATGCTTATGTTGTCGTTTTATTTAAGCGCTCAACAATCCTCTAATTCGATCTTTGCTAATGTTCCTGTAATGAACGGGCGAGTGATATTTCAGCAATTCATTCCGGCCGACAATTCTCTTTCTGCTGATCAAAAATATTCTCTTTTGACAAAATGGGCGAAAGATAACTACTCGGGCAACCGAATGGTTTCGGGTATTCGTTTCAACGAAAAAGAAAGAAGTGTTACTGTTAGTGCAAAAACGGAGCTTGTTTTGCCCACATCAATCAAAGAAGAAGATCGCAAGTTGATGATGAATTATCGGTTCGATGTCTCTGTTACGAACGGAGGTTTAATTCTTACCATACGCGATATAACATTTCAGAAAGTTACACTGACCAATAATCAAACGACATCGAAGGTTTTTTCGGCCGAAGAAACGATCACCGACGTGTCTATTGCTGCATCGGATGAAGAAAAAGAATTTCGAATTTCAACACGTAACGAAACGCTTGCCTTTGTAAATAGTTTATACGACTCCCTTTTCCAATTTTTTTCGAAAAAATCATAAAGCGGTTTTTAGTTACTTTCAGTTCAGCGGTTCGGTTTTGATACCAATTTTCCGATTTTTAAAGTATTGTCGTCAAATTTATTTTATAAATCGGGTTTTTCGGTTTGTTTTTTACTAATTTTGCCGGTATAAAAATCAAAAAGCTTTTAAAAAATAACTCATCCCGCTTTTAATCAGATGACTACAGCTGAAAATCGGACCCGAGATTACAGGTTCACTGTCGTTATACCTGTTTACAACGAAGAAGAAAATATCTTCGTTTTAGAAAAAAAAATACGATTATTTATACAAAAATCTATTTTTTCCACGTGCGTTCTTTTGGTAAACGATGGGTCTACCGATAACAGTTTGAAACTGATGAAAGAGGTATGCGAGAGAAATGATAATTTTTTTTATTTGAGTCTGGAACGAAATGGCGGACTTAGTGCAGCTCTCAAGGCAGGAATCGATTATACTTTTTCCGACTATTTAGGATATATGGATGCCGATTTACAAACCGATCCCGATGATTTTAATCTACTACTTCCCCACTTGAACACCTATGATATGGTAATAGGTATTCGAGCAAATCGGAAAGATTCTTTTTTTAAAAAACTACAATCAAAAATAGCCAATGGCTTTCGTAGAATGATGACTCATGACGGCGTTTCGGATACGGGATGTCCATTGAAAGTAATGTACACCGATGCAGCAAAAAAAATGCCTCTTTTCAAAGGAATGCATCGTTTTTTGCCGGCATTGATTCTTTTACAAAACGGTAAGGTGAAACAAATTCCTGTTCGTCATTATCCTCGTGTGGCAGGCAAATCGAAATATCATTTATGGAACCGATTGACAGGCCCCTTTATCGATTGTTTTGCATATCGATGGATGAAAAAAAGATACATTAACTATGCTGTGAGAGACAGCAATTTAATTTGATTTATGCAATCTACTCAGAGTTGGGTTTTTGGGGTTGGATTGTTGGCTCAGCTACTTTTTTCTGCCCGTGTTCTTTATCAATGGATTGTTACCGAAAAAGCACGAAAAGTACTTTCTCCTCCGGCGTTTTGGGTCTTAAGCATAATTGGTTCATATCTTCTTTTTATTTATGGGGTACTTAGGGATGATTTTTCCATAATTCTCGGGCAATTCATTTCATATTATGTTTATCTGTGGAATATTAATATGCAGGGACTTTGGAACAAAATAGTCGGTATCGTAAAAGTGTTGCTCTTGCTCACCCCAGTTGCTGCCGTTGCATACATGCTTCGTGATCCCTCGTCATTCGATCTTACTTTTTTTCACAACAAAGATATTCCTTTGTGGTTGCTTATTTTTGGTTCTATCGGTCAGATCATTTTTTCGTTGCGTTTTGTTTATCAATGGGTTTACGGTCTTATACATCATTGTTCGGTTCTTCCGCTTGGGTTTTGGGTTTGGAGCCTGATTGGATCTTTCATCATTATCGTGTATGCCTTCTTTAGGTTTGATCCAGTGCTCATACTGGGACAGTCTTTCGGATTCGTTGCCTATATCCGAAATATCATGATTGATATTCAAAGCAAAAAAATAAGTCACAATGAAGCATAAATATTTTTATCTGTTTTGGCTCGTTGCATTGTTGCCCATGATGATTATGCGGGATTTTACTCCCGATAATGAGTTGCGTTATCTTAGCATCGTCGATGAAGCTTTGCGTAATGGAACTCTTTTTGCCTTTACCAATCAAGGAGAAATTTATGCCGATAAACCGCCTTTGTATTTTTGGTTGATGATGATCGGCAAATCGATTTTGGGAGGTCATTATATGTGGTTTTACTCTTTGTTATCATTTGTACCTGCATTGATTACGATAATTGTGATGGATCGATGGATCGGAAACGAAAGCAGTGATAACAGCCAACAGCCCGTTCTTATGTTGATGACATGTGGACTGTTTGCCGGTCTTTCCTTCTTCATTCGCATGGATATGTTGATGGTAATGTTTATTACCTTGTCACTTTATACTTTTTATAAAATATATAAGGGGCAAAACAGCAAAATCGATACTTTTCTCTTTCCTCTCTATGTTTTTTTAGCGCTTTTTTCCAAAGGTCCGCTGGGCTTGTTGGTGCCGTTGGTCTCGACAACTCTATTTTTGCTTTATAAAAAGAAAATAAACACTTTTTGGAAATATTGGGGCTGGAAAAGTTTGATAATTTTGCTGGTTTGTTGTGGAATATGGTTTGCAGGCGTTTTTCTTGAAGGAGGAAGTGCTTATCTTAACAATCTTTTGTTTCATCAAACTGTGGATAGAGGTGTGAATTCCTTTCATCACAAAGAACCATTTTACTATTATTTTTTCACTATTTGGTATGCAATAGCTCCATGGTCTTTTTTGAGTATTGGCCTTTTCGTGGTGGCATTGATTAAAAAGAAAATCGAAACGGAGCTTGAACAGTTTTTCTCGATCATCATTCTCTCTACCTTTTTAATGCTTTCTTTTATCAGTTCCAAGCTAGATGTTTATTTGCTTCCGTTAATACCTTTTACCGTTTTCTTATCCATGCTTTTAATCAAAAAATTCGATCTTCGGAATAAATGGATAAGATTCGCATTAGCGTTGCCAGCAGCAATTTTTGTAGTCGTTTTGCCTGCTATTATTTATATAAGTCGTTTAGAAGAAACGGCTTTTCTCGGAACTATTTTTGTTTTCGCTGCAGGAGGAATATTGACATTGACGGGTTTGATCCTTTTGTATCTTTTGTATCGCAAAAAAGATACTTATAGGGCTATAACGACAATGTCTGTCGGTATTTTGTTGACCATCTTTGTGGCGGGGTTCTCGATGCCAGAGTTGAACCCCTATTTGGGATGGCGTGATTTGTGTGTAAAAGCTAAAACACTTGCTCGGGAAAATCGTATCTCCGATTACCGGGTATATGGTGTACGGCGCGCAGAAAATATGGATGTGTATTTAGGTACAGATATAAAGATAATAGAGAAAGATGTTCTTACCAAAAATACACTTGACGATCAAATCGTACTTCTTCCAGAAAGAAAATGGAAAAAAGACGCCGATTTGCGCCGAGTTGTCGATAGCCATGTCCATTATAAAGTAGGAGATTACACAATAGTCGTTTTTTAAAAATTTCAAAATGAAGATATTGGTTACAGGTGTAGCGGGATTTATCGGATCTTATATCGCGAATGCCTTATCGAAAGATAATCATGAAGTGATAGGCATTGACAACATTAATTCTTATTACGATGTAGGGCTGAAATATGCCCGTTTGAAAAATGCCGGAATAGATGAGGAAAAAATCAAGGACAATGAATTTGTGCAAAGCGAAAAGCATCCTTCCTATCGATTTCAATTGTTGGATATTACCGACAGGGAAAGACTTCAAACGCTTTTCGAGAACGAGAATTTTACGCATGTTGTCCATTTGGCCGCTCAGGCAGGAGTAAGGTATTCGCTGGAAAATCCGTACGCCTACATCGATTCCAATATTGTGGGGTTTATCAATGTATTGGAAGCCTGTCGGCATTATCCGGTAAATCATCTTGTTTTTGCCAGTTCGAGCAGTGTATATGGTGCCAATGCCAAGATACCCTATAGCGAATCGGATCGAACAGATTCGCCGGTAAGTCTGTATGCCGCAACAAAAAAAGCCGACGAGCTGATGGCCTTCACCTATAGCAAACTTTATGGAATTCCTGCAACCGGAATTCGTTTTTTCACGGTATATGGACCATGGGGGCGCCCCGATATGGCTCCCTCTCTGTTTATGTCGGCAATCTTGTCGGGAAAGCCAATCAAGGTATTCAACCACGGCAACATGGAACGCGATTTTACCTACATCGACGATATCGTACAAGGAACTTTAAAGATTATCCCTTCTCCACCACAACAGGCAATACCTTATGCCATTTATAATATGGGTTGCTCTGCTCCGGTGAAACTAATGGATTTTATCGAAACCATCGAAAAGGTGACCGGCAAAGCAGCCATAAAGGAAATGGCAGAAATGCAGCCGGGGGACGTGGTCAGCACTTATGCCGACACTTCACTGCTCGAAAAAGATTTCGGGTACAAGCCTTCCACATCGATTGAAACGGGAATTCATCGATTTTACGAATGGTTTGTGAGATACTATCAGTAATAATTTACGCAAATAGAACAGGGCCTTGTAAGAAAATAAGACTTTATTGCTGATCGTGTTCATATTTCGAACATGAATTTTGACATTTTAAGAGAAATATATTTCTTAAAAACTTTGGAAAGTATAATTATTATCATTAATTTTGCGCCCTGATTTGTGGTCAAATATCACCAGAACGATTAAGAAACAACAAAATACGATATAGCAATGGCTAAAATTTGTCAGATTACGGGGAAAAAAGCAATGGTTGGCAATAACGTTGCTCACTCCAACAAGAAGACCAAACGCAAATTCAATGTGAATTTGTTCAAGAAGAAATTTTACTGGGTCGAAGAAGACGCTTGGATTGTACTGAACGTATCGGCTTCGGGTTTGCGCACGATTAATAAAATCGGTTTGGATGCTGCTCTCAAGCAGGCTGCTGCCAAGGGATATCTGAACGCTTAATTTTTTATAGGAGACAGAAACAATGGCAAAGAAAGCAAAAGGAAACAGAGTGCAGGTGATTTTGGAATGCACCGAACACAAAGATAGTGGAATGCCCGGCACATCGAGGTATATTACCACAAAAAACAGAAAAAATACGACAGAGAGACTCGAATTGAGAAAATACAATCCGATTCTTAAGAGAGTTACGGTTCATAGAGAAATCAAGTAAAACAGGATTAAACCATGGCAAAGAAAGCAGTCGCCGGATTCCGCGACAAATCAACAACAACAGGACGTACCCATACCAAAGTAATTAAAATGGTGAAATCGCCCAAAACAGGAGCTTACACTTTTCACGAAGAAATGGTTCCGAACGACAGCGTAAAAGACTTTTTTGCGAAATAAATTTAGTTAAAAATATGTAAAAACTTCCCTGCATTTTCGTGTGGGGAAGTTTTTTATTCGCTATTTTGTAGCTTTGCATCAACAATCTTTTGTCGTAAAAAAAGGTTGCAAAAGTAGTATAAATAAAAATCATGGGATTATTTGATATATTTTCAAGAGGGAAAAAAGAGACGCTCGACAAAGGGTTGGAAAAAACGAAAGAAAGTTTTTTTTCGAAACTCAATCGAGCTGTTGCCGGCAAATCGAAAGTGGACGATGCCGTGCTCGATCAACTCGAAGAGATACTGGTAACTTCGGACGTGGGAGTAGATACCACTCTCAAAATTATTGATCGAATTGAAGAGCGTGTAGCACGCGATAAATACATTAATTCGGAAGAACTTACTCGAATTTTGCGCGAAGAAATTGCCGCATTGCTCATGGAGAACAGTTCAGACGATGTGGACGATTTTTCTGTTCCCGAGGGAAAAAAGCCATATGTTATCATGGTTGTGGGCGTGAATGGTGTCGGTAAAACAACTACCATCGGCAAACTGGCATATCAGTTCAAACAACGTGGATTGTCCGTTTATCTGGGAGCGGCCGATACTTTCCGGGCTGCAGCCGTAGAACAGTTGGTGATTTGGGGGGAAAGGGTAGGCGTGCCCGTCATCAAGCAGAAGATGGGATCGGATCCTGCATCGGTCGCCTTCGACACATTAAATTCAGCCAAAGCGAATAATGCTGATGTAGTGATTATCGATACCGCCGGTCGTTTGCACAACAAAATCAATTTGATGAACGAGTTGACTAAGATTAAAAACGTCATGAGCAAAGTTATTCCCGATGCTCCCCACGAAGTGCTTCTTATGCTCGACGGTTCTACAGGTCAGAATGCTTTTGAACAGGCAAAACAATTTACGGCAGCTACCGAAGTGACAGCATTGGCAATTACCAAGCTCGACGGAACAGCCAAAGGAGGTGTTGTAATCGGCATTTCCGATCAATTCAATATTCCTGTCAAATACATCGGTCTGGGCGAAGGAATGGAAGACTTACAGGTATTTCGTCGCAAAGATTTTGTCGATTCTCTTTTTGGCGAGTAGAAGTTTTTAGCATAGAGACAAGGAAATTTCGAATTCATGATAAAGAATAAAATAGACGTCATCACATTGGGATGTTCCAAAAATCTTGTCGATTCCGAAAGATTGATGCGACAGCTTGTTGCCAATGGCTACACCATCGAACACGATCCTCGGGAGCCGCGTGGCGAAATTGCCGTAATCAACACCTGCGGTTTCATTGGCGATGCCAAAGAGGAGTCCATCGGCACTATTCTGTCTTTTGCCGAAGCCAAAAAGAAGAATCAGCTTCGAAAACTTTTCGTGATGGGCTGTCTTTCTGAGAGATATCGCAAAGAACTCGAACAGGAAATTCCAGAAGTTGACAAGTTTTACGGAAAATTCGACTGGAATGCACTGATTTCGGATCTCGGTAAATCCTATCACAATGAGCTTTCGACAGATCGGATGATTTCTACGCCTCCTCATTATGCTTATCTTAAAATATCCGAAGGTTGTGATCGCACTTGTAGCTATTGCTCAATTCCTTTGATTACAGGTAAATACAAATCGCGTTCGATAGGCGATATCGAAGATGAAGTTCGACATTTGGTGGCTGATGGGGTTAAGGAGTTTCAACTGATTGCTCAGGATTTGACTTACTATGGTCTTGATTTGTACCAATCCATGAAGCTTCCCGAACTAGTCGAAAGAATTTCTGACATTGAAGGTGTGCAGTGGATACGCCTTCATTATGCCTATCCGGCTCATTTCCCCACCGATTTGCTGCGTGTGATGCGCGAACGCGATAATGTGTGCAATTATCTCGATATTGCCTTGCAGCACATCAGCGATCACATGTTGAAGTTGATGCGGCGCAATATTTCCAAACAGCAAACGATTGAACTTATCAAGCTATTTCGTGAGGAAGTTCCCGGCATACATTTGCGCACGACTATGATGGTTGGGCATCCCGGCGAAACGCAGGAGGATTTTGAAGAACTTTTGGATTTTGTGCAACAGAGCCGTTTCGAACGTTTAGGTGCTTTTCCTTATTCGCATGAAGAGGGCACTTATAGCGATCGGCACTATATCGATGATGTTCCTGCCGAAACAAAGCAGCAACGAATGGATGCCTTGATGGACGTGCAGGAAGAGATAGCTCTTTCGGTTAACAAATCGAAAGTAGGAAAAACAATGAAGGTGATCATCGATCGTGAGGAGCAAGATTATTTTATCGGTCGCACGGAATTTGATTCGCCCGAGGTGGATGGCGAAGTGTTAATCGAAAAAAATCAACCCTTGACGATTGGCCAATTTTACGATGTAAAGATTAAATCGGCTTTGCCGTTCGATCTTTTAGGAACAATAGCTTAACTTGAAAACCTTGAAGAAAAATGACAAACGATGATCTTGTTGCGCTTATCTCGGAACATTTGCAATGGCCATTTTCGAATGTTTCGGAGGTTCTCGATTGCATGGTTTCCATCATTGGTGAAAAATTAGCCGAAGGAGTTCCAGTATTTATCGATGCTTTCGGTAAATTTTCGATTTCGAAAAAGAATGAATATATATTAGTTCATTCCAAAACAGGAGAACGTTATCTGATGCCACCTGAAATCGATCCGGTTTTCTACTCCATAATCGGGGATAAGGAATTGTCAGAAGGCATAAATATACATGATTTGGCTAGGCTTATTGTTTCGCGAAACAAAACCACGATTGAGGGTGCATCTAACTTTCTGAACGAATTGTTTTCGATTATTCGTTCCGCTCGGCGTGTGGAGATTGATCGATGGGGAACATTTATGTTGCAGCATGAAAATCAGAACGATTCGACCGAAACTCACATTTTCATTCCCGATAAATCGTTGAAAGATTTGGTAAATAAACCTTTCGCAAATTTTGAACCGACATTGCTTAACGAAGGGTTTGAGCCCGATTTGATGACGATTTCGGATTCGGAAGAAGAAAAGGACGAAATTATCTTGTCCGAGTCGATCGAGGCTGTTTTGGAAGATCGGGTTATCGAAACACAGGAAAATGAAATCGCTTCTCCAATTATTGAGCGAGAAGAAACTGTTCATGAAATTGCCGAGTGCACGCCAACAGAAAAATCTGTTTATGAATCGCTTCATTCAAAGAAACTTGTCAAAAAGAAAAACTTATTTGTTCCCATAATGGGCGTTGTTGCCGTTGCGGCAGCAATTCTTTTTTTTTTCGTGCCAATCGAAAAACGAGAAAGGCAAGAATTGAAAATTGAGAAACGAATCGTTTCAAACGAAACAACAAAGCCCGCTGCCCAGCTTACGGAGGTTAAACCGGCAGATACCATCGAAAATCAATCTGTCGAAAAGCCGGTAAAGGTGATGTTGTCCGCGGGGAAAACCCTGCGCCAATTGGCGCTTGAGTATTTTGGAAGTAAAGAATTCTGGGTTTACATTTATCTCGAAAATCGCGATCGGATAAGCAATCCGAATATTGTTCCTGCAAATATTCAATTGACCCTTCCTCTTGCCTCGAAATACGATTTAAACGCTTCCAATCCCTCTGCGATTGCCAAAGCCAAGCAATTGGGAGACGAAATTATTTGCAGGTTTTAAAACAACAAACCTGATGTTTTGTCAAAACTTCAGGTTTGTCGCTTTTCACAAGGATTTATCTTTTTCTTTTTAATAACGCAGGAATTTCGCTCGGTTCTTTAGCGACAGGAACGCCGGCATCTTCGAAAGCGGCTATTTTTCCGGCAGCTGTTCCGGCTCCACTCGAAATAATTGCGCCGGCATGGCCCATTTGTTTACCGGGAGGCGCCGATTGTCCTGCAATGAATACTGCAACCGGTTTAGTGATGTGTTCCTTTATATATGCTGCAGCTCTTTCCTCAGCATCTCCTCCGATTTCACCAATCAAAGCGATCGAGTCGGTTTCGGGATCGTTTTCGAACATTTGCAGCAATTCTTGATAATAGAGTCCAACGACAGGATCTCCACCCACACCAACCGCAGAGGATTGCCCCATTCCGTTAGCAGTCAGATTGTAAACCACTTCGTAGGTAAGCGTACCGCTTCGACTGATAACTCCCGTTCCGCCTTGCCTGAAAATCATCGTCGGCATAATGCCGACCAGACTTTTGTCGGGTGAAATCAAGCCCGGACAGTTCGGCCCGATCAGACAAGCACCCTTTTCTTTGATGAAACGGAGAGCCGTAACCACATCCAACGTCGGAACTCCTTCGGTGATGCACACGATGAGTTTAATGTCAGCGTCGGCGGCTTCCATCATTGCATCTTTTGCAAAAGGAGCAGGAACAAAAATTACCGAAGTATTGGCTCCGGTTTCCTTTACGGCATCTTTCACCGTATTAAATACGGGGATCCCATCTACATTTTCTCCCGCTTTTCCGGGAGATGTCCCTCCGACAACCTTTGTGCCATAAGCTTTCATTTTTGAGGCGTGAAAACTCCCGTCGCGTCCGGTAATTCCCTGAACAATCAGTCGCGTATTTTTATCGATTAAAATGCTCATAAATGCTATGTTTTTGCTTTTTCGATTTTTAAAAAAAGCGGTAAAGTTGTAATGTTTTTTTTCTGAAAAATAAATAAAAATGCAATATCCGTGAAATATGTTATCGAGCAAGTTCCACCGCTTTTCGGGTAGCTTCGCCCATAGTTTCGGCAACGAAGAAATCCGTACCCTCCAAAAGAGCTCGACCTTCTTTTTCGTTAGTGCCCGTCAAGCGGATAACGATAGGAATATCGGTTGTAATAATCTTAAAAGCTTCGAGAATGCCTCTGGCTACATCGTCGCAACGAGTAATTCCTCCGAAAATATTAATCAATACCACTTTGACGTTTTTGTCACTAAGAAGCAGTTTCATGGCTTCGATTACCTTAGTGGGATTGGAACTGCCTCCGATATCGAGAAAGTTGGCCGGTTTGCCGCCATAAAGCTGAATAATGTCCATCGTGGCCATTGCAAGTCCGGCACCATTCACCATGCAACCAATATTGCCGCCGATGTTTACGTAGCTAAATCCTTTGCTTTTGGCATTCTGTTCCTTTTTTTCGTCTTCAGTCGGTTCGAAAAGCGATGCGATTTGAGGATGACGATAAAGCGCGTTGTCATCGAAGGTCATTTTGGCATCAATGGCCATAATATTGCCTTCGTCGGTAAGAACGAGCGGATTGATTTCGGCAAGAGAGGCATCGTTTTCAACGAACAGTTTATAGAGTTTCCGGAAAATCGGGATAGCCTGTTTCACCTGATTCATATTGTCGAAAAGTTTGAAAGCAGCTTCGCGCGCCAAATAATCGGGCACACCAACAAGTGGATCGATAATGATCTTGTGAATTTTTTCGGGAGTTGTGCGTGCCACTTCTTCTATATCCATTCCACCTGCTTTGCTAAGCATGAGTATCGTGGATTTTGAAACCCGATCGACTATGTAACTTACGTAATACTCGGAAGCGATATTCACAGCCTGACCAACGAGAATACGATCGACTTTCAATCCTTTGATCGTCATCCCTAAAATAGCGGCTGCATGCTTGCGGAGTTCGTCTTCGTTGTTTGCAAGTTTCACGCCACCGGCTTTGCCTCTTCCTCCGGTGAGTACTTGAGCCTTGACAATAGCTCGAGGTGAACCAATCTCCCTGTAGGCTTTAACGGCTTCATCCACATTTTTGCAGACATAACTTTTATCTACAGGAAGTCCGTAAGACGCAAAAATTTCTTTCGCCTGATATTCATGAATTTTCATGGGCTTTTGAATGTGATAATTATTATGATGAAATTTTTAAACTGCGATTTTTAAACAAAGATATTTATTCTTTTGAAGAAACTCCAAATTTCATGATTTTGTTATACAACGTATATCTCTGAAAAATGTTTAAAAAAACGATAATCTTTTGATTTTACCTGTTTGATAAGTTTTATGCGATTTTTATGGCTACTTTTGCACAAGCAATCGAAAATAAATTATTGCATGAGCGACGTTTCAGAAATACTTATCCGCCGTCGGAGCATCCGAAAATTTGCCGACGAAAAAATTTCTTCTGAAGAAACCGAATTAATTTTGAGAGCTGCCTTGTTGTCGCCTACTTCTAAGAACAGTCGTTCGTGGGAGTTTGTTGTGATTGAAGATAAAGAAATGCTCGAAAAATTGTCGAAATGCAAACCCAACTCAGCTTCGTTTTTGACAGGGGTAGCATTGGCCGTGATCGTGTTGGGTAACCCGATATTGAGTGATGTATGGATTGAAGATGCTTCCATCGCTTCTACTTCCATGCTTCTTCAGGCCGAAGATCTCAACATTGGTGCATGTTGGATACAGGTTCGTGAACGAAATTATTCCGAAACAATTACTTCCGCCGATTACATCAATGACTTGTTGAATATTCCCGCACCTTTGGAACCTCTTTGTATCCTTGCTTTCGGTAGAAAAGAAAAACCCCGCACGCCGCATGACATTGACGATTTGCCTTGGGAAAAAGTACATATCGGAAGTTATCGTTCATAAAATTCTTTTTGATTTTGACAGATGAACTGATTATCATATCGACAAAACAATGAAGATCGTTTTTATCGGATCGGGAAATGTGGCTACTCATTTGGCTATTGCGGCAAAGCAGAAAGGCCATTGTATTTTGCAGGTTTATAGCCGATCTGCTGAAAATGCTCGACTTCTTGCCGAAAAAGTTAACGCTTCATATTCCGATACTCTATCGCAAATCAATCCATCGGCAGACATTTATATTTTTTCGGTAAAGGATGACGCGTTGGATCAGGTATTGGCCGAAATGCCTGAAACGGAAGGGATTTGGATACACACTGCCGGCAGCATTCCGATGAATATTTTTCGGCCTTATCATGATCGGTATGGCGTATTATATCCGTTGCAGACATTCAGTAAAAAACGTGAAATCGATTTCGAGAAGATTCCGCTGTTTATTGAAGCCAATGATTCAAAAGTTTGCGAGCAACTTCAAGAGTTTGCCTGCGGTTTATCTCCCATTGTACACTATATTGAAAGCGAAAAACGTCGATATCTGCATTTGGCCGCAGTTTTTGCATGCAATTTTGTCAATCACATGTATGCAACGGCTGCCCAATTGCTTGAAAAAAATCAAATTCCTTTTGATGTACTGTTACCGCTCATCGACGAAACAGCAGCCAAAGTCCATCAATTACATCCGCGTGAAGCACAAACCGGCCCTGCGATTCGTTTTGACGAACAAGTGATGAATGCACACATCGATCTGATTGACGACGCGTTGACCAGAGAACTCTATCGACTCATCAGCCAAAGCATTCGTAAATATTCTTCAAGACAATGATAAATTATGATCTTTCGAAAATCAGAGCATTCGTTTTTGACGTCGATGGCGTTTTGTCTCGACAAACTATCGGATTATCCTCCGAAGGCGAACCTTTGCGGACTGTAAATATTCGTGATGGGTATGCTATAAATGTAGCTGTTAAAGCCGGTTTTGGAGTTGCTGTCATAACGGGTGGAAACAGCATGTCAGTCAGAGTTCGCTGTGAGGCGCTCGGCGTGAAAGACATTTATATGCAATCATCCATCAAAATGATTGACTTGGCTGATTATATGGATAGAACGGGATTTCGTCGTGACCAAATTGCATACATTGGCGACGATATTCCCGATTACCACGTAATGATGGAAGTCGGGTTGCCGATAGCACCTGCAGATGCCGATCACGAAATCAAACGAATAGCCAAATACATATCTCCATTCAAAGGTGGTGAGGGTGTTGCCCGCGACGTTATAGAACAGACACTCCGAACACAAGGATTATGGATGAATGATGCGATATTTGAATGGTAAGTATAAAAAAGAAAAGAATTATGATTTGAACGAATTTCAAAGATATTCGTTATAAATTGAAACATTTGTAGGCAATCTACCGGAAAAGTCGATTATTTTTATGGGAAATTGTTATAAATCAAATAGAAGTGCCATCATCGGAAACTGTCTCCGATCGAAGAATTAACATTTAAAAATTGAAATCTAATCTCTATCAATGTATATTTGCAATAGAGTATTGATAAAAAACCAACAATAAATGGCAAAAGTCAAAGGGTACGTCGTGGTAAACACCGAACGCTGCAAGGGATGTAATCTTTGCGTTGTTTCATGCCCCACCGATGTATTGGAACTACAACCTCGCGAAGTGAACAATAAAGGTTACCACTTCGTTTATATGAAAAATCCGGATGAATGTATTGGATGTGCTAATTGTGGACTTGTGTGTCCCGACGGGTGTCTTACCGTATATCGTAAAAAAATTGGATAAATAAGACGCCCATTATATTATTATGAATAAATCGTTTTAGAACGTAGTCAAGCAAAATCAAATTTATGTCTCAAGAAATATCGTTAATGAAGGGTAACGAAGCCATTGCTCACGCGGCTATTCGCTATGGAGTAGATGGCTATTTTGGATATCCCATTACCCCTCAATCCGAAATCATCGAAACTCTCATGGATGCAGCTCCGTGGAAAACAACAGGTATGGTTGTGTTGCAGGCAGAAAGCGAAACAGCGTCCATAAACATGGTATATGGTGGTGCATCGTGTGGAAAATATGTGATGACTTCATCCTCGAGTCCCGGCATAAGTCTCATGCAGGAAGGCATTTCCTATTTGGCAGGGGCCGAACTCCCTTGTCTCCTTGTCAATGTGCAACGAGGCGGACCTGGTCTTGGAACCATTCAGCCTTCGCAAGCCGATTATTTTCAAACGGTGAAAGGTGGAGGTCACGGCGATTATCGCCTCATAACACTTGCTCCCAATTCTGTGCAGGAAATGGCCGATTTTGTATCTCTTGGTTTCGAGTTGGCTTTCAAATATCGCAATCCCGCCATGATACTGACCGATGGCGTCATTGGTCAGATGATGGAAAAAGTACGTTTACCGGAATACCGGCGCCGGCGAACCGAACAAGAAATTCGCAAACAGTGTCCTTGGGCAACCCTCGGTAAAACTCCTGACAGGGAACCGAATATCATTACTTCACTTGAGCTTGATCCGGAAATACAAGAACAAAATAATATTCGGTTTCAAAACAAATACAGGGAAGTAGAAAAGAACGAGGTTAGATACGAAGAAATTAAGTGCGATGATGCCGATTATATTTTCGTAGCTTTTGGCTCAGCTTCCCGCATTTGTCAGCGAGCAATCGATCTTGCTCGTGAGGAAGGATACAAAGTGGGCATGATTCGCCCGATTACTCTTTGGCCATATCCCTATGATATTATTAATCGTTATGCTGATAAGGTGAAAGGTTTTCTCACTGTTGAGATGAATGCCGGACAAATGGTCGAAGACGTTCGCTTGGCCGTAAACGGCAAAACAAAGGTCGAATACTTTGGACGCATGGGCGGTATAGTTCCCGGCCCGGATGAAGCGTTAGCGGCTCTAAAGGAAAAAATTATAAACGCATAATTTGCGACGATGACTCCTCGCGTTCACAAAATCTTTTTGATTTTATTCTTAATTGCTTTCGCAGCCACGATTATCATTTATTTTGTCTCCGACAAAAATATGCGATATACCTGGTATGCGGGAGGATCAGCACTAGTGCTCTATTTTTTTTATCGATTTTCT
This sequence comes from Seramator thermalis, assembly GCF_004138125.1. Taxonomy (GTDB): domain Bacteria; phylum Bacteroidota; class Bacteroidia; order Bacteroidales; family Dysgonomonadaceae; genus Seramator; species Seramator thermalis. The sequence goes on from NZ_RXHS01000002.1 coordinate 277,711, forward strand.
AAACAATAACAATTATGGATGCAAACAATATCATAAGTCCCGAAAATTTGGTTTATGCGAAACCATTATTGATGAATGAAGTTCCAATGCATTACTGCCCGGGATGTTCTCATGGTGTTGTGCACAAACTCATAGCCGAAGTCATACAAGAAATGGGATTACAAGATAAATCTATCGGCATTGCTCCGGTGGGATGTGCCGTCATGGCCTACAAATATCTCGACATTGACTGGCAGGAAGCTGCACATGGACGTGCTCCGGCACTGGCGACGGCAGTTAAAAGACTTTGCCCCGACAAACTCGTTTTCACCTATCAGGGCGATGGTGATCTTGCAGCAATTGGTACCGGTGAAACCCTCCACGCAGCTAATCGTGGTGAAAATATAGCTATCATTTTCATCAATAACGGCATTTATGGGATGACCGGTGGACAGATGGCTCCGACGACTCTCGATCACATGAAAACATCTACCAGTCCCGAAGGCCGTGACGTACACACAACAGGGAATCCGCTAAAGATTCTTGATTTGCTTGCCTTGTTGGATGGGGTGTGTCTGGCAACGCGCCAGAGTGTTCACACGGCTGCAGCTGTGAGAAAAGCCAAAAATAAGATTCGTCTTGCATTTGAAAATTCAATGCAGAATAAAGGACTATCCATTGTCGAAATCGTATCGACATGTAATGCCGGTTGGAAAATGACCCCGGCCGAAGCCAATGATTGGATGGTCGAAAATATGTTTCCCGTTTATCCTCTTGGTGATTTGAAGAATATCTAAACACAAACTAAAAAACATGTTGCAGGAAATTTTAATTTCAGGCTTTGGCGGACAGGGTGTATTGTCTATGGGTAAGATTCTCGCATATTCGGGGATAATGGAAGATAAGGAAGTTTCGTGGATGCCCGCTTATGGTCCCGAACAGCGCGGAGGGACTGCCAACGTAACGGTAATCATTTCCGATCAACCGATTAGTTCGCCGATTGTCAGCCAATTTGATGTGGCAATCGTGCTTAATCAGCCTTCGCTCGACAAATTTGAGGACAAGGTAAAGCCCGGGGGTATTCTTATTTACGACGGATACGGTATTCATCAACCTCCCACCCGAAAGGATATCGATGTGTATAAAATCGATGCGATGGACGAATCGATGAAGATGTCGAATACAAAAGTATTTAATATGATCGTTTTGGGCGGATTACTCAAGGTGTCGCCCATGGTGAAACTCGAAAATGTGATGAAAGGCCTAAAAAAATCGCTTCCGGAACGTTATCACAATACCCTTCCACTTAACGAGCAGGCCATTTTGCGAGGCATGGAGATTATTCAGTTGGAAAGAAAAGCAGAATAATCTTTGAGTAATTGTGCTCAAATTGATTATTCTAATCAGAGGCCGGTTTGATTTTTATCAGACCGGCTTCGCTATTTTGATGAGTTGGCGTGATTGCGATAGAAATGCTTTTTGCGTGGCACTTTATTGGTGCTTTCACTGTTTTTCTCGGTTGCTTGCGGTTTGGATGTGGCTGAAGTTGTTTTTACCTTCTTCTTGTTTCTCGATGAACCTTGTTTTCCGCTTTTTCGCTCTTTCGCCGGATTATATTCGGGAGCTGTTCCTATTTCGCTTGGCAATGGAATTTTGTATATGTCTTTTTGAAGAAAACTTTCAATCCGGTGAAAGCGAAACTGTTCTTTTGGCGAAACCAGCGTGATAGCCATTCCTGAATCACCCGCGCGAGCCGTGCGGCCAATGCGGTGCACGTAATCTTCAACTTCGTAGGGAACGTCGTAGTTGATCACCAGCGAGATGTCGTCAATATCGATTCCGCGCGCTACGATATCGGTTGCCACTAAAGTGTTGACGCGTTCGTTTCGAAATTCGTGCATGATATGGTCGCGTTGTGCCTGATCGAGATCGGAATGCATTTCGCCTGCCGACAATCCCATTTTTCGAAGCATTCGGTAAATTTCTTTCACTTTTGACTTTGACCCCGAAAATAGGATTACTTTTTTTGGATTTTTTGATCCAAACAGGTGTTTGATGATTGCCGGTTTTTGTTCTTCATAACACACATAAGCGGACTGCAGGATGGTTTCGGGCGGACGTGAAATGGCAATGGTGATTTCCTTCGGATTACGCAGGATGGTTTTTGCCATTTGTTGAATTTTGGGCGGCATAGTAGCCGAAAACATGATGGTTTGACGATCTTTTGGCAGCAGTTTTTCGATTTTCATGATATCGTCGTAGAAGCCCATATCGAGCATGCGGTCGGCTTCGTCGAGGATGAAATATTTAACGCCCGAAAAGTCAATTTTATAAAGATTGATGTGTGAAAGCAGTCGGCCGGGAGTAGCAATCACTACATCAGCTCCGCTGACGAGTCCACGCTTCTGAACATCCCATGCATCTCCGTCATTGCCACCGTAAACGGCAACCGACGAAAAAGGCGTAAAATACGAAAAGCCTTCCATCTGTTGATCAATTTGCTGAGCCAGTTCGCGGGTAGGAGCCATGATAATGGCGTTTATCTTATGTTCGTCGTGCGGTTCGGTTTGCAGATTGTTGAGCAGGGGCAGTAAAAAAGCAGCAGTTTTACCTGTGCCTGTTTGTGCGCATGCAATCACGTCGCATTTGTCGAGAATCACCGGAATGGCTTGTTCCTGAATGGGTGTAGTTTCTGTAAAATTCATCGCTTCGAGTCCTTGTTGCAGGGCTTCGCACAATGGAAGTTCGGTAAATAACATGCTCAGATTTTTTTTTGTTTAGAAAACAAAGTTACGATTATTTCCCGTTTTTTTGATGATCTGGCCGAGTAAAAAACGCACAAGTTGTTTTGCTTTATGGAAAATAGTACTATCTTTGCATCCGCAAATTCGCAGCAAATTGGAGAGATGGCAGAGTGGTCGATCGCGGCGGTCTTGAAAACCGTTGAACTGAGAGGTTCCGGGGGTTCGAATCCCTCTCTCTCCGCAATAAATCTTAAATATTAAATACTTATAAAAATACGCACGAAAAACGTACTCTCGTAACACTCTACACCCATTTTAATTTTTTACTCGCTTACACTTTTTTTCGGAATAAATTGTGAACAAGTTTGATATTGTTTGCCCAAAAGTGGCATAACAAGGTGACTGAAAACGACTTCATCCCTGCAATTCCATTGGAGTTTCAGTATCCGTATATGGATATCATAAGGAGATTCTGAAATCTTTTAAAAATAGCAGGGAAAATATTTCAGCAGAAAGCTTCAATGTGTAGATTGAAAGTATAGTACTTTATTGAGGAGAAATGATGTATAGTTATTTCCATCTTGAGTATGAACAATAATTTCTCAAAATAGCTGTGAGATGTTTAGATGTATTTTGATATGATTGTGTTAAAAATACACTTATGTCCAATTATCCACTTTATTTAATCATTTGTCCACCATTGTTCACTTATTTAATCTAAAATTTGCATCCGTGAAGTGAAAATTTAGATTGAATTTTATTTCAAATGCTGTGCGGAATTTTTATTAATTTTTTAAATCCTTAAAAGTATTATGCAAACAAAAAAATTACTTATTTATTTGTTTATGCTGTTTGTATCGGCAGTGTCCAGTCTGGAAATGATGGCACAAAATACCGTAACAGGCAAAGTGTCGGATGCGGCGGGAGATCCGTTGATCGGAGTAAATGTTCTCGAAAAAGGAAGTTCGAATGGAACCGTTACTGATGTCAATGGTAAATTTACTTTGAATGTTCCTCAGGGGGCTACACTTGTTTTCAGCTATATCGGCTACAAAACGCAAGAGCTGGTTGTGAGTGGAAATAACTTAGATGTGGTATTGTACGAAGACACAGAATTGTTGGACGAGGTTGTGGTTGTCGGTTACGGAACCCAATCGAAACGTAACATTTCGGGAGCAATCAGTAGCGTGAAAGCCGAAGATATTGTTCGATCCAATTCCACAACATTGAGTGGGGCACTTGCAGGAAAGGTGCAGGGTATAACCACCAGAGCAGTAGATGCTCGACCGGGTAGAGGAATCAATTTGCAGATAAGAAACTTGGGCAATCCTTTATATGTAATCGATGGAATTGCTTACAGTGGAATTACGGGGTCTGATGCGTTCGGTTTGTCGCAGGGTTCAGGTGAAAACATATTCAATAATCTTTCTCTCGAAGATATAGAAAGCATTTCAATTCTTAAAGATGCATCTGCAGCTGTGTACGGGTTACGTGCTTCAAATGGGGTGGTCCTTGTTACGACAAAGAAAGGGAGTAAAGGTGAAGATGTGAAGATAAACGTTAATGGATATTATGGAGTCCAGAATTTTACCCGTTATCCGAAACCTGCCAACGCATATCAGTTTGTTAGAGCCAGATTGGAGTCGGAGCAAAATTATGGGCGTGACCCAAGCAGCCTCTACAGTCCCGAAGAATTAGCTAAGTGGAAAGCGGGTAGCGAACCCGGGTACAAGAGTTATGATTACCTCGATATTGTAACTCGCAACAATGTTCCCCAATATTATGTAAATGCAAATGTTTCGGGAGGTACCAAGCGGTCATCGTATTACCTGTCAGTAGGAAATACAGATCAACAGGCTATTTTGCCCGATTTTTATTACAACAGATCAAATGTACAAGCCAATATCGAAGCCAATTTGGCTACAGGTCTTTCTGTTGGCACACAAATATCCGCAATTCTTGAAAAAACACATAATGTGGGTGTTCCCGGATTGGATGACTATTTTAATCCACTATTGAGCGTTTTCTCTATGTGGCCGATCGAAAGCCCGTATGCAAATGATAATCCCAATTATATTCACCAGACACATAATGTCAATGTAAACCCGGCAACATATAAAGACGATGTAACCGGCTGGATTGATATTTATCAACGAACGACTAACGTAAATTTATATGCTAAATATGATTTTAAATTCGGATTATCGTTAAAGGGTACATATTCATATAATTATCGAAACGATGATTTTGACGGTTTCGAATATACGTATGATGCTTATAAATATGATCCAGAAACTGATACCTATTACACACAGCCCGGGTGGGGAAACCAAAATCCGTGGCGCGAGAAACACAAACGCAATGTTGTCCAGCGTTTTCAACAGATTCAGGCTAACTACAACAAAACGTTCAACGATCATTCCCTTTCGGCAGTTCTTGCTTACGAAAGATCGGATTATGATAATACTTATTTTGTTGTGCATACTGTGCCGTCAAATAATTATATCGAAAAAATGTATCTCTACGAGCAGGATTATCTTGGTGACGATTGGAGTTATCAGGCTCGAGCCGGATTTATCGGAAGAGTTAACTACAACTACAAGGAAAGGTATATGTTGGAATTGCTTGGACGATATGACGGGTCATATCTTTATTACAAAGACAGTCGTTTCGGTTTTTTCCCGGGTTTTTCTGCTGCATGGCGTATTTCCGATGAACCTTTTTTCGAACCCTTAAAGAGTTCTGTAAATGACTTAAAAATCAGAGGGTCATATGGGGTAACAGGGAGTGAAATGGGTGTGAATGCCTTCGACTATCTTGGAGGTTTTAATTATGGCTGGGGTAGCTCGGTATTTGATGGAAAATTTGTAAATGGATTGCAACCGAGAGGGCTACCTATTAGAAATCTGTCGTGGGTAAAAAATAATTCCACGAACATAGGGGTAGATTTTTCCTTAATGCAATATAAACTTACCGGAAGTATAGATTTGTTTGAAAGAAGACGTACAGGTTTGCCGGCAGCACGCTACGACGTGAAATTGCCATCTGAGATAGGATACAGTCTCCCGAATGAAAATCTGGAATCTGACGCCCATCGAGGAGTAGAGGGGTTAATTTCGTATCAGGATGAAGTTGGTGAATTCAAATATAAAGTGGCTGCTAACGCATCTCTTGCACGTCGCAGATGGTTGTCGTCATACAAACCACGATTTGGTAATTCGTGGAATGAATATCGCAATTCTATTGAAGACCGATGGACAGGAATTACTTGGGGTTACCAGATAATAGGAAGATTTGAATCGATGGAGGATATTGCAACTTATCCGATTAACAACGATGGACGTGGAAATACCGACATGCTCCCGGGCGATTTCAAATATAAGGACGTTAACAATGATGGCATCATTAATTATATGGATGAACGTCCAATCGGGTATGCTCTTGGAGAACAGCCTTATATGAGTTATGGATTAAATTTCGGATTCAATTGGAAGAGCTGGTCGCTTACTGCCGATTTTGCCGGTGCAACAATGCAAAGTTATCGAAGAAACTGGGAGCTAAAATTCCCTTTCCAAAATAACGGAAGTGCACCACATTATATGTTTGAAGATCGTTGGCATCGCGAAGATCCGTATGACCCTAATAGTCAGTGGATAGCCGGAACTTATCCTGCTATCAGGCAAAATCTACGTGGCGATCATCCCATCTATTATACCAATGATTTTTGGGTGACGAATGTAAGTTATTTCCGATTGAAAAACATAGAACTGGGATACGTAATTCCGAAGAATCTCAGCAACAAAATAGGATCATCCAATATCAGACTTTATATAAATGCATCAAATTTGTTTTCGTTTGACAACGTACGCAAATTCGAGATCGATCCGGAAATTGCGTCTGAAAACGGGCTCGTATATCCGTTACAGAAATTAACCATGTTCGGTTTTAATTTAACATTTTAACGAGTAAAATTATGAAAAGAAATATTTTATACATCGTTCTTTCAATTTTTCTTTCGACCACGATGATTGGATGCAGCAACGATTGGTTCGAAAGAAATCCGAAGGATATCATTATGGAAGAACAGGTTTGGAACGATCCAAAACAAATCGACGGACTTCTTGCAAACTATTATAATCGACTTCCCATTTTCACAGGATTGGAAGGAACTTGGCGTGACATGGCCCTGTTCGACGATGCTATGTGGTCAGGATATATGGGCGAAGAATTTCGAAATCAATTGGCATCTTACTGGCCATCATTTGCAGAATTATGGAACTATAATCTGATTCGCGACATCAATCTTGCAATTGAAGGAATTGATACTTACAGTGAGAAACTGACGGATGCTCAGAAAGAAGCTTACAAAGCTGAGTTTAGATTTATTAGAGCTTACAATTATTTTGAATTGGTGAAAAGAATGGGCGGTGTTCCTTTAATTACCAATCAGCTCATATATGATTTTAGTGGCGACCCCTCGAAGTTACAGCTGCCACGTGCCAAGGAAAGCGAAGTGTATGAGTTTATAGCTGACGAGATGGATGCCATAAAAGATCAGTTGGGTAATGCCGGAAGCCAAACACGAGCCAACAAATACACAGCATTGGCACTTAAGAGTCGTGCCATGCTTTATGCTGCCTCGCTTGCAAAATACAATAATTTGATGCCTGTTCCCATTACCACCAAGGGCGGAGAAGTTGGAATACCTGCTGACAAAGCCGATGAATATTATCAGAAATCCTTGGATGCTTCTATCGAAATAATTAAGTCGGGCAAATACGAATTGTATAAAAAGAATCCCGATCTCGGTGAGAATTTTTATGAAATTTTCGATAAAAAATCGAATAATCCCGAAGTCATTTGGGCAAAGGATTATCTTACATCAGCCGACAAACGGCACTGGTTTGCGTATGATAATATAGCTCGTGGCCTTCGAGAAGATAATCTTGGTTCATCATGCATAACTCCGGTTTTAAATCTTGTAGAAAGCTATCCGTATTTAGATGGATCAAAGGGTATACTGAAAAATCGTACCGCAGATAATTCTGATTATATTTATTATGAAACATTGGACGGAATTTATGCCAACAAAGATAAACGGTTATATGGAACTGTTTTATATTCAGGAACTACGTTCAAGGGACTTCCTGTTGGCATACAAGCCGGTGTAAAAGTATGGAATGGCGCCGGATATACAACGATTGAAGGAGAAGATATTGGAACGACTTATTCTGACGGCAAAATACTCATTGGCAACTCTGGTCCGCATCGTTCGATGCAGGAAGTGTCTAATTCGGGGTTTTATTTGAGAAAATACATTCAATCCGGTGCAGGAACCAGTACGCGTGGTATCCGAAGCGATAATTGGTGGGTTTATTTCAGATTAGGTGAAATATACTTGAATGCAGCCGAAGCTGCACTTGAATTGGGCAAAGCAGGTGATGCAAAAGACTACGTGAATGAACTACGCGAACGGGCCGGATATCCTGAAAACAGTCTCGAATCAATTGATATGGAAACTCTTATGAATGAGAGACGCATAGAACTTGCATTTGAAGATCATCGCTATTTCGACATGAAACGTTGGAGAAAAGCTCATATCGTTTGGAACGGTGACAGAGACAATCCTGATGCTATGCTCTATGCCCTTTATCCATACCGAGTTGTAGGCGGACCACATGATGGAATGTATGTTTTTGACAAAATGGTGGCTCCCCGATTTTTAACACCTCGATATTTTCAGTTGTCGAATTATTATACTTTTATTCCCCAATACGTAAGAGACAATAATCCGAAAATTGTTCCTAATCCTTTCCAATAAGTTGATTTTTAAGAAAATAATTAAAGATATGAAAGTAAAACTATTTTTAATCTCCTCCATCATTGCTTTTTCTATATTTTTTGTAAGTTGCGAAAAAGACAATTTCGATGAACCGGCTTCGATTTTGTCAGGAAGAATTATTTATAATAATGAGCCTGTCGGTGTAAGATCGAATGCATTAGAATTGGAACTTTGGCAACACGGGTATGCCAATTTTACAAAGATTCCGGTATTTATCAAACAAGATGGTACATTTTCGGCCGTACTTTTCGATGGTAAGTACAAGCTTGTAAGGATGAATGGTGCACCTTGGGAGAACAATACTGATTCTATAGACGTGGAAGTACGAGGAAATACAATTGTGGATGTTCCTGTTGTGCCTTATTTTTCACTGAGTAACGTATCTTTTCAAAAAAACGGATCTCAGGTAACTGCCACATTTACCGTGAACCAAGTGAGCTCACAACGTAATCTGAAAAAAGTATATCTTTTTCTCGGAAAAACGATTATCACCGATAATGGCTATAATATAGCCCGTATTTCTAAAGATGCTGCTTCCATTACCTTAGGTGAACCCACGACGCTTTCAGTTGAAATTCCATCAGCAAACTCAAGTAGTATGATTTTTGCAAGGGTTGGCATCGAAACCGACGGAATAGGGCAATTGCTCTATTCGGAATCGAAAAAAATAGACTGAAAATAAACGGAATGTTTTCAATTACGCGCAAGATATGTCAATGGCTGATTCCTTTCGTTTCAGCCTTGACTCTTGCGCAATGCGAGAAATCTCCTTTGGAAAATCCTACCGAAGACAACAATAGTGAAACTATGCAGTATGTTCTACCTTATTATCCCGATGATTATTCGTCGATAGCATCGTGGTCAAACCGAAACCGCTGGAACCTGGCCAACGTTCACGATCCTTCGGTTGCGTATTACAAGGGGTATTATTATATGTACGGCACTGATGCTTCGTATGGTAATGCACACGAAGGACACGGCCACTTTCAGGGCAAACGCTCAACCGATTTGGTGAATTGGGAATGGGTTGCCGGACCTTTTTATGATGCGCCAACCTGGGTTGCCGACTCGCTCAACGCCATTCGATCGCGCATGGGGCTCGAGGCCATTCCCGAAGATGACATACAATACGGTTACTGGGCGCCGGTTGTACGTAGGGTTAACGTTGGAGGACAGGAGATCTTGCGCATGTATTACAGTATTGTCATCGATAACTACATCAAAACAGAGAAATCCAACACTCAGACCAATTTTGATGGAAGCTGGACAGAACGTGCCTTTATAGGCATGTGTGAGTCGACCGATCCTGCCGGTGCCGTTTGGACCGACAAGGGATTCGTGACCACCTCCTCGTCCGATCGAGGTCTGAATTATAATCGCTCGAGTTTATCGGATTGGAATGCCTATTTTTACTACAACGCCATTGATCCTACCTATATTGTAACGCCCGAAGGGAAGCATTACCTCATTCATGGATCGTGGCACAGCGGTTTCGCGCTGTTGGAAGTGGATGCTATAACCGGAAAACCGCTCAACAAGCTCGGTGAACCTTATGCTGACAGTGTGGCTGAACTGACAGCCCGATATGGTAAGAGAATCGGCACACGTCGGGCATCGTCGCGCTGGCAAGCCAGTGAAGCTCCCGAAATCATATACAAAGATGGTTACTACTATTTGTTTATGGCTTACGATGCGCTTGACGTGCCTTACAATACGCGAGTGGTGAGAAGCGAAAACATCGACGGGCCATACTACGATATCAACGGCCGCAACTTTACCAACGGTGAAGGCGATTGCTATCCGATTGTAACCCACCCGTATAAATTTAATCTCGGTTACGGATGGGTAGGTATATCGCACTGTGCGATTTTTAAAAAGGAAAATACCGATGAGTGGTTTTATATGTCTCAAGGACGATTGCCTGTCAATGTGGGCGGCAACCCTTATTCCAATGCCATTATGATGGGGCATGTACGCCGCATCGTATGGTGTCCGGCTTCTCCAAACGAACCCGACAACCTATGGCCGATAACACTGCCCGAACGTTATGCTGCCGTACCCGACTACGGTACCATAACCAAAGACTCGCTCGTTGGGACATGGGAGCACATTAAACTGGAATACACCTACGGCCGACAAAACACGGCAACTGCTTTAACGCTCAATGCTGACGGGACGATGTCGGGTGCGTTGACAGGGAGTTGGAGCTACGATGTGGCTAAAAAACAACTGAAATTGGGCAACGTGATTGTTTGCGTTGAACGTGAAGTCGATTGGGAAGCAACTCCGCGCCGGGTGACATTGGTATATGCCGGTACCGAAAAAAATCTGAATGCGACCTATTGGGGCAAAAAGGTGAAATAATATCGTAAAATTCGGTGTGTTTTGAGCACAGTCCAACAACGAATGTATTAAAATCTTCATCGAATAGATCTTATTCATACTCATGACAACTTATATGAAGAAGAGAAAATAGGATATTTATTGGAACAAATGAATAAAGTCTTTTTCAGGTATTTCGATGTAGATAAAGGAAAAAGTAAATTTATGCTGTATAACATATAGTTAAAGATTCAATCGAAAATAATAAGTATTAATTTTACACCGATTTTATCTTAATAATGAAACAATCAGTATAATCTGAAGAAAAGCACCGGAAAATACAGTACAGAAATATAGGAAGCTTCGTCTATATGGGTGATTTTACGCTCTATTAAAGTGTACGATATACACTAAATTATTTCGTGATATTATTGCAAATAAATAATTGTTTAATTTTTAAATTAAAAACATTGTGGCACTATTAGATTGGGTTGTAATTGGGATCTTCTTGCTGGTACTCATTGGCATTGTGGTGTGGGTAATGAAGCAGGAACAGGATGACACTGCAGATTATTTTTTAGGCGGACGAGATGCGACGTGGATTGCAATTGGGGCCTCGATTTTTGCATCTAACATCGGATCGGAACACCTTGTAGGTTTGGCGGGAGCGGGAGCATCGAGTGGTATGGCGATGGCGCACTGGGAAATACAGGGATGGCTGATTTTGTTGTTGGGGTGGGTTTTCGTGCCGTTTTATAGCCGAAGCATGGTATATACCATGCCTGAATTCTTGGAAAAGCGCTATAACTCGCAATCGCGGACGATTTTATCGGTTATCTCCTTGATTAGTTACGTATTGACAAAAGTTGCTGTAACGGTTTATGCCGGAGGCTTGGTATTTCAGCAGGTATTTGGCATACAGGAGTTGTGGGGGATCGACTTTTTCTGGATTGCGGCAATCGGCCTTGTATTGATTACTGCTGTTTACACAATTTTCGGAGGAATGAGATCGGTATTGTACACATCAGTTCTTCAGACGCCGATTTTGCTGCTTGGCTCAGCAGTTATCCTTGTATTGGGTTTAAAGGAATTGGGCGGATGGGATGAAATGATTCGTATAGCTGGAGCTGTCCCTGTAAATGATTATGGAGACAAGATGACCGACTTGATGCGAAACATCAACGATCCGAAATTTCCCTGGCTTGGAGCTTTGATAGGGTCTGCCATTATCGGATTTTGGTATTGGTGTACGGATCAATTTATTGTGCAGCGAGTGCTGTCGGGCAAAAACGAAAAAGAATCACGACGAGGAGCCATTTTCGGAGCTTATTTAAAACTTCTACCTGTATTTCTGTTTCTCATACCCGGTATGATTGCATTTGCCATTCATCAAAAAAGCATAGGTGCTGGAGGAGAAGCTTTTCTTCCAATGCTTTCCAATGGACAAATAAATTCGGATTCCGCTTTTCCTGTATTAGTTGCCAAATTATTGCCGGCAGGATTTAAAGGAGTCGTTGTGTGCGGAATTTTAGCTGCATTGATGAGTTCTTTGGCTTCATTATTCAATTCGTCCGCTTCTTTGTTTACAATCGATTTTTATAAGCGATTTAAACCTGATACTTCTGAAAAGAGATTGGTAGTCGTTGGGCAAATTGCAACTGTGTTTATCGTAGTATTGGGTATTTTGTGGATACCTATCATGCGTAGCATAGGCGATGTTCTTTATACGTATTTACAGGATGTGCAATCGGTTCTTGCTCCGGGCATAGCTGCAGCGTTTCTTCTGGGCGTTACTTGGAAAAGAACATCGGCCAAAGGCGGGATGTGGGGATTGATAACCGGATTGATAATAGGGTTGACCCGATTGGGTGCGAACGTATTTTACAGCAATAATCCGGATGCTGCGCAAACACTTTTCAAATATATTTTTTACGATGTTAACTGGTTGTTCTTCTGCGGTTGGATGTTTTTGTTCTGTATTGTTATTATTGTCGTAGTTAGTTTGTTTACTGAAGCACCTTCTGAGGAAAAGATTCAGGGGCTTGTCTTTGGGACGGCCACCCCTGAACAGAAGGCGGTGACTCGTGCCAGCTGGAACCATTGGGATATCATCCATACGGTGATCATATTGGGTATAACAGTAGCGTTCTACATCTATTTTTGGTAAATATAATTTATTAGATCATGCTGAAAGAATTAAAAGAACAGGTATTTGAAGCTAATCTCGATTTAGTAAAACACGGATTGGTCATTTTCACCTGGGGCAATGTAAGTGCGATAGATCGAGACGAAGGTTTGGTTGTGATCAAACCATCGGGCGTATCCTACAATGTGATGAGGCCGGAAGATATGGTGGTTGTGAATTTGGATGGAGAAATCGTAGAAGGCAAGCTCAAACCTTCGTCCGATACACCCACTCACTTAGTTTTATACAAATCGTTTTCCAACATCGGTGGGATTGTCCACACTCACTCTACTTATGCAACTGCTTGGGCACAAGCCGGAAAAGATATTCCCAACATTGGAACAACCCATGCCGACTATTTTAGTGACAACATTCCGTGTACGAATGATATGACGCGAGAAGAAGTGGAAGGCGAATATGAAAAAGAAACCGGCAAAGTTATTGTGAAACGATTTGAAAAATTAAATCCGGACTTTATTCCCGGAGTATTGGTAAAAAATCATGGGCCTTTTTCGTGGGGGAAAGATGCGCACGAGGCTGTTCACAACGCAGTGGTGATGGAACAAGTAGCTAAAATGGCATTTATTTCATTGAATATTAATCCCAATCTTACCATGAATCCGCACCTGATAACGAAGCATTTCCAACGCAAACACGGTAAAAATGCATATTACGGACAATAAACAAAAATATTAATACGATAAAAAAATAAAATTATGTCATTCCAAAATTATGAAGTATGGTTTGTAACGGGTGCACAGCTGCTGTACGGCGGCGACGCGGTGATTGCCGTGGATGCCCATTCGAACGAAATGGTGAACGGACTCAACAATTCGGGTAATTTACCCGTAAAAATTGTATATAAAGGAACTGTCAATTCTTCGGCCGAAATAAGCAAAACGTTTTCGGATGCAAATAACGATCCCAAATGTATAGGTGTGATCACCTGGATGCACACTTTTTCGCCGGCTAAGATGTGGATACATGGATTGCAGAATTTCAAAAAACCGCTTTTGCATTTTCATACGCAATTCAACAAGGAAGTTCCCTGGAACGAAATCGACATGGATTTCATGAACCTGAATCAGTCGGCACACGGCGACCGTGAATTCGGCCATATTGTTACGCGGATGCGAAAAAATCGCAAAGTAGTGGTTGGCCATTGGCAGGACAAAAAGGCTCAGGATAGGATTGCGGTATGGATGAGGGTTGCTGCCGCATGGGCCGATGCGCAGGACATGATTATCGTTCGATTTGGAGATAACATGAATAATGTTGCCGTTACCGACGGCGATAAAGTTGAGGCCGAAATGCGTCTCGGCTATCATGTCGATTACTATCCCGTCGGCGATTTGGTTGCATATCAGGATAAAGTAACCGACAGTGAGATTGCGGAAATGGTGAAACAATATGAATCGGAATACGATTTTGCGCCAAACGTACAGGTTGGAGGTAAGGACCGCAGTCAAGTTTTTGAAGCTGCCCGAATCGAAATAGCACTGCGTAGGTTTTTGAAAGACAAGGGTGCTAAAGCATTTACAACCAATTTTGACGAATTGCACGGATTGAATCAACTTCCGGGACTTGCCTCACAACGTTTGATGGCCGAAGGCTATGGATTTGGCGCCGAAGGCGACTGGAAAACTGCTGCACTTCTGCGTTCGATGTGGTTTATGGGACAGGGACTGGAAGGAGGATGCTCATTCCTCGAAGATTATACCTATCATTTTGATGGAGAGCGTAGTGCCATATTGCAAGCTCACATGCTTGAAGTGTCGCCGTTGATTTCGGCAGGGAAACCTCAAATGAACGTATTTCCATTGGGAATTGGAGGAAAAGCCGATCCGGCACGATTGATATTTACGGCAAAACCCGGACAAGGTATAGCAGCAACAATAGTAGATATGGGAAATCGTTTTCGAATGATCGTGAATCAAGTCGATTTGATTGAACCCAAGCCACTGCCCAAACTACCTGTTGCCTGTGCCTTATGGATTCCGCAACCCAGTTTGGAAGTAGGAGCTGCTGCCTGGATTCTTGCCGGAGGTACGCATCATACCAGTTTTTCGTCTGCTCTCACAATGGAATATCTCGACGATTATGCCGAAATAGCAGGCATCGAAAAGGTTGCGATCGATAATAATACGACAATTCCCGAATTCAAAAAGGAATTGCATCTGAACGAAATCTATTATCTCTTGAATAAAGCATTGATGTAATGAGTGATAAATTTGTAATTGGATTGGACTATGGAAGTGATTCGGCTCGTGCGTTGGTAGTAAATGCCCGCACGGGGGAAGAACTTGCCTCTTCGGTAAAATATTATCCGCGATGGACTGCGGGAAAATATTGTGATCCGTCGAAGAATCAATACCGTCAGCATCCGCTTGATTATATCGAGGTGCTGGAAGCGAGCGTGAAGGAATGCCTGGCGATGTGTCCGGCAGATGTAGCCGAAAATGTGATCGGCATTGCCTTTGACACGACGGGAAGCACACCGGTGTTTACCGACGAAGAAGGTACTCCGCTGGCCTTGTTGCCTGAGTTTGCCGAGAATCCCAACGCCATGTTCGTGTTGTGGAAAGACCACACGGCCGTGAAGGAAGCGGCCGAGATCAACGCGTTGGCCAAACGGTGGGAGATCGATTACACGGCTTATTGCGGCGGGGTCTATTCTTCGGAATGGTACTGGTCGAAAGCGTTGCACATTTTGCGTGAAGACGAACAGGTGCGGGGCGCGGCTTATTCGATCGTCGAGCACTGCGAATGGATGCCGGCACTGCTTACGGGTGTGAAACGGGCAAAAGATATTGTGCGCAGCCGTTGTGCCTGCGGACACAAAGCGATGTGGCACGCAAAATGGGGGGGACTGCCGAGCGAGGAGTTCCTGACGGCATTGGATCCGCTTTTGTTGGGTTTTCGCGACCGGTTGTTCACGGATACCTTCACGGCCGACGTGCCGGTGGGACATCTGACGGAAGAGTGGGCAAAGCGGCTGGGGCTTACCACCGACGTGGTGGTGGCCGGGGGTGCGTTTGACTGCCACATGGGAGCGGTTGGAGCCGGCATCGAGCCCTATACGATGGTTCGGGTGATCGGCACCTCGACCTGCGACATCATGGTGGCTTCCTACGAAGAGATGGGCGATAAGCTCATCGCCGGTATCTGTGGTCAGGTGGATGGCTCGGTGATCCCGGGTATGATCGGACTGGAAGCCGGACAGTCGGCTTTCGGCGACGTGTATGCCTGGTTTAAGCGGGTGCTGGAATTTCCGCTGCACTGCATCGTATCGCAGAGCACGCTCCTGGACGAGGAAACCAAGAAGAAACTGATCAGGGAGACGGTTGACCGGATTATTCCCGCATTGACGGCGGAGGCCGAAAAGCTGACGGACAACGGCAGTACCCTCGTGGTTACGGATTGGATGAACGGCCGACGTACGCCGTTTGCCAATCAGGAGCTGACGGGAACGATTACGGGTTTGACGCTGGGCAGCTTGGCACCGCAGATTTTCAAGGCATTGGTTGAGGCTACGGCTTTCGGTTCGAAGGCCATCGTGGAGCAGATGCGCAAGGAAGGGGTACGGATCGACAACATCATCGCTATCGGCGGTATTCCCTTGAAGTCGCCGTTTGTGATGCAGACCCTGTGCGACGTGTTGAACATGCCGATCAAAGTGTGCCGCACGGAGCAGGCCTGTGCATTGGGCGCAGCCATGTTTGCCGCTACGGCAGCCGGTTTCTACGAGCGGGTTGAGGATGCCCGGGCTGCGATGAACCCGGGATTCGACCGGGAATATGCACCGGATGCCGCGAATGCGGAAAAATATGCCGGGTTGTATAAACGGTACCTGGAAATCGGCAATTTTACCGAGAATATCCTTACGAAACATTAAGTATTTATTGGCTATATATATCCTCCTTTATGAAAGAAAAAGGCAAAATCGGATGGTGTAGTTCAGGGATATAAGTCAATAATTACAAATTACAAATTATGAATGGAAAGGGCAAACCAATGAAGAACTTCGTTTTGTTAATGGGTATCGCATTATGCATTTTTCCGTTAACGGCACAAACCAGGCAACAGGTCGATTTATTTTCTCTTAATCAAGTTCGGTTATTGGACAGCCCTTTTCTTTCTGCTCAACAAACCGACTTGCGGTATTTGCTGGCATTGGAGCCGGATCGGCTGCTGTCGC
This sequence comes from Seramator thermalis, assembly GCF_004138125.1. Taxonomy (GTDB): domain Bacteria; phylum Bacteroidota; class Bacteroidia; order Bacteroidales; family Dysgonomonadaceae; genus Seramator; species Seramator thermalis. The sequence goes on from NZ_RXHS01000002.1 coordinate 294,981, forward strand.
CTTTTCTGCGTGAGGCCGGACTTCAACCCAAGGCGCCTTCGTATCCCAATTGGGAAAATACGGGGTTGGACGGTCATATCGGCGGGCATTACCTTTCGGCATTGTCGATGATGTATGCGGCGACCGAAGATGCGGAAGTGAAACGGCGGCTGGATTATTTTCTCGATGAGCTGAAACGGTGTCAGGATCATGTAGGTACGGGATTCATCGGAGGAACGCCGGGAAGTTTGGCGTTGTGGGAAGAGATTAAACGGGGCGATATCCGGGCGGGTTCGTTCGACCTGAACGGCAAATGGGTTCCGCTGTACAATATCCATAAGACTTACAACGGTTTACTGGATGCATATATTCATGTCGGGAGTGAACAGGCACGGGATATGTTGGTGAAATATACCGACTGGATGCTGGACATTACGGCGGGGTTGAGCGACGAACAGATGCAGGAGATGCTGAAGAGCGAGCATGGCGGACTGAACGAGGTGTTTGCTGCGGTTTACGAAATTACCGGCGATAAGAAATACCTGCAGTTGGCTCACCGTTTTTCGCACCAAAAAATATTGCGTCCGTTGATACAGGAAAAGGACAGTTTGACGGGTTTGCATGCCAATACACAGATTCCTAAGGTAATCGGATATAAACGTATTGCCGATAACGAAAACGATGCCGATTGGGACCGTGCAGCCCGTTTCTTCTGGAAAACGGTGACGGAAAACCGCTCGGTGTGTATCGGAGGAAACAGTGTGCGGGAACATTTCAATCCGCCGGACGATTTCGGTGCGATGATCGAGGATGTGCAGGGGCCAGAGACGTGCAATACCTACAACATGTTGCGACTGACGAAGATGCTGTATAAGAGTACACCTGAAGTGTACCTGATGGATTATTACGAGAAGGCGCTGTTTAACCATATTCTTTCGTCGGAAGAACCGGAACGGGGCGGTTTTGTATATTTTACGCCGATGCGTCCGGGTCATTACCGGGTATATTCACAGCCGGAAACGAGTTTCTGGTGCTGTGTGGGAACGGGTTTGGAGAATCATGCCAAATACGGCGAATTGATCTATGCGCACGACAAGGATGCGTTGTATGTGAATCTTTTTATTCCTTCGCGTTTGACGTGGGAGGAAAAGGAGGTTGTTTTTTCGCAGCGTACGCGTTTCCCGTACAACGGAGAGATGAATTTTACGTTTGAAGAGGCGGAGAGTAAAAAGCTGGCATTGAAACTGCGGATTCCTTCGTGGGTGAAGGAGCCCGAACAAATTGAAGTGTCTGTTAACGGCGAATGGCTTGGCTACGGAGCAGTGACGGGTGAATACTTGACACTGGAACGAAAGTGGAAGAAAGGCGACAGCGTGACGTTGCGTCTGCCTATGCAGGTCAACCTGGTGCAGTTGCCCGACAAGAGTCCTTATTATGCTTTTCAGTATGGTCCGATTGTGTTGGCTGCGCCAATGGGTACGGAGGATCTGAAAGGATTATATGCAGATGACAGCCGAGGGGGGCATATCGCTCACGGGAAGTTGATTCCCTTGAACGAAATCCCTGCTTTTATCGGCACGCCGGCCGAAATTGAAAGTTCGCTCAGCAGATTGGATAACGAGGGGTTGCGATTCGTTTATACAGGGGAGACGTTCCCAGTACGGAAGGACATGGAGTTTATTCCGTTTTATGCGCTGCACAACCAACGTTATCTCATTTATTTTCCGCAGGCCGAGCGCGGGCAGGATGATGCCTCGCAACAAGCAAGTACCTTATACCAAAACCAATATGACGAAATAGAAAACCGAACACTCGATGTGATTTATCCCGGCGAACAACAGTCGGAGTCCGACCATTTTATTCGTTACGAAGATTCGGAGACGGGAGACATTAACAACCGGCATTTCAGAAAAGCAAGGGGGTGGTTCGGTTACCGCATGAAAACAGAAGAGCCGGCTTCTTATCTTGCTATTGTACAACATAAAAATGAGGCAAATCGCTCGCTTATCCTGATCGATGACAAGGAGTTGAGAGGTGAACCGAAAGTGGAACCGATCGGTGATGATTTTGTGCGGTTGACGTATGCTCTTCCGCCTCTGAAAAGCGGAGAACACACCATTGTTTTTAAACCAGCCGAAGGGGGAGTAACTTCGTCGGTTTTCGAAATTCGTTTACTGAAATAAAAAAACGCGATAATGAGATGTTTTTATTCGTTACTGTTATGCATTTTCTTTGTTGAGAGCATGGTTGCGCAAGAGGTGTGCAGTCCCGACGGTGGGCTGAAAGTGAAATTAATGCAAGAAGAGGGGACAGTGCGGTATGAGGTGGAATATCGCGGTAAAACCTTGCTGGAGCCTTCGCCGCTAGGACTGGAGACTTCGATCGGCGATTTTTCGTCCGGTCTGCATCCTGTCGGCAGTGTGATGCGGAAAGTGGACGAAACGTATGCATTGCCTCACGGCAAAGTAAGTCGGGTGCACTATGTGTCTAACGAACTTACAGCCACTTACATCAACGCCGCCAACGATTCACTGGATGTGATTTTCCGGGTGGGCAATAACGATATTTCGTTTGCTTACCGCATCCGCTCGAAGGACAAGTGTCGTTGTACGATTTACCGCGAACGAACGGGGTTCGATTTTCCTGCCGGTACCACCACCTTTATCACGCCGCAGGCGCCTGCGGGCAGCGGTTGGATGAAATCAAAACCGAGTTATGAAGAAGAATATACGGTGGAAGAGCCGGTGGGAACCCCTTCGCGGTACGGATTGGGATACACTTTTCCGGCGTTGTTTCATGTGGGGAACGACGGATGGGTGCTGGTTTCGGAAACAGGTGTGAGCAGCAAGTATGCCGGAACGCGATTGAGCGAGGGAACGGACGACGGGTTGTACACTGTTGAGTTTCCGATGAAAGGAGAAAACGGCGGGATAGGCGACACTACCGTTACTGCTGCCTTGCCGTTGTTGACATCGTGGAAAACCCTGACGGTGGGTGAAACGTTGAAGCCGATCGTGGAGACCACCTCGGCATGTAACGGAATAGAACCGCTGTACGAGCCTTCGCAGTATTATGTACTTGGCCGCAGCACGTGGAGCTGGATCTTGTGGCAGGACGCAAGCTGCAACTACAGGGATCAGCAAACGTTTATCGATCTGGCAGCGGCGATGGGCTACGAATACATTCTGATCGATGCACTGTGGGATAAGCAGATCGGGTACGAGAACATGCCGTCGCTGATTGCCTATGCACAGTCGAAGGGTGTGGATGTCATCTTGTGGTACAATTCCAACGGGACATGGAACGATGCGCCGCAAGGACCGAAGCACAAAATGGATACGGCTCCTGCCCGGCGGAAAGAGATGGAATGGATGAAGAAGCTGGGAGTGAAGGGAATTAAGGTGGATTTCTTTGGCGGCGACAAACAGGCGACGATGAAGCTGTATGAGGATATTTTGACTGATGCCGACCGTTATGGTTTGTTTGTCAACTTTCACGGCACGACCTTGCCGCGAGGGTGGGAGCGGATGTATCCCAATCATTTCACGAGCGAGGCGACCCTGGCTTCGGAGAACCTGGTTTTCAGTCAGGATTTTGCCGACAAGGAGGCATTGGTGAGCACGATTTTGCCGTTTACGCGCAATGCGGTGGCGGCGATGGATTTCGGTCCGGTGTTTTTTAATCGTCAGTTTTCGAAGGACGACAGTTACGGCAATTACCGCAGGACGACGGATGCATTTCAGGTGGCAACGGCGGTACTGTATCAGTCGCCCTTGCAGCATTTCGGCATTACGCCGAACAACTTGGAGGAGCAGCCCGACTATGTGCTCGATTTCATGAAAAAAGTGCCTGTGGTGTGGGATGAGACGCGTTTTGTGGACGGTTATCCCGGCAAGTTTTGCGTGATTGCCCGACGGGCAGGCGATAAATGGTACGTTGCCGCTACTCATGCCGATCATCGGCCCAAGGAACTCACGTTGTCGCTGCCGTGGCTGGCAGGGAGGCAGGTGAAACTCCTTTACGACAAGGACGACCGAACGGCTGGTTTGAAAACGGCGACTGTGGATAAAATGGGGAATTTGACGATCAAGATGCAGTCTTTGGGTGGGGCTGTGATATATACGGAGTTAATGCCAATACCAATACCAATGGAGCGGTGATTCAAATAACCCTAGAAGAATATGAGCGATTGAAAAAATACTGTAAACAGGAAAGATAAATCAATAAAATACCAAATTGGTATTAAATCAGAATTAAAAATGAGAAAGACAAGTGTGTTGAGTTTAATGGTAATGTTTTCTGTTGCACTGTTTGCGCAGCAGAAGTCGGTAATTCGGGTCTATCCCGACAAAGGTGAACAAGTGATTCACAAAGAGATTTACGGCCAGTTTGCCGAACACCTGGGTCGGTGTATTTACGGTGGAATATGGGTTGGCGAAGATTCTCCCATTCCCAACATCAACGGTTACCGCAAAGATGTGTTTGAAGCCCTGAAAGAATTGCAGGTACCCGTAATCCGTTGGCCGGGCGGGTGCTTTGCCGACGAATATCATTGGATGGACGGCATAGGTCCACGTGAACAACGTCCCAAACTGGTGAATACCAACTGGGGAGGAACGGTGGAAGACAACAGTTTTGGCACGCACGAATTCCTGAATTTGTGTGAGATGTTGGGATGCGAACCCTATATCAGCGGGAATGTGGGTAGCGGAACGGTGGAAGAACTGGCAAAATGGGTGGAATACATGACATCGGATGCCGAGTCGGAGATGACGGCATTGCGCCGCAAGAACGGGCGAGAGAAGCCTTGGAAAGTGAAATATATCGGTGTGGGCAACGAAAGCTGGGGTTGCGGAGGAAACATGACTCCCGAGTTTTACTCGGATATGTACCGGCGTTACCAGACCTATTGCCGCAATTACGGCGAAAATCGGTTGTACAAGGTGGCCAGTGGTGCGAGTGATTACGATTACAACTGGACAGAGGTGCTGATGAAAAATGCCGGTCGTCACATGAACGGCTTGTCGCTGCATTATTATACCGTTCACAGATGGGATAACAAGGGTTCGGCCACGCAGTTTACAGTGGATGATTATTACCGGACGCTGGGCAAGGCGCTGGAAATCGAGCAAGTGCTGAAGAATCATATTGCCATCATGGACAAATACGATCCACGTAAGAGAATCGGTTTATTGGTAGACGAATGGGGAACTTGGTGGGATGAAGAACCGGGTACGGTGCGTGGACATCTGTATCAGCAGAATACGTTGCGCGATGCTTTTGTGGCTGCGCTCACGTTGGATGTTTTCCATAAATATACCGACCGTGTGGTGATGGCCAATATTGCCCAGATGGTGAACGTATTGCAGGCGATGATTCTGACCGACGACAAAGGGGGAATGGTGTTGACGCCAACCTATCACGTTTTCCGTATGTATAAGGTGCATCAGGATGCCACGTATCTGCCTTTCGATTTGATATGCGGTAAAAAGATGGTGGAAGAGAACCGAGTTGTGCCGATGATTAGCGCCACGGCTTCGCGCGACAAGAAGGGTGTGATTCATCTTTCCCTCTCGAACGTGGATGCCGATAACAGTCAGGAAATTACCGTGGAATTACCCGGATTGAAGGGAAGAAAAGTTTCCGGAGAGATTTTGACGGCGGCTAATCTGACCGACCACAATACGTTTGAGAGCCCGAATATGGTGAAACCGGCCGCATTTAACGGTGCAAAAATAGTAGGCGAAGGCGCACTGACGGTGAACCTTCCTGCAAAATCCATCGTTACGTTGGAAATCAAATGAGGTAGGGTTTTTATCTCGGCTTTTTAGATTCAAGGCTGCATTTTCTCGTACAGGCACGTCTGCTTGCAAAACGACGGGAAGATGCAGCCGGTTTTTTCGTTTAATTTACGGTTTTCCTGTTTCAACCTGTTCTCCCTTTGACTCGTTCTTGATGGTGAATTTTTCCATATACTCGCTTGGAAGCATGTCAAATTCTTTTTTGAAGCAGGCGCTGAAATATTTGGGATCGTTGAATCCTACGCTGTATGCCAATTCTGAGATTCGGATGCTTTGGGTGTCTTCCATAATTTTGCAGGCAGCTTTCAGGCGGATGTTACGGATGAAAGCCGAGGTATTGAGCCCGGTGAGCGATTTGAGTTTGTTGTAGAGCGTGGATTTGCTGGTTCCCATCTCTTTCACGAATTGTGTCTGATCGAACTCGACATCGTCGAGATGGCGGTAAACACAATCGATGGCTTTTTGAATAAACTGCTTATCGATACTGGTATAGTTGAGGTCTTTCAACTCGAAAAACACCTGATTTTTGAAATCGCCGGCCATTCTTTCCCTGTTTTTCAGCAGGTTCTTGATTCGTGCATACAATACGCTCAAGTTGAATGGTTTGCTGATGAATGCGTCGGCGCCCGATTCGTAGGCTTCGGCTTTATCCTCCTCCTTATTTTTGGCTGTGAGCAAAATGATGGGAATGTGACTGTATTCGATGGTACTCTTGACGAACCGGCACAATTCGATGCCGTCCATTTCGGGCATCATGATATCGGAGATGATGAGTTCCACCGTTTCGTTTTCGATAATAGAGACGGCCTCTTTGCCGTTTTCTGCCGTGAGTACGTTGTATTCTTTACCCAGCAGGCGTACCATGAGTTGCAGCAACTCTTCATTGTCTTCGACCACCAGCAGCGTAGGCGCTTGTAATTTGTTTTTGGAGTCTGTGCTCTCGGAAACAGCTGTGGTTTGAGCCGGATTATTTGTGCGTTCTTCATCGATGACGGCGGTCGGCTCTTCTTCTATTTCAGAAGAGTTGAAATATGATTTTTCGATGGGGAAAGTGAGATAGAAGGTACAGCCTTTGTCTTTTTCACTTTCTACCCGGATATCGCCATAGTGGAGATTGACCAGGTCTTTGGTGAGCGATAATCCGATTCCTGTTCCGGTGGTATTGAAGCGGCGGTAATCGCCTTCGTAGAAACGGGTGAACAGATTTTTTTGATCTTCGGCCGAGATGCCGCAGCCGTTGTCTTTGACGGATAGAAGAACATAGTCGCGATTATTGTTTTTGTAAGCGAGATTTACCTGAATAAATCCGTCCTCCGGCGTATATTTGGCCGCATTGGAGATGAGATTGTAGAGCATTTTGTCTATTTTGTCGGGATCAAAATAACCGGAGATGTTTTCGGGATTGCTCACAAAAGAGAGGTGTATTTTTTTCTTTTTGATTAAAGGGCGAAAGCTTTCGGTTTTTGTTCTTACGAAATCCGAAAGATTACCATACGATACACGCAAGCGGAGATTGCCGCTTTCGGCTTTACGAAATTCCAGTATTTGCTGAAAGAGGCGCATCAGGCGGGAGATGTTTTGTGTGATGACGGTGAAAATGTCGTCGGAGCGGGGCGTAGTCATCTTCAATTCGTCTACCGATGCCGAAATAATGGTCAATGGCGTGAGAAATTCGTGCGTGATGTTGGTGAAAAACTGCAGTTTGGTCTGATTGAGTTCTTCGGCTTTAGCCTGCTCCATCTGTTTCAGTTGCAGTTTGTTTTTCAGCCGGATGCGGTTGCGTATATTAAGGTAAATGAGCCAGCCAATCGTGAGCGTGATTACAACGTAAAGGGTGAATGCCCACCATGTGAGCCAGAAAGGGGGAAGCACCTTAACGGAAATTTGTTGGATTTCGTTGTTCCAGATGCCGTTTTGTGAGGTTGCTTTCAGCATGAAAGTATAATTGCCGGGTGACAGGTTGTTGTAGTAAGCGAAATGCCTTTTCGAATCGGTATATTGCCATTCTTTATCGAATCCGTCGAGTTTGTAGGCATATCGGGTGAGTTCGGGATTGCGATAGCTCAAGGAAGCAAACTCGATGCTGAAATTGTTGTATTTGTGCGGAATGATGAGACGTTTCGTATAGGGAGGCATTTGTTCCAGTATTTTTTCCCTTTCTTTTTCCTGCATATCGGAAACGGATCGATTGAATATTTTGATGTCGGTTATGAAAAAAGGGCTTTCGACCACAGCATGTTTTATAAGTTCGGGTGAGAAGCCGATAAAACCTTTGTAGCTGCCGAAAAAAAGTTCGCCGTCGTGATTAAATGAAGATTTGGGAATGAAAAAATTGTCTTGAAGTCCATCGGCGGTGGTATAGATGCGGAAAGAATCCAATTCGGCTTCAGGGTTGAAAGAGAGTTTGATCAATCCCTTGTTGGTTCCCAGCCAGAGATTGCCTTCGCGATCTTCTTCAATGCTTCCCACCATGTCGCCGAGTATGTTGTGGGGCGGATTTTTCCCGATAAAGGAATCTGTTTTTTCATCATACAGAAACAGTCCGCCGTTTTCGGTACCTGCCCAAAGGCGGTTGAGTTTATCGAGATGAAGGCAGAGCACGCTGTTGGTTGAAATGTTTTGCTTTTCGAAGCAGTAATTTTTACAGGTGATGTGCTGCATCGAGGCAAAATCTCCCGTTAGCCGGATTAACCCGTAGTTGATGGTAGCCAGCCAGATATTATGATTCGGGTCTTCGAGGATATCTTTCACATAGCATTGGGAGAGGTTTTGGTCTTCCACGATCAGATCGTTCAAGGTGAATCCGTTGCCGTCGGGCAGCAAAACGCCCACGCCGGTTTGCGTTCCTATCCAGCAATTGGCGTGACTGTCTTCGTAGAGCGAAATGATGCGGTCTTCTTTGATGAAAGAGCTGTTGGCATAAGTGAATTGCCGACAGGGCACGCCTTTGCGGTAGCTGTAAAGTCCGTTGCCGTAGGAAGCGAACAGGATTTCGCCGTTTTTTCGTTGAAGAATATCGTAAATGGTAGCATATCCCATGGTTTTCAATTCGGGAATTTGCGACTGATGCCGATATGTACCGTTTTTACGGTTGTAGTAAACCAGACCGTAAGTGCCTATTCCTATCCAAATATTGTTATCCTGATCAACCAAAAGTGAACGCACCGTTGATGTGGGAACTTGCGGGATGTTGACAGTGAAAGTATGGAAAGGCGTTTTTTCGGTATGGGTGATGAATACCCCGCCGCCTATGGTGCCGATCCAGATGTTGTTTTCGTGGTCGCGGATGATGGAATTGATTTCGTCACTCGGAATGCGGTAAAACGATTGGGTGGATTTGTAATTGATGAAACGTTCGGGATGGTCGTATTCCAGAATACTCAATCCACTACGGGTACCGATCCACAACGCGCCTGTATTGACATCTTCACAGATATCGTAAACAATATTGTCGGAAAGGCTGAAGCTGTCGTCGGGATTGTTGCGGAAAGTTTGCCAAGAAACCTGCTGCGGATCGCGCGGATTCTTTAGCAATTGCAAACCTGCGTCCCATGTTCCTATCCAGATATTTTTTCTACTGTCTTCATAGATCACATGAGCAGAATTGCGTTCGTTCATTTGCGGGTAAGCCACAAAGACTTGTTTTTTGGAATCGTAGCGGAATAAACCCCTGTTCCATGTACCGATCCAGATATCGCCGGAGGAGTCTTCCAGGAAGGATTTGACGGGACTGTCGGAGAGTACGCCGTTAGTGCTATTTCTGTTGAGATAGACAAATTCGTTTTGTTTGGGAGAATACCTGAACAATCCTTCGTCGAGTCCAAGCCATATTTCGTCGTTGCGGGTTACCAGAATGCATGAAACTACGGGATTGGGAATGCCGGGAACAGGTACTCTTTTTATATTTCCTGTTCTTTTGTTCAGAACATTTAAACCGTCTTGCGTGCCGATCCACAAGTGGTGATCGTGATCTTCGGCCAAACACAGAACATTGTTGTTTGAGAGGGAATTCGGGTTGTTTAGTCGGCGCGTATAGACACTGATTTGATAGCCGTCATATTTGCATAGTCCGTATCGGGTGGCAAACCAAATGAATCCGTCTTTATCTTGATATACCTTCTGCACTTCGTTGGTAGGCAGTCCGTCGGAAGTGGAAAGCTGATTAAACGTTAACGGGGCATGTTTTTTTTGTTCGGCTTGTTCTCTTTGTGCAACCTGTCCTCGTGTTGTTGTATGTTCTTTTGGAGTAGCTGCATCAATCGCATTTATTCCCTCCATCCAAAGGAAGAGTAGCAAAACGGCACTATATTTTTTTATCGATCGATATCTTAAATAATGCTTCATCTCATTCTCTTTTTTCAAAAATAGTAACTTTCGTATGAATAACGAAATGTAATGCAATTTTTAACGTGATTTTGAGTAGTTGTTATTTTATTTAAAATGAACAACTTGTCTCAAATTCTTCCTTTTTGAATGATAAATGGAGTAAAAGTTTATTATGAATATATAATTTTGAAAACGAAAAATTTTATAATATTTTAATGCAAATGAAAGAGATATCGGAGAAAGGAGGTGGTTAACAAGAAAATCAATCATAATATGAAACTCACAAACAATGTAATGAGAAGCAATTGAGAGATAAGTGTGAATGGTTCACATTTATGAAATTCAAGTTGAGTAAACTATTTATTATCAAATTCCGGTTAACAAAATATTAATTTTAAAAACATGAAAATGAAAAAAAAGATTTCATTAAATTTGACAAAAGGGATAGTATTCGTTTTTCTATGGATGATTTCCCTTACAATGTTTGCCCAAGAACTTACCGTTCGAGGTTCGGTAAAAGATATGAAGGGCGAACCGCTTATCGGTGTTACTGTTCGGATTGAAGGCACTACTATCGGAACAATAACCGATCTGGACGGCTTTTTTATCTTATCCAATGTTCCTGGAGATGCCACGCTGGAAATTTCTTATGTGGGAATGAAAACGCAACGCATACCGGTGAATGGCAGGACTGCTATAGATGTGGTAATGGAAGAAGAACCCGAGATGTTGGAAGAAGTGGTTGTAGTGGGATTTGGCACACAGAAAAAAGTGAATTTAACGGGAGCGGTTAGTACGGCAAGTTCCAAGGATATCGAATCGAGACCGGTAGTTAATGTTACACAAGCATTACAAGGGTTAGTTCCCGGATTAAATATTTCTGCTTCAAATGGAAGTTTGGAGTCGAAACCCTCTGTTAATATCAGAGGTGTTGCCACAATAGGAGAAGGATCTACAGGGAGTCCATTGGTGTTGATCGATGGGATGGAGGGGGTTTTAAATGCGATTAATCCTCAAGATATAGAGAATATATCCATATTGAAAGATGCGGCAGCTTCTTCTATTTATGGATCGCGGGCCCCGTTTGGTGTTATATTGGTAACGACAAAGAAAGCACAAGCAGGGAAAACAGTAATAAATTATAATAATAATTTTAGATGGAATTCCCCTGTCTTAAAGCCTAAAATGATGGATTCTTATACTTTTGCCACTTACTTTAATGATGCCTCAATTAATGCCGGATGGAGTCCTCACTTTTCGGAGGAACATCTACAGAGGATAAAAGATTATCAGGAGGGTAAAATTACATCTTCCATTATTCCCAATCCGAGTAATCCCCAATATTGGGCTGATGGGTATGCTTATGGTAATGATAATGTAGATTGGTATGATGCCATCTACAAAAGTACCTCTTATGCGCAAGAACATAATTTGAGTGCAAGCGGGGGAGTAAATGAGAAAGCGACATTTTATACTTCTTTTAATTATTTGGATCAAAATGGATTGATGAAATTGTCCAAAGATTTTTATGATCGTTATACGGTATTCGGTAGAATTAATTCTCAATTAACAAGTTGGTTGAATTTGGGATATAATGTACGCTTTTCTCGTGAAAACTATCAAAGACCGGCCGACATGACCGATGGATTATATAGTGATTTGGCTCGACAAGGTTGGCCAACATTACCCTTGTATGATCCGAACGGTTATTTATACTCATCTCCTTCACCGGCACTGGGATTGGCAACAGGAGGAAAAGACAAAACCAAAACAGATAATATTTATCATCAAGGATATTTGGTCTTGGAACCTATAAAAAATTGGATTGTCAACATCAACTTAAATTATAGAATAACGACTGCAGAAAGACATTGGGATTCACAAAGAACATACAATCATGATGTTAATGGAAATCCTTATGTTTATAAAAGCAGTTCAAATGTTCATGAGGATTATTTCAATGACGATTATTTCAATATTAATGCTTACACAGAATATAGTTTTTCTTTAAAGGATAGTCATCATTTTAAATTGATGGCCGGAGTTCAAGCAGAAGATTTGAAGAGAAAAGTTTTTGGAGTGCAACGAGACGGCATAATTGTGCCTTCTCTTCCTGAGCTAGATTTGACTTCAGGGCTTGACTATAACGGGAATCCGGTTACTCCTTCCGTGAATGGATCAAGGGATTCATGGAGTACTGCCGGTTATTTTAGCAGGATCAATTACGATTATGAAAACAAGTATTTGGCTGAAATTAATTTAAGATATGATGGTACTTCACGATTTCGAAAAGATAAAAGATGGAATTTATTTCCTTCTTTTTCGCTAGGATGGAATATGGCGCAAGAAAATTTTTGGGAATCATTATATGATACCATTAATTTATTCAAATTAAGAGTTTCATATGGGGAATTAGGAAATCAAAATACCTCAAATTGGTACCCCACTTACCAAGTCATGCCTGTTTATTCGAATGAGGGGAGTTGGTTGCAAAATGGCAGACGTCCTAATACTGCATATGTCCCGTCGTTAATAAGTTCGACTATGGGTTGGGAGAAAGTGAAAAATTGGAATATGGGTTTTGATTTTGGATTTTTTAATCAACGTTTGAGGGGATCGTTTGATTATTTTGTAAGGGAAACAAAAAATATGATTGGTCCTGCACAAGAATTGCCTGTAATACTTGGTATTGATGTTCCTAAAACGAATAATACAGACTTGGAAACCTATGGTTTTGATTTTGAAATAAGTTGGAATGATCGTTTGAACAACGGGTTGGGTTACAGTGCTAAATTACTTTTATCTGACTCACAAACAAAAATAACGAGGTATCCGAATCCCACGAATACGTTAAGCAAATATATTGAAGGACGGAAATTGGGAGAAATATGGGGATATGAAACTATAGGAATAGCGAAAACTGATGAGGAAATGCAAGCCCATTTGGCTTCATTACCAAAGGGCGGGCAAAATTCACTTGGAGCTGACTGGAAGTCCGGTGATATTATGTATAAAGATTTGAATAATGATGGAAAGATTGATAATGGTGCTTATACAGTCGATAATCATGGAGACATAAAGGTTATTGGGAATAACACTCCTCGTTATCTTTTTGGACTCGATTTTTCTGCTGATTGGAAAGGTTTCGATTTCAGAGCTTTTTTCCAGGGAGTACTAAAAAGAGATTATTGGCAGGGGAGTTATTATTTTTGGGGGGTTACAGATAACAAATGGTGGTCGGCAGGACTGGTACCCCACGTTGATTATTTCAGAGATAAACCATCCAATGAGTTGGATGTGAATATAGATGCTTATTACCCACGCCCTATATTCGGTACTGGCAAAAATCAGCAAGTACAAACAAGGTATTTGCAAGACGCTTCCTATATTCGATTAAAAAACCTGCAATTGGGATACACTTTACCCGCTTCTTTATTAAGTAAGGTGAATCTAAACAGGATAAGGGTTTTTGTTTCTGGTGAGAATTTATGGACAGGAACAAAGATGGCAGAAATGTTTGACCCGGAAACAGTGAGTGGCGGAGTAGACGGAAATGGGAATGCTTATCCTCTATCAAAAGTGTTTTCATTCGGATTAAGTATAACTCTTTAAAATTTTTTTCTTATGAAACTTTTAAATATAAATAGACACCTTTTAGGTATATTTTTGACGATTTGTTTTTTTTCATGCGATGATTTTTTGGATAAAGAACCGTTAAGTAAAATTACTCCGGAAAATTATTTAAATGAAGAATCTCAGTTGGCAGCCTATGCGAATGGATTATATACCAACATATTACCATCGCATGGTAATTGGAGTTACGGAACGTTTGGAATAGATCAACATACCGATAATCAAGCATATATAACTTACGATAATCGCTATGTTCCCGGTCAGTGGAAAGTGGGGCAAACTGGTGGAGATTGGTATTTCAACTATATTTATAGCTGCAACTATTTTTTGAGTATAGTTCTTCCCAAATACAATTCAAAAGGGATAAGTGGCTCTGATGTTAAAATAAAGCATTATATTGGGGAAATTTATTTTCTTAGAGCATATGAATATTTCAAGAGATATCAGGAGTTCGGAGATTTTCCTATAATAACTGAGCCGTTGCCGGATCAATTAGAGCCGTTAGTTGAAGCAAGTAAAAGAAGTCCCAGAAACGAAGTTGCTCGATTTATTTTAAGCGATCTGGATAAAGCAATTGAATTATTGTCTACGAACATCGATGGCAGAAAAACCAGAATAACAAAAGATGTTGCCCTGTTGCTGAAATCAAGAGTTGCTTTGTTTGAGGGAACATGGCTGAAATATTTCAAGGGTACTGCTTTTGTTCCTAACGGTGAAGGTTGGCCTGGTAAGGATAAAGATTATAATGCAAATTATTCTTATCCATCGGGTGATATCGATAGTGAAATAGATTATTTTTTACAAGAATCGATGAATGCTGCCAAGCAAGTTGCGGATAAATATATTAATAATTTAACTGTTAATACCGGAGAAGTTCAACAGTCTGCGACCGATCCGGTTAATCCCTACATGGATATGTTTGGATCGGTTGATTTATCCGGTTACGACGAGGTTCTTTTGTGGCGTGAATATAGTAAGGGGCTTGGTATTACTCATTGTGTTGTTGTTGCTGCACAATTTGGAGATTACGGTGTTGGGGTTACGAGAGGTTTGGTTGAGAGCTTTTTGATGAAAAATGGTTTGCCTATATATGCCAACAACAGTGGATACAAAGGGGATGATAATATAGCTAATGTTAGAAAAGATAGGGATCCCCGATTATCGCTCTTTTTAAAGGAACCCGGACAAAAAAACATCATTTATGAATCAACAGAAGGTGATCATGCAGTTCCTATTGAACCAGTACCTGATATTACAGCTGCATCAGCAGAAAAAGCTTATAGTACAGGGTATGCATTACGAAAGGGTGGTTCATTTTATCAGAATCAGTGTGGAAATGGACAGTCTTATACAGGCTCAATTACTTTTAGAGCCGTTGAAGCTTTGTTAAATTATATTGAAGCTTGCTATGAAAAAAACGGAACCATTGATTCTAAAGCTGATGAATATTGGAGAGCAATTCGTACTCGAGCTGGAGTGGATCCCGATTATAGCAAGACTATCACTGCAACAGATATGAGCAAAGAAGCACTCAACGATTGGGGGGCTTATTCAAAAGGGGTTTTATTAAACCCGACTTTATATAACATTAGGAGGGAACGCCGCAATGAGCTTATGGCAGAAGGGCTCAGATATATGGATTTGCGTCGTTGGAGAGCGATGGATCAAATGATCAATAATCCTTATCATATAGAAGGAATAAAGATTTGGGGTGAAATGCAAAATTGGTATAAAAATGATGATGGTTCATCTCAGTTGATTTACGGGACAGATAAAGCTAATGTTTCATCTCCCGAAAGGAGTATGTATTTACGACCATATGAAAAAGTATCTACTTCGTTGGTATACAATGGATATAAATGGTCTATGGCACATTATTTGCGACCTATTGCTGTTCAGCATTTCCTTATTACTGCATCGGATGGGAAAACAGTATCGACTTCACCGATTTATCAAAATCCGGGTTGGCCTACAGTTGCAGGAGAAGGTGCAAAATGATTTTAACAAGAATAAGTCATAATAATTAATGTTTCGACGAAATTTTATTAAGGCAATGGGAATGACGGCAGCAGCAGGTATGCTGCCGTCATATGCTCATGCCGCAAATGAAGGAAAGGAAAAGATTTTTTCAACGCATGTTCCCGGATCGGATCGTGAATATTTGTGGAAATTGCTCGCCGCTATGGCGACACCGGTACTGGAAAGTATGTCGAAAGGCGAACTTCACAAGAAAATGCAGGTTGAGGTGAGCCCCACATGGGATGGCAGGGATAAGAAGGTGGCTTACCTGGAGTGTTTCGGTCGGCTGATGGATGGTCTTGCTCCATGGTTGACATTACCCGATGACGATTCCGAGGAAGGGAAAGTCCGAGAAAAACTTCGCGAACAGGCCTTAATGAGCTATGTTCATGCGGTGGATCCGAAAAGTCCCGATTATTTGCTTTGGAGAAAAGAAGGGCAGCCGCTGGTGGATTCGGCTTTCTTTTCGAGTGCGCTGCTAAGGGCACCGAAACACTTGTGGGAACCGTTGGACAAAACCACAAAAGAGCGAATCGTGACGGAATTGAAATTGTTACGTCGCGTGAAACCGCCGTATTCAAACTGGTTGCTTTTTGCAGCCATGAATGAGGTTTTTTTGTTGTCGGTGGGCGAAGATTATGATCCGATGCGTGTGGATTTGGCAGTAAAGAAAATCAACGAATGGTATGTTGGCGACGGTTGGTATGCAGACGGGGAAAGATTCCATTTCGATTATTACAATTCGTTTGTAATACAGCCCATGTTGCTGAAGGTGACCGAAGTAATGGCTCAGACAAACCAATCGGGGAAAGGGGTATATGAGCAGGCATTGAGAAGGATACAGCGGTATTGTGAACACTTGGAGCGTCTTGTTTCGCCTGAGGGAACGTTTCCACCTATCGGCCGATCGTTGACCTATCGTACCGGTGCTTTTCAGCCATTGGCATTGCTTGCTTTACGAAAGCAATTGCCCGAGAAATTGTCGGAAGGGCAGGTAAGAGCTGCGTTGGTTGCTGTGCATCAACGTATTTTCAGTAATCCTACCAATTTCAACGAAGATGGATTCCTGACGATCGGTTTTGCCGGACATCAGCCTGAATTGGGTGACAGCTACAGCAACAACGGGAGCATGTATCTCACTTCGGAAAGTTTTTTACCGTTGGGTTTGCCCGTCAATGATGTTTTTTGGACGGCAAAGACTGAAGATTGGACAGCGAAAAAGGCTTACAGGAACGACAAATTCAACAAAGATTATCCCGTAAATTACTAGAAAGAAAATGAAAAAAGATATATTGAAGTTCCCGATAAGTGTCTTGCTGTGTAATTTCGTTTTTTTATCTTTTTCGATAAGCCTTATCGCACAAGAATATACCTTGGTGTGGAGTGATGAGTTTGACGAAGACGGGAAACCGAATCCTGCTTATTGGAGTTTCGAAAACGGGTTTGTGCGTAATCAGGAATTGCAATGGTATCAGGATGATAATGCGTATTGCAAAGACGGGATGCTGATTATTGAAGGGAGGCGCGAAAAAAAGCCCAATCCTCTTTATGTAAAGGGCAGCAATACCGATTGGAGAAGGTCGCGACCGTTTATCGAATATACTTCCTCTTCGTTGAAAACGGCAGGTAAAAAGGAGTTTTTGTATGGCCGTTTTGAAATACGGGCACGAATACCGTTGGAAAGTGGTTCGTGGCCGGCCATTTGGACGTTGGGTACAACAATGGAGTGGCCTTCGTGTGGCGAAATCGACATTATGGAATATTACCGAATAAACAATGAACCTCATCTTCTCGCCAATGTGGCATGGGGAACGGATGAACGGTATAAAGCGGAGTGGAGAACCCAAGCTGTTCCCTTTCGTCATTTTCTCGAGAAAAACAGCAATTGGGGAAAAGAATTTCATGTTTGGAGGATGGATTGGGAGGAAAATTCCATAAAATTGTATCTCGATGACGAATTGCTGAATGAAGTGTCGTTGAACAAAACCGTAAACGGTGCGTGGAGCAATTATACCCATCCGTTTAAACAACCGCATTACCTTTTGCTGAATTTGGCGTTGGGGGCCAATGGAGGTGAGCCTGATGTGTTGGCTTTTCCGATGAAATACGAAATCGATTATGTGAGGGTCTATCAGAAGAAAGAACAAGTGGTTCGTCCGGGTAGGCTTTGGTTGGACGACCGAGGCGAGCATATCAATGCCCACGGAGGAGGCGTGCTTTATCATGAGGGCAGCTATTATTGGTTTGGTGAGCACAAGAGCGAAAATAGTAATGCGGCGCTGGTCGGGATTAATTGTTATTCTTCCAATGATTTGGTGAATTGGAAATACGAGGGAGTGGCATTGCCGGTTTCGGATGATCCGAAAAGTGAGATTACAAAAGGATGTGTAATGGAGCGGCCAAAGGTGATTTACAATGAAAAAACCGGCAAGTTTGTGATGTGGTTTCATCTGGAGTTGAAGGGACAGGGATATAAGGCTGCACGTTCGGCATTGGCGGTGAGCGATAATGTGACGGGACCATATACTTTTGTTCGGTCCGAACGCATTAATAAAGGGTTTTATCCGTTCGATATGCCGGAAGATATCCGAAAATTGCAATTCGACCCCGAGAAATATTCGACTTGGTGGACGCCGTCGTGGTATAAAGCGGTGGAGAACGGGTTGTTTTTGAAGAGAGATCTTGAGGAAGGTCAAATGGCCAGAGACATGACCCTCTTTGTGGACGATGACGGCAAGGCCTATCATATTTATGCTTCAGAAGAAAATCTTACATTGCATATAGCGGAACTTACAGAGGATTATACCGGTCATACCGGAAAATATATTCGCGTGGCGCCGGGAGGACACAATGAAGCACCAACCATTTTTAAAAGAAAAGGTACCTACTGGATGATTACGTCGGGTTGCACGGGTTGGGAACCCAATGCAGCGAGGTTGTTTTCTGCTCCATCGATTTGGGGACCGTGGAAGCAGCATTCCAATCCGTGCCGAGGAGAAAAATCGGAAATTACTTTCGGAGGACAGGGTACTTTTGTTCAGCAGGTTTACGGCAAGAAAGATGCTTATGTTTTTATGGCGGATATGTGGAGGCCGAAATTTCCTATCGATGGACGGTATATGTGGCTTCCTGTAAAGTTTGAAAAGGATATTCCTTACCTGGAATGGATGGATGAGTGGGATTTGGATTTTTTGTAATTAATCGTGTCAATATACTTAATACTTATAAAAGGATTTAATGCGACGTACTCTTCTTTTTTTGTTTTTGTTTTTGATCGGCGTGACCGGATATCCTCAAAAGTTGGTTCCTGCAGGAAAACGGGGATACAGTCAAACTTCTGTTAATACAGCAATTTTTCGTAAAAATTCGATCGTTACCCATAACGGTATTCAATATATTGCTTTTTATGATGAAAACGGGTATTTAACATTGGGGAAGAGAGAACTTGGGAATACCCAATGGACATTTTATCTTTCGCAGTATAAAGGCAATTGCGAGGATGCGCATAATGTGATCAGTATCATGGTGGATGGCGAGGGTTTTTTGCATGTGGCTTTTAATCATCACGGAAGTTCGCTAAACTATTGTAGAAGCCTCAGACCGGGATCATTGATACTTGGGAATAAGGAAATTATGGTAGGAAGAGATGAAACAGAAGTGACTTATCCCGAATTTTATCGGCTGACGAACGGCGATTTGATTTTTGTTTACCGATCGGGTGGCTCAGGTCGGGGAAACCTGATTATGAACCGGTACGAAGCGAAGACAAAAACATGGCAGCGGGTGCAGAATGTGTTGATTGACGGAGAAAATGAGCGGAATGCATATTGGCAATTGTATGTGGATAATGTCAACACGATTCATCTCTCATGGGTATGGCGCGAGACGCCGGATGTGGCTACCAATCACGATTTGTGTTATGCGCGATCGCGCGATGGCGGTGTGACGTGGGAAAAATCGGACGGAGAAAAATACCGGCTTCCCATTACTGCCGAGAATGCCGAATATGTATGGCATATTCCGCAAGACAGCGAGCTGATCAATCAGACCGGCATGTGTGCCGATAAGAACGGCAATCCCTATATAGCTACCTATTGGCGCGATCGAGAAAGTACTGTTCCGCAATATCGCTTGGTATGGTTCGATGGAGAAACATGGCATATGCAGCAGGTCTTCGAGCGGAAAACCTCTTTTACGTTGAAGGGAGGGGGAACCAAGAGAATTCCCATATCGCGACCTCAACTTGTTATTGATAATGAGCGCGGAAAGAATAACCTCTATTATATTTTCAGGGATGAGGAACGGGGAGATAAAGTTTCATTGGCATCGACTCGGGATCTTGAAAAAGGGATTTGGGAAACGCGGGATTTGACCGATTTTTCGGTTGGTGCCTGGGAACCGACCTATGATACGGAATTGTGGAGAGAAGAACATAAGCTGCATCTATTTGTACAACATACTGACCAAGGAGACGGTGAAAAGACCGGCTTATTGTCACCCCAACCTGTATATATTTTAGAAGTAGAAAAGTAAAAGCAATGCAATATGAGAAGATTAAGTGTTACAATTTCGGTTTTATTTTTCATTTTTTTATCCACTTATAGTCAATCTCAAACGGAAGCGGATGAAGTGTTGAAAATCATGAGGAAAGTTAATGATTATTGGCAAAAAAACTATTCGCCCACGGTGAATGCTTTTTGGGATAATGCTACTTATCATATAGGAAACATGGAAGCTTATTTTTTGACTAAAAATCCTGCTTATCTCGATTATTCTTTAAAATGGGCCGAATACAACGAATGGAAGGGGGCCAAATCGGACGATAAAGAGGCATGGAAATATACCTATGGTGAAACAGACGAATATGTGCTTTTTGGCGATCATCAGGCGTGTTTTCAGGTCTATATCGATCTCTATCGGATGGATCCGAAACCGTATAAAATTGCACGAGCTCGCGAGGTGATGGAGTATCAGATGAGTACCGACAGAAGGAATTACTGGTGGTGGGCTGACGGTTTGTATATGGTGATGCCGGTGATGACCAAGTTGCATGTGGTTACCGGTAATCCGCTTTATCTGGAAAAATTGTACGAATATTGGAGTTATGCCGACAGCCTGATGTATGACAAAGAAGAAAGATTGTATTATCGTGATGCCAAATATGTGTACCCGAAGCATAAAACGGTTAACGGGAAAAAAGATTTTTGGTCGCGTGGAAACGGTTGGGTTTTTGCGGCTTTTGCCAGGGTCTTACAGGATTTACCAAAGACCGATCCGCATCGCGCTGTGTATATCGAACGCTTTCGCTCGATGGCTGAAGCATTGGCTGCTTGCCAACAGCCTCAAGGGTATTGGACACGCAGTTTGCTTGATCCCGAACATGCACCGGGACCGGAAACGAGTGGTACGGCTTTTTTCACGTATGGTTTTTTGTGGGGAATGAATAATGGTTATTTGGATATGGGGAAATATGAACCCGTAATAAAAAAATCGTGGAATTATCTGCAGAATACGGCGCTTCAGCCCGATGGAAGAGTAGGGTATGTGCAACCAATTGGAGAGAAAGCCATTCCGGGTCAGGTGGTTGATGCCCATTCGACGGCCAATTTCGGTGTCGGGGCTTTTCTCTTGGCATCTTGCGAGATGGTGCGTTACCTGCAAAGCAAAAATAAATAAACAAGTTAAACGAAATACGAAATACGAAATAATATGAAGCATATGATAAAAATCAAGCATTTCTTTTTTCTGTCTTTTTTGTTTTTATACGTTGTGAACTCTGCGGCTCAATGCGGATTTGGCAAAGCCGAGAAAATAAATGAGAATTGGAAATTTATTTTAAATGATCTCCCTGAAGCTAAGGAAGATAATTTTAATGACGAGAGATGGCAGAGGGTCGATTTGCCGCATGACTGGAGCATCCGCCAGCCTTTAAGTCCCACTCATGCCAGTTGTATGGGGTATCTTCCGGGAGGGATCGGCTGGTACCGCAAAAACATGCCTATTCCTGCCGAGAAGTCGGGTGAGAAAGTTTATCTCTATTTTGAAGGCATTTACAACCGAAGTGAGGTGTACCTTAACGGTCACCTGCTGGGTAAACGCCCAAACGGATATATTTCTTTTTTGTATGATGCTACACCTTATATTAAATATGGTCAGGACAATGTTGTTGCGGTGCGGGTAGATCACAGTCGTACGGCGGATTCGAGGTGGTATACCGGTTCGGGTATCTATCGCAACGTGTGGCTGGTTTATGCAAATCCGGTACACATTGCTCAGTGGGGCGTGTATGCTTATCCTTCGGAAGCCAATGGTAAAAAAGGAATTTTACAAGTCGAAGTCGAGGTGACCAACGGAGGGGAAAACACCGAGAATTTGACGGTCGTGAACGAACTGTTCGACGATCAGGGTAAAATCGTAACTGTACGGAAGAACAAATTATCGGTTGCGGCGGGTGAAAATTCAACGCTTTCGACCGCTCTTTCCGTTTCCAAGCCCTATTTGTGGAGTATTGACCGACCGTATCTGTATACGCTTAAAACCACCTTACTGAAAAATGGCAAAGAAATCGATTCTTCGGTTACCAAAACAGGTTTCAGAAGTTATACTTTCGATCCGAACAAGGGATTTGCGCTTAATGGAGAGTGGATGAAAGTGAAAGGGGTATGCCTGCATCATGACGCCGGCGTGTTGGGAGCGGCAGTCCCTAAGGACGTTTGGCGGCAACGTTTGTCAAGGCTGAAAGAGATCGGCTGTAATGCCATACGCACCAGTCATAATCCGCAGTCTCCCGATTTATACGATTTATGTGATGAAATGGGTTTTTTGGTGATGGATGAAGCGTTTGACGAATGGGAATTTCCCAAACGCAAATGGATTGAAGGATGGAATGTGGGGACACCGGGATTTGACGGATCGTATGATTTTTTTGAGGAATGGGGTGAACGCGATTTGGCCGATATGGTGCGTCGTGATCGAAACCATATTTCGACTTTTGCCTGGAGTATCGGCAATGAAGTCGATTATCCCAACGATCCGTATTCGCATCTGGTGCTTGACGGAGGTGCCGATACCGGTTTCACTCAGCCGATTTTCGGCGGATACAAAAAAGATGCCCCCGATGCACGGCGATTGGGCGAGATTGCCAAACGGTTGGTGGCAGTGGTGAAAAGATATGATGCCACGCGTCCTACTACTGCCGGTTTGGCGGGTGTGGCCATGTCGAATGAAACCGAATATCCCTTTGTTTTGGACATAACGGGGTACAATTATACGGAGAGCATGTATGATTCGGATCACAAGAAATATCCCGACAGAGTGATATTCGGCAGTGAAAACCGACACGATATGAGTGCATGGAAAGCGGTTCGCGACAAGGAATTCATTTTTGGTCAATTCCTCTGGACAGGCATCGATTATTTGGGCGAATCGGGACCTTGGCCTTCACGGGGATTTTATTCCGGATTGATCGATTTTGGCGGGTCTATCAAGCCAAGGGGATATTTTCGTCAATCGCTTTGGTCGGATAAACCGATGGCTTATCTGGGCACCTATCCTACTCCCGGTAAAGGTGGAAAAAATCGGCTGTTTGATGTTTGGTCTCAGCTTGAAGCAGAGAAAAACGCAGATTTTGCAGAGAAAACGCCATCGATGGATGCATGGCCGATTTGGAATTATCGGGAAGGGCAAATGATACGTGTGGTATGCTATACCAATGCCGCAAAAGCCAAACTGTTGCTTAACGACAGAGAGATTGGTGCGGTGCAAGATTATAACGATGAAACGGGCATTATCTATTGGGATATTCCTTATGAACCGGGTGTATTGAAAGTTATTGGTATGGATGCCGATGATAACGAAATAAGCACTTATGAGATCCGTACTTCGAAGAGACCTTACGCGTTGAAAATTATTCAGGAAGAGCAGCGGGTGGATCGGGAAGAAGGCGTTGCCCGAATTGCTCTTCAAGTGGTTGATGAAGACGGGATTCCGGTGATGATTTCGGACGATGAGATTACGTGTCATCTTTCCGGAAATGCGCGTCTGTTAGGGTTGGAGGCGAGCAATAATTCGGATATGAGCGATTATACCGATAATGTGCATCGCGTATATCATGGACGGATAGTGGCATTTGTAAAATTGATAGATAAAAATTCGGACGAAATAAAGGTGAAATTTACAGCCCCGTGGCTGCAACCGACCGAAATGGTTATCGAGGTGCGATAAAGCATGTAAATCGTACGAAATAAAAAAGGAATTCAGTAGTCGAGATAACATCTGAATTCCTTTTTATTGTGGAGATTACCGGACTCGAACCGGTTACCTCAACACTGCCAGTGTTGCGCTCTAGCCAGATGAGCTAAACCCCCGGGTGAAATGTGATGCAAAGTTACAAGAAAATTTTTAATTTATACACAGATCCATAAAAATTCGTTTTTATCATTCGGTCAGAAAAAAATGCTCTGTCATGAAGCAAATCATTTAATAGAATGTGGCATGCGATGTCATTCATAAAAATTATCCTGCGACGGAGGAGCATCCTGTGGCGCACTTCCCCAAGTGAGGTTGGCTCTGTTGCTCATAGTCAATTCGAGAACTCCTCCGTTCTTAATATCATCGTGACCAAACCAAGGTTTTGTCCATTTTTTGCCGTTTAAAGTCGCCGATTGGATATACTTGTTGTCTTCATTGCAATTGTGAGCAATAATTTTCAAATCCTTGCCGTTGGCAAGTTTCAAGGTAATCGACTCGAAAAAGGGGCTACCGATATTATATGCCGGAATGCCGGGCGTGACAGGATAAAAACCCATTTGCGAAAAAACGACAAATGCCGACATACCGCCTCCATCTTCATCTCCCGGGACGCCCATCAAATCGTTTCTGAACCATTCGTGAATCAACTGTCGGATTCGTTTCTGTGTTTTCCAGGGCTGGCCGGCATAATTATAAAGATAAGGGATGTGAAGCGAAGGCTCGTTCGCCATAGAGAATTGGCCTACGT
Organism: Seramator thermalis; assembly: GCF_004138125.1. Lineage (GTDB taxonomy): Bacteria > Bacteroidota > Bacteroidia > Bacteroidales > Dysgonomonadaceae > Seramator > Seramator thermalis. The sequence goes on from NZ_RXHS01000002.1 coordinate 319,737, forward strand.
TGCCGGTTTGATCGGGAAGCTGAGCATAAAAATCGTATTTACTTTTTCCGAGAGGCTCACGAAATGTTTGATCGAGATTCCGTACAAACTGTTCTCTACCTCCCATCAAGCGAATGAGATCGGCCACATTATGCTGAACATCCCAACGATAAGTCCACCCGTTGTTTTCATCGTAATATTGACGAGCACCCATTCCGCCGGAAAACCTATAATCAAACGGTTCGATAAAATTTCCATCTTTATCCTTGGGATGGAAAAAGCCGGTTGCGGGATTAAACAAATTGCGATAATTATACGATTTATCGAGGAAATAACGATAATCGGCTTCATTCCCAATTTCTTTGGCAATCTGAGCGAGGCACCATTCGTCATAGGAAGTGCCGAGTGTAACGGCAACAGGCTGACGTTTTTCGAAAGGATGAACTTCGGGAAAGGGTTCTTTCTCACCTTCTTTCAAAGCAGGAATATAGCCGTGTTCGTGATAAAACCGATCGAGTTCGCCGGCGGGTTTTGCCGACCAGGGTGCCAATGTTTTTTCCATGACGGCATTGCGCGTTGCCGGGTATATTTTTTTCAAATCGATATTTGGCACGCCTTTTCGATAGGCATCGAGGACAGCAGCAATCCCGTGATTGGAATTCATGAGACGCGCATCGCCCGTAACCTGAGGAAATGTTGGCCACCAAAAATTTGACATCTGTTCGGACATGCGCAAAAACGAACGCAGGATATTACTTTCGGTTTGGGGATCGATAAGCACACGCAAGGGATGAGCGGCACGATATGTGTCCCATATCCAATCGTCGGTGAAGAAAGGAACGCCCTCGTCGTTGTGCACTTTACCATCGAAAGCACTGAAATAACGGCCATCCTCCGAAATGCAAACCGGTCGTTCGTAAACTCTGTACAAAGAAGTATAGAACACCACCTTATCGTCGTACGAACCACCATTCACCTGAATCTTGCCCAGTGCATCGTTCCAAATTTTTCGACCTTTTTCGGCAACAGCCGACAGATTGAAATCGGCGATTTCGCGATTTAGATTTTTCTTTGCCTGATCGGCATCGATAAACGAAATGCCATATCTGACCCTAATCGACTTAGCCGTAGCCGGATAATGCAAAACAATGCAGGCATCTTTATTGGAATTTCTGGCATTATCCACATGCTGCGGAGCAATATCGGGCTCCAGGTAAACAAAAACTTTGGTATTGTTTGCGAGTTCTTCGTAACCTGAAACGGCTTTGCCATCCCATTTCAAGTCACCGTTTTTCGCACTCACGATCAGAAACGAGGGCTTATTGCGTTCGAAACCGAATTGATAGATGGCCGATTGATGCGATACGGCATATTTAACATCGATTTGTTGTTCGTCCAAATATACCGAATACTCGTAGGGCTTTATTTTTTCGAGGTCGTAACTGTAAGCCATCACGGGTTTTATTTCCGATTCGTCGCCCTGAAAAGGGCTGATGCAAAATGCGGAGGCTCCGCGGTGTGTGGTTAATATGACAGGCAGGCCATTCAACAAATCGCCGGTATAATCGGCACGATTGGGATAAACACGCATCATGCTGTTTGGCAAATGCACAGTGGGATAGGTAGGCACAAGCAGATGACTGATATTGCCCATGCAGGGATTCACAAAATCAACCCAATTAACGGAAGATTTCCCTTGCGAAAAAACAGAAAACGAAAAAACCAGACTGAGAAAGAGGAAGAAAAATCTAACTTTTTTCATGACATATTTAATTTGGAGTACCAAATTTACGATAAATTGTCGGAAAATGTTTCAAATCTGCTTCCAAAATCAAATTTCATATAAAAGGCCATAAAAAAAACCCGCCGTATAAGGGCAGGGTTTTATGGGTATGTGAATAAAAAACTTTATTCGGCAGATTCTTCTTTAGCCGGTTCTTCGGCGGCAGCTGTCGGTTCTTGGGCAGCCGGCTCTTCAGCAGGAGCATTAGCAGCTTCCTGTTCGGCTTTTTTCTTGGCTACTTCCTGAGCTTTTGCTTTGTTAGCCTCAATTTCGGCCTCGTGACGAGCTTTTTCTTCAGCACGTTGCTGTTCTTCAACTTTGCTCTTCTGCGAATGAGTAACTTGAAGTTTCCGGTTTTTCCAATCCTCGAAACGTTTTTCGGCTTCCTCAAGTGTGAAAGCGCCTTTTTTAACACCTCCCAACAAGTGTTTTTTCATCAGAACTCCTTCGTCCGAAAGAATGTTACGAACGGTATCGGTGGGTTGGGCACCTACTTGCAGCCAATACAAAGCCCTATCGAAATCTAAAGTGATAGTAGCAGGATTAGTGTTCGGGTTGTAAGAACCTATCCTTTCAATATACTTTCCATCTCGTGGAGCCCTGCTATCTGCAACAACGATTTGATAGAACGCATAATGTTTGCGTCCGCGTCTTTGTAAACGTAATTTTGTTGCCATTTAGTAGTACTTTTTATTGGTTTGCATTTACATGATTGTATTTGCGCGTGCAAAAGTATGTAAAATTTTCGAATCCGGAAAGTAATTTGGTGATAATTTGTTCGAAAGCTCCCGGAATATTCCCCAAAAAGAAAGATATTATTTTCTTCTATCCAAACATGAGAAAGGTTGCAGCGCCGGCTATGTAACCAATCAGAGCAAGGGGCGTAAAACGCTTCAGATAGTACCCGAAACTTATTTTTTCCATTCCCATCACGGTAACACCTGTTGCCGACCCGATGATTAGAATGCTACCGCCTGTGACGGCACAATAGGCCAGAAATGTCCAAAAACCTCCGTCTGCGACAAAAGCCAACAAATCAGGAGTTATGGCAGATGATGCCTCTACTACCGGATACATGCCCATGGTGGCGGCGACCAATGCGACGTTATCTACTACTGACGAAATCATTCCGATCAGAAAACTGATCAAATAGGGTTCTTGTATATTGGTGCTCAGAACATTTGCAAACAACCTCAACTGACCTCCGGTTTCGAGTGCGGCTACCGACATCAGAATTCCCAGGAAGAAGAAGATTGTCGGCAGATCTACCGTTTTAAATAATCGAGAGATACTTAATTTGTCTTCATCTTCAATTTGGTGTAAATTTCCATACATGGCATCCGTGTAGATCCACAAGAAAACCAAGCCCAGCAATACACACATAAATGCAGGCAGATGTGTGATCGATTGAAAAACAGGAACAAGAGCCAGCGATAAAAATCCGATCCAGAAGATGATCACTCGTGATTTTACGGGAATCATCTCAACATATTCGTCTTCGGGGGTCAATGTACTCGAAATGCGCAATTTAGAACCTTTTTTAAACAACCAGAAATGAGCTATTGTCATGGGCACCAACAGATTGACAAGAGCGGGCACAAAAACGTGTATAATCTGATGCCATGCTCCGATATTCCCTCCTGTCCAAAGCAGAAGGGTAGTTACGTCGCCAATTGGAGACCACGATCCGCCGGCATTGGCCGAAATAACAATCATCGATGCATATTTCATTCTGTCGGTATGATCAGGTACCAGTTTGTGAAGAATGGCTATAAGAACAATAGCAGCTGCCAGATTATCCAGCATGGCAGAGAAGAAAAACGACGAAAAACCAATATACCACAACAGTTTGCGTTTGTCTTCAGTTTTAAGATAGTTTGCCACCGCCGCAAATCCTCCATGCTTATCGACGATGCTGACGATCAACATGGAACACATTACAAAAAACAACGTTTCGGAAACATCTCCCAAGTGCGAAACAAAAGCATGATCGATTAAGAATTGGGTTAGTTGTTCTTTTAGTGGAAGATTTTGTAAGTGATTGTTTTCAAGAAATTGTAAAAAAGCAGGATTTCCTCTTTCAAACAAAATGGATTGTGAGTTAAACATCAATATTCCCCACAAGATAACACACATCAAAATCGCACTGGCCGATTTGTTGACTTTTATCTTGTCTTCCAGAGCAATGGCAACAATGCCCAGCAGGAAGATAATCGGCATGATATAATACATCATAAATCTGATTTATTGAGAAATTAGCGAGTACAAAGTTGCGATTTCCTCTGCCCATAACAATTCGTCGGGTGTTTCGAGGATGAGGGGCATATTTTCAAAGCGGGGATCATTCATGATGAACGAAAACATGTCCATATTCATCACGCCTTTGCCTATGCTGTCGTGGCGATCGACGCGCGATGCGAGTTCTTTTTTCGAATCATTGATATGCATCCCTTTCAGATAATGAAATCCTACAATTCGGTCGAATTTCGAAAACGTTTCGTCAAATGCGTCTCTTGTGCGGATTTCGTATCCTGAGGCCAAAGTGTGAGCTGTGTCTATGCAAACTCCCACACGGCTTTTATCTTCAACTTTATCGATGATTTGAGCAAGTTGTTCGAATGTGTGTCCGAGATTTGTGCCTTGTCCGGCTGTGTTTTCGATGACGGCCGTAACGCCGCTTGTTTTGTCGAGAGCCAGGTTGATGGATTCGGCAATGCGATTGAGACATTCGTCAATCGAAATTTGGTTGAGATGACTGCCCGGATGGAAATTAAAACGGTTTAAGCCCAATTGTTCGCAACGTTTCATCTCGTCGAAAAATGCGTTTCGCGATTGCTCGAGTCCTTCTTTTTGAGGATGCCCGAGGTTTATCAGGTAACTATCATGTGGCAAAATCTGATCGGGTGAATAGCCGAACGATTGGCAACGCTCTTTAAAAAGGTCGATATTTTTTTCGGTATAAGGTGCAGCTACCCACTGTCGCTGGTTTTTTGTGAAAAAAGCGAAGGCTTTGGCTCCAATTTTGTGTGCATTCAAAGGTGCATTTTCCACACCTCCCGAAGCGCTTACGTGTGCTCCTACATATTTCATTTGTCGAAAAATTTACGGGTTCGTAATTGTCTAAACAAAGATAACCATTCCGAATCAAAACGAACTCAGAATTCGAAAATATTAAACCCCCGATGTTTCGAACGAGAAAATTTTTTATGCTCGGTTTCTCCCGAAAGCTATTCGTATTTTGTTTTTGGCAATGTGATCAAAAACGACAAACCGCCTTCGGGCCTGTTTTTAGCCACAATGCTGCCATGATGAAACAATATCGCATTTTTTACAATTGCAAGTCCCAAACCCGAACCGCCGCCTGTATTTCGTGTACGGCCTTCGTTCACTCGGTAAAATCGCTCGAATATGCGCACCAAGTGTTTGTCTTCCACACCCGGACCGGTGTCGTAAAATTCAAAGAATAGAGTGTCGTCGGTGTCGGCATAACATCTGACCGATATTTCAACCCCGTTGCCCGCATAATTCAACGAATTTTCGATCAGATTCCTAAAGATGGTGTATAGTAATGTCCTGCTGCCGGTTACACAAATTCGATCATCTACCTCGACGGTAAAGGTATCGTTCTTTTCGGTCAGTTTATCTTCTACGTCCGATTTTAATTCTTCGAGTAGTTCTTTCATTTTCACCTCTTCGCGAGCAAATCTGTCCGGAGCATCTTCAATCTTTGTCAACATGCCGATATCCTGAATCAATTCCGACAATCGAATGGTTTGGGCGTAAGCTCTTTCCAAAAAAATGTTTCTACGCGATGCATCGTCTTCGTCAAGATTCAAAATGGTTTCCAGATAGCCACGAATACTCGTTACCGGCGTTCGCAACTCATGTGCGATATTGTTGGTCATTTCCTGTTTTAGAAGACGTGTTTTCTCCTGTTTGGTAATATCCCCAATATAAAGTTCAAAACTTTCGTCGTCGAAAATAATAACTCTTATATTGAAGCGCTTGCCGTTTTTTTTGATTCGCGTCGTAAAAATATTTTCTTTTTCGGGATGATCCAGAAAATACTGTATCTCCGCAAACGCCGGATCGGTGAACACGACTTCTTCCCGAAGGGTCGGTCGATCGATAATCAGATTGAGATATTGAAGAAAATGAGAATTGGCATAGATCTTCGAGCGTTCTTTCGAAAAAATGGCAATCCCCTCTTCCGAAAAGTGAAAATGCTGAAGCAGTTTTTCACGTTCGGCGGACAACTGTTTGCGATTTTCCTGCAAAAGTTTATAATTTTCCACTATATCGGCACTGATGGCGCCTACTTCATCGTCGGGAAATTCGTTGAAAAAAATGTCGGGATTGCCTCCCGTTTTCAACTGTTGCGAAAAGTTTCGCAATTGCTGAATGGACCTGGTAAACTGATTTGCAAAATAATTCATCATGACTACGCAAACCAGAAAAAACAGAATGATGAAATAGATAAAACTGTTACGGGCATCCAAAAACGATTGCAATTTCAAGTCGTAGGGCATGGCTATCCTCACATAATATCCGTCACCGAATTTACGTGCAAAATACAGATATTCGACTTCGTTGCTTGCCGAAATGCGAATATTGCTACCCGACCCATGCGAGGCTGCTTCCTGCACTTCGGGACGATGAAGATGGTTCTCCAGTTTTTCGGTATCTACTCTGTTGTCATACAATACCGTCCCAAGCGAGTCGATAATACTGATGCGAATGTCATCGGGAAAATAAATCGAAATTCTGCCTATTGACTCCAAACTGTCCGACGTCAACAAATTGTTGTCGTTGATATATGTATGAATAGTTTCGGCATAAATATTCAATCGGCTTTGCAAACTGTTGTGCCGTTCGCGTTTAATTTGTTGTTGTTCAAAAAAAACGATACCGACTGTGAAAACAAATATGATTGCAGAAAAATAAAGAAATATTTTTCGTCGGTACGACAAATTAAATTTCATGATTCTCTTTTTGCTTCCAAGTTAAGGTAATATCCAAAACCTGAACGATTGACAATGATGGACGAATATTCACCCAACTTTTTTCTGAGCCGTGTGATGTGCACATCTACCGTACGATCGAGCACAAATTCGTCGTCGCTCCACACCCGATTCAGAATTTCGGAACGCGTAAGCATTTGAGGTGCCGACTGAGCCAATAGTAACAATATTTCGAACTCCTTTTTGGTGAGCGAAATTTCTTCGCCGTGAATGGTAACCCGATTGAAATTGGCATCTATAACGAGATCGTCTATTATCCATTTTCTGACGTTGTTCACCTGAGTATTGCTGCGTTTCAGAATTGCCTTTACGCGAGCCAGCAATTCTTTTACCGAAAATGGTTTCGGCAAGTAATCGTCGCCACCCAGCGAAAATCCGGTCAGAAGATCATTCTCGGAATTCTTGGCAGTTAAAAATATGATCGGAATGGGATTATTCGATTTCCGGATTGTTTCGGCAACGGTGAATCCCGAGATGCCGCTCATCATAACATCGAGAATGATGAGACTATGCTGCGGATCGAGTTTATCCAACGCTTCTTCTCCCGAATAAGCTACATCAACTATGTAGCCATCGTTTTCGAGGTTGAATTGGAGGATATCACATATATCCTTTTCGTCGTCCACCACTAAAATTCGCTGTCTTGTCATTGCCGATTTCGAAGAATTCCGTTTGTGTTTTATTTCCAATAATTCGCGCATACAAATGTAATATGTTTTTTTTAATGGAGCGATGATTGCTATTTGTGCATCGATTGTCATTCGATACTAGTAATTCTGCCCGTCGCAAAGTTAGCAATCTGTTGTTGCGGCTCTGTTACGAAAATGCTACAAATTTGTTAAGATACTATTTCATTTCAATGTAAAATGGGTTTAACCTGTTTTTGTGCGAAAAACTTTTTTAAAATTAAAAGAACTCGTGAATATTCGAAAACAAAATGTTTACTTTTACAGAAACAAAACAGTACATCTTAAAACAAACCTATACAATGAAACAATTTCTTCTCATTTTCTGCCTTTTTTGTGGCATTATTTCGTTTGCTTTTTCGCAAAAAGTGAATATTGTTTTTATCGGAAACAGTATTACCCAAGGAGTTCAGTTGAGCGATCCGCAACGAAATTCGCCGCCGGCTCAAACGGCTTCATGGCTCGAAAAGCAAAATATCGGAACAATAGCCATCCGCAATTGCGGTGTGAGTGGCAAAACTACCGTCGATTTTTTGCCGGCATCAAATACCTATTTCCCGAAAGTGAAGGCTGCCGCCGACGAATTGACAAAATCCGATGGAACACTCGTTTTTTCGATCATGCTGGGCACAAACGACAGTGCTCAGCGGGGAACCGCCAAATCGAGATTACAGCCACAGCAGTACTTCACCAATATGAAAGCAATTGTAGATGAATTGTTGCGATTGTATCCCAATTGCAAGGTCGTTCTCAACCGTCCCATTTGGTACAGCCCAACCACACACAACAGCTCTACTTATCTGCAGGAAGGTCTTGATGTGCTAAAATCGTATTTTCCCGAACTGAAAAAACTGGAAGATCATTATTGGAAAACTGTTCCCGGTCAGGTTTTTTTGGGTGATACGGCTGCCTTCAACTATTTCGAGAACAATACCGAACTATTTATCGCCGAAAACGGAAATTCAGGCATATTCTATCTTCATCCCAGTCCTGAAGGAGCACGCCGGTTGGGTGAATTTTGGGGTAAAGCCATTCTGTATGCCATAAATTGGCAACCTGCTTTCACGGAGTATCCGATGCCAACGGTTGCACAAACTCCACCCATGAGTAGTGACTCGTTGCTCGGAATGACGGCGCCCTCCTTGCGCGTTTACCTGCCCGATCCCGAGACTGCTACGGGACGGATGGTGATTGCTCTGCCGGGAGGTGGCTATCAACATTTGGCCGTATTTCACGAAGGATACGACTGGGCTCCCTTTTTCCTGAGTAAGGGGATTGCTTTTGCCGTGCTCAAATATCGGATGCCGAACGGCAATCGCGATATTCCCTTTGCCGATGTACGGGCGGCTTTCGCATTCGTCAGGCAGCATGCTGCCGAATGGAAGGTCGATCCTTCGAATATCGGCATCATGGGATCATCGGCAGGAGGTCATTTGGCTTCAACTTTTGCCACGCATGCAACTGCTCCCGAATCGCCGGCTTTTCAGATTTTGCTTTATCCGGTCATTACGATGGATCCGACATTCACGCATGCCGGTTCTCGAAAAAATCTATTGGGAGACAATCCGTCCCGGGAGATTGCCGATCTTTATTCAAACGAAAAACAGGTAACCGCTCAAACGCCACGAGCTTTTATTATTTTTGCGGCCGACGACCAAATTGTCCCGCCTTCCAACGGATTCCGATATGCCGAAGCGTTGCAAAAGAATAAGGTTGCATTGACATTTCTCCTTTATCCGAAAGGTGGACACGGATTCGGAAATCGCGATTCGTTTGCCTATAAGCAGCAGTTTATGTGCGAATTGAGTAAATGGCTCGGAAGTTTTTAAATTCGGTCTGGCTTTTTGGTGATTGATTTTGATGATTTATTGATTTGCTGATGAGGAAATTGGCGATGGTTGAGTTATCCGGACTCGTTCAAGTTCGGAAACTTGCGCTATTAAGGAAGAAGTGAAGAAGTCGGAAGTGGAGGAATATCATAACCCTTGTGCTGCCCGGATAGTTGTATATAGAATTCATCGGTAAATCAATAAATCATCGAATTGGTAAATTATCGACTAATTCCAACCCCCAATCTCCAACCATGTTCACATTCTTTCACTTTCGAAATTGTGATGTTTTGTTAATAAAATCGGGCAAATTCCTTTCATAAGCTTTCAGTATGACATTAATATATGTATATCAGCAGATTATTTGTATGTTTCTGAAGTAAAAATTCATCGATTCGGCAACAAAATTGCCCCGTCAGAAATGTAGAAAACGCGTTTGACTCCGACGGACCTGTTTTCTACTTTGTAGAAACCACGTTCGACTTAAAGAATGTTATATCTACTTTGTAGATTTCGCAAATGTGAATGAAAACGTCCAATCTTGTTAACATTCTATAGGGATTCGGCGCCAAATTGCCCAATCTTGAAGTGCAGAAAGTACAACTTTGTCCGACGATCGTAAGCATTCGGTGAAGTCCGTATTTGATTTCAAGTTTCTTTATTTTCTGAAAGAAAACTTTCAAAAACTTGGAAAACATTCGGAGTCGATTTGGAGTTTTTAGAAGTTTCTCTTAACCCGGTTTGAAGGAAGTAGTTCTGCCAGATCTATTGTATAATCTTCGTCGTAATCGTGGATATGACTCAACACGTAAACCATCCAGTCGCGGAAGTTCACATCTGCAGCCTTGCAGCAACCAAGTAAAGAGTAGATAACTGCAGCATCTTCCGCAGCATCATGGTTACCGCAAAACAGGTAATTTTTTCTGCCAAGCGCTAAGCCTCTCAGGCTGTTTTCGGCCAGATTGTTATCTATACGATACCTGCCATCCAGGTGATACCGGCTTAATCGGTGATAGATGTCATAAGTGTATTTTATGGCCTTGCCAATCGGACTCTTTGGTAATACTTTTTTGTATTCATTCACCAGCCACTTTTCAAAGACAACTATGATCGGGTAGGCGTGACTCTCTCGGAGATTGGCCCTTTCATCATAGGATAGGTTACTGTCATCAGCTTCTCTTTCTACCTCGTAGAGAAGGCCGATTTGTTCAAGAGCATATTCTGCCCTGCGCCTGTCATTTTTCAGGGACTCTTCAAATTTTCTTCTCGCGTGAGCCCAACAACCCAGGGGTAATACCCCTTTCTTGTACTCGTACATCTTGTATACACCATACCCGTCTGTCTGCATAGCACCACGGAAGTCTTTCAACAGGGATAATGCAACATTCTGTGCCCTTGAGCCATGGTCATAATGAAAGAAGAGTTGTTTGTCCATGACGGAACGTACCATCCACATGTATCCATTGACAGTTTTATGCTTCTCATTATTTATAACAGGCACAGTGGTTTCATCCACCTGGATATAATCGGTGGCAAGAACCAGTTCTTTGAGTCGGTAGTAAAGTGGCCTCAGTAAATCGGCTGTATCCTTAAACCAACCATTCACCGTTGGTGGCGGGAGATTGATTTTCATCTGCTTCAACATCTGTATCTGACGGTAAAATGGCAGATGATTAACATACTTGTTTATCATAAGTTCTGCCAAAAGTGATGCTCCGGCATAACTGCGTGCTATAGGCCGGTATGTTGTAGGAAGCGAAGCTGTAACAATAGGAGAAGACTCTTTTTGAGACTCCTGTGAAGTTTTGTTCTTTAACACATACTTATGACGCACAATCCTCCTGACGTAGCATTTCGCCGGTTCATACTCCAGCACTTCGGTTATCTCCGGTTCGAGCTCAGTCCATGCATCCATGTCACCTGATACTTCCTCCGGGTAGAAATGCTCTTCAACGCGGGGCAGATCTTCAGGCAAGGGTCTGCGGACAGGTTTTCTTTTTTCACGTTGCTTTACACGCCTTTCCCTGAAAGACTCTATTTCAGCTTTCGCTTCTTCTGCCTGCTCTTGTTCTGCAGGCAACAGGTCCAAGCCATCGAAGTCGATACGGCGCTGACGCGGGTCTTCTTTAATAAAGCGTTCACTGGATTTACCCCATATACGCCGCCTGAGATAAGCAACCTCATCCTCCAGCTTGAGGATTTTTTCATCTTTCAAGGATATGGTATGCTCATATGAGGATTTTAATGCATCAACATCCGTATGATCTTCCAGCTTACCTTTCAGGAGTTGAATCTCCTGATACTGGTGGTCACATTTCTCCAGCAGAAGTTCTAAAAGCTCGTTCGGATTTTCTTTGATTTCTTGCATCTTTTCCCCTTGTCAGATAACGAGAGTAAAGATACAAAAACAGCATTACATATGCAAGAAAAAAGAGGCTAAAATCGTCTGTTTACGAGACTTTCAAGCGTTTTTTATATTTACATTTCCCGGTGTCAATTCCCTGTACCATCAGCATGAGTTTTTGCCAGGAAAAAGGGTGGAATTTTTCGTTTTCATCAAAAGAGGGTAATAAAAAATTCCCTTTTTCAAGCTTCATGTAATAAATGACCAACCCTCCATGTTCCATGTGCAGGATTTTCATACTTGTGCAATGACGATTCAGAAAGATAAACACATCTCCACTGCTAACTTCCTTTCCCATCTGATCTGTGACTAATCCGCTTAAAGTGTAAAAACCTTTGCGCATATCCGTTGGAAAAGGATAAAGCCAGTAACGCATAGAGTCGTTTAGGTTAAACATGGCTTATTGGGTTAAAAGTATTAAAGATCGAAGTTGGGTCAGATCAGCTTCAATGGGAACACGTAATTTTACACCGTTGGGATAAACAATCTCGAAAACATTGCCACCCGATGGGTGCATATGCTCCGGATTGGATTGTTGCTGAACTACCTTTTTTGCCGTTAACTGTTGATTTGCATCGGTAAAAACTATTGGCACAAAACCGGGAGGTTGTTCCTTTCGCTGGTTGTGTTCACGTAATCTCCTTTGCCAGTAATAAAATTTGGATTCCAGAATGCGCTCATTCCAGCAGAACTCCTTTACACGAAGGCCGCCGGATTGGTAACGATCATAAACTGTTTCAAATTGCTTTAATGTCCACATAATTTTTTGTGGGCAAATATAGCAAGGTTGAAAAGTTAATTTAAGACGGGGAAGACCGAATGCTTACCGACGATCATACTTTCTACAAAGTAGACGGAGCAATTTTGTCTGCCGATTGCCTCGTCTATACTTCTGAAAGGTACATTTTCGAGCCAAATGGCCTTTTCTGTTAACATGCTATAAGTATTTTTTTGCTAAAACATGTAATCTGCAGTGTAGAAACCATGACTTTTTGCGACGGACATGCTTTCTTCACTCCAAGATGACAGGTCACGACAAGACAATCGTGTCATTTCGAAGTGAAAACGGGGGATCATTCCTCGCCGAACGTGTCATCTTTGGGTGAAGATGATGGAATTTGAGTAACAGGAGTGTTAAATCAGCCCCATTATTTAACGATTTTCTACGGATTTACATCATCACGAAGTGTAGAAACCACAACTTTTTCGTCTGATGTAGTTTTCCGCGAGTGCGGACGATGGGTTTTTCTCCGAAAATAGGGTCGGTAGTGGGCGATACCGGTAACTCCTTTTCCGCTGACAGCTATAGCTGTCAGCGGAAAAGCTCAATTGATTATCCATTATCAATTGTTTTGTGTTTGTAGCAGAAGTTCGCAAACTTACGCTACTTGGGGGGAAATAAACCGAAATAGATCTTTTCAAAGAAAACTATAGAATATTGTTTAGGTTGAAAACCCACTTAGATGGTACAAAGAATAGGGAGTATTAAACAAGTTTCCGGAACCTATTCAGTCCTTTTTTCACCCAATTGGATATGAAAAATCAAAAGGAAGCAATAAGTTCTGCCTTTCAGGCAGCAATTGTTATTGTTTCTTTGTCCATAGGTCTTCGACCTGCGGTTATGAAATCTTTGCCCTTCAGGCAACATCTTTCTCTTTTGTATTGAAATTCGCTTTCTTTATCAGCAAATCGATAACTTACGATTATTAGATGCTAATGCCATTCACACAAGTGTGTTTACTGTAAGAAGTATTTTGGCATTCCGGCTTGAAAAGCCGAATTTTCATAACCGTAGAATTCATTCTGCGGCATGGATCAGCAGCTATCTTTCTGCCTGAAAGGCAGAACAAACTTTCATTCATAATAACATATCATCTATCATGGAAACTATATGATTGGGATGCGGCTAAGGGATTCAGTCCTAACAGATTTTCGAAACCTGAAAGTTTTCTCCTATTTCCACCATCAACGAATCGTTAAATCGATAAATCGTCAAATCATTTCTTCATTTCCTCCGCATTATCCGTCATTATGTTTATTTAATAAAAGTTTTACTTCAAATTGTGGATAACTTTTTAACGAAAAATTTGCTGTTAATTTAAAAACATTATAACTTTGTTAACGAAGTAAGGTTATCTGTCTCTCGCCTGGTAATCCAGGAACTTCAAGAACTTAATTTTTAAAATATGACAAATGATTTTACTACAGGGTGGCTCGTTTTGCTACACAATGATGAGCATCCCGTCCTTTTCGAACAGATATGTTTCGTAATGGACAAATACAAGCTCGATGACGAGCGCGTGAATGAAGCAGCGGCAAGAGTGAAATCGCACCTCGAACCGTTGAAACAAGTGAAAGTGCGATCTTTGAGGCACGAATTGACTCCGGCGATACGGGAGTTGCACACGCAACGAAGGCAATCGCTGATGTCGCTGCAAGGGCAGATCCACTCGTTGACGCTCTCCACCGTTACTGAAGAACGACAAGCGGCCAATGTGCTGAATATCTGGCTGGGCAAGCACCGGGGACAACTGCTCTCGTTGGGTTACACCCCATTGACGGAGCGTATCAACGAGATTGTTGCCGATGCCGAAACCGATGTGAATGTGAGCGGAGCACTTGCGGCGCTGTCACTAATGCCCATCGTCGAAAGGCTGAAGGCAATAAACGAGGAGTTTAAAAACCTGTCGGTGCAGCGCCGCGACGAACTTTCGCAAACAGATAAAGTAGATGCGAGAGCCATTCGTCAGGCAGCGGACAAGGACTTGCGACTGATGCTCGGGTTGATTGAGGCAAATGCCCGGATCACCGGCAACGAAGCATACCTGCCGTTGATTCAGGCCTTAAAAAAGTTTCTCGATTACTACCGCATTCTTGTGCAAAGCAGGAAAACGCGGAGAGCAACCGAGAAAAATGCTAAAACAAATGTTTTAATTGTTTCGAAACAGGAAGCGGCTATTCAAACCGACCCTGTGACGGAAAGCGCATAGTAGGAGCGGCAACTCCTAATATGCGAAAATGACGAGGGTTACGAGCGAGAGCGTAATCTTCGTTTTTTTGTATATCTACCAACGAATGTTGTGTGATGTGTGCACCAGTCATTTTTGTATCCCTATCCATACACTGGCAAATTGAAATGTATTCGCGAATTGGAACGTTCATCATAAAAAATGCCGGAAATACAATCGATGCCCTGTAATTGAATGTTTTAATAGAATTTTTTTTCATAAATCGCCACACCAGGAAGCGAATATTGGGAGGCATTTGGATCGGCGTGCTGTCGTGCTGTTTTAACTGTCAGGATAGAATGATTTTAATAATAAAGCTCTTTCTGCCTCCTATAGCCCAATTATGTCTTTTGCTTCTTTATTACCCTATATATATAACACATTATCCATAAATTTCAATGTTTGTAACCATGTTATATATCAAACGGAATGTAAAGTTACCAAATAAATAGATATTACCAAATAAATATCGATATAAATCAGCATCACAATTTTAAAAAGCATTTTGGCCATTCTTTTCAAATATATGCCTTCTTGGTGGTCGATTGATTTTCCGAACTACTTTCGATCACATGAAAGGGAAATCGATCTCTCCTTTGTGTCGATTGAAAATTATCGTGTAACTTTGTCGGAAAATAGATGACAACATCTTAAATTGTAGATTTCGATGAACGAATATAAAAACGAAGACGCCCTTGTACTTTTTTCGGGAGGACAGGATTCTACGACCTGCCTCTTTTGGGCAAAACAAAATTTTAGAAACGTACATACACTGTGTTTCTCTTATGGTCAACGACACTCGCAGGAGGTGAAAAATGCCGAGCGCATTGCCTCGATGGCCAATGTGTCCTTCCAAGTGTTGGATGCTACCATTATATCGCACCTGGCCCCAAATTCGCTTACCGACAGCAGTATGATGATGGACGAAGAAAAGCCGGCGGATTCCTATCCCAATACCTTTGTTCCGGGACGCAACATGCTTTTTTTGACTTTTGCAGCTACCATAGCCTATGCACAAAATATTCGACATTTGGTAACAGGCGTTTCCGAAGCCGACTACAGCGGCTATCCCGATTGCCGCGATACTTTTATCAAATCGGCGAATGCTACGCTCAATTTGGCAATGGACCGACAATTTCTGATACACACCCCCCTGATGTGGCGAAACAAAAAACAGGTTTGGCAGCTTGCCGACGAGTTGGGCGTTTTCGATTTGGTGCGAAACGAAACGCTGACATGCTACAACGGCATCATTGCCGACGGTTGCGGACATTGTCCGGCTTGCAAACTGCGCAACAAGGGTCTGCAGGAATACCTTGCCGAGAGAAAATAACAATCGAATTATCCGGATCATTAACCACCATTATATATATATGGAATTGAAATCAGATCATTTGGAAGAATTGAGCCACCTGGGACACAAAACCGAATACAAAATGGATTATGCTCCCGAAATGCTCGAAACCTTCGTCAACAAACATCAGGACAACGACTATTGGGTAACGTTCAACTGTCCCGAATTCACCAGTCTTTGCCCGATTACCGGGCAGCCCGATTTTGCAACCATTCGCATCGATTATATTCCGGATGTGAAAATGGTTGAGAGCAAAAGTTTGAAACTCTATCTGTTCAGTTTTCGCAATCATGGCGCATTTCACGAGGACTGTGTCAATATTATCATGAAAGACTTGATTCGACTGATGGAGCCGAAGTATATCGAAGTAACGGGAATATTTACGCCACGCGGCGGAATCAGCATCTATCCTTATGCCAACTACGGGAAAAAGGGGACTAAATATGAGCAATTGGCCGAAACGCGCCTTTTCAACCATTCGTTCCCGCTGCCTTAATCGACACGGGAAATAGGATGGAATATGCTAAAAGATGAGTTGATGGGAAGATCCCATCGCCGAAAAAGAAAAACGGAAGATTTACTTTCAAATGCCCGCTATTTTATGTAATTTTGAGCCCGAGTTTTTTTTAACACAAAATTCGGAAAATGGAAAATATCAATCGTATCGGGTTTGACAATGAGAAATATTTGCAGGAACAGAGTAAAGCCATCTTGGAGCGAGTAAATCAATTCGACGGGAAACTTTATCTCGAATTTGGCGGTAAAATCCTATACGATTATCATGCTGCACGCGTGCTTCCCGGGTTTGCGCCCAATGTCAAGATGCAGCTGCTGCAAAGCCTGAAGGACAAAGTGGATGTCATCATGTGCATTTATGCCGGCGACATCGAACGCAACAAAATCCGCGCCGATTTCGGCATTACCTATGATGTGGATGTACTCAAGAGCATCGACGATCTCAAGTGGTACGGCATTGATGTAACGGCGGTAGTCATCACCCGGTTCACCGGTCAGCCAGCAGCAATGGCCTTCAAGAACAAACTCGAACTTCGCGGCATAAAAGTTTATCTTCACTATCCCACAAAAGGTTATCCTAAAAATGTAGATCTGATTGTGAGCGACGAAGGTTATGGTGCCAATGCCTATATCGAAACCGATAAGCCGATTGTCGTGGTCACAGGGCCGGGCCCCGGAAGCGGCAAACTTGCCACTGCCTTGGGAAATCTCTATCACGAATATCGAAAAGGCAACAGAGCAGGTTATGCCAAATTCGAAACTTTTCCGGTGTGGGATTTGCCGCTCGATCATTTGGTAAATACCGCTTACGAGGCTGCTACGGCAGATTTGCGTGATGTGAACATGATCGACCCTTATCACCTGAAAGCATACGGTAAAATTGTCGTTAACTACAACCGCGATATCGAAGCATTCGGTTTGCTGAAAAAGATTTTGGAAAAAATCACCGAAGGTGCTTCCGTTTACCAATCACCTACCGATATGGGTGTTAATCGCATCAGTGCAGGTATTATCGACGACGAAGTGTGCCAAAAAGCAGCTTACCAGGAAATTATTCGTCGTCATTTACAAAGTTTTGTCGAATATGCTATGGGACGAACAGGTAAGGATACGGTGGAACGTACAACGGAAATCATGCGCAAAGTGGGGGCAAAAGACGAAGACCGGCGGGTTGTTGAACCGGCACGAAATGCGGCCAAAGAAGCCGAAAGGTGTGGCAAAGGTTATGCAGGCATTTATTGTGGCGCGGCCATCGAATTGCACGACGGAACCATCGTAACCGGTAAAAACTCGCCGCTGCTGCATGCATCTTCGAGCATGATTCTGAATGCGACAAAGTATCTTGCAGGACTGCCGGACAACATGATACTTTTGCCCGAAAACATTATCGATTCGGTTACTCATCTCAAAAAAGATATTTTGAACGGGAAGAATGTCAGTCTGGATGTAGAAGAAACGCTCATCGCTCTATCGATCAGTGCCATTTCGAATCCTGCGGCACAAATGGCTTTGCAAAAACTCACCGAACTGCACAACTGCGAAATGCACTCCACGCACATACCTACTCCGGGTGACGAGGCGGGACTTCGAAAACTGAAAGTGAACGTTACGTGCGATCCGGTTTTTTCGAGTAAAAGACTTTTCGTGAGTGAATAATTGTTGCAATCATTTCCCAATTCGAATGGATTGGAAGTGTATCGACAAAGATTATTTCGTTTTTTTATCTTTTGTCTTTTTAGATTTTGAAGGCTTTTTCGGCACTTTATAGCCTTCTTGTTCGGCTTCCGATATTCCGATGGCAATGGCCTGATCGCGGTCGCTTACTTTTTTCCCCGATGAAGTTTTGAGTTTGCCTTTCTTGAATTCGTGCATCACTTCGCCGATTTTTTGCTGTGCTTTTTTCGAATACTTTGCCATAACGATTTTATTTTGTTCATAAATTCATCTTATTTTAAGAACGTTCCATCGAATAAAATGTTTCGATACGTCTATCTGTAATCCTTATCGATTGTTAAACAGGATAATTATGACTTTCAGGCTATGGAAAATTTGAATAAATTTCAACTTTGCTCCACGGAATCTGTTAGATAATACAGCTTCATCTTATTAGAACCTTGCATTATGAATTCTCAAAAAATAGAACCGGCGAAAATCCTTCTGGCTAAAAATATAAAACCGACGCCCATCAGACTGAAAGTGTTGGAGACTCTTCTTTCGCAAACGCATGCCATGCGACTTTATGATATCGAAAATATTTTGGATGGAGTGGAAAGGACGTCGATCTTCAGGGCTATTAAGAATTTCGAGAAAAACAATTTAGTGCACGAGATCGATGACGGTTCCGGCGCTACAAAGTTTGCTTTATGTGAAGATCGATGTGAATGTAATTTGGAAGATCTGCATGTTCACTTCTTTTGTAAGATTTGCGAACAAACTTTTTGTTTGCAACAATTGCAGATTCCTTCGATGGAACTGCCTCCGGAATTTGTTGTGGAATCGGCAAATTTTGTGATCAAAGGTATTTGTGCCAATTGCAATACTTGATTTTGCAACACTGTTGCATCACATTTCAGCTTATTTTTGTTTGCGATTTTACAGCCAGAATATGATGGAAAACGAACAAAAACTGTATCGAAAAGCTTTATCATTGAGCTTATTTACAATTTTCTACAATATTGTCGAGGGCATTGTTTCTTTGTTTTTCGGGTATCGGGACGAAACCTTGGCCCTTTTCGGTTTTGGCCTCGATAGTTTTATAGAGGTGTTGTCGGGAGTCGGAATATTTACGATGATTCTCCGAATTCGCAAAAACCAAACGATGGAAAAGAGCAAATTTGAACATGCTGCTCTCAAAATCACCGGAACCGCTTTTTATCTTCTCTCACTCGGATTGGTTGTTGGAAGTGTCATGAATATAATTACCCGACATAAACCGGAGACCACCCGATGGGGCATCATCATTTCTGTCCTATCGATTTTGATTATGTATTGGTTGATGAGATCAAAACAAAAAGTGGGCAGGGAACTTGATTCGGAGCCTATAATGGCCGATGCTAATTGTACCAAAATATGTATTTACATGTCGGTTGTTCTCCTTTTGTCGAGTCTCATCTATGAAGTTACGGGGTTTGCTTATGCGGATGTCATCGGATCGATAGGATTGATTTATTTTTCCGTTTCGGAAGGGAAAGAAGCTTTTGAAAAATCGCAGGGAAAAGAGTGTTCCTGCGATTCGTAAAGCTTCATGCAAATCTCGCGTTCATGATAATTGCGATCGGAGTTTTGTTAAGCTTCGATGGATTAAATTTCGGAGCGATTGGTAATTTATATCCATAAGCGTGCAAATTTCGTCATATTTCTTTTCTTCGATAAAATAAAGAGTAATGGCTTCACGCTGCCTGTGTGAGAGTTTTGTCATGAAGAAAGCTACTTTCACGTTGTCGTAATCTTCTTTTTCTTTCAGAAGATATTCTTTTTCCACGTTTTCAGAAGATGCAACTTGATAGCTTTCAATTTCTTTTTCGGTAAAATAAGCTTTTCTCCTTATTTCGTCTAAAATTTTGTTTCTTAATGTACTAAACAAATAAGATTTGATATCTTGGATATCGGATAAATCTTGACGTTTATTGTATATTTTAATAAATACATCGTGAATGCAGTCTTTCAGCAATTCCTTATCGCTAGTGATTTTGCTGCCAAAATGGTAGAGAACGTTCACATACGTATCGTAGAAATGTGAAAATGCATCCATATCTCCCTTTAGAAATTCTTGAAACAGAGTTGTGTCGTCTTGATGATTGGCCTCGTTAATGGCCGATTTGTGTTTGGTTTGCATCTTGGAATTAAAAATTTAAAAATATTTGTTTTTCGTAACCGGATGCAAACTTAGGGTTGTAACACAACTTTGGGTGGTAAATTTTGGTTTTTTAATGGAAAAAATCGGTATGTGTGTTATAAAACACGTTTTGTTTTCAAAAAAATATCCCTTGTCTTTTCTGAAAGGGATGAGTGAGGGTGTATTTTAATAGAAATACGCCCCCATTTTTACGAATAATGCAATTGTGATTTATATGGGCATGGCGTGGATATGGGGATTTCAATTTAACGGACGTGCATCAACTCCATCGTTGGTAATAGCAATGGGAACAATTTGTCCATTGACATCGAATTGCATTTTTTCAATGCACGTAACGCGCGAGTTTCCATCTGACTCGGACAATGGGCGACGATGATAGACGATGTACCATTCGTCGGTGTTTGGTATGTTTATCACCGAATTATGTCCTGCGCCGGTTGCAATATTCGTATTTTGCTCTAAAACGATGCCAATCCGCTCGAAAGGGCCTAAAGGTGAATCGGCTATGGCATAAGCCACTCGATAGTCGGGGCCGGTCCAGCCGCCTTCCGACCACATGAAGTAATATTTTCCGTTTCGATAAAACATCACCGGTCCTTCAACATAACCCTCAGGGGTAATTTCTTTGAAAATTGTTCCATCTTCGAAAGGAAGAAAGTCGGTAAAATCGTTATTAAGTCGGGTAATGTTGCAATGGCGCCATCCTCCGTATATCATGTAGTATTGGCCATCGATATCTCTGAAAACGAATTGATCGATCGGTTGAGCACCATTGTGAAATTTGTCGAGCAAGGGTTTTCCCAAATAATCGCGATACGGCCCTTCGGGTTGTTTCGCAACGGCTATTCCAATCCCTCCTTCGCTTTGGTTGTCTTGAATATCGTTGGCTGCAAAAAATAAAAAATATTGACCCTCTTTTTCTACAATTGCAGGAGCCCACATCGCTTTATGAGCCCATTTTACACTTGCAGTGTCGAGGATATTGCCGTGTTTTGTCCAGCGTACCAAATCGGGAGAAGAAAAAGCATCCATGAAAACCTGTTTTTCATAAGGCGCCGAATAGGTTGGGAAAATCCAATAGCGGTTGTTAAAAATTGCTGCTTCGGGGTCGGCATACCAACCCGGAAAGAGAGGATTCCCCGATTTTTGGGAAAAAGATTCGCCACTAAAGAGGATCGTCAGCGAAATAAATACAAGAAACTTGTTCATAGGGATATGCATATTGGAATTGATCGAATAAAATTGTCGGATTTCTCTTTTTTAACTCGTTTGCAGGTGAGCTTCTATTGGGCTCTTTTTCATAAACAGGAGCATTCGTTTGGAATTGTTGCAAGTGTATTTTGTCATGACTATTTCATATATTCAGCTGCAAAGATAGCAGAAAATAGACAAAGCACCGTTAAGGTATATAAAAATAGAGTGAATCGACAAATCATTTATTTTTATCGATGAAATAGAAATACGAAACGATCAATCTATGTTTTTCTCCTGTCAACGCTTTTAATAATATGAATAACAGTAGGATAAGAATCGTTAATAGATGAACATCGGATTAAACGTTTGCTTACTTTTGAGAGTCAATATTACGATTTTTATGTAGAACCATTAAAATGAAATGAAAATGAAAAAAATTGGTATTTTGGCGTTTGTCGCCCTGTTTACAATGAGTATTTCTGTTTCGGCACAAGATGCGACCCGACAGAAAACTACTCCCAGAGAAATGAAATGGACCGCCGCGCAACGTGCCGAACAAATGGCAAAACGATTGGAGCTGATGGCAGAGCAAAAGGCGCAGGTAGAAAAAGTGTTGGAAAAACAAGATGCGCAACGTGCCGAACAAATGGCAAAAGCTCGAGAGATGCGAGAGAATCAGCAAGCTACTCGGGAAGAAATGAGAGCTGAAAGGCAAAAACAGATTGAAGCCAATGATTCCGAATTGGAGCAAATCATTGGTAAGGAAAAAATGGATCAATGGAAAGCCATACGTGCCGAACGGATGAGGAATATGCGCAACGGAAATGGAATGAGGGGAAACAAACCTAAAGTCGGCAAATAAATTTGCATCCGAGAAAGCTAATTGTCACTTATCAAAAAAATCCTCCGAAAGAAAATGTAATTTGTTTCGGGGGATTTTATTCGTGTGGCTTTTATCCAAATTAAAGATGAAAAATCCTGGTTGGTCGATGAAATCGAACAGTTAGTCTATTCGTTTTGGACGAAACAAACAGCAAACATATTTTTGTAACGAAAATCAGGTTAAATGGGTTAATAACTAAATTTTCATTCACAACATGTAAGTTGTATTTTCATGTTATTTAGAGAGCGGCAGGCTGTGATTTAGCCGGCCGCTTTTCGCATTCTTATAAAAAATGATTGCGGTACTAAATTGTATTTAAACAAAAGTGCTCATATAAACGTTCTTTGAGCATTCGCATCGGATAATTTCTTTGATGAAACGATTTTTCCCAATCCTGATAAATGTTGCAACTGCCAACACCAGCGCCTATTTTTTGTGGAGTGCATTTTCTTTTTGGATATATCTGGAAACCAAATCCGTACTGATCCTATCCATTCTGAGTGGAACCTATATGTTGCTGGTTACCTTGTCGAGCATGCTGTTCGGCACGATTGTGGATAAATATAAAAAGAAACGAGTCATCACGTTGGCATCTGTTGTAACACTCGCTCTGCTGTGTGTATCGGGATGGGTAATGCACTTTGAACCGAAGTCTCAAATTTCACAATTATCGTCTCCGTCATTTTGGCTTTTTTCGATACCTTTATTGTTGGCAGCTCTCGCCTGCAATTTGCGCGGGATAGCATTGTCCACTACGGTTTCTATTCTGGTAGAAAAAGAGAATTATGCACGTGCAAACGGATTAATCGGAATGGTGCAGGGGGTAGGGATGATTGCCAATACCGTTTTCAGTGGACTAATCATTGGGCAGTTAGGCCTGGACTGGGCAATGTATATTACCCTGATTGTGTCGGCAGTGATGCTTATTCATCTGTTTTTTGTGCCTATAGCCGAAGATCACATCGTTCACGATCCAAAATTGCAAAACAAAAGAATAGATTTTAGTGGAGCACTCCGAGCCATTCATGTTATTCCGGGACTGATGGGGCTTATTATTTTTACCACTTTCAACAATTTTATAGGCGGAGTCATTATGGTTTTGCTTGATCCGTACGGGTTGTCGATTTTTCGCGTCGAAGTGTGGGGAGTCGTGCTCGGATTTACAGGATCGGGTTTCATTTTTGGCGGACTGATCATCAGTCGTCTCGGCTTGGGAAAACGGCCGGTAAAAACCCTTCTTTGGGGATATGTGATTACAAGTTTAATCTGTGTTGTCTTTACTCTTCGCGAATGGGCACCACTATTTGTACTGGGGATGTTTTTGTATATGATATCTGTTCCTTTTATCGAAGCTGCCGAACAAACAATTATTCAAACAATAGTGCCAAAACATACGCAAGGACGTGTTTTTGGATTTGCTCAAACGGTTGAATCTGCAGCAACTCCGATTTCTATTTTTATCATCGGCCCTTTCGCGCAATTTTCGCTTATCCCGTTTATGAACAGTGATTCGGGCAAAAAAGCGTTCGGATGGTTGCTGGGTGAAGGATCTACACGTGGAATAGCATTGACCTTTTTAATAGCGGGGATTTTGATGTTGATAATCTCGTTGGTTGCATTTCGTACCAGAGCTTATAGAATTTTGTCCGATACTTTCTCGAAAAAGTTGCAAATTGCAGAGACCGAAAAAATAAGTTCAGAAAAGGGGAACAGAATTCATATCGAAGATTAGTGAGCACGTTTCATAATCCAAGCATCGGAATGGTTGGGATATTGTTTGTGAAGTGTTCTCAAGTAATTTTCTGCTTCGGCGCGATCCGTGAAAACAGCCGTATATAAATCGATACGTCCGGGTCTTTCCAACCAATACACTTGTGAAAATCCTTCAGCCTTCAATGTTCGTTCGGTAAATTCAGCACCTGAACGAAGTTCGTAAACACCCAAAACGATATAATACTTTGTTTCGGGTTTCACTTCCGTGTCCGATTCTTGGTTCGCCGATAATTTACCGGCATGAGGTTTGTTGTCGGATAAGGCAGGTGTTGAATTTTGTTTCCCCAAAACAGGTTGGGAAACAGGATCGCTGAAATTTTTCGATGAATTATTCATAAAAAGTGCACTTTCAGATAAAATATTTGCACTTTGTGAGGCAGGAACATTTTTATCGAAAGGCGTCATCAAAAAGATAAAAACGGCTATCACGGCCGCAACGCCGCTTGCAATGCCTATGTGTCGAAGAGGGGGTTGGAGGCGACGTGTTTTTTTTCGCGCACTTGGTGCAGATGGCTGCATCTGAATGATCGGTTTCAACGAAACTTGCGATAAACCAAAGTATTCGGGACGAATAAATTTATTGGGAGAGAACACATAATGTCCTTCGTCGTTAACCCGAAAACTACCCAAATCACCAAAGAGTAGCGATTCGCTGGATGACAAAGATATTTTCAGCTCCTCCACTTGTTTCTCGATGAGCCGATTAGCTTCTTCGAATGAAATATCATGCATTCGCATGAATGATTCGGTTAACAGGCCGTCGTTGTGTGAGAGTTCCTGGTTGAAGAGCAACTCATATTCAGGAGGTGCGAAAGAGGCTAATCCTATTTTTCGAGCAGGATTACAATTGAGCACGAATCCGCCAAAGTGAGGAACAATGACGCACAGGTGTGTGTGTAATAGAAATTCGATATGTGAAACAAGCTCATTCATAACGCAAAGATAAAAAGTTTTGTTAAATCACTTCTCGAAAGATTGAAAATTTATTGTCATTTTTTTATGCGTGAATCATTTTTTTCGGCAAAGTCTTTCCAATTTTTATATTCAGATTTTCCGTTTTCGACGCCCGACTGATAAAAGTGGCAAAGTGCAGCAGCCAATCCGTCGGTGGCATCGAGTTGTGGCAACATGTTTTCGTTGGGAATATGCAAGATTTGTTGAAGCATATAGGCAACTTGTTCCTTGGCTGCCCGCCCATTGCCGGTGATAGCCATTTTAATTTTCAAAGGTGCGTATTCGTAAATCGGAATATCTCTCGAAATGGCTGCGGCCATCGCTACGCCCTGCGCCCGCCCAAGTTTGAGCATACTTTGCACATTTTTGCCAAAAAATGGCGATTCGATGGCAAGCTCGTCGGGGAGGTATTCTTCGATGAGGCCGATTACACGTGCGTAGATTTTAGCAAGTTTCAGATAATGATCTTCGTACTTGCTTAATTGCATGATGCCCATAGCTTCGAGGGCGGGTTTGTTGTCAACGATTCGCAGAATGCCATATCCCATCACTTGAGTTCCGGGATCGATTCCCATAATGATTCGTTCTTTTGGCATATCAGTATTCGATGGTTTGCAAAATGGTGGAAAATCCTGCAATTTTATCTCGGAACTTTTCGATGAGCGGAGCATGAATCGAATAGCTCTCTTCATTGTTCCATTTTTCGAGTGTAAACAAATCTTTTGTGGTGAACTCAATTGCAAAGGAAGCTCCTTCGCCTTCATCTTCGTCAGTCCCAAATACCCGCGCGAGTCGGGGAGACGTAAGCAATCCGCTTTTGGTGCAGGCGGGGATAAACTTTTGCAGTAGGTATTCCACAAATTCTTCCTGAATATCGGTGTCAACCTGAAAGGTGGTATTGTAAACAATCATCTGAATGATATATGAGAATTAAACACATGAAAGCTATTCGTACAAATCATACAAAGATGCAAAAAAACTTTGTGAATGTTGGCATCATTCTGTAATTTTCGATTCGATGTTTTTTCAAGGTGGTGAGAGTGGCATCGGGTAAAAATAAACTTGTTGGTAAAAACGAAAGGCACTTCCGCTTTTTTAGCGGTTGTGCCTTTCTTCCCAAAATAAATAACTAAAAGTAGAGATGCAGAGAGATTAAGAGTTTTTCCTGCACTTTTATTGTTTATCCAATTTAATTGAGGAAAATCACTTTGTTGGGACCCAATCCAACACCTGACAGTTCGAAATTGAGTTTCCCGGTTTTATCGAAGCAAAATACATTTCCAAAAGTAAAATAGTCGGAAGTCGTTACATACACTTCTCCGCTGTATGCGTCGGCCGATATTTTATATCCGTTGGAAATTGAGATTCCATCCGTTACGAAATTTTCTGTCACAACTTTTTCGGTACTGCAGTCGAATACTTTTATTGTGCTTGGGTTTCCCCATTCGTTGTATAGAATGTATGCCTTGTCGTTGACGATGGTAAATTCCGAGACCTGCACATTATTGATGGCGGTTACCTCGTAATTGGGGCTGATTTTTTTGAATGCAGGTGCGATATCCACATAATTTCCACGTGTTGTTACATAAACATCCCCTTCGCTGTCGGCGAAAACCTGATAAGGATTTGTACCCACTTCAATTGTTTTTTCCACCGTGAAGTTCTGCCGGCCAATGATTGAGACGGTGGTGTCATAATTTCCCGTACCATAATCGAGTCCGCCGGAATTTGCGACATAGATTTTGTTGTTTTTGATGCAGATTCCTTCGGGATCGCGACCTACCTTCACCGACCCATCTATAGCGAGTGTAGCAGTATCGATGCGGGTAACCGTATCGTCGAAGGAGGTTACGTACACCTTTCCTCCATAAGCGGCTGCATAGCGTGGTTGTTTTGATTCACCTGTGGATGTTTTCATATCGATGTTTTTGATTGATACACCCGATTTGGCATCCAACACTTCAATCGAACCGGATACGTTGACCACGATATATATTTTCGAGCCATATTTCAGTATATCATTGGCCGTATCGCCCAACCCCCGACCGTTGACGGTATTGAAAAAATCTTTATCGATATTTTTGGTCGATAAATCATAATAAGCCAGTGTGCTGTTGTTGCCATTGAAACTCCCTTCGCAAAGAATCATTAGCTTATTGGTTTGCGAGGGTGGAACTTCGGTAGGATCAACGATTTTGTCGGTGTCGTCGCAAGCAGTAAAAAATGCTGCCAAAAACATGAGCAGTAAATACAGATTTTTTCTCATTTCAAAATAATTTTATGGTTTAAAAATAAATAGATAGTGTTCCTCTGAAAGAGCGTCCCGGCATCGGAAAATAGCGGACGATCTCGTAATTTTTATTGCTGATATTGAGTGCTTCTACGCTCAGTCGCATGTTACCTAATCGGGTTTTCTTTTCTTTCGAAATCGAAATGCTGTGATCGGTATATCCCGATACTTCATTCTGCTTGACATTTTGTGCCCCGGCATACTGAATTCCCGACCACAACAACGAGTAGGACAAATCGAGCAGAGTCGTTTGCAGTGTGGCGTGCGCCCCACCTGAATGACGAGGCGTATAAGGAAGTTGATTTTTGTAGGCCGACGATTTGGGATCTGTCATGTTCAATGCTTTTTGATAGGTAAAATTGCTGCCGGCAAGCAATCCGATTTTTTCGGAAAAACGAATGATTGTTTCCAGTGAAAGATCAATGCCCGATATTTCTACTTTTCCGTAATTCATCATCGACCATTCGAACACATTTTTCACCGGATAAGCCACGATTTTGTTTTTTACGTTATTGCGAAAACCATCTGCCGTGAATGTCAGTAGCGGAACGATAGTTCCGAAGGAAGTACTGTATGTTGCACCCAGATTAAACTGATCGGTATCTTCCGGTTTCAATGTTCGTTTGCCGATAGCCGTGTAATACAAGTCGTTGAAAGTCGGCATTCGAAAAATGTTTTTGTAGAACGCGCGCAAACGCAAATCGTGATTCTCAAACGGTTTCACAGAAACGCTAATGTACGGTGACCATCGGTTCTGGTTGTTGGCAGGATCTCCGACTTTCACTGATTCGAACGTTTGGGTGAAAAGGAGGCTTGAAGTGGCAAGGATGCGATCGGAAACGTATTTTGCGGCAACCACACTTTGCCAGGTCAGGCGAGTAGGGTAGGCAAAGTTATAGAAATTAGCATCGAGCGTTTGTCGGGTAAGATCGGAAGACGCCGAAAAGGAAAGATGTTGGAAGGCTTTAAACAATGCAGCCAATGATCCATACTGTTCTTTTTGTGTGTATTTGTTTTCCAATTTACCTTCCGATCCCAGGTAAGTCGGGTCGAGATAATGCACATAACCCCGATTATATTTGGCGTTGGCTTGAATGCTCCATAGCTGCGAAAGCGTGTTCTCGTAATGTGCCTGCACGAAAAAAGTGTTCTCGTCGAGTCTCTGTTTCGAAAAACCATCAGTGTTGTAGAAGATGGTTGCACCCGGAAGCCCACGATCCGATCGATAATAGTAGAGTCGGATGTCGGCAGACGATTTTTCTGATATTTTCCCGAAGAGTGCACCTTCGAGACGGAGATTTTGTACGTCCGTATTTTTTCTTTCTTCCCACGAAGTACTGTCTCCTTTGGCATTTCCGTATCGGAGGAGATACGGATATTTGCCGTTTGCCGAAAGCCATTCGCCGTTGACTGTGGCCGCTAACCGATTTGAGAACTGTTTAGCGAGGTAGAATGAAGGATTGAATAATCCGAACGAGCCGCCTTTAATAGATGCTTTACCCGAAAATTGCCTGTTATTTTCGAAGGAAGGCAAAGTCGTGCGAATATCGAGAGCAGAGGCTGAGGCAAATAAGCGTGCCGGCATAAAGATCTGATCGTTTTGTCCCAAGCTGAGGGTAAGCGCTTCAACATTATCGAGCGAAAATTTGCCGATGTCGATTTGGCCGGTCTGTGCATCGGACAAAGGAATTCCGTTATAACTCACCGACGTGTGAGCCGCTCCCAAACTGCGCACCGATACGGTTTTCAAACCACCTATTCCCCCGTAGTCCTTTACATTGACTCCCGAAAAAAATTTGACGGCATCGGACACCTGCAACACGTTCAGATTCTGAAGGGTTTGTTTGGTTAGGATTTGCAAGGGAGCCGACGAACGAATTTCGCGATCGTCATATTTTTCCGTAATCACCACTTCCGGCAGTTGGTGAAGGCTGTCGGCCACGTTCTGTGCCGCAAGATTTGTACCAGCCCAGAGCATAGAAATGCCCACAATAGATACTGCTTTGTAAAATTTCATCTGTACCGAATTTTTTATTTCGGTAAAGCATACTGAAAATGAGGCGCGTAAATAAAAAAAGTTCGCGAGTCGTTTTCAAGCTTTATTCCCCGAAAGCTATACAACTTGATGAAATTGTGGCAGGTCTTCTGACTTGCTCCCGTGATTTGAACGCCTTCCCAATCATTTGATATCGCCTAAGGCGAAATATAAAGCCGATTAGTGGCAAAGAGTAATGTTCAACACGTAAGCGGAGCTTACAGCAGCGGGTCTGTTCAGGATTTTCACCTGATTCCCTTTTCATTACACATTTCGAAGATGAATTTGAAATGTGTAACACCAACAATTCGGAGGCAAAGATAGAAAATATTTTTTAAAATTGCCGGTCAGATTCATTGCAAAAATAATTCTTCGGTTTTTTCTCCGATATTTTCAAAACAAGATAGGAGTTTGTGGTAATGAAGAAAGAACTAGTTTCCGCAGAATGTTAAAGAACCTTTCGTCGCTATCATGAAAGAGCAAAAAAAATGATTTGGATTTCATTCGAACCAAGTACGACGGAAGTACGACGCAAATACGACGGAAACCCCTCACGAAGAAGAAGGAGGAAATAGTCAAAAATATGGCTTAAAAGTGTAAATTTATATTAACTATTATTGATTCTACTTTTGTGGATACGCGAAATCGGAATTACGATGAACGCCATAGTTTTTTTGTCATGTCCTAAACGTGTTCGATTAATTGCTGCTTATGGGAAGTGCAAAAATGTTTGTTGAAGTAACATCCGATATTTTTATGCTAAAAACTAATGGCAATATTTTTGAAAAGGTGCTAACTTGCAGGCAAATTTAATCCATTATCGAAATGAATATTCAATTTTGGTGCGATGTAACGGGCTATCTTGCCATGACATTACTGGTAATTTCCTTTTTGCCGAAGAAGTTAACAGCAGTAAGAATGATAAACTTGGTGGCTTGTCTGTTCTTTGTCGTTTATGGCATACTGCTCGGGTGGGCGTGGCCGATTATTATTTCCAATACGGCAGTCTGTCTGGTGCAGGCATATCATTTGCTCGTTAACAGGTTGAAAATGAGGAAATATGAATAAAGTTAATCAACCGGGGAAAAAAGAAAGCCGCCAAGCGCTTGGCAGCTTTCCCGAATTTATTTACGTATTTCTATTGGTTCAATTCAAAACAATTTCGTCCACGAATATATAAGCACGATTTCCCTTGCCGGGATGCCAATCAGGCATAACAGATGGTTGAACAGTAACTCTGAAATATCGGGCTGTAACGGGGTCGAACTGCATAGTGTGAGTTACGATTTCGCTATAGTTGTCCGAATGGCTATCGTTATATTTTTCGGATTTCACAGGGGTAAAGTTGGTGCCGTCATTCGATGATTCGATCCTAATTCCGGAAGCATCAAAAATCCAGTCGCCGGTTACGACGTTTGTTCTGATTTGTGCTTTCGAAATGGAAGTCGGATGAAGCAAATCGATTACGGCAATTAAATCGTTTTTCTGGAAGCCAAGCCATTTTCCGGTGCGATAATTTTCGTTGCCAAATAATCCATCCACCAGCATAGATGCACCGGTGAACGAATAATTGTTTGCAGGTGTCGTAAGCAATTGAATCGGCTTGAAAGTTGAAGTGTTCACTACAATTTTTTCCTGAAGCATTTTACTGTTTATACTTCCCGAGCGAACGGCAATTGCCTTGAGTTCGGTATTATTCTTAATCGAGATTTTGCCGGTATATTTTGTTGATGCCGTTGTAGGATTCGATCCGTCGAGTGTATAGTAGATGTCGGCATGATCGATGGTTGAAAGTGTTACGTCGAGCGTATTGGTATCGAAATTCGGTACCATTTTGGCCTGAATATCAAATACATGTGTTGCGTAGTTGTATCCCAACTTGTCGTAAAGGGCGAGCAATTGCGGAAGCCTTTTCAAAAACGAATCGAAATTCTTTTTTTCGGGCTGCATCCACTGTACTTCACTCAAAGCAGCCATGCGCGGCAACACCATATATTCTACATGTTCGGGCGTTGCAATGTATTCTGTCCACAAGTTTGCCTGCGCCCCAAGAATATGTTTTTGCTGTTCGGGTGTCAGTTCTGACGGAACGGGTTCGAAGCTGTAAACCTTTTCAACGGGCACATAGCCACCGATAGCAAAAGGTTCGTTTTGGGTGTCCTGAGTCTGATAATAATCAAAATAGCAATACGAATTGGGAGCCATGATCACGTCATGATTCAATTTGGCAGCTTCCAATCCGCCTTCCATTCCACGCCACGACATGACGGTGGCGTTAGGAGCCAACTCGCCTTCGAGGATTTCGTCCCAACCGATGATGTTTCTTCCGTGATTGTTCAGAAATTTTTCGATGCGTGCGGTTACATAACTTTGCAGATAAAATTCTTTTTTGTGTTTGCCGTCTTTCAATCCCAATTCTTTGATGCGTCGTTGACAATCCGGACATTTTTCCCACCGAACTTTCGGACATTCGTCGCCTCCGATGTGGATATATTCTGAAGGAAATAAATCCATAACCTCTGTGAGAACATTTTCCAGAAAAACAAATGTAGTGTCTTTGCCAGGGCAGAGTACATCGGGAAAAATACCCCATGTAGTCGCTACTTCATACGGGCCGCCGGTGCACCCCAACTCGGGATAAGCTGCCAATGCAGCCAACATGTGACCGGGAAGATCGATTTCGGGAATGACCGTAATGTGTCGATCGGCAGCATAGTTTACGATTTCCTTAATTTGATCCTGTGTGTAAAATCCCGAATGTTCTTTGCCGTCGTATTTCCCGGTATTTTTGCCGATGACGGTTTGCTTGCGAACAGAGCCGATTTGTGTGAGTTTGGGATATTTTTTTATTTCGATTCGCCAACCCTGATCGTCGGTCAGATGCCAATGAAACCGGTTGATGTTATGCAAAGCGAGGATATCGATATAGGTTTTAACGAAATCCACCGGCATGAAATGGCGCGCTACATCAAGCATCATTCCCCGATAAGCGAAGCGGGGTTGGTCGCTGATGGTCACGGCAGGGTACAGAACGGTAATATTCTCGCCGATAGGAGTGGCTTTGCGAAGCGTTTGAATGCCATAGAAAACGCCGGCTTCACTTGCCCCTTTGATGGTGATTTCCTTGTCGTTGACAGTAATTTGATAGGCTTCGGGATTCTTGTTTTCAAGCCCAAGAGACAAAATGACAGCATTTTTTGCAGTGTTGCTCGTAACTTCGGGTTTAATTCCAACGGATGTTTGAAGGTATTTGGACAGAAACTCGGCGTTTTTCTTCATCTTGTCGTTTCCATTAGGAAATACGATTTTGGTAGAAGACGATAATACAAAAGGCTTTTCTGCAGTTACCGTAATTTCCGAAGGAAGCGGAATTACTTCATAATTGGCTTGTTTCGATTCTTTTTTTGCATTGCAGGAGAAAAAAAATCCTGTTGCAAAAATCGTTAAAGTTAAAAGATTGATCTTGTTCATGTATCGGATATTATTAAAATGAATAGAAAAAATGAGACACTAATCAGAAAGAACAGCAAGTGCTTGTGATACACGATGGGCATCGGTAATATCTTGTCGATACTCATCAATTGTAATGTTGGTTCCCCCCATCGAAACCCAAGGATTTCGATAGATCATTTTGCTGGAAACTTTGTTGCGTAAGGAAAGATGAAACTCCTGAGCTCCGGTTTCCAAAGCAATTTTTCGAATATTATTCTCGTTGATGCCGCAGCCGGGCATGATGATAATACGATTGTTTGCCTGTTTGATTAATTTTTTGATAAGAGGGATGCCTTGTTCGGCAGTAGGTTGTTGACCTGAAGTCAATATTCTGCTGCATCCGAGAGCGATGATGTTTTCCAAACTCTCAAAAGGATCGCGACACATGTCGAACGCTCTGTGAAATGTTACACTCATTTCTCCGGCTGCATCGATCAATTTTTTGTTGAGCTCCATATCCACATCGCCTTGAGGTGTGAGACAACCAATTACGATGCCATCCACGCCCGACTTTCTGCACAATTCGATATCTTTCAGCATGATTTCCCGGTCGATTTCGCCGTAAAGAAAATCGCCACTTCGCGGACGGATAATTACATGCAGTTTGGTTTCGTGAAGTTTTTCGCGTGCCGTCAGGATAGAACCATACGATGGTGTTGTTCCACCTTCGGGAATAGCCGCACACAGTTCTACACGGAAAGCGCCTCCGCGCTGTGCTTCGATGCAACTTTCTACAGAGTTGGCGCAAATTTCGAGTTTGTAGTTCATCCTAAAATGATGCTTCTCTATTTTTGGCAGTTATTGCACAAAGATAGTCAAACCTTATTGTTTCGCCAAAAATTGACGTATGAGAATAATTTTCTCCGTTTAACATTTTGTTCAAAAACATTTCCATACATTTGTCATCGATGTGTTTTCGATTGGATTTTTAACTCTATATCGCATTATTGGTTTACAAAATGTTATTTGTGAAGAAATTCCGTAAAAACACTCGAATTTGAATGTGTTTTTCCACAAACATATACCGAATGCCTCTAAATAGTACTTCGAACAATGAAAATAACCTTATCATCCCAGTTGCCGCCTTATCCCGAATTTAAGGATGGCATTCGTCGCGCGCCGGATCGCGGTTTTCGCCTGACGCCCTCACAAACCGAAATTGCATTGAAAAACGCTTTGCGTTACATTCCCACCGAATTTCACCGACAGTTGGCTCCCGAATTTCTCGACGAGTTAAAAACGCGTGGCCGCATCTATGGGTATCGCTATCGTCCCGAAGGGGATCTGAAAGCCAAACCCATCGACGAATACAAGGGGAAATGCGTCGAAGGAAAAGCTTTTCAGGTGATGATCGACAATAACCTCTGCTTCGATATTGCGCTTTATCCCTACGAGCTGGTTACCTACGGCGAAACCGGTCAAGTTTGTCAAAACTGGATGCAATACCGCCTCATCAAAGCTTATCTCGAAGAACTGACGCAAGACCAAACACTCGTCGTCGAAAGCGGACATCCGCTCGGTTTGTTCAAATCGAAACCCGACGCGCCACGTGTAATTATCACCAACTCGATGATGGTCGGGCAGTTCGACAATCAAAACGATTGGGAAATAGCCGCTCAAATGGGTGTGGCAAATTATGGTCAGATGACTGCCGGCGGCTGGATGTACATTGGCCCGCAAGGCATTGTGCATGGCACTTTCAACACACTGCTCAATGCCGGTCGCATGAAATTGGGCATTCCACCCGATGGCGACTTGCGTGGACATCTGTTCGTCTCGTCGGGATTGGGCGGAATGAGCGGAGCGCAACCGAAAGCAGCCGATATAGCCGGTGCCGCATCCATCATTGCCGAAGTGGATTTATCGCGCATTCAAACGCGCTATTCGCAAGGGTGGGTACACCGGATAACCGATGGCAAAGAAGAAGCTTTTCGGCTCGCACAAGCGGCCATGATGCGCAAAGAACCTCTTTCGATTGCCTATCACGGCAACATTGTAGATTTGTTGGAATATGCCGAAAGCAACCATATCCATATCGAGTTGCTTAGCGATCAGACTTCGTGCCACGAAGTGTATACCGGTGGTTATTGTCCGGCAGGCATCACTTACGAAGAACGTACGCGTCTGTTGAAAGAAGACCGACAGCATTTCCGCGAATTGGTAGATGCTTCGTTGCGTCGTCATTACGAAGTCATAAAAAAACTTGTTGCGCGTGGCACATATTTTTTCGATTACGGTAATTCGTTCATGAAAGCGATTTACGATAGTGGGGTGAAAGAAATTTCGAAAAACGGAATCGACGACAAGGATGGATTCATCTTTCCTTCGTATGTGGAAGACATCATGGGTCCGCAACTCTTCGATTATGGTTACGGACCTTTTCGATGGGTTTGTCTGAGCGGGAAACATGAAGATCTGATCAAAACCGATCGTGCAGCTATGGACTGCATCGATCCCAACAGACGCAGTCAGGATAAGGATAACTGGATTTGGATCCGCGATGCCGAAAAAAACCGGCTTGTGGTGGGTACTCAAGCGCGTATTCTCTATCAGGACGGGCCGGGTCGTTTGAAAATAGCACTGAAATTCAACGAAATGGTTCGACATGGAGAAATAGGTCCCGTGATGATTGGACGCGACCATCACGACGTGAGCGGCGCCGATTCTCCTTTCCGCGAAACGGCAAACATCAAAGACGGGAGTAATGTGATGGCCGATATGGCCGTGCAATGTTTCGCCGGAAACTGTGCTCGCGGCATGAGCCTCGTAACGTTGCACAACGGTGGCGGCGTAGGCATTGGCAAAGCCATCAATGGAGGCTTCGGCATGGTATGCGACGGCAGCGAACGTGCGGATGAAATCCTTCGCTCTGCGATGCTTTGGGACGTGATGGGCGGCGTGGCGCGTCGGTCGTGGGCACGAAACCCGAATGCAATGGGTGTCGTATCGGAATTCAACCGGTCGCATGCCGATGAATATCATATCACTGAGCCTTATTTGGTGGACGAAAAATTGCTTGCCGAAGTGCTCTCTCAATCTCGTTGAAAGCAATTTCAAAGATATCTTTCATTTATAATGGAAAAACATCTATTTTTGCGATTGACAAAAGATTGTCCATCCTTGATGTAAGTATTTTGATCGATGAATTGCAATGAATAACTTTTATCGGAGTTACAACTAAAAATTCAACGAAGACCTCTTAAATTTCTATAATCTGTTATGAACAAAATCATCGAATGCGTTCCTAATTTCAGTGAGGGACGCGATAGACAAAAAATCGAAGCGATTGTCGATTCGTTTCGAGGGAAACACAACGTGAAGTTGCTCGATTACAGTAACGATGAAGATCACAATCGGCTGGTAGTTACTGTGGTTGGCGAACCCGAAGAAGTGAAAGATGCAGTAATTGAAGCGGTGGGTAAAGCCGTCGAGCTGATTGATATGACCAAACATCAGGGTCAACATCCACGAATGGGTGCAGTGGACGTTGTTCCGTTTATTCCCATACGCAACGTTACGCAGGACGAAGCCGTAACTCTTTCGAAAGAAGTCGCACACATAGTTGCCGAGCTATATCACTTGCCCGTTTTTTTGTATGAAAAATCGGCGTCGGCGCCACATCGCGAAAACCTGGCAGCTATCCGCAAGGGTGAGTTCGAAGGCATGGCAGAGAAGATCAAACAAGATGAATGGAAGCCCGATTTTGGTCCATCGGAAAGGCATCCAACGGCCGGTGTTGTAGCCATTGGCGCACGTATGCCACTGGTTGCCTATAATGTGAATTTGGGAACTTCCAATTTGGAAATAGCAAATTCGATTGCCAAAAAAGTTCGCCACATCGGTGGAGGATTACGTTATTGCAAGGCAATGGGAGTTGCGCTCGAAGATCGGGGCATTACTCAGGTCTCGATGAACTTGACTGATTACACTAAAACAGCCATTTATCGGGCACATGAGTTAGTGCGCATCGAAGCCAATCGTTATGGAGTGCCGATCGTTGGAGCAGAAGTCGTCGGATTGGTGCCGATGGAAGCGCTCGTGGACACGGCGGCATATTATCTCGGCCTCGAAAACTTCAGCATGAATCAGGTGCTTGAAACCCGCATCATGGAAGAATGAATTATGCCGAAAGGCATTGAAAATTAATAATTGCAGATGAATTGGATTGAAATGTTTGCCGCCCTGCTGGGCATTATCAGCGTCTGGTATGCGCGAAAGGAAAATATTCTCGTTTTTCCTTTCGGAATTGCCAATGTCTTAATTTACATCTATATTTGTTTCACGGCGCGATTGTATGCCAATGCCGGTATCAATGCAGTTTATCTCATTTCGAACATCTACGGCTGGTACATGTGGGCTCGCAAGGACGAAAACAATGAGTCGCTCCAAATTACGCGAAACACATCTAAACAAAATGTTTGGTCGTGGGTATCGGTCGTAGTTGTATATGTGGCTGCATTTTTCGTTCTGCGCGAAGCAAACAAAACCGATCCCGATTATCTGCACTCCTATCTTCCTTACATCGATTCGTTCAATACTTCCTTTTTTCTGGTAGCAACCATTTTGATGGCTGTCAAGAAAGCCGAAAACTGGGTGTTTTGGATTATCGGCGACCTGGTTTCCATCCCGATATTCATTTCGCAAGGACTTTACTTTACGGGTATCCAATACACGGTTTTCCTCGTCTTGGCCATTTTGGGATGGATAGAGTGGAAGAAGAAAGTGGAGTTTTCCGACATCAAATCCGAAAAATTGATCGAATGAACAACCTTATCATAAAAGACGCATCGCAGGTGGTAACTTGCAGCGGATTTGCCGGAAAGCGGGGCGAGGAAATGTCTGACTTGCACATCATCGAAAACGGTACCGTCGTTGTTACCGATGGAAGGATTACGCACGTTTTGAGACAGAGTGAACCTATCCCTGTAAATGAAAGCGAATATCAAATCATTCATGCCGAAGGCAAAGCAGTACTGCCCGGTTTTGTGGATTCACACACACACTTCGTATTTGGCGGCTATCGCGAAGAAGAATTTTCGTGGCGCATGCGCGGCGACAGTTACATGGAAATCATGCAGCGAGGTGGCGGCATCATCAATACGACAAAAGCGACTCGCGCCGCTTCGGAAGAAGAGCTTTTCGATTTGGGAATGCAAAGACTCGATGCCATGATGAAACTCGGAATCACCACGGTGGAAGGGAAAAGCGGCTATGGGCTCGACAGAGAAACGGAACTTAAACAACTTCGCGTGATGCGTCGTTTGCAGCAGACTCATCCGATGGATATTGTCGCCACTTATCTTGGTGCACACGCCGTTCCTCCCGAATGGAAAGGCAAAGAAGACGATTTCATCGATTTCCAAATTCTCGAAATGTTGCCGCATGTTGCCAAAGAAAAATTGGCCGAATGTGCGGATGTTTTCTGCGAAAAGAATGTTTTTACGGTCGAACAATCGCGACGATATCTGAACGCTGCCAAAGAACAGGGATTTCGGTTGAAAATACATGCCGACGAAATGACTTCGTTAGGTGGCGCCGAATTAGCAGCCGAACTTCGTTGCCTTTCGGCTGATCATCTTCTGCAAGTATCGGATCACGGAATTCGTGCATTGGTTGATGCCGGCGTTGTTGCTACATTGCTTCCACTGACAGCGTTTTCGCTTCGCGAGCCTTATGCACGTGCCCGCACTATGATCGATGCAGGGTGCATCGTTGCATTGGCTACCGATTTCAATCCGGGAAGTTCTTTCTCGGCCTCCGTTCCGCTTCTTTTTGCGCTCGCGTGCATTTACATGCAACTTTCGCCTGAAGAAGCAGTCACGGCCTTCACCATCAACGGTGCTGCTGCAATTGGTCGTGCCAATTGGATTGGGAGCATCGATGTCGGGAAACAAGGCGATCTGATTCTATTACAATTTCCTTCCTACAAATTTTTACCTTATCATGTGGGTATGAATATTGTGGATACCGTGATTAAACAAGGGAAACAAATAGTGAAAAACTAAAAACAAATAGTGAAAAATAAAAAATCCATTTTCACTTTTCACTTATAAATAACAGTATGAATTTACAGGACTTAACCCTTAAACAATTTCTCGAAAAAACCGCCAATAATGAACCTGTTCCCGGCGGAGGAAGCATATCGGCGCTTCATGGTGCTGTAGCAGCGGCATTGACCGAAATGCTTGCAAACATTACTATCGGAAAGAAAAACTATTCAGCCGTCGAAGAAACAATGAAACTCAACGCCACAAAAGCGTCGGCTCTTCGAACCGAATTTTTGACCGATATCGATCGGGATGCTGAAGCCTACAACCTTGTTTTTCAAGCTTTCAGGTTGCCAAAAGACACCGACGAGCAAAAGGTGCTTCGCAGTGAAAAAATTCAGGAGGCCACAAAAGTAGCGGCAATGGTGCCGATGGAAGTTGCAGAGCGCGCATTTGAATTGCTCGATCTGATCGGCGAAACTACTCGAAAAGGCAATAAAAATGCCATAACTGATGGTTGTGTAGCCATGATGACTTGCCGAACGGCCGTGTTGGGCGCTTTGCTCAACGTTCGAATAAATCTTGCTTCCATCAAAGATGAACGTTTTGTGAAAGAGCTTTCCGAAAAATGCAATCGCATCGAAAAAGAAACACTTCGTAAGGAACAAGAGTTGATGGAATTTGTGAGAGGAGAAGTGAGAAGTGAGAAATGAGAAATAAGAAGTGAGAAAATCACCGGAAAGGCTGATAACAATTTCAATATACGGAAATTCTATGAAAAATATTTATTATATCGGCAAGGAAGATTTGTCGTTCGAAGCATTGGAATGGATTTTGAACGAAAACATCAAAGTAGAGCTTTCGTCCGAAGCAAAAGAGCGAATTCAAAAATGTCGCGATTACCTTGATCGGAAGATGGAAAATCAGACCGAACCTATTTACGGCATCACAACCGGATTTGGTTCATTGTGCGATCGAACAATTTCGAACACCGATCTGAGTACATTACAGGAAAATTTGGTGAAATCGCACGCTTGCAGCGTGGGAGAAGAAGTGAAACCGGTCATCGTCAAGTTAATGTTTTTGCTTAAAGCCCATGCCTTGTCACTCGGATATAGCGGCGTGCAGGTGGAGACCGTGCAGCGCATGCTCGATTTGTTCAACAACGACATCCTGCCTGTCGTTTACGACAAAGGTTCGCTTGGAGCATCCGGTGATTTGGCGCCATTGGCAAACCTCTTTCTGCCCCTGATCGGCGTTGGCGACGTATATTACAAAGGCCAAAAACGGGATATCGGCAGCGTACTCGACGAATTTGGATGGGAACCTATCAAATTGAAAAGCAAAGAAGGATTGGCATTGCTCAATGGCACTCAGTTTATGTCGGCTCATGGCGTGTACGCTATTATGAAAGCTCAACGGCTATCGAAACGTGCCGACCTTATTGCTGCTATTTCGCTCGATGCTTACGACGGCCATTTGGAACCTTTTGATGAACGATTACATCTGATCCGCCCGCACACCGGACAGATAGAAACCGGTCAGAATATCCGCAAATTTTTGGAAGGGAGCGAACTTATTTCGCGCGAAAAAAAACATGTGCAAGATCCCTATTCGTTTCGATGCATTCCTCAAGTGCATGGTGCGGCCAAAGATGCAATCGCTTATGTTAAATCGGTAGTGCTCACAGAGATTAATTCCGTTACCGACAATCCAACCATTTTTCCTGACGATGATTGCATCATTTCGGGTGGGAACTTTCACGGCGAGCCTCTCGCCATTGTTTACGACTATCTGGCTATTGCACTTGCCGAACTCGGCAATATTTCGGAACGAAGGACAGCACAATTGATTTTGGGACAACGCGGATTGCCCGAATTTTTGGTTGCCAATCCCGGATTAAATTCCGGCTTCATGATCCCGCAATATGTGGCGGCATCGGTTGTCAGTCAGAACAAGATGTATTGCTATGCCGCCAGCAGCGATTCCATCGTTTCGTCTAACGGGCAGGAAGATCATGTGAGTATGGGAGCCACTTCGGCCATTAAACTGAACAAAATCATGGACAATCTCGATATCATTCTCTCCATCGAATTGATGAATGCCGCTCAAGCAATGGAATTTCGTCGTCCGCTTCGTTCATCACCCCTTATCGAAAAAGTGATAAAAGACTATCGCAAGGAAGTTCCGTTTGTGGACGAAGATATCGTCATGTATAAAGAAATCCGCAAAACAGTATCATTCCTCAATCGCTTGCAGGTGGATGCGTTGTAATTAATGTTTGTCAATTAACTCATAATTCGTCATTATTTGTACCTTTGCGCGAATCATTCTAAAAATAAATCAAAAACAGTATAAAAAATGGTAGAACAGATTAGAAAGACACTTCGGGATTCAGCGGCGGCACGTTGGTCGGCACTTTTTATTGTCTCGTTTACGATGATGTGCGGATATTTTTTAACCGACATCATGGCTCCACTGGCCGGATTACTCGAAGGACAGCTTGGCTGGTCGCGTGCCGAGTATGGCACTTTCACCAGCTCTTATGGGTGGTTTAATGTATTTCTGTTGATGCTAATCTTCGGTGGAATCATCCTCGACAAGTTAGGGGTGCGCATCACGGGAGTGGGAGCGGCGGCAGTGATGGTGTTGGGCGCTGCAATAAAATATTGGGCTGTTTCCAACGTTGCTCTGAGGGGGCAGATGCTTTTCGGACTTGACGCACAGGTATTCTGGGCAAGTATTGGTTTTGCCACCTTTGCTGTGGGTGTTGAGGTTGCCGGTATTACCGTCTCAAAAATTATTGTGAAATGGTTCAAAGGGAAAGAATTGGCTACGGCTATGGGATTACAGGTCGCTGTGGCCAGAATAGGTACTGCGTTGGCACTGGGTTTCTCCGTACCGATTGCCAAAGCTATGGGAGTTATTGATGTTTCTCGTCCATTATTGGTTGCACTGATTGGACTCTGCATCGGTTTGATTGCTTTCTTTATGTATGTGGTCATGGATAAAAAGCTCGATGCTTCCGAAGCTTTTGAAGCCGTAGAGACAGTAAATCCGGAAGATGAATTCAAAATATCGGATATCGGCAAGATTTTAAAAAACAGAGGCTGGTGGTATATTGCTATTTTGTGCGTGCTGTTTTACTCTGCCGTATTTCCCTTTCTGAAATATGCGACCGATCTGATGGTAAATAAATTTGGTGTTGAAGAAGATGTGGCCGGTTTGATTCCCATGTTGTTGCCGTTTGGAAATATTCTGCTCACTCCTCTTTTCGGCGGCATTTATGACAAAAAAGGGAAAGGGGCAACCATTATGATCATCGGTGCCAGTCTGTTGATCATCGTCCATGCATTGTTTTCTATACGCGGACTGGATAGTTGGATCTTCGCTATGGTGCTCGTCGTATTCCTCGGGATTGCTTTTTCTTTGGTTCCTTCGGCCATGTGGCCCTCCGTACCCAAGATTATACCCGAAAAACGACTGGGTACGGCTTACTCGTTAATCTTTTGGGTTCAAAATTGGGGATTGATGGGCGTTCCTGCTTTAATCGGGTGGGTGCTCGACAAATATTGCATCACGGGACAAACCGTACGCGACGGACTGACAGTAAATACTTATGATTATACACTTCCGATGCTTATCTTTACCAGTTTCGGGGTACTGGCTCTTTTATTTGCCTTTCTACTTAAAGCAGAAGACAAACGAAAAGGGTATGGTCTGGAAATGCCTAATATTGTCGCCGATGAAATAGCCGAAAAATAAAGATTGTCTTCGATTTCAAAATTGTACACAAACAAAACGACCATCTTTCTTCAGGATGGTCGTTTTGTTTGTTGGAAGTGGCTATGAATGTGAAAATTACAAATTGATTTGTAACGTCACTCTCCGATTGGTTTTCGACCATATTGGCGATCCAAGAAGCAACCTTTTTATTTCAGTAGCCATTTCCGGACAATTGTTTTCTGTAATAGCGATGTTGCCCGGATGACCGGTGGGACTGACATAAAAATTTACCACAAACGAAATTGTTTGTCCCTCACACAAGCTTCTATCATAATTTCGCTTGAAATAGGAAATAAATTCATTTTCTCCAAACGTAGAAGATGTATGGGTTATTTGAGTTTTGTTTGCTTGAGACTCCGAAGGATTTTTCGACTCAATCGTTTGATTTACAGTAGTATCAGGTGTTTTTTCTTGCAATTCCGGAGATTTGGCGATATTGGATTCCTCACTCTCTTCAGAAGTTAAAGTTGGAGGGATAAAGATAGCTTTTTTTTGATCAGATTTCTCCGGAATCGATAAAGGAGACGATTTTTCTTCCTTGTAAGGCAACGAATCACTTTGCGAAGTGGATTCTTCATTCACAAAATGATCGGTATGTAAAGCCGAATCTCTTGAAACAGGTATGTTTTCGTTAATCGACAAATTCTGATTCGAATGCTTTTGACCGGCATTTTCGATAGTTTGGCGAATCGTTTTCCACAAAAAAGGCGAAGCAGCAAGCAAAGCCGCGATCAAAACAACAATCCAAATCCATGGGCCGGGTTTGCTCGGTTTTTTTTCTTTTTTCCCTCCTATTTGTTCTTCAAGTTTACGAATTGCCGAAAGATGATTTCCTTCGACGGAATCAAATCCGTCAATAGCATCGCGAAGAAAAGGGTCATTCATCGATCGACGTTCCAATTGATTAGCCTCTTCACCTTCGCGATTCGATATGTAATCTTTCAACTCCAACGCTATAACTTTTTCTGTAATTTATTGTTGTTCAAAATGCTCTTTTTCAGCTTTTTTCAATTCTTTGGCAATACATCTTTCCAGATTGCGTCTTCCTGTAAATATGTAGCTTTTCACTTTTGAGAGTGTATTTCCTGTCGTCGCAACAATCTCAGCAT
This sequence comes from Seramator thermalis, assembly GCF_004138125.1. Lineage (GTDB taxonomy): Bacteria > Bacteroidota > Bacteroidia > Bacteroidales > Dysgonomonadaceae > Seramator > Seramator thermalis. Next base: position 363,676 of record NZ_RXHS01000002.1, read on the forward strand.
ACGACCTATGATCATTGTAAAAATATTCAAGACATTTTCGTTGGTTTTCATTCAACTTTTTCAAACAAACAGCCAGCGCTTTTTCTTCCTCTGACGACAGGTTGTCATCGAAAAAAGTAAATTCCTTTTCAAAATTCACCTTATCATCCACTAATTCTACAAACCGACGACTGTTGCTTTTACGCATCTCGTGCAGACAATGATTTTTAGCAAAAGTATAGAGCCAATCATGAAAATTTTTGATGATATAGAGTGAATGATTTGTGCTCACTTCTCCGTAAATTTCCATTACTGCATTTTTTGCTTCTTCGGTATTCTTTAAATATTTGAGGCATAACCCATAAAGCAACGGAATGTATCTTTTGTATAGTTCATCAAAATATATTTTTTTGTCTTCTGTTTGGAATCGTTCCAACAGTTGATCGTTTGTAAGTTGTTGTATGTGAGTTTTATTGTTTTCCACTTTCGCCATCATTCAAAAATATCCTCAATCGGCAAATATATAAATTTTAGAATGTATATCTCCTTTTTTTGATCAATTTATATTGATTTAAAGTAATTTATTCTTACGATTTACGATTTTCCTTTCTTTTTAATTTGTAAGAGAAAGCTGTCAAAAAGTCATATTTATTTGTTTGGCAAACATTTTGAGAACAATAGGATGTAAGAAGCAAGTAATTCGAATTGGCTTTTAGTCTATTTGGAGCATGAAAATCTCGATTCTTACTTATCTATAAATTTGCTAATAAATCGATTAAAATATGAACTTCAATAATTTTACTATCAAAGCACAGGAAGCCGTTCAAAAAGCCATCGATTTGGCTCAGGCAAACGGACAACAAATGATCGAACCCGGTCATGTGCTCAAAGGTGTGATGCTGGTTGGCGAAAATGTTACGAATTATCTATTCCAAAAATTAGAGGTTAACATTCGCTTACTTGAATCCGGATTAGACAAACAAATTGAAAGTTATCCGCGAGTTTCGGGCGGCGATCCGATGTTGAGTCGCGAGACCAATTCCGTGTTCCAAAAAGCTAACGATTCCGCCTCCAAGATGGGAGATCAGTACGTTTCGCTCGAGCATCTGTTATTGGCGCTTGTAAGCGAAAAAAGTGCCACCTCAGACTTGATGAAAGCGCAAGGAATATCGCAAAACGAGTTAGAAAAGGCTATTAAGGAACTGCGAAAAGGAGAAAAAGTAACCAGTCAGTCCGCCGAGGACACCTATCAGGCATTGAGCAAATACGCCATTAATCTGACGGACAGAGCTCGTAACGGCAAACTCGATCCTGTGATCGGTCGTGACGAAGAAATACGCCGCGTACTACAAATTTTGAGTCGTCGTACGAAAAACAATCCTATTCTTATTGGTGAACCCGGAACCGGTAAAACGGCTATCGCCGAAGGTTTGGCTCATCGTATCGTTCGAGGCGATGTGCCCGAAAACCTGAAAAGCAAACAAATATTCTCGCTCGACATGGGGGCATTGATTGCCGGCGCCAAATACAAAGGCGAGTTTGAAGAACGATTGAAATCGGTTGTAAATGAAGTCATTAAATCCGATGGCGAAATTATTCTCTTCATCGACGAGATTCACACGTTGGTGGGTGCCGGCAAAAGCGAAGGCGCTATGGATGCTGCCAACATCCTGAAACCTGCATTGGCACGGGGCGAACTTCGAGCTATCGGTGCGACGACACTCGACGAATATCAGAAATATTTCGAAAAGGATAAGGCGCTCGAACGTCGTTTCCAAAGCGTGATGGTGGACGAACCAAGTGAAGCCGATTCTATCTCTATTCTTCGAGGATTGAAAGAGAAATACGAAAATCATCACAAGGTACGTATCAAAGACGAAGCCATTATTGCCGCCGTGCAATTGTCGCATCGCTATATCACCGATCGCTTCTTGCCCGACAAGGCCATCGACCTGATGGATGAAGCTGCCGCCAAACTGCGTATGGAGGTGGATTCCGTTCCCGAGGAACTGGATGAAATCATGCGAAAAATCAAACAACTCGAAATTGAGCGCGAAGCCATTCGTCGCGAAAACGATGTACAAAAAGAGCAGCAGCTCACCAAGCAAATCGAAGATTTGAAAGCCGAAGAAGCGGAATATAAAGCTAAATGGCAAGCCGAAAAGGAATTAATCAACAAAATACAGCAGGCAAAAATAGAAATCGAGGATGCCAAGTTCCAAGCCGAAAGAGCCGAACGCGAAGGCGATTACGGGAAAGTTGCAGAACTCCGATATGGAAAAATTCGTGATTTGGAAAAACAAATCGAAATGCTTCAACAAGAGTTGCACGAGCGTCAGGGCGGACGAGCCATGATTAAGGAAGAAGTCGATGCCGAAGATATTGCAGATGTGGTTTCACGATGGACAGGAATCCCGGTCAGCAAAATGATGCAGAGCGAACGCGAAAAACTGCTTCATTTGGAAGATGAACTTCACAAACGTGTGGTTGGTCAGGATGAAGCTATTACGGCCGTAGCCGATGCCATCAGACGCAATCGTGCAGGATTGAGCGATCCAAAGCGACCCATCGGTTCGTTTATCTTCCTTGGTACAACCGGCGTAGGAAAGACCGAATTAGCCAAAGCTTTGGCCGATTATCTGTTCGACGACGAAAACATGATGACGCGCATCGATATGAGCGAATATCAGGAAAAATTCAGTGCGACACGATTGATCGGTGCACCTCCCGGATACGTCGGCTACGATGAAGGTGGTCAATTGACCGAAGCCATTCGACGTAAACCTTATTCGGTTGTGTTATTCGACGAAATAGAAAAAGCACATCCCGACGTGTTCAATATCCTGTTGCAAGTACTCGATGACGGGCGTCTAACGGACAATAAGGGAAGAGTAGTGAACTTTAAGAACACCATTATCATCATGACTTCGAACCTCGGTTCGAATCTGATTCGGGAAAATTTCGAAAAGATCACGCCAAAAAATAGGGAAGAGATCATCGAAGACACCAAAAATCAGGTGATGGGTATGTTGAAAACAACTATTCGTCCCGAATTTTTGAACAGAATTGACGATATCATTGTATTTGCTCCGTTGAAAGAAGAAGAGATCGAACAAATTGTTCGTTTACAGCTTGACGGAGTAAGCAAAATGCTTGCAGAAAATGGCATCACATTAACCTACACCGAAGAGGCGGTTAAAAGTATAGCTCAGTCGGGATATGATCCCGAATTCGGTGCTCGTCCCGTTAAACGTGTTATTCAACGTAAGGTGCTTAACAAATTGTCGAAAGATATACTTGCCGGAACGGTGGACAAATCGAAGCCGATTATTATCGATGCCATTGATGATGCGGTATTCTTTAAAAATTAAAAACAATTTGTTGAAGGTTATTCACACTGATACGAATAGGAGGAAAAATGATAAGTTCCTCCTATTTTTTTTATATTCTTTTGTGCGAGTGCAACATTTCTAAAAAAACTGTATTACAATATTTTAATTGAATAAGGTTTCGATATTTTTTATTGATTTCGACAGAAAAAATACTACTACCTGGTCGTAGGGTTCTATTTGAGTCTCGCCGTCAATAAGGATGGGCTCTCCGTTTCTTATCAGCGCTCCAAAAGTCATATCGGGCGGGAGATTGAGGTTTTTGATCAGTTTTTTGGTAACTTTCGAATTAGGCTTGGCCGTGATTTCGCCCACATTTGCATTTGCAAAAGTCAAACATTTGATATTCGAAACATCCGCTTTGAGGAGCAGTTCATATATCTTGCTGGCAGCAATCATTTTTTTATTAATCACCGAACCAATATCGAATCGTTCGGCCATATTAATGTAATCGAGATTTTCTACTTCGGCAATGGTTTTCTTCACGCCATATTGTTTAGCTACCAAACATGCCAGAATGTTAGCCTCGGAGTTGCCTGTCAGGGCAATGAAAGCATCCGACTCCGTAATTCCTTCGTTTTGAAGTAAGTCGGCATCGCGCCCATCACCAAGCAATATGGTAACATTTGAGGGTACTTTTTCGAGCAGCATTTCTGCACGTTCCCTGTTTTGTTCTATGATTTTGATTTTCATATTTTGAGGGAGATATTGCACTGTGCGCATGCTAATGCGGCTTCCCCCCATGATGAAAACATTTTTGGTTTCGAATGATTTTTTTCCGAGCATGGGAGGCATTTCGTCCAAATACTTGCGCAAAGTAGTGAAATACAATATATCGCCCGGGATTATTTGGTCGGCTCCTTTAGGAATAATGGTTTGGGTGTTGCGTTTAATGGCAACGATGTGAAATTTTTTGTTATCCTGAATTAGTTCATATAGATATTTATTGGCTATTGGCGCATTTTCTCTTATTTTGGCTCCGGTCAGAATAACCGATCCATTCGATAGCTCCCACCATACGCGCGTCCAAGGAGTTTTAAGTGCCTGCACAATTTCTTTTGCTGCCATCATTTCGGGATAAATCATCGAATTGATACCCAGACGTTCGAAGAATTCGATATTTTTTGGCAGTAAATATTCGAAATTGTCAATTCTGGCAAGAGTTTTCTTTGCTCCAAGGTTGGAGGCCAGCATGCAAGCCGTGATATTTCGTGATTCTTCGGGTGTAACACCAATAAAAAGATCGGCATCTTTAATGCCCGCAGCATTCAGGTCGTTCAATGATGTACATTTGCCTACAACAGGCATCAGTTCGACATTATCCTTTATTTTATTGAGTCGATCTCTGTTTTCGTCCATCAACGTAATATCGTGATTTTCTTGCCCGAGTAAACGTGCTAAGTGCGTTCCAACTTCACCTGCACCGGCTATAACAATTTTCATTTGTGAAGATAAATTAAAAAAAAATAGATGGAGTTATCGAGCGGAAGTATCGTGTTTGCCTCTCGGTGAGTTTATTTGATATGGATTTAGTCGAATGATGGTGGAATTTTTAAACCGCTTATCAACTTCCCGGATCGTATTCAAAATGCCTTCTTCATCGATTTTGCATAAATGTTTGAGCTCTTGGATAGATCCGTGCGTAATAAATTGATCTTTGATTCCGAGACGAGTAACCTCGATGTTGGTGTAATGGTGTGCTGCCAAAAATTCAAGAACCGCATCTCCCATTCCTCCTGTAATAACGCCATTTTCGACAGTAATGATGTGGCGATAATTTTCGGCCACTTCTGTGAGCAGATCTTCGTCGATCGGTTTCAGGAAAAGCAAATCGTAATGTCCTGCTTCAATGCCGAAAGCTTTTGCCGCATCGATGGCTTTGGCTGTATCGTTCCCGATCTGACCAATAGAGATCAGCGCAATGTTTTTTCCTTCTCTCAATTTTCTGCCTTTACCGATTGGAAGAATTTTCATTTCGTTTTGCCAGTTGGCTATTTCTCCCTGTCCCCGAGGATAGCGAATTACGAATGGCCCGTCGTTACCATAGACAGCTGTAAACATGAGATTTCGCAGATCATGTTCGTTGAGTGGGGCTGAAATAACAAGATTCGGAATGCAGCGCATATAAGCCAGATCGAACACTCCGTGATGCGTAGCACCATCTTCGCCAACCAAACCGGCTCTGTCGAGGCAAAATATCACTTTCAACTTTTGTAAAGCCACATCATGAATTACTTGATCGTAGGCTCGCTGCATAAACGACGAGTAGATATTGCAAAACGGGATCAACCCTTCTTTTGCCATTCCGGCTGAGAAAGTTACGGCATGTGCCTCGGCAATTCCAACGTCGAATGAACGTTCCGGAAATTTCTTCATCAAAAACGACATGGAGCACCCGGTGGGCATGGCTGGTGTTACTCCGACAATTTGCTCATTTTTTTCAGCCAGTTCGACAAGCGTGTGTCCAAACACGTCCTGATACAGTTGAGGCTGGTTCGTCTTTATTTTAACAATGCGTTCGCCTGTTTCCTTATTGAAAATGCCGGGAGCGTGCCAAACGGTAGCAGCCTTTTCTGCGGGAGCAAATCCTTTTCCCTTTACTGTTTTCACATGCAACAGTTTTGGGCCTTTCATATCTTTGATGTTATGGAGCACTCTGATCAATTCGGGGAGGTTGTGTCCATCCACAGGTCCAAAATATCGAATATTGAAACCTTCGAAAAGATTTTGCTGTTTAGTCAGTAGTGATTTAATGCTGTTGTTGAATCTCAGTACGAAGTATTTTTTATCGTCGTCAATCAGGTTATTTCGTTTGAATTTTTGATAAACGCTGTTTCGAAGTTTATTGTATTTCGACGATGTGGTGAGCCTTACCAAATAATCTTGCAAACCGCCTACGTTATTGTCGATGGACATATTATTGTCGTTCAAGATAATAAGCAGGTTATTGGGCTGGGAACAAACATTATTCAGTCCTTCGTATGCCAATCCTCCGGTCATCGCCCCATCGCCAATAACAGCTACAACGTGTCGGTCATCTTCATTTCGAAGGTTAGCAGCAACAGCCATCCCGAGCGCCGCCGAAATGGATGTGGAAGCATGCCCTGCTGCAAAAGTGTCGTATTCGCTTTCGGCCGGATTGGTAAATCCGGAAAGTCCTCCAAACTTTCGGTTGGTGTGAAATCTGTCTCTCCTGCCGGTAAGTATTTTATGGCTGTAGGCCTGATGCCCTACATCCCACACAATTCGGTCATAGGGAGTATTGTAGAGGTAATGTAGTGCAACAGTTAATTCCACAGTTCCTAAACTTGAAGCAAAATGCCCCGGATTATGAGACAATTGATCTATAATAAATTCACGAAGCTCGGCACAAACTGTCGAGAGTTGATCAATGCTAAGTTTTTTTAAATCGTCGGGACTGTTTATATGCTGTAATAATTCCATTTTTTCATAAATAATGATTCGTTGTAATAACACAACGCAACCGGATATGTTTAGTATGAAATGTCAGTTTGCCATATCGGAGAAAAATTTGATGCGTACTAAGCGTATTTCTGTTTCGCTATAGTCCGGCAATTCTTCAATTGCTTTTTCAAGATCGTCGGTTTCGGCTTCTTGAAAATAGTCGTAAATATCTTGTAAAGTGTCTTGATCGAGCACTTCTTCGAGGAAGTAATCGATATTGATCTTTGTTCCGGAATATACAATGGCTTCAACTTCCGAAAGCATTTCGTCGAAATCAATTCCTTTCGATTCTGCCAAATCATCCAGAGCCACTTTCCTGTCAATTGCTTGAACGATAGAAACTTTAAGTTTCGATTTGTTAGCAACTGTTTTTACTCGAAGGTCTTCGGGACGCTCGATTTCGTTTTCTTCGACATGCTTTTTAATCAATTCGATAAACTCTTTTCCGTAGCGTTTGGCTTTTCCGGGTCCCACGCCGGGCATATTTTGCAATTCCTCAAGGGTAATCGGATAGGTAGTCGCCATAGCTTCGAGGGTGGCCGGCTGAAAAATCACATAGGGAGGAACGTTTAGTTTCTTCGACATTTTTTTCCGTAAGTCCTTCATCATGGCGAACAGAACAGGATCGACTGCCCCAAAACTACCCCCGCCGGTCGTTATTGCGCCATCGCCTTCAACTTCGAGCTCGTCAGGATTATCTTCTTCCTCTTTGGTTATTTTGAATGAAACAGGATTTTTTAAAAAATCTTTCCCTTTTTTTGTTATTTTGAGAAGTCCGTAATTTTCGATGTCTTTTTTTAAATAATTTTCCAACAAAGCATGACGAATAACGGATTCCCATGTACTTTCCTCTTCGTCGGAACCTGATCCAAATTCTTCTAACTGATCATGACCGAATGTTTCGATTTCGGAGGTTTCTTTTCCGAGTAGAAAATTGATTACATAGTCGGTTTTGTGCTTTTCTTTGAGCGCTGTTATAGCTTCCAAAACCGTAATTAATAGATCTTTTGCTTCCACTTTAACTTTAGGATTTAAACAATTATCACAATTTTCGCAATTAGGTTCGTTGTATTCTTCGCCGAAGTAATGCAGAAGCATTTGTCTCCGACAAATGGATGTTTCGGCATAGGCAGCTGTTTCGAGTAGTAATTGTTTCCCGATTTCCTGTTCCGAAATAGGTTTCCCCTGCATGAAACGTTCCAATTTTTCGAGATCTTTTCGAGAATAAAATGCAATGCACTTGCCTTCGCCACCATCTCGACCCGCACGTCCGGTTTCTTGATAATATTCCTCGAGGCTTTTGGGTATATCGTAATGAATGACGTATCGCACATCAGGTTTGTCGATCCCCATGCCGAATGCGATTGTAGCAACAATAACATTGGTTTTTTCCATTAAGAAAGCGTCCTGGTTGGCGCTTCGGGTGGCAGCATCCATGCCGGCATGATAGGGTAGAGCCGCAATATTATTGGCTTGCAGGATTTCGGCGAAATCATCCACTTTTTTCCTACTAAGGCAATATACAATTCCCGATTTGTTTTTCTGACCGAGTATGTATCGGATAATTTCCGCATCCACTTTTTCGGTTTTGGGCCTTACTTCGTAATATAGATTTGGTCTGTTGAAAGACGATTTGAAAACGGCTGCATCAATCATGTTCAGCGTTTTCTGTATATCGTGTTGAACTTTTGGCGTAGCCGTAGCCGTAAGGGCAATCACCGGACGGGGACCTATTACGTTGATGATGGGTCGGATGCGACGATATTCAGGACGAAAATCGTGCCCCCATTCCGATATACAATGAGCCTCATCTACGGCATAGAACGAAATGTTTATATTTTTAAGAAAATCGATATTTTCTTGCTTTGTGAGCGATTCGGGGGCAACGTATAGCAGCTTGGTTTTTTCTTCGATAACGTCTTTTTTCACTTTTTCGATTTCTGCTTTCGTAAGCGATGAATTTAGAAAGTGAGCGATACCATTGTCTTCGTGATAATTACGGATAGCGTCAACTTGATTTTTCATCAAAGCTATAAGTGGCGAAATTACAATAGCCGTACCCTTCGATAATAGCGCCGGTAATTGATAGCAAAGAGATTTTCCGCCACCTGTCGGCATCAGAACAAAAGTATCCTTACCATCAAGGATACTTCGAATGATGGCCTCCTGGTTGCCCTTGAAGGTATCGAACCCGAAATATTTTTTTAGACCTTCGTACAGCGTGTCCTGTTTTTTCATAAACCCAATTCCCCAAATTTAGGGATTCATTTTCCCAATGCAATTTCTTTATTGGAAGAAACAAATATAGTTGTATTTTTCAATACAACAAAAAAATGTAGTTTGAAAACATAGTGGGCCGAATTTTTTTCGAGATGCTTTACAGAAATGAGTGAACAAGTTGCGCAAAGCACAATTAAAACAGTTGAAAATCCCTATATGTTAATAATTTACGAACGAAATATCAAAAAACAGGTCTGTTAAAGATTTTACAGACCTGTTAGTTAAATCTACCAGATGAGGGACAAAATTGCCTGTCAAGCAACTTTCAATCTGCCAAAATCCGATTTTTCGAGGTGCTCCTCGGCATACTCTCGTGTAATATGCAGTTTTTTTCGATTGGTTTCCGACGGCAACGCAAACATAGCGTCAATCATAATCGCTTCAACAATAGACCGCAATCCTCTTGCACCGAGTTTGAATTCGATAGCCTTATCGACGATAAATTCAAATGCGCTTTTATCGAAAGTCAATGCAATTCCATCCATCTCGAATAATTTTTCGTATTGCTTAATGATAGAGTTGCGTGGTTCTACCAATATACGCATCAAGGCATCTCTATCTAATGGTTCAAGATAAGTAAGAATGGGTAATCGACCTATAATTTCGGGAATCAGTCCGAAGGCTTTCAAATCCATCGGAGTGATATATTGCATTAAATTTTCCCGATCGATACGGGCCGTTTCTTTGCTCGACGAATAACCCACCACATGCGTATTGAGACGTTGGGCAATCTTTCTCTCTATGCCATCAAAAGCTCCGCCACAGATAAACAGGATGTTTTTCGTGTTCACCGAAATCATGCGCTGCTCGGGATGTTTCCTGCCTCCTTGTGGCGGCACATTCACCACCGAACCTTCCAACAATTTCAGCAAGCCTTGCTGCACGCCTTCGCCACTTACATCACGTGTGATGGACGGGTTATCTCCCTTACGGGCTATTTTGTCGATTTCGTCGATAAACACGATGCCTCGTTCGGCAGCGGCAACATCATAGTCGGCTACCTGCAAAAGCCTGGTCAAAATACTTTCAATATCTTCTCCAACATAGCCGGCTTCGGTGAGTACTGTGGCATCCACAATGGTGAAAGGAACTTGCAGCATTTTCGCAATGGTGCGTGCAAGAAGCGTTTTCCCCGTTCCGGTGGCCCCAACCATGATAATGTTCGATTTTTCGATTTCCACATCGTCTTTCATATTCTTTTGCAGAATACGTTTGTAATGATTGTAAACCGACACGGACAAAAAACGTTTGGCGGCATCTTGCCCAATCACATACTGATCCAGAAAATCTTTAATCTGTTTTGGTTTGGGTAGCGTACTTAGCGAAATGTCAAGGCGCGATTTCTCGGAGCCTTTAAAGGTTTCATTCACGATCTCATGCGCCTGCTCGGCACACATGTCGCAAATGAACCCCGATACTCCGGAAATAAGCAAGGTTACTTCGTTTTCGCTTCTTCCACAAAAACTGCAGTGATTACTACTATTAGCTTTTTTTGCCATCTGTCCTGATTGAGTATTATTTTTTACTTACCAATACATCATCCACCATTCCGTAATCTTTGGCTTCGGCAGCACTCATCCAGAAATCGCGATCGGAATCTTTACTAACCTTTTCAACCGGTTGGCCTGAGTGTTTGGAAATGATCGAATACAATTCTTGCTTTACTCTTGCTATTTCGCGTGCAGTGATTTCGATATCGGATGCCTGACCCTGAACGCCACCAAGCGGCTGGTGAATCATCACACGCGAATGCGTCAGCGCAAATCGTTTCTTAGGCGTACCTGCCACCAGCAGCACGGCTGCCATCGATGCGGCTATACCTGTGCAGATTGTGGATACGTCACTCGAAATAAACTGCATGGTGTCGTAAATGCCATAACCGGCATAAACCGATCCTCCCGGCGAGTTGATGTATATCGAGATATCTTTCCCCGGGTCCGAAGAATCCAAATATAGCAATTGGGCTTGCACCACATTTGCCGTATAGTCATCTACCTGAGTGCCCAAAAAGATGATGCGATCCATCATCAATCTCGAAAAAACATCCATTTGAGCCACATTCAGTTGACGCTCTTCAATGATGGTAGGCGAGATATAACCATAATCGCTGGTTATTTTCATGTAGCTGTCAAGCCGTGAGCCGTTCATGCCTAAATGTTTGACGGCATATTTTCTGAAATCGTTATCGTTTTTCATATTTTCCTTTCTTTGTATAATGTTTAATCTTAGCAAATAAGATGCCAAAGATATAAAAATGACGAAAGTTCCTACCTTGTTTATTCTTTCAGAACAAAGTTAACATGTTTAGTTGAAATATCTGTTGCTTTGTCTGTAAAAAACGGGTAAAAACTTTCGTCGAACGAAATGTTATGATCAAAAAAATCGTTATGCTTCTTTTTCGGTTTCTGTTTCAGTTTCCGAAGAATGATCGTGGTGGTGTTCTTCCTCCGAATGATTATGCTCTTCTTCAGTAAAGAGTTCGTTCAATTCTTTCGTCGAAATTTCCTTATCGATTACTTTAACGGTTTGTTTCACCCAATCGATCACCTTTTCGTCTTCAATATTTTGAATGATATTTCTCACCGTATTTTCGTTCGAAAGCATGCTGTTGACGTAGCTTTTCAACGTTTCGGCAGGAAGATTGCTCATCCCGTATTGTGCAAATTGGGCTTTAGCCACTTCTTCGGCTTTTGCCTGAACATCTTCCGATTTGATTTCGATATTCAGTTGTTTCACAATTTTGTTTTTAGCCAACAGAAATTTTAAATCTTCCATCATCTGTGGATATTCTTCCTCAACAGATTCCTGTGTCTTCTTTTCATCCGAAGCCAAAAGCCAGCGTTTAAGGAATGCATCCGGTAATTGGACATCTTTCAGCTTTTCTAAAAATAATTTGCGCACTTCGCGCATAAACAGATTATCGCTGTCGGGCTTAAACTGATTATTGAGCGATTCGGCCACTTTTTCGGCAAATTCCTCTTCACTGTTCACTACACCCGGCCCCAGCACTTTATCGAAAAGCTCCTGATTCATTTCGGCTTCTTGGTAACGGGTAATTTCTTTTACCTCGAATTCGAAGTCCGAATTTACATCTTTGATGTTATCCTTTGTAGTTTGCAAAAGTGAGGCCACTTCGGCTTCGTTGTTGTCGTATGCTTTTTTTGGATTAAAAACAATTTTGTCGCCAACTTTCACGCCGGTAAGGCTTTTTTTGATTTCTTCGTCTTTCACATACGAAGGCATCAAAATGGCATTTTCGATAATCAGCCCGTTCTCTTTAGGCGCACCGTCCTCAAACTCAGTAAGAGTGCCTTTCAGCAAGTCGTTTTCCAGTGCCGGTTCGTCAACCGATTGATAAGTTCCGTAATTTGTCTTATAGGCTTCGAGTTGCTGTTTCAGCAAATCGTCTTCGAGTTTCACGGTATAATATGTGAGTTCGTCTTCGGCGCTCAATGGCAGGTCAAATTCGGGAGCAAAGCCAATATCGAATTTGAATTCGAATGTTTCGTCCTTGTCAAAATCGATTGTTTTTTGGTCCGTTTCGTTAGGAAGTGGTTCGCCAAGAATCTCAAGATTATTTTCGCGAATGTATTTAAACAGTTCATCGCTCACCAACTTGTTGAGTTCATCGGCGAGTATCGATTTGCCGTACATTTTCCGGATAATTTCGGCAGGTACTTTCCCTGGTCTGAATCCCGGTATAGATGCTTTTTGACGAAAGCGTTTCAGTTCGTTTTCTACTTTTTCGGCGTAATCCTGTTTTTCGATTTCTATGGCTATTACACCATTTACGTTGTCCGTTTTGTTAAGCGTTATATTCATTACAGCGTCTTTGTTGGTTTCTAACCTTTGTTCTTAAATTCTGTTCAGACTGAAAATCAAGTTTTTTCGATTGGCTTTAACTCAATTTTTTTTGAGGTGCAAAATTACGGTTATTCTTCCAAATTGCAAAATTATTTTCAAATGATTGGCCGGAGTAATTCTCTTCATGCCAAATAGTGCAAGTCTCGTTTATCAACATTGGCCGAATTTGTTTATTTTTGTCGTTTAAAATGATGAATCCATGATGCGATTATTAAAGAATTCCACGCCGGTTTCGAGAATTTTTCATCTTTTTTTATGCTCTTTCATTGGGCTTTTTTTGACGGGAGCATTTATTACAATCTTTTCGGGTATTTTCGGTTGGAACGATCGCGATAGCGTATGGTTTATCAGGTTAAATACCTTTTTGCAGAGTCTTTTCATGTTTTTTTTACCTGCAATTTGCATAGCAGTTTGGACAGACTCGCCTTCGAAGTATTTAAATCTTCAGAAAAGTTCGAATTTTTATAAATTTATTACCTCCGCCATATTGCTTTTTGTCGTGGCCATGCCAATGATTTCGCTTACAACACAACTCAACGAGCGGATGATCTTACCAAAACAGTTGGCCGATATCGAGGCATGGATGCGCAATTCGGAACAGGCAGCCGAAGCCGTCACTCAAAAGTTACTTCAAGGAAAGGATTTGTTGGGCTTTATTTCGAATATTTTATTGATCGGAGCATTCACAGCCGTTTCTGAAGAGTTTTTTTTTCGCGGAGTATTGCAACGCGAAGTAGAATCATGGACAAAAAGCGGACACGGGTCAGTTTGGATTACGGCTTTCATTTTTAGTGCAATACATCTGCAATTCTTCGGATTTTTCCCAAGATTGATCTTAGGTGCATTGTTGGGATATTTATTTTTGTTTAGTAGAAATTTGTGGGTGCCTGTTAAGGCTCATTTTTTTAATAATGCTTCCGTAATTGTCGTTAATTTTTTTGTGGGGGAAAAAGCACTTGATCAAGTGAATAATCCTCCGGTTACATTGTGGTTGATTATGCTTTCCGTCGCAAGTGCCATTCTTTGTGTGATACTCCTTAAAAAACTCAAACAAATTTCTACCTCACAACCATTCAGATTAAAATAAGATGATTCAAATACAAGACGTGATTCTGTCGGATGACATTTTAGAGGCGAATTTCTGTTGCGACTTGCCCAAATGTATGGGGGCTTGTTGTGTAGAAGGTGATTCGGGTGCTTCCCTCACAGAGAGTGAGTATGAAGAAATTAAAGGCATATTGCCATTAATTTGGGACGAATTGTCGCCTGCGGCTCAGGAGCTTATCCAAAAACAGGGCATTGCCTACGTGGATACCGATGGGGAGTTGGTTACTTCCATTATTAAAGGAAAGGAATGTGTTTTCACTTGTTTTGAAGAAACCGGAATATGCAAATGTGTTATCGATAAAGCCTTTCGCGAAGGCCGGATTTCTGTACAAAAGCCTGTTTCGTGTCATCTTTATCCCATTCGAGAGAGCACTGTCAACGGATTGCCTGCACTGAACTACGATCGTTGGTCAATTTGCAGTCCTGCAATAAGAGCCGCGAACCGAAATGGAGTAAAGTTGTTCCAATTTTTGGAAGAGCCCCTGGTGAGACGATTCGGAAAGGAGTGGTATGACGAGTTGTGTCAGGTTGCTGCTATGTGGAACAAAATGAAAATATCGGATAGATAAGTAAAATTTTTAAATTATGGACGTTGCTTTACAAAAATAATTTGCAACTTTGTATTCGTCGCTTTTGTAAATGGGATGGGATTAACTTTTTTCGTCATGATTTTCGAATAAATGAATACGATGTTCGTTTAAAATTAACAGGAAAGAAAAATAATATGTTTAAAAACATCACATTTATACCTTTATTTTTGATTCCGGTATTTATTTTCTCCGCTTGTAATACCAAAAAATCAAATATCCCGCAAGATAATGATGTTGTGTTCGATACTTTATATTTATCGCAACAAATGTTTCTTGACAACGACCCCTCCAAATCTTCATGCAATCTGGAAATCCGACTGGTTTATCCCGTAGCTTCAAAAAAAATGAATATCGACACGTTGACCAATCTTTGGACAAGTTGTATTTTCGGACAATCCAATACCGGGATTTCATTGCAGCAAGCCGCAAAATCATATATTGACACTTATTTCCAACGTTACAGGCAAGATGCCAGAAATTTTCGAGAAAACAGGTTCGATAAAGACCCGCTTACGGCCTTAACCGATAGTTCATATTTCACTTCGGAGGAAGAAGCAGATGAACCGCGAAGCGAATTCTATTCCTATTATGAAACACTCACCGATACTGTCACCTACAATCAAAATGATCTTATTTCGCTGCAGGTTAGGAGTGTGAGTAATAAAGGAGGAAGTGAATCGTATGAAACTTTCAGGAATTTTGTCATCGATCTCAAAACAGGAAATATTCTTTCAGAAAAGGATATTTTCATAGAAGGATACGAACCGCAATTACGTCGAATCATTATCAACAAGCTCCTCAAACAGAACGGCGTGAATGATATAAGTGAATTAGAACAGCTTGGTTACTTCGGAGTTAACGAAATAGTTCCAAACCGAAACTTTTTGATTGATGCAAAAGGGATCACATTTATTTTCAACAAAGGGGAATACTCGGCCTATCTTATCAGTGCCCCGGTTATTTTTATTCCTTACGAAGAGATTCGCCACCTCTTGCGTGAAAATACAACTGTTTGGAAATTAGCAGAGATTTGAAATGAGAGAATTGTTGTTGTCTTTTTTCCCCGACCTATCCGATAAACAACTCGAACAGTTCGAGCTGTTGCCCGATTTATACGCAGAATGGAATTCGAAAATTAATGTTATTTCCCGCAAAGATATCGATGAATTGCCGTTGCATCATGTGCTTCATTCGCTATCCATTGCCAAATATATTCGTTTTGCGCCCAAAACAAACATCATGGATGTAGGTACGGGAGGCGGCTTTCCGGGTATTCCGATGGCAATTTTCTTTCCGGATGTTCAATTTCTGTTGCTCGACAGCATCGGTAAAAAAATTCGCGTTGCCCAAGAAATTTCAAGAACCGTCGGTTTACAAAACGTTTCTTTTAATCATGCTCGCGTCGAGGACGAAAAAAGAAAGTTCGATTTCGTTGTTAGTCGCGCGGTAATGCCGCTTGACGATTTAGTAAAAGTAACGCGCAAAAATATCTCGAATGAGCAGCATAATGCACTTCCCAACGGCATTATTTGTCTGAAAGGTGGTGATTTGACTTCCGAAATTCATCGATATCGAAAGCAGGTAGAGATAACCGATCTTTCTGTTTATTTCCCTCAGCCTTATTTTAAAACAAAAAAAATTGTGTATCTGCCAATTTGAAAGCACCATTTATACGTTTCACGATAAAGATTATCGAAGAAACATGTATATTTGTAGGCGGAATGCAAGTATGTTGCTTTCCGATACACGATACAGGTAGATGAAAAGTAAATTATTCGAATTTAATCCATTGGCGGTAAACACGTATGTGCTTTCCGATGAAACCGGCGAGTGTGTAGTAATAGATCCTGCTTGTTATTATCCAGACGAAAAAGCTTTATTGCTCAATTATATCATCGATAATGATTTGGTTGTAAAACACCTTTTAAATACGCATCTGCATTTCGATCATATTTTTGGCAACAATTTTATTGCATCCCAATTTGGCATTTCAGCCGAAGCTCATCCCGACGATCTATTTCTTCTCGAAAGTCTTCCGGAACAATTACGGGCATTTGGTTTCGATGATGCGAGCATAAATATTCCGACAATCGGTACATTTTTGTACCACGGCGATTCAATCAAATTCGGGAATCAGATTCTCAGAGTTTTCCACGTTCCCGGCCATTCGCCCGGCAGTTTGGTTTTCTATCATGAGCCATCCGGTTCGGTTTACGGCGGCGATGTGCTTTTTAATGGAAGTATCGGGCGTACCGATTTAGAAGGGGGCAATTACGAAACACTGGTGGACGGAATACGAAATATTATGTTTTCTTTTCCCAACGAAACGATTGTTTATCCGGGTCACGGACCATTTACAACGATAGCAAATGAGAAAAAATACAATCCATTTGTAGGGATGAAATCATAGTTTTTGATTTTTTTCACAAGAATAAACCACATCACACTTGTCTTAATCTTGGATTTACAGTAAGGAAATTCCTTATTGCATCTCACAAAACAAATTTTGAAACAATATGAAAATTGAACATTTCAAAACGCGTCATCTCGGAGTTGGAGACGATGATATGAAAGTCATGCTTGATGCGATTGGCGTGTCATCGCTCGACGAATTAATCGATCAAACCATTCCCGAGGACATCCGGCTCGAAAATCCATTAGTGTTGCCTGCTGCTTTGTCCGAACAGGAATATGCGGAAGAGATAGCTCATTTGGCATCCAGAAACAAAATTTTTGCTTCCTATATCGGCATGGGATGGTACGATACTATAACACCGGCCGTTATTTATCGCAATGTGTTCGAAAATCCTGTCTGGTACACCTCCTATACGCCCTATCAAGCCGAAATTTCGCAGGGCAGACTGGAAGCATTGCTCAATTTTCAGACAGTTGTAAGCGATTTGACCGGCTTGCCTCTTGCCAATTCGTCGTTGCTCGACGAAGCTACTGCAGCAGCTGAAGCTGCCACAATGATGCATTCGCTTCGCTCGAAAGAAAAGCAAAAGGCCGGAGCCCAATCGTTGTTTGTGGACGAACATATTTTTCCGCAAACGCTGGCGGTTTTAAAAACGCGGATGAGTCGTGTGGGCATCGATATTGTGGTTGGAGACTATAAAAACGTAAATTTGGATGTGAATTATTTTGGTGCCATTGTTCAATATCCCGACAGTGACGGCAAGGTAGAAGATTATCGTTCATTTGTCGAAAAAGCGCATGCTGCCGACTGCAAAGTAGCCGTAGCTACCGATTTACTGGCTCTCGTGTTGCTGACTCCTCCCGGAGAATGGGGTGCCGATATTGCATTCGGCAGTAGCCAGCGATTTGGAATTCCGATGTTTTATGGCGGACCGTCTGCTGCTTTTTTTGCAACTCGGGAAGAATACAAACGAAACATGCCGGGCAGAATCATCGGCATTTCGAAAGATGCTTATGGCAAACAGGCGCTGCGTATGGCTTTACAAACCCGCGAACAGCATATCAAACGCGAAAAGGCTACTTCGAATATTTGTACGGCTCAAGCCTTGTTGGCTACCATGTCGTCGTTTTATGCCGTATATCATGGCCCCGAAGGCCTCAAAACCATTGCCCGGCGGATACATTCTATTGCTTCGCATCTCTCCGACGAATTAAGGGAGCTTGGTTATAAACAATTGAACGAACAATTTTTCGATACATTAAAAATAGCCTTACCTTCGGATATTTCGATTCAGGATATTAAAAACAATGCCGAACTTCGATCCATTAATCTTCGTTATTTCGAAACCGGCGAAATCGGGATAAGCATCGACGAAACGACCAACGATTATCGTGCCCACGAATTACTTGCCGTGTTTGCAATGGCAGCGGGCAGTTCGAGGGTTTTTATGTTTGACGATCTGCCTGAAAAAATTTCGCTGCGAAACAATTTTTTGCGTACTTCGCCATTTCTCACGCATCCGGTTTTCAACAGTTATCATACCGAAACCGAATTGATGCGGTATATCAAACGATTAGAACGCAAAGATATTTCGCTGGCTCATTCAATGATTTCTCTCGGTTCGTGCACGATGAAGCTCAATGCAGCATCGGAACTGCTTCCGCTCGGATATGCCGGATTTCAGAAAATTCATCCCTATGCTCCTACCGATCAGGCAGAAGGTTATCTTGAAATGATCGATGAACTAAAATCGATGCTCGCCGAAATTACCGGCTTTGCAGGAGTCAGTCTGCAACCTAATTCGGGTGCTGCGGGAGAATATGCCGGTTTGATTACGATTGCAAGTTATCTGGAAAGTATCGGACAAGGGCATCGCAACATCGTGCTCATTCCCGCTTCGGCGCATGGCACTAATCCGGCAAGCGCTGTGCAGGCGGGTTATACGCCGGTTACTGTGGCTACGGATGAAAAAGGAAATGTGGATCTCGAAGATTTTCGAAACAAAATAGAGGAATATCGCGATAATTTGGCTGCTTTCATGATTACCTATCCTTCCACTCACGGAATTTTCGAAGTAAAAATCAAGGAGATGTGTCGTCTCATTCACGAGGCAGGCGGCTTGGTTTATATGGATGGAGCGAACATGAATGCACAAGTCGGCATTACGAATCCGGGAACTATTGGTGCCGATGTTTGTCATCTCAATCTGCACAAAACGTTCGCCATTCCTCATGGTGGAGGTGGACCGGGAGTAGGCCCTATTTGCGTGAGCGAACGTCTCGTGCCGTTTCTTCCCGGACATCCCGTGATGTTTGATAAAGCTACCAATGCGGTATCTGCGGCTCCTTACGGAAGTGCCGGAGTGCTCGAGATAACCTATGCCTATATCAAGATGATGGGAGCTGACGGTTTGACGGAAGCGACGAAGATGGCCATTCTCAATGCCAATTATTTGGCTGAAAAGCTGAAGGATGCCTACGGAATTGTATATCGGGGGGCACAAGGAAGAGTGGGGCATGAGTTGATCCTCGAATGTCGTGGTCTGAAAGAAATTTCGGGAATAACCGAGACCGATATCGCCAAGCGATTGATAGATTATGGTTATCATGCGCCTACGTTGTCGTTTCCCGTACACGGCACCTTAATGATTGAACCTACCGAAAGTGAAAGTCTTGCCGAACTAAATCGTTTTGTAGATGCAATGCTCCGGATTCATGACGAAATCATCGAAGTTTCGCGTGGAGAATATACCTTCGAAGACAATGTATTGGTGAATGCTCCGCATCCCGAATACGAAGCTGTTGCCGATGAATGGAAACATGCTTATCCTCGCAGTAAAGCTATATATCCGTTGCCGTTCGTTGCTCAAAACAAGTTTTGGGTGAATGTGGCGAGAGTGGATAATGCTTATGGTGATCGCAATCTGGTTTCGTGCCTGTGTTAGGATGCAGATGAAAAACAGAAAACGAAAGCCCCCCGGAATATTTAACCATTCCGGAGGGCTTTTTGGTAATATGGAGATTTTGTCAGAATGTCCAATCTTTTGAAGTATTGGTTGATGTTTTGTTTGTGCTCGAAGCGTTCGGTTGATTTGTTGTGCTTCCCGTATAAAACTTCAATGCTTCAGGTACAACGCTTTGCAATTGTTTTATACGATTAGCATCGGTGGGGTGGGTGCTTAAAAATTCAAAATTATTTCCTCCCCCTGCACTCTCGGCCATTCTTTGCCAGAAGGGCACAGAAACACGCGGATCGTAACCGGCCATTGCCATGAAAATGACGCCAAGTCTGTCGGCTTCATATTCCTGTTTACGGGCATAAGGAAGCATAACACCTACCTGAGCTCCAAGTCCGAAAACTGTCTGTCCCAATTCGGATGCGGCCGCACCACCCAAAATATTTCCGGCCATAGCTCCGCCGTATTGGAGGGCTATTTGCTGACTCAGTCGTTCGTTGGC
This sequence comes from Seramator thermalis, assembly GCF_004138125.1. Classification (GTDB taxonomy): domain Bacteria; phylum Bacteroidota; class Bacteroidia; order Bacteroidales; family Dysgonomonadaceae; genus Seramator; species Seramator thermalis. The sequence goes on from NZ_RXHS01000002.1 coordinate 384,224, forward strand.
GTGTTTGGCTACAACGTGCGCAATTTCGTGCCCGACAACTACTGCCAACGAAGCTTCATCTCCCGCAACAGGAATCAATCCGCTATTAATGACAACTTTTCCGCCCGGCATTGCGAATGCATTGACGCTCTGGTCCTGAACGAGCGAAAATTCCCATTTATACTTTTGAATCTCCGTTGCATAACCGTTGTTTGAAAGATAGGATTCGACGGCAGAGGCAAGTCGTTGTCCTACACGAGCAACCATTTCGGCATCTTTCGTTCCTTTTATTACTTTTGCCGTATTCATATACTCCTGATACTGTTTCAAACTCAATGAAATTACTTCATCGTCCGAAACAAGAAGAAGTTGCTTGCGTCCTGTTACCGGCACACTGCCGCATGATTGCAGCAATACAATTGTCACAAGGGTAACCAAAGAATATACGGTAAGTTTTTTCGATTTTCCGGTTTTTTCTATTTTTCTCATATTCCTGAAATATTGAAATTGTGTCGACAAAATTATGCAATATCTTTGCTGTTTTGTGTTTTATTCGTTTCGGATGAATTGGTAAGAGGTATTTGTGTTTGTTTCTCGATACGTTGTTGCGTATCTGCCAATATTTTGGATAGTCTTTGCATATCTTTGTGATCGGGAAGTTCCGAAAGATTGTTCACGTATGCTCCATACTGCTCAAGCGTTTCGAAAAGTTCTTTTTTCAGTTCCCTTGCATCATAGTTGGGTTTCAATTTATCGGTTTGATGATGTTCGCCCACCATTTGCTTAAATGATTCGTTCGCATTCTTTATAGACAAGAGAACATCTTCCAACTTAAGTGTTTTGACGTAATCAGAATATTTTGAAGAGCTTAAATCAAAAACAAGCTCATCGATTCCTTGAGTTTCCACATTCAAACTCATGAAGGGAAGTGGATCATATTTATCCATCCAAAGTTCGTTCAATGCTTCATAAGCAATTGCTTCCGGCGAGTTCTCCTCGCTCATTTCGTATGTTTGCATCAATCGTCTGAAAACCGATAAAGCACGATCTCTTACTCGGTCGGCTTCAAGTGTTTTAAGGGTTATCTCATTGCTGTGAATATTGGCAAGAGCTTGCTCCAACTCATCTGTAATTGATGAGATGGTTTCGAGATATTTTTTCACGATCGGATCATCTGTTGTAGCCTTAAAATCAGATAAAGAAGCCGTGGTGATTTCTCGTGCAAAATCGATTAATTCATTTGAGTTTAAATTTTTCATATTCGGAGGTAAAAATCAAGTTGAAAAAATTGTTTACGTTTCTACAAAAGTACAATTATCTTTTTGTATGATGATCGAAAATCGATCGGTTTTTAATAAAATTTCTCCGATGCAAATCGTTCATCAATGGGATATTGTATGGCTTAAATATTACTTTCCCTTTATGAACATATTTTCGCTACTATTGTTTTAAGATAGGAAAAGGTGTGAGATAGTTTAATTAAATGTTTAATTTTTTAATATTTTCTATGTCGGACATTAAACCATTTCAATGAATTTTCATCAAACAACTAACTCAATTTAACGAAGTATGAGCAAGGATAATAAAATATTGGAATACGATGAGGACGATTCCATTAGATTTATCAGAAAATTCATCTCCGAAGAGATGCAAAACAGTTTCTCCGACGACGAAATCAACTACGTTGTAGATCTCATGTACGATTTTTACGACGAAAAAGGATTTCTGGATGGAGATGACGATACCGAAGTGGAGATTGATGAGGACGAACTGCTTGAATACGTCATTAAAAATGCGATGAAGGATAAAATCCGAGATTTCAAAGAAGAAGAGATAGAAGCAATTGTTGCCGGTGAGTTGGCGTATTGCGATTCTCTGAATTTGTTTGATTAGACATTTTTTTTTATTAACAACAATATTTATTTAATTACAAAAACGACAATGAAAGTTATTTCGAAGGTTTTTGCCATCGCAGTTTTAGGTGGCGCAATTGTATTATCGGGTTGTGGAGCCAGCAATACTGTTAAGGGAGGTGGAATCGGTGCCGGTGCCGGAGCTGCTTTGGGTGCAGGTATCGGAGCAATTGCCGGAGGAGGCAAAGGAGCTGCCATAGGAGCAGGAATTGGCACAGTTTTGGGTGGAACCGCAGGAGCCATAATCGGTAACAAGATGGACAAGCAGGCAGCAGAGCTCGAGAAAATCGAAGGTGCCCAAGTTGAGAAAGTAAATGATGGACAAGCTATTAAAGTTACTTTCGAATCAGGGATTTTGTTTGCAACAAACTCGAGTACATTAAATACTGAAAGTCGTGCATCGCTTGATAAGTTTGCCGAATCGTTGTTGAACAATCCCGATACCGACGTCAAAATTTACGGTCATACGGACAGCACCGGAAACGATCAGATCAACAATCCTTTATCTCAGCGTCGTGCTGAATCTGTGTATAATTATTTGGTTTCCAAAGGTGTTAGCGGTTCGAGAATGATTGCCCAAGGATTCGGATCCACACAGCCGGTGGCAGACAACAGCACTGTTGAGGGAAGAACTCAGAATCGTCGCGTAGAAGTTTACATTCTTCCGAATGAAAAAATGATACAAGATGCTCAACAGCAGGCAGGGCAGTAAATAATCTTGCTAAAATAATTTTTTACATCGCATTATCACGGCTAAATGACGCGATAATGCGATTTTTAATACGATCAATTTCCAACAAAAAATGAGTGAAGCAATATCTGTTTCAGCCACAGACAAAAGAAGCAAATACGAAGAATTATTTCCGCAACTCGTTTCTCTGATCGGTTCGGAATCCGACACAATCGCCAATATGGCTAACTTGTGTGCTGCATTGAAAGACACATTTAATTTTTTGTGGATCGGTTTTTACATCGTAAAAGTCGATCAACTCGTTTTAGGCCCGTTTCAAGGGCCGATTGCCTGTACCAGAATCGGATTTGGAAAAGGAGTTTGTGGAACTGCATGGAAAAACAGTAAGACACTTGTCGTCCCTGACGTAAATGCTTTTCCCGGACATATTGCATGCAGTTCATTATCGAAATCCGAAATTGTTGTGCCTGTTATCGACAATGAGAAAGTGATCGCTGTACTCGATGTTGACAGTGATCAAGAAGCTTTTTTCGATGAAATCGATGCTCAATATCTCGAAAAAATAGTCCGTTTGCTGAAATTTTGATTCAATTTCTTTGTCAGAAACAAACGAACCACTATCTTTGCAATCCGAAATCGCAATGAATAAACGAATGCGGAAGTAGCTCAGTTGGTAGAGCATAACCTTGCCCCAAGGAATAAAATGAAAACTAACCTTGGCAAGGAACATCCAACAAAAAGTCGTAAGAGAACGATAAGAATAAAATAAACGAATGCGGAAGTAGCTCAGTTGGTAGAGCATAACCTTGCCCCAAGGAATAAAATGAAAACTAACCTTGGCAAGGAACATCCAACAAAAAGTCGTAAGAGAACGATAAGAATAAAATAAACGAATGCGGAAGTAGCTCAGTTGGTAGAGCATAACCTTGCCCCAAGGAATAAAATGAAAACTAACCTTGGC